>JBEKHS010000060.1:0-3359 GCA_050012155.1 Candidatus Sulfotelmatobacter sp. | reverse complement strand
ACGGTAGTCGGGCGGCTGCAGGCGGATGATCTCGGCATAGCGGGTCGAGGGCTCCGGCAGGAGATCGGCGTACGACGTCAGCAGGTCCGAGAGTGTCATCGCGGGCTTATACGAATATTTTCCGGGGCGCAGGACATGCCCGATCAAGTAGATCGACTCCGAGTTATAGGGCGCAATCGGGAAGATGTGGATCTCGTCGCCATCCTGCACCGCGAAGCCTCTCATCTCGGCGCGCACCGCTTCAGAGTCGCTCGCGTCGCCGATTTCGACACTCAACATGGTGCGCTTTTCGTGCGCCACCAGGCGCTCGACCTCGATGTGCCGCAACGCGGCCGCGGGCAGGATCCCCCCCGCCAAGTCGAGCACGTCCAGGAGCGTTTTTTCCTCGCGCAGTTCGTATATGGCCGGCCGCCGCACCATGCCTTCAACCTTCACTACCGCGCCGAGCGCCGGGACCAGCAGCGAGTCGCCATTCTCGATACGCGCCAGATCGCCGCGAATGCCGTGGAGCAGCAGGTCGTAGGCGTCAACTTCTTCGATCATCTGTTTGCCGCGATAGTGTTGCAATCGGCGCAGCGAACCTTGTGCCGTCACTCCGCCGGCGACAAAGAGCGCATTCAAGGGCGTCGAAAGCGAACTGACGTCATAGGCGCCCGGCGCCCGGACCTCGCCGACCACATACATCCGCACCGAACGCAGCCGCAACAGTGCCACATCGGCCGAAACATCGCGGAACTGCCTGCGAAGAGTGCGTTGCACGATTTCCTGCACATCCCCAAGGGTGCGTCCCGAAACCAGGACTGGCCCCGCTTCCGGCAGCGCCACGCGCCCCTCGCGGTCGACCGTACGGAGCAACCGCTGCGAGGCCCCGCCCCAGAGGTCGATCGAGAGACTGTCACCGGGGCCGACCACATAGCTCGGTCCGACCGGAAGGTCCATGGGAATGTAATCCGGGTTCGCCGCCTCTTTGCGGAAGATCTCGAGACCGAAGCGCTCGAGCGGCCGATCGCTTGTCCTCGCCTGCACGTAAAGGTCATACAGGGAGGGCACCTCGGCATAGGGATTCGGCTGGCGCACCATGCGTCCTTGCTCGTCTCGGATATTGCCCTGCATATTTTCCGGGCCGGAATCGCCCCCCGGGGGATGCCTTTCCGGACGCTTCGCCGTCCGCGATATCCCAGCGGTGCTCGAGAATGGATCAAAGTCCGAGAGCGATGCCGCATCGGCTGGGGTGCCCGGCGGAGAGGAGTAACTCTCCCCGGCACCGTAACGGCCCCGCGGCGAGGTCCGGCTCATCGCGGGATTCGCATCCACCTGCGCCGCCAGCACGGTTCCGGGAGTCGAGCGCGAGGAGGGATATTCTGGACGCTGCTCCGGCGAACTTCCCGTGCCTTCCGGAGACCCCATTAGACTGGGCGAATTATCTTCGGTCCGCTGCACGGGTCCGGAACCCGATTCTGGTCTTGGTGCAAGAGGGACCAGGGTCCGGCTTTCAGAATGCTCGGGCAGCGCGGACGCGGATGCACACTCCGCGACACTATCCAAATCGCAGGCAGCGTTCCGGCCGGGCCTGGAATCTTCGGTTCGAGAGTCGCGGCGCTCGGCGGCGCGCGCCAGCATCTGCGCCCGCTCCTGCCGTACCAGCTTTTGCTCGGCTTCTAGGTCGGAGTCCGGGTTCAATCGCGGCACGAGATAGCCATAGCGCTGCAGCAGTCGCGTAGCCAGCACCCGGGCGCGCAAGTCGGAGCGCAGGCGCTCCTCCACCGCATCATCCGACAGGTCGGACTCTTCGACGATCTGGCCGCCCACTCCGGCCTCGCGCGCCAGAAGGCGCTTGAATTCCACCATCAGGCCCGCCTCTTTATTCACAATTTCGAGGATCTGATCGGCGGAAGCCGCTGCCTTGTCAAGATTGTCGGAGATGATATCGGGCGGGCGGCGAGACACGCGGGAAGCAGTTTCCGTCGAGGAGCTTTGCGCCATTTCCGGCTGAGACCGAGGTTGGGCATAGGCCGCGGCGCACAGCAAGCCCAGCAAAACCACAAACGCAAAACTGTGCGTGCATGGTTTGCGCCGAAGAATGGTCTTCCGGTCGAAGCGTGTTTTATTGTCGGAGAGAGTTTTGTGGAACATGTTGTTGTGGTCAAACATTTTCAGCTCAAACATTTTCTACTCAACCATGCGGGATAGCGCTCCACTCGGAGTGGTCGTGGAGTCGGGTTGCCAAACGTCGAGAGCTCAGGTCGTTCGGAGTGAGAGGAAATCAGATCGGTTCCACGTCGGCTTCGTCCACTTCGAGCATCACCGACCGCATGATCAGATCGATCGAAAGCACCAGGCGGAAGCCTTCTTTGCGGCGGATCATGATTCCTTCCGTGCCCGCAAGGACGCCGCGCTTTACGCGCACTCGGTGTCCCTGGCAGAGATAGGGATGCGGTTGCGGACGCAGGCCGGCGGCGAAACTTGATTGCAGCGCCCGGATATCGGAACCCGGCACGGCCGCGGGCCGACTCTGAAAAGTGACGAATTGCAGGACGCCCGGCGCCCGCAGAACGCGCGATCGGTCGCCCACTTTCAGGCTCACGAAGACATAGCCGGGAAATAGGGCCAAGTCCAGTTCCTTGCGGCGATCCTTCCAGCGACGCACGCTGCGGTAGAGAGGAAGAAAGTACTTGACTCCCTCATAGGCCAGATGACGCGCGACCAGTTTCTCGTACCGCACTCGAACCGACAGGGCGTACCACCCTAGGGCCGCTAAGTCGTCCTCCGCGGGCACCAGAAGGTCACCCGGAGTTACTCTCCCGGATGTTACGATTTCACCTGAGGTTTCGCGCTCTAAGTATGTGTTTTGCGGCACGCTTCGCTCCTTAGTTACAGCTCCGCCATTCCAGTTACATTCAACAAATAACTGCAAGCACTGTCTACTAACTACGGAAACACGAGATAGTCGTTCGCTTGAGCTCGGAGCTTTAGCGACCTCAGACCCTTGCCTGCGGCTTCCTTACCTTGCTGCGTTGACTCACTTATATAACGAGTAGTAACACGGAAAAAAGGAACGGATGGACGTAGGAAAGCGAGGCAATGATTCCAACCGCGGCAGCCTTTTGCTATCTTCGGTTTTCTTGAGTTTTGACACCGCGCGCTCAAGATTGAGTTCCACTTGGCGAAACTCGCGATCTCGCATAACCACTGACGTTCCTATGGTGGAATGTTCGCCGCCATGCAGTCTTCAGGGTAGAACCTTCTTGAACAGAAAATTTTGGTTGCATTACTCTGCCCCTGTCAGTCTCCGAATTGCATTCCAACGATAGACAGCCGAAGAAGCCCGAGGATTCTTAATACTAGCCGTTACAAAAATA
>JBEKHS010000059.1:0-8412 GCA_050012155.1 Candidatus Sulfotelmatobacter sp. | reverse complement strand
AGATGGTTCCCAAAATCACGCAAGAGATGCTCGCCGAAATGGTCGGCACAACCCGCTCACGCGTGAATTTCTTCATGAACAAATTCAGAAAACTGGGCTTCATCAAATACAATGGCGGGCTCTACATTGACACTTCGCTTCTGAGCGTTGTCCTGCACGACTAACCGTCCTCTCTTTGGCTTAATCCGACGAAAATACAGCGAAGTTTGTACCTTTGAAATCCGGTATGTGTCGCCGCTCCGGTGTAGCCATACTGCTCCTCGGGCCTAGGAAGGGTAAGGCGGGAAGGGGATCAAATCTGCGCAGCCGTTAATTAAAGCGGTTCAGGTCTTGGCGACGGTAACCTCAACGCGAGCACCCTTTTTGAGCCTGACGTCATCGCCATGTTCATCAGTCAACGTATTTTCAATACGGAGATGCCGATGCCGCCGGTCAGTCCCGTCAACAGCGATCTGCGCTTTCTCCGGTTGGCTCGGACGCAGAGACGGAATAATTTTGTTGACCGTTCCGGGAATGGTGGTACTTGGCTTTTCTGGAATTCGCGCAGTATCTAGGTTCAGTTCCGTTATGCGTGCGGACCTAGCTGTACGCGGCTTCGCCATTTCCTTCTGGACGCTGGCACGTGTTGAGTTGTCTCGTTTCCTGTCTTTCTTATTCAGCATGGACTTATCATGGCATCGAGATGGAGACGATGATGCCTCATTTTGCACAGTCTCGAAATAGGAGAACATGGCTTACGTCTTCGATGCCACAAGCAAGAGCATGGCATCTTAAAGTTCGTTTTCGTTCCACTTTGTAACTGTACAAAAGTGAACAGAAACCGTTCCCGTGTATCGTTATTCTTGTGCCTCGATCCGATGGAACACGCGGCGGCATGTCCTTTTGGAGTGACTGCACACGGTGGTCCCTGCGGGCCTTTGCAGTTTGACCGCTTGGAAGCTGCCCTTGCCGCCAGGTTCCAAGAGTTGTCGTCTAACTTGGTCGATTCTAGGGATTAACCGAAGGGCAACGGTGGACCAACATGATCACTGAGGGAACTAAAGATTATTCGTCCATATATTCCGCTTGGTTCGGTAAATCGGTGGTTTTGCTCGTTGCAATCCGACAGTGCCAGATCCCCATGCCTTGCAGCATCGTCGGTGAATCCGTGGCTGAAGTGTGCGTCCGCATCGGCCCTGGATGGGAAATGAACCTGCGGAAGGAATTGATTCTGGCTGTCGAAGAATACGTCGTTGCTCCGGACCACCCGATTAATTGATGAATGACAGCGAACATGTTGAGCGCGAAACCAAGAAACTCACAGCGGGTCCAGGGCAGGTCGAAAATGAAAAACCGTGTACACGTTCAAAAACCGGCAGTCACCGCGGCCCTTCCACGCATGATCCGGACTACGCCCCTGATTCGCTCTGACGTCAAAACGGGCCGCAAGAATCCCGCGAACATGATAGCCCCGCGACATTGGGTCGCCGTAGCGCAAGGTTCGTCCCAAGCAATGTTGTGCACCTCTATCAGTGTGCTCGCAACCTGACGGATGCGTGAAGCGATTTTGAGCGTTCCCCGTCCCTTCAGTGATCCACCGTATGGATAGATGTTTGTATAGAATCCGTCCTCTCACGAACTTTACAAGGTATGCAAAAGCGTACAGAAGTCGCCAAACGTAAAGACCTACAATTCCCTGCAAGAGGGGAGGTAAAGATGGAAACCTTTTCCTAGTGCCCATCAACCAGGAGTTGAGCTACCGGACGACTATCCGCCGCTTGGCAACTGTTTCGCGCCAGGTACTAGTCTTTGCAAAGTCTCCGCGACGCCCTTCGGATGAAAACCGAACGGGCCGGGACTTGACTTGTAACTTACTCGGCCGTCCTGGTCGATTACATAGAGTCGATCCGGCCATCCCGTATACGCTCGCTCGGTAGCGTTGTCGAAACCGTCGATTACGGCGGGAATTTTGATTCCGAGTTTCACTAGACACACTTGCCCGATCTCGCTGCGCTCCGCGAAACTCTTCGGACTCGCAAAGACAATGTGATCCTTCAGATTGTCCGGATCCTGCCACAGATCGCTGGTGTGTGCCTCGCGAATGTAAACCACGTAGAAGGCTGCCTGATCTTTGTATTGCTCGTACAGCTCATTTAAGGCGGGAACCTCCCGCCGAAATGGCGGTCAAGTGTAGCTGCCGAAGATGAGTACGACGGGCTTCTGTCCTCGTAAGGAGGATAATCGAAAATGACTCCTGTGGTCCGCACTCTCTAGAGAAAAATCAGGTGCCAAATCGCCGACGTTCACATGACCACTTCGAGCGTTTATCCAGAGTGATTTGAAAGGCAGCACTACAAAAACCGGCCACGGTACATGCCTCATGGTGCGCGCGAAAATATCCGGCGATTGCAACATTGCCGTGAACAGCGCGCCGCAGATGATCGCGTACAAACCACCGCCGATGCCAGCGACTGCCAGAATTCTCTTCATCTATGTGTTCTGAGACTCGATTTACAGGACAGCAGGCACGGATTGTACACCGCTTATTAGGAAATCGTCCCCGCCCCGGAGGCTGACTCCTGATAAGTCGCGTTACGGGACACGTCCTTTCTTAGTTCCTTCCACATGTCCGGTGTGAGTCATCGCGTCGCTAAGTCTTCTCCCGGTTCTTGATCATCCACAACGTGAGATCCCAAGCACCGTAGATACCAGAAAACAGCAGGAGCGCAGTCGCGGCTGCGATAGCATAGGGTGCGAAGGATCTCTCTGAAAGCAATCCGACCGCGCCCACGATCAAGCTTCCACTACCGAGCGCCGGAACCCCTACGTACGGAATCCAGTCGTGCCAATCGAGCAAAACAAACCCGACTTTGCGCCGCATGATGGCTACTTTAATTTGATAGGCAATGCCCGCGAGTGCGCCCAGGATGAGAATAATCCCGATTGGTCGCGCCGATGGCCATGGTGCCAGCACGGCCAAGGAGAGGAATAACACGCCACCGAAACGTACGAGCGTAGGCGTCAAGAAGCTGCGGGTGCCGTGCACTATTTTCGACTTCGAGAAGCCGGTGCCTACCGTGACGGCAACGAACAGCAACCCGATTAGAGTCGCGGCTGCGGTCCCGGCCATAATAAAGAAGTTGTCCCAACTGTGGAGCATTGGCGAGCAGTGTAACCCGTCGACTGTATTCGCCTACTACGAATGCGATAGCGGGAAGCGAATCGGTACCGACAAACGCGCTTGTGTTTACCGATTCAATTCCATTTGCCTGGTAAGTCGGATTACCGTCCATATGAAGTAGCACTTCACTTCTCCGGTTCGCGAGTTTATCCGGCGCGTGGATGTGGCTGAGGCTCCGTGCGTGTCCACGCAATCATAGTTCTCAGCTTGCCTCTCAAGCTCTTGCCCTACAGCGGCAATTCAGACTTGTTCCCTATTGCACAGTTCGCATTCTGCCCTCGGCCTATACTGGTTAATTCAAAGTTTTCGCTGCCAAATTCTGAGGACAGAATGGCTACAGCGTCGGCCGACCAAAATTGGAAACCCAAGGTTAATCCGTGGCTGATTGCGGGGACGGTGGCGCTCGCCGCTTTTATGGAGGTTCTGGATACCTCGGTCGCAAACGTCGCGTTGCCTCACATCTCCGGTAATTTGGGCGCCAGTACGGACGAAGGGACTTGGGTTCTTACCAGCTATCTCGTATCCAACGCCATCGTTCTTCCCTTGGGGGCCTGGGCGTCGACCGTTATCGGCCGCAAGCGCTTTTTCCTCTCCTGCATTGTCCTGTTCACCGTGGCTAGTTTCCTTTGCGGCATTTCACCCTCGCTTTCCATCTTGCTTATGAGCCGTGTCATTCAAGGTGCCGGGGGCGGCGGTCTTCAGCCGATGGCGCAAGCCATCATGGCCGATTCGTTCGAGGAGAAAAAGCGCGGACAAGCCTTTGCGCTTTACGGACTGGTGGCCGTACTGGCGCCATCGATTGGGCCCACGCTGGGCGGCTGGATTACCGACAATTACTCCTGGAGATGGATTTTTTACATCAATATCCCTGTCGGAATTCTTGCCTTCTTCCTGGTTATGCGCTTTGTCGAAGATCCACCCTGGATCAAAGCCGATCGTTCCAATCTCAAAAAGCTTGATTACATCGGCCTGGGTCTGCTCACCGTCGCCATGGGTGGCATGCAGATCATGCTCGACAAAGGGGAAGAAAATAATTGGCTCGCCTCGAACTTCATTCGAGTGTTTGCCGGCCTGTTTGTCTTCGGCATGATCGGACTGATCTGGCGGGAGTGGGTGGCTAAGAATCCAATCATAAATGTTAAATTGTTTAAGTTTAAGAATTTTGCCATTTGCACGCTGCTCATGCTTATCGTCGGCGGAATTCTCAATGCCGCCACCGTGCTACAGCCGCAGTTCTCCCAGGCGCTTCTCGGCTATACCGCTACGGTTGCGGGAGAGGCGCTTACGGGCGGCGGACTCGCGCTTTTGATCCTAATGCCTCTGGCCGGACTGGCGTTGGGCAAGGTGCCCGCCCGTAACCTTGTCGCCGGAGGTTTTGCGGGTTTCGCTCTTGCTTTCTATTACAGTTCCACCCACATCACACTCGGAATAAGTTTCGAGTTTTCCACCTGGTTGCGCGTCCTTCAAGTGGCGCCAATTCCGTTTTGCTTCATTGCCATTACAACGGCCGCCTATGTCGGCCTGCCCAAGGAGGCTACCGACCAGGTCTCAGGGATCATCAACTTCGCCCGCAATGTAGGGGGAAGTGTCTTCATTGCCGTCACCGGAGCCCTGGTTACGAATCGTTCTCTGTTCCATCAAGCCCGTCTGGCGGACCACATGAATTCGGGGAATCCGGTTTTTGTGAATCGGCTCGACGCCCTCACAAATGCATACGCTGGCGTGAGTGGCGGCCAGGGAGCAGCGTCAATGGCGCAAGGAGATATTTACAGGCAGCTGATTCAGCAAGCTTCGGCCATGGGATATCAGGACATCTACAGAATGCTTTGCTGGGTGGCGGCAATTATGTTTTTCTTTGCTTTCCTGTTGAGCAAGAACAAACCCGGCGAGGCAGCCCCTGCCGCAGGATGAGCGTTTGGAGTCGAACTTCGTAAGGAGACTACGTTTGAAATTGCCATTGGCAAATACGCCCGGAGTGGAGGATGCCTTTCCGGGGATCTCAGTCCACAAGAGCCAACTTCTGCACCAAGGAGCACGGGAATGAACCCGCAGCGCTTTATCATCCATCTTATTCATTTTGGCATTTTAGCGGTTGCAGTCGCCACTCTTTCCGGCGTTACCTTCGCCCAACAAGGGTCGCAAGGGTCGACGTCCGACGCGTCCGCGCTTCCGAAGGCCCAGCAGGTCCCACTTTCCGGCAGGGCGGCAACGAGCGGCGGCGTTCAGGCGCAGCAGTCTTCCAATGGGAACGGCGGGACTTCCAGCGTCAACACGGTCAACAGCACCATCCAAGTCTCAGGCCCCTACCAAGGCAGTATTCCCGACCCCAATGCACCGCACGGCCCGCTTACTCTGAATATAGCCGACGCGATCGCCCGCGGGCTTCGCTTCAACCTGGGTGCCATCAGCGCAAACTCGTCGGTGAGACAGTTGCGCGGCCAACGGCTGGCAGCGCTCAGCCAGATGCTGCCGAATATTTATGCCACATTGTCGGAGACCGGCGCGAAAATCGACCTCCAGGCCCAGGGACTCACCGCCCTCGGAACCCTTACACTGCCAACTACGGTTGGTCCGTTCCACTATTACAGTGCGCTTGCGAACGTCGCCGAAAACTTCAGCGTTACTTCGCTGCACAACCTTCGTCAAGCGCAAGCCTCAGCCGATGCGGCTCAGATGAGCGCCCAGGACGCACGCGAACTCATCACTCTCGCGGTGAGCGGCACCTACCTTCAAATTCTCGCCAGCAAAGCAAATGTCGCGTCGCAGGAAGCGCAGGTGAAGCAGGCGGAAGCGACCTTCAAGCAATCCGAGGACCGCTACGCAGCGGGGACCAAACCTGTGATCGACCGCAATAGGAGCTTTGTGGAATTTCATACGGAGCAACAACGGCTCACCTCCTTGCGCGGGGACTTGGTGAAACAGACCATGCAGCTGGCCAGGCTTATCGGTCTGCCTGTGGGGCAATTACTCACGCTAAGCGAGGTTCTGCCCTCTCACGTGCCGGAGACCATTTCTCTAGAAGACGCGATCAAACTCGCGCTTGATAAACGTTCAGATCTCAAGGCCGCACGGCTGCAATTGAAGGCCGCGAGCGAAGCCCACAGAGCCTCGAAGGCGGAGTATCTCCCCGCCGTCGCCGTCGATGGAGATTACGGCCTCCAGGGGATAAATCCGAACAAGGGAGCCTCTGTCTTTCAAGCTTCCGGTACCGTCACGATCCCGATTTTTCAGAGTGGCCGCGTGACAGCAGATATCGAACAAGCCGACTCCTCCCTCAGCCAGCGACAAGCGGAGTACGCCGATGAAGAAGGAGTCGTCGAACTTGACGTACGACAAGCTTACGTTGACTTGCAGGTGGCCACCGAGCAAATCGCCGTCGCGATCGAGAATCGCAGGGTGGCCGCCGAAACTCTTCGCGAGTCGCTCGACCGCTTCGCCGCAGGCGTTGCGGATTCCGTAGAGGTCGTGCAGTCGCAGGAAACCGTGGCCTCGGCAGAGAGGGACTACGTCAGCAGCCTCTTCTCTCTGAATCTTTCCCGCATCAGCCTTGCCAGGGCAACCGGACAGGCCGAACAGTTCATTCCAAACATGCTGAAAGGAAATTGACGATGCCGACCGAAGAATTGAAAGATCAAGTAACGCCTGCGCTCGCCCCGCAGAATGGTGACAAAGCGGTTCAGCAGAAGCCGGCCGATCAGGAAAAAAAGCCGGAAGACGCCAAACCTGCAGATGGCAAAGCAGAAGCCGGCGACCCGAACAAGAAGGGCGCCGACGCGGGCAAGAAGGACGACGATGCCGAAAAGAAGAAGCCCTTGGATCCCGCTGCCAAACGGCACCGAATCATCATCGGGGTCATCGTCGGGGTCGTCGTGCTGGCGGTCGGCATCGCATGGTGGCTCTATTCCCGTACCTATGAATCGACCGATGACGCACAAATCAACGGCCACCTCAACGCCATAGCCTCACGCGTGGCCGGGACGGTTAAGGGCGTCTACGTCGAGAATGACCAGCCCGTGAAGGCGGGCCAGCCCCTGGTCGATCTGGATCCCAGCGATTACGAAGTACTCGTCGCTCAGGCCCGTGCGAACTACGAACAAGCCGTCGCTCAGACCGCCGCGGAAAGTCCCAATGTACCCATCACCGAGACGTCCAACCGGGCCATCGTGGATACGGACGTGCAGCAAGTGGTCAATGCCGAGGCAGCAGTAACCAGCGCTCAACGCGACTACGACAGCAATGTCGCGAAACTGCGTCAGGCTGAGGCCACCGACCGGAAAGCTCAGTCCGATCTGGTGCGCTACAAAAAATTGGTTGACCAGGGAGAAATTGCCCTCTCCGACTATGACCAATACGTGGCGAATGCCGGCGCGGATCATGAGGCGGTCGAGGCCAGCCGTTTCGCAGCCGCATCTTCGGCGCAAATCGTCGAGGAGCGAAAAGCCCAGCTCCTTCAGCAGCAGACCAAACATCAGGAGGACCAGTTAAATTCCCCCCGTCAGGTCACCATTCACAAGGCAACCGTCGATTCCCGTCAAGCCAACGTCGATTCGACGAAAGCGCAACTCGACACAGCTCTCCTCAACCTGAGCTACTGCCATATCGTGGCCCCGGTCGACGGTATCGCCAGCCAGCGCAGTGCGGAAATTGGGTCCAGAATCTCGCAAGGGCAGCAACTCATCGTCGTGGTCCAGATTGACAATGTTTGGACAACCGCGAACTTTAAGGAAACACAACTCAGAAAGATGCACGTTGGCCAGCGTGTGAAAATTGAGGTGGATTCACTCGATCAGTCGTTTGATGGAGAGGTAGAATATATGCCGGCCGCTACCGGAGATCGATCCAGCCTGTTTCCGCCCGAGAATGCAACCGGCAACTATGTCAAGATCGTGCAACGGTTGCCCGTGCGCATACGCTTCAACCCGAATCAGCGCGACCTGGATAAGTTGCGCCCCGGCATGTCCGTCGAACCCAAGGTTCACCTGGATTGACGAGAGACTGATTTCCGCCCCATGAGGAATTACGCATGAGCAACACTAGAAAGCAGAATCCGAGCCCAACCGTCGCAACAGCGGCTTCTCGCAAGCCATCACCACGCGATGACGGGGACCGCGAAGCTCTCCCTCTCTCGGCGCTCGACTTGGTTCCGCTCGTCGAGGGCGGCACAAGCGTTGCCGCGCTACAGGCCGCCGCCGAACTCGCTCAAGCAGTCGATCGCTTCGGCTACACGCGACTGTGGTATGCCGAGCACCACA
>JBEKHS010000058.1:0-16043 GCA_050012155.1 Candidatus Sulfotelmatobacter sp. | reverse complement strand
CCCATTTGAGGTGGCATTGTTTTCCGGAAGACGTCTTCCAGGGCAGCCATTGCTTGCCCCGCGCTATAGCCGGGAGCTGCGGCGCCATTGATTTGCGCAGCTCGGTATTCGTTGAAACGCATGGTGAATTCCGGTCCGTCGCGCGACTCGAAGCGTGTCATCGACGACAGAGGAACCATTCCCCCTTTGTCATTGCGAACGTAGAACTGGCCAACATTTTCCGCCTGGGTGCGATAGTCGCCTTCCGCTTCGATGTAGACCTGCCATTGCCGGCCGAATCGGTTGAAGTAGTTGATGAAGTAGCCGCCCATGAAGGCCTGCAGCGTTTGGTACACGTCCCTGACGGAGGCACCCTGCTTCATGACTTTTTCGCGATCCACGTCCGCATACAACTGGGGCACGCTCGAAAGAGAAGTGGTGCTGAGCCCCGCAAGTTCAGGGCGTTTCCGCGCCTCGGTGAGGAAGGTCTTGAGATTCGACGACAGAAACTCGAGATCCTTGCCAGCCCGGTCCTCCAGCACGAACGTGAATCCGCCAGACGTTCCAATACCAGGGATGGCCGGCGGAGAGAAGGAGAAGGCAATCCCTTCCGGCAGCGAAGACAGATCCGCATTGATTCGTTGCTTGATGGCCTGGAGTTGCTCCGCGCGCGATTTCCGGTCGTCCCAGGGCTTCAGCGTCACGAAGAAGAAGGCGTTGTAGCTGGTGCGCACGAAGCTGAGCAGGCTGAATCCAACCACGCTGGTCGTATGCTCAACACCGGGTGTGTGGGCCAGAATGTTTTCGATTTTCGCGGCCACATCGTCGGTGCGCTGAAGAGACGCGGCAGTCGGAAGCTGAACGTTTACGTAGACGTAGCCCTGATCCTCATCCGGAAGAAAACTGGAAGGGACTTTGCCCCCGAACCAGGCGGCGGCAACCGCGAAGGCTGCCAGTAGAAGGAGCGGGATCGCACTCTTGCGAATCAGGAAGCCGCAAACCCGGACATACCATTCCGTGGCATTTGCGAAGACACGATTAAACCATCTGAAAAATGCCGCGAGCGGCCCGCGGGAAGAGGTCTTTGGGCGCAGCAGCAACGCGGCCAGCGCCGGGCTCAGCGTCAGCGCGTTGAATGCGGACAAAATAACGGACAAGGCGATGGTCACGGCAAATTGCTGGTAGAGACGTCCGGTGATTCCGGGGATGAAGGCGGTCGGAATGAATACGGCGGAAAGAACCAGCGCGATGCCAATGACCGGACCGGAGATCTCCTCCATTGCTTTCAGTGCGGCGGCTCTTGGCGTGAGACCCTCGTCAATATGTCGCTCCACCGCTTCGACAACGACGATGGCATCGTCCACCACCAGCCCGATCGCCAGCACCAATCCGAACAGCGAAAGCGTGTTGATCGAGAATCCAAACAAGGGAAAAAACATGAACGTGCCGATTAGGGAGACGGGCACAGCCAGCAACGGAATCAGCGTCGCGCGCCAGCCTTGCAGGAAGACGAAAACGACGATGAGAACCAGGACGATGGCGATGACCAGCGTGAGAACGATTTCCTTCATGCCAGCGCTCACGGCCTCCGTCGTATCCAGGGAGATGGCGTATTCCATGTCCTGAGGCAGCCGGGTCTTCAGGTCGGCCATGAGCTTCCTGATCTCGCTGGCCGCCTGGACTGCGTTGGACCCGGGCAACTGGTACGCTGCTACGATGGCCGCCGCTTTGCCATCAAGGCGGCTCACCATGTTGTAGCTCTGCGCGCCGAGCTCCACGCGCGCGACATCCTTGACGCGGACGATGGCCCCCGTTGGCGATTCGCGCACGACGATATTTCCGAACTCTTCGGGAGATGTCATGCGGCCCTGAGCCCGCACGGTATAGGTGAACTGCTGCCCCTTGGGGACCGGTTCGCTGCCCACTTGACCCGCGGGGTTGACGGCGTTTTGTGACTGGATGGCCGAGACAATCTCGGGAACCGTGATGGCCAGTTTCGCCAGCCGGTCTGGCTTCACCCAGAGGCGCATCGCATATTGGCCGGCGCCAAAAATCTGCACACTCCCGATTCCGTAGGAACGATTGATCTGGTCGGATAGATTGATGTACGCGTAATTGGCGAGGAAGCGCGCATCGTAGGTGCCGTTCGGCGAATAGAGTGTGACCAGCATCAGCGGAGCGGTCACGGTCTTTTGCACGGTGACGCCGTAGTTCGCGACATCGGACGGCAGTTGCGAGGCGGCCTGCGTTTGTCGCATCTGCGTCAGCATCAGATCGGTGTTTGGATCGGTCTTCACGTCGTAATCCACGATGAGGCGCATCAGGCCGTCGGCTGTGGAGTTCAGCGAATACATGTAGTTCATGTTGTCCACTCCGCTCATCTGCTGCTCGACCGGCGTCGCCACCGACTGCTCGATGGTCTGTGCATCCGCCCCCACATAGGTTGCGAGCACCTGAACTTCAGGTGGAACGATGTTGGGAAATTGAGCCATGGGAAGCGTGGCGATGGTGACTGCTCCCACGATCACCATCAGGATCGAGATGACCATGGCTACGATGGGCCGGTTGATGAAAAACTTGGACACGGGTCAATCGCCTTTCGCCTGTGGCTGTTTGATTTTCACGGTGCCGCCGTTTTGGACTTTCTGCAGTCCCTCGACGACCACCTGTTCGCCTGGTTTGACTCCACCTTCAACGATCCACATGGGTCCTACACGGTCCCCGACTTTCACCGCCCGGATGCTCACCTTGTTGTCCGCGCCGACGACCGCGACCTGGTAACTTCCCTGCAGTTCGCTCACGGCTTTTTGCGGCACGAGCAGCGCGCCGCGCCTGACTTCCGGCGCCGCCCGCAGCCTTCCAAACTGGCCCGGGCGAAGGAAGTTTTGCGGATTGGGAAAGGAGCAAACGATCTGAATACTGCCTGTGCTTATGTCCACCTGGCGATTCGCAAGCAGGCCAGTCCCTTTGTGCGGATAGACGGAACCATCAGCCAAGATCAGCTCAAATGGCGGCCCGTTGGAAGGAGTCTCTTTTTGCGTGTCGGCATTAATCCGGTCAGCGAAGTGGATGTACTCCTGCTCGCTGATGGAGAAATACGCCTTGATGGGATTTATCTTCGAGACCGACGTGAGAACCGTCGTCGGATTGACGAGATTGCCGATTTGCACCTGAGCAATTCCGGCCATGCCATCGACCAGCGACTTCACCTCCGTGAACTCGAGGTTCAACCGGGCCTGTTCCACTTGTGCTTCAGCGGCTTTGACCGCCGCCTTCGCCGCCCGGTTTGCTTGGATGTCGTTGTCCAATTGGCTCTGAGCAATGGCGCGTTCTTTGGCCAACGGAGTGTCGCGGTCAACGTCCATCTCTGTCTTGCCAAGTTGTGCCTGGGTCTGTGCCAGCTGAGCGTTTGCCTGGTCGAGCAGCGCGAGGAGAGGGCGCGGGTCAATTTGAAAAAGCACTTGACCCTTGCGTACGAACGAACCCTCTTTGTACGTTTGCCGGACGACGTATCCCGTGACTTGAGGCTGAATCTGCGCGTTTACATACCCGTCGAGCGTCGCGACCCATTCGCTAAAGATCGGGACATCTTTCTGAATTACGCTGGCTACTTCCACCTCAGGAGCCGGAATAGCTGGTGCCGCGTTCGTGTTTCCGCAACCTGGGGCTAAAGACACGGTCGCCACCAGGAGAACCAGAACGGCGCTAGTGGCCAATGAGCAACGATGGCGTAGATGCCCTTCAGAGAATCGGCCTCCCTGCAACTTCGTTAACTCGCTGATGATTTTGTTCACCACTTCAATCCTTCCCAAAGTAGCGTTGCAACCCTACCTTCGCAATTCTTCTGCCATACAATTGAGGCTGGAAATCACTGTTGGACTGCGCAGATGACCAATATCGCGGTTCGAGGCATGACCAAACGTGAACAGTGACAGGATCCTGACACCGGAGACTCTGTGTTAGGCGAACGCGCGGCGGTATCTAGGCAGTGACTAGCAAAGAGACTGAGGGTTTGTGCATCTGGCAGTGCACTTGCTTTGTTAGCGTTCGTCGATCAGAGTGTGGTTGATGAATCGAGGTCAGCGAAAAGAGAGAAATGTTGATGCGGAGGGAGATTGTGGAAGTGGCGGATGGTTTCACTTTCGTGGAGTGGCGCAACTAACCAGCCCCGTGCACGGAGGCCGAAGGCCCTCCGCACGCGTCTAACAGACTCGGTTACTGGACAATTTACCATTGAGGGCCTGATCGCGAGTAATCTCCTCAGGTGGCCGAAAGATCCCGTGCTTCTTCATGCGGGCGACTAGCGTAGTGCGCTTCAACCCCAATCTTGCGGCTGCGCCATATGGTCCGCCGACCACCCATGCCGACGTCTCTAAGGCGCTCAAAATCAAGGTGCGCTCGGAGTCGCTGAGTGTTGTCCTGACAGGAAAGCTAATAGTCGAGGTGGCGCGAGTTGGGCGTAGAAGATTGGGAAGCACGCCTTCATCGGAAAGTACTACCGCGCGCTCGATCATGTTCTGGAGCTCTCGAATATTTCCTGGCCACGAATAGGACTTGAAAGCGCGAACGAATTCGTCTGGGATGCTTTCTATGTGCTTCCCCATTCGGCGCGAAAACACTTCAACGTAATGCTCCACCAGGGGACCGATATCTTCGACTCGCTCACGCAGTGGCGGCAGCGTGATGGGAAATACATTCAGGCGATAGTACAGATCGCTGCGAAATTGGTCACGCTTCACCATTAGCTCAAGATCGCGGTGGGTCGCCGCGACGAGCCGCACGTCAACACAATGCGTGCGGCCGCTCCCTAAGCGCTCAAATTCCTGCTCCTGTAGAACACGCAGGAGTTTGGGCTGCAATGCGAGTGGTATGTCTCCGACCTCATCAAGGAATAGCGTCCCTTTATCGGCCAATTCGAAGCGGCCAATTTTTTGCGCAATAGCACCCGTGAAAGCCCCGCGCTCATGGCCAAAGAGCTCACTTTCGAGCAAGTCAAAAGGAATAGCGGCGCAGTTCAGCTTGATCAGAGGTTGGCCGCTGCGGGAACTGGCATTGTGGATTGCGTGAGCAATGAGTTCTTTACCAGTTCCGGTTTCTCCGTGAATGAGTACCGAGGTATCCGCCGCTGCAACACGCTCTACTTGCTCCAAAACGACTTTCAAAGCCGGGCTAGTGCCAATGATCTGCTCGAATCGCCGGGCCCGACGGTCTTGGTCAACCACTTTCATTAGGGCAACTCCCAAAGCCTTCGCGAGCTAATCCTCGAGCGCGGCATGGACCATCTCTAGTAGGACTGCGTTGTCGAAAGGTTTAGTCAAGAACTCCACCGCGCCGTCGCGCATTGCTTGAATCCGCATCTTGGCATCGCCATGGGCCGTGATGAAAATTATCGGGATCGGGCATCGCTCAGCTTTAAGCTTCGCTTGTAGTTCAAGACCGGAAATGCCCGGCATGCGAACGTCGGCGATCAGGCACGCAATCTCCGGAAGTCGGCCGGAGTTCAGTAAATCTTCGGCTGATTCAAATGAGACAGCTCCTAACCCGGAAGCCTTAAGCAGGCGTCGTAGTGCATCCCGGAGCAAGTCATCGTCATCGACAACGGCGACCAAGCTCGTCCTCTTTACGCTGCTCATATCTACCACAATTTACCTCGGCCCCCAAAAAGCACAATTATGATTTCATATAGGCCGGTTATATGTGCGGATACGTACAGCCGAGAAGAGCCCAATTTCCTGCCCAGAGGAGATCCTGCTGTTTGTGGTGGTCCAAAACCTATCCGTTTGCAGAAGGATTCAATCTTTCCGCCATGCTGCCCAATTCAGCGGGAGAACCCGCCTGCATCTTATGCATCACACGCCCGCGATGGACAGCGGCGGTAATTTCGCTCGTCCCGAGTACCGAGGCGATCTGCTTTGTCTGCATACCAGAAACTACAAGGTCCATCACTTTACGCTCGCGCGCAGTCAGGCCTTTGTACCTTTGCTGCAATTCGGCCATCGCATTCCTCTGGCGGCGCGATAGTTGGTCGCGCTGCAAGGCTTGCTGAATCGCGTCCAGAAACTCCTGATGCCGGAATGGTTTCGTCAGGAACTCAAAGGCACCCGACTTCATGGCCTTTACGGTCATGGGAATATCCCCGTGCGCGGTGATGAAAATTATGGGGATATTGATACCCGCTTCGATCAGCTTCTGCTGGGCCTCGAGTCCGCCCATTCCAGGAAGGCGCACATCCAACACCAGGCAACTCGGAACATCTGGAATATTCATCTGCAGAAAATCCTGCGCTGTGGCAAACAATTCTGCTCGCAAGTTAACCGTCTTCAGAATGCGCCGCATCGCGAGGCGCATGTCCTCGTCGTCATCAACGATGAAGACAATTGGGGAGGATGAAGTAGTCATGTTGCCTATACCTTGTGCGGCAATGTGAATCGGAAGGTAGAGCCACGTCCGGAACTGGAAGTGGCCCAGAGACGGCCACCGTGTGATTCAACGATAGAACGGCTAATTGCCAAACCCATTCCTGTGCCCTGCGGTTTGGTGGTAAAGAACGTATCGAAGATCTGATCGACTTTGTCAGCGGGAATGCCGACGCCGGTATCGCTCACTGAAATTAACGAGTGCCCATCATCAGTTGGTTTCGAGGTTATGGTCAGATCTCCATTGGCATCGCACATGGCCTCAATGGCGTTGAGCATAAGGTTCATCAACACTTGTTCCAATTGCACGCGATCTCCCGCGACTTCGGGAAGGTTTTCTGCAAGTTCGAGGCGGAGAGTTACAGAATTGTGCCTGATGTCGTTCTCCAACAGGAGAGCGATTTCACGAATCAGCTCGTTTATGTCAACCGGTTCACGCTGTGGGAAACTCTTTTTGAAGAGTGAGCGGACATGGTCGATAATTTCTGCCGCTCGCCGGCCACATCCAATCGTTCCGGAGGCAGCTTCGCGTGCCTCTGCAATATCAGGACGTTCCCCCTCGAGAAATCCTAGGCAAGCGCCGGCATTGGCCACTGCCGCAGCAATGGGCTGCTTGATTTCGTGCGCCAGCGCGGCGGCCAGTTCTCCCATCATGTTCACGCGGTTGATGTGTGCAAGATCAGCCTCTAACCGGCGCAGTCTTTCGCGCTCTTCCTCGGCATGCTTTTGTTTGGTTATATCCATGGTGACGCCGACGTACTCGCCTGGTTCACCGGATGCATTGCGATGCCCGATCGCACGCAGGAATCTGATACTGCCATCGGTATGATGAATCCGATATTCGTCGAGGTAAAAATCCGTCCCCTCGCGGACTGCTCTTTCAAGAGTTGCATTCACCAACGGTGCGTCTTCCGCGTGTTGAGTGTCGAAAAAGCGTTTGGCTGACATCGGACCTTGGCTGGGATCAAAGCCATACAGGCGAGTATTTTCGTCCGATGAATGCAATAGCTTCTGTGTGAGAAGATTGTAAACCCAACTTCCGATGTGGGCCATGCGTTGTGCATCAGTGAAGTATGCTTGTTCCCTTCGCAATTCTTGCGTAAGTAACTCCTGCTCGGTGACGTCCATCGTAGTACCGACGAATCCTTTGAAAACTCCTTGTTCAAGGACAGGAACAGCTACGGCGCGAACGTAGCGCAACTGCCCGTCGGGTCGAATAATGCGCTCGATTTGATCGAAACCACAATGTTCCTCTTGCATGCGTTTAATAGTTTCGGCCATCGAGGCGCGGTCTTGCGGATGTACGAGGGCCAGATATTGTTCAACCGTGGGTGCTCCGTTCTGCGGATCCAGCCCGTAAATTTTGTACAACTCGTCAGACCAATAGTGGCCTGAATCGTTGAATGCCCAGCTCCCCATATGTGCGAGGCGTTGCCCTTCGCTTAGGTAAAACTGGCTTCGACGCAGGGCCTCCTCCCCGCGCTTGCGATCGGTGATGTCCTGGGTCGTACCGAACATTTGGTAGGGCCGTCCCGATGAATCTTTTTTCAAATCGCCCAAGCTGTGTACGACACGCAGTTCCCCGTTGGGGCGAAGGATCCGGTGTTCACAGTCGGCGCGCTCGCCAGAACGAACGGCCTCTTCCGCGGTCCGAAATACATATTCTCGATCCTCAGGGTGGATTATTTCGCTCACTGTCGCTAGGTCAATGGGACCGTTCTTTGGCGTCAGCCCCAAGATGTGGCAGTATTCGTCCGACACGATCAGGCGATTGGTCACAAGGTCCCATACCCAGTAGCCGACGTGGGTGACGCGTTGGGCTTCTTCAAGCCAATCCTTGCTTTCCTGTAGATCGCGAGACAAGGCGTGACTCGCTTCTTCGGCCTGCTTCAATTCGGTTATGTCCTGAACGGTGCCAAAAAGTCTGTTGTGCTCTCTGGGAATCCCGTCCTCTGTTCCTACATGCGTCGTCTTCCAGAGCTTCGAGGTAATGGACTGAACGGTGCGCACTTCTCCACTTGGACGGACTATCCGATGTTGGTGAACTGGATGTACGCCAACAGCAACCTCCTCGTCTACTGTGCTGTAGAGTGCCTCGCGGTCATCGGGATGGACCAACCCGCTAACCATTTCAATATCCATAGGGCGTTGTTGCGGTTTGAACCCGAATATTCGATAGGTCTCGTCGGACCAGATGATCTGGCCGGTCTCAAGATCCCAATCCCAATAGCCGACATGGGCGACACTTTGAGCTTCTTCAAGTCGTGCTTTGCTTTCTTGAAGGCTCCGGGACAGTGCCTCGCGCTCTTCATCGGCTCGTTTGCGTTCGGTGATGTCCGTTATTACACCGACATATTCGAGGTTGCCGGAGTTGTCTCTTCCTGCATGCGCGACTACATGAACGTGTCTGATGACCCCGTCAGGTAAGACCACTCGATGTTCGATATCCAAATCCATACCATTCCGAGTGGCACGGTCCCTAAGTTGTTGCAGCCGGTCGCGATCCTCGGGGTGAACTCTGTCAAATACCAAATCAAGCGTGGGGTGCGTTTCTCGTGCGAAGCCTAAAATCCTGTAGGTCTCGTCAGACCAAACGAGTTCGCCGGTGTGCACCTTCCATCCAAAGGTCCCCGAATGGCTCAACCTTTGCGCCTCTGCCAGATACTGCCAGCGTCTTTGCAAATCGGCCTGGAAAGCTTTTAGATCTTCGTTGGCTTTTTCAAGGGCAGCTGTTCGTTCAACGTCCCGATCCTGCGAACCCTTACGCGATTCGGAGAGAAGTCTTCGATCTCGGCGCCAGCCACCCAACACGGCAACTAACGCGATTGAAAGCGCAAGAATGATTAGAAACTGCAACATGGGCAATAGAAGCTCCGAAGTCGATGAATCTTAGCCTACATGCGGGCTGCACGTCCCGCCTTCGTCCTTAGATATAAAAAGCCCTCAGAAGTTTCCGCCAAACGCGGATTGAGCCATGGAACTCGAAACCGCGTCCTCCTGCATGCCAGAGATCGAAAGCAAAGGACGGTGTTGGCTCTCTGTGTCCAGACGGATTGCGGCGACAGTGCAGGCTCAGCGCCAACGGATTGAAAGGACGCCTAGAAGAGAGGAGAGAGGGCCGGCCACTGTCGTGACTCGGCCTCAGTAAAGTTGTTTCCCATGCATCACATTTGATGATCTTTTCAGTGTTCGAATGGAAATCGGGATCGACGGAGTTTTACACTGATTCGAGGTGCGAAAGTACAGTAAACATGCGGGTTTGGCCCTAACCGTATGAAAAGCAAGAGGGACTTAGTTCAGTTTGTAAGAACGTCATGAAATCGTTCTCGATGTAGTCGCTCCCCAGGTCCCCATTCGAGCGAACCAAATCCAGGAACTGGTTTTTGTCCCCAGGCGTCGAAAAGGAAAAAAGGAGCTCGTACGCGTCGGCCTCAGGATCGCCGACGAGTGCCAGAGCGCGTGCATTCGCTAGTTGTGCGTAGCCAAACAGATAGCCGACGATGTCTGCGGCAAACACTCGACGTTCGAGGTCATCGCTGGGCAAGAACTCGACCGTGCAGAGCCAGTCATCTTCGTCTTGCCAGTACGGTTCAATGTCGTGTTGTCGGTTTATACTTTCAGTCTCGACGAATCTCGATTCTCCAGAAACCGTGGCCGAAACTCGCGATACCAACGTTGTCACAGTGCTCGGATCCGATGCTCATCTTGGCTGCACCGCACTACGGATTACGCTACGGTTTTGCTCCCGCTACCGGGAATTTCCAACGACTTAGAGGTCGTCCTTTCACGGCGGTAACACGGGTTCAAATCCCGTCGGGGACGCCAACCTTATCAACCACTTGCAGATCCCCTCAAGAATTTTGTACGTCCGTTAACGTCCGATAAGCCTCGGTGCTTGGTTTTTCTTCGTTTTTGTCGAGCAACAAGCTCACACTCGGCTCTGCGCGTCGCGCTTCGTTTGCGTAATGGCTTGCGCGTAGATGTTCAGCGTGACCGAAATGTTTGCGTGCCGCATTAGCTCTTGCACAACCTTCACGTCCTCGCCGTTCCCTTTGATGAGCGTCGCGTACGTGTGCCGGAACGTGTGCCAACCGAAATGGCCCACGATTCCGATTTCTTTTGCCGCAAGTTCCAAGTGCGCCTTGTAGAGCGAGCCTGGCCAGTACGGCAGTTTGCCTCTGCTGTGCGGACTGGCGAATACCCAGTCCTCATCGATGGGGTATGGACTCTGCAGTCGCCAGCTGCTCCACAATACGTTGGCCAATCGAAGATCGAGTGGAACAGGTTTCCGAGAGGCCTCCGTTTTGCAGTCACCGTCCAGTGCGCCGAAGGCGCATAGCTAAAAACCTAGCCAACACACTGCTGTCGCTTGTCTGTCCGAAGTACTTGGGAAAGAACAACGGTCAGATCCGGTGAGATTAAAGCATATCCCGAGTGTACATTACGCGTTCTGCACCTCGACGGTAAAATCCACGCCTTCCCAGCGCTGTTGTTGCAGCCAGTAGAACGTAAAGACAATGCTCGTCCCACCTGTCAGGCAAGCTGTTGGAAGGTCGGCGGCGTGGAGGCCAAGGCCGGTGTCCGCGGTTTCGGCGTCGTGAACTGTGCGCCAACCGTCAAAGCTCCAGTGCACCAATGCAGGCGCGGGCAGGGAGATCCGGAGAGTTTTGCCTTGTGGCATGGTGCGGCATTTGTTGTTAAAGCGCCAACCATGGTTGGGTGATTTCCTCTTTTCGACCACGTAACGCTGGAATGGCTGGGGCGGCTGATCGAAGATCTTTCCGTCGTGCAACGAGCGCCGGAGCTTGATGTATTCGGAATGCGCCCAAACAAGCGGACAAGCTGCAATTGACGGCCTTCCCTTAAACAACTCACGTGCCGGAATATCGTCGGCGTCCCATACCTGCTCCGGGATTAGCCGCCCGCCCTCAGTGGAAAACTCCATGACACGGAGAAGTTCTTCGGCGACTTGCGGGTGTCCGGCTGCCAACTCATAGTGCGCACGCTCGCCGGTTAATAAAGGCCAGGGCCGGCCGACGCCGGTGCCGTCAAAGGGAGAGCCATCTTCATGTTCCCCGTAGCCATCGCCGTTGTAGCGGTACCAGCAGAATCCTTCTGGCAACTTCACGCGTAGCAACGCGTCGATTACCTTGATCGTGTTCAGGATTTTTGGATCATCAGGAGCGCGCAGTCCGAACCGGACCAGGGCTAATGCGTCCGGACTAATAATGCGGGTCGCTTTCTCGGAACCTTGTTCTGGTGGCCGATTCTTGATGGGTACAAACCCTTGCAGAGGAGACGGGACACCATCGGTCGCGGGCGGGGAAATGCGCACATAGTACCCTTCGATGCCGATCTTCCGGGCCAACTTAGTATCTGTAGCGTAGACCCATCGTTCGACATTATCGTTCCAGCGATCAGCTGTGTCGCGCATGTAGCTGGCGATGCTGTGCTTTCCAACCGCGTCGGCCAGATCGGCGGCAGCCAACAGGGCGGAAATCTCAGCGGCGAGGGTAAAAGGGCAATACCCCCCATCCTCCTCCCAGCGGTCCTGCTCCGTGACCGGGCCATTGCGTGCCAGGAAGCCTGCCGCGCGAATGTACTAGCTTCCACCAGCGCCTCAAGTCTCCCAATTCTTTTGGAGCTTCGCGAAGCAAAGCATCGACGAGAAGAATGGGGAATGCCGTCTCGTCCATCTGCAATCCCATCCAATAGGGGCGGCCATCCAGCCACATGTTTTGCGCCCAGTGGCCATCGGCCTCCTGAGTGGCTTCAAGATAGCGAAGCACCCGCACGGCATCGGATTGCGCACCGGCAGCAAGAAAACCGAATGCAGTTTCCACCAAGTCGCGAGGCCAGACAAGGTGATACCCTCCCAGATCCTCATCACCCTTGTTGAAGCCCCACGGAATCGATAGGCTGGCGATGACGCCCCCGACAAAATCCTTCGACTCGTGCGTGCGCAAGACAGCGGTGCTGGCGCGATAGAGATCGCGTTCGCGTGGTAGGTCGTCGAGCTTTAGCAGGCCGTTCTGCCAGTTCTTCCAATGCATCATATAGTGCTTGCGCAGTTTTGCGTAAGGCTCGAACAAGCTTGATCTGACCCCTGTCCTGCTTCTGACCAGATGCCGCCAAAGCCGAGCGCCAAGACAAACTCGCCGCCACAAGCGGCGAGATCAACCTCCCCGGTCAAGGCGACGTTGCCGTTTTCGGCACGAGTGTAATCCCAAGTTATCTGGTAATTCTTCGAGAGATCCTGCCAGCCATCCGAAAACCCCACGAAGCCGACGGACATCTTGAGCCAGGGAGTCGAACACCCGAAAGCAAGCGCCGTCCCGTCATGCTGGGCAAACAACATCGGTTCACCCTTGTAGTCGCCAACCCAACCCGTATTGCGGTCGCCACAATTGGCGAGATGAGGTGAGAGGAGGGCATAAAGCCGATAATCGGCGGCGCTTCCTTGTAGAGGCACAAATCGGATTTTCTGCACCACCACGTTCCGGTAGGGATCGGTGAGAACTTCTTTCTCGATCCGGTATCGTCCCTGCAGCTCTGTGTTGGTCAGTTCGTAAGCCGGGATCCCCGATTCAAACGGGAGATTCTCAAATTTGCAGTGCCGCTTCTCCTCGGAAAAATAGCTTTTGCCATCGGTGACGATAAGTCCCACGTCGCGAGTGCAGGCCTGGTCCACGCGCGGATAGTAGACTTCATTCAAAATGCCATGGCTGGTCGTGAACCAGACTCGACTGTGAAGGTTTAACGCTGTGCCAACTCCGCTTTTTGCGCTCGAAGTCCAGCGCGGAGGAATCCCTGGCCAGCCCGGTGCATAACGATCTGTGTCGCTCATCAGAGGATCTCCATGTATCCGGCAGCAAGGTCTGCCGTCGCTCCTGCTCGTAGCCGAGCATTTGTTCCTGTCGCCACGCGGCCTTGTTCCATCGAGGTGCTGGCGGGCGCGGGAAAGCCGATCACGTTAGGCGGCTCCAAGTAGGCTGTAGAGCAAGATTGAGAACACGCTCAAAGTAAAAAGGACATACATCCAGTCGCGCTCTTCTGCAAACCCAAAGATCGAAAATGCTACTCGCGCTACGGGAGTCGCGATCAGCAGTAAGAGTCCTAACTGAATGATTCCGCGGCCTTGCAACGCAACTGTGTCGCGGATGATTCCGTGGACGTCTCGAAGGTCTGCGGGTTCTCCACGGAACACGCGGAAATCTATGGGTGAGCGGCCATGCCGAAGGAGATAGATAACACCGCCAATCGAAACAACCAACGCTGATAGAAGTACTCCCGCTCGCAGCAGGTTTCCTAGAATGTTTTCAAGCTTTTGATCAGTCCAGCTTCGTCTTGAAGGCACTTATATCCTCCCTGAGAGTCCGTTATAGAGCATCTCAACCGCTAAAAGAACGATCACCAAACTGAACCCGAGACGCAGCCATTTTGTATGCACTTTGATCAGAATCCTGGCGCCCAACAATGAGCCGGCGAGAACCCCTAGCATCACGGGCATGACAAGTCCGGGATCAATGTAACCGCGGTTCAGATACACACCCGCGCTCGCTGCGGCGGTGACACCGATCATGAAGTTGCTGGTGGTAGTCGAAACTTTGAATGGGATTTTCATCGCTTGATCCATGGCAAGCACCTTCATTGCACCGGAGCCGATCCCAAGAAGCCCTGACAAAGCTCCAGCGCCAAACATGACAGCCCACCCAGTCGGCACATGCTGCACGTTGTAGGTTCGAGCGCCGTCCGCGTCAGGGAAACTGCCGTTCAAGCGCAGCCGGGTAGCAAGCGGATCGGGTGGGACTTCTCGGTCAGGTTGCGATCGAGGTTTCCGTGAAAAGTACGCGGAAAACAGCAGTACGACGCCAAAGACAGTCGCAATGGCATGGGTTGATATTCTTGCCGCCAGATGTGCGCCGAGAAGTGCTCCCAAGGTTGTCGCAATTTCGAGAAACATACCGATTCTGATATTCGAGAAGCCTTCCTTCACGTAAGCTGCCGCCGCGCCCGAGGAGGTGGCGATCACTGATACGAGCGAGGCACCGATGGCATAGCGGATGTCCACCTTGAAGAACAAGCTGAGCAGCGGTACGAGGACAACGCCTCCGCCCAATCCGGTCAACGCTCCTACGAGGCCGGCGATCAGCGAACTGCCGCATACCAGCAGGCTAAACTCCACGATGGTCATAGAATCCTTTCACCCCTTGAAGAACCGGACACTTAAGGCTCGAAATCTCCTCGTCTGTTTCTCCGTCCGGCAACTCGCGCTCTATCAATGACGAGCTTGAACTTTCGTGGATCGGACAATATCGGCGATTGTCGTATTTCCTAGGCGCAGTCGAGGATTCGACTCCTTTCGAGGTGGTCAGCCTCGGTTGTTCTGCATGAGGCAACCTCACCTATAGCCGCGCTTGTGGGTTCAACTTTCTCGAAATAATTTGCCTGACAATCGTTATGTGGCGAGCTTGCAACTTGAGCCTCCGAGGAAGCGCCTTCGCCTGTCTTGAACGCTCGCTCAGTCGCTACTTGTTGGACTCTGCGACGCCGCGTCAACTCGCTGCTCAGCACGAACAACAAGGACGCTATTGAAGATAACAAGCAGATTCGGTAGCGCTCCCAATCCAGTTCCACGAGTGAAACAATCAACCACGCAAGTAACAAAACTCGTTTCATACGTTCCATATCGATGTCCTTCGCTGATTCTGCGAAACTCCTTCGCCTCCCGAATTGCGCATAAAAGAGTCCAAATTCCGGGTTAAGTCATAAACGGCGCCTGGTTTCTTTCAATGTTCTTCTCTGCATTTCTCGATTGGCTGGGTCTGCTGTGACCGCCAAGTCACAATGACTTGGCCGGAAGGTTTGGCCGTCGTCCAGGAAATAGACCGTCTCGATGCCGAGTTGCCACAGGATCGTTTTAATTCGGGTATCGAGCCGCTCAGCGACGCGTCTGCAGCAAAAAACAACCGTGCTCGCAGGTGGGAGCCATTTCAGCACCCTGGGTAAGTCAACTGCGGAAATTGGAAGCCGATAGAAAATTAGCTCGGACCATCCACTGGCTCTACGATCGGCGTGCACGTCGAAAATCACAAGATTTGAATGTTGCTGCATCAGTTCGAGGAACGACTGATTCGGAATTGCAACATACTCGAATCCATCGCGCGACTTTTGAGGGCTCAATATACGGCCCTCATCTAATAACGTGCTCCACACGAGGACGGCGGACCCCCAACGGAATAGAGAACCAAAACGACTAGCATCTCTTCCATACCCTTTGTCGGATTCCGACGGCCACCTCTCCGCATTTGTTTGCGAGGTCCGCTTGCATCTTCTGACCTCACCTGGCAAGAAGCAGGACCGTTCTCGTAGGGATCGCTTCCTAGGAAGGCGATCCTGCCGCCCACAAAAGCACGATAACCGCCGTTCTCGTGCCATCACCTCCGATGTCTTTCTTATAACCCGTTGTAGTTGTCGTTCATCGAACTTCTCGATTTCCCGTTTCGCACACCTCATGCGGATAAAAAAGCCCCTCGGTCGTTGAATTGATCTCGCTGGCCTTTGGGCCACGAGTAGAGATGACCAGCGTCTACAACGATCTGGCCATCTGGAGCTACTTCTACATGGGCACGGTCCATCGGTCTCGGA
>JBEKHS010000057.1:0-11082 GCA_050012155.1 Candidatus Sulfotelmatobacter sp. | reverse complement strand
GTGAAGGTCCATTCATTCGACTCCTTCGAAGCAGATTGGTCAGCACCATCAGCTTCTCCGGTGTTGCTTGAATGGACTATTCACTTCTCGGGAACAACGTGTTGAAAGATCACAGGTGCCCCCCGTGCGTTCTCCGGCAAAGATGTTTGTACGCTAGCATAACGGCGGACGAGCCATCCAGGTTACGGCGGTTGCGGTGGTAGACTTCGCGGATGAGGGAGTCCGGTCACGAGCCCGCGCAGGCTGCCGCGGTGGTGGAGCGTTCGTCTCATATTGTGGGGCCGGCGCTTTATCTCGTCGGCACGCCGATCGGCAATCTGGAAGACATCACGCTGCGTGCGGTGCGGGTTTTGAAGGAAGCGGACGTCATCGCCTGCGAAGACACGCGGCAGACGCAGAAATTGCTCAACCACTATGGCATCACGACGCGCACGATCAGCTACCACGAACACAACGAGATCACGCGTGCGGCCGAGTTGGTGAAAGACCTGCAAGAGGGGGCGAGCGTAGCGCTGGTGACGGATGCCGGGATGCCGGGGATTTCTGATCCGGGATTTCGGTTGATTTCGCTGGCGATTCGGCATCATGTGCCGGTGGTGCCGATTCCTGGGGCGTCAGCGTTTCTGGCAGCGCTGGTAGCGAGCGGGCTGCCCACGGATTCATTCCGCTTCAGCGGATTTCTTCCGGCGAAGCGTGGAGAGCGGCGGGCGGCGCTCGAGGCGATCAAGAGTTCGCCGCGCACGCAGGTTTTTTATGAGGCCCCGCACCGTGTTGTCGAGGCGCTGGCTGATGTGGTCGAGGTTCTGGGAAGCGCCCGGCATGTGGTGATTGCACGGGAAGTGACCAAGCTGCATGAAGAGTTTCTACGGGGACGCGCGAGCGAGGTGTTGGAAGCGTTGAAGGCGCGGGACGGGGTGAAGGGTGAGATTACGCTGCTGATTGGGAAGGCGGAGGAAGCGGAGGCTCAGACCGTCGAGTTGCCGCGTGTGAGTGTTCGCCGGAGGGTTGAGCAGATCATGGCGGAGGAGAAGGTTGATGAGAAGGCCGCGCTGAAGAAAGTGGCGAAGGAGCGGGGGATTTCGAAGAGCGAGGCTTATCGGGAGTTGCAGAGGGGGAGGTAAGAATCAAGCCCGACTACGAGGTGATTCGCGCAATCACTTTGTCGCTTAGCCCCTCGGTCAGGAAGGTTTTTCCTTCCTTGACAAATTTCCCAAACAGGCCTTGGTAGTTCCGCAAGGTCCTCCCGATAGCTGCTTTATCAGTTCCGCCGGTAACCGCAACAATTTCCGGCTGTTCGCTGCGGGCTAGCTCGACCCTCTTTAGCAAGTACTTGAATTCGAAATCTGCGGCGGGCAGTGAGTAGCCGATAAAAACCCATCGTTTGCTGCTGCGCAGTTTACTCTCTGCAAGTGACCAAGACCGCTGGAACATCGAGAAATCCAGTGCTTTCCTGTAGCTGAAAGTTGCAATGCGGGTGCCCAGTTCGACATCGCAGAAGCAACATTTCGAGGGATCGCCCCTCCTGCCTACAATCTGGTCGGCAATTCTGAGCGTCTCGGCTGGTGGGAACCAGAAGACCCGCCGACAATTGTCGCAATAAAGCCAGTTTGCGGATCCGTGCATTTTGGCAATTTGCAACTCGTGGTTGGGCTCAGTTCGTGGTAGCTCTATCTGCCCATGAGCGGAGAAGCATGCTTCTCGGATACTGGAACCGTAGGAGAACCTCATTTGTGGATTAGTCTCCAGCAGCGTCCGCTCGAGTGAGGTGTCCCAGTTCAGGCTTACGAATGAGCTTTCGTCGGCGCGAAGCGACTTGAGGAAACTCGTAAGCTTCTTGCGTTCTGGCGCCTTCTTCTTTTTAGCGCTCTCGAACCGTTGGTGTAGCATCCTAACGGTACGGGCGAGCAGTTCACGTCGGATTTGCCGCAGCTGTTTTGGGGAGTATTTGCTGCCCAAATGATGTCCGGTGTTCGCGGACATATCGACGAATGTAAAGATATCCTCCAGCTCTGGCCATTCGTCAGATTCCTTACTGAAATGAAAAACATCCTGAATGAACCGGTCGAGATGCCTGACCATCGTTCGGCTCGGCCCCTTGCCGAAATAGCGCGCGGCTAGGATTTGCTCCGTGAATTCAGACTGCAACGGAAGGCCAGCGTAATACGATAGCCCAGCTCCGACAACGTAGACAGTTCTGGGTGCGCTCACTTCCCGGCCAGTTCCCGCTTCACCGCTTCGCTGACTGTCTTTCCATCCACGCGCATGCCTGCGCCGGAGAATCGGGCCATGGCATTTTTCATGACCGTGCCCATGTCTTTCATCGTCGGAGAGCCCATTTCGGCGATGGTGGCTTTAACTCCGGCGACGATTTCGGCTTCGGCGGCGGCTTTGGGCAGGTAGCTTTCGATCAGAACGATCTCGGCGGCTTCTTTGTCGGCCATTTCCTGACGTCCGCCTTTGGTGAACTGCTCGACGGATTCCTTGCGCTGCTTGATCAGCGTGCTGAGCACGGCCTGGGATTCTTTTTCATCGAGCGGCGCCATCTTTTCGATCTCGCGATTCTTGAGCGCGGTCTTGACCATGCGCAGAGTGGAGAGGCGCTGCTCCGCGCGCGCCTTCATGGCGGCGGTGATGTCCTGCTGAATCTGTTCGATCAGGCTCATGAGTGGATTATAGACTTTGAGGAGAAGGAGAGTAGTGGTGCAGTTGAAAAGGAAGCGCGCCAAACGCGCGATTATTGCGTCGCAAAGAGCGCGACGCCTCGCGCGGCTCGCCCAGATTCCTCACGGCGCAAAAAACGCTTGTTCGGAATGACAATCAAACGGCACCACTGCCAAACGGAGCGGAATCACCGCACGGGCGGGCTTGTTCCAGTAAACTGGTAGGTCATTCTTAGTTCTTAGGGGAATTTAACCATGCTGCGCAAGAACCGTCTTTTTACTCCCGGGCCGACTCCGCTGCTGCCGGCGGCGCAAACGGCCATGGCTTCATTTACGGCGCATCATCGTACTGCTGACTTCCGGGCGTTGTTTCAGCGTGTGCTCGCGGACATGAAGGAATTCGTCGGCACGCAGAATGATGTGCTGGTGCTGGCTTGCTCGGGGACCGGCGTGATGGAGGCGTCGGTATCGAATTTGACGTCGCCTGGCGACAAAGTTCTGGTGCTCACGGCCGGCAAGTTCGGCGAGCGCTGGACTGGGCTGGCCAAGGCTTTCGGCTGCCAGGTGGAAGTGCTCTCCGCACCTTACGGCGAAACGTTTTCGTTGGAAGATATTCGCGGAAGGGTTACATCCGATGTGCGCGCCGTGTTTGTGCAGGCGACGGAGAGTTCGACCGGCGCGCGGCACGACGTGCAGGGTATCGCGAAGATTGTGCGCGACGGCGGTGACGACACACTGCTGGTTGTCGATGCGATCACCGGTCTGGGTACGACGCATCTCGACGTGGATGGTTGGGGCGTGGACTTCATCATTGGAGGGTCGCAGAAGGCGCTGATGATGCCTCCCGGCTTGGCGTATTGCGCGGTAAGCGAGCGGGCGTGGCGGCGGATGGAGACGACTACTTCGCCGCGTTACTACTTTGACTTGCGCAAGGAGCGAAAATCGGAGGCGAAGGGGGAATCTGCGTTCACACCGGCGACGTCGCTGTTTGCGGCGCTGGGGGCGGCGTTGGAGTTTATCCGCGGCATGGGAAATGGCGATCTGGCACAGGGGCGCGAAGCGCTGGTGGACAACGCAGAACTCTGCGCCGAGATGACGCGGGCAGGAGCGCAGGCCTTGGGGTTGAAGCTCTTCGCTGCCGCACCGGCGGCCGCGCTCACTGCGATCTGCTCGCCGGGCGGGATCGATTCCGGAAAGATCGTCAAAGAATTCCGCGAGTCGTTCGATGCGGTGGTGGCCAACGGACAAGGCGAGATGAAGGGCCAGCTCTTCCGCATCGCACACATCGGCTACTACGATTATCTGGACACGATCGGCATTCTGGGCGCGCTCGAACACGTGCTGACACGCGTCACCGGAAAAGCCGTCGAGTACGGAGCGGCGGTGCGCGCGGCGCAGGAAGCGTACGCGCGCGGCCTGTCTGTGTTCCGCAAGCGGCAACTAGTGGGCGCGTGAGGACCGCGCGGGCAACGGTCCTCAGCTTCGCTAGTTGATGGTAAAGTTCATCGCGCTCGACGTCTCAGCCAATGTACCGCCGCTGCCGTATGCGCCGGTGCCAGCTATGGCTGGGTTGGTCACCGTAACCGGAACCGTTGCGGGCGTGGCAATGGCCGTGGCCGCGATCGTCGCCATAAGCTGGCTGGCGCTTACGTAGGTTGTGGTCTGGGCCGTGCCGTTCCAGTTGATCGTGGCCTTCGTCGAAAAGTTGGTTCCGTTGACCGTGAGAACGAATGAAGGCCCACCCGAACTGGTGCTAGCGGGAGCGAGTTCGCTGATCGCGGGCATCGTTCCGGCTACTGCGGGCGTGGTCGATTTTGAGCTATAACCGCACGCCAGAGTAAAAGCGGCCAGCGCCGTCAGTACAGCGAGTGCCAGGTTTTTCATGGTGATTCTCCGTGGGCAGTGGCCCATGAAGAGCAGCATATGAAGGATCGAAAAACGCTGTGTCAGACGGGCGTCAAATGTCTGTCAAGGGTTTGTAATGCGTGCGGTGGCGCGTCGGATAAGGAAGCGAGCCAAACGCGCCATTAGTGCGTCGCAAAGAACGCGCCGCTTCGCGCGGCTCGCCCAGATCCCTCGCGGCGCAAGAAACGCTTGCTCGGGATGACAGCTTTAGGAAAGGAATGAGTGCACCAGTGAAGGTAGTCATAGCGGAAAAGGTTTCGGCGTCAGCCGTGGAGCAGCTCAGGGAACCGGGCTGGATCGTGCTCACGGCCGATCAGCTCGATGGCAAGCTGGCGGAGCAACTGGAATCGGCGGACGCGCTGATTGTGCGCTCGGCGGTGCAGGCCGACGCGGCGCTGCTGGCTCATGCCGGCAAGCTGCGCGTGATCGGTCGGGCAGGCGTGGGCGTGGACAACATCGATCTGGATGCGGCCACGCGCCAGGGCATCGCGGTGATGAACACGCCCGGAGCGAATGCGGTGGCCGTGGCGGAGCAGACGCTGGGCATGATGCTGGCCATGGCTCGCCATCTTTGCCGCGCGGACGCGCTTATGCACGCCGGCAAATGGGAGAAGAAATCGCTGCAAGGTACGGAGCTGCGGGGCAAGACGCTGGGCATCGCTGGGCTTGGCCGTATCGGCATGGAAGTGGCTCGCCGGGCTCGGGCTTTTGGCATGGAAATCGTGGGGCATGATCCGTTTGTTTCTGTCGCAGTCGCCAAGGAGCAGGGCATACGGTTGGTGAGCCTGGATGAGCTGTATGCGGCGGCGGATTACATCACGCTGCACGTAGGGCTCACGCCGCAGACTGCGGGCATGATTAATGAAGCCGCAATCAGGAAGATGAAAAAAGGCGTGCGCCTGGTGAATTGCGCTCGCGGAGAGCTGGTGCAGGAGGCAGATTTGGTGAAGGCGCTGAACGAGGGTTACATTGCCGCGGCGGCGCTCGACGTTTTCATCGAGGAGCCGCTGAAGAATTCGCCGCTCGCGGCAATGGAAAATGTGATTCTCACGCCGCACATCGGTGGCGCGACGTTTGAGGCGCAGGAGGCCGTGGGGGTGCAGATTGCGCAGCAGGTGCGGGAATACCTGAAGCATGGCGTGATTCAGAATGCGGTGAACGTGCCTTCGGTTTCAGCGGAAGAATATGCCGAGATGCAACCTTACATCGTTCTGGCGGAGCGTATGGGAGCGTTTCTGGCGCAGATTTCCGAGGGCTCGATTGAAGAGATTTCGCTGCGCTACAGCGGCCATATTGCAGAGTGGAAGACCGAACTGATTCGCAACGGCGCGATCAAGGGCATTCTCAATCAGGCGCTGGAAGAAAAAGCCAACCTGGTGAATGCGGCGTCGCTGGCCGATCTGCGCGGACTGCGCGTTCACGAGTCGCATAAAGCGAAGGCCTCGACCGGAGGCGCCGGGAGCGTGCTGAGCGTCTTCCTCAAGAGTTCGACGCAAGAACATATGGTGAAAGGCGCGGTTCTGCACGGAACGGCGCCGCGACTGCTGCACATTGACGACATCGATGTGGAAGCGCCGCTGGGACGAGATCTGATTTATCTGCGCAATCGCGACGTGCCCGGTGTGATCGGCAAAGTCGGCACAATCCTGGGCGAGAGCGAGATCAACATTGCGGATTTCTCGCTCGGACGGCGCAGCGCGGAAGCATCGTCGGAGCCACGAGAAGCGATTGCCGTGGTCCACGTGGATGGACCTGTGCCTGACGAAGTGCTCAGGAAGCTGGAGAAAATCCCGGCGGTGCGGCAGGCGAAAGCGGTGCGGCTGTTTTAGCTGGATCCAGGAGTAAATCATGGCGACGACTCGCAGCTGGTCTTTAGTAGTAGTGCTTGCCGTTGTCGCTGTCGGATGGCCGGCGAGTTCTCAGAAGATCGACGGCCGCCCGCCCGAATCCGGTGACATCCCGTCGCTGCAAAACGCGTGCGTGATTACAAGCGATGTTAAACGACTTGTCGAGTTCTACGAGCCCATCCTGGCGACGAAAGCGAAATGGTCCGGTAAAGACTATGCCGAGTTTCCGACTGCAGTAGGAGTGCTGGCAGTTTTCTCAGCGGCAGCTCAGGAAAACTACATCCCGGGCTCGACTGAAGCGGCGAGGAACAGGAGCGTCATTCTGGAGTTCAGGGTCGCGAGCGTCGACCAGGAGTACGGGAGGCTGCAGAACCTTGTGAAAATCTGGGTTAAGCCACCTACGACACAGCCGTGGGGAACCCGTTCTATTTACTTCCGTGACCCGGATGGAAATCTTGTCGATTTCTATACGCCGCCCAAAGCTCAATGACGACGGAAGGCGCTCAGGACTCCGCGCCGTCCCGGCGCAGCTTGCGGCTTTCCGCCAGCAGAGCCATCGAGTGCATGAGGTTTTGCAGTGTGATGATGCCCACCAGCCGCTGATCTTCGACCACGGGGATGATACTGAGATTGCGCGCGGTGAGTTTGCGGAAGGCGGAGGCTAAGGACTCCTGCCGCGCGGAGACTTCGAAGAGCTTGTTCATCACGGCCTGCACGTAGCCGTTGCCCTCGAGGCGCAAGGCTTCGAGAATGCGCTGCCGGGAAATGACTCCGACCATGTCGCTGCCCCGAATCACCGGAAAATCGTCCTGAAGAGAGTGCACCGCTTTATCGAGCGCATCCTCGAGCGTGTCGGCCGGCGACAGCGTCGCGAAGTCGGTCAGCATCACCTCTTCGAGGCGGACATTATCCAGAACGGATTGGAAGATAACCGCGCGTTCCTCAAGTTGCGCTGCCGAAAAGATAATGACACCCACCATGGTGAGCCAGGTATTGCTGAACAAACCGGCGACCATGAGAACCATCGCCAGGGCGTGGCTGATGGAGACGGCGCGCCGCGTGGCCGCGGCGGGATCGATCGTGCGTGCGAAATAGGCGCGCAGGATGCGTCCGCCATCGAGAGGATAGGCGGGCAGAAGATTCAATCCAGCGATGTAAAGGTTGGCCCCTACCAAGCTGCGCGGCAGGTTGCCCGACTGCAGGAGCGGCATCTCCCAGAGATGCGCGCCGAAGCCAGTGGCGAGAATCACGCCGGCTGCGGCGAGAGCGAATGCAAGATTTACCAACGGTCCGGTCAGCGCGATGCGAACTTCGCGGCTCCACGCCGCCGTCTTGGATTCCGGTTGCTCGGCGCGCGATTCGTCGAAAATGGTTACGCCACCGAGCGGCAGAAGAATGACCGCCTTGGGAACTAATCCAAAGCGCCGAGCTACGAGCATGTGCCCAATTTCGTGGGCGGCGACGCAGGCGAGTACGATGCCAACCAGTGCCAAATCCCGCGGCCCATTCGCCGAGGGGTGAACGGTGTACTCCGTCCAGAAAACGAACAGGGGCAGGATCAGAAACGTAAGGTGTATGCGAACTTCAACTCCGAACAACCGCCCCGCGTGAACCGACCAGCTTCTCATAGAAATTCGGCTACTACAGTTATTTTACATGGTCGGCTATATTGACTCCGGCACTCGAAGGTTCACGTGGTGGCTTAGTTTGATAGGGAAGCGAGCCAAACGCGCCCTTCGGTCGCTTGCGCTCTCAGGGCAGGCTCCGCGGAGGCGCGCGGCTCGCCCAGATCCTTCACTGCGCAAAGGACGCTTGTTCAGGATGACAATTAAACTGAGCCACCATGAAGGTTCAGAGCCATGCGCGTAATCGCCGGCAAATATCGGGGGCGGCCTGTGCGCTCGCTTACAGGGACGGATATACGTCCCACTTCCGACCGGCTGCGGGAGACGCTGTTCGACGTGCTTACTGCCGGCAATCCCCAGGCGCTTGAGGGCAGCGTGTGGCTGGATGTGTTTGCCGGCACGGGTGCGGTGGGAATTGAAGCGCTCAGCCGCGGAGCCAAGCAGGTCTATTTTGTTGAGAACTCCGCCCCGGCGGCGGAATTGATCGAGCGGAACCTGCACGGCCTCGGAATCGCCGAGGGCTATCAAATTCTTCGCGACGATCTATCCGGAATGCTGTGGCGGCTGCAGCGTGATCGCGTAGTCGCCGACCTGGTGTTCCTGGATCCGCCTTACCGGATGCAGTCGGCCTATGAAGAAACTCTGATGGCCTTGGCCGATTCTTCGCTGATTTGGGCGATGTCACTGGTAATCGCCGAGCACGAAAAGAAATTCGACCCTGGCGAGGAATTTGGATCGTTGCGCAGAACCCGCAAATTGATTCAGGGAAACACGGCGCTCAGCTTTTATCGGATCGGGGGAAGGCCGGACTTAAACGGATGACGCGGTGATGGGCAGGCCCTCCCAGTAGCGTGGGCCGGGTCGCAGCGCCTGAAGGCGCAGTTGGGAAAACGCCGGGGCGATATGCCTGAAGGCATATCCTGATACGAATCCAATCTGATACGAATCCAATCTTGATCGAATCCAATCTTGATGCGGCTACATCAGCAGGTCGCCGGTGCGGCGAGTGATGGGATGCTGCATCTCCTGGAGGTCGTTTTTCACCATGTTGAGGCCGTAGACGCACGCCTCGAATTCGCGCGAAAGATGGGCGAACAGCGGCGCGACTTTGGCGTATTCGAAGTGCTCGAACTTCGACACGATGTAATAGCTTTCTTTTCCGGCCTTCATCCACTCCACAAAATTCTCCAGGCGATGGCGGCGCAGGCGGAAGTGATTGATGCTCTCGGGAAACATTCCGGCGAAGAACAACGCATAATCGCCGATGTGCTTGCGCACCTGGCGCTCGCGGTCGAACGAAGGCGCGGGGCCGTAGATGGGATCGGACTCGAGCAGGATTTCGCCCAGGTCGGTAAGCGGGCGATCGGCTGCGTCGCGAATCTTGAATAACTGATCGGTCTCGCAGAATTCGGTCAGGAGGTGCGAAACGTAGGCGACAATCTGCGGATCGCGGATGCCGATCTCCTCGGCGTAGTGGCGTCCAACCAATTCCTGGAAGAGCTGCCGCAGCGGATGCGATTCCGGAATCATGCCTCTTGACTCCTAAAAGCCGGGCTCTTTGAAAGCCGCGTCTAACGGGCTTTCCAAATCGTCGTAAGTAACTAGTTACCCCAGTCCCGCTCCGAAAGCAAGCGACTTTTGTTTATCGGGCGGATCATTTTCGGTAATGATTAGAAGTGTGCAAGGGCATGCAAGGTTGCAGCGTCGATTTGTTGGCACTCTCGCTCGTTGGTTGCTAATTACAACAGGTTGGCGCGACTAGAATGAGGAGTAAGAGAGGAATCGAACAAATGGAAAGAATGAACATTTCGAGCGGCGCACCCTGGGAACCGATTGTGGGTTACTCGCGTGCCGTCAGGGTCGGACACTACATCCACGTGTCGGGCACTACAGCGACCGCGCCGGACGGCAGTATTGTGGGCGTGGGAAATCCTTATGCCCAGGCTGTGCAGACGATCAGGAATATCGAGAGCGCCTTGCAGAAGGCGGGAGCGAGCTTGAAAGACGTGGTGCGGACGCGCATCTATGTGGTCAACATCGCCGAGTGGGAAAAGATTGGCAAGGCGCACGGCGAGTTCTTTGGTGACATTCGCCCTGCAACGTCGATGGTGCAGGTTAGCGCGCTAATCTCGCCGGAGATGCTGGTCGAGATCGAGGCGGACGCTTATCTGGAAGAGAGATGAGAGACTGGGACGGATGCAAGAGCGTAGCAAGCGCGATCGCATTCACGTTTTTCGCGAATGCGGGACAAAGTTTCCGGCATTGTAGCAATTCGCTTGACAACAGCTTCAACGTGAGAATAATGCATCCATCCGAACTCTGCTTCGAATTGGTATTGGCTCAGGAGCGTCGTGGAGAGCCGAGGGGGTGATTATGAGCGTGCTGGAGCTTTGCGACCGGGAAATCGCGGCGGTGCCACTGGATGCGACGGTAGCCGACGCGATCAATAAAATGCTCGATCACCATGTGGGCGCCGTAGCGGTGGTCGATTCCGAATATCGAGTTGCCGGAATTTTCACGGAGCGCGACGTGCTCCGCAAAATGGCGCTCAGCCGCACCGACCCCCAGACCACGCCGGTCCGCGAACTGATGACCACGCCGGTGGAGATGGCGACGCGACGCACTGGCGCGGGCGAAGCGCTTACCACCATGCTGGAGCGTCATTTTCGCCATCTTCCGGTGGCCGACGACAACGGCAAACTGCTGGGGATTCTCTCGATCCGCAATCTGCTGGAGTGGCGTGTCGACGACCTCAGCCGCGAGCTGGAATCGCTGGAGCAATATGTCTCGAATGACGGGCCTGGGGGCTAAGGCTTCGCGGGCGTGAGTTACAACATTGTCGAACCGGCGTGGGAGTTGTTGCCCTTTATTTCCCAGATGCAAGGTCAAATTCCCCACCCTAGCCGCAAAGAACGCGGCTAGAATTGATTGGATAAGAGCGAAGGCTCGATTGACCCGGTAGTCTTGATTTGAGGACCAAAGACGCTGGGGAGAAAGGAGCCTTCGATGATGATTATAGGGTGTGATTTCCATCCCAGCTGGCAG
>JBEKHS010000056.1:0-13302 GCA_050012155.1 Candidatus Sulfotelmatobacter sp. | reverse complement strand
TGAAACACCGTTTTGCCAATATCAATACCGACCGAATGGACCTGCACGTGATTCCTCCTAAGCAGCAGTTCTGCGCAGACAGAGTGACACAGCGGCGGACCATTCCAGTAAGTCGAAGGGGATCCGGGCGAGCCGCGCGACTTCACGGAGCCTGCCCTGAGAGAGCGAAAGCGACCGAAGGGCGCGTTTGGCTCGCTTCCTTATACCGAGTGAGCCACAACCGATTCAGAACGGTTTCCTGTAGATCACCCCGCCCTTCATCACAAACGATACATTCTGCACCGCGCTGATATCCTGCAGCGGATCGCCTGACACGGCCACGATATCGGCTAGATAGCCCGCTTCCAATGCGCCAATCTGCCCCTCCCACCCCAGCAGCTTCGCGCCATTGAGCAAGTCGGCCCGCAGCACCGCCAGCGGTGACATGCCGTACTTCACCATCAGCACCAGCTCCCGCGCCTGCGTCCCGTGAGGAAACGGCCCAACGTCAGATCCCACAGCCATCGGAACTCCGGCCGCAACCTGCTTGCCAAAATCCTTCACCTTCACATCGAGCATCTGGCGCTCATGGTCGGCTTGTGCCGGGGTGGCCGCATGTTCCGCAAAATATTCAAAGATGGTAAAAGTCGGCACCGCGAAAATCTGCTTTTCCCGCATCAGCCGCATAGTTTCATCGCCGAGTTGGTTGGCATGGTCAATCGAAGCCACCCCCGCCTGCGCCGCAAATAGCGTGCCCGGTTCGCCCGTAGCATGAACCGCCACCCGCTTGCCCACGCGTGCCGCCTCGGTAACTGCGGCACTCAGTTGCGCCTCGGTGTACTGATAAATCGTCGAGAATTGCCCGTCATGCACAGTGTCGGGGCCCGTCTCATAAATCTTGGTGAAGTCCGCGCCCTCCTTATATTGCTCACGCATGACCTCCACCAGCTGGGCAGCATCATTCGCGTAATCGGCATTCGAGAGCACATGCTGCGCCGGGTTATAGCCGATCGCGTCTTCGTGCCCTCCGAGAATATTGATGGCATTGCCGCTGATGCGCAACCGCGGCCCCGGAACCAGCCCCTCGTTGATCGCGTTGCGCACGGCCGTGTCCGCCGACCCCGCGCCTTCAGTCCCCATATCGCGTTCCGCGGTGAAGCCCGCCATCAAATCGTCGCGCGCCGCCAATACTGCCATGATGGTGCGCTGCGGCACCGACTCCTGCACCGTCTGCAAGTCTTCCGCGCCGGGATGCAGAAACAAATGCACATGCGCATCAATCAATCCCGGCATCAGCGTGCGCTCCCCAAGATCGATTACCTCCGCGCCTGCGGGCCGCTTCACGGCCGTCCCCGCTTCTAAGATTCGTTCGCCCTGCACCAGCACTTCGCCAGGTTTCACCACGCGTCCGTTCTTGATGTCCAGCAATCCAGCCGCATGCAGCACAATCGCATGTGCCGTTGCCGCTTGCGGCTGCGCCTGCGCCGCGGAGAACCCTTGCAGCGACACTAACGATAGGAGAGAGGAGACCAACCGATAGACTTTGCTCATGGGATCAGCTTGTCAGCAAGGAATGGTACCACCGCAAATTTACCGAGGCGATGCCACTTTCGGAAAGCCGAGCCAGGCCCGCACTACCCATTCTCCAGACTCTTCAACTCCTCCAGCAGCGCCTTCTCCACCTTTTTTTGCAGTTCCGCCGAAAGTTTCTTTCCCTCAGACGTCAAATAGAATGCATCGATCGCCATCTGCCCCTCGGTATCGATCAACGCGATTTCGATATTGCACCGCTGCCGCGAAAGGCAGGAACTGATCCGGTGCAGCAGCCGCGGCCGGTCCTGCGCGATGACCTGCAGCAGCGTGCTCGTCGAGGAAGATGCATCGTCGAAATCGATGCGCGTCTGCACCGTCACCTTGACCCGCGCATTCTTCTCGCTGCGTTGCCGGTCGCGCAACATCTTCTCGAGATCCGCGGCTCCCGCCAGAACTGCGGCAATACTGTCCTTGAATCGTTGCCACTCCGACAGATTCAACTCCAAAGTCCGAAATCGGTCGGTAAAATAAAGCGTATCCACCACGGTTCCAGCCTGATTCGAGAAGGCGTTGGCCTTCACAATATTCATTCCCCAGGCCGCCAGCACCCCGGTTAAAGTCGCGAACAACGACGCGCGGTCTTTCGTGACCAGCGTCAGCTCATACCAATGCCTCCCGCGCTTCAAATCCACCTGCACGGTGTCTTTGCTGAATTGCTCCGCCATTTCCATGTGCTTCATCACTTCTTCGGCGGAGTGCACCCGCAAATATCTCTGCGGAAATCCCTCGACAAAATCCTTGAACTTCGCTCCCATCACCGGCGCCAGGCTGCGCAACCGCGCCAGCTTTTCTCCGTTCGCGTCGCCATGCACCCGCTGGTCCGCGCTTCGATTCAAATAGTTCGCCGCTCCAATGTAGAGCTGCCAAACGCTTTCCGCCTTCCACGGAGTCAGCGCCTCCGGGTTCACCGCCTTGATGTCCGCATAGGTCAGCAGGCAAAGCATCTTCAGCCGCTCCGGCGTTCCCACTTTTTCTGCGAAAGCCGCCACCGTCTCCGGATTGAAAATATCCCGCCGCAACTGCGCCGACATTTCCAGATGATTCGCAATCAGAAACAGCACCTCCGCCCGCTCCCCCGGATCGACATCCAGTCGGTCCATGCAGTGCCCGGCAATTTCCAGACTCGCCTCCACATGATTGCGCCCCGGCACGCCCTTGCCCGTGTCGTGCAGCAACAGCGCAAGATAAAGCAACTCCGGATCTTCCAGCTCTCCCAGCAACTCTGCATATCGCTTGTCCCACTCCGATTGCGATTGACTCAGCCGGTGCAGGCTCTCAATCGCCAGAATCGAGTGCTCGTCCACCGTAAAGCGATGATAGAAATCCCGTACCACCAGCGAATCGATGGGCTTCAGTTCCGGCAGCAGCAAAGTAAGCAAGCGCAACGAGTGCATGGCCCGCAACGCATCAGCCGCATGAGGCTCCAGAAGCGTTTCCTGCAGATACAGCCACAGCTCCGCCCCGCGCGGCGGAGTGACGGCGAGCGCCGGCAACTCCTGCTCGATGCGGTGCTCCGTGGTCGTGCTCAACTTCAGCCCATGCTGCGCCATAAAATGAAACAGCCGCAGCAGCATTTCGGGATCGCGCAGCGACGAACCCTGCTGCAGAAATATCAGCCCGTCCACCACGGAGAAATCCGGACTCGTCGGCCGCGACCGCCAGCCCTGAACCTGCCTCCGCAGTGAAGACCACGCCTCCGGAATCTCCTCCAATAACTGCATGACCGTACGCTGCACCGCGCGCGCATGCCCGAAGTAAATCCGCATCCACTCCGCGGCCGTAATCTCTTCGGCGTCTGAAGTGCCCACCTTCCGCGCCGCCGCTTCGTCCTGCGCCTCCCAGCTCAGCACATTGTCGTCGCGTCCATAGCGGAAATGCAGAAAGCACCGCGCCGCCATCAGAAACTCCAAAGCCGCATCCAATTGCTTTCGTACCGGCGCGCGCAACGAACTCGCATCCGGCCAATCGCGCAGCTTGTCCATGGCCGGGATCAGCGCCAGCCAGCAGGCCACGTTGTAATCGCGCAGCCCTCCCGGCGTCTCCTTTATATTCGGCTCGAGATGAAATACGGTATGCCCGAACTTTCCGTGCCGCTCGCGAGTCACTTCGGCCAGTCCCTGCAGCAACGGCTTTGACTCCCGCATCACCAGCTTCGGAATCGTTTTGTCGTGCAGCCGCGCGAACAGCTCCCGGTCGCCCGCCAGGTAACGGCAGTCGAGAAGAGAAATAGTGAATTCCGTATTGTTAGGATCGTAGCGGTCGCATTCCGCGAGCGTCCGCGACACTGGACTCAGCCTGAGTTTTAAATCCCAAAGCTCCTGCGGCAGCTGCCGGACCGCTTCTTTGTGGGCTTCCTCGCCCCCGTGATCGGCAAACAGAAAGAGCAAATCGACGTCTGAATAAGGAAACAGCCAGCCTCGCCCAAAGCCCCCCGTCGCCACCAGCGCAAAGCCCGGCGGCCCGCTTTCCTCCGGCGATACCATGTCTCGCCACAGGCGTTTGAGAATGTCTTCGATGAGCCGGGTTCGTTGCGCGACCGCGGCGCGGCCATCTCCCGTCGCCGCGAAGTCACGCGCAATTCGCGCTGACTCCTCGGCCAGGGAACTCCGCAGTTCACTGATCAGTGAAGACGCTGCCGTCATGACGATGTTTCAACAAATCGGCGATCGATGATGCACAGATGAAGATGAATAAGTCGGCAATCATCGAATCGACGTTCATTGCTCTCAAGCAGCGTGTCATTCATAAACGGCTGGTGCCACGCTGCCCTTAAGATGTCGTCCGGTCGCGTCCCGGAAGGATGTTTCCCACTTTGTCTCGTCGCGATCCGCGCCCGAGATCGCCGCCCTATAACGCTCCCTCGCCCCGCTCCTCATTGCGAATGCGAATCGCGTCATCCACGCGCGTCAGAAAAATTTTACCGTCCCCGATCTTGCCCGTGCGCGCCGCCGCCACGATCGCCTGCACCGCCTTCTCCACCATCGCATCCACCAGCACGACCTCCAGCTTGGTCTTCGGGATCAGATCCACGCTGTACTCGCGGCCGCGGTAAACCTCGGTGTGCCCCTTCTGGCGGCCGTGGCCACGTACTTCAATCACCGTCATGCCCTCGACACCAATCTCCTGCAAGGCACTCTTTACCGCTTCCAGCTTGGAGTTTTGAATGACCGCTTCAACTTTCGTCATGATCTTGTCTCAGACTCTACCAACTGGGATTGCAAGCTCTGCGCCTGATCTTTCCAGTATTATCCTTCCTCGCGGTTTGCGCCAGAGGTGTTTGCTACAGAAGAAATTAAGAAGGAAAACCAGCAAGACGATGTTGGGAATCGGCGATTTTCCCATCAAGGGTAAGCTTGCTCCGCTCACTTCGATTCGTACAAAATAGCGCTCGCGCTCACTCTATCGCCTGCGGCACCGTCACGGAAATCGAAACTATTTATCGTTCTCATCAGGATTTGTTATGCAATCTCGATGTCATTCCGAGTAAGCGTTCTTTGCGCAACGGAGCCCGCCCTGAGCGAGCGCAATCGACCGAAGGGCGCGTTCGGCTCGCTTCCTTACTTCGCCGGTCCCTTTTCCTCCCCCGGAGGCGCCGGCGGCTTGGCAAACTTCGCGTCATCCACCGGAACGTTCTCCTTGACCTCGCTCACCTGAATCGTGAACAGCCCGCTCGGCCGCGCCAGCGTCCAGCGGAACGGAATCTTCACCCCGCCCACTTCCCGGTAATCCGCATAATCGATCTGCGTGGGCAGGCGGCCCAGCGGCGTCTCCGCAAATCGAACCAGCCGCACCAGCAGTCCTGACTGCTCGTCAAAATACAATCGTAGCGGTGTTTTTCCTTCGCGCTGCCCGACCACCATGTAGGCATCGTGGTCGTCAACTTTCTCCGTGCCTCGCACCTGGGCTTCGCTGAACATCCCCTTCAAGTGCGCCGCGAAGTGAAGATCCGCGTCCATCGCCGCCCCGTCGATATCCAGCCCGTGCATCTCCCGCGCCGGATGTCCCGGCGCTCCCAACCATCCCTCGCGACCGTCGAACGCGGTCACACTGTCTCCGTCCGGCGTGTGCGTGAACGATATCCTTTTGTCCGGATCCTTCGAGAAAATTTCGATCGGCACGTTCCGGTCTCCAAAGGTGATCGTCCCTTTCATCACCCGGCTCGTAACCTTGTCTATAGCAGTCGCCCCGCCCACAGCTTTCAAATATTTTTCGAATAACTGATCGGCCAGTGGTCCGCTCGCCTCCGTCGCCCCCGCGCCCTCCGCAGGCTTCGACCCCGCCGTCGCCACCATGGGCGTCGCTTCAGGACGCGGATTGCCGCGGTGGCAGGAATAGCATGTCACTTCGCGATGCCCATCGAAGTTGTCCTTATTAATCGCAAACATCATCGTCATCATCTTCCGCGCCATTTGTTTCGTCTTCTTGTCATCCTTCTCAAAGGCGCCCTGCACGTGGCAAAATTCGCACTCCACCCCCAACGACGCCGTGATGAACTGCATCGCAGGAATCAGCTGATCCGCCGGCAGCCCCTTGAATACCTGAATATTCTTGAACTGCTCCTCCGCCTTTTTCGGCCCGCCAGTCTCTGGTGCCGTCGAAGACCCACCCGACTGCGCCTTGGCTCCGCCCAGCACAACTCCGCCAGCCGCTAAGAATGCAATCACCACCACAAGTGCAACCAAAGTCTGCTTCCCGTTCATCGATTGTCGCCTCGTTAGAAAATGTACACTTTTCGCCGCAATTTGCCGCACTTCGGTTCGATTGTCATTGCGAACAAGCGTTCTTTGCGCCGTGAGAGCCCGCCCTGAGCTTGCCGAAGGGAATCTGCTCTCTTACGGCAGATTACTGTAAACGTACTTGCCCGAAAGTTCCGCGATAACGAACTTTCGTGGCAACAGCCCATCCACTTTTGCCTTCTCGTATGGCGGCACAAACAAAAAGACTCGCCCGCTCCCGGCCCAGTCCCGCTGCAAATCCATGTCGCTCAAATAAATTTTAGGAGCATCCGCGAACGTCGAGCCGAACCACATCGAAGTCGTCCGCCCCTCCACCAGATCGATGGGCCGCCGTAGATAAAACAGCAACGACGATCCAAACGCCTGATCCCCATAAATCATTACTTGATCTTCCGGCCGCGCACGCGCCGCGATCTCCCGCGCCAGCTCTTTCGATGAAAGATACGGCCCAAAGCGCACCAACGCGATATGCGCCGCCACCAGGAACACCGCCATCCCCCCGGCAAGCACCCAGGTCGCAGAGTAATGCCTCCGGTACAAACGCAGAACGAACGACGCCAGTGGTGTCAGCAGTAACATCACCGCCGCCAGCGCCGCCGGAAGCCGCAGCGCCGCAAACGACGCATAGCTCAAATCCAGCATGTGCGACATCGAAAGCGTGTACGCACTTAGATCCTGCTTGGCCAGCACATTCCCAATGTCCGCTTCAAACGGCAGATTCCGCGACTGCCAAAGGCCCACTGCCAGCATTGCGCTGGCCACAATCCCGATCACCGCCAGCAGGCCAGCTGACGTCGTCAGCCAGCCCGCGCGTACTCCACCGTCATGTTCCATCCACTCGCACCGTGCCACGCCATCTGCCAGCAAAAGCAGGAGCGGCAGATACGCAGGAAATGTGTAGTACTCCTGGTTGGTCGAGAGCGCAAAAAAAATGAGCACTACGCCCGCCCAAATCCAGCAGAGCAGCCGTGTTCGTGACGCAAAACCACCCCGCGGCATGCTGCTCGCGTCCGTAGCTTGCGAATGCGAGCGCCCTCGCCACTCCCGCACTGCGACCGTCACCGCCGCCGGCAGATACAGGCTCCAGGGGAATAACCAAACCAAATGCAGCGTCCAATACAGCGCTGCCGGAAGCTTGCTGTAATCTCGCGGATAACGCTTCCCCAAAAATCTGAGGAAATGTTCGTTCACAAAATAAAACCACAAAAAGCCGTGATGGTCGGCCGTCCCTGGATTTCGCAGCCCCGCCAGAACATGCCACGGCGCCGCAATCGCAAAAAATAACGCCGATCCCGAAATCAGACGAAACTCCCGCCAGCGACGCCACTCTCCCGTGCTCAGCAGAAAGAAAAGCGCCGTCCCACAGGGAAACACCAGCGCGACCAGCCCCTTGGTCAGTACGCCAAGCGCCATCATGGCGTACCCCGCATACCATCGCCAGCCCGCGCCCCCCGGCTCAAGTGCTGTCAGAAAAAAATACATCGCCGCCGCAATCAGCAAACTCAGCAGCACATCTGGGATCAAAACGCGCGTAAATAAATAAACTCCCGCGCACGTGTACACAAACAACGCCGCGTAAATTCCGATCCGCTCTCCAAAGGCGCGACGGCCCCAGCAAAGCGCCAGCACTCCCAGCAGCAGCACCGACAGCACCATCGGCAATCGCGTGCTGAACTCGCTCACACCGAAAATTCTGTAACTGAATGCCACCAGCCAGTAAGGCAACGGCGGCTTTTCCAGGTAGCGGACGCCGTTGATGCGCAGCGTGACGTAGTCTCCCGTCACGAACATCTCGCGCGCCGCCTCTGCGTGTGTACTGTCGGCATCATCCAGCAATGCCGGACTGAACATCGACCCGGCATAAACCGCCAGAAACACCACCGCCAGCGCCCAGTACGCAACCCTGGACCCGCGCCCACTCTGCCTTTCACCTGCTGAAATCGAAACCGAATCGGCGATCAAATTCAATGAGCCCAACCCAGTCTTACAAATACCGGCCCAGTCGGCAACTCAGCATTGTCATCCTGAGCGAGCGTACTTTGCGCGGCGAAGAGCCTGTCCCGAGCTTGCCGAGGGAATCTGGGTGAGCCGCGCGAAGCGTCGCGTTCTTTGCGACGCAAAATCGCGCGTTTGGCTCGCTTCCCTAATGAATCTCCACCACGACGGAGATCACTCAATTTTCTTTGTGCCGAACAAAGTAGCGCCACTTATCCATGTCCGCCGGCACCGCCACGTCAAAAAATCCCACCATCATTTCCTGCGACGTCTGGTCGCCCCACGTTACCGTCTTCTCCGGGTCAGGATTATGCGGATTATTCTTCGAGTTGTCATACCATGCCACCGCCCGCAGCCTTGTCCCGGCCTTCAATTCCCGTGGCTCCGCCAGCTTATAACTCAGTTGCCAGTGAAAGTGATAATTCACCCGCAACAGCGTCTCCACACTCCCATCGTCGTGCACAATGTCGTATTCAAAACGCTTTCCGCGCAAATGCATGTGCGGAAACAAACTCAGCAGCGTCGCATCGTTCGGCAGCGTCCCCTCCACTTCCACGCGAAAATCATCTGCTCCCGGCGGAATAATCAGCGCATGATTGTTCAACTGCAGCGTGATCACCCGCTGCTTCGGCGGACTCTTCGCGAACACCAAACCAACGCTTGTCTCATCGCTGGCCGCCTCGCCGTTCGTTGTGTAATGCATCTGAAACACCAGGTCCGCTCCCTTAGGCACGAACTTTGCCATCCCTTCCGCCCACCGGTCCGGCGCGCTCCCCGGCGCATACACCAGCAGCAGATCGCTCGTGGTCTCATGCGCCTGCCGCCGCTCGGCTGGATCGCTCAACATCGACGCCGTAAACGGCTCGCCCACCGGCGCGTGCCGCAGCCACGTCGAATCCGGAGGCCGAATATAAACTACCGCGTGGTGAACGTGCGCCGCGCTCGAAGGCCGCACCTCCACCATCTGCACCCACTTATCCTCGGCGAAATGCGACGGCACAATCTCGTACGTATATTCCACCTCGCCGCGAGCCTGAATCTGCACCGCTTTCGGCATCTTCACGATCACATCCGGCTCCGGAATATTCCAGCCCGCGCTCCACCTGCGCCGTGCCGGCGCATCGCGCTCATCCCCCGCTGGCGCTCCAGCGTCTGCCCACGCTGCAATCGTCGCAATTTGCTCTGCAGTCAACGATGGATCGTTGGCAAAATGTCCGTACCGCGGATCGGCAAACCACGGCGGCATCATTTTCATCTCAACCGCGGCCGCAATTTTCCCCGCCCACGGCCGCGTCTGCTCGTACGTAACCAGCGGCATCGGCGCAGGTTCCCCTGTTCGATGGCAACTCTGGCATTTATCTTGCAGAATCGGAAGCACATCTTTATAGAAGGTAGGTGGCGGCGCAGATCGAGAAGCCTTTTCGCCCTGCGCCGCGGCAGGCCTCGACATCTGCCCTGCCGTTCCCAACGCCAGTACAGAAATCGCCCCCGCGAAAAGCATCGCCAACTTGTTCACGAGCGCAGAAACTCCAGCGTCAACGCCCACGCCTGCCGCGCCGAGTGCGGCTCATATGCCGCCCGCTCATCGCAAAAGAATCCGTGATCGGCCCGCGAGAATTCCGCATTCACATAAATCTTCTTCTGTGCGCTCAAAGCCTCCGTCACCGCCCTCCGGTGCTCCGGCGTAATATGTTTGTCCAGGCCGCCCCATATAAATAATGAGGGCGCGGTCAGCTTCGCCGCCCGGTCCAGCAATCCCGGAGCGATTCCCCCTCCATAAAACGAAACCGCCGCGCGCAGCGCGACCACGCTGTTGGCAATGAACGAAACACGCCCACCCATGCAGAATCCCACGCTCGAAATCTCTTTCGCGTTCACCTGCGCATTCGAACTCAGCCACTCATAAGCCGCCCGCACGTCGAACTCTGCTGCCTCTGTCGTCACCGCGTGGAGGTGAGGCATCACGGCAGGGAAGTCCGTGTAGCTGGCTTCAAAACCCGCTGGAGCCGTGCGATGAAAAAGCTCCGGAGCGATCACCACGTATCCCTCCGCCGCAAACCGCTCACTCACATTGCGAATATGATGATTAACCCCAAACGCTTCCTGAAACAACAGCAGCCCCGGATGCGGTCCACTCTTGTCCGGACGCGCCACATAGGCAGCCATTCGCGTTCCATCCGCAACCGCCAACTCCACTTTTTCTTTCATGATCGTTGTTCCGTTCATTTCTCAGCCCTGAAGCTTCTGTCCATCGAATGCATTCCTAGTCTCGCACAATTGCACTCCGCGCACGCCGCCGCAAAAATGCTACAGTAATCGGTCGCTATTTCAACTATGTCCGCCCCTGATTCCATCTTCGTTCGCGCCTGCAAATCCCAGCCCGTCGAGCGCACTCCCGTCTGGTTCATGCGTCAGGCAGGACGCTACATGCCCGAGTACCGCGCCGTCCGCAAGCAATATTCCCTGCTCGAGATTTGCAAGAAGCCCGCGCTCGCCGCCGAAGTCACAATCACCGCTGCCGAAATTCTTCGCGTCGACGCCGCCATTATCTTCGCCGACCTCCTGCTTCCCCTCGAAGTCATGGGCCTGCCGTTTCATTTCTCTGCCGGGGAAGGTCCCGTCATCGAGAAACCCGTCCGCTCAAGCGAAGACGTTGCTCAACTCCGCACCGATCGTGCCGCAGATCTCGGCTATGTTGCCGAAGCAGTCGGCCTGGTCGCAAAACATTTCGCGGGAAAACTCCCAGTAATTGGCTTTTGTGGAGCGCCCTTCACCCTCGCCAGTTACATGATCGAAGGCGGCGGCTCCCGCCACTATCTCCACACGAAGAAGATGATGTACAACTCGCCCGCGGACTGGCACGAGTTGATGACCAAGCTCGTCGCCGTCACCGCCGAGTACTCAGCCGCGCAGGTGCGAGCCGGCGCCGATGTCATTCAGATTTTCGACAGTTGGGTCGGCTGCCTCAGCGTCGAAGATTACCGCCGCCACGTCCTGCCTCACGTAACAGACTTGATCAAGCGCCTGCAAAATACCGGCGCGCCCGTGATTTATTTCGGCACCGACAGCGCCACGCTCCTGCCCGCCATGAATGAAACCGGGGCCGAAGTCATCGGCCTGGATTGGCGCATCCCGCTCGACAAGGGCTGGAGCGATCTCAACCATCGCTGCGCCGTGCAAGGCAATCTCGATCCCGTCCTGCTCTTCGCCGATTGGAAAGAACTAAAATCCCGCGCCGAACACATTCTCCATCTCGCCGCCGGACGCCCCGGCCACATCTTCAATCTGGGCCACGGCATCCTGCCCGAAACCCCAGTCGAAAACGTGAAGAACCTGGCCCGCCTCGTGCAAGAATATTCGCCATCTCTCATCTCTTCCGGAAGCCGGAAGCCGGAAGCCGGAAGCCGCGTTCCATGACCCATATCGCCATAATCGGCGGCGGCATCTCCGGACTCGCCGCCGCTTTCGCGCTCGAAGAACTCCGCCGCTCCGGCGCACTCGAATACGCGCTCTACGAATCTTCGCCCCACCTCGGCGGCGTCCTCCGCACCGAGCACGTCGAAGGCTGCATCGTCGAAGCCGGACCCGATTCCTTCCTCACCGAGAAACCCTGGGCCGCCGACCTCTGCCGCACCCTCGGTCTCGGCGATCAACTCATCGGCTCCAACGACGCCGACCGCAAAACCTACATTCTCGTCCGCGGCCGTCTCATCCCCATGCCCGATGGCCTCATGTTCATGGTCCCAACGAAAATCCTGCCCACAGGATTCTCGTCTCTTTTCTCGTGGACCACCAAACTCCGCATGGCGCAAGAGCTTTTTCACCGCCCGCGCGCCGCCAACGCCGACGAAAGCGTCGCCTCGCTCGTCGAACGCCATTATGGCGCGGAAATGGTCGGCCGCCTCGCCGACCCGCTCCTCTCCGGCGTTTACGGCGGCGAAGCCGCCAGCCTCAGCGTCCGCGCCGTTCTTCCGCGCTTCGCCGAAATGGAGCGGACTCACGGCAGCCTCGGCCGCGCTATGCTCGCCGCCAGAAAAAAAATCCCGCACTCGGCAAACAAGCCCGCACCGCTCTTCACTTCCCTCAAGAACGGCATGCAGCAGTTGGTAGAAACTCTCGTGCCCAGGCTCGACCAAGCCTCATTGCTAACCAACACTCATGTGCATTCAATTCACCCCGAAGCCGAAGGCTGGACGGTTGGAGTTTATCCCGAGGCACGAGGGAGCGGATTGAACTCTGATCGCTTCGACGCCGTAATTCTTGCCGTCCCCACTCACGCTGCCGCGCAGCTTCTGGCAACCAGCAGTCCCGATCTCTCCGCCGAACTCGCCGCCATCGCTTACAGCTCTTCCATCACAGTCGGCCTCGGCTATGATCGCGGCGTTCGCGAGTCGCTCCCTCCCGGCTTCGGATTTCTCGTCCCCCGCAGCGAAGGCAAACGACTGCTCGCAGCGACTTTCGTTCACAATAAGTTCCCTCACCGCGCCCCCGACGATCGCGCCCTGCTGCGCTGCTTCTTCGCCGGATCGAACGCCGAAAGTATCTGGCCGCTTTCCGACGACGCCATCGTCACCGTCGTCCGCGACGAATTAGAACAGATTCTCGGCCTCCGCGCCGCACCCCTCTTCGCTCGCATCTACAAATGGAAATCTGCCATGGCGCAATACGGTGTCGGCCACCTCGAACGCCTCGACCGTATTGAGCGCCTGCGCCAGCAGTTGCCCGGTCTCGCGCTCGCCGGCAACGGCTACCGCGGCATCGGCGTTCCCGATTGCATCCGCTCCGGCCAGGACGCCGCCAGGCAAGTCCTAAATCTCTAGGAGGCTGCGAAAAAACTCAAGTTTGAGCAGGTTCGGGAAGGGCACGAATTCGAGCCTACCCTGAGCGATGTATGGTCCGCCGCCGGATTGCAAGCAGGATTAAAGCGATGACAAGAATTGGTCTGCGCCAATGTATTCGGCCTACGGTTGAAGCACTTGCTGCTTCTGGCCATAATGGA
>JBEKHS010000055.1:0-13931 GCA_050012155.1 Candidatus Sulfotelmatobacter sp. | reverse complement strand
CTGACGATTCAAGTGTGGCGGCATGTTCCAGTCGCAGTCGCGGCCGCCACTGAAAAACGCTTGCCCCAGGCGCAACGGGACGCTTCCGCCGCATGAGCATCGCCAGCCAACCTTTGGCCTTCGTGCGCGGCCCGCTCGATCTCGCTCGCGACTACGCGGAACTCACCAAGCTGCGCGTGACCACTCTTGTGGTGATGACGGCATGGTGTGGATTCTATTTCGGTTCCGTAAAATCGGGCGTTTCTTCCCTGTCCTGGGGACTCTTCCATGCGCTTGCCGGAATCGCAGTGGTCGCGGCGGGTGCGGCATCGCTGAACGAAGTGATGGAAGTTGATATTGACCGCCGCATGCGCCGCACCGCGCAGCGTCCGCTGCCGGCGGGACGAATGAGCCGCCGGCACGCTGCGATCGCCGGCCTCGCCATGTCGATCGGCGGAGCATTGTATCTCGGTATTGTTTTGAATGCGCTGACCGGCTGCCTGGCGCTGGTCACCTCGCTTGTATATCTTGGAGCTTACACGCCGCTGAAGAAGGTTCATCCCGTCTGCACCTTCGTGGGTGCATTCCCGGGAGCGATGCCCGGTGTACTTGGCTGGACTGCTGCGCGCGGTCGCCTCGACTGGGGCTCGCTGGTGATGTTCGCCATCGTCTTCTTCTGGCAATTCCCGCATTTCTTTTCCATCGCCTGGCTTTATCGCGAGGATTACGCCGCGGGCGCGATCCGCATGTTACCGGTCGTGGAGAAAGACGGGCGCTCGACCGCACGCCAGATTGTGGCGTATTCGCTGGTATTGATTCCGGTGACGTTGCTGCCGACGCTCCTCAGAATGTCAGGCTGGATTTATTTTGCGGCAGCGCTCGTGATGGGCTGTGCCCTGCTGTATGTCGGCCTCCGCCTCGCCATTCTGCGCGCGCCAATCGCGGCAGCGATGTCGAAGCAGCGCGCCCGCCAGTTGTTGCAGGCCACCGTGCTCTATTTGCCTGTTTTGTTCATCGTGATGATGTGGAACACCGTATCGTCGTAAACTGGTATTGAAACAATTCAGGACGCCTCTTGGTATCGAAAGTCTCCGCATTCGCCGACGCCGGACCGGAAGTAGTTCTTCCTTCCGCTGCCCCGGTTATTTCCATAGAGAACCTGGTCCATCGCTACGAGAACCGCACGGCCTTGAACGGCGTTTCCTTCGATGTACGTCCGGCAGAGCTGTTCGGCCTGCTGGGTCCTAATGGCAGCGGTAAAACCACGCTCTTCCGCATTCTTTCCACCCTCATGATTCCGACCGCCGGCCGGGCCACCATCATGGGCTGCGACGCGGCACAAGAACCCGCGCGCCTGAGGCGGCAAATCGGCGTCGTGTTTCAAGCGCAAAGCATCGATCTCAAACTCACCGCGTACGAGAATCTTTGGCACCAGGGACATCTTTACGGTCTGCGCGGCCCCGCGCTGAAGAAGCGCATCCGCGAAATCCTCTCGCGCGTCGGGCTGGGAGATCGCGCCGGGGAGCTGGCAGAAACGTTCTCCGGCGGGATGCAGCGGCGCCTTGAATTGGCGAAGGGATTGTTGCACCATCCCGGAGTGCTGTTGCTCGATGAGCCGACGACCGGCCTCGATCCCGGGGCGCGGCGCGATCTCTGGCAATATTTGCAAACGTTGCGCGACGAAGAGCACGTTTCTGTGCTCGTGACCACGCACCTCATGGAAGAGGCCGAACGCTGTGACCGCCTCGCCATTATGAACGAAGGCAACCTGGTGGCTCTGGGAACGCCCGCTGAGTTAAAAAGTGAAATCGGCGGCGATGTGGTGCTGCTCGACGCGGCCCATGACGCGGGATTGCTCGCTGAGCGCATCCGGGCCCGCTTTCATGTAGAAACCACGGTTCTTGAAAATCAGGTCCGCATCGAGCGCCAGGGCGCGCACCGCTTTGTCACGGAAGTGGTCGAGGCCTTTCCCGGGGAAATCGAAGCGCTTTCGGTGAGTAAGCCGGCGCTCGAAGACGTTTTCATTCGCCGCACGGGACACAAATTCTGGACGGAAACGAGTGACGAAGACGCTGAGTCGAGTTCAGAAAATCACAGGAGGTAATGTGCTTTCTATGATGCTTGTACTTTCTCTGGCGCTTGGAATCCTTCCCCTGCTGGGCGTGGCCTGGATTTTCATCAGCGGCATGATCACGCTCTCGCCCCCCTCCGCCACCGTCGACGGCCTGTTCATGACGCTAATCCTGCTCGCGCTTTCCGGAACATTTATGCTGAACGCCTACTGGGAGATGCGCGACCAGGGCATGATCGGACAGAAGAAGGCAGCCGCTGCTCCGACCAAGCCTCCGGCGGCGAAAGCGAGTTGAACTCCGTGGCCACTCAAACCGCCGCCTTATCTCGGCCCGTTGCACCGGCTTCCGCCGGAGTGCTACTTCCCGCATTCACGCTGTGGTGGCGCGAGATTGTACGCTTCTACCGGCAGAAGGCGCGAGTGGTCGGCGTGCTGGCATCGCCACTTGTGTTCTGGGTGGTGATCGGGTCGGGATTCGGAACCTCGTTCCGCTCCGGTGAAAGCCAGGGTCAGCAGAACTACCTGGACTATTTCTATCCTGGCGCGCTCATCATGATCGTACTCTTTACCGCCATCTTTGCCATGATGTCGCTGATCGAGGATCGCAAGGAGGGATTCCTGCTCTCCGTGATGGTGGCTCCGGTACCCCGCTCCGCCATTGTTCTCGGCAAGGTCCTGGGCGGAACCACGCTTTCGGCAGTTCAAGGGATGATCTTCCTCGTCTTCGCCCCGTTCGCCGGCATTCATCTGAACGTGCCGCAGGTTTTATTAGTGGCGGTGGTGGTGTTTCTGGTTTCGTTCGCTCTGACGGCGCTGGGTTTCGCTATCGCGTGGCCCATGGATTCCACTCAGGCATTCCATGGCATCATTAACCTGTTTCTGATTCCGTTGTGGCTGCTTTCAGGCGCGATGTTTCCTATGAGCCGCGCTTCCGGCTGGATTCGCGTCGTGATGTACATGAACCCGCTTACGTATGGCGTGGAGGCACTGCGGGCCTTGCTCTATCCGGGGATGGAAGCAACTTTTCCTCTGCCCTCAGCAATGGCGACGCTGCTTCTGTTTTCGCTGGTAATGTTTGGATTAGCGTTTCTAATGGCGAACCGCCGCACTACGAGGCCCGCCGCCTGATCACCCAAAAAACGATCGCAAAAATATGATCCCTGAACAATACGCTTACTTTCCCGGCCTGATCGCCGGTCTTAACGGAGTCAGCGCAGTGTTGCTGTTTATTGGCCGGAGATTGATTATGCGGGGGAAGATGGCCGCCCATCGCGCATCCATGATCGGCGCCGTGGTGGCCTCGGCACTTTTTCTGGCGTGCTACGTCTATTTTCACGCTCATGTCGGCGAGATTCGTTTTCTCGGGCCGCCGATATGGCATGCGATCTATCTCGTCGTCCTGATTCCCCATGTGATACTGGCCATCGTGATCGTTCCCATGGTCATCATCACCTTGAGCCGCGGGCTGCGGGGCCGCTATGATCGTCATCGCGCCATCGCGCGCTGGACCTGGCCTTTATGGATGTACGTCAGTGTCACCGGCGTAATCGTATATTTCATGCTCTACCAGTGGTTCCCGCACAGCTGATTTTGTTTTCTCGGTGTCTCCGTGCCTTCGTGGTAGATTCTGATCTTTATGGCAATCGTGCGATTGAAAATTGACGTAGCCGGCACCGTCGGTGACGAAGCCTGGCGCGAGATCAAGCAGTTCGATCAAATCCAGAGCGCCAACTTCGGTCCCCAGTTCGGCAGCGGCGGACTGTCCACAGGCCGTGTCGGCACGGCCGCCTCGGCCGTGGCGACAAGCGAAGCGAGGCGGAACACTTACCCTAAAGGCGCCTGGATCGGCGCTGAAATCCGCCTCCAGACGCCGCTTCTGGCACAGTACGCTGTCTCCCATTACCTGGAGCAGGAGCGCGTGCTCGACGCGGATGTCGTAGAGTAGAGGTGTAGCCGTTTCACCAATCGCCTAATGTCTGCCCATCCAAATTCAGCCGGGCTTACCGTCGAAACCCCACCTTCCAAGCCCGGGATGTCGCGCACCCAGAAGCTTCTCTTCTTCGTCACCGCTTGGTTGATCTGTCTGATGCCTTTTCTGTTCTGGTGGAATACCTGGTTTGGCCGCAAACTCTCTGATCAGCAGTTAACCGAATACCTGCGCGACACGAAAAAGCCACGGCACATTCAGCAGGCGCTGGTACAGGTGGGCGAGCGCATCACGCGGCAGGATGCCACGGCGAAGCAATGGTACCCGGATCTGGTGCATCTGGCGACCGATCCGGTAGAAGAAGTTCGCAACACAGATGCCTGGGTGATGGGACAGGACGCATCAGGCGCCGGTTTCCACGAGACCTTGCTAAAGATGCTCGCCGACCCATCCCCTATGGTGCGCGGGAATGCCGCGCTGTCGCTGGTGCGCTTCGGCGATACGTCGGGGCGTCCGCAGATTCTTGCGCTGCTGCAACCAGCAGAAGTTATTTCGCCGGAATCCGGCCGCATTGTTGATGCCGACCGCACTGGCACTGCCATCCACCAGAACGGATTGATTGCCAAGCTGGAATACGGAAACAAGCAGATTGCGGAAATCCGTTCTCCGATTCCCGGCCGAATTCGAACCGTCGACGGACCCGGCGCCAAGGTCACAGCAGGCAAGGTAGTCGCGGTCATTGATCCGGCAGACGATCAGGTGTGGGAAGCGCTGCGGGCGCTTTATCTGATTGGCCAGCCGGGCGATCTCGGCGCAGTTCAATCGTACGAGCGCGAACTTCCCGATATCTCCGATCGCATTCGCCAGCAAGCGGTAGAAACGGAGAAGGCGATCCGAAGCAGATCCGCCTCATAGGAATCGAGTTGTCTGCGCTCGGCACCAGGTACTGGCTACTCTTTACTCATACCGCAGCGCTTCAATCGGATCCAGTTTCGCGGCCCGCATTGCCGGCACCATCCCGCTGACCACACCCACGAGCGCCAGAATTCCAGTCGCCACGATCAGAATCATGGGCGAAACAATCAGCCGGATGTCTCCCGCCTCGGCGTGTTTTGCCATCGCGCTGTAAAACGTGAGGCGCCCCACCGACACTGACACCACATACGAGAGGCCTATGCCCAGCAGCCCTCCCACCGCGGTAATCACCATCGCTTCCGCCAGAAACTGAAACAAAATGTCCTGTTTCCGCGCTCCCAGAGCCTTCTCCACACCGATCTCCCGCGTCCGCTGCGTCACCGAGACCAGCATCATATTCATCAGACCGACTCCGCCAATGCCCAGCGTCAGCGTCCCAATAAAAGCCAGCAGCCCTTTCAGCGCCATGGAAATGATGCCGAACTGCGAAAGCTGCTTCTGCGCGTCGAAGACAAAAATCGCCCGCTGGTCGTCGCTCTTGAAGTTGTGCGCGGCCGCGAGAGTATCGCGAATCGTCTTATCCAGCTTGTCGTGATCGAGCCCCAGCGAATCCATCCAGATTCCATCCAGGTAATGATTGTCTTTCAGCACGTTCATCGAGTTATACGGGATGTAGATCGTCCGGTTGTCGTCGTCGTCGCCCTCCTGCATGCGCGGCTTCACCACTCCCACCACCTGGAAATCGACGCCATCGATGCGGATGTCCTCGCCCAACGCCTGCATCCCGGAAAACAGCTTGTCCTTGGCCTCCGAACCGATCACCGCCAGCAGCCCGTGTCTGGCGTTATCGGCATCGTCGAGGAATCGGCCCTGATCCATATCCAGATTCCAAATCTCCTCGATCGCTGAGTCCATACCCATCACCGGCATCGTGAATGTCCGGTTTCCGTTCTGCACTGAAGAATCTTTTTGCGACATTCGGACCACGTGCCTGCAGAGCGGAACGTTGTTCCGCAGGAGTTCGATGTCGTCATTGGTGAATCGTATCGGGACCCCCGCTTTATTTCCCCCAGCCTGTTGCGACGTGCGGCCCGGAAAAATCCCCACCGCGGTCGCACCAAAGCTCTCGAAGATATTCGTGATGGCCAGCCCAAAGCCGTTTCCGTACGCCAGCAGCAACACAACCGTTGCAATTCCCCACGCCATACCTGCCATGGTCAGCATGGTCTTGCGCAAGTCATGCCGCATCGCCGCAAACGCCTGTCCCAGCAAATCCCGAAACATAAGTCTCAGCCTCTAGCTTCTAGCTCCTAGCGAAATTTGGAAGCTATCCTGCAAATTGTTAAGGTTTATCCGCAAAAATCCGTTGCCAACAAGTTCTTCACCGGCCACTGACCACTAGCCACTGACCTTACTCTTTCCGTAGCGCCTCCACGGGCTGCAGCAGCGCCGCCCGGCGCGCAGGATACAGCCCCGCCGCTACTCCCGCGACTGCCAGCGATATCACCGCCAGCGCCGCCGTCCGCGCTACCAACTTCGGTGGATCGAACCCCTCGCCCAGCGAAACTCCGGACAATGCCGCCATCAAGGCCGCCGCCGCGCCGATCCCGCACAAACCGCTCAGCAGCGTCAGAAATGCCCCTTCGACAAAAAACTGAAACATGATGCTCGCGTTCGTCGCACCCAGCGCCTTCCGCAGCCCTATTTCCCGTGTGCGGTCCGCGACCGCAACCAGCATAATGTTGATAATCCCAATCGCTCCCAGGCCGAGCGTCACCAAGCCCACGCTTCCCAGGAAAGTATTCATCGCATCGAAAATCTTCCCCACTTGATCCACCGTCTGAATGGTGTCCCACTCATCGAACGAGTCCGGGTTCTTTGGATCGAAACCATGATTTCGCGCGATCACGCGGTGTACTTCCTGCCGCGCCTTCTCATGCAGCGCCCGCGTCTTCGGCTGGTATTCGATGAGGCTGATCACATCTGGGGCTTCGCCCACGTTCGTCAGCCGAAAATATTCCTGCATGGTGCTGAATGGAATAAAGCACTTCAGGTTCTGGTTGTTGTTATCGCCGTGCCCGATCCGCTGCAGCGTTCCGATCACCTCAAATTGCACGCCATTCAGTAGAATCGTGCTGCCTATTGCCGGCCGGCCGGAAAACAATGTCCGCCGCGCCTCATCTCCCAACACAATCACGGCCCGCTTCTGCGCCACATCCATCTCGTTCAGCCAGCGCCCTTCATTCATCGGAAGGTAGCGAATCTGGTTGAACATGGCCGGCACACCCAGCATCTGCCCGCCGGCCTGGAAGAAATCGCTCACCGCGCGGATGTCGCTGCGCTGGATCACAGGTGCAGCTTTTCCCACGCTCCCGCAGTCGCGCAGAACGTCCAGGTAGTCGCGGTAGGTCAGGTAGTACTGCCGCAGGGCCGTGAAACTTCCCTCCATCATTGGAGCGCGGCTCGACCAGATGAACATTACGTTCTCACCCAGCGTGTCGAATTGTTTTTTATTTCCCGAGCGGAATCCTTCGCCCAAACCGACCAGCAGCAGCAGCGAAAACACTCCCCACGCAATTCCAAACATCGTCAGAAACGACCGCAGTTTGTGTCCCCACAAGGTTTGCAGGGTTTGGCCGAATATGTCGAAAATGAGCCGCATGTAGCATTATTATACGGTCTGCGATCAAAAGCGCTCTCTTGCGGAGCCGCTCCGCGCAGGGTGGCCCTGCAAGGACGCAAACAGAAATGCAAATCGAATCCTCACGTTTCCCTGCGACTCCGATTGCCCTGAAAATGGCCGTAGCCGTCGGCATCGGAATGCTGGCCGGCATGGAGCGCGAATGGTCGAACAAAGATGTGGGCATTCGAACCTTCGCGATCGTTGCCTTGCTCGGCATGCTCGCTTCCCTGATCGGCCAAAGCGTCGCCATTGCGGCGCTGATCGGCGTTTTCTTGCTGGTCGCAGCCATGAATGCACGCAGCATTCTCCACGACCGTTCCCTGGAGATCACCACCTCTGCCGCTTTGATGGTGAACTACTTGCTCGGCGTTCTGGTCGGCCTGGGTCATATCTTCACTCCCGTTGCCGGAGCGATCATCATGACCATGCTCCTGGCCTGGAAAACCGAGCTGAGCCGTTTTTCTGGCGGCTTGCAACCATCCGAGATTCGAAGCGCCGTTCTGCTTGGCCTTATCGGCTTCGTTATTTATCCAGTACTACCCAATCGCTACGTCGATCCCTGGCAGCTGTTCAACCCCAGTGATGCCTGGATCAGCGTCATCGCCATCGCCGGAATCGGATTTGTCGATTACGTGCTCCTCCGCGTCTACAGTACACGCGGCCTGTATCTCGGCGCTCTGTTCGGCGGCCTGGTCAACAGCAGCGCCACAGTGGCGGAATTGGGTACCAGGCTGCAAGAGACCGGAATGGTTGCCAGGACGACAACTCTGTGCCTGTTGACAACCATCGCCATGTTCGCCCGGAATCTAATTCTCGCTACCATCTTCTCGCCGCGCTCCCTCAGCGCAACCCTGGTGCCGCTGATGGCCATGACCCTCGTGGCAGGTTTCTGGGTATGGCGCGACCGCGGAATTGAAGAAAAAGTACCCGGCACTCTGAAGCTCACCTCTCCCATCTCGCTCACAAAAGTGCTTTGGTTTGGAATGGTCTTCATTTGTATACAGATCCTGGGGACGCTGCTCACAAAGTATTTTGGCAGTGAGGGCATGCTGGCCACCGGAGTTTTCGGCGGCCTGGTCAGCAGCGCCAGCACCACGGCTGCGGCCGCTACCATGGCCATGCACGGCAAAATAACGGCAGCGCTTGCCGGCAGCGCCACCGTGGTTACCTCCCTGGCCAGTGCCGCCGTCAATCTGCCAATCGTCTGGCGAACCACTAAAGACAAAGCTGTGGTGAAAACATTGACAATCAAAATGGCTACTGTGATCGGGACGGGAATTGCCGCAGTCGCAGTCGACCGGATTTTCCAATTATCCGAATTATTGCTGCGGAAATAAGGGCTTTCGAACCCCCTTGCGAAGACGGCACCGCGCATCAGTGCCACTTCGGGCACCGGAGTTCGACGTCTCTTCGAGACGCGCCTAGTCATCACTCGACCGCGTTGCGCGAAATCACCTCGCGATACCACTCCGCGCTCAGCTTTGGCGTGCGCTCCTGCGTTTTGAAGTCAACGTAGTGAATGCCGAATCGCTTGCTGTAGCCGTCCGCCCATTCGTAGTTATCCATCAGGCTCCACAGGAAATAACCTTTGATCGGGTAGCCCTCAGAAGCGGCGCGATGCAGGTGCGTGAGGTGATTGCGCAGGTACATGACGCGGTCGGTGTCCTCGATCCGCCCGTCAGAGGTAATCACATCGTCGGCGGAGCAGCCATTCTCGGTGATGTAGAGAGCCGGCGGTTTCCAAACGTCGCTCACATTGCGAACCGCCCAATAGATCACTTCCGGACCGATGTACAGCCACGACGACGCCATGTGCGGATAAGAAGCCTGTCGCCGCTCCACTTTGTAGCCAGCGGGCGAAGAGTCCGCGCGTACATACTCGGGCGTGTACACGTTGAGACCCACAAAATCGAGAGGACTCCCGACAATTTCCATGTCGCCGGCTTCCACCTTGGGAGCGTTCGCCCCCTCGCGCTGGAGATAGCTGTCAGTGTATTTGCCTTCCATCACCGCCGTTAGAAACGGAGCGTTGCCCTCGCGCGTCGCGCGCCGCGCCGCTTCGATATGCTCGCGACTCTCGATCACAGGCACAAATACCGTGGCATTTTCCGCCAGACCAACCTGCGTTCCGCTCTTGGCGTTTGCCCGGATCGCCTGCACCGCCATGCCATGCGCCAGTACGGCGTGGTGGCGAATCTGATTGACGTCGGCTGCTGGCAACCTCAACCCCGGCGCAAACCGCCCCTCCCTGTACCCCAGGTCGGTAAAACAGGTAAATTCGTTGATAGTGAAGAAGTGGCCGACACGATCCGAAAGCTTTCCCGAGACATAACCCGCATAATCGGCAAACGCCTTTGATGTGTCGCGAGATTGCCAGCCGCCAGGCAGCGCCTGGGGCAGGTCCCAGTGAAACAAAGTGACGTACGGGGCAATGTTGTTCCTAAGGAGTTCATCAACCACGCGCTGGTAATAGTCCAGGCCTTTCTCGTTCGGCTGCCCCGTTCCGTCGGGAAAGATGCGGGACCACGAAATCGAGAGACGATAGCCCCCCACTCCCAGATTCTTAAGCAGCTTCACATCTTCTTTGTAGAGATGGTAAGAATTGTCGGCGACATCGCCGGTTTGGCCCTGAAAAGTCTTGCCCGGCGTGTGCGAGAAGGTGTCCCAGACGGACGGTTTCCGTCCATCTTCGCTCACTGCGCCCTCAATCTGATAGGCGGCGGTAGCGCAGCCCCAGAGAAAGTTGGGCGGAAATTGCAGCAGGCCGGCTTTCGCGAGCTCTGCGAAGGCGATCCGTGGGAGAGAAGCGCTGGCAAAGGCAACCGCGGCGGTCCCGGCCAGGGTCTTGCCAAAGCGGCGACGCGTAAGATTTTTCATGGCCCAAGAAGCTTACCACCAGCGCGCACTCAAATGAAGACACCTGATAGGCACCCCTGTAGGAATGGATTTTTCTCCTTGATCGCCACAATTTGTTTCTCTCTCCCGGCAACTTCGGCTATTCTCTAGCCCGGGATGACCACGCTGCCTCTCTCCGAACTTCTGGGCGCTACCGTCTATGACCCGTCTGGCGCGGCGACTGGACGTGTGCGCGAAGTCACCCTTGCTCCTCAGGAAGACCGCAATCGCGTAGCTTCATTTATTGTTAAGACCAAATCCGGCAACCGCGTAGTCTCGTACTCCGCCGTCTCTACCATCGACGACAACATTCACACCTCCACCAACCCTGCCGACTGGCCCGTCGCCAATGGCTCCGAAGGCCTGTTCCTGCTCGAACGGGATCTCCTCGATCAGCAGGTCATCGACGTTCACGGGCGCAAAGTGGTTCGCGTCAACGACGTCGAACTCCAAATCGACGCCATGATCGAAGCTGGCCGTTCTCACGCCGTATTGCGCATCCAGTCCGTCGATATCGGCGTCCGTGGCGCCGTCCGCCGCCTGCTTCGCGGCCTCGCGCCGCGTGCCGCTCTCCACGTGCTGCTCCAGAGGATTCCTCCCCGCACCATCCCCTGGAGTTTTGTCGACTTGATCGAGACTGATCCCGCGCGCCGCATCAAGCTCAAGATTTCCCACGACGGCCTGGCCAAGCTCCATCCCGCCGACATCGCCGACATCGTCGAAGACCTCGCCCCCGATGAGCGCGAAGCCGTCTTCCGCACCCTCGACGAAGATGTCGCCGCCGAAACGCTCGAGGAAGTCGAGCCCAATATCCAGAAGTCGATCGTCGAATCTCTCGACTCCGAGCGCGCCGCCGAAATCGTTGAGGAGATGGATCCCGACGCCGCTGCCGACCTGCTCGGCGATCTCTCTCAGGATCAGACCGAACAAATCCTCGTCGAGATGAAGCCCGAGGCCAGCCAGGAAGTCGTCGAGCTCCTCGAGCACCGGGAAGAAACCGCCGCCGGCCGCATGACCACTGAATTCCTCGCCCTCCCCGTGACGGCGACGGTTGAGAATGCCATCGGCGTCATGCGCGAGTTCGAGGGTGGCATCGAATCCGTCAGCACCATCTATCTGGTCGATTCCCACGGCACGCTTTCGGGCGCCGTTCCCCTCGTGAAACTTGTGCTTGCCGAGCCACACACTCCGCTCCTTTCCTTAACTCAGGAGCCCCTCGTTTCTACCCACGAAGCCACTGGCGACAACGAAGTCGCTGAACTCTTCGACAAATACAATTTAGTGACCCTCCCCGTCATCGACGAACACAACAGACTTGTCGGCGTCGTCACCTCCGACGACGTAATCACCATGCTGCGCGGCAAACTGTAAGAGATTGCGTTTTCTCCCGCCTTCGGATTTGTCATCCCTCGCAAAGCGAGGACCGCGGTTTCACTGACTTCTGACCACCGATCACTGGCCACTGTTTATAATCATCAGTTCTCAGGAGACCCCCTTTGCCCTTCGACGACCTCCGCCAATGGATCGCCGCCCTCGACCGCGCCGGCGAACTCAAGCGCATCCAAACCGAAGCCGACCCCATCCTCGAAATCGCAGAGATCACCGACCGGGTCAGCAAGTCGAAATCCGGCGGCCCCGCTCTGCTCTTCCAGAACATCAAGGGCTACCCCAACTCCCAACTCCTCATCAACCAGTTCGGCTCCGAATCCCGCATGAAGCTCGCCCTCGGTGTAAATTCCTTCGACGAATTCGCCGACCGGATCAAGATGTTCCTCGACGTCAAATCTCCGCAGGGCTTCCTCGACAAACTCAAAATGCTTCCGCTGCTCACCGAAGCCGGCAAGTTTTTTCCGAAGACCGTTCCCACCGGCCCCTGTAAAGAAGTGATCAAACGCGACAACTTTTCCCTGCTCGATTTTCCCATTCTCCAATGCTGGCCGCAGGACGCAGGACGCTTCATCACCCTCCCCTGCGTAACCACCCGCGATCCGAAGTCCGGCAAACGCAACGTTGGGATGTATCGTCTGCAGGTTTTCGACAAAAATACAACTGGGGCGCATTGGCAACGGCAGAAGGTCGCAGCCGAACATTTTCGTCAGGCCTTAAGAAATGCCGTCACCACCACAAAAGGGGATGCCCCACCTTTCGCTTCTTTTGCGAAAGGTGGGAACGATGCAGCCGTGGAGCTAATGGCCAACACCTCCGGCGGCCAAGTGCTCTCCAACAATCCTTCCGGCAAAATGGAGGTCGCCGTCGCCATCGGCACCGACCCCGCAGTAACCTTCTCCGCCATCGTCCCCGCTCCCCCGGATGTCGAAGAATATTTAATTGCCGGCTTCCTCCGCGCCGCGCCGGTCGAGCTAGTCAAATGCGAAACCGTCGACCTCGAAGTCCCCGCCACCAGCGAGATCGTTCTCGAAGGCTACGTCAACCTCGACGAACTCCGCACCGAAGGCCCCTTCGGCGACCACACCGGCTTTTACTCCCTCGAAGATCTCTATCCCGTCTTCCACGTACAATGCGTCACTCACCGCAAGGATCCCATCTACGCGACCACCATCGTCGGCAAGCCTCCCATGGAGGACGCCTACATGGGCAAAGCCGTCGAGCGCGTCTTCCTTCCGCTGATGCGCCTCACCATCCCTGAATTGATCGACATCAATCTACCGATCGAAGGCGTGTTTCATAACTTGATGATCGTTTCCATCCGCAAGTCCTATCCCGGCCAGGCCCGCAAAGTGATGAACGCCATCTGGTCGCTGGGCCAAGCTATGTTCACCAAAGTTATCATCGTCGTCGATGAAGATGTCGACGTGCAGAACATCCCCGACGTGACCCTGAAAATACTCAACCACATCGACCCCGAGCGCGACATACAATTCACCCTTGGCCCGGTCGATTCCCTCGACCATGCTTCCCGGCTCGCTAACTACGGCTCCAAGATGGGCATCGACGCCACCCGCAAATGGCCCACCGAAGGCTTTACTCGGCCCTGGCCCGATGAAATTGTCATGGATGCAAAGACGAAAGCGTTGGTGGACAGCAAGTGGAAAGCGCTAGCCGAGGAATTGGGGATCGGCTAGCTCGTGTGGGACGGACACTCTTGTCCGTCGCTTTTGACTTCGGGGACTTCGCGTCGAGATTTGTGAAGTCGATCCACTACCCAGGGAAGCAGGTTCCTCGCGCAATAGTGTCCGGAATGCTGTTCCTTTCAGCTTGCGGTTTTCTTCAGCGCCCGAGGTCGTGCCCTTCCCGGTCGTGGTGGCATTCAAGTCGGGGACGTCAGAATCCCACGCGGTTGGAGTTTGTCGAGTCCCACCTTTCGCGAAGGACGCGAAAGATTGATTGGATAAGAGCGAAGGCTCGATTGACCCGGTAGTCTTGATTTGAGGACCAAAGACGCTGGGGAGAAAGGAGCCTTCGATGATGATTATAGGGTGTGATTTCCATCCCAGCTGGCA
>JBEKHS010000054.1:0-14672 GCA_050012155.1 Candidatus Sulfotelmatobacter sp. | reverse complement strand
TGGCCTTCCACGAGAGATAGAAGGGATCGACGGGAATGCAATGTCCGCCCAGGCCGGGCCCGGGATAGAAAGGATGAAACCCAAAGGGCTTGGTGGATGCTGCTTCGATGACCTCCCAGATGTCGATTCCCATGCGCAGACAGAGCATCTTCAGTTCATTGACCAGCGCGATGTTGACGCAACGATAGATGTTTTCGAGCAGCTTCGTCATCTCCGCCGCGGCCGGTGAGGAGACCGGAACCGTCCGACTGAAGATCGAACCGTATAACGCGCCTGCAAGCTCCGAGGCCTGCGGATTCACTCCCCCAACCACTTTGGGGATGTCGCGGCGTGCCACAGTAGTGTTGCCGGGATCCTCGCGCTCGGGAGAAAATGCCACGAAAAATTCTTTCTCCCCGCTCGACACCCCGCGAGCGACCTTTAGCCCGTTCTTGTTTTCCTTTTCCAGAATTGGCACCATCACTTCTTCTGTGGTGCCGGGGTAGGTTGTGCTCTCGAGAACGACCAACTGTCCGGATTGCAGGTGAGGCGCAATGGCGTGCGTAGTGTCAGTGATGTAGCTGAGGTCGGGTTCGTGATATTGGTTGAGTGGTGTGGGGACGCAGATAATCACCGCATCCATCTCAACCAGCCGGGCGTAGTCGGAAGTGGCCGTAAAACCCTGCGCCTTGGCTTTCTGGATTTCCTCCGCGCTGATACGGTAGATGTAGGATCCGCCCTGCGCGAGCGTATCGACCTTGCGCTGATCGATGTCGAAGCCGGTTACGACGAACTTCTGTTCGCTGAATAGCAAAGCTAGAGGCAGCCCGACGTAGCCCAGGCCGATGATTCCGACGCGTGCCTGACGCTGCTGGATCTTGTTCTTGAGTTGATCGGGGGAACGATTTGCGGCAGAGTGATTCGTCATCGTCGCAACAGTTGGTCTCTTCTGGATGGAGTGAATTTCATTTTGGATTTTAGCATGCGCTTGCGGGGCAACCGGTACCTGATGCGACGCGAGGTACTGGCAAGTTAGCTTCATCTTCCGTAGTCGGGAATTTATGAAAAGGATGAATGTAACAAGCGGCGGATTTTGGGTTGCCGTGGTTTTGCTCGCAACATTTTCGATAGCGCTGGCTGGCAAGGCGGGCAGCTTTCTTGTGCTGGACGATCCTCGTCCGGCGGACGTGATTCTGGTTTTAGCTGGGGAGACGGATCGGCGTCCGGCGCGTGCTTTGGAACTCCTGGAGCAGGGATACGGGCGGCGGATTGTGCTGGACGTGCCGACGGACGCGAGAATCTACGAATTCACGCAGCTTGAACTGGCACGAAGGTATGTTCAGGATCTGCCGCAGGGCGCGTCGATCGGCGTGTGTCCCATCGACGGCTTGTCGACCAAAGACGAGTCCAAAGACGCAGAGAAATGTCTGGCGCGGGAAGGCGCCAAGAGTGTGCTGATCGTGACCTCGGATTTTCACACCCGGCGCGCGCTCAGCGTTTTCCGCCGGGAGGTTCCCAACCATGAATACTCGGTCGCTGCGTCGCGCAACGAGTCCAGCTTTGGCGTGAAGTGGTGGACTCACCGCCAGTGGGCCAAAATCTTCTTCGACGAATGGCTGCGAATGATCTGGTGGAAGACCGTCGATCAATGGCGTTGAACGCCCGACGTGGGGTTCGGTCGCATGGACTGCCGCGAGTTTTCCACTGCTCGAGGCGCTGACAAGCACAAAAAGCATTGACTGCAAAGAACATTGGAGGGTAGGATGCGTTGAAGGTAATCCACTTAGTTAATAACGGAGTGTGGGATGGGCATGTCTGCTTTCCGAAAGATGGTGAGTTGCGTGCTTCTGATGATTGTTCCTGCTTCGCTCTTTGCTGCCGATTCCGGCGCCGCCATGCTTTACGCCGATGGCGCAGCCTGGCTGAATGGCAGCCATGTACCCAAGTCTTCTGCGATTTTCGTCGGCGATTTGCTGCAAACTCGATCCGACTCGGCGGCGAATATCCACGCTCCCGGCTCCAGCATCACGGTCTTAGGGGATTCTCTGGTGCAGTTTGAAGGCGCCTCGCTGAAGTTGGAGCACGGGGGGGTGTCCGTCTCCACGTCCAAGGGTGTTGCCACTAGTGCTGGTGATGTACGCGTGGCGCCAGCCACGAGCCAATGGACTGAATTCAACGTAACCGACACCGACGGAACCGTGCGAATCGCGGCACGCAAAGGCGACCTGACCGTGACCGATGACAGCGGTACGGTCACTCTGGCTCAGGGACAGGAAACCACGCGCGACGAGCAATCCGATCAATCGAACCAAACCGGCCAAACTGGCGATAAGAACAAGAAGAACAAAAAACGTGCCGTGGGAGCTGCGCCCGCAGCCGCCGGCGGCATCCTGAACTCTCCTGTCGCCGTGGGCGTTGGCGCTGCCGCGGTGGTCGGAGTTACGACCTGGGTTCTTTTACAGAGCAGCACCCCGGTCAGCCCGTCGGGTCCCCAATAACCCTAATAGTAGTCAACCGCCTGTTGACGGGGTCGGCCTAATTCCAGGCGCCGATGCCGCCCTCCCTATTCAGCGTCCCAGACCGGATGCTGCCTGAACCACAACAGCATTCGCTGGTGAGCAGTGGGTTTCCGTGGTAACTTATGCGAGCCAGTTGAACCGGAGCCGGGCTGTTCCGAGCGGAGCCCCTTGTCTGGCTTAAATTTAGCGATGGCGAGTGCTCCCCGTCCCGCCAGCGTGCCGGGCCGTTCGATATTCATTGAGCGAACTGGTTGCGGCAATGTCGAGGCGAATCTCGCCTAAAGCCCATGGTACCGCCCAAAGTCAACAAGATCGGTAAGTACGAAGTCCTTGACGTGATTGGTCGGGGCGGGATGGGACTGGTCTACAAGGCCATCGATCCAACCATCGGGCGGATGGTCGCGATCAAGAAGGTCACGGCGGTATTCTCCGACGACCCCGACCTTCTCAAGCGCTTCTACCGCGAGGCCCAATCCACGGGGAAACTCCAGCACCCCAACATCGTGACCCTTCACGATCTTGGCGATCAGGACGGGGTCCCGTACCTGGTAATGGAATACCTCGAGGGCGACAGCCTCGAGAAGGTAATCAAGGAGCACCGCCCCTACACTCTGGCCGAAAAGCTGAACATCATCATCCAGGTCTGTGATGGTTTGGGCTATGCCCACCAGCGACAGATCGTCCATCGCGATGTAAAACCCGGCAACGTTGTCGTTTTGAAAGATGGCGGAGTGAAGATTGTCGACTTCGGCATCGCTCAACTCGGGAACGAAAGGTTTACGCGAACCGGACAGGTGGTTGGCAGCCTGTACTACATGTCTCCGGAGCAGATCCAAGATGCCGATATCGATGCTCGCTCCGACATTTATTCGACCGGTGTAGTGCTGTTTGAGTTTCTGTCCGGCGTGCTGCCGTTCCAGGGGAAAGATCCGACCTCAACCCTGGCGAAGATTCTGCACGATCCCCCTCCGACGCTGGAAGCGTTCTTGAGGTCCTACCCTCCGGAGCTGGACGCGGTGGTTCAGCGGGCTCTCTCGAAGAACCGCGATGAACGTTACACGTCGATGGAGGACTTCGCTTTCGACTTGCAGTCGGTTCAGGAAAAACTAAGCCGGGACTTGATTGCCGGTTATCTGCGTAGCGCCGAAGTCTGTATGGAATCGCGGGAGTGGGACAAGGCGCGCGAACACCTCAGGCAGGTTCTGAAATTTGACAAGCAGCACCGGCGCGCCAATGAGCTGCTGCGCGAAGTGCAAATCCAGATTCAAAAGCAGCAAATCAGCGAGCAGGTCGCGCAATTACGTTCTCGGGCCGACCAGGCGCTGGGCGCCAGGCAGTGGGACCAGGCTCTGGCCTTGCTCGATCAAGCGGTCAGAATCGACGGCACAAACTCGGAACTGATCGAGTTTCGTAACTCCGTCAGGCGGTCGAGTACGCTGCTGGCCGATGCCTTGCGCCGCGCGGAGTTGGCGCACAGCGATGGCGACCTTGACGCGGCAAAGCTTGCTGTGGAAGAGGCGCTGCACGTCGACCCCTCTGACACCACGGCGAAAGCGCTCAACGCGATTCTGTCGAAGCAAATCGCAGACCGCTCCAAGCGGAAGAAGATCGAAGATTTCGTGGCCGGGGCGCGCAAAGAAATCGCGTTGCGGCATTTCACCTCCGCCCTCGATCTTTTGCAAAAGGCTGAAGCGATCGATGCCTCGGCCGCGGAAGTTCACCAGTTGATCCGCAGCGCGACCGCTGGCCGTGAACAAGAGAGGCAGCGCCGCGCGTTGGAAGAAGCATGCGCTGAGATCGAAGATCTTCTGAATCGTGACGAATATGCCGCCGCCTGCACCCGCGCCGACGATGCGCTGCAGCAGTTCCCGCAGGAGCTGGGACTGCTGAAGTTGAGAGGCTTCGCGGAAAAACAACGCGATGCATGGAACCGCCGCCTTTTCATCGAAGCGCAGATGACTGCGGCCCGGCAACTGCTGGATGCCGGTCAATTGATCCGGGCGCAAGGTGTTTTGAACGAAGCACTGGAGCGCTTCTCCGACGACTCCGGTCTGATCTCACTGCTCGCGATGGTTAGCGACGGTATTTCGCGCCAGGAGGCCCAGCGCAGAGAAGCCGAACGGCAAGCAGCCGAAAAGCGCCGCTACCTCAACCTGCAGATCTCGGCGGCTGGTGAACTCCAGCGGTCGGGGCAAACCGCGGAAGCGCTGAAAAAACTGCGCGACGCGCAGCGCCATTACCCCGAGAGTGACGAACTGAAGAGTCAGATAGCAATTCTTGAAGACTTGCTCGCGCGGGAAGAGGATCAACGGCAGCGAGCCCAACAAGAAGCGCAGCGCCGGCGCGAGGAAATTGAGAAAGAGATTGCCGCCTCGCGGCAGTTGTTGGGAGCCAAGCAAACCAATCAGGCTGCGCTGGCATTGGAGCAGGCGCTTCTCCGGTATCCCGAAAGCGAAGAGCTGAGATCGCAGCTGGAGTTTGTCCGGCGGCGGGCGGCGGTCGAGCAAGCGGAACGCGAGCGCACCGAACAAGAGGCCCGGCGCCGTCGAGCGGAGATCGAGCGGGAAATCGCCAGGGCTCAGCAGTTGATGGATTCCCGGCAGGCAAACCGGGCGGTGGCAAATCTGGAGGAGATGCTTCTCCGGTATCCGGAGAGCGAAGAGTTGAAGTCGCAACTTGAGTTTGCCCGGACTCGTCTGGCAACGGAGAAAACGGAAAGGCAACGGTTCGAGAAGGAAGCCCGGCAGAAGCAGGAAGAAATTGAGAAAGAGATCGCCAAAGCGCGGCAGTTGCTCGATTCCAATCAGGCCAGCCGTGCCCTGGCAGTGTTACAGGAAGCGCTTCGCAGGTATCCGGAAGATGAAAGTCTGAGATCCGAAAGCGACGTCGTTCAAGGGCTGGTTGCGGCCGAACAGGCGCGCCGGGAGAAAGCGGAGCAGGAGGCGCGACGCAGGCAGCTCTGGATCGAAAGCGAAATTACCTCTACGCGGCAGTTGCTGGATTCGAATGAGGCGAGCCGGGCGGTCACGACGTTAGAACAGGCGCTTCGCCAATATCCCGATGCCGAAGAGCTGAAGACGCAACTGGAGTTTGCCCGGCGGCGCATGGCGATCGAACAGGCGGAACGCGAGCGCGCAGAACGGGAGGCGCGGCTTAAGCAGGAAGAAATTGAGCGGGAGATCGCCAAAGCCTGGCAACTGCTCGATTCCAGGCAGACCCATCAAGCCATGATGAGCCTGGAGCAGGCCGTTCGCCGCTTCCCGGAAAGCAAAGAGCTCAAGTCGCAGTTGGACCTGGCGACGGAACGCTTCGCGGGCGAAGAGGCCGAGAAGGAGCGAATCGAGCAGGAGGCTCTGCGCAAGCGCGCCGAGATCGAGCGGGAGATCGCTTCCGCCCGGCAATTATTGGATTCCAACCAGACCGGCCGCGCCGTGGCCGCGCTAGAGCAGGCCGTTCGTCGATATCCCGACAGTGAAGAGCTGAAATCGCAACTGGCGAGCGCGCAGCAGCGCCTGGCGGTAGAGCGCGAAGAAAAAGAAAGGGCCGATCAGGAAGCGCGCCGCAGGCAGGCGGAGATCGATAAAGAGATTGCTACAGCCCGCCAACTTCTGAACGCCGGGCAGACTGCCCAGGCGGTGCAGAGCCTGGAGCAGGCGGCTCGTCGTTTTCCCCAGAGCAAGGAAATCAAGGCGCAACTGGATCTAGCCAGCCAAACCTTGGATCGTGAGAAGAAGGAACGAGCTGCCGCCGAGGAGCAGGCCGCGCGAAGAAGCAGCGAGATTGAGAGCCAGATCAAAACCGCTCGCCGATGGCTGGAGTCAAGCCAGACGGCCGACGCGGTCGCTACACTCGAACACGCGGTACAGAAATTTCCTGAGAGCGCAGAGTTGGCGTCCCTGCTGGCGACTGCGCAGCAGCAACTCAACAAGGAACGCGCGGAACAGGAAAAGGCGGCGCGTGAAGCGCAAGCTCGCCGAGCAAGCATCATCGCCGCACTTGAGAATGCCAAACGGCTGCTCAAGGAGAACCAAACCTCGCAGGCATGCGGCGCTTTGGAAGAAGAGCTCCGGCAATATCCGGAGAGCGAGGAGCTGCGCAACCAGCTCGCCGCCAGCAGAGAAAAACTCGCGCGCGAGCAGGCGGAGCGCGAAGAAGCGGAGAAACGCCGCCTTCGGCTCCAGGCCGAAACCAGCCGTGCTCGAACCCTGCTTGATAGCGGCAAGCCGGAGGAGGCCGTCGAAGCGGTGGAGGCCTCGCTGCGGAGTCTCGGTAAAGACGCACAGTTGCAATCTCTGCTGGAAAACGCCAAGGCGGCGGTTAAGCAGAAAAAAGCCGAAGAGCGAAAGCGCGCCGAAGAGCTGCGGCGGGCCGAGGAACAGAAACGCATCCGCGATCGCGATCTCGCCGAATTGAAGCGGCTCACAAATGCCGCGCCTCCCGGAACCAAGGGGGCAGTCCTGGAAAAATTGTTACGACGAGCCCAGGATCTGGCGCGGACTTATCCTGCCGACAAAGAAGTTCAAGAGAGCTTCACGACGGTCAGAAAGACGATCGAGTCTGTGATTGCAGAACTGCACGAAAGGGAAGCCGAAGAGGCTCGAACACGCCTGGCGACCAAGGTGTTCTCTCCCGCCGAGGATGCACAAAGCCAGACCGCCGTCGAAGAGAGAGTGAAGCCAGCACCGCAGGCGGTTGTGAGACCTGCACCTGCGGTGATGCGCCCTGAGCTCAAGCGGAAATTGATGATTGCGGCGGCTTTGGTTCTGGTGGTCGGCGGAGGAGTCGTGGTGAAGCTGCTCGTATCCCCGAAGACCTATGCCGTGCGCATCGAAACGCAACCCTCTGGTGCGACGGTGCGGGTCGGAAATCAAACCTGCGTCACTCCGAACTGCAACCTGCGCCTGCCGGCGGGAAATTACCAACTTGACGCACAGCTCTCCGGGTACCAGGCTTTTTCGCAGGCGTTGGTCGTTGATTCGCACCAGGCGGAGCCGACTGTGAGCCTGGCTCTGGTTCCTGTTCCCCCGCCGACTTCGGTAACCAAGGGCGCTTATCTCGTCGTGAGGACCGGAGTCGACGGCGCCGACGTTCTGATTAATGGCAAGAAATCAGAGCAGCCGACGGCGGGTGGCGTTTTGCGATTGCCGCTGGATCCGGGGGAGTACAGCGTTGAAGTTCAGAAAAGCGGATATTTGCCGGTAAAGCCCGGCAGGGTTCGGATCCGCAAGAATACGGAAGCGACCATCGACTTCCACCTTACCGTTTCGCCTACCGTGGCGGCGCTCACGATCAGCGGCGCAAGGCCAAACGCTCAGGTGCTGGCGGACGGACACTACCTGGGATTGATCGCAAGCGATGGAAGCTTCTCCGATGACTTGACACCCGGCAACCACGAGATCGTCTTGTCCGAGGATGGACATCATTCCAATCCGGTTCGCAGTAACTTCTTAGCAGGGAAGCCCAACAATATGGACGGCAAGGGATTCAAGTTCCCTGTCGTTCCACCTACGGTGGCCGTGGTGGCCGTGGCCGTCCTGCACAATCTTCCGCCTGGCGCTTCAGTCAAAGTCGATGGCGGGACGGCGCACCAGGCTGATAATTCCGGAGTCGCACAGTTCGAACTTCCGGTAGGCAGTCATACGTTGGAACTCACGAAGGATGGATTCAAACCGAGAACGCTACCTCAGCAGTCGTTCGGCGCAGGACAGACGTCCTTGGATGGCGCTATGGAGGCCATTGACCTCGAAGGGCTCGAATGGGGCAATCTCGGAAACAGTGGCGACATGACCGCGCTGCAGGAATTCTTGCTTAAGTTTCCGGCGGGCAAATATGCCGGCCAAGCGGAGTCGAGGCTGGAAAAACTTGTCAATGACAATCAGAACGGAAGCGAGCTTGAGAGTTTTGCAAAGAGATTCCCAAATAGTCGAGCCGGTGAACTCGCCGGGAAAAGGGCCGAGCACATGCGCTCAGCCGAGCAGGACAAGCGCGACATACAGAACTTGATGGGACAGTACCGGGCGGCCTATGAGCAACGCGACCGGAATGCTCTGCTCGGACTCTATCCTTCAATGTCTGCGTCCGCACAGAAGGCGATTCAAACCAAATTCAACAATGCCGCCTCCGTGAAAATGGACCTGAGCATGGAGCAACCAAACATCGATGGCGATCAAGCCTCAATCAAGGTGAAGCAGACTGTGACCTGGATACAAAAGGACGGCTCCGAGAGCGTTGAAACTCCGCCGCAGCTTACTTTCACGCTGGTGAAAAAAGGCGGGCACTGGCTGATCCAGAAAGGTTCGTAGCCACGCCGCCTAAACCCGCCGATAAATCAGAATTGCAGTCTCGCCGAGAACTCGAATTGCCGCTGAATCGCTCCCGGCGCGATTGTGGTAATCGCCCCCGCTTGGATGGGGTCATCGACCACGGAATTCGGAAGACCAGGATTCACCTTGTTAAACACGTTGAAAGCGTCGGCGCGAAAGCGAAGCGCCACGCGGTCTGTTATCGGGATTTCTTTCATGAGCGCGAGGTCGCTTTGGAAAAACTGCGGTCCGCGGAGCGAATTTCGTCCCGCATTTCCGATCTGTCCGCAACCCGGACGCTCGTAGGGACCGATCACCGGACCCGGTAAGGGGCTTCCCGAGGAATCCAAACCGCAGAGAGGCCAACTTGTTGGATCGGATCCCACCGTGGCTCCGCCTGGGGGAAGAGCCGTGCCTTGAGTGGTGCTGAAGTATTGACTGCGGTTCTTTGTGACGGATATATGCCCCACAATATTAGGACGGCAGGGAGGATCAGCACCGGCGTCCGTTTGAAGATCGTCGTTGCATTCACCACCGGGTTGGCTACCGGCTTCGTTATAAGTCGGGCTAAAAGGCAAACCGCTATACCAGCTTGTAATGGCGTTGAAAGACCACCCGCCCACAACTTTGTCACCCGCGCTGCTGATGTTGCCCAACCAGGCGCGGCCACGACCGATGGGTAGGGACCAACTGTTGGCCATCGTGAAGTTGTGGCGCCGGTCGAAGCTGCCGGGACCATATCCGGCGCGCGGGTCGACCGCGAAGTAACTGCTGTCGTAGTCCAAGACCTTGGAATAAACGTAGTGTGCCAACATGCTGTAGCCCTTAGTGAAGCGCTTATTAAACGTGGCTTGCAGCGAGTTGTAGTTATCCGATGCGTTATTACCGAAATAATTTACGGGAAAGTACCACGGATTGAGCGGACTGAGGGCAAACACACGCTGCACGCAATAAGAAGTGCCGACTAACCTGCAGGATCTGCCCACATCGGTGGCGGGTTGCGCCACCGGGAAAGAGGGTGCGTTAAGGTTGTAATAAGGGGTCGAATCCATGAGCGCATTCGTGCCCCTGTCGCCGGTAGAATCCGTCAGCACGTGGGTGCCTTTGTTGCCCACGTAAGCCAGTTCGAAATACATGTTCGGAGTCAGTTCGTGCTGGACCGTCAGGTTCCATGCATCTACTGTCGGAACTCTGACTCGCGCAGGAAGGGCATAGAGGGCAGTGCCGGACTGAGGAAACACCAAGCCCGTGGTATTGTCGTACGCTGGATCGCAGGATTCAGCCGGGTTGTCCGCAGTCCCTCCGTTGGCTGCTGCTTGCGCGGCACAAAGGTCTGCGACGGTGTGAAAAGATCCGGGCGTCATCTGGAACTGGGTGTAGCTGGAAATGTCCAATGGCGTAGGCCCACCGTTGCTGTTGATCATGAGACCTGAGGTCGTGCCATTCCGAATCTGGAAGTGTGCGGTGATGGGCGGATTTTGGGTGGCTGCAATACCGAATAACGATCCTTCATAGCCCACGTCGAAACTGCGTCCGTAGCCAGCTCGGATTACGGTTTTCGCTCCCACCAGATAGGCAAGGCCGAAGCGGGGACCGAAGTTCTTGAAGGTATTTTGCACGTTGCCCTGCGAATTCACGTCTGAATTTCCGACCACATTAATCGCGGCGTTGCCAATGGCTGGAAGAGCGTTGTTCTGGATCAGGAGAAAGCCCCCGGCGTTGACCGTTTGCGGAAAATAAACTTCCCATCGCAGGCCATAGTTGATGGTCAAACGCGAAGAGACGCGCCAGGTATCTTCTCCATAGAAGAACGCTCTTTTCTGGTGCTCAGTGGCGTCATAGGCATTGGGGATTGTGGGGTCGCTATAGGTGCGATCAAAGAAGGCGAGGTCGCCGACGAGAAAATCGCCCAGGCCGAGAGTAGTGTAAGTGTCGTCGCTGAATTGCAGTCGCCCCACCCGGCTAGTGGTGCCGCCCCCGGCACTGCTAAGCCTGAAGTTTTGAATGTAACGAAAATCTACTCCCCAACGGAACGCATGATGCGCAGCCATCTTGGTCCAGTTGTTTACCCACTGGAATTGCTGTTCGTGCTCCCTGAGCGGGCAATTGCACGGGAGGATTGAGTTGCCCTGGGCGCCCGAAGAACCAAAATCCAGAAAATCGACGCTCGCCGGCGGAGCTGCGGGGTTGACGCCGCCCAGCGCAATCGAGTTCGTAATCTGGATGTCGGGCAACCCTGAGGTGTAGACGTCATTCATGTTGTTGAGGCCGAGGATGCCGTCGTTGTTGTAGGGCGACGGCGGACTTAACAGCGGATACGTCCCGAAATCCGGAGCGTTCATATCCAGGTGGTAGCGTAGATAGCCGAAGCGGAAATCCGTCAATAGGCTGTTTCGAAGCGAATACGAAAAACCGCTGGAGAGGCTCTGATTTGCGGTGCGGGCGTGGCCTGCAAACAGATCGGGGTTTGTTCCCGGGCCACCTCCGATCCCGTAGGCCGGAGATCCATCCTCGCGGAACGAGTCATAGCTGTAGCGGGCAAACAGCTTAAGCTTTTGAGATGCGTTATAGTCCAGCCGAAAATCAGAATTGTCGCTGTTGAATGGCTCCGTGCCGGTGGCCTGGAAGTTGTTCGTGATACCCGCCGAGGTGGGGAGGGGTAGCAAACTGAGCAGGTAAACCATCTGTGGAGAAACCTGGGTGTTCAACAGCATCATGCATGTCGAGACGGGTGGGTAGTTTGCATAACAGTTGGCTGGATTGCTCTGGTCAACGGCGCTACCGGTCAGACCGACACCGTACTCTGAAAGATCGCAATCCGTCTGCTGAGCTGCCCCCGCAGGTCCAAGGCACGTGCTGTGCACCAAAGCCGTAGGCACCGTTAAGTTCAAGGTCGCACCGGAGGTATCTCGGGTTCCGCGATAGTCGGCAAAGAAGAACAAGCGATTCCTGATCAGTGGTCCACCGATGGATCCGCCGAACTGGCCCTTTTTGTAGGTCGTGTTGTTGATTTCCGGGGGTACCACCTGGCCGTTACTCGAAAGGGTGAAAAAGTCGCCATCGGACGCCTGTCCCCAGCCGGTTTGCCGGTAACCGAAGAGGCTTCCATGCACGGTATTGCCCCCCGACTTGGTTTGCGCCGTGACCACGCCGGCGGTAGCCTCGCCGAATTCGGCTCCGTAATTCTGCGTAGTGATTTTCAACTCGCTTACGGCGTCTTGGTTGGGGTTAATGACGACCAGGCCTTCAATTGGGTCCCGGTTGTCGGTGCCGTCCAACTGATATGCGGTGCCACTGAAGATCTGGCCGTTGATGTCAATGTAAACACCTTGCTGCGGGTTCTGAATCACGGAGAGCGTCGGCTTGACCTGCACTGCGCCCGGCGCGAGTATTTCCAGATCTGAAACATTCTGTTGCTGCAGGGGCAGATTTTCGACCTGCCGCCGCGACAGGATGGTAGCGACGTCGGTCCGGTCGATTTTCAACACGCTGACGTCGGCGGCGCTGCCCGTGACGACTTCTTTCGAGCTCCCTGGGACAAGCTTCGGGTTCACCATGGTCGCGTTGTCCGCGTAGACCGTTACCAGGGGGTTCTGGAAGGTCTTGAACCCATTCGCTTCAATTCGCAGGCTGTAGTCGTCCGGAGAAACATCATTGGCAGAATAGAAACCGGAATCGTCACTCGTCGTCCGGTATCTTGTTCCCTGGGCCACGGAAGACATCGTCACCCTGGCGCCGGCGATGGGTTTGCCCGAAATATCACTGAGCGTCCCTTTAATGCTGCCGTAGACCGCCTGTGCGGTTGCGGTCTCGCTGGAAATGCAGAGCACGGCTAGACACACTGACAAACAGAGTGGGCGATATTTTCGCATAATCCACACTCTCCATTGAAATGTGAAAACAGATCCCCGAGCCCGGATGGGACAAACGTGGTTCCCACGCCACGTACGAATCCGGAGGTCTTAATCGTTTACGCCAAGAAGCGGCGTTAGTCAACCCCAAATCGGCGCGTGGGGCGAAGAGGGCAAAAGAAATGGCTCCTCAGGCAGGACTCGAAGCCACCATCGAACATGAGGGCAGGGACTTACAGAGCACAGACGGCGACGAAAGTACATGAAAGACAGCACCTTAACTGGTTGCAGATTGATTGCGGAAACCTTGATCAATGAGTGATATGGCGATTTATCACCAACCATGCAAATCATGCGTGACTCGCAGGATTCATAATGGCCATGAATGATTGTCGAGAATCAGTCAATTCACCATAATTCCAGCCATGGATCGAGAATTGCGACGAGAGATTCTCGCCCGGTATAATCCTGCGCGGCCAGACCCATGGTTGATTCCAGATGGTCTCATGGATTCACAAAGGAGAACAAAATGACAACAAAAGGAAAAGTCTTAGTGCTGGTATCGAGCGGTCGCGGTTTGCCCTTGAAAGATGGCGGATGTTATACCGGCGCCGGCTACTACCTCAACGAACTGACGGTTCCGGTTCGCGCCCTGATGAAGGAGGGCTACGAAATCACTTTCGCCAACCCCAAAGGCAACGCGCCCCAAGTAGATGTGCATTCAGAGGTTGCCGATTTCTTCGGCGGGGACGCGGCCAAGCTTGAGGACTATATGTTATTCCGCGACGGCCTGAAGGGGCTCAGAGATCCAGCCCGCATCGCGGATGTCATCGCATCGGGCCTGGATCAATATGACGCTGTTTTCGTCCCCGGCGGCCATGGCCCGATGATCGATCTTCTTGATGATCCCGATGCCGGCACCGTGATGAGACACTTTCATGAAACATCCAAGCCTACGGCCGTGCTCTGCCATGGCCCGATTTCACTTCTCTCGGCGCTTCCGAATTCGAAGGAAGTAGTCGCCGCGCTGGCGGCCGGCGATGCCGCTGGAGCGCACGCAAAGGCGGAGGGTTGGATCTATTCTGGATATAAGATGACCATCTTTTCGACAGCGGAAGAGCAGCAGCGGGAGCCGCTTGAGATTGGTGGCAAGGTTCTCTTCTACCCGGACTTCGCCTTGCGTACGGCGGGCGGTGACGTAAGTGTGGTCGCTCCATGGGGGAGCTACGTCCTGCAAGATCGCGAGCTGATCTCAGGTCAGAACCCGTTCTCTGATCAAGCGCTTCTGAAACTTCTTCTACCGGCACTCGATGGGAAGAAGAAGCGGGTCGCTTAGAGCGATCAAACCAAAAATCAGGGAGTGCCAGATTCCAGCGCATCGACGCTAGTTGAGCCTTCGGTGCAATGCCTTTGTTACGAGGGATGATCATACCGGCCTACTTCTCGTTCATGCTGGGAACTATCGCCCGGAGCGAGACTTTGTTTCTTAACTGTTGAAATCAACGTTTACACGTTTCGACCGATGGTCAACGAGTGTAATAGAGATATTTCAAAAGGAACCAGGTTCCCTAGCCGCAGGGGATGCCACACTCCACCTTGAAGTGGCCGGTCTCAGACCTGCCACCGCTGAATCTCAGTTCATAGGAGCCATCAGTCCCGTCTTCAAGATTGCCTTCAACATGGTCGAATATGACATTGCCGGACAAAGCCTGTTCGCATGATTCCTTTGGATTCGAGCATCTGAAGGCCCACTTCTCGCCACCAATCCTGATGCTCTTGTGGATGGGCCACTCTCTGACGTCCACTTCCAAATAGGGATGCGAAACTTTCCCTTCGCAGCGGCTGTCTTGCTTCAAGAAGAGCTCGACCCCCGGCCCGTTACTTCCTTCAATACAAGTCGTGGCTCCATGCGGATAAGCGTTCGCATTTTCAGAGCGTTTCGGTTCGGGTGCGGAGAAGGAGAAGGCTAGCGCGACGAAGCAGGATGCGACAGTCGTTACTGTCCGAAGTGTTCGCACTCG
>JBEKHS010000053.1:0-17085 GCA_050012155.1 Candidatus Sulfotelmatobacter sp. | reverse complement strand
ATTCTGGTGAAGGTCCATTCATTCGACTCCTTCGAAGCAGATTGGTCAGCACCATCAGCTTCTCCGGTGTTGCTTGAATGGACTATTCACTTCTCGGGAACAACGTGTTGAAAGATCACAGGCACCCATTTGTGTTAGCGCTGCCCAACGAGATCAGAAGCCGGAGACACGCGCACCCACTGGATTCGCCCTGGAAAGACTACGAGATGCGGAAAGGGTTTACGAGAAAACCACAAGCCGACGAGCCCGCGACGCCCGTCAAAAACTACATCACGCCGAGCGGGCTGGAGCGCCTCAAAGACGAGCACCGGTTTCTGCTCACCCGGGAACGCCCGGCCGTGACGGAGGTGGTGGCGTGGGCTGCGAGCAACGGCGATCGCAGCGAAAACGCCGACTATCAGTACGGCAAGCGGCGGCTGCGGCAGATCGATGGGCGGATTCGCTTTCTCACGAAGCGAATCGAAGCCGCGGAAGTGGTGGACCCGGAAACTCCGAGAGCGGGGCAGGCCAATTCAAAGGAAAAGACGAGGGCATTCTTCGGAGCGACCGTGCGCTATGCCAATGCCGCGGGAGTATCGCGAGTGGTGAGCATCGTGGGCACCGACGAAATCGATCTCAGTCGCAACCACATTAGTTGGGTGTCCCCTCTGGGGCGCGCGTTGATGAAGTCGGCAGCGGGTGACAGCGTAGTCCTGCAATTGCCAGGCGGTACAGAAAACCTGACCGTGCTGGAAGTGTGTTACCAGCGCATTTCTGTGGAACCCTTCCGTGAGCCACCTGGATCCGAGGCCTCGGCACTGAGACTCACTCGCCGAGGGTAAATCCACCTTGACGCGTACCCATATTTCTGCAATTATCGAAGTATGCCTAGCGTCCGTGCTCCCAAAGCGCCGGATAAAGTGGCCAAGCTGGCCGACATGCTTTCCGCAATGGGTTCGGAACCGCGCCTGCGGATCATGCAGTTGCTACTGTCGGCTCATCCAGACGGCCTGGTCGTCACCGAAATTCAGGACGAACTAGAGATTCCCAATTCCACCCTGTCCCATCACCTTGAAAAACTCAAAGGCGAGGACTTAGTCTGCGTTCAGCGCGAAAGCACGTTCCTCCGATACACCGCCAACACGGACGCACTTCAGGAATTGCTTCAGTTCCTGTACGCGGAGTGCTGCACTCGAAACAAGGCCGTCAAGCCCGAACAGATCGTCCGACTTTGTAAATGAGGAGAGTTCATGAGCACGACAGACATCAAGGAAGTGGTTAAAGAGAAATACGGACAGGCCGCGCTGCGCGTGAAGGCCGGAGGCAGTTCTTGTTGCGGAGCGACTGCCAGCAGCGGTTGCTGTGATCCGATCACGTCGAATCTGTACGACGCGACGCAAGCAGGGCAGATTCCCGAAGAGGCAATGCTTGCCTCGCTCGGCTGCGGGAACCCAACTGCTCTGGCGAAGCTGAATCAGGGTGAGATTGTTTTAGACCTCGGCTCGGGTGGCGGCATAGACGTGTTGCTTTCCGCGAAACGAGTAGGCCCTACCGGGAAAGCCTACGGGCTGGACATGACGGATGAGATGCTCGCGCTGGCGAACGAGAACAAGCGCAATGCCGGAGTTGAAAACGTCGAGTTCTTGAAGGGCGAGATTGAACACATACCGCTGCCCGACAACACTGTGGACGTAATCATTTCAAACTGCGTGATCAATCTATCCTCGGATAAGGACGCGGTTCTGCGGGAGGCCTTCCGCGTGCTCAAGCCGGGTGGACGGTTCGCTGTATCGGACGTAGTCACGCGCGGCGAGATACTGCCGGAGATTCGGAAAAGTATTCTGCTTTGGGTTGGCTGCGTCGCGGGCTCGTTAGAAGAGAACGACTACCGCGCCAAGCTCGCCGCAGCTGGATTTGAGCAGATAGACCTCGAACCAACCCGTGTTTACAACGTTGATGACGCCCGCGAGTTTCTAGCGGGCCAGAACATCGACGTTGACGCAATCGCGCCGCAAGTGGATGGCAAGATCATGAGTGCTTTTGTGCGCGCCGTGAAGCCTCGCGGTAACTGACATGAAGGAGCATTACAACGTGCTGTTCCTGTGCACGGGCAACTCCGCCCGCTCGATCATGGCGGAAGGTTTGATGAACGCCAAAGGCGAACCACGATTCACGGCGTACAGCGCGGGCAGTCGTCCTTCCGGCACGGTTCGGCCCGAAGCACTCGGACAACTGGAAGCCGCGCACATCCGGACGACCGGGTTCCGAAGCAAGAGTTGGGACGAGTTTGCGAAGCCGGACGCACCCAAGCTGGACTTCGTGTTCACCGTTTGTGACAACGCAGCAAATGAAGTCTGCCCCATCTGGCCGGGCCAGCCTATGACGGCTCACTGGGGAGTTCCGGACCCAGCTGCGGTGCGAGGGACCGAGCAGGAAATTAAACGGGCATACCGCGATGCCTTTCTGACTCTAGAGCGCCGAATCAGCCTCTTCCTCTGTCTCCCTCTCGCAACCATCGACAAGCTGGCAATCAAGAACGAGATCGACAAGATCGGCCAACAATGAAATTCAACTTGCGTGCCAGATTGACGGCTGAGTTCGTAGGCAGCGCATTCCTGGTTGCGGCTGTGGTTGGCTCCGGCATCATGGGTGAACGGCTGGCAGGCGGCAATGTCGCCATCGCATTGCTTGCGAACACGATTGCGACGGGCGCTGCATTAGTGGCTCTCATTCTGACCTTTGGTCCGATTTCCGGCGCACACCTAAACCCGGCTGTCACGGTCGCCGACGCAATTGAGCATGGGATCGCTTGGCCGGACGCGCTCGCCTACATCGCCGTGCAATGCGCTGGGGGAGTTGCTGGAGCGATCATCGCGCACCTGATGTTCGGGCTGCGCTGGTATTCCTTCTCGACTCATTCTCGACACGGATGGTCGTTGGTCCTTAGCGAGTTCGTGGCAACGTTTGGACTGCTGTCGGTTATCTGGGGATGTTCGCGACTGCGCTCAGGAGCCGTGCCATTCGCAGTTGCCAGTTACATCACCGCCGCTTACTGGTTCACCGCGTCAACCTCGTTTGCAAACCCGGCAGTGACGATCGCCCGCTGCTTGTCGGATACTTTCGCCGGGATTCAACCTGCCGACGTTCCTCTATTCATCGGGGCGCAACTAACGGGAGCCCTAGCCGCGACTTTCCTGTTTCGGTGGCTCATTCCAAACCTTCCAGCTCATGCCGCGGAAGTTTTGGTTTCACACTAGTGGCATCGGCACCCGTCGGCCACATTCACCTTCTTGGGGGCCGAAAATAGCGTTCCGCGCTATTTTCAAAATCTCTGATAATCGAAAATAGCGAGACTAACCATTTGCAACGGGGTGCGGGGCCGCACTTCCAAGCGGGCGGGACTGGGTCCCGTCTCGACACAATAAGAGAAAAATGGTGCAACGCAATAGGATAATAAACGTACAGCGCAATAGGGTAAGTCGATGCACTGCCGCTGAACCGGGACGCAGTGAGGGACACCATGCCAGCGTTTTTCGACCTGCTGCGCGAAGAGCCGCATCCAGCCGTCCGCGTGGTTCTCGGGCACTTCTTCTTCGTCTACATCCATCCTTATATGGACGGCAACGGCCGCGTCGGGCGCTTCCTGATGAACACAATGATGGCGTCGGGCGGATACCCGTGGACCGTCATACCCGTCAGCGACCGCAACGCTTATTTGAATGCTCTCGAAAAAGCGAGTGTCGGCGAGAATATCGCGCCCTTCGCGGACTTCCTAGCCGGGCTGGTGAAAAAACGACTGGCGGGCGAGCCCTTGCCGGCGGTGCCGAAAGCTTCGCCCGTAGACGAACGCTAAAGCAATTCTCGATCTGCGGCAGTGTGAGCCTGTACGAGTTGCCGAAAACAAATCCAGCCGTGAAGATGCTGCTGGTTCCCGGGGAGCTGGGATCAACGATCCTCTTCCTCCTGAAGAAGTGGATTTCAAAAGCTCCAAGGTTCACGGTGCGATCATTCGCTGTCCTTTAACTGTCAATAACGGTTCCTAAACGTCACTTACAAGGTTTTTCGAGGGCCAGCCGCGTCCTGTAAGTTATTTAAATTACTAGTATTTGTGGACTCATAGCCCGAAGGTCGGTGGTTCAAATCCACCCCCCGCAACCAAAACCCCTTCATTTGCTTAAACCCTACAAATACTGCCGTTCCGGCAGTCCCCGTGTCCTATCCTTACTTGTCGGGGGTCTGGAGTCTACGCCTTCCAGCTACGACTTAGACTTCTCATAAGCCCGTTTGTGGATAACTTCGGTTAGCCGACCGTCACCTAAAACCTACCGAAAATAATTTTTGTCTTGACATAATTGTATTGTCGGCGCCTAATAGGCGTGATGACGCCGGCTGTCCAAGTCATTCAAAACATCGATGCGGTCGCGGCACTGTTTAGCGCGCCCCGCCTCAAGATATTGGCCGAACTGGCGGAGCCCGACACCGCCGCCGCTATCGCCCGCCGCGTGGGGTTGCCTCGCCAGCAAGTGAGCTATCACGTCCGCGAACTGGAGCATGCGGGACTCGTAACTTTCGTCGAGGAGCGGCGCAAGGGAAACTGCGTGGAGCGGGTAGTCCAGGCCGCGGCTCGCAGTTATGTGGTGAGTCCCGCGGCGTTGGGGTCGCTCGGATCCACGCCCGCCGAGCAGCGGGACACTTTTTCCATTGGATACCTCGTAGGACTCGCCGCCCGGGCCATCCGCGATCTCGCATGGCTGAGCGTGCGCGCGGCAACGGCGAAGAAGCGCGTGTCCACCATGGCGATGGAGGTGGATATCCGCTTTGCTACCGCGGAATCGCGCGCGGCCTTTGCGCAAGAGTTGTCGGCTTTTATGGCCAGGCTCGCGGCGAAATATCACAGCGCGGAAGGACGCTCCTTCCGCCTGATCGCCGGTGTGTATCCCGCTATTACATCCGCATCGACACCAGAACCAGGAGACCAAGCATGCGTAAACATGAACTGAAGGTCGAAGTAGCCGCGACTCCCGCCGAATTGTGGAAAGCGCTGACCACGGCGCACGGCATACAGAGCTGGTTCGCGCCCATCGCGAAGGTGGAGCCGGGCGTCGGCGGCGGCATCACCGTAGGCTGGGCGCCGGGGATGGAAATGACCCAGGCGATCGAAGTGTGGGAGCCGGAGAAGCACCTGCGCGCGGGTCACACCGATTACTACATTGAAGGCAACGGCGACACGACCATCCTGCGCCTGGTCCAATCCGGATTCGGCGACGACGCCAAATTCGACGGCGAGTTCGAATCGACCGGCACCGCGTGGCCCGTTTTCATGACTATGCTGAAGCGAAGCGCCGAAGCTGGCGTCGGTTCCTGCACCACTGCGACGACCTTCCGCTTTCTGGACATTCCCTCAGCAGAAGCCTGGCATCGCCTCATCGCCGATAAGCAGTTCTGCGACGCCCTCGTCGGCGGCACCATCCGTCACTTCCATCCGCGCGGAGTCTACTGCATCGATTTCGCGGACAGGATGTTATCCGTCTTCGCGGAGAATTGCGCCGGGAAAACAGCCCTCACCGTCACCTGGCTGCTCTACGGACGCACGGACGCCAACGCCTGGCGCGATCGCTGGGGACAGTTGATCGACAAAGCCGTCGGAACGGAAAACACTTAGCCACGAGTCTCCCAAGGAGGATCGGATGCGTTTTCACAGACGCCAACTGCTACGGACCCTCTCATTTGCTTTTGGGTCGAGCTTCATCTTGAGCCGACTAGGCATCGCGGCGCAGACGGGCACACAGCCCGTGACCTCTCCTCCCGCTGCGGGGGCAGTTGCTGGGAAGGGGGTCGCTACAGGGGCGGAAATTGAAAAAGTGACGGGAATCGGAGGATTCTTCTTCCGAGCCAAAGATCCCAAAGCGTTGGCGAGTTGGTACCAGCAGCACCTGCGAATCTCACTCCTGCCATCGAGCGCAGGGGATCCCGTTTGGGAGCAAGAGGCAGGCCCCACCGCTTTCGCGCCTTTTCCTGAGACGACAAGTATTTCGGGGATGCCCAAAAGGTCTGGATGCTGAATTTTCGAGTCCGGGATCTCGACAAAATGGCAGCCCAGCTACGGGCCGCAGGAATCGAGATCAAGATTTACCCGCCCGATCCCACCGGCCGATTTGCCCGCGTGCATGACCCTGAGGGAAATCCGATCGAATTGTGGCAACCTGCAGGACCAAACGCTCCACGCTAGCTAAGCAGTTCAGGACTGTTTGCATGACGAGCAAACCTGAAGTTAAGTCCAGACCAAATTCATAACTACTTCTTCCGTACAATCGAGGCATCTTCCGCACTGGCCTGCTTGTTCCACCCATGGAAACGCGAGAAGTCACCCGCATTCCATGCCTCGCGAAGTCCGGGAGTACTCAGATCCCAGTCTGGTCGGATTTCACTCGTCACGGCACGCAGGTCGTGCCAAAGATCGATGATCGACGGACGGCCCCAGAACCAGTAGCCGTTATAGATGCTGTAGATCACGAGGCCCGGCTTGAGCACGAACGTATGCGGGATCATCGGATTATGCTCGGGGTCGGTGTACTCCTGGATGTCGAGATCCTTCTGAATGGTTCGGTCGGGGTCTGAAAGGAAAGTCCACTGAGCTCCGACTGACGCACGGAATTCCTGCAGAGTGTGGTGATCGTCGGTCGCGATCGTGGCGATCTGAGTGTACGCCACCGCGATCCTCGGATAGAACGCGGCGAGCTCCAAATGCTGCTGGTGCTCCTTTGGGCAATAGTGGCCGCGCGCAAGCGTGAGGATCAGCGGATCATCGCCCTGAAGCGCGCTGAGCTTGCACAGTTTGCCCGTGTGATCGGGCAGTTGGTAGTCGGGGAAAACTCCTCCGGGCACGATATCAGAACGCATAATTGGACTCCTCCCGTTTCTCTCAAAGCTCTTCTCTTAAAAAGATATTCTCTCAAAGATCTTCCTTTAAAGATCCAGAGTAACAGCCGCGTTTGGCTGGGAACAGCATACGAGCACGTTCCCAGGAGCGGGCCTCTCCAGCGGCTCTGGGTTATAGGTTATCGATCCGTCAATCAGACCAGTCATGCAGGTATGACAAACTCCAATCCGGCACGACCATCTGACCGGAATGTCGCACGCTTCCGCCAGTTCAAGCAAGCTCGCGAATTTCGGATTCCAAGCGGCGGTAATACCGCTACGCGCGAATGAGACTGGGAAGCCAGATCCGGGTGGCCCTTGCGGCAGGTGAGGAGTATGAACAACCTGCGCCATACCAGGGGTAATAGCCTCGAGAGAACCGAAGATTTCCGTGTGCACATTCCCGGCGAGCACACCCCAGGTTCGCAGTCCATCGCGCATGTTCCGCAAGAATGAAGGTGGGCCACACAGATAGAAGTCGCCGCACTGTGACACGCCAATTTTCTCCAGCAAAGCTGTGTCAATGTGCCCGGGAGCATCGAAGTCTGCCCCGACTTTGTCGATTGCAGCGGGCCTGCTGTACACGATGTATCCTCGTCCGCGAGAGAGCTGTTTGAGTAATGAACGCGATTCCTCTGCAAATGGATGTTCGACGCTATTGCGCGCTCCATAGATCCACCAGATCTCTCGTTGCGATTTTTCAGCGGCGAGTGCGTGCAGCATCGACATCACCGGCGTTGCGCCCACTCCAGCGCTCAGCAGAACCACAGGACTCTGGCTGGGACGCAGAGTAAAGCTTCCTCGCGGCGCACTAACATCCAATAGATCGCCTTCTCGCGCACGGTTGCACAGAAATGAACTTCCAATCCCGTTCAATTCGCTCTTGACGCTGATGCGGAAATGATCGGCTGCCGGCAGATCGGACAACGAATAGCTGCGAAGAACCGGCGGTTTGCCCGGATCCTTGTCCGGATCAATGGGCAACCGCAAAACCACAAATTGACCCGCCTGGCAGAGAGGAAGAGGCTGCCCATCGATTGGCGACAGAATGAAGGAAGTTACGCTATCGCTTTCTTTATGAATATTCGCGACTCGCATTTGTCGGAAGCCGGGCCATGCTGGCGCTTGTTCCTCATCGGCGAGTCCCGGATTCCCCACCGCAGTTTTGGAACTCAAGTCTTGTTGGAGCATTGCCTGAAACGAACCCTGCCAACCCTTGCTAAGTGCCGGAATCCGCAGCACGCGTTGCACTTGCTCGCTGGAATGTCCTGATAAATATAGTAGGGCGTCAACGTCGGCCACACTGATTTGCTCCGGACCGTCAGCAATTTTTACGATGTCATCGCCCGCCCCAACTTCTCCCTCCTGCAACACGCGAAAATAGAACCCTGGTCTGTGATGTGCTACGAGCAGTGCCGGCATACGAGGTTCATTCATACGAATGCCGACGCGGAAGCACGTTACACGCGGCTGCGTTACTTCAAATATCGCATCACCAATGCGGTATCGATCGCCAATGCACACCTCGTTATCAGGAAGTCCTTCAACAGTGAAGTTTTCTCCGAACTGGCCGGAAGTAAAATCGTTGCGGCCCAAAAAGCGCTCCCAGTAGTGGTAAGAATCCATCTGGTAGACGAATACGGCGCGCTGCTCCCCGCCGTGACCGGCGAGATCGGCTTGCGCATCGCCATCGATATCGAGCTTGCGCACCATTCGACGTCCCGTAACCGGAGATTTCCAGACTGACGTTCGAACAGTTTTGCCGTTCCATGTCACGTCGCGTGGAAGGCCGACATTTACTGAAAGCAATCGGGGCATTCCTACCTCGTCGAAGTCCGGCGTCCGGCTAGAATCCTTTTATTTTCGCGCATCGGGCCAGCTTCTGCCTAGCCAATGTCCGGGTAATCAGAACAGAAGCTTTTTTGATCAGGACAGGATGCTGGCCGCGTTCGAGCAGATGGCTAGCGGCAATGCCAAGGGTGGATTTCCGTTGAGCCGCATTTGCTGCCGGATGGACTGGGCAGTGGAAGATCGATCGTACGTCGACGACCTTATCGAGTTCGAATCTCGGGTGAATGATGTGTGGACCCGCCACGAAGACGCGGTCATCTGCACCTACCATCTTGGGAAATTTGGAGGAGACACGGTGATCGACATCATGCGGACACATCCACTGATCATTATCGGCGGCATTCTCCAGCAGAATCCGTTTTTTGTACCGCCCACGAACTCAACCAGCCGCTGTCCGGCATTGTCACGAACGCCAGCACCTGTATGCGAATGCTGGCAGCCGACCCTTCAAACGTCGACGGAGCACGCGAAACTGCGCGGCGGACGATTCGCGATGGCAACCGAGCCTCCGAGATGATCACGCGATTGCGTGTGCTCTTTACCAAGAAATCGGCCACGACCCAGTCCATGGACCTGAATGAGGCTACCAGAGAGGTAATTGCGCTGTCATTGAGCGAACTTCAGAAAAACCGTGTGATCCTGCGGCCGGAACTTGCCGACGACCTGCCGCTCGTCGCCGGCGATCGCGTCCAGCTCCAGCAGGTTATTTGGAACCTGCTGCGCAATGCTTCGGATGCCATGAGCACCATTGATGATCGTCCGAGGGATTTACTGATTCGAACTGAACCAGATGACAACGATCGGGTGCGCCTCAGCGTGAGCGATGTTGGAATCGGCTTCGAACCTCAAGCTGCGGATAAGCTTTTCGACGCCTTCTACACGACGAAGAATGAGGGCATCGGAATCGGATTGTCGGTCAGCCGTTCTATCGTCGAGCGTCATCTCGGCCGCCTCTGGGCGACGCCAAATAACGGTCCGGGAGTTACATTTTCGTTTTCTATCTCCTGCAGACCGGAGGGTTTGGCTGACGCCGAAACTTCTGCAAATCGGACTGATCTATCGGCGGACGCCGCATAGAGTGAACTCAGTTATCGCGGGGTAGGAACAAGCGATACCAAAGTACAATGGACGGCCCTCATCAAATGGCGCATTATTTGTGTCATGGAGCTCCCTAAATGTTGGGGGCGGAAGCGACCGTCCGCTTCTAGCCGTGGTTGATGATGATGAGTCGGTGCGCGAGTCGCTGCCTGATTTGCTTAGGGAATTCGGATTTGCAGCTCGAGTTTTTTCGTCAGCGGAAGAGTTTCTCTCATCCGATTGCCTGGATCACACCAGATGTCTGATCCTCGACGTCGCTATGCCGGGCATGAGTGGACCAGAGCTTCAGCGGGAATTGAAGCGTCGCGGGCAGGAGATTCCGATCATCTTCATCACCGCTAGCACAAACAAGACTGTTCGCTCGCGACTAGTCGAACAGGGTGCGGTAAAGTGCCTGTTCAAGCCATTCAGCGACACCGCTCTGCTTGAGGCCGTTAATTCGGCACTTCACCCAAGGTGAGAGTTCCAGACAATGATTGCGTCGAGCGCTTCATGGTCAGTGTGCCCCCTCTATATAGATTTTGCCGTCCTTTGCTGCCTCTTCGGGGCGCTTGCCGTCCTGACGCGCGACAATGTAGGCGGCGTACCAACCCGACCAGTGGTGCTTCGGAGCGGTAGGTTCGTATTCGCCGTGGTGCTTCTCAGCCTCTTGCAAGAGCTCGGTCAGCGTCGCGACATCCAAATTACTAAGTCCTCGGCCCGGCAACCGCGTTGTGATTTCCTGAAACAGCCATCCATTGCCATCGGGATCACGAAACGTGGCGAACGAATTGTAGGTGGCATGCTCCGGTGCTGGCCCGCTGATGCGACCGCTGCCGTCGCTCTGGAACTGAGCGCCTGGCACTCCGGGGTGGAACACCTCACTCACATCAATACCGCGTGTGACAAGATCTTTGCGCGCCGCCGCAACATCGGAGACGATCAGGTAGAGGCCCTGGGCCGATCCCGACGCGGCCGATGTTATCTTCGTGCCAAACTGAAGCGAGCACCCTGAACCGGGCGGCGTGAACTGGACAATTCGGAAGCCGTTATCGAACGGAAAGTCGGCGTCGAGCCGCCACCCCAGTTTGGTGTAGAACTCCTTCGCGCGGTCAACGTCCGCGACCGGAATAACAACCACCTCGAACTTCATGTCTACTTTATCGGCGCTAGCACCGCTCGGGACGTGAGGGACAGTAATTGCAGTATTCATAAATTGCTCCGATCAGCCTCACCCTATTTGACCAGAATCACGATGGCGATTCTATTGGACGAACGTATCGATTGCCACCAGAGTATGGATTGGATATATGCACAGAGTAGTGCGTACTTTATTCCACGGGCCCAATGCCCAAGGTATCGCCAATACCATCGTCCAATTGATTTGCCAGAGCACCTCGGGTGTAATCGTTTCACCGCATCCGATTCGGTCGGACAAACGGCACTTTAGAAAACGGGCCGCGCCGACGTTGCGCTCGCCCTCTAAAATATTTAACGAAAGGATGGCAAACACATGCCAGAAGCAACCTGGAAACCTCACGAGAAACATGGACAGCTGACGACGCAGAGCGATTTGCCCGACAGCGTCTACGCCTTTCCGAAGCAGCGTAAGGAACCACTGACCGACGCGCAACATGTGCGTAACGCGGTCGCACGGTTCGATCAAGTCATCGATGTCTCCGATGACGACCGCGCTTTGGCGTTCGCGAACATCGAGAAAGCTGCAAAATACTACGAGGTCAACCTCGCGGAAACGTCATGGCACGACCTGGGAATTCATCCTCAAAAGAATAGAAGAGAGGCTGCAAAAGAATAGAAAAAAGGCTGCCGCCAAAGGCGCTGTGACGCGCGAACGCCGAGTGCAGGGCCAAGAGTCCACCGTCGGACTTTCGGGAGCCCATGGCGTCCGCGACCAATTCTAGCTTCGCTCATCTAAGTTTTGTTAGTGACTGGTTGCGCTCTGTACAAGGAGGTGAATCATGAAAGCAATCGTTGTCCACCAATATGGCGGTCCGGAAGTACTGAAGTTCGAAGAGTACCCTGACCCGGTTCCCGGTCCGGGCGAGGTGCTGGTGCGGGTCGCCGCCACGAGCGTGAATCCCATCGACTACAAGCGGCGCGCTGGACTAACGAAGGATTTTTATCCACTCCAGTTTCCTGGCCTCATAGGAGTCGATGTGGCGGGGACTGTGGTCAAGCTTGGGCCGGGAGTGGTAGGCTTTTCCGTCGGCGACCAGGTGTTTGCTATGGCGGACAATACTTACGCCGAACTCTGTGTCGTGAAAGCGGCGGTTCTGGCGAAGGTTCCCAAAGGGCTCGATTTGATCCAGGCGGCGGCGCTGCCGCTGGTGACGACTACCGGCAACCAGCTCATGGCCGCTACGGGAATCGAAGCGGGCCAGACAGTTTTGGTCGTAGGTGCTGCTGGAAATGTCGGGCGTTCGGCGGTATTCACTGCGAAGGACCGCGGGGCGACTGTGATCGCGGGGGTTTTGAAGAGGCAAATCGATGACGCGAAGACTGTGGGCGCGGATCAGGTTGTCGCGACCGACGAGGACACCGCGATTGCGAATCTCGCGCCACTCGATGCGGTGGCGGATACGGTTGGCGGAAGAACCGCCGAGAAGCTGATCGCCAAGGTCAAGCCGGGAGGAGTGTATGCATCGGTTGTCGAGGCGCCGCAGAACGCCGCGAAGTACCCATCTGTAAAGATGGTGCACGTATTCTCGAAATTCGACAGGAAAACGCTCGAGTTCATGGCCGAAGCGGTGCGAGATGGCAAGCTGGTAATCCCGATCAGCCAGAAACTGCCTCTCAGTGAAGCGGCCAAGGCTCAAGCGGCGGCAGAAAAGGGCGGCAGCGGGAAGATCTTGCTGGTGGCCTGACATTTTCTTTGCGGACAGACGGCACAAAAGGAAGATCGGAAATGAAAAAAGATCGGCGCGGAATCAATCCTGGCTCGAAACCGAGTGGCGACGGATGTGTGGAATGCCTGGCGTCACCGAAAAGTTGGTGGTTTCATCTCCGCCGGTGTGCGGAGTGTGGGCACATCGGGTGCTGTGACAGTTCTCCGAGCCAGCATGCATCCAAGCATGCGGCGGCAACAGGGCATCCGATCATTGCCAGCTTTGAGCCGGGTGAGGATTGGTTCTACGATTACGAGAAGCAGGCGATGATCACAATCAAGGGTGTGGAGTTGGTTCCGCCGCATTCGCATCCAGAAAATCAGCCCGCTCCTGGACCAGCAGGAAAGGTGCCAGCCAACTGGGAATCGCTCCTGAATTAGCTGCCCGTTATTGGGGTAGCCAGCAGATGAGACGCTTCCTCTAGATTAAGAAGGCAGAAGTCCGATGAGGGGTCAGGGACTTCGTTCAAAATTAGCGGTGTTCCTGTTTTTTGCGCTTGCGGCTTCACGCCTATGGGCGCAGGGGCCACCGTACCAGACCGACGATCCGGTTCCGGTAGATCTGGACCATTACGAGTTCTACATTTTCGGCAGTACAGACGGAACTCCGGCGGAAACTGATTCCACGGGTCCGGCTTTCGAGTTCAACTGGGGCGCCATCCCGAGGGTGCAACTTCACGCCATTCTGCCCTGGGGTTCTATCAATCCGTCGAACAATCCTGTCTATCTGCCCGGCGGCACTGGCCCTAGCGCTTTTGGTCTCACCGATATCGAACTGGGCGCAAAGATCGGCTATATCAAAGAATCGAAGTACATTCCTCAGATCGGCACTTTTACGATGTTTGAAATCCCGACCGGTAGCTACGACAAGGGACTCGGCGTGGGAAAGGTTTGGTACAAACTTCCCCTCTGGTTCCAGAAGAACATAGGACACTGGCTCCTGGACGGTGGCGCCGGTGAAACCATCGTCCCACAAACCCAGTACCGCAACTTCCCGTATGGCGGGTTCCTGGTGAAATACACCTTTGGGGAGCGGTTTGAGTTAGGAAGCGAGGTCTTTGCGCATGGGCGCGAAGGCTTCGCCACGCCGCAGACAGAGGCTTCGACGATGATTGATCTGGGTGGTGTATATCACCTGAAGCATCATGAAGGGGAGCAGTTTTTGTTTTGTTATGGCCACTCTGTTGCCGGCCAGACGGAAAATTATGCCTACGTCGGCATGTACTGGACATGGGGAAAAGACAACAAGAAAAATCCGGACGCGGACAACGCCTGGTTACGGGCGCCGATGCACCTAACGGGACTTCCCTGACCTGCAACTTGAAACGGGATTTCGCGGAGTACCTGAGTGAAGCAGATCATAAATGGAAATTACGACACGTCCTTTTGGACTCTGATACAAGGCATGGGATTCGGCGGTCTCTCTACTTTTTAGCCTGCTCGTTTCCGGTCGCATCCAAATTTCATCGACAACAGGAGACGCTGCGTGAATCTACCTGATGCGCCGATTGCACACGAAGGTTTCTTCGCAACTCACTTCTTCACTGTGAGCGACCTGGATAAATCGAGGGACTTCGACTGGTTCAAGAACCACAGCTAATTTGTCTGGCCAAACTTCGGCATTGATTGATACGTTCGTCCAATAGATTCATCGTCGCTGCTTCTGCTAACTTTGCCTTTAACAGTCACTCGCTCTGGCATCGAAAGGAGTACCGAATGGTCGGCACCAATGGACCGAAAGAGACCACGCGCGTGACCGCGCCTGTCGCGTCGAACACGCCTGAGTTGAACACACTAAGTGTGAACGTTTTTACCGCCCCGGGAAAGGCTATGGTCGGCGAGCGGCCAAAGCCCTTCGGCGAAGCGCTCGGCTTTGACCCGATCACATCGACTTTAATCTTTGGCGAGTACGACGCGGTGCTGGTAGACGCAATGGGGACGGTGGCTGAGGCCGAGGCTCTCGCGGCCTGGGTCGCTCTGCACAACCGCAACCTGGAGACCATCTATATAACGCACGCCCATTTCGATCACTTCTACGGTCTGAGCATTCTGCTCGACCGTTTCCCCGGCGCTCGGGCGATCGCAACGCCCGAGGCGGTGAACGCCATGCAGGTGTCTTTCACTCCCACGGTGGAGCGGCTAGCGCGCCGGATGTTTCCTGGGCAAGTGCCCACTAAGTTGGTTCCACCTGAGCCCTATGAGCACGACACGTTCACTCTCGAGGGCCAGGAATTGCGCATCATCAAGCAGGGCCGCACCGATAGTCCCGATTCGACGTCTCTATACGTTCCATCGATCGGCCTGGTCTGCGCTGGCGACGTTGTGTACAACCAATGCCGCATGTACGTCGGCGACACCACCCCCGAGAGCCGAAAGAATTGGATCGCGGCGCTGGACCGGTTAGCGGCGCTGAACCCGGCGATGGTCGTCGCCGGTCACAAGAAGCCTGGCGCGCCCGACTCTCCCTCGACGATCCAGGAAACCAAGCGTTACCTGCAGGACTTCGATCGGCTGCAGAAAACAGCAACGTCCGACCAGGAGCTGTTCGATCAGATGACGGAGCTGTACCCGCATTGGGTAGCCAACCAGTCGTGGTTGATGTTCGGATTCCCGCAGCCATAAGCCACATCAACCGCTGATGCGAAATGTTTATTGAAAAGGAGACTGTCAATGAACGCCGTACAAATCGACCAGAAGAGCTATGAGATGCCCCCGAAAGAAGGGATCAGCATCGCGCATTTTCTCACCGTCGCCGACGTCGAGCGATCGGCTCGCTACTACGAAAAGGTCTTCGGCGCCCGCATTCTGACCATGGGCGACGGCAACGCGCCTCCGTACCTTCAGCTGGCGAATATCTGGATGATTCTGAACGTTGGAGGCGGCCCGACCCCGGATAAGCCGACGGTAACGCTCAGCGTTCCCGACCCGAATCACATCAACAGCTTTATGAATTTCCGGGTTGCGGATATCCAGGCGTGCTACAAATTATGGAAAAGTCGCGGAGCCGAGTTCATCACGGAACCAATACCCAAGTACGGCGAGATACGCTGCTACATCCGCGACCCTGACGGCTACATCATCGAAGTCGGACAGAGCACCGACCTCACGTACGGTTAACGCGCGGCCAGCGAGGAAATCGGGGTAGTTGCCGGGGAACTGCGATCGATCAGCTCAGTAACTTGCCGGCGAGCCAGTAATCGATACTGAACTTTCCGGGACCAGCGCAGATCAGCCAGATAAAGAAGAGCACGTATAGGACTTCCGGAAGATAGAAGAAATCGTCGAGCCAGCTAAGAGGCGAAAGTCTTTTAGGCAGGGTGGAAAGCGAGCTGGTCAGGGTGGCGACAATCATATCGATCAATAAAGCCACGCATGCCGGGCTCGAAAAAAAACCCACGGTCAGCAAGGATCCGCAAACGAACTCGACACCCGCCACGAAATAAGCCGTCTGGTGGGGAAACGGGACTTTGGCTTTAACCAGCGTATCGTACACAGGTTTCGTGCCACCGGCGACAAACAATTTGTTTCCCCCGGAGATAGCGAAGAACAGTCCGATCGAAACACGCACCAGCAGGATGGCATATTGTTCCAAATCACTGTTACCCACCAGCGCAAACTGGACCAACCGTTTCCAATCCATCTCTTGTCCCCTCCATCGTCGTTGGCGAATTCTCTCGCCTCGAGATTATGTGTCCATCCGTTCGACCCATTGAGCGCGAAATGCGGGAGCCACGAATGGATCCGCAAAGTACTGCGTTTCCCGCGCAACCTTGTCGCCCCTGAACTCCATGATGCTCACCGTGTAGGACGGCTTGCCGTCATATGTCAGGATGAGCTCGGTGACCCAAAGATCACCGCCGCCAATGATTCGTCGGACGGTAAATCGCTTTTTGCTCGGCTGACTAGAGCGTTGGCCTTGTATGTTGCGTCGACCGCGGGTTCGCTCGCCTGACTGCGGGTAATCCAGCACCGCGTCCTCGTGATAGATGAGGTGCTCCGTTTCAAAATCGTTGGCATCGGACGCCGCCCAATGCTGATCCAGTGCCGCACGGATCTCTTGATCTCGCGCTCCAGAATCCCGCTCGGTCTTTTGTTGATCGTTCATCCTGAGCCATCAATTTGACAGAAAATGTAAAATATCACGCCTCCCATCCTCAACGTCCCGGAGTTGGAATCGCGTCGGAGCCGGCCTAGCGCGCGATTTGTCCCAGGTAGTATCCAAGCCGATTTTCGACATCCCCCGGCTTGTGGAAGCCGCGCGCGATCAGCGCCTTGATTCCCTCCTGGGCTGCAGGTCGACCGAGCGAAGCGATGCACGCATCCCACCCGGCGCCGAGCTCGACGTCCGGCGGCAG
>JBEKHS010000052.1:0-19115 GCA_050012155.1 Candidatus Sulfotelmatobacter sp. | reverse complement strand
GCGTCTCATAAGGGCGACGAAACCAAGAGCAGTTACTCCGCAGACTATTACTTTTACGCTCCTGCGAAGTAAAGCCACCGGCGCAATCCCTCACGCGCTCATGTCCGCCAGTAGAACCTCCGTCAGTGGACATTCCGCCTGGAACGTTGAACAATACCATTAGGCAACTTGAAGGCTTGAAATGAGATATCTCGTGATTTACGAGAAATCGGCAGCGGGTTGGAGCGCATACTCGCCCGACCTTCCCGGCCTCAGTGCGGCGGGAAAGACGCTGGACGAAGTGAAGGAACTCATCCGTAAAGCGATGGAACTTTACCTCGAGGGCAAGCAGCAGCAGGGGGAACCAGTTCCCAAGCCCAGCGCCGCAATGGAGTACATCAAGGTGGATCGTCATGCGTGAAGTTGTTGTAGTGTCATCCGTTCGAACGCCAGTGGGACGCGCCTACAAGGGCACGCTCCGCGCCACTCGTCCTGACGAACTGGCGGCCGTTGCCATCAAGGGTGCCCTGGAGCGCCTGCCGCAACTCGACCCGAAAGAAATTGAAGATGTCATTCTCGGCTGCGCCATGCCCGAGGCCGAGCAAGGGATGAACGTAGCCCGCATCGCCTCGCTGCGCGCGGGACTGCCGGTTGAAGTTTCTGCGCTCACGATTAATCGTTTCTGCTCCTCTGGCCTGCAGGCGATTGCCATGGCATCTGAGCGCATTATGAGCGGCGGCGCGGAGGCGATCGTCGCCGGCGGAACAGAGTCGATGACGATGATCCCGATGGGCGGCCACAAGGTCGCGCCCAATCCGTGGCTGGTTGACCACTACCCTGACGCTTACCTCAACATGGGGCTCACCGCCGAGCGCGTCGGCCAACGCTTCGGCATCACGCGCGAGGCAGCGGACGAGTTTTCTTTGCGCAGCCACCAGAAGGCCTTGGCAGCGATCCAGGCGGGACGATTCGACGAGGAAATTGTACCCGTTCCAGTGAGCTTTACCGCTCCGAATGGCGCCAAGCCCAAGCGGCAGGAAATTATCTTCAAGATGGATGAAGGCCCGCGTGCCGACACTTCGCTCGAAGCGCTGCTCGCGCTGAAGCCGGCATTTCATGTGAAAGGAACGGTAACTGCGGGAAATTCTTCCCAGATGTCTGACGGCGCGGCGGCCGCGGTGGTGATGTCAGCCGAGCGCGCCAAAGCGCTCGGCATCAAACCTCTGGTGCGCTATGTTTCATTCGCAACCGCAGGATACAAGCCGGAAGAAATGGGACTGGGCCCGGTGTTTGCTATTCCAAAGGCTTTGAAGATGGGCGGACTGAAGCTCTCTGACGTCGATGTAATCGAGTTGAACGAAGCTTTCGCCGCGCAATCGCTGGCGGTGATGAAAGAGGCCGGACTCGATCCGGAAAAAGTGAATCCCAACGGCGGGGCTATCGCATTGGGTCATCCCTTGGGCTGCACCGGCGCCAAGCTGACAGCCACAGTAATCCGCGAACTTAAGCGCAGCAACGGACGCTACGGCATGGTGACCATGTGCGTTGGCGGCGGGATGGGCGCGGCAGGGATTTTCGAGAATCTCTCGTAACCGGCCGCGTGAAGTGCAAACCGATTCTGCGCAAATTCTCGCGTACAATTGCGAGTTGTCTTCCTGCCTCCGTGGTGGAGTTTTGCATTTGAAGGGATAAGTCATGGCGACAATCACAGCGGTTCCGAAGACAAGAATCTCCGGCGGCGGTTTTTTGCTCGAGACCCGGCGGCCTGATGAAGTCTTCACCCCTGAAGATTTCACCGAGCAGCAACAATTGATCGGGCAGACGGCGGAAGAATTTACGGTCAACGAGATTTTGCCAAACGTAGAGAAGATGGAGCGCAAGGACTTCTCCATTTCCCGCAATCTGATTAAGAAGGCTGGCGACCTGGGACTGAGCGGGGTAGAAATTCCCGAAGCTTACGGCGGCCTCGATATGGATAAGGTCACGGCCGCGGTCATCGCCGACCATATCGCGCAATACGCGGGCTTTGCCACCACCTGGGGCGCACACAGCGGCATCGGCCTGCTGCCGCTGGTTTATTTCGGCACCGAGGAACAGAAGCAGAAATATCTGCCGCGGCTGGCTGCCGGAGAAATTGTTGGTGCATATGCTTTGTCGGAAGCCTCCTCGGGCTCCGATGCTTTGAATTGCCGCGCCCGCGCTGAGCTCTCGTCCGACGGTAAACACTACATCCTCAACGGCGAGAAGATGTGGATTACCAATGCCGGCTTCGCCGATCTGTTCACGGTTTTTGCCAAGATCAATGGCGAAAAGTTCAGCGCATTTTTGGTGGAGCGAACATTTCCTGGTTTGTCGATCGGCGGCGAGGAGCACAAGCTGGGCATTCGCGGCTCGTCGACTTGCCCGGTGATTCTCAACGATTGCAAGGTGCCAGTGGAAAATCTGCTGGGCGAAATCGGCAAGGGCCACATCATCGCCTTCAACATTCTGAACATTGGCCGCTTTAAGCTGGGTGCCATGTGCGTGGGCGGAGGGCGCGTATCGCTCGAACACGCCATCTCATACGCGAAACAACGCAAGGCTTTCGACAAAGTCATCGCTGACTTCGGTTTGGTGCGCGAGAAACTCGCGAACATGGCAACGTTGCTGTTCGTTGGCGAATCGCTGGTTTATCGAACCGTCGGGATGATGGACGGCGCGCTTGGCGAAGTCGACAAGTCGGGCGCGGACGCGGCGCGGGAAACTCGCAAGGCCATCGAGGAATACGCGGTCGAATGCTCCATCATTAAGGTCTGGGCTTCGGAGATGGTCGGTTACGTCGTCGACGAGACTCTGCAGATCTACGGCGGCTACGGCTTTGTCGAGGAGTATCCCGCCGAGCGCGCTTATCGCGACGCTCGCATCAACCGAATCTTTGAAGGCACGAACGAAATCAACCGGCTTATTATTACTGGATTCCTGCTGAAGCGCGCCATGAGCGGGCAGTTGCCGCTGATGCCCGCTATCAAGAGACTCATGGACGAAGTTCTCTCCGGGCCTTCGATGAGCGAGGATCTCGAGGGCGCGCTGGCTGAAGAACGCAAACTGGTCGGGCAAGCCAAAAAACTTGGGCTGTTCGCAGCCGGATCGGCCACGCAGAAGTACATGCAGACGATCCAGGACCACCAGGAGATCATGGGCGCGATCGCCGACATGACCATTGAAACCTATGCCATGGAGTCGGCTGTTTTGCGCGCGCAGAAAATCGCGGAGACGAAAGGCGAAGCCGCTGCCGCGCTTCCGATTGCCATGACGCGCGTCTACCTTTCACAGGCGATGGAAAAAATCGAATCCGCGGCGCGGAAAGTAATCGCTGCAGTCGCGGACGGAGATATGCTTCGCACTCAGATCGCTATCCTGCGTCGATTGGCCAAGCATGAACCGTTCAACACGATCGAACTTCGGCAGCAGATCGCACAGAAGGTAATTGAGCGGGGAAAGTATACTCTGGCGTAAGGGAGTCGATCTTAACTAGGAGTTCTGCAGTGCGAATGATAAGGGCGATAGACATGGCGAAAGAAGCGAGGACAGACCCAAAGAGATTCCGCCAGGCTTTGCGGGGTGAACGCTTCCATTGGCACGAGCATAATCAACGCTGGACAGTGGAAGCAGGAAGCGACAAGCACAAAGCGATGCAGTTGGTTTTGCGTAAGATTTCGAACTGAGAGACTGCCAGGAGTCGATATGCCGGTAGGCACGTTCACCGCGGTTCTGCACAAGGAAGGCAACCTGTACGTTGCCGACTGTCCAGAGGTTGGCACCGTCAGTCAGGGGAAGAGTGTCGAAGAGGCGGTTGCTAATCTCAAGGAAGCGACCGAACTGTACCTGGAGGAGTTCCCGCCAGAAAGCTCCAGCCGCCCTCTTGTAACCGTCTTCGAGGCGCGCTATGCCTAGACTGCCCCGAGCATCAGGGGCAGAGGCAATTCGTGCTCTCGAGCGACTCGGCTTCGCTCAGGTGCGGCAGCGGGGGAGTCACGTTGTGCTGAAGCGCATCGGTCCGGAGAAGGTGACTGGGTGCGTTGTTCCCTTACACGTTGAACTAGCCACCGGAACACTGCGTGGAATCCTGAAGCAGGCTGGCGTCACGACAGAAGAGTTCATCAACAAGCTTTAGCTTCCCTTCTCTTCGCCGAACCCGTTATCTCCGCTTATCTATATCTTGATCCTTCTGGTACAACTGTTCCGATGAAAACCGGAGTGTTGTACTCCTTAGCTGCACTCGTGCTTGCCCGGTCGCTGGTAGCACAGCCGAATCCACCCTCACAAGACTCCGCCACTTTTGACCCCGATGGAACCGCGCACATCACGCGCGTGGTTCCTATGCCTTCCACGATCAGTCCTGAGGCACAAAAATGGCTGGCATCGCTGACACAAAAGAAATCCGGGCCCGAAACTCTGGCCGAACGGCGGGCTCGCACAGATATCTGGCGCGCGCAGGATTCTGCCGAAGCCCGGAAGCTTTATCCGGTGAATGTTGAGGAAACCAACATCGCCGGCGTCCGCACCGACATCATTACGCCGATCGGAGGCCCGGATGCCCGCAATCGCGTGCTTATGAATCTGCACGGCGGAGGATTCAACTCTGATTCCGGCTCGCTCATCGAGGGCGTTCCAATCGCGAATCTAACGAAGATCAAAGTGGTGTCGGTTTATTACCGCCTCGCTCCAGAGAATCCTTTCCCCGCCGCGGTCGATGATGTCGTCGGCGTTTATAAGGAGCTTTTGAAAAGTTACAAGCCGCAGAGTATCGGAATCTTCGGCACTTCCGCGGGAGCGATTTTGACTGCCGAGGTCACCGTCCGACTGAAGCAGTTAGGATTGCCTCTTCCAGCAGCACTGGGAATTTTCTCCGGGCTCGCGGATTTCAGCCGACCCGGCGACTCGCGGCAACTATTTACTCTCGACGGATTCGCGGGAGCCTTGCAGCAGACTGATCCGGATCACCTTCCAGACGATCAATATGTGGGAAAGACCGATCGCAAAGACCCCGTGCTGTCACCGCTGTTCGCCGATTTGCACGGCATGCCGCCGAGCCTGTTGGTCACGAGCACACGCGACCTGTTACTCAGCGACACCGCTATTTTCCACCGCGCTCTGCTTCGCTCCGGGGACGACGCACGACTTATCGTGTTCGAGGCGCTGCCGCACGCCTTCTGGTATCACTTCCAGCTGCCCGAAACCAAGGAAGCGCTCGAATTGATGGCGAAGTTTTTCGATGAGAAGGTGGCGCGATAGAATATCCGCCTCTTATATTCCATTCAACTCATCCATCCTGAGGAGATCGCAGGCATGATCGAATTTACGCTTCGGGCTGTCCGGTTGCTTCGGTGGCGGATTCCGTTCTTGCTTGTCGCATTGGCGTTTGCAGCGCGCGCTAATGCCGAAGTTTCGCTGCCGGCTTTGCTCGCCGATCACATGGTGATGCAACGTGGTCTTCCAGTTCACGTCTGGGGCATGGCTGCTCCGCAGGAGCCGGTGACCGTGACGTTCCGCGGCGAAACGAAATCTGCAACTGCCGACGACCTCGGCCGCTGGAGCATTTATCTATCTCCCGGTGAAGCTGGAGGCCCGTTCCAGTTGAGCATCAAGGCGACAAACACAATCGTGCTCAACGATATTCTGGTTGGTGACGTTTGGGTTGCTTCGGGCCAGTCGAACATGGAATTTCCCATGACCGGCCTCGTCAACGCAACCGCCGAAATCGCGGCGGCGCAATATCCCAGGATTCGCATATTCCGCGTGGAGCACAAGCCGTCGGACTATCCGCTGGAAAATGTCGACACCAAAGCATGGACAGCGTGCACTCCCGAAACTGTTGCCGACTCCTCCGCCGTGGCTTATTTTTTCGCGCGCAATCTGCAGCAAAAGCTTGGAGTACCCATCGGCCTGATCGAGTCGTTCTGGGGAGGAACTCCAGCCGAGTCATGGACGAGTCTTCCCGCGCTCTCTGCCGACGCGTCTCTCATGCCCGTTTTCGGCGCGCGCGCGAAAACGGCTACCACCGAATCCACCACTCGATTGAAGCTGCAGAACGAGGAACGCGAGTTTCAGCGCGCCGTCGAGCAAGCCCAGGCGGACGGCAAGACAGCTCCCTCCCGGCAGTGGCATCCAGACTTTGCGGCATGGTCCCCTGCGGCTCTCTACAACGGCATGATCGCTCCGCTTACTCCGTTCGCCATTCGCGGGGTCATCTGGTATCAGGGAGAAGCCAACTCGGGGCCGGAGCGCGCCTCGCTCTACGCCCGCCTTTTTCAGACGATGATTCGCGACTGGCGTAATGCATGGGGTGAAGGCGATTTTCCTTTCCTGTTTGTTCAAATCGCAAGCTGGAACACAACTGACGAAGCTCTTTGGCCGGATGTCCGCGACGCGCAACGCCGGGCGCTGGTGCTCGAGAACACTGGCATGGCGGTAACCATCGACATCGGCGACCCAGTCGACATTCATCCTAAGGACAAGCGGGATGTCGGCCTTCGTCTGGCGCTGGCGGCGCGAGCGATTGCCTACGGCGAGAAAATTGAATGGTCCGGCCCTCTCTATCGCCAGCTCACGCAGGAGGAACACGCCTTGCGCGTATGGTTCGAACATGCCAACGGATTGGCGGCAAAGGGCACGGAAGGCACGTCGCTCACGGGTTTCGAAATTGCCGGTGCAGATGGAAAGTACGTCGCCGCGGAGGCCAGGATCGAAGGCACGTCCGTCGTCGTCTCCAACTCGGAAGTGCCGACGCCGGTTTCGGTCCGCTACGGATGGGCCGCCAACCCAAACTGCAATCTCATCAATCGCGAAGATCTTCCCGCTTCGCCCTTCCGGGCGCCGGAATGAAGAGGTCTATTTGCTCAGTTTCTCTTCTGGTATGAGTGCATAGCTGACAAATGCTACCCGCTTGCTGTCCGGCGACCACGAGGGAACATTCATGGTTCCCTGCCCGCCAAACAATTTCGCCAGCACAGTGATCTTCTTTGCAGTCGAGTTCTCGTCACCCAAGGACATCAACCGTAGCATCACATCTTTGTTTGGCGGGTGGCCGGTCACGTCAGCTTCGTACGTAAGAAACACCATCCAACGGCCATCCGGCGAGACGTGCGGGAACCAGTTGTTGAGATCGTCGGAGAACACCTGCTCCTGCTCGCTGCCATCCGCTTTCATACGCCAGATCTGCATGTGGCCGGTGCGCTCGGAGTTGAAGTAGATATATTTGCCGTCGGGAGAATACTCGGGGCCATCATCCAATCCCTTGGCCGTGGTGAGGCGCGTCTCTTGAGTTTCAACAGCGGCACCTCCGGCGACGGGAATGGTATAGATATCGAAATCGCCATTCCGTTGCCCGACAAAGGCCAACGTCTTTCCGTCGGGCGACCAGCCGTGCCAGTAGGAGGGCGATTTCTGCGTAATCCGCCGGGGCGCTCCACCGCCAATGGGAACGATGTACACCAGCGAGTTGTGCTCTTCCTGCGAATTGTCGCTGACTGCCAGTTGAGTGCCGTCTGGTGAAATGCCGTGATCGTTATTGCATCGAGTGGCGAAGCCGGTGTCGATGGTTTCTGGACTGCCTCCACTCACGGGCAGGCGCTCGATGTGGCCGTCCTGATTAAAGAGATAAGCACTGCCGTCTCGCGTCCAGTTCGGAGCTTCGAAGTGCGCCTGCGCAAGATAAGCCACACGCCGGTCGGCGGAGTCGATCGCAACCGTCTCCAAAGTACTATAGAGCGTCGGTTGGCCAATCGGCGGGGAAGGTATCCCCAGCTCGACATTCGAAAAGACAGCCTTCTCAACCACGTCTTTATCGTGCGAACAAACGCCGAGGCCGACATAGAACGTTCCCTGCAGTGGAATGCGCAGCCATCCCCCAGCTACCTGAGGTTCTCCACCATCCGCGGCCAGGGCCATGTAGACGTAATCTCCGCGCTTGACGATGCGCAACCGCTTCGGCGCCGATAAGTTTGATCCGATCTCGCGCGTCACCGCGCCTTTCTCGTCACGAAATTGCAGTGAGGTCAGACCGCTCGCGTGTAACGCGACGTCGGCGTAGACCGAATCCGCATCAAGACTCTGGCGAAAGATCAGGACGGCTTTCTTGTGCTCGTTTCCGGTCGTAGTCGTAAACGAGATATCCGCCGTGAGCGTCACGTCACCGGAAACTTTCTTCCAGGCGAACTGAAAGGCATCCTCCGCCGACCACATGTTCTCGCCGCTGCCGGTAATGGCGTAAGTTCCCTTCGCTGCGTCGTAATCGACGGAGCCCTGATGCAGCACGGTTCCTACATCTCCGTGCCCTTCGAAGATTCCCAAAGGAGTCGAAGCGCTCTGCGCCGGAGAGGGAACTCCAGAGAAAACGAGGGTACAAGCCAGCATCACGAACCAGGGCAGGGCGACGCACAAATCGACCAACAGAAAAGCCCGACACATGCGCATGAAGATTTCCTCCGACGAGAGCGACTCTTGTCCGGTTGATAATCGGCAACCCGGCATTGTAAATCGGATTCGCCTCAGGAAGGCGGTCGGTCCCGACTTCATCTTCCCCTACCAATCCGACCGCGGTTCTGGTAAAAAGTCTGCATGAAAAAGAACCCCGTCGTTCTTGCCATTTGTCTCTGCGTTTTATTCTTCACCAGCTTGCATGCACAAGACAGCATGGTTCCATCCGCCAATCTGGCACCCACTCCACCGATGGGTTGGAATTCCTGGAACAAGTTTGGCTGTAACGTCAGCGAAGATATGATCCGCAGCATGGCCGACGCGGTGGTGAAATCCGGCCTGAAGGACGCGGGATACGAATATGTCAACATCGACGACTGTTGGCAGGTCAGCCGCGATGCCCAGGGCAACATAGTCCCCGATGCGCAGCGCTTTCCTCATGGCATGAAGGCGGTTGGCGATTACATTCATTCACTCGGCTTGAAGTTTGGAGTTTACTCCGACGCCGGCTTGAAGACCTGCGCTGGCCGGCCCGGCGGCCTTGGCCACGAGTACCAGGATGCGATCCAGTACGCGGCCTGGGGAGTCGATTACTTGAAATACGATTGGTGCCATACCACGACGCAGGACGCCAGGGCTTCCTACACGAACATTCGCGCCGCCCTCGACACCGCGGGCCGTCCCATCGTGCTAAGCATTTGCGAATGGGGCACGGCCAAGCCCTGGCTGTGGGGGAAAGAAGTTGGCGGGAACCTGTGGCGCACCACGGGCGACATCAAGGACCGATGGGGTGGCACGGAGAAGTGGCCGGATGGCACCTGCTGCTCCCACGGCATGCTGGCCATCCTTGACGAGCAGGTTGGCTTGCAATCCTATGCCGGACCGGGGCACTGGAACGATCCTGACATGCTCGAGGTTGGCAACGGCGGCATGACCGATACCGAATATCGCTCGCACTTCAGCCTGTGGGCGCTGCTCGCGGCGCCGCTGATCGCGGGCAACGACTTGCGTGATATGCGGCCTGAGATTCACGACATTCTTACCAACAAGGAAGTGATCGCGGTCAATCAAGACGCGCTTGGGCGTGAGGGCGAGCGCGTGTGGAAGAACGGCGACCTGGAAGTCTGGGCGAAGCAGTTGAAAGATGGCAGCCGCGCAGTGATTCTATTCAACCGCGGCGGCGCGGAGCGGGAAATCACGTTGAACTGGGAAACGATCGGCTATCCCGATCATTTGAGCGCTTCCGTGCGCGATTTGTGGCAGCACAAAGACCTGGGAAAGTTTACCGGAAAATTTTCAGCGCCAGTGGCTTCGCATGGCGTGGTGATGGTAACCGTGAAGCCGTAGCTGCGGCCGAGCTTTCATCTTTTGCGCTGATCTTTCAACTTTTCGTCTTTAATTCTTCCATGACGCTCTGGATCAATTCCTTGGCGTCGGTCAAGCTCTTCATGATGATCTGGATATCCATCACCGGTTTGCCCGGCCAGCGCTGGCTCTGGCAGTAGACACCGTGCTGGCCGACCAGAGCCATGGCGTCGGTGATGGCGTCCATAGTCACGGCCAGCCGTCCGCGGGACACGCCCATCATGGTCTCGTAGTGTTCCAGTTCTTCCTGCTTTTCGTCGAATACGGTCATCTGTTGATTGTAACTGCGCCGGCGGATGGAGGATAATGGTCGGTCCGCCGGACGTTTTCCTTTCCGGAGCGTCTAATGTTTTTGGACGTTGCGAATTGTTCGAAGGAGAAACCATGTCAAAACGAATCGCCTTTAGTACGGTCCTTATACTGTTCGCCACCGCCGCTTTTGCCCAAATGGGCGGAGGCAAGCCAAGCCCCGCTGCTTCAGCCACCTGCGATCTCGGCGGCGGCAAAACTATCGAGACCAAGTATTCCAGTCCGCGTATGAGAGGCCGTAAGATCTACGGTGAACTCGTACCCTTTGGCGAAGTCTGGCGCACCGGTGCGAATGAAGCCACGACTTTCGTCACCAGCGCCGACGTGGTCGTCGGCGGCAAGGCTGTACCTGCAGGCAGCTACACACTCTTCACCGTACCCAGGGCCGGCAAGTGGACTCTGATCGTCAACAAGAAAACAGGCGAATGGGGCATCCCTTACAAATATGAGAGCGACGAGCTCGCCCGCGTCGACATGAGCGTTTCCAAGCTTCCATCGCCGCTGGAGAATTTCACCATTTCCTACGAAAAGAGCGGTAGCGGTTGCACGATGGACATCGATTGGGAGACTACTCGCGCCTCGGTCAATATTTCGGCTAAGTGACGATGGGAGTTGTGAAGGTTACACCGCCGGCTTCCAGCGCAGGACCGGCTTCCTAGCGGCTGCCGTTTCATCGAGACGCGAAACCCGCGTAGTGTGCGGGGCATCGAGCACCGTTTGCGGATCCTCTTCCACTTCTTCCGCAATCGACTTCATCGCCTCCACGAACAAATCCATCTCTTCCTTCGACTCACTCTCTGTGGGTTCGATCATCAGCGCGCCCGGAACAATCAGCGGGAACGCCGTCGTATAGGGATGGAAGCCATAATCGATCAGCCGCTTGGCGATGTCCATCGTCCGGACGCCTTTCTTGGCCTGCAGTTTGTCGCTGAAAACGACTTCATGCATGGTCGGCGTGGAATAGGGCAGATCGTATACCCCCTCAAGCCCTTTGCGGATGTAGTTGGCGTTCAGCACCGCGTCTTCGGTGGTTTGCCGCAAACCATCCGGCCCATTGGCCTGGATGTAAGCCAGCGCACGGACGAACATTCCAAAGTTGCCGTAGAACGCGCGTACTCGGCCCACTGATTGCGGACGGTTGTATTCAAAGCCAAGTGCACCGTCGGCCCTATTAATTACAACCGGTGTCGGCAGAAACGGCTCGAGAATCTTCTTGATCGCTACCGGCCCCGATCCCGGCCCACCTCCTCCATGCGGCGTGGAGAAAGTTTTATGCAGGTTCAAGTGCATCACGTCAACGCCAAAATCGCCGGGCCGCACTTTACCCACCAGCGCATTCATGTTCGCGCCGTCCATGTAAAGCAAGCCGCCTTTGGCGTGCAGAATGTCGGCGATCTTGTGTATCTCCTGCTCGAAAACTCCCAAGGTGTTGGGATTGGTCAACATCAGCGCCGCGACATCCTCATTCATCTGCGCTTCGAGCGCGGCGATGTCGACCATGCCCCGCGAGTCAGACTTCAAGTTCTCCACGGCGTAATCGACCATCGCGGCCGTCGCGGGATTGGTTCCGTGGGCTGAATCCGGAATCAGAATCTTTTTTCGCGGGCGACCTTGAGCGTGGTGATAGGCCCGCACCATGAGTAATCCGGTCATCTCGCCATGCGCGCCGGCTGCGGGCTGCAGGGTAATCGCATCCATGCCCGTGATCTCAATCAGGCATTCGCTCAGCGTCTTCAGAATTTGCAGAGCGCCTTGCGAAATCTTCTCCGGCTGGTAGGGATGACCGTTGGCAATTCCCTCGACACGCGCCACGGCTTCATTCACCCGGGGGTTGTATTTCATCGTGCACGAGCCCAGCGGATACATTCCGAGATCGATGGCGTAATTCCACGTCGAAAGCCGCGTGAAATGGCGGATGATTTCGATCTCGCTCACCTCGGGCATGTTTCCCAGATCTTTTCTTTCCGACGAACCGAGAAGCTTCGAAGTATCAACCTCTGGAACATCCAGCGGCGGCAGCTTCCACGCAGCTTTACCCGGGGAAGACTTCTCGAAGATCAGGCCTTCGTTCTGATTCACGTGGCGCGTGGCTTTGGGTGTTGAGTGCTTCACCGCGCCACCTCTTCAATCCGGTCTTCTTTACTTGCGGAACACCCCGAACCTTCACTTTCGGCGACCACGCCCACCGCTGCATCGATTGAACTCCGCGTGGTCAGCTCCGTGCAGCACCACAGCGCCGCATTCCCTAACTCGGGATAGAACTTCTTAAGCGGCAATCCGCCGACGATCTTGTGTCCCAGCAATCGACTGTTGATGGCATGCGGATCTTCACTGGTCTTCACCACAAACTCGTTGAAGCGCGGCGCACCAGCAAACAGCATCTTGCCGTGTTTCGCGAACTGACTGGCAGCGTACGCCGTCTTTGCCAGATTCTGTTTGGCCAACTCCTTCAAACCGACCTTGCCATACACCGTCATGAAGATGTTTACCATCAGCGCGACCAGCGCCTGGTTGGTGCAGATATTTGATGTCGCTTTCTCGCGCCGAATGTGCTGCTCACGCGTGGCCAGCGTGAGCACGAATCCGCGCTTGCCCTGCTTGTCGACTGTCTGGCCCACCAATCGCCCGGGCATCTGGCGAACGTATTTCTCACGGGTTGCAATCACGCCGCAGTAAGGCCCGCCAAACCCCAGCGGCACGCCAAAGGACTGCGCTTCCATGGCAATGACATCCGCCCCGCGCGGCGGTTCCACGATTCCCAGCGAGACGGCTTCAGCGATCGAAACCACCAGCATCGCGCCGTGCTTGTGCGCGATCTCGGCGATGGCCGCGACATCTTCAATCGTTCCAAAGAAATTCGGCGATTGAATTAGCACGCACGCCGTTTCCGGCGTGATCGACTTCTCCAGTTCCGGCAGGTTCACGCGCCCATCTTCGCCAAAACCAGCGACCGAAAGCGGCATTCCCTGATGCGTGGCATAGGTTGCCAGCACCTCGCGGTATTCCGGATGCAGGCTGCGCGCCACCACCACCGACCGCCGGCCTGTGAGCCGCACCGCCATCATCACGGCCTCGGCTGCGGCGGTTGAGCCGTCGTACATGGAAGCGTTGGCCACTTCCATACCGGTAAGCTCACAAATCATGGTTTGAAATTCAAAAATGGATTGGAGTGTGCCCTGCGAAATCTCCGCCTGATAAGGCGTGTATGCCGTGAGAAATTCGCCGCGCGAAATCAGAGAATCAATGATGACCGGCCGGTAATGGAAGTACGCACCAGCTCCCAGAAAACTGGTGTAGCCTTCGCCGTTTTCCCGCGAGCGCTGTCGAAAATAATCGACGATTTCCGATTCCGCCATCTGACGCGGAACCTTCAGGTCGCGGGTTAGCCGGTATTCCGCTGGAATCGGCGCGAACAGGTCGTCGACTGAACGCAAGCCAATAGCCTTCAACATGGCTTCGCGGTCGGCAGGAGATTTTGGTAGATAGCGCATTAGGAAGTTGATTAGATGTCACTCGAGGCCAGTTCGATTGCGACAGCGCCCGCAGCTCGAACCGTCAGCAGAATTCGCGCGGAAATCGCCTGTGTCTTCAATTCTGTTAGTGCCCACTCTCTTCGGCCACGAACTGTTCGTAATCCGCGGCCGATAGCAGACCGTCCAAGTCACCTGCGTTCTTCAGTGTGATCTTCAGCATCCAGGAGCCGTGGGGATCTTTGTTTACCTTCTCCGGAGACGTGGCCAGATCGCCGTTGGTCTCCTGCACAGTGCCTGAGGCTGGGGCAAACAAATCTGAAACGGCCTTCACCGACTCGACCGTGCCGAAAGTCTTGCCGGCCGTCAATTCCGTCCCGGGCTTGGGCAGTTCGACGAACACAATGTCGCCCAGCGACTCTTGCGCATAGTCGGTGATGCCGACCGTGGCCGTAGTTCCACTCGCCTGAATCCACTCGTGCTCTTTGGTATATTTGCGATCTGTTGGATAGGCCATAGTGCTCGCTCCTGGCTCTAGTGCTTAGCGGATCGGAGGCTCGCGATCCCGCGACGCTTTAAGCTGTTTTCTTAGGACGCTTGTAAAACGGCGTCGGCACCACCACGGCTGCGACGCTCTGCCCGCGAATCTCAACCTTCACTGCCGTCGCGACCGCCGCGAACTCCAGCGGCACGTAGGCCAGGGCAATGTTCTTCCTCAGAAATGGCGAAGGCGACCCGCTGGTCACATATCCGATCTCACGGCCATCGCCGTTCAGAACCTTATATCCGTCGCGGGCGATGCCTCGTTCAACCATCTCCAAACCAACCAGCGATCGCGTCACGCCTTCGGCCTTCGCTTTTTCGAGCGCGGCGCGACCAATGAATTCAGGCTTCTCCATTTTGCAGAAGCGGTCGAGCCCGGCTTCCCAAACATTGATGGTATCTGAAATCTCATGCCCGTAGAGCGGCAGCTTGCCTTCGAGGCGTAAGGTATTGCGTGCACCCAAACCGCACGGGACAATGCTAAATTCCTTGCCCGCATTCAGAATCTCATTCCAAACGCGAGCGCTGGTGGCCTCGTCAGACGGAATATAAATCTCGAAACCGTCTTCCGCCGTATAGCCCGTACGCGCGATCAAAATATTTTTCAATCCACAAACCGTACCGCGCGTGACCCAATAAAACTTCACCGCGCTCAAGTCCGCGTCCGTCAGCTTCTGCAGCACGTCGACGCCCTTCGGCCCCTGGATGGCAATCTGCGTGAAGTCGTCCGACAGATTTTCCACGGAGCAATCGAACTGCCGCGTGTTGTCGTGCACCCAGCTGAAATCCTTTTCCCGCGTGCCGGCGTTGATTACGAGGAGGTATTCGTCCTCGCCCAGGCGGTGAACGATTACATCGTCGACAAACGTCCCTTGTGGATAGAGCAGCGCCGAATATTGCGCCTGCCCCACGGCCAGCCGCGAAGCGTCGTTCATGGAAATGTGCTGCACCGCCGCCAGCGCCTGGGGCCCCGCCAGGCGAATATCGCCCATGTGGCTGACGTCGAAAATGCCCACGCCCGTGCGCACCGCCATGTGCTCGTTGATGATGCCGCAGCCGATCGCCGCGGGATACTCGACCGGCATGTCCCAGCCGTTGAAGTCGACCATCTTCGCGCCCATCTTGCGATGGACGGCGTTCAGCGCGGTCTTGCGGACGGTGGTCGCTGTGCCCGCGGACATGGCCTCAACAGAAGACAAAATCGAAACCTCAATCAGAAAGCAGCGGTTGGTCTGCCAGGATGGTGTGACTGTTTACCCTAACACGCGGTTTTTCGGCGGGTCAAATTGGAGGAGCAACTATCGCCCGAACTGCACCGTTACGTGCACTCCCGCGGCCACATGGGTTCCTGCAGGCGGAAACTGTTGCCGCGCCACTCCGCTGCCGACAGCTTCGAGTTCGAGGCCAGCGTCTTGAGCGGCTTCCACGGCGCCGCGCACGGTTTTGCCTATGAACAATGGAACTTCGATTCCGCCTTGCTCAACATCCAGAACCACGGTTCCGGTCACCGGCGCGTTGGCTTGCATTGCATTCGTGGGAGCGGTTGAGCTCGGGGAGTTACGCTGCGGTTCGCCCCGGCCCGGCGAAGCTCCAACCGAACTGCTCGATGTGGGTTCGCTCTCCCGCATCGCCGCTTGGACCACTGCTCCGTCGCTGTGGGCAGCCGCGGGCAAAGACGCCGGCGCCACGTGTTCCTTTCCCGCTACAGACGGCGCAGAACTTTCGCTCAGCTCCGTCTCCAGCGGCTCGCCGGGATGGTCCGGTGTGCCTTCTTCCAAGTCTTTTTCCTTATCCTTATCTTTGGAACGCGAGGCCAGCAGCAACTGATGACTGGGTGCGAGCGGCAGATCGTGCGGCGTGTGCAGATATTCGAGCACCTGCTGCGCAACGCGGTGAAACACTGGGGCCGACACTTGTCCACCCTGATGCGGACCGACCGCCGAATCTAAAATCACGGCAACGACGATCTGCGGATTATTCAGAGGCGCGAATCCTGCGAACGACGCAATGTATTTCGTCTTCGAATATGCGCCGGTCGCGGGATCAACTTTCTGCCCGGTTCCCGTCTTCCCCGCCGACGTGTAGCCTTCCAGAATCGCCTTGCGTCCTGTGCCTTCGAGCACCACTTTCTGCATCATCGACCGCATCTCGGCGGCGGTGTAGCTCGAAATCACGCGATGCGATGGACCGGGACGAAACGAGACCGTCTGCAATGAACCCTGCGGCTCAACCGTCCCGGCCAGGATGCGGGGAGCAACCCACACCCCGTCATTCGCGAAGGTGGAGATCAGCGCCGCCAGCTGAATGGCAGAAATTCCAATTTCCTGTCCCATGGAAATTGCGGCAATCGAAACCTTCGACCAGCGGCTCACGGGCTTGGTCATCCCGCGCGTCTCTCCCGGCAACTCGATTCCCGTCTGCTGTCCGAATCCAAACGCGCGAATGTATTTGTAAAACCGATCTTCGCCCAGGCGCAGCGCTATCTTGATCGAACCCACGTCGCTCGACTCCGCCAGCACACCCCATACGGGCAAAAGGCCGTGCGGCCTTGAATCGCGGATGCGCATGCCGTTGTAAACGATCGATCCCATCTGGCAGTCGAACACTTCGTCTGGATTCGTCACCTTCTCTTCGAGTGCCGCGGAAATCGTGACCAGCTTGAACGTCGATCCCGGTTCGTATGCGTAGCTCACCGCGCGGTCGGTCAGGGCGTTGGGCGTAATTTCTTTGCGCAGATTCGGATTAAATGTCGGCCGGTTGGCCAGCGCGAGAATTTCTCCGGTGTGTGGATTCTCGACGATCACCGTGCCCGCGATCGCCTGGGTGTCGTGAATCGCTTGATCGAGTTCCTTCTCGGCGACGTACTGAATGTTCTTGTCGATGGTCAGAACGAGATTTTCGCCCGGCTCGGGCTGCTTCTCGACGTCAGAAAACCACTGCCTTCGCGCATCCACCGAGATCAACATCGCGCCCGACCGCCCGCGTAACTCATCGTCGAATTCGTGTTCGATGCCGCTCTGACCGGAATCTTCCATGCCGACGGTTCCCACGACCTGCGCCGCCAGATCACGCGCCGGATAAAATCGCTTCGGCTCTTTTTGGAAATGAATGCCCTGCAAGTTCAGCGATTTGATGCGCTCTATAGTTTCGTCGTCGGCCTTTCGCGCCACCCAGCAGAACGTTTTGTGGGCCCGGCAGTCGGCGAGCACGACGTTGTGATCTTCGCCGGTAATGCGAGTAATCAGAGAGATCGCCGTGGGCAGATCTTTCACTTCGGTGGGCACGGCAAAGGCCGAATCCACCAACACGGACATTGCCAGCTCATGGCCGGCGCGGTCATAAATCACCCCGCGTTTGGCCGAAAGCGGAATCTCACGCTGCTGCTGGTGCTCGGCCTGCTTGATGAAGCTGCCGTAGCGAAAAATCTGCAGGTAAACCAACCGGCCGCAAATGGCGAGGTACCAGAACAGAAGCATGCCGCCGAGAAGATAAAGCCGCCGCTTGCCGGGATTGGAACTATTCGCCATGATTCTTCCGACTCTTTGTCATTCCGACGATGCGCGAAGCGCGAAGGAGGAATCTGGTTTCTGCCGGCGCCAGCAAACAGCTGATTCCTCGTCGCATTCGCTCCTCGAAATGACAAAGCTTGTAAGGCGTCGTCGTTAGACAAACATGGCGGTCCACCTACAGGCGGACCGCCAAATGAACTCATGTGGGGACGGGTCTTTGACCCGTCCGCCGAGCGCAGCTCGGCTGTTTCTTGCTACTGTCCCGCCAGCAGCGTCACCGGCTGCGCGCTCGCCATCACCGGGGCGCTCGAATCCGCTGGCGCGCTATCCATGCGAATCACCTGGCCCGGTTCGGGCGGCACCAATCCCATCCGGCGCGCCAGCACATCAATTCTTTCCGGATCGCGCAAAGACGCATCTTCCAGGCGCAGTGCGCGGTTCATCTCGGTCAGGTTGTTGAGTTCACGCTTCGCGGATTCAATCTGATAACCATATTCGATCGCCCGGAAGTGCTGCCAGGCATAGGTAAAAACCAGCAGAAAGAGGCAGGCCAGCGCGGTGCCAAACTGCTTCATCTCGCGATTGCGGCCGGGATCTTCCACCTTTACCAGGCGCGAATTGTCGATCGCCTTGGCGAAATAAATTTCAGGAGTTCCCGTGAAGAACGTATCCCGCCGCGCCACAGGGATTGTCGTGTTCATTACCACCGCTGCTGCCGCCATTTATGCCGCTCCTGCGTAAACCGGTTCGCTGTGAATTTGCGGATCCTGCAAATCAAAAAGCCGCCGCAGTTCCATTTCTTCCGCGATGCGCCTCTGTTGCGCGCCCCGTTCGGCTCGCTCCACCGTCGCGATCAGATCCTTGATCAATGTCCCTGTATACATTTCCCAACCTCAGCCTTGGATTCCTACCACGGAACCCGCTTGGCTTCCGGCGACCGGCTTTCGGCCTCCGGAGTCTTCTGCTAGCGGATCTTCGTCCGCTTTTCCAGAACCTGAACTCCCGGCACACCATGACAGCTGTGCCGGGGACTCCGGCAGGTTTTCCGGAATCAAATTCTTTCCGCCGCCCGCAATTTCGCGCTGCGGGCCCGCGGATTGCGATCTTGTTCTTCTTCGGATGCTGTCACCGGTTTCTTGGTCAGCACCCGGAAGTACTTGTCCTTAATACTGCCTTCGCGGAAGGTATCCTTTACGATGCGGTCTTCCAGCGAATGAAAACTGATCACCACCACGCGTCCTCCTGGCTTCAGAATCCGGGGCGCCGCTTCGAGCAGCGCCTTCAGATCGTCCAGTTCGCGGTTTACGAAGATTCGAAGAGCCTGAAAGGTTCGCGTCGCGGGATGAATCCTACGTTCTGCCGAATTCATTGGCCGGGCCGCGGCTGATATGACATCCGCAAGATGTGCGGTAGATCGTATCGGCCGCGACCGGACAATGGCTCTGGCGATTCTCCGCGACCTCCTTTCCTCTCCGAATTCGTA
>JBEKHS010000051.1:0-19932 GCA_050012155.1 Candidatus Sulfotelmatobacter sp. | reverse complement strand
CGATTAGAATTCAGGAATGGCGAATCTGACATTGGTGTACGGCATGCGGCTGCTGCCTTCTGAAGATGTGGCCGAGGTTGGCCAGGCTCCGGTAAAACTCACCAACGGACGCGAGGCGCACGTTGCCATGCACGTGCTCGAGGGCAGCAAGGAAGAGATCGAAAAACAATTGCGCACCAGCCTGGAAGCGTTTTTCGATCTTTATCCGGAGATCTAGCGGCTAGGGTCGGCCGCAACGCGGGAATTATGAGGGATGCTTACTTAAAGCTGCGCGGACGAATGCTCGCGGACGGTTGGTGGCCGCAGGGCTGGATCGCGCGCGGCGCCTGCTATTCCCTGGCTTTCGCGATCGGCCTCTTCGCTCTGGAAATGCTGCTCAAGCTGTTTGCGCCGGCGTGGGCTGACAGCCTTGGTGGTTGGGTTAAGTTTCTTCTTTTCGACGCGGCTTTGCTGTTTTTCATCGTAGCCTTTCGCAAGCTGCGCCGAAGAGTCCTGTGGCGTTTGCGCAACCGGCTCATCGTTACTTACGTCTTCATTGGCGTGATTCCCGCGGTTCTCCTGATAGGGATGGCATTCATCACTATCTACGGGCTGGCCGGACAATTCGCCATCTTCGAAGTCACTTCGGAGATCAACTCACAGCTGCGCAGTATGGAAGCGGTGAACGCTGCGGTCGGCAATGAACTGGCGGCGCGGCTGGAACGCGGGGAAAGTCCCACCGCCGAATCGCTGACCGGACTTCGAAAACGTGATGCCGCCTGGAGACGGCGGCGGGTGTCTGTCTGGTTCGAAGATAAGCTTCTTCCCCTGAACGACGCCGAATCTAACGGCGCACCGCTCGCGCTTCCGACATTTGTGAAGGGAGGGTTTCGCGACATCACGCGCGATCAGGACGGTCTGCACTTACGCGTGGGAACAGTGCTTCCAGTCGGGTCGAAAACACTGACGGTGGTTACAGGAGAGCCATTCGGCAAAGAACTGGTGGGGAGAATTGCGGCCGATATGGGTGAGATCACTCTCTTGGATGACTCGGGATTCCTCGCAGCGCATGGTTCCGGGTCGCCCAGACGGATCACAGTGAACACCGCGGGAAAGTCCGGAACTGTCATCACCGAAAGCAGAAATGGAACGAATGTGGATCTGAGCCCCACGTTCACCGTGGGCACGGTGCCTGCGGCCGCGGGCAGTATGGATCGTGAGGTTACATTTTTTGCGCCCCTGCCGGTGCTGGACTGGAGAACCGGGGAGCACGAACCTACAGGATCCTTAGTAGTACAGGTGCGCACCCGGCCTTCCGTGCTTTACGGCCATCTCTTCGCCGCGCTGGGCGAGTTTGTGCGGGGCGTGGAGTACATTCTGCTGGCCATCCTTATTATTTTTGCCGTGATCGAGTTCGTTGCCTTGATCATCGGCACCCGTATGACGCGCACGGTCACTCGCGCCGTGGCGGACCTCTACGACGCGACCAAACACGTCGATCGCGGCGACTTCAGCCATCGCATTCCCGTCAAGTCGGAAGATCAGCTGGCGCAACTCTCTCTGTCGTTCAACTCGATGACCGAATCCATCGAGAAGTTGATCGAGGAACAGAAAGAAAAACAGCGGCTGGAGGGCGAACTCGCCATCGCCCAGGAAGTGCAGGCGCAGCTTTTTCCGCGTCAAGTTACAGAATTGGAGTCGCTCGAAGTTCACGGCTTCTGCCGTCCGGCGCGCACCGTGAGCGGTGATTACTACGACTTTCTCACGGCGAGCTCTCACAAGCTGATTCTGGCTGTAGGCGATATCAGCGGGAAGGGAATCTCGGCCGCGTTACTGATGGCCACGATTCATTCGGCAGTGCGCGCCTATAGCGTGGAAAGCTTGCCGCAAATGCGAGAGCCGGTTGCTGTCGGTGCGGTTGCCGGCGCAGGCAGGATCATGGCGGCGTGGCCCGAGGGCATTGAAGTTTCTCCCGGAGCTTTGCTCGGCCTGCTCAACCACCAGCTCTACGAGAGCACTCCGCCGGAAAAATACGCTACGCTTTTTCTGGGGATCTACGACGGGCGCTCCCATCAGCTTACCTACAGCAACGGGGGACACTTGCCGCCCATCCTGATCGGAAGAGACGGCACAGTGCGGCGGCTTGAGGCCGGAGGCACCGTGGTCGGACTGTTCGACAACATGTTGTACGACGAAGGCGCGGTGGAAATGCATCCCGGCGAGATCTTTCTTGCCTACAGCGACGGCGTCACCGAGCCGGAAAATGAGTTTGGCGAGTTTGGCGAGGAGCGGCTGATCGAGCTGGTGAGCGCGAACCGGCGACTTCCGCTGGTGCAGATCAGCCAGACGGTCACCGCAGCGGTCGACGACTGGATCGGCGACAACGAGCAGCCGGACGACATCACGCTGGTGCTGGCGCGGGCTCGGTGAGCTCAACCTCGGGTTCTGGCGACACGGCCGGGCTTTGATAGCGAGGCAGAACATGAGTAGATTCTGGCAGGATTTGCGCCACGCGGCGCGAGTGCTCGGCAAAAATCTCGGCGTCACTGCCATCATGGTGTTCACGCTCGCGCTCGCGATCGGGGCGACGACGGCGATTTTTAGCGTCGTCTACGGCGTGTTGCTGCGCCCGCTCCCATATTCCGGCGCGGACCGCATCATGGCGATCTCTGAAGTGAACTCCAACGGCAGGCTCTCTCACCTGGCGGACCCGAACTTTGACGACTTCCGCGATCAAAACCATAGCTTTCAATCCATCGCGAAATACACTGCCGGAACCGTTTCTGTTTCCGGAGCATCGCAGCCGACGCGCACCATGGTTGCGGCGGTAACGCCGGAATTCCTCACCGTGCTCGGCGTTGCGCCCGTCATCGGCCGGGATTTCGCAGCGGGCGATGACAAGAAGGGAGCCGCCCCGGTCGCGCTCGTGAGCTACAGTTACTGGAGGCAGTACCTCGGATCTCAACAGGATCTTTCACAATCGCACCTGAAGATTGACAACGCAATCTATTCCGTAGTCGGCGTGCTTCCTTCAAGCTTTCGATTTCCGAATGACGTGGACGTGTGGTTTGCTGCCGATAGAGACGGCGAGAATCTTAGCCGTACGTCGCACAATTATTCTGGCGTCGGCCGCTTGAAAGATGGCGTAACCATCGATCAGGCCCGTGCCGATATCAGCGCGATCGCGCGCAGCATCTATCAGTCGTCGAATGAGAAGACCGAATATTTGCTTCGGGATGGAGCGGTGGTTCCACTCCAGGATGCCCTTACGGGTACCGTGCGCTCACCGCTGTGGATCCTCCTTGGCACGGTGGGATTCTTGCTGTTAGTGGCGTGCGCGAACGTTGCCAACCTGCTTCTGGCGCAAGCATCGGTGCGCGAACGCGAGCTTTCGATTCGCCTCGCCCTCGGCGCGGCGCGCGGCCGCCTGGTCCGCCAGTTTTTGACCGAGGCATTATTGCTCTCTCTGATCGGTGGATCTCTTGGAGTTCTCGCCGCGCTGTCGGGTGTCGCCGGGTTGGTGGCCCTGGCTCCGGAAAATTTGCCGCGGCTCGATAGCGTCTCGGTGAGCTTGCCAGTGCTGCTCTTTGCATTCGTGCTGTCTACGGTGGTTGCAGCCGGACTCGGCGCCTTTACCGCCGCCCGAGCCACGCGGGGCGATTTGAGGACAGGCCTTGAGGAAGGCGGACGCGGGCACGCCGGATCGCGAGGCAGCCAGCGCACCGGGCGAGCGATTGTCGCGGCGCAGATCGCCATCACGCTCATGCTGGTGATTGGCGCGGGCTTGTTGGGGCGGAGTTTGCTGAAAGTTCTCGAAGTGGATCCGGGATTCCGCGTGGACAAAATCATAGCCATGGATGTTTCCGTGCCGTCGGCGGAAGATCCCGGCCTGCCGACGACCGAAGATTCGAAAGCAAAGTCGGCTCAGGGAATATTCTTTTCGAACTTGATCGACCGGCTCAAACAGATCCCCGGCGTTCGCAGTGTAGGAGCCGCAAGCGCGCTGCCCATGACCGGCGGCCTGCCCGACGGAATGTTTTTGCTGATGACCCAGAATGAAGTTCCCAAAGCCATGGACGGCCTGGTTGCGCTGTTTAATCAAAAAGAACGGATCGGCAATGCGGACTTCTGTGTCGCTACCGAGGGATATTTCCATGCGCTGGGAATTCCGCTGGTCCGCGGACGAATGTTCGACGAGCGGGACGGCGCCAGCGCGCCGCACGTGGCCGTGATCAGCGAGTCGCTCGCTCACGACCGCTGGCCGCACCAGGACCCGATCGGGCACACCATTGAATTTGGGAACATGGATGGTGACCTGCATCTGCTGACAATCGTGGGAATCGTAGGCGACACGCACGAATACGGTCTCGATGAGCCCCCGCGGCCGACAGTCTATGTGAATCTGTTCCAGCGGCCGAGGTCTGACATGACGGTGACCGTGCTCAGCGATGCCGATACGCGTTCGGTAACCTCAGCCGCGCGGGGAATTTTGCATGACCTCAATCCGGAGATTCCGGCGAGCTTCCAGACGTTTCAGCAGGTGTATTCCGCATCGCTGGGTTCGCGAAAATTCAATGTGATGCTCATCGGATTCTTCGGAATCACGGCGCTGCTGCTGGCAGCCGCCGGGGTGTTTGGCGTGATTGCCTACTCCGTGAGCCGGCGTACGCGCGAATTCGGCGTGCGCCTCGCGCTGGGCGCCACATCGGGAGATGTGCTGCGCATGGTTCTGGGGCAGGGAACGCGCACGATCTTGATCGGCGTGGCGATAGGAATAGTGGGATCGTTCGCATTGACGCGAACCGTGTCGTCGCTGCTCTTCGGCGTAACGGCAACCGATCCAGTTACGTTCGCGGGAGTGACACTCTTGCTCATCGCGGTAGCGCTGCTGGCTTGTTACATTCCCGCCAGGCGCGCGACGAAAGTGGATCCGATGGTGGCATTGCGCGAAGAGTAGGGGCAATCGCCCTCATAGCGCGCCCCTGCCCCGGGGCGAAGCCGTGAAGACGGTCATGATTTCGCTCTTTCCGCTAATCGTTCTGACAGATCCGAGTCGGGGTTATCCTTGTTCGTTGCTCTGGTGTTAATCAGGAAGCGCTCCCGCAGAGCTGAGTCTGTGCAAAACTCGCACGGCTTGAGCTGGATTCCAAAATGAAACACGCTTGACGCCTGTCGATACCCGTTCTGGAAACCCTCGTTTTTCCTACCATGGAAGGTGACGATTTGCCTTTGGTGCGAAATCCCAACCGGCGATCGATGTGAGCCAAGATTCCGTTCAAGAGCATGATGGGAAACCTCTTGTCTCGACTGGTTGGTGCGCCCCGGCGGCAATCCTCCCAGCTCCTCACCGCACTCACCTGGAGTACTGCATCACGGCTTCGTACCCTCTGGAGCGTATCCCTCGGTTTCCCCACAAGACTGATTTGGGACCAGCCAACTCGGCATGCCCCTTCCCGCCAAACCTGGCAAGCTGTGGTCCGCGTCAATAAGTGCAAGCACACGCTGGTCTTAGGACGCCTCTGGGCCGCAGAGAAAGTTTGGCGAAGGATGTGCTTAACCGAAAGTGCCGGGCGCAATCGGAAAGAGCAAAGCAAAATACACCGGAGGAGAATTGCCGTGATGGACCTCGAACGAATAAAAGTTACACCGCGGGATCAGCAAGTATTGGATCTGCTGGTTCAAGGCTGCAGCAATAAGGAAATCGCCGGGCAGCTAAGCATCAGCCCGCGTACCGTGAAACAGCACTTGCGCACGCTCTTTCTGCGTGCCGGAATTCGGGACGGACGGAAACGCGTGCGGCTGGCTACCGCCGCGTTCCAAAAAGCGGAGTCGAAATCATGATGCCTCGCCAGCGTTTGACCCCAAAGGAAATTCAGGTAGCTACCCTCGTCTGGGAGGGGCTCACCAATCGCGAGATTGGCAAGCTCATGAACACCACGGAGCAGGTGGTTAAGAATCATCTGCGCAGCACCTTCGACAAACTGGGAGTCTGGAGCCGCCTTGAGCTGGCCATGTACGTGGCCAGCCACGGTGGCAAGAATTGGCTGGAAGAGTCGGAACGCTCGGTTTCGACCCAGGCTCGTGCCGCCGCCAGCTAGGGCGGCATCAGCCAACGGGAGGATGTCGGGAAAATAGAAGGAGAATAGATTCGTGCCTTAGTCAGCCTACAGGGTTCTAGGTTGCTGAACCTACGCCCGACAACTGCTGCAAAAGGTTTGCACTCGGTGGCCTTGATGCCGCTCGGACAACGCAGCAACCCATTGAAAGAAAACAGCTTGCGTGGTCGCCGCAGTCGGCCTGCAAATTGCAGAGGCAGACTCGACCCAACCGAGCGGGCTCACCAGCAGTCTGGAGCCAGCTCCGCAATCCCTGGGCGGGGCGGGTATGGACTACAAAGAGACTTTCTGGATGGCCTGCGACTCCACCGAGCAACTGCGGGCGGAGTACGGCCCGTTTCATACTCGGTCTGAGGCGGAGGCTGAAGCCCGTAAGCTCGGATTCAGTTACCTGCTGCGCTACGAGCACTTGCTCGACGAAAACGAGGAGATTCAGGAAGTCCGCTGCATCTTCATCGAGTTGCCCGGCGCGACGGTTGTCACAGCTACCTCGATAAGCCTGCACACCCGTTGCGCCACCTGCGGCGAGTCAGCGACCCACGATAAGGCGTGGCAGGCGGAAGTATGGGCCGACATTCACGAGTTCGAACACTCCCGCCACCGCGTGCGGCTGTTCGAGCACTCCCGCGGCAACGGCCTGAAGGAAATCGGCGGCTGGCGGGGATAACTCTCATTCTATCCTGCGCTTCGGCCGTTCTTGGATTTTGTCGCCGCGCATCGGGCCGCTCCCAGCAATCCGGCCTTGTCGTTGGTTATTACCTGCACCAAAATACCCTCCAACAGCGGCCGCAACCGCCCCTTATCGACAAAAGCGCGCATGAACAGCGGCCCCGTAAGTTTGGCAAGAATCTTTGGCGAGATCCCCCCCGCCAGAAAGATTCCGCCGGTCGCCATTGCCTTAAGAGCCAGGTTGCCCGCTTCCGCGCCGTAGATCGAGAGCCAGAGATCCAGAGCCTGCTCCGCCAGGCGATTTGTACCATTCAGCGCAGCTTGAGAAATAGCCGCGGCGGCATTCCCCTGGCCAAGTTGTGCGGCAAATCCGGCAGGTTCATCCCCACTCCCTTTCTCGCGCAGAAACTCATACACGTTGACCAGGCCCGGGCCGGAGAGAACGCGTTCGTAGCTGACGTGCCCGTATCGGCCTGCCAAAAACCGCAACAGTTCAATCTGCACATCACCCTGGGGCGCAAAATCCGCATGTCCGCCCTCGCAGGCGAAGATCTGATGCTCGCTGCCGTTCCAGAACAATCCCGCTTCTCCCAGGCCGGTTCCCGGCGCGATGACGGCCCGGTTGCCGGTTGACTCTGGCACCCGATTAAGTGGAAGCAAATCCTGAGGGCCGAGCGCTGCAATGCCCCAGGCACTGGCTTCCAGATCATTGATCAACAAAGTGGCGGGGAGTTGAATCTGTTTGGCCAAGCGGGATTGTTCGATAACCCAGGGAAGGTTGGAGGTTTCGACCCGGCCGTTGTGTACCGGTCCCGCAATCCCAAAGCAGGCGACCTCGGGCCGCGTACCGGAGTCCTTCAGAAACTCGGTCACAATCTCGCCCAGTTCGCTATGTTCGCGGCTGGGGTAGACACGCTCCGAAATCAACTGGAGACGCCCATCCTGCGGCTGAAAATAGGCCAGTCGAGCGTTGGTTCCTCCAATATCGCCGGCCAGGATCATCTCTCGAAGTTCCTCCAGTGCCGGCCGTCGCGCTCCAGGAGTTCGTCGGCCTCCTTCGGTCCCCAGGTGCCCGAGGCGTAATTGGGGAAACTCCGCGGGGGCAGCGCCTTCCACAGATCGAGCACTGGATTGACCACGCTCCAGCCCGCCTCCACCATGTCGGCGCGTTGAAACAATGTCTGGTCGCCGATCATGCAATCGTGCAATAAACGCTCGTACCCGGTGCTGGGCTGCTTTCCAAAATATTGCTGATATTCGAAATTCATGTCCACCGTGCCCAGCCGCATGACCGGGCCCGGTACCTTGGCCGCGAATTGCAGCGAGATGCCTTCCTCCGGCTGAATATGCAGCACCAACTGATTTGGCATCAGATGTTCGACGGAAGTATCGCGGAACAGAACAAACGGAGCCTGGCGGAACTGAATCACGATATGAGTGTTGCGCGCCGGCATACGCTTTCCTGTACGAAGATAGAAGGGAACATCGGCCCAGCGCCAGTTGTCAATCAGCAGCTTCATGGCCACGAAAGTCTCAGTGCGGGAATCCGGCGCGACGTCGATTTCGGAGCGATAGGCGGGAACGGTTTCGCCACCTTCCGTGCCCTCCCCGTACTGCCCGCGCACCGAGCGGGTGAGAACCTCCTCGTCGCTGATGGGCTGGATGGCGTGCAAAATCTTCGCCTGCTCGTCGCGTACGGCATTGGCTTCAAACGAAATCGGAGGCTCCATCGCAGTCAGGCTGATGAGCTGCATGATGTGGTTGGGAACCATATCGCGCAGTGAACCCGCATGTTCAAAATAGCTTCCACGGCCTTCCACGCCCACGGTTTCAGACACAGAGATTTGTACGTGATCGATGTAGCGGCGGTTCCAGATGGGCTCGAAGATTCCGTTAGCAAAGCGGAACGCCATGATGTTCTGAACCGTCTCTTTGCCCAGGTAATGATCGATGCGGTAGATCTGCTTTTCATCGGCCAGCTTGAGCAGTTGCTGGTTGAGGGTCTTGGCCGACTCCAGATCGTGACCGAAGGGCTTCTCGATAATCACCCTGCGCCAGTGGTCGTTGCTTTGCTCCATCATTCCCGTAGCCGAGAGCTTCTCGACGATGGGACCGAAGAAACTCGGAGCCGTCGCCAGGTAAAAGAACACGTTTTGATGTGTGGAGTGGTCACGGTCGATCTGGGCGAGGCGATCTTTGATCTTGGGGTAAAGCTGGCCATCGTTGAAATCGCCGGCGAAGTAATAGAAACGGCGTGAGAAGCTCTCCCAGGTGGCGTCGTTGATGCAATCACCGCAGTACTCTTTCACATCCTCGAGGATCTGCTTGCGGAAATCCTCGTCCGACATCTGCCTCCGGGCCACCCCCAGCACGGCGAATTCCTTCGAGAGCAAGTCCGCCCGGGCCAGGTTGTACAGCGCCGGAATCAGCAGTCGAGCCGTCAAGTCGCCGGCTGCGCCGAAGATCACCATTACACAGGGATCCCCTTGTTTGCCGACACGAGGCAAGGTCGCGGTGGGCTTTTCGGCCAGTTGAGCCATATTAAGATCCTCTGGATTCTTACTCGGTGAAAATGTGTCTACGCGCTCTTCCCCTTTTCCTGCGTGCTCTTCTCCACCGCCGCCAGCAGCTTATGGAACGCATCGGCAAACAACTTCACCCCGTCGGCGGTCAGCTTTGTGGTTACTTCTTTTATAGAGATCCCTGCCTTCCCCAAATCGTCCATTACACTCTGCGCGCCGGCCACGTCTTCGGTAAGGCTGTTGCGCAGCCGTCCATGATCGCGAAATGCATCAATCGTCGCCGGAGGCATGGTATTCACCGTGTCAGGCCCGATCAGCTCCTCGACATACATAACGTCACGGTAAGCCGGATTTTTCGTGCTGGTGCTGGCCCACAAAACGCGCTGCGTCTGCGCTCCCTGAGCGGCTAGAGCCTGCCACCGCGGACCGCTGAAGATGCGTTCATAGCGCTGGTAGGTCAGTTTTCCGTTGGCAATCGCAACTTTTCCGAGCAAACTCTTCAGCAGCGCCTGCTGCTTCGGATCGGTCGAAGCTTTCAGCTTATCCTCGAGCATCGAATCGACCAGGGTGTCGATGCGGCTGATGAAGAAGCTGGCGACTCCGGCCGTTTTCTTCAAATTGCCGCCGCGCTTGGCCAGATCCTCGAGCCCTGCGATGTGAGCTTCCGCAACCTGCTCGTACACTTCCTGCGCGAATAGCAAAGTCACGTTGACGTTGATGCCGTCGCCAATCGCCTGGCGAATCGCCGGAAGTCCCTCGGCCGTGCCGGGAATCTTGATCATCACGTTCGGGCGATCCACGGCCTTCCACAAGCGGCGCGCCTCGTCGATCGTCTCCTGCGTTTTGAGCGCGAGCAGCGGAGAAACTTCCAGGCTGACGTATCCATCGCGGAACTTCGAACTTTCATACACTGGGCGAAGAATATCGGCCGCGCCCTGAATATCTCGAATCGCAATCTGTTCGTAGCGGGCCGTCGTGTCGAGGTCGTTACGCGAAGCCAGCGACTTCAATATATCGTCGTACAGCGAGCTTTCGCCGATCGCCTTCTCGAAGATCGACGGATTCGAAGTCATGCCTCGCAGTCCGTCATCTTCAATCATTTTCTTGAGGCTGCCGCTCGTGATCAGGTCGCGCCGGATGTAGTCGAGCCACATCGACTGCCCATAGTCAAGCAATGCCTTTAAGGGATTCGTCGCTTTCGAGGTTTCCAAAACTCCAGTAGGCTGCATAATGATTTCTCCTTGATCATGTGGGGACAGCCGTCCTCGCCTGCCCTGAGCGAAGCCGAAGAGGCTGTCCGTCGAGCGAAACTCGACTGCCCCGCGTCAAAATCGCTACTTGTCTGCAATCGCCTTGCGCGCTTCCGCAACTACCGCATCGACCGTGAAACCGAAAAACTTCAGCAAGTCTTTCAACGGCGCCGAGGCGCCGAAGCGGTGCATGCCGATCTTTCGTCCCTTGATCCCCACATACCGCTCCCAGCCAAACGTGGCGGCCATTTCCACCGAAACTCGCGCCGTCACCGAAGAAGGCAGCACGCTTTCTTTATAAGCCGCGTCCTGCTGTTCGAAAATTTCCCACGACGGCATGCTCACCACTCGCGCCTGAATGCCTTCGACTTTCAGCTTTTCGTAGGCGTCAACGCACAGCGAAACCTCGCTCCCTGTGGCCATCAAAATCACCTCGGGTTTTCCGCCCGGCGCGTCGGCCAGAATGTACGCACCTTTCGCAGTGCCCGAGGCCGCGCCATATTTCGTGCGATCGAAAGTTGGGATCGCCTGCCGTGTCAGCACCAGCGCCGCCGGCCCGTGTTTCAACTGCGCAATAATCTTCCACGCCTCCACCACCTCGTTCGCATCGCCGGGACGTAGCACAATCAGATTCGGCATCGCCCGCAACGACGCCAGTTGTTCGATCGGTTGATGCGTCGGCCCGTCTTCCCCCAAGCCGATCGAATCGTGGGTGAACACGAAGATTGAAGGAGCTTCCTCCAGCGCGGAGAGGCGAATGCTGGCGCGCATGTAGTCGCTGAAATTAAAAAACGTCGCGCCGAAGGCACGAATCCCGGAAAGCGTAAGCCCATTCACGCTCGCGCCCATCACGTGCTCGCGTATGCCGAAATGAAAGTTGCGCCCGGCATAGTTGCCGGCCTCAAAGTCGCCATCGCCTGTAAGGTTCGTCTTATTTGAGGTAGCGAGGTCCGCCGAGCCTCCGATGAGCCACGGGATATTCTGCGCCAGCGCATTCAGCACCTTGCTCGAACTCTCGCGCGTAGCCAGTCCCTTGGCGTCTGCCGGGAACGTGGGCAGATTCTTATCCCAGCCATCCGGAAGTTCGCGACGTTGCATGCGATGCAACCGGTCGGCAAGCTCCGGATACTCTTGCGAGTACTGCGCGAACATCTTCTCCCACTGCGCGCGCGCGTCATGCCCGCGCTTTCCAATTCCATCCCGAAAGTTCTCGCGCACGCCCTCCGGCACCAGAAACTTGGCATCTTCCGGCCAGCCGTAAAACTTCTTCGTCAGCCGCACTTCTTCTTCACCGAGCGGCTCTCCGTGCGCGGCGTTCGTGTCGTGCTTGTGCGGTGAACCGTAGCCGATATGGCTGTCCACAATAATCAATGTCGGGCGATCAGTCGTTTCCTGGAAGGTTTTAAAGGCCCGCGCCAGCATCACCAGATCGTTGGCATCTGCGACCCGCGTTATATTCCAGCCGTAACCAACGAAGCGCGTCGCCACGTCTTCGCTGAATGACCAACTCGCCGGACCATCCAGCGTGATGTGATTGTTGTCATACATCCAGCAAAGATTTGAAAGCTTCAAATGCCCCGCCAGCGACGCCGCCTCACCGCCAATCCCTTCCATCAGGTCGCCATCCGAACACATGGCGTAAACGTTGAAATCGAAGACCTCAAATCCCGGCCGGTTGAAATTTGCCGCCAGCCACCTGCTGGCAATCGCGATCCCTAAGCTGTTTCCCACACCTTGACCGAGCGGTCCCGTGGTGGTCTCAACTCCGGTAGTGATGTGTGACTCGGGGTGCCCCGGTGTCCGGCTGCCGAGTTGCCGGAAGCGCTTGATCTCCTCCAGGGGAACGGCGAGCTCTTTTAGAACTTCGCCGTTCTCGCCGACTTCCCGCACACCCGAAAGGTAAAGCATGGCGTACAGCAGCATCGAAGCATGCCCGTTCGACAGCACAAAGCGATCGCGGTTCAGCCATTTCGGATCTTCCGGGTCATAGCGCAGAAACTCCTGCCACAGGCAGTAAGTTACCGGGGCCAGCCCCATCGGCGCGCCCGGATGGCCGCTGTTCGCCTGTTGCACCGCATCAATTGCCAAGGTCCGGATCGTATTAATGCACAGCGTATCTAATTGTTTTCCCGTCACCACTGCTTGTTCGCTGGCTACCATGCAAGGCGCTCCTTTCCAGGGACAACTTTCCGAGGGTTGTCCATTGGCCTGACCCGTTAGAGTTCCCGGGACAGAGAAGAGTTTCACTTAACACATCGAGTGTATCAATTTCCTGTCGGGCAATGTCGGTGGATAGGTTAAAAACCGAATAAAACTTATCGAAAGGAAAGGCCGAGTCCGGATGGGAATTCGACTATTTCAGCAGTTGCAGATAACTGCTTTCGCTCTTCGCCACTCGAGTGGTTTCTTGAACATATTTAAGAAACTGGCGAAGATTCTCTTTTTCGTTAGGATCCATTCCAGCGAAGCGAATCCGAACTCCTCCTGCCGCACTGCGAGTGACCACGCCATTCAACGCGAGACCCTTCACCCAGATCTTGCCACTGGCCACCCAGAGTCCAATTTCAACTTTTGATCCGCCGCTAATCACTGAGGCGGTCTCCACCTGGCATCCGCCCAGGCTCGTGTTTGAGAGATTCCCCCAAATGGGCGCACCCGCATCGTTGACCCGCAGCTCCACCGCCACGAAGCACTTGATTCTAAGATGCCGCCGCCTATCTTGTCCCCAGTTCGGGCTGAAGATATCGGGTTCAAACGGAGGAGTTGACGAAACGGTGGTGGGAAGAGTCTGTTGTGCGGGTTCAGGTGAGACCCCGGTTGAGGTCGGAGCGACCGGTCCGCTGCCGGATGCCGCCTGTTTGATCTCGCGCATCGCCGCCAGCAGGGCTTGTTCCCTGCGTTCCGGTGGGGCGTCGCGATAAGTCTGCAGCAGCTTTCCCAGGTTCCGGGCAAGGTCTGGATCGGCCAGCAGCGCCGTCCAGTCCGTCCCAGCCGCCGCGTTTTGTTTGGAGTCACCCATCCAAATGTGATCTTTCGGTTCGTCCTCGCAAACGACTCCCCGGGTTCAGCTTGGACCGCAGGCGTCACATTCACAAGATGACTGAAGTCATCTTCCAATCATTCGAAAACCAGCGGCACCGCTTACGTCCCAGCTCTCGGTCGATGAATCTCAGTCCATCGGTTCCAGGGTTGTCACGTAGTTCTTTAGCCACTGTTGCTGTTCGCTCGTGAGGGACAGGAATTCAAAGCCGTAATGGTATCCGCGGCGGTACCGGACCACGGCCCGAACTTCCCAGGGACTGCTCGTTCCTGGAGGCGAAAAGCTTAAGCCGGCTACCTCGCCAACATTCAGCTCAGCCGCCAAAAGTATGCCGATTCCAGCTTCAGAGAGATCTCTGCAGTGGCCCTCGATCTTCTGGTATTGGTTTCCCAGAAGATGGCTCACCGCGATTCGGAATTCGCTGCGGTAGCGCGGATGCCGCCTCCTCCGGCGGTCGACGTGAGCCGGTGCGCGCTTTGGTCTGGAGGAGGTCATGATCAGATTGCAGGTTGCCCGCGCTTCTTCAACGCCCAGGGTGTCCTACTGCCCTCGAACGTGAAGCAGCTCGAGCCCGTGGGTAGAACGGAGAGCCCCGATATTCAGCCGGGCGCACCTCATCTCCTACTCTAGCGGTGTCGTCTAAGAGGTGAAAGTGTCCAAAGTAACGCAGATTGTCGGCCGATCCGGTGCAGATTGCAACTCGGAACCGTCTTGTTTTTCGTAGGGTTGTAGAGCTATTTCAGAGGTAGATGCGAGCCGCAACCGGCTGGGATCAGGGTTTTTGCATCGCCAGAAGCGCTAGGCGAATCAATAGAAGCGCGACATAGAATGAGCGGGGAATGCAGCGCTGACCACTTTCTCTTTATAATGTGACCTTTCAGAATCGAAAATGCTTGGATCTTTAGCTCCTCGAAATGGATTTCTCGCATTCTTGTTGTTCCCTCTGGTCGCCGTTCCTGGCGTTCCTGCTCAGAGCTCCGCTCCTACGCCTTCGATTTCCTTGCCCGGATCGCAGAGTCCCTTCACGGGCAGCGAGCCTGAGAGCAAAGCTACTGCTGGAGTGCTACAACTCAGCTTTCAGGATGCGATTGATCGCGGCCTGCGCAACAACCTCGGTCTTCTGCTCTCCAGCGACCAGACCATCGCAGCGCGCGGCGAGAGATGGAAAGAGCTCAGCAACCTGCTGCCTGACCTCTCGGCTCGAGTGCAGGAAGACGTTCAGACCCTCAGCCTTACTGCCCTCGGCCTCAAGAGTAATGTTTTTCCTTTCCCCGTTCCTCGCGTGATCGGTCCCTTTAACTACTTCGATGCGCGTGTTTCTCTCAGCCAGTCCCTGTTCAACTTTCAGAATCTCGAGAAAGAGCGCGCCGCTTCCGAGAGCCTCAAATCTGCGCAATACACCTTCAAAGATGCGCGGGAACTGGTTGTGCTGGCCGTCGGCAACGGATACTTAATGTCCATCGCCGCCGCCGCCCGCATCGAAACCGCGGAAGCCCAGGTCACCAATGCTCAGGCTCTTTACAACAAAGCGGTGGATCAACAAACTGCCGGGTTGAGTCCGGCCATTGATACCCTCCGCGCTCACGTGGAATTGCAAACCCGCCAGCAGCAGCTCATCGCGGCGCGCGACGATTTCGCCCGGCAAAAGCTGTCTTTAGGCAGGGTCATCGGCCTGGCGTCGGGTCAGGAGTTTGTTCTCACCGAAAAAGTTCCCTACCAGGCTATGACTCCGTTGCCGGTTGACGTTTATCTGCAGCGCGCCTACGCCTCCCGTTCCGATTACCAGGCGGCGCTGGCGCAAGTGCGGGCTGCGGAACTTTCCCGCCGGGGCGCCACCGCCGGGCACTTTCCAACGCTGGACGTTAGCGCAAACTTCGGTGACATCGGCGTGAATCCGGCGCAGTCCAACGGCACCTGGCAGGTGGATGGCGGCCTGACGATTCCCATCTTCGCCGGAGGGAAAACTCACAGTGATGTGCTGGAAGCCGAGGCCCAATTGAAACAAGCGCGATCGCAATTAAACGATCTGCGCGGGCGCATCGATTACGAAGTACGCGCCTCCTTACTCGACCTGAATTCCGCCGCCGAGCAGGTCGAGGTTGCCCGCAGCTCAGTCGATCTGGCGGAGCAGGCTCTTACCCAGTCCCGAGATCGTTTCACGGCAGGCGTTACCGATAACCTGGAAGTGGTTCAGGCGCAGGAATCGGTTGCCAGCGCCCATGAGAGTTACATCCAGAGCCTCTATGCGCATAACCTGGCTAAGATCGAACTCGCACGAGCTATCGGTGACGCCGAACAGGGAGTCGAGCGCTATCTGAAAGGTCAACACTAACTGAAATCTATGGAACAGACGACGCAAAGCCCGCCCGCTGCCCCGCCGGCTCAGCCCGAAACCCGCACTCCGCCCTTGCCCGCCACGGAACGAGACTTCCACACCCGCCCCTCGCGCACCGCCAGTCCGGGTTTTCGTATCGCTGTCATCATTGGCGCGATCGTGTTGCTGGTGGCCGCGTTCTTCGTCTACCGCTACGTAACCAGCTATGAATCCACCGACGACGCAGAGGTCGACGGCCACATCAATTCCATCAGCGCCCGCATTTCCGGCCACGTCATCAAGCTGAATATTGTGGACAATCAATATGTGCAGGCAGGCACCGTGTTGGTGGAAATCGATCCCACCGACTATCAGGTTGCCTACGAGCGCGCCAAAGCCGATTTCGACAATGCGCGGGCTGCGGCGGAGGGGGCTGGTGTGAACGTGCCTATCACTTCCGTCAGCACGACTAGTCAGGTTTCGTCCGCAGACGCCGACGTAGCCAGCGCGCGTGCCGGAATCGCCGCTGCCAAACAACAGTTTGATGCCGCGAAAGCGAATCTCGAACAGGCTGAAGCCAACAACGTCAAGGCCCAGAACGATCTGGTTCGCTACAAGCAACTCGTCGACAAGCAGGAGATTTCCGAGCAGCAATACGACCAGGCCGTGGCTGCCGCAAAGGCCGCTGCCGCTGCCGTCGCGGCTGCTCATGCCAATGCCGACGCCGCGCAATCGCAGGTGACTCAAGCCCAGGACAAACTCCTGAACGCGGAAGCCAACTGGCGTAACGCCCAGACCGGCCCCAAGCAACTAGAGGTGATACGCTCCCGGGCTGAGTCGGCGCTGGCGGATGCGAAGCAGAAGAAAGCCGCCCTCGATCAGGCTGAATTGAATCTGCAATACACGAAAATCGTGGCTCCGGTTGACGGCGAAGTGAGCAACCGTACCGTCGAGGTCGGACAGAACCTCTCACCGGGTCAGGAAATGATGAAGGTAATTCCGCTCAACGACATCTGGATTACCGCCAATTACAAAGAAACCCAGCTTCGCGAGATGAAAGTCGGCCAGCCCGTCACCATCGAAGTGGATGCCAACGGAAGAAGTTACAAAGGCAAAGTCAATAGCATCGCCGGCGCCACGGGCGCGCTCTTCAGCCTTCTGCCTCCCGAGAACGCCACCGGCAACTATGTGAAAGTCGTGCAGCGTATTCCAGTCAAGATCGTGCTCGATCCCGGAGAAAACAAGGATCAATCCCTGCGGCCCGGCATGTCGGTTGAGCCCAAGGTCTGGATCCGTCAATGAGCGCTGGGGCGGCCCCGCTCGACAATGCCGATGCCTGGCGTCCGGCCGTAAATCCGTGGATCATAGCCATCACGGTTACGCTGGCGACGTTCATGGAGGTGCTCGACACTTCCATCGCTAATGTCTCTCTGCCGCACATCGCCGGCAGCCTCTCCGCTGGGCAGGATGAGAGCACCTGGGTTCTGACTTCTTACCTCGTCTCCAACGCGATCGTGCTTCCGCTCAGCGGCTGGCTCTCTTCCATCGTGGGCCGCAAGAATTTCTACATGGGCTGCGTGGCTCTGTTTACCGTCAGTTCCTTCATGTGCGGATTGGCGCCAAACCTGACTGTGCTCATCATCTGCCGCGTGCTGCAGGGTGCTGGCGGAGGCGGCTTGCAGCCCAGCGAGCAGGCCATTCTTGCCGATACGTTCGCTCCCGCCAAACGCGGCATGGCATTCGCCGTCTACGGCATCGCCGTGGTGAGCGCTCCCGCAATCGGCCCCACGCTCGGAGGCTGGATCACCGACAACTTCACCTGGCGCTGGATTTTTTTTATTAACATCCCTGTCGGCATACTTTCTCTCTTGCTTACCTCGCGGCTCATTCAAGACCCGCCCTACATGAGAAGGCGGAAGCTCAGCGAAACCAAAATCGATTACATCGGCCTGGGTTTTGTCGCCCTGGGCCTGGGAACCTTGCAGGTTGTCCTCGACAAGGGGCAGCGCGATGATTGGTTTTCCTCTCACTTCATTCTGATCCTCTCGCTGATCGCCGCCGTCTCCCTGATCTTCGTAATCTTCTGGGAGTGGAGGCACAAGGATCCCATCATCGATCTGCACCTGTTCCGCGATCGCACCTTCGCCGTCTCCAACACACTTATGTTCATGCTGGGATTTGCCCTGCTGGGCAGCACGCTCTTATTGCCGCTCTTCATGCAAACCCTGCTCGGCTACACGGCGGAACAGGCAGGCCTGGCGCTGATGCCCGGCGGTTTCACCATCATGCTCCTGCTGCCACTCGTTGGGTTCCTGCTCTCCCGCTACAGCCCGCGCTGGCTGCTGTTTTTCGGCTTGGTCGTGCTCTCCGGCTCGCTGTTCCACATGTCGGGTTTTGACCTGTCGATCGATTTCCGCACTGCGGCTACCGCCCGCGTCTTCCAGGCTGTGGGCATGGCATTTCTCTTCGTTCCGATTAACACGGCTGCCTACGCTTTTTTGCCGCGCGATAAAAACAACGCGGCCTCGGGCTTGATGAACCTGGCCCGCAACATCGGGGGTAGTGTCGGAATTTCCCTGGTCACCACCATGCTCGACCGGCGCAGCCAGGTCCATTTGCACGATTTGTCCCGCAATCTGAGCGCCGCGAACCCCGCGTTCCGCACGATGTTGCAGGGAGCTGAGCAGACTATGCGCGCCCATGGCGCAAGCGCCGCATTTGCCACCCAGAAAGCTTATGCCCTGATTGAGGGCACAGTTCAGCGCCAAGCCACCATGCTCGCTTACATCGATGACTTCCGCCTTCTCGGTTTTGCTATCCTCGCGATGGTTCCCCTTGTGTTCCTCATGAAAAAAAGTAAGCCCGGAGGCGGAATCGCGGTACACTAATTCGCGGCACGTGAGTTCGCTGTAAATAGGAAGCGCCCGGCCACGAAGCGCACGAGGTGCACGAAGCAAGACCCTCCAAGTGCGATTGGTATCAGGGCACGCATTCATGGGTGCCGCAAGCGTCCGATTATGAACGCGCCTTAGGCGCTGGGTTTCCGGATTGCGGTTCACCACGGTCTGCTGACTATGTTTCGCCTTATTACCATCGAGCGGGAATACGGCTGCGGCGCGGGCGCTATCGCCGCTCAACTCGCCAGGCACCTGGGATGGAAACTCTGGGACCAGCTTCTCACCGAGGAAATCGCGCGCCTCGCCAACGTCGACTGTTCCGCCGTCCAGCGCTGCGACGAGCGCATCGACAGCCGCTTCTACCGCCTCGCAAAAACTTTCTGGCGCGGCAGCCATGAGAGCAGTTCTTCCCTCGGCAATCAGGCCTTCGATACCGACTGCATGGTTTCGCTCATGGAGCAGATCGCTCCCCGAATCGCTCAGGAAGGGAATGCGGTCGTGGTCGGCCGCGGCGCGCCCTTCTTTCTGCGCGAGCAACCCGACGCCTTCCACGTTTTTCTCTACGCTCCGCGCGCCGAAAAAATTCGCCGCCTGCTGCAAGATGGATTAACGGAAGCCGAGGCCGAAGAAAACGTCGATTCCGTCGACCGCGAGCGCATCGCCTTCGTCAAACACTACTTCGACGCCGACTGGCCCACCCGCTCCCTCTACCACGTGATGATCAACACTGCGGTAGGCAACGAATCCGTAATCCAGACGATTCTCCACACCATGCACCTGGTCGAAGGCCGCCCCAAAGCCACCGACTACGAAGCTCCCAAAGTTCCCAGCTCGGTCTAGCAGACTGTGTTGTAAGTGAGATTCGTATCAGGGCACGCATTCATGCGTGCCGTGAAGTCGGTTAGGGAAGGGCACGAATTCATTCGTGCCGCCAAGAGCCAATAAGACGCGGGCTTTGAGCGCTGAGGGGACTGGACCGGCGGTTGGCCCAGGCGTTTGATCGTGCTGGCATCATCGACAGAGTGGGTGCCCCTCGATAAGAGTGAAGGCGGTGTCAAGGACAAAGATATCCTATCGGTGTTTTTGGCACCGTTGTTTTCGCCAGAGAAGGTTGAGGACCAAGACTCTGGAAAGCTCACGCAATC
>JBEKHS010000050.1:0-29564 GCA_050012155.1 Candidatus Sulfotelmatobacter sp. | reverse complement strand
CCACCAGCCTTACTGAAGTCCCAGGCCGTGACCCGGCATCAGCCGGATCATCACGCCCAGCCCCGTCAAGACTGCGAGATAATAAATAGTCGTCACGCGGCTGGGATGCGCCGGCAGATCTCCGGCGAAGAACGCTTGATATGCCGCTCCCAGCGCCACCAGGAAAAACGCGTTTTGCCCCAGCGCCAAGCCGAGCGCGATACACGCCACGAACAACACGATACGTTCGATCTTGCTCAAAGCCAACACGGCTTGCCCGCCATCGAGCACCCAGACGGGAATCAGGTTCAGCAGATTCAAGATTGCACCGATACGCGCAAGTTCGCTCCAGAGAGGATTGCCCGTCTGCCACCAGAGCGCTGCGCACGCGACTGAAGCCAAAAGACCGGCCAGCGGCCCGGCCAGGCTAATTGCCGCTCGCGTTTCGATCGACACGCCCAGAGCCTGCCAGCGCACGTACGCTCCCAGCCCCGGCAGGAAAACTGGCATATCCGCCGGCAAGCCGCGGCGCTTGATGTCGACGAAGTGACCCATCTCATGAATCAGAATCAGCACCGCGAAGCCGACCCCGAACTTCATTCCAGACGCGGCCCAATAAATCGCAATGAATGCGACGAAACTTAGCAGCGATGCCAGATTGACTCGCGCCGTCTGGGGCGCTGCTCCCCTCTTTGCATCCAGCACGTTTACAGGACCCATCGGCGCCGCGGCTTGATTCCGCGCATCACTCATCAGCGCCGTATCGCCGGCAGCAGAAAGTTCCACTGCATGCTGTTTGATCCAGTCCGCTTGCTTCGACTCCGGTGGCAGCAGATCGATCCCGCTCAGCCATTTCTCGCGGGCCTGTTGCAATTCGCCGCGGGCCTCCAGCGCTTTTGCCTCCGCCGCCAGCCGCTCCAGTTCGTCGGAGTGGACCAGCGCGTGGCAGTGGTCGCACACCAGCGCACCCGGTGCAAGCTCACGCGCGCACCGTCTGCAATTGCGAGTCAGATCTGGAGTGGCTGTAGACACAAATTAGGAAAGTGAAGGTTCGGCGGCACGTTTCACGACGAAGGTGAAGGAGAATCTGCGAACGGGCCGTAGATTTGGAGCGGCCGGCCGACAGTGATCCTCCATGCAATTCTCATTCCTATGAAGAGAATGAGCAAGCCCATCGCGCCCCAACCCGGACTATCTGCCAGCTGAATGAACGGAGATGCCAATCCCAACAGCGCCATCCGTCCCAGCCACGTAATGACGTTTGCCACGTTCACCTGAGTCTTCTGCACCTTAGGAGCCGGCTCGGGCTCCGATTGCTGTCCGGATTCTTTCTCAAACTGCCGCTGCTCGTCATCGAGTTTTTGTTGCTGAGTCTGTCTTTGCTGATTGCGCTCGCCGGCAAAATGAATCCAGATCGGAATCGCCGCCATCGATACCGCGGCATAGGTCAACAAAGCCGCGGCAATCTGGTAGCGCCTTCCACCCACACCATTCGATCCCTTCATCATTGCAGTGCCCACGATCCAGCCCACGGCGAGCGACATATAACTGATTACCCAGCCTTGCAGCAGGATCGATATCAAGGCATATCCAATCAGCCCGACGACTCCGGCGCCTATTCCGTAGGCCACAGCACGCACATACGCCGCGTGCCTATCCACAGCTAAGGCTCCGCGCATCTTTTCCGCGCAGCCGGGACACGCCATTGCGTTATTGGCGCGATAGTACTGCCCGGCGATAAGCTGCTGGCAGAACTGGCAGCGACCGCCTGCAGACGATGCGCCGTATTCGGCCGTGCCAAACTGCGGCGTGGGATTGTTGAACGGATCGGCCACGGCCCGAACGATAGCACAGCCTCCGGGGCTAAGAAAGGAACAAAGGAGCATCGGGGAAAGAGGCACAAGACCTAGGGCTGGGCGTAGTAGCCGGTGCGCGTGCGAGCCTTGATTCCCGGTTTGTCGACGGTGACCCCAAGGGCATGGTACTCATTTGCGTGATCCGCTCGGGAGGAGTCAAACGAAAGGACGTAAAACGCTTCGCCATCCGCGGTGCAATCTGCGATCGCGGCCGTGATATCGTTGGTCGAATTGAGTACAAGCCCGCCGCTCTGGACCGCGAGCACCTGCAATCCCAGATTGCCGGCCTGCGCCCGCTTCGCAAAAGGCACGCCTTTCAAGAATTCCTTATAGTAAAAAGTCCGGAACCCGCCCGCATCTGACATACCCAGTGGGTCAATGCTGTACAGGGTGACGCGTGCTTCCCTGAGTTCGCCTGAGAAAGCCACAATCGAGTCGAAGAAACGCTCCTCCTGTTTTGCGCTGAATTCAACGCGCGGTCCCGAAAGGAGCGGCCATCCCGGACTGAACCAAATTATCAGTTTCCTTCCCGGTCGCGTTCCCTCGTATGCCACCAGAGAGGATAAGGTCTTGAGCGACATGTCAAATCGTTCCTCCGCGCCGTAGAAACCCGAAGACCGAGTGATGGAGCGCAAACCCGTTTCATATTGGTCGAACCGCGCTGCCAAGGCGTTCCCATCGCGAGAGAAATCGTTCTGCATCTCCGTTTGCCTGTCGGTGAACATGACGAGCGACGTCGGCAGCGCCAGTTTGCCACCGTTTCGGAGCAGGAACTTCTTCAATTCACTTCGTTCGTAACCGACGGCCTGTACGGAGGTGTTTACGGCATCGATCACGAGCACCACTTCAACTGGCGAATCGCCGGTCGCGCTCGCACCGTTCTCTACTGCTTGAAATGAAACTATGTCCTTGGGCTGTTTATCGTCGAGAACAGTGAACTCTTCCTTCTGCAGTCCGCGAACGGGTGCACCAGACTTGTCGGCGACCTGCACTTCGAGCGTGATTCGCCGGTCCATGCCGGCTGGCGCCGGAACAGTCGGCTCGGCAGGTCGGGGTTGCAGTTGGGGATTGGGGGCGTTCTGCCCGGATGCGGGACAAAGCAGCATCAGGACAAAAAGAAATCGCAAGGGCCGATCCATGTCGACTCACCTCACGTCGGAATTGTACGCCCCAGGCACAGGCATGCCTACCGCCACCAAGGTACCGCAACAAGTAAAAAATTAAGAAATGAAGCCATTAATGAAGTTAAGAAATGAAGGAATGAAGATAGGCCCTTATCGCCCAGCAGCCCCAGATTGCGCGTTCCTACTGACTATGGGCCGAGGCGCCGGCGGCGATCTCGCGCAGGGCGCTCACAAATCCCGCGCAGGAGTTCGCGTCGGCCAACGCTTCCAAATGGACTGTGGCCGTGAACTGCGGAGACTCCGGACGGAAACGCACCTGCAGAATCTCCGGCCGCCGCGCCGACATCAGCGCGTTCAGTTCCGCCGTGGGATCCTGCTTCCAGTGTGTTCGCGTGGTCAGAATGATTGGGCCGGGCTGGTAGAGCTCCCACTCCCGCTCCTCGTGCTTGTGCGATGCGGTGCCGTGGTTGTGTGCGCTCCAGCGGTGGCGCACCACCTCGAGATGGAAGCTCGGCGAACCACCCAGATCGGCCTCAAAGGTGAGAGTTTCCTTCTGCCTGCGCCAGCAGCTGAGCAGCCACTGCACCGGCAGAGCCCGTGGCCGGAAAGTCAGAATAACGCTGGCATTCTCAAACCAATGGGAGGCAAAGTGCAGCCTTGCCTGCAGGCGCGAGCTTCCCACCCAGTGCGATTCCAGGATGCGTCCCTTGCCGGCGCAAGCCGCCTGTACCCAGCGCAGCGCCGCCACTCCCTTTTTTCGATTGTAGGTGGAAAACACGAAGTACCACAGCCCCAGCACGACCACCGAACCCGCCACGTCAATCAGCAGAAGGCGTCCCACAACGCTTCCTCTGATGCTCATGGTACGTCCGAGGTTGCGGCGAAGCAAGCGGACAATTGTCGCCATTTCAGCCCGCAGTCGGTCCACCGTGGATTAACTGTGGAAAACGCGGCGGTATCGCCCGGGAGGGTGCCTGAACTCGGCAGCCGCGTACCGTTCCGCGGTCAACGGCTACAATTGCGGAGTGCCCTTCGCGATTCGCGACTTCCAGGCCGCCGACTTCGACGCGCTCTGGCGCATCGACCAGGAGTGTTTTCCTCCGGGCATTTCCTATTCCCGGGCAGAGCTCAAACTCTACATTAGCCAGCGCGGATCGTTCACTCTCCTGGCGGTCGGCGACGGGGACGAGACCCTCGATTCCAATTCCGGAAAACTCGATGCCGATTTGAAAAAAAAGCGGAAGAATTCCCCAACAATCGCCTCCGCAAGGCTCCAGATAGCCGGTTTCCTTGTAGCCGAGGCGGACACACGCGGCCACGGCCACATCATTACATTGGACGTAATCGCCCCGGCCCGGCGCTTCGGCGTGGGTTCTTTGCTCATTCGCACTGCCGAAGATCGACTGCGCGCTGGCGGTTGCCATTCGGTTGAACTGGAAACCGCGGTTGACAACGTTTCCGCCTTATCGTTCTACAAACGCCACGGCTACAGCGTAATCCGCACTTCCCCTCGTTACTACTCAAACGGCGTCGACGCCCTGGTACTCGAGAAAGACCTAAACGCCACTTCGTAAGCGCGCAGAAACGCAACCGTCCCCGCCTGGCTGTCGATGTTTTCGATGCTGCTTTTGCTCCCTCCCGCCGTGGCAAAGGTCGCGTTGGGGAGTTCACCCTCGAAATAGCCTGAGGCGATTTTCAAACCATGAATTCAAGTTGGGGCACGCAAGAAACCATTTGCGCTGCCCCGCTTCTTCCAGCTACCTTGCCTTGTGACGAAATCCGCCAGAGCTGCAACCGTCAAAGTTGCCATTCAGGGTGAGTTCGGTTCCTTCAGCCACGAAGCCGCCGAGTGTATGCTGCCTCGCTGCACAGTCTTCCCCTGCGCTCGCTCTGCCGAAGTATTCGATCACGTCGAGCGCGGCTCCGCCGCGGCTGCCGTCATACCCATTGAGAACTCTCTCGCCGGAACCGTGGCCGAGCATGCCGATCTTCTGGTCGCACGCGACGTATTTATTCAAGGCGAATTCCTGCTCCGCATCGTTCACAACCTGATCGCCGCCCCCGGCGTGAAGTTGAGCGCGGTGCGCCAGGCTCTCTCGCATCCCGTGGCCCTCGACCAGTGCCGTGACTTCTTCCGCCACCATCCCCGCATCGAGCCGGTCCCGTTCTACGACACCGCCGGCAGCGTGAAACACGTCATCGCGCACCATCTGCCCGATGCCGCCGGCATCGCCGGACGCCACGCCGCCCGCGAATACTCCGGCAAAATCCTCCAAGCCGGCATTGAAGACGACAAACGCAATTTCACCCGCTTCTTACTGATTCGCAAGTCGCCAACAGAGTCAGAAAAATCGGGCCGAGCCGGAAAGAAAAAAGTCGCGAGCTCCACTTCTGGCTACCAGCGTCTGATCCCGCCCGCCGCCAACAAGACTTCCATCGCTTACAAGCTCAGGAACCAGCCCGGAGCCCTCTTCAAATCGCTCAGCGTCTTCGCCCTGCGCGACATCAGCCTCAGCAAAATCGAGTCCCGCCCCCTGCGCGGCCGCCCCTGGGAGTACGTTTTCTACGTCGACTTTCTTCGCGGCGACGACGAACCCGCCCGCAACGCCCTCCGCCATCTGGGCGAGGTCGCGGAGTTCGTCAAGGTGTTGGGGATTTACCGGGCCGCGTAAGCAGGCCGTGCGGGGACAGCCGCCTGGGCTGTCCGCCATGTGTAGAGCGGACACTCCTGTCCGCTGCCGTTGACTTTGATTTTGCTTTTGAAGTTGATCTTAGGAACCGTAGCAGTCAACTACCCCAGCACCTTCAGCACCACCGCGGTAATATCGTCGTGCGGCGGTCTACCATTGGAGAAGACCGCCTGGCGGTCGAAGACGAAGTCCGCCGATTCGGTTGCCGATCTGGTTCCGCATTGCGCCCAAACCTCCTCCATTTGAGCGGTGCAGAACTCGATTCCCTCCTCGTTGCGCAAGTCATGCAGGCCGTCGGTCGCGAACAGAACTGAATCTCCTGGGCCGAGTTGTACGACGTGCCGTCCGTAAGTGGCGCCCGGGAACATTCCAGTGGGCAATCCGCCCTCGCCAATTTGCCGGCAGACGTTTCCCGAGACCAGCAACGGCAATGGCATTCCGGCATTCGAGAAGATGAGCTCCCGCGTGGCGGGGTTCCACACCGCGTACAAGGTCGAGCAAAAGCGGCCCTGGATGGGCCGCTGCGCCAACCGCTCGTTCAACAGGGCTAGAACTCGGGCGGTATCCGTCCCGGTCTTGTGAATCCCGCGCAGCAGTCCCATCACCAGCGCGGCGAACATTGCCGCCGACAGTCCCTTTCCGACCACGTCCCCGAGGCAAATGCCGATGCAACCGTCCGGTAAACGGAAGAAGTCGACAAAGTCACCCCCTACGGCGGAAAAGGGTACGAAGCGGAACGCGATCTCAACAGACTCGTGGCACAGCCCCCTTGTGGGGAGCAGTGAGGATTGGATGAGTTTCGCTTCCCGTATATGCTCCTTGCAATCCCTGCAAATGTGTCCGGACTCGAACTTTTCTTCCACGGACCCCCGATTCCACCACGCCAGGCAGCTCTGACACGCGTTGATCGTCCTAACGTTCAGATCGGCAAGACACCGGCTAAGGATTAGCCCGCATTTACTTCCCATTCGACTTCCTTCGCGGCGACGACGAACCCGCGCACAACGCCCTCCGCCTCGCCGAGTTCGTCAAGGTGTTAGGGATATACCCGACCGCACGAAAACCGTAGCCTCACTACCTTGGGCACATGTGTCGCGCCCGAAAATGCCGATAGAATGCAACAGTCCCCGGCCATCGTCTGGGAGGGATGAAACCTTTCCAGAGAAGTGTCATCTAAGCTTGAGTGAGTTACACTCAAGGAGAGCTAATGAGCCAACAGCCGCTTTCCGACCAGCTTTCTAAGCATCGGGAAACAAATGATGTACGGGCCTTGCCCGTGCTTCCTGTGCGCGACACTGTCCTGTTCCCGCACGCCGTCCTGCCCCTTACCGTAGGCCGGGAAAGCTCCGTCCAGCTGATTAATTCGCTCGGAGAAGATAAAACTATTGTAGTCGTGGCGCAGCGCGAGGCGCGTGTCGATAGCCCGCAGGCCAGCGATCTTTACACCGTCGGCACATCCGCCGTCGTTCACAAAGTCGTGAAAATGCCCAACCAAAGCCTTTTCGTTTTTGCAGAAGGCCTGGAGAGGGTACGCCTCGGCGAGTTCACTCAGCTTGCGCCGTTTATGCGCGCCCGCGTGTCACCGATTCCTGAAGCGATTCCGCCCGACAGCTCTGAAATTGAGGCGCTGCAGCGCAACGTGCTCACGCTCTTTCAGCAGATTGTCGCCGGTTCGCCCACTCTGTCCGACGAACTTTCCACCGTGGCCATGAACATCGACGAACCCGGCCGATTGGTCGACTTTATTGCTTCATCTCTGCCTTCGCTGTCGACACCCGATAAACAAGACACGCTCGAGACGCTCGACATTCGCGTGCGCCTCGAGAAGATCAATCAGCATCTCGCCAAAGAACTCGAAGTGCAGCAACTGCGCAACAAGATTCAGAGCGAAGTGCAGGACCGCGTCCAGCAAACCCAGCGCGAGTATTACCTGCGCGAACAAATGAAGGCCATCCAGAAAGAGCTGGGCGAGCAGGATGAAGGCGCCCGTGACGTCGATGACCTGAAAAAGAAAATCGACGACGCCGGCATGCCCGATGAAGTCAAAAAAGAAGCGCTCAAGGAATTGGGCCGCCTCTCTCGCATGTCTCCCATGGCCGCCGACTATTCACTCACGCGCAACTACGTCGAGTGGCTCGCCGTACTGCCCTGGGCCAGGACCTCTGGCCAGGAAATCGAAATATTAAAAGCAAAAGAGATTCTCGACACCGATCACTACGACCTGGAAAAAGTAAAAGATCGCATCCTCGACTATCTCTCGGTGCGTCGCCTCAAGCCGAACATGAAGGGCCCGATCTTGTGCTTCGTCGGACCTCCCGGCGTGGGCAAGACTTCGCTCGGCAAATCGATTGCGCGAGCGCTGGGCCGCAAGTTTGTGCGGCTCTCGCTCGGCGGTGTGCACGACGAGGCCGAAATCCGCGGCCATCGCCGTACTTACATCGGAGCCTTGCCCGGACAAATCATCCAGGGCATTCGCCGCGCCGAAACCAAAGATCCCGTATTCATGCTCGATGAAATCGATAAGGTCGGCCGCGATTTCCGCGGCGATCCCGCTTCTGCGCTGCTCGAAGCGCTCGATCCCGAGCAGAACTCGACCTTCCGCGACAACTATCTCGACGTCACCTTCGACCTGTCGAAGGTGCTCTTCATCACCACCGCGAACATGCTCGATCCCATCGCCGAGCCGCTGCGCGACCGTATGGAGATCATCGAACTGCAGGGCTATAGCGAGGAAGAAAAGCTGCACATCGCTCGCCGCTACCTGGTTCCACGTCAGGTGGAAGAGAACGGAATCACCGCTGAGCAGATCGAATTTCCCGACGAGGCTTTGCGCTATGTGATTCGCCACTACACGCGCGAAGCCGGCGTGCGCAGCCTGGAACGCACCATCGGAACCATCTGCCGCAAGCAGGCGCGGCGGCTGGCTGAAGGCAAGACTGAAAGGCTTGTGGTCACGCAGGAAATCGTTCAGGAATTTCTGGGCGGCATCAAGATCCGCGTGGAGGGCGAGATCGAGGAACGCACCGAGCGTCCCGGCGTGGCTGTTGGCTTAGCTTGGACTCCATCCGGCGGCGACGTGCTCTTCGTCGAAGCCAATGCCATGAAGGGCAAAGGTGGATTCACCATGACCGGCCAGATCGGCCAGGTGATGCAGGAATCGATGCAGGCGGCGCTGACCTGGGTGCGCTCGAACGCGGCGCAGCTCGGCATCGCCGAAGGCTTCTTCGCCGATCACGACATTCACATGCACGTCCCGGCGGGCGCTATTCCCAAGGATGGTCCGTCGGCGGGCGTTACCATGGCCACCACGCTGGTGTCGCTGCTTACGGGTCACCGTATCCGTCCGCTCACTGCGATGACGGGCGAGATTACGCTGAGCGGCAACGTGCTTCCCGTTGGCGGCATTAAAGAAAAAGTGCTGGCCGCCAAGCGCGCCGGGGTCACCACGGTGATTCTGCCCGCGGAAAACAAGATGAATGTTGAGGAGGATCTGACGCCGGAGCAGATCGACAACCTCACCATCCATTACGTGAAGACGATCGAAGAAGCACTGCGCGTCTCGCTACCCGTCGTGGCCGAGTCGTTGGCTGCGAAGGTCTTCCTGACGTCGGAGCCCGAAGCAAAGCCGGAAACTCCGGCCATTCGACCGATCGAGGAGCCCGTGGGAGCCCACGACAAGGTTCACACCTGGCACTCTTAGCGATTGCCGGTTGCCAGTTATCAGCCGCCAGTTCTCACTGGCGGCTTTTTCTTGCGCGTTACTCCCAGCAGGCACATTTTATATGTGCAATCCTGTCAGGGAGAGTTCATGATTGCGGCCCTATTACATCATCTACATCCGCCGCCGGGAGTTGGGCGTGCTGCGACGCTTCTGCCAATGAGCCCGTGATGAGCAACATCAGGTTTTTTTCGTAGGAGGCGAGGTTCCTCACGGCTGCACGAGTGAGCACACTGTAGAGCGCCCAGCTCGAAACCAAAAATAGAAGCACGAGGATGAGAAGCGGAAAAGAGCATGCGCGAAGTTTTACGCACACTAGAAATGCGGCCGCCGGTCCCAGGACCAGGACGGCGCAAGCGGAATTGATATGAAACTCATACCAACAAAAATAACTTTCCCAGAGATAATTCAAGTTCGTTAGCTTAACCCAGGGCAGATAGTAATACTCCAGTTGTGGCCGGTCCAGCCGTGGCGATTGATCGAGAGGCGGGGCGAGTTTGAAGTGCTCACTTGATTCCGACCACAAACGCTCGCAGAGTTTGCTGCGCAGTACCGAGTGCGGCATGTTATCAAGCTTCACCTCGCTGCGCTTTCGCATCCGAGGGTTTAGCACCATCCAGGCAAATGTATTCAGGAAGAACCCCAGGAGCATGCTCACGGGGATGAGCGCTGCGGTCACGGGAGTGATCCATTCTTTGGGAATGGAACCCATTAAGAATCCAGCTTGAGGACGCCAGAGTGTCCAGAACCCCTCAAGAACCAGGAGCAGCGCGGCGGTGAGGATTACGCCAGGTAGAACGGTCTTGATGATTTTGCCAAAGGAAAATGCGCTGAACACTCAAGCACCCACCTTGTGGTTCTCAACGGCCTGCCATCAACTCGGCTCCCGCGACGACGCTTGCGGCGCTCTTCTTCGCTAAATTGATAAAATCGTCGATCCTTTGCGGGGACTTTGACCCATCTGGAAATTCGACGCCGCTGTTGACATCGACGGCAAAAGGCTGAACCACCTCGATCGCTTTGACCACGTTCTCCGGTTTAAGACCACCCGCGAGAATAACGGGTTTTTCAATCGTCTTCACAATACGGGCGCTGATGGTCCAGTCGTGTGTATGCCCAGTGCCCCCAATGCGGGTAGCAGTGCGGGAGTCCAGCAGGACGGCGTCTGCCTGCTGAGCGGCTGCCACTGCGCGGGTCACGGCGCTTTCATCGACAACATTGACAGCCTTGATGATCCGTACATTGGGAATTCTTCGCCGCAGCTCGGGAATCTGGGCCAGCGCAAAATCGCCATGCAGTTGCACTGTACTGCATCCGCTCTGCTTACAAGTTTCAGCAACCCACTCCATGTCCACTTTGTGCGTGACGAGAACCGAAGAAACGAAGGGAGGAATCTCGGAGATGATTCTCCGCGCGGTCTCCAGATCGACTTCATCGTCCGTGCGGTAGTTGAGACCGACCAGGAATCCCAGTGCATCGGCGCCGCCGGACACGGCCATACGCGCCTCATTCAGGTCCCTGATTCCACAAATTTTTACTCGCATGGGTCTCATTTCGCGCCGCTTCCGCAGCCTTAAACCAACAGTATCATACTCAACTACCAGGTACCGATCCGTCCAGGTGACCTTCTGGAATCAAAGGTGGGCGCGTCATGGCAATCGTCCAGACTTAGGATGGCTCGGTTCGATTAGTCCCGCCGGGCCCCAGTCGCGTTAAACTGACCCGGTGCGCGTGCGCGTTCTTTTTTTCGGGATGTTGAAAGATCTCGTTGGGAAATCCTGCGACTCGATTGAGTTGCCCGAAGGTGCGGCAGTGCACGATTTGCTGGCGCATTGCGAGTCGAAAATTCCTGCCATGAAAGAATCGCTGCCATCGCTGGCTGTGGCGGTGAATCAGGAATACGCGGGAGCCGACACCGTGTTGAAATCTGACGACGAAATTGCGCTGCTGCCGCCGGTGAGTGGCGGCTCGGTGAGTGGTGGTTCGGGAAAATCGGCCTCAATTGTCCGCGAGCCGATCGATACGAAGAGCGTGCTCGAAGGCATGAAGCGCGGCGAGGATGGGGCCGCCGTTGTGTTCGAAGGCGTGGTGCGCAACCAGACGCGCGGACGCAAGACGCTCTATCTCGATTACGAAGCTTATGAAGAGATGGCGCTGCGGCAGATGGAAGGTCTGGCGGAGCAGGCGCTGAAACAGTTTCAAGTACGCGAGATCGCGCTGGTGCACCGGCTGGGACGGCTTGAGATCGGTGAAACCAGCGTGCTGATCGCGGTCGCGTCCGCCCACCGCGCCGCCGCCTTCGACGCCTGCCGATGGCTGATCGATACCCTCAAGCGCACCGTGCCCATCTGGAAGAAAGAATACTTCGAGGATGGCGCGGTGTGGGCCGACGGCGAGCCTTTTCCCCAGGAGATTCCTCGCGGAAATTCCCTCGACCGAGGCAGCCCCGGCGTGGAGAGCGCATCTAAGTGAGCGGGTTGAGGTTGCGACGAAAACTCCGCCTGCGCGGCTGAACCTTTCGAATCCGCTCAAGGTCATCAGCCAGGCGAGCCGTCCCCACGTATACTTCTTTTACCGAATGAGAAGATTCGCCACCGTGATTCTGCTGCTGCTGGCCTGTGCCGCGTCGCGCGCGCAGAAGCCTCCGGCAAAGACTCAATCCACGACCGACCCCGAGACCACGCTTAAGGTCGACGTGAAACTGGTCAATGTCTACGTCACCGTCACCGATCCGCAGGGCTCGCCTGTGGCTGGGCTCAAGAAAGAGAATTTCGCTTTGCAGGAGGATGGGCACCCCCAGACGATTTCTGTTTTCGACAAGGAGTCCGCGCTGCCGCTTTCGATTGCTCTGGCCATCGATACCAGCCTGAGCACGCGCCACGACCTGCCGCTGGAACAGGCGTCGGCCAAACGCTTTGCCCATGCCATCATGCGGCCGGTAGATGCTCTGTCGGTTTTTGGCTTCAGCGAGACCGTGCTCCAGGCCACTTCCTACACGCCCGATCTGAGGCGCATTGACGAGGGGATCGACCACATCCGCCTGGGCGCGGCTACGGCTTTGTTCGACGCCGTATATCTGGCCTCGCGCTCGCTCGACCGCCGCCAGGGGCGCAAAGTGATGGTACTGATCACCGATGGCGGAGACACCATCAGCAAAGTCGACTACCAGGAGGCGGCGCGCGCCGCCGAAGAAGCAGAGGCGCTCGTCTACAGCATTATCGTGGTGCCCATCGAAAACAGCGCTGGGCGCGAGACCGGCGGGGAGCACGCGCTGATTCAGCTCTCGGAGGATACCGGAGGCAAGTACTACTACGCTACTTCCGTCTCGCAGCTCGACGATGCCTTCCGCCAGATCAGCGACGAGCTGCGAAATCAATATCTTCTTGCCTATTATTCCTCGCAACGCACATCGAACTCGGAATTTCGCCGCATTCAGGTTGCGGTTAACGGGCCGGCCGATGCCTCGTCGTACCACGTTCGGCATCGCACCGGCTACTACACGGTGAAGACGGATTTCTGAAAACAGTGGCCAGTGATTAGTGTTCAGTGGCCAGTAATATCTGGTCGGCAATTGACAAGGATGGTGGATGGTTTGATATGGTTCGGACTTGCGCAAACATGGCTGAAGAATTGCGTCGCTTCCACCCCAAGAATCAACTTGGATTCGCGGGTACTTGCTTTTGAGCCCATATTGCCAACGCCAAGTTGAGATGCGCTAATCCTGATCCCATCGCACGGCGATTGCCGATCCAGCTCCGCGTTTTGGACGAGAAACTTATGAGAGAGGTTCTGTGAACATTCGGAACAAAAAGTTTACGATTTTGAACTTCAACTCGTCCCGTACCTTTGGTGCGCGATTGGTGTTGTCCGCGGTAGTGGCGCTGCTCCTGGTTTCGTTCTCATCGGCGCAGTCGACGGGCACCGGAAGCATTGTGGGCGTGGTCACCGATCCAAAAGGGACGGCCCTCGCCGGCGCTAAGGTGGAGGTCACCAACAAAGCCAAGGCTGCGGTGATCCACCAGACGACCTCAGCGGTGGGGTTGTATTCCTCCGGCCCCATTCAGCCGGGAAACTACGATGTGCGCGTGGAGATGAAGGGTTTCCACACTGAACAGCTCTCTTTGGTGGTCCCGGTCGGCAACACAGTGAACGGCAGCGTGACGCTGCAAATCGGGAGTGTCGAAAAGATTGTGATTCCAAACGAGGCCACTTTCAACATCGAACAAGGAACGGTACAGAGCGTTGTCGACCCTGACGAGATAAACAAACTTCCCATCAACGGGCGAAGTTTCCTTGACCTCGGGCAGTTTGAACCGGGAATTCAGATCCAGGACGGCAGCCTCTTCGAAAACAAAGATGGCATTTCTTCAATTTCATTCCTAAACCGCTATGGGCGCGCCGAAAGAATTGATGTAGATGGAGTCGACATCAGTGATGAGATCACAGGTTCGGCGACGCAGAATATTCCGGCAAGCGCGATTCAGGAATTTCAGCTCGCCCAGTCGTTGCTAGACCTCTCGACCGGGCTGACTTCCTCGGGTGCAGTAAACGTAATCACACGATCAGGCACTGATCAAATCCATGGAGGAGTATTCGGATTGTTCCGTGGCAAGCCGGGAGCGGCAGCGCTTCCGGGTTCCACGCCCGGCTCTACGAGCGATACCTTTCAGCGCGAATTATTCGGCGGAGATGCAGGCGGAGCGATCATCAAAAATAAGGTCTTCTGGTTCGCCGATGCCGAGCGCACCCAGCAAAACCTAACGATGCTTGAACCTTTCAGCTATCCTTTCGATGGACTCGAAACCATTCTCTCCCAGCCGTATCGCGAATTCGATACCGACGAGCGTGTGGATTGGAACATGCGGGGCAGCACGCGCGCGTTCTATCGGTTCAATTTTTTCGAGAACAGCGATTTTCGCCCTTACGGTTCTGCAAGTTCCACCCAGCAAGTTCGCAACATCGACAATACCGCAACGAACGCGTTGGGCGTCGATTTCAATACCGGCGTCTACGCTCACAGCCTGCGCTTTGAATATCTCAAGTTCCGCAACGAGATGACGGATGCCACGAACGGGCTCAGTGGAATCGACAACCCAATTCCCGGGCTAGGGATTAACATTGGCGCCTCCATCGATGGGAATTGCGTTCTGAGCAACGGCGGCAGTTATTGCGGCGGGCCAAGCTGGCTGGCGCCGCAGCAGACAATTCAATTCGATGAACAAGCAAAGTACGACGGCAGCCGCGTCTGGGGCGCGCACATCATTCGCTACGGAGCCGCGATCAGTCGCATCGACGGCGCCCGGCTGGCGGCGTTCGCAACGTTTCCGCAGGTGGGCACAACCTCGATTGGCGCGTCTGTATTGTCCGATCCAACCGCTTACGCTGCAAATTGGGTGAGCCTAGGGAACGGGATTGGAAGCTCTACGGCCAAGTCCGCATTTGGTTTTCCTGGCGGAGGATTCGAACCAGACAACCGTGTGGAACTGTATGTGGGAGACCGCTGGGAGATGAGGCCGAGATTAACTCTGACCTACGGACTCCACTACGTGCATGACACCGGCCGCACCGATAGCAATCTCGGCGCGCTGTCAGACTTGAATCAGTGGGGGCCGGGGTTGGGTGATAAAGTGCGCAATCCGGGGCTGAACTTTGCGCCTCAACTCGGCTTCGCGTGGGATGCCGGCGGTACAGGCAAAACGGTAGTCCGCGGCGGCGCTGGCTTGTTTTACGAGAACTTACTTTGGAACAACGCAACTTTGGACAGTCCCTCGCGCCTCGCCAAAGGTATTTTTGCCGACAGCCCAACGGTTTGTCAGGAGGGCGTGGCCAATCCATTCGTGTGGCCGACAAGTCTCACAGGAATAACCTCGATCGCCGGAGGCGCCGCAACCGTAGTGAACACGCCGACGGGTCCGGAGGCGCAACCGACTTTCTGCGGCGGTACCATCTCGGCCGTCGCGCCTCAAATTCTCGCGCTCAGCAGCGCTTACCAGGCGGCGTCCGCGAGCGTGACCTCGAGCCAGCCGAATAGCAACTTTGTGGGCACGTCGTTGACCGCGTTGAATCCCAGCTATGACCTTTTCTATCCGAACTTTCGCACGCCTCGATCGTGGGAAATGAACATCGGGCTGCAAAAAGAAATTCGCTCTGGGACAGTTCTCAGCCTGGATTACATCCGCAATGTCGGGCAACGTCTTCTAATCGGCGAAGACGTGAACCACAGCGGAGCCGCGCGCAGCTTCAATCAAGCCAATGCGGTTGCCGCCCGCGACGCGGCCCAGGAGGCAAACGGCTGCCCCGCCGGACTCGCGCAGGCTGCGTGCATGATCGGCAAATTAGGACAGGCCGGAGCGCAGACGGCCTATTCCTCGGCGGGATTGGACTCGAACCTTCAATCCGTGGGCGGCGGACCGTGTACTTATTGCGCCTTTCCCGGTACGAATCCGATCACCGGAAACATTGGAGCGGTGGGTGGAGTCGATATGCTTTACCCCGACGGGACTTCGCTTTACAGCAGCGGGCAGATGAAGCTGGTTGACCATGTCGAGAGGCCGGTGCGCTTCGTGAAAGCCGCGGACTTCCAGTTTTCCTACGCGCTCTCTCGCTTTGTGAGTCAGGTGCAGGATCAGGATTCCGTCAATCTGGCGATCGACAATGACGACCTCACAAGGTTCACCGGTCCGAACGCTTTGGACCGAAAGCACCAGATTTCGTTTTTTGCAAACTTCGATCTGCCCTTGAATCTGAAGTTCAGCATGATCGGTCACTTCTACAGCCCGCTCCCGCAGAGTCTGGAGCTGCCGGAACTGACGAGTGGCGGCGAAATCTTCGCAAGCGACTGGTTGGGATCGGGTCTGAATCCGGATGCATCACCGGAGCCGTTGCCAGGAACTGAAATCGGCCAGTTCCAGCACCACACTGACATTACAAATCTGCGGACCGTGATCACCAACTACAACCACGTTTATGCCGAGCAGCTCACGCCGGCCGGCGATTGCCTGGTGGCGAACACTGCGCCCAACAGCCTCTTTCGCTGCCCCGGCCTGATCTCCGGTACGGAGGTTATGACTTACTCCGATATGGAAGCCCTGGGCTGGGCGATGCCAAACATAAATTCGGTTGCTCCCGGAGCGGTGGGGATTCCGTGGCTGAAGACGCTCGATATGAGAGTTTCGTGGCCAATCAAAATCAAAGACAGGGTGACCCTCGAGCCCAGCGCCAGCGCTTTCAACGTACTCAATTTCGTCAATCTATTCTCGTCCGGCAACTTGCCCGCTGCTTCGTTGCTTCCGGGGCAGAATGGACTACTGGCACCCAACGTAGTGGGCGGAGTCACTTCTGGCGCGAGCACACCGTTCCGCACGAGCTTTCAGTCGGGAACCTATTCGTTGGGAGCGCCTCGCCAGTTCGAGTTCGGCCTGCGGATCAGCTTCTAGGGTGGCGATCCACAACGCATTGAACGTTCCTGCCGTGCGCTCCCAAGCCGCGGCGTTTTCCTGACGCAGGCCGGGCAAGGCGACACGAAAGCGGCCCCGTGTACAATGGCGTCATGTCCTTCCGCGCGCAGGCAAATGCCAACGCCGCCAAGCGCGGCCGCACCCCGCCGCCCGAGGAAACCTTCGAAGAAGCCAGCTTTCTGAAGGCGCTCGGCGAGAAGCAGAAGCCGGTCAGCGTGAAGCTGATGGATGGTCAGACGGTCAGCGGCTGGATTGAATATTACGACAAACATATGGTTCGCCTAACCCGCGAGGGCGCTCCCAATCTTTTCATCTTTAAGCACGAAATCATGTATATCGCCGAAGATGGCGGAAAAAGAAAGTAGCCCGGAAGCCGGTATCCAAGTTCCATGTCCGCAAATTCGCCCGACCACGACAGTTTTCTTCCCGCCATCTCAGCCATCGCCCGCGAAGCTGGCGCTTTGCTGATGGAATATTTCCACCAGCATTTGAAGATCGAATACAAGGGCGATGCCGATCTGGTGACGGCCGCCGATCGGGCCGCCGAAGCGTTGATTCGCGACCGCATCCGCCAGCAGTGGCCCACGCACGATGTTCTCGGCGAAGAGCAGGGACTCAGCGACCAGGGCAGCGACTATCGCTGGTACGTCGATCCACTGGATGGCACCACCAACTTCGCGCACGGATACCCGGTTTTCTGTGTTTCCATGGCAGTGGAGCACCAGGCCGTCGAACAACGGTCCTCCGGAAAGCCCGGCCAACGCGTCGCCGCGGTTATTTACGATCCCACGCGCGATGAGTTGTTTTCGGCCGAGCAGGGGAAAGGCGCACGGCTGAATGGCGAGACGATCCACGTCTCCAAGGCGGCTACGCTGAAAGAGTCTCTACTGGCGACCGGTTTTCCCAGCCATAAGCGGCACAAAAATCCCAACATTTATTTCTATCACCAGATCACGCTGCGAACCCACGGAGTAAGGCGCGCCGGTTCAGCGGCGCTCGATTTGTGCAACGTGGCTTGCGGACGCTTTGATGGCTTCTGGGAATTCAATCTCAATCCCTGGGACACCGCAGCCGGTGTACTGATCATCGAAGAAGCCGGCGGCAAAGTGACGCGCTTCGATGGGTCACCGTTTGAAATCAACAGCCGCGAAACTGTAGCCTCGAACGGACTGATTCACGATGCCATGCTGCAAGAGTTCAGTGACATTTTTGCCGGCCGCGGTCTCGAGACGCTGCCGGACCTGCGCGAGTACAAGAGATGAAGCAAGCCCGAAGAAAACGGAGGAACGCCAGCCATGTTTAAAAAAGCCATCTTTATAAAAACCAAACCGCTGCAAACGGCCGCGATCATCCTGACGGTTTACGTCGTATTCGGATCGGCAATTCTATTCGCCGGTGGGCCCAGTTCTGCTCCTACCCCCGATCCGGCCTACGTACAGTCGTTCGAAAAGTGGAAGGCCGAGGAGATTGACGACCTGAAGCAGAACTGGCTGCCACTGGCCGGATTGTACTGGCTCAAGCCTGGAGTGAACACCTTCGGCACCGCGGCCGACAATGCGGTTGTCTTCCCTAAAGGACCGGCTTACGCTGGCGAGTTTGATCTTGCGGGCAAGGAGGTCGGTATTAAATTGCGTCCGGAGGCGCACGCCACAGTCGCAGGCAAAGCGTTAAACGCAGCAAAGTTAGATGCCGACATTTCGGGACACGCAACCATGGTCGAGATGGGTACGCTGCAATTTAAGGTAATCGTGCGCGGCGAGCGCGTGGGAATTCGCCTGAAGGACACAGACAGCGCAACGGTGGCTAACTTCAAAGGGTTGATATTTTATCCGCTCGACATGAACTATCGCGTAACCGCGACCTGGGAGCCGTCCGACGGCAAAAAGACCATCGACGTGCCAAACGTTCTGGGAGATGTGACTCCCGTTCCTGTGGCCGGGACGGTTGTGTTCAAGATCAACGGCCAGGAGCACCGCCTGATTGCTCTGGGCGGTGATCCGTCGAAAGGACTCTCGTTCGTGTTCAACGATTTGACGGCGAAGACCGAAGATACTTATCCTGGCGGGCGCTTTCTCGACACCGATCCGGTGACGAACGGGACTGTGATTGTGGACTTCAACCGCGCCTACAATCCGCCATGCGCAAGGACTCCATATGCCACTTGCCCTCTCGCGCCGAAAGAGAATCGGTTGGCGGTCGCGATTCCGGCGGGAGAGAAATTTGATAAGGCAGCACACGCCCACCAATAACCCGGTTCGCTGATGATGTCGGGTACATCCACGGGTAACGGCCTCTCCTGCGGCGTTACAATAACAGGGGGCTGGCCTCGCTGCGACCGTCCTTCAATTCTTTAAGTCAGGTTCAATGTGATCAACTCTCTTCTGGAACGCAAGATCGAAAAGCGGCCGGACAAAGTCCGGCTGCAAGGACGCATTCTTTTTCTTACCGAAGATCCTGAACTCATCAAGCGACAGCTTGCCGGAGAAGACCTGCCTTGGGACACGAAGAATCTCGCGAATAATCCCAAGCTGCGCGACGACATCTCGACCGACGAGATCACTCCCGCGCACTACTGCTTTTACTTCGACGAGACGCTGGGCGAGATTCCTTATCTTGGATTGAAATGCGGCAGCGTGACGCCGATTGGCCGCGGCGACGTGAAGCGCGGCGGATTTGTGTGTGCCGTAAGCGGCAAGCGGCGGGGAAAAGGATCGAGCCGGGAGCAGTCGCCTTACGCCGAAATGTGCGCCGGCATTCAAGTTGTGATCGCGGAAAATATCGAGCGCATCTACAAGCAGAATTGCCAAAACCTCGGCGTGTTGACTTCGACCGACTTTTCACTGATCGACAAGATTCGCGCCGGGCAAGACATTGCGCTCGCCGAGTTCACCGCCGGCGAAGATGAGATCACGCGCCAGGTGATCGAGTACGGCGGCCTGTTTCCATTCAACGTCGCGCGCATGCAAAAGAAAGTGTTTCTGCCGCCGGTCAAAACTGCTAAGCGTCCCATGACCTTGGCTGAGAAAATCTTCGCGCGCCACATGTTGAATGAAAAAGGCGAGGTTGGGGTTGCCGCTGTGAAACCCGGCGATACCGGCTTTGCTCAAGCCGACCTGCGCTTCAGCCATGAATACGTTACGCCGATGGCGGCCATCTTCTTTGAGCGTTACGTCGGCAAGGATGCGAAGGTCAACGACGCCTCGAGCATTATTTTCTTTCGCGACCACCTGACCTTCCTCGATGAAGTGATCTCTGAAGAAAAGAAGAAGCTGGGCCTGCTCGATCTGGCGACGCAGCTCAAACTCAAGCAGCAGGACTTCGCCGCGAAGCAGGGAATCAAGCTCCATGGAGAACTGAAAGACCGCAAAGGCTCCGAGGGCATCTGCCACTCCATCGTGCTCGAAAGCTATGCGCTGCCGGGGCAGTTGAACATTGGTTCCGATTCGCACACGCCGCACGTGGGCGCGATCGGCTGCGTAGCCTTCGGCATCGGCACCACGGATGTCTTCAATAGCTGGATCACGAAAGATGTTCGTGTGAAAGTTCCGGAGTCGGTGAGGATTGTGATCCGCGGCAAGAAGCATGAGAACGTTACGGCGAAAGATTTCATCCTGAAGATTCTCAGCCTCGATTACGTGCGCAGCGGCAAGGCGCTGGCGAAAGTGATGGAGTACGCGGGCGAGGCCATCGAAGAACTCAGCGTCGACGAGCGCGCCACCATGACTAACATGGCGGCCGAGATTGGCGGCTTTACCGGCATTGTCGCGCCCGACAAGAAAACTGTCGACTTCCTGGTCGAGCGTCGCGGCATGGATGGGAAAAAAGCTGAAGGCATGATCGAAGGCTTGTACAGCGACCCGGATGCGCAGTACGCGCACGTGATCGAACTCGATGCGGCGGAGATCACGCCGATGGTCGCGACGCCCGGCGATCCGGGCAACGGCAAATATGTTCGCGAACTGAACACACCCGTGCCCATCGAGATCGCCTACGGCGGCACCTGCACGGCAGGCAAGAATGAAGATATGGATATGTACGCTGCCGTGCTCGCCGACGCCCTCAAACAAGGCAAACGCATAGCTGGCTCGGTGAAGTTCTACATTCAGTTCGGATCGCAGGAAACGCGCGAGTACTGCATGCGAAAAGGCTATCTCGATATTTTCCAGAAAGCTGGCGCACACGTGATCGAGCCAAGTTGCGGCGCCTGCATCAACGCCGGGCCGGGAGTCTCCACGCGTCCCGATCAAGTGGTGATCAGCGCGCAGAACCGCAACTTCCCCGGCCGCAGCGGTCCGGGACAAATGTATCTGGCGTCTCCGCTGACGGTCGCGGCCAGCGCGGTGGCGGGCTACATCGTGGAGTACGAGGCAACTGGTTGAATTCAGGCGGAGTGGCTGAAATCAGCCACTCGCAAACCTGCAACTTTTTTCTTGCGTGCGAGTTCAAATACATAGGCGATTCAGAGACGAGAAAGATTAAGATCTGGAGGACCGGCAGATCCGGGGTTCGTGGCGAGATGGCGGATCTGAGATAAGGGGGATTCACCATGCGTTACCTAAAATATTTGGCTTTGGTTGGTGTTTTTCTGATGCTGCCGCTGACCTACTCGCACGCTCAGGTCGCGGTCGGTGTGGGTGTGGGCTACGGGCCTCCGGCTTGCAGCTACGGCTACTACGGCTATTACCCTTACGCTTGCGCGCCTTACGGCTATTACGGGCCTGACTGGTTCGCAGGCGGCGTATTCATCGGCGCCGGCCCATGGTATGGCTGGGGACGTCCGTGGGGCTGGGGCGGCTGGGGACGTGGTTGGGGCTATGGGCGCGGCTGGGGTTACGGTCGCGGCTTCGTGGGTGGACGCGGCTTTGCTGGTGGACGGGGCTTTGCGCACGGCCCGGCAGGCGGCTTTCATGGCGGCGGAGCGGTCCACGGCGGCGGAGGGTTTCACGGTGGTGGAGCGGTCCACGGTGGAGGGGGCTTCCACGGCGGCGGTGGGCATGGCGGTGGCGGACACCGGTAATCGCTCTTGGTAGGAGCGTCACGAACGGCTGGCGGCGAAAGCTGCCGGCCGTTTTGTTGCGCGGCGCGCGATGATTTCCGCTTTCCGGCCGCATCAACCAACAAACGTTATCTCATAAACATCCCGCCAGCAAACATCAGCCGAAAAACCTCGTCTCGTAAGCCCCAGCCAATAAATCTGTACCGCTGGGCGCGTTTCTTGCTAGAATGTGCGGTCGCGGAGACGCCGCTTTCGCTGTAAAATATTGGCATAGCACTTTTGAGGAGACTCATACCTTTATGACCTACGTGATCGCAGAGCCTTGCATCAACACCAAAGATACCGCGTGCGTGGACGCGTGTCCGGTCGACTGCATTCATCCCAAGAAGGACGACCCCAAGCATGCGGCCGAGCCCCTGCTCTATATCGATCCCGTAGAGTGCATCGACTGCGGCGCGTGCGTCCCGGTGTGCCCGGTGTCGGCAATCTTCGCCCTCGACGATCTGCCGGAGAAGTGGAACGAATACACCGCAAAAAACGCCGCCTACTTCGGCCGCTAACGATGCTCGTGTGGCGCGGACACTCTTGTCCGCGTCTCGCCATATTTGCGGATGTCGACGTGTCCGCGCGTCTGTAAGGTCCTCGTTGGGCTCAGATCTCAGATCAAAAAAAAACGCAGATCAAGTCCCATAAAATATCTGGAATCAGTAACTTGCAAAATTTTGATCTGGGTTGAATCTGGCTAAAATATTGGATCGAAAGAACTTGCTCGCAAAATATTGGAAAATAGGGCGCTTGCTGAGTTGGATAGTTGGATAAATCATGGTGCCGCACTGCCTCCGCAAACATAATCGGCGGTTGGGGCTGTGGATGGCAAGGTTGGATGTCACAAGGTGGGTCGTGGATTTTGTTGGGGGTCTGCGATACGGCTTGCTAAAAAAATCCCAGGCCGTTCGCGTTCGAATGCCAGCCCTTCGGCTCAGCCCGGGGTTCTAGATACTGTCTCATCTGCCAAGACGTGGCCATAAGTTAGCAAACCGTGCAACTTATACTTGCCTCAGCATCTCGAGAGGAATATATTCCAGACGACTTACAAAGGAGGTCCAGAGTGATCTTTTTCAGGGACGTTCTTGAATTCCGCAACAGAGCTTCCGCACTGGGATTCTTACTCTTGACGTTAGCCTGCAGTGCTCATTCTCAAACGTTACAAGGTGACTGGAAGGGGACATTGTCCGCGCCCAACGGCAACATACCGTGCACTTTTCACCTGGATGCTAGTGGGGGTGGGACATTGACCGCCCAGAATTCCACCGTGCCCCTCCAGTACTCCGCGAATGGAAGCCAGATCACGATTACGGTTTCCTCGATAAATGGGAGTTATGCCGCAACCGTGAATGGCAACCAGATGAATGGGACGTGGACCCAGAGCGGTCAAAGCGTGCCGTTGGCTATCGCTAGGGCAGGAACATCAGCGCCGAACAGCGGCGGCGGAGGAAGTGCAGCCGGACTACAAGGTGATTGGAAGGGGACGTTGTCCGCGCCCAGCGGGAACATACCGTGCGTTTTTCACCTGGATGCTGCTGGGGGCGGGACATTAACCGCCCAGAATTCCACCGTGCCCCTCCAGTACTCCTCGAATGGAAGCCAGATCACGATCACGGTTTCTTCGATAAATGGGAGTTATGCCGCAGCAGTTACGGGGAACCAGATGAATGGGACGTGGACCCAGAGCGGTCAAAGCGTGCCCTTGACCATCGCTAGATGAGTGGGAAGAATCCTCAGCCGAGGGGGAGCCGGACGCAGCGAGGATCGGCGGTTCTGATGGTTGGGCTGCTAAGAAGACACGAAATTGTCTAAGCTAGTGTCTCGAGAAAATCACGCTTCCAAGGGCAATTCCTTGTTGCACTGAGCACGGTAGCTGTTCTCCTTGAAGATGACAGTCGAAGCTGGCATGCGGAAATTGCCCGGTTTGAGTTAGCACGAAGGTCGCCCTAGATTCCCGAACGGAGAGATCCTCCACCGGAATTCCAAAATAGTTCTGGGCCTCACTATCGAGGGTCAGAGTTATTACGTTATTGCTGTTCGAAGCGTGCAAGGCCATCGGATAAGCAATGCCAGGTTGGGCTGGAAAAGTCAGGGTGCCCTTCCAATCACCCAGGAGCGATGCTTGGGCGATCTTGTCCTTGGTCTCAACAGGTGGAGCTATGGTCTCCTGCCTTCTAACAGGCCGTGCTGCGGGCTTCTCATCTTCCCCCTTACTTGACAATGATTTATGACTTGTGGATTGCTCGGTTGCTTTTTGGTCGTCTAAAGGGATATCTGGCTTTGGCTTTATCAGGTCGGCCGGATTGAAGAAGAATATGAGGACGAAAATCGCGAGGCTACCGCCGGCCTTAATTCCTTTCGGGAGATCAACACCGACAGATCCGGGAAGGCTGACCGCCGCAAACGCAGCGCCGAGCGCAATTATTACCCTCAGGATCAGGACTTCCATGGGATTCTGGTTTTGAATGTTTGCACTTAAGTACAAAGACGTCCCAAGAAGAATCAAGCCCAGCAATAGGTACGCGAGATTGCTCTTGGTTGCGTCCGATCCATGAATGTCTTGTTCCATGCTAATGATTGTTTTCGAGGATACTAGCACACATCATTCCGCCCGAGTGAGGGCGCGCCCATGCAAAAGCATTGTGGCGGAGGTTCGCGGCGGTGCTGCAAGGAGCCGGGCTCACAACATCAACGCAATGGAGAAGAGTGTCCGTTCCACACGGGCGCGCTGCTGTGCGACGTTGATTACCTCGACGGCTGAAGCCGCCATTTATTTATTTGTGGGCATGATCGCAGCGCTGAAGCGCTGCGCCACCCAAAGGCCGGCGAACAAGCGGGTTCCTCGCCCGCCTTCGGCGGGCTCGGAATGACAAGAGTCGTGAGGTAGAATAACGCCATGAGTCCAGAGGTCTCCGATCTTCTAAAGCGGGCACTCGCACTGCCGGTTGAGGAGCGCGCCGCGTTGGCCAACACTCTGCTCGACAGTCTCGAAGATGCTGAGGAATCCGTTCAAGCGGCTTGGGACGAAGAGGTAGCGCGCCGTGTGCAAGACTTGAAGGCGGGCAAAGCCGTGACTGTGCCGTGGGAAGAATTGCATCAAGAGTTGTTGGCGATGTTGAATGAGCACTAGCCGCGTTCGCTGGCACGAGGGCGCGGCGGCGGATGTGAAGAGCGCGGCGGTTTGTATCGCGGCCGCAGTCCCAAAGCGGCGTCAGACTTCGTCGAAGAGCTTGATCGGGCGGTCGATACGATCCGCGAAGCTCCGGAGCGTTGCTTCCGGAATATGGGCCGATGGGAAAGAGCAATACGAGACGCTTCCTTCTCTGGCGGTTTCCTTTCTCCATTATTTATTCCGAACAAGAGGACGTGATCATCATTTGGGCCGTTGCTCACAGCAGCAGGCGTCCCGAGTATTGGGTTCGCCGCCTTAAGTGACAGACGCTTCCTGCTGAGTATCTTCCACACACACTACTATTGTTGCTGCTGTTGTTCGTGGTCGAGGCGGTTGGCGCGGATCAGGGCGGGGCGGGACTGGATGACGACTGTGGGCGCGGGGATCTCGGGGAGCGGGGCGTCGGAGGGGCTGACGGTTACGGCGACGCTGAGTTCGCCGTGGGCTTCGCCTTTGTGGACGCCGCGGGTGGGGGGAACGTCGGCGTAATCGCGTCCGATGGCGACGCGGATGTGGCGGTCGGCGCCGACTAACTTGTTGGTGGGGTCGAAGGCGATCCAGCCGAGAGGCGGCACCAGGGCTTCGACCCAGGCGTGGGACGCTCCGGCCAGCGAGCGGTCGCTGGTTTCTTTGGATTCGTCGCGGTGAAACATGTATCCGCTGACGTAGCGGCAGGGAATCTGCAGCGGACGCACGAGGGCGATCATGATGTGGGCGAAATCCTGGCAGACTCCCTGGCGGGATTGCAGGGCATCGTCGATGGGAGAATCGACTTTGGTGCTGTTCTTGACGTAATCGAACGATTCGTAAATGGCTTCGTTGACTTCGGTGAGCAACTGCAGCGGAGTGTCGCGGCGTTCGCACTGGATCTGCCTGGCGAGGGCCTGGAGCCGGTCGCTGGGCTTGGCAAAGTGGCTGGGGAGCGTCATCTCCCAGTAGTCTTCGGTGGGGGACTGGGCGGCGACGGCGCGGTCGAGGTCTTCCCATTTGCCGGCATCGATGGCGCGCGGTGGCAGCGCGGGTTCGACGTCGACGGAGGATTGCGCGGTGACTTTGACCTGCGTGTGGCTTCCGGCGATATCGAAGTGGTGCACGGTGTTGCCCATGAAATCGCGGTACTGCATGATGTTGGCGGCGGGGCTCACGTTAAGCTGAAAACTGAGGCAGTGCTGCAAGTCGTCAGTGCGGGGCTGCATGCGAACCTCCATGACGCTCTCGCGCACGGCGGTTTCGTAGGTGAAGGTGGTGGTGTGGAGCACGGAGTAGATCAATGCGAGAGTCTCCTTGAGGCCGGGCTTAAGTAGGATTTGGTAATTGGGTAATTTAGTAATTTGGTAATTTGAAAAAATCCAGAACCGGCATGGGTTTCAAATTACAAAATTACTCAATTACGAAATTACTAAATCTTCTTACGCGACCAGCGCCGACTCGACTGAATAGTCGAAATAAATCTGATGGATGGCGGAGTGCGCCTGGGTGCATTGCCAGCGGATGCTGTCGACAAATGCGTTCGCGCCGGAGGCCATGATTTCGTCGATCTGGCTGAAGCTGAGCGTGGCGCGCAGACGTCCGGCGATGCGAACCGGTTGCTCGGCTTTGCGCTCGGTTAACTCTGCGATGGCGCGCAGCGCGGCATGCACCATGTCGACCGAGAAGCGGACCGAGTGCGGGAAGCTGGGATTCAGCAGCAGAAACTCCGCGACGCGCAGCGGACGTAGTTCCGCGCTGTAAGCTTTGCAGTAGGCCTGAAATGCGGCGCAGGATTTCAGCAATCCCACCCACTCGAGGTATTCTTCGCTTTCTACGGCCTGGTCGATGGGATGCGGCAGGCGGTTGAAGTGCGTGCCGATCAGCCGGGCGACGGCGTCGGTGCGCTCGACGAAGCGGCCAAGCTGGATGTAATGCCAGCCTTCGCCGTGCGACATGGTGGAATCGGTAACGCCTTGAAACAGGTGCGCGCCTTCCTGGACGGCGCGAAAGAAGACATAGGAATCGAGCAGTCCGGCTTCACTCGATGCCGTGCTCTTGACTTGCAGGAAGAGACGATTGAGCTGCTCCCACATATCGGAGCCGCACTGTTCGCGCACCTGCCGCAGGTTCTCGCGGGCGGCGGCGATGCAGGAGATGATCGAAGATGGATTGGTTCGATCGAGGGTGAGAAGGTGAGTGAGGGTTTCGGCGTCGATCATGCCATTTTCGGGAGCCGGGACTTGCAGGGCTTCCAGCAGGCCGAGCCAGCGTCCGGAGCCGGCTGCGGGAGATTGATCGAGGCGGAGTTGGAGGTCGACGTCGATCAGGCGCGCGGTATGCTCGGCGCGCTCGAGGTAGCGGCTCATCCAATAGAGGCTATCAGCGGCGCGCGACAGCATCGTGGTTTCGCGATGGTCGTTCATGTGCTTAACTTGCCATGTGCTTGACTCGTCATGCGCGAAGCACCCAGGTATCTTTGCTGCCGCCACCTTGGGAAGAGTTCACCACCAGCGATCCTCGACGCAATGCTACACGGGTGAGGCCGCCGGGAACCAGGGTTACGTTCTCTCCATAAAGAATGTAGGGACGCAGGTCGACGTGGCGGGCCTGCGCTTCTCCGTCGAGGAAGCAGGGAGCGCGCGAGAGGCTGAGCGTGGGCTGGGCGATGTAGTTGCGCGGTTCGTCCTGGATACGGCGGCGGAAGTCTGCGCGCTCGTGTGCCGTACTCTGGGGACCGATCAACATGCCGTAGCCTCCGGACTCACCCACGGCTTTCACGACCAGTTGGTCGAGGTGTTCGAGAACATATTCTCTTTGTGAGCGATCGGTCAGCATGTAGGTTTGAACATTATTCAGGATGGGATCCTCACCCAGATAATAGCGGATGATCTGCGGCACGTAGGCGTAGACGGCTTTGTCGTCGGCGACACCGGTTCCGATCGCGTTGGCTAAAACGACATTGCCGGCGCGGTAAGCGTTGAATAGTCCGGGAACGCCGAGACCGGAATCGCGCTGGAAGCTAAGCGGATCGAGAAAATCGTCGTCGACGCGGCGGTAGATGACGTCGACCCGGCGCAAACCAGCCGTGGTGCGCATGTAGGCCACATTGTCGTGCACCAGCAGGTCGCGGCCCTCGACCAGTTCGATACCCATCTGCTGCGCCAGAAAAGTGTGCTCGAAATAGGCCGAGTTGAAAACTCCCGGCGTCAACAGGACCACAGTGGGTTCGTGCCGGGCGGTTGAACCGGGCGGGCTGAGGGCTCGCAACGTCGAGAGCAGCGCCTGCGCATAATGATCGACCGGGCAAACGCCGTAGTCGCGGAAGAGCGTCGGAAAGACTTTCTTCAATACTTTCCGGTTGGCCAGCATGTAGGAGACGCCGCTGGGTACTCGGAGATTGTCTTCCAGCACGGCGAAGTTGCCATCGGGAAGGCGTACCAGATCGGTGCCGCAGATGCTGACGTAAATTCCGCGCGGGACGGTGAGACCGCGCATCTCGCGCCGGAAATGGCGGCAGCTGTAAATGAGATCCCTCGGAACGACCCCATCGGCGAGAATTTTTCCGCTGTGGTAAATATCCTCCAGAAACAGATTCAGGGCGGCAATGCGCTGCGTAAGCCCGCTTTCGATCTTCCGCCATTCCGCGTGGGGAATGATCCGCGGCAAAAGATCGTTAGGGAAAACGCGCTCGGTGCCCTCCGAGTTGCCGTAAACCGTAAAGGTGATTCCCTGGTGCAAGAAAGACAGGTCGGCGGCCTGCTGGCTCTTGCGCAATTCCTCGGGAGGCAGATCGAGCAGAGTCTGAAACAGCGGCCGGTAGTGCGGTCGCGGCACCCCCGGCGACTCGAACATTTCGTCGTAGGCGCTATCGAACTGATAGTTGCGGAAAGGCGGGCGGGATAGAGGATGGGCGGACTCGGGCATCGTCATCCGCCGCAGCACACTGCGGGTTCGAGTACGGCTATGCTGCACCCAAGGACTTTAAGGGGCGGGCAATGCCAAGTCCAATCGAATTTGCTTATGGGGTCGATTCAGTTTTCCGGGCGGTAAGGCTTGACAGAAGAATACGCCTCGGAGATTAAGTGCGCCAGATGCGCTGCTGGGCATCGAGCGAGGAAAACATGACCGGCTCGTGGTGAACGGTGGTGGCGTGCTGATTGATGGCGGTGGCGGCCTGGGTGCGGAGGTTGCCGTCGCGCAGATCGAAGTCGAGCGTGCTGACCTGGTGGGCGCAGCGCGTGCAGGTAAACTTCATGCCGCCTTTGATGCGCGTCATGGTGTAGTGTCGCTTCACAATTCGAGTGTAATCTCTTGGCGAGCGAACGGCGCGCACGGTAGTGGGGCAGCGAAAGTAATGAGCCTGGATGAGACAGTTCTTAGGCAGGTCCGGAGGAATGCAGAAGTAAGAACAAAAGCAGGTTCCTCCACTCCGCCGTCCCCTTCGACTTACTGGAATGGTCCGCCGCTGTGTCACTCTGTCTGCGCAGAACTGCTGCTTAGGAGGAATCACGTGCAGGTCCATTCGGTCGGTATTGATATTGGCAAAACGGTGTTTCA
>JBEKHS010000049.1:0-22459 GCA_050012155.1 Candidatus Sulfotelmatobacter sp. | reverse complement strand
TGGATGGTGCAGATGTTGGGGTGGTTCAGCGATGAAGCGGCGCGCGCCTCGCGGCGGAAGCGCTCGAGAGCCTGCGGATCCTGCGAAGCATCGTCGGGAAGAAACTTCAGGGCGACAAAGCGGCCGAGCAGCGTGTCTTCAGCCTTGTAGACCACACCCATCCCTCCGCCACCGAGCAGTTCGACGACGCGGTAGTGAGAGACGGTCTGGCCGATCATGTTTGCCGATGACAAGCGATTGGAAAGCGGGCCCGCATGGGGGAAGCGGAAGCGAAGTTATCTTAGGCGAATGAGCAAGGTTCGTCAATGCGAGTCGCGGCGAGGTAGTGGGCTTTTCTCCGCTTGCGTTGAGCGGGAAAAGCCGTACAATGAGATTGGATTTGAGTCTCGGCTTGCCCCGCGATTCGGATTAGCCCTGCCGACTGCTGATACAGGCGACAGGGCCGACTTTTGTTACCTAACTAGCTGGTGGCGGTCTTCCCATGTGCTGCCTCCTTTTCTGTTTCGACCGCTCTGCGATGCAAGCGCAGAGCGGTTCGTATTTGCTTCCAAAGTCATCAAATCTTCTCAAATCGTTTTCGCATGGATGCGGGCGGTATGGGAGCGTGCCCCGGTTTGCGCGCCATCGCCTCCCGCGCCTTTTCTTCGGTCGCTGGCGTCACCCCGTAGACCCTATCGGCCAAGGCATTGGCGCTGGGTCTGTTCCATCGGTACCTGCCGAGCATGTCGCGTTGCAGTTCTCCGTCCTTGTGCAATCGGCCAAGAATTGTAACCACGGATGCAATCGCATTCTTGCTGGAAAACTGCACTCCCATTGCCAGAACCTGCTTGAGCACGTCAGCAGGGACGATGTAATCATTTGTGGCCTTCAGCACAATGCGAATCGTGTCAGTAATCGTGCGCTCCTCTTGTTCAGAGATATTCATCAACGTCTTGAGCGCACCGATTGTCTGCTGAAGTTGGGCGCGGCGCTGTGTGACTACTTCGGCCTTGACTTCAAGGTCCGCAAGTTCCTTTTCTGCCGCTTCAAGGGCCTTCTTGTAATCGTCTTCTCCCATCGGCATCTCCTCAACGATTTCCACAATAAAGGAGTTGTGTTAAAAGATCAACATATTTGTTATAACATCTGTTAGAATCTTACCCCGGATGGGAAGCAGCTATTTCTGACGCGGAGCAAAAAGCTTTGGAGTCTGAACAGAGAGCCGTCCACCTAAGAGCAGTAGCAGATGTGTTCAGGAAAAAGCGGGACAACGGCGAGACTTGGCCTGGAGTGCAATCGACTAACCAAACCAAGGAGTCATGCCACAGTGTTTAAGACAGTATCTCGCGACAATCGACCGAGCTAACGCGGCTCAGGATCGACGATTTGGGGCTCAAGGGTTGGAGACAGCCGATGACCCCCGCAATAACGAGGCAATCGTAGCTCCCAACGTGAGCAGAGTGATCAGCGAGATGTCGCCGAGGGAGATGACACAATAGATGCACCACACTCCGAGAACGTGCTGCTCGATGCGGGCCAGATAAAGGGAAAATGCCAACCCTGCGAGCGCTGCCACGAGCAGCAGGCGCCAGGCGCGGCGCCACGCCAGCACGCCCATGAGGAAATATCCGGCGATGCCGAGGACGGCAACCGGAACCCCCGCCAGCATCGCGTAGGGGCTGTGGTTGACAATGCCACAATCCCAGCGATCGTTGATGCTGCAGGGCGAATCGCCTTCGGTCCGGTAATGCTCGCGCAGCGCGAGCGCGGAGACGATAATCCCGAGTGTCGCGCACACCACCAGAACGTACTTCATCCGCCGGCTCTCCTTCTAGTTCCTCAGAACATTTTGCCACGCTCGACCGAGAAACCATCGACCCGAAGACAATCAACTGACCGGATGCGCGGCCGCCGCGACATCCTGTAGCAAGTCCGAAGCCTGCCAGTCTGCCCCGTGAAACCACTTGAAGATCTTGCCATCGCGAGAAATGACCGCAGTGCTGAGCGAGTGCGTGATCAGCCCGCCTTCTTCCTTGTAGGTCAGCGCGAAGTAATCCGCAAACCGGGGCAGTTCGCCGGCTGGGACGGCGGAGAACTCCCAGCGCTTGAAGAGCGCGGGATCTTTGCTCCCCGCGCAGGAAAAGCCGTATTCGCGCAGAACCCTGGGGGTGTCGTGCACGGGATCGAAGCTGACGCTGAGCAGGTGCGTTTTGCCATAACGCGCCGGATCGGCCTGAACCTGGCGATTGATGGCGGCAAACTCATGGCTGACGCGCGGGCAGAAGTCAGGAAACGGGCAGCGAGTATAAATGAGCGTCAACAGCAGAGTCTCGCCGCGATACTCGTGCAGCGAGATGCGCTTGCCGTTTTGGTTGACGAGTTGGAAGTCAGGCACCGCGTCGCCCGGCTCCGGAATGTGCACCGTCGCTGTGGGCGTGCCGGCGGGAGCCTTTGAGTGTCCGGTGACCTTCACGTTTTCCAACCAGTATGTGTTGTCGGCTTGGACCACGACATCGGCAGTAATCGAATCGCCGGACTGCAGTTGGTCGAGCGTGGAAGCGGGCTTGACGGTGTAGGGCATGATCATCGCGTCCATGAACCCGGAGATCGGCTCGTTATCGATGTTCGCCGTCCCTGCGTTCTTGTCTACCGAGACGACTTTGCCCTTGAAGGCATAGCGCTTGGCGCCGGATTGAGAGCTGGTGCTGCCCGTCTGGGCGCGATTACAGGACGCAGAGAGTGCGAGCAGGGCGCAGAGGGAGAAAAGCGCAAGATGCTGAGTCGCCGAAGGGTATCGACCATTCCACGCACTGCGGGAAAAAGCAGGTTCCTCCACTCCGCTCGCTTTCGCTACGCTCCGGTCGGAATGACAGAAAGTTTGTGTGGTGTCAGAAATCATATTCTTGTTGTTTCTCATTATCTCCGATCAGTGGAACTGTTTTCTGGTTTCAGTAGTGGAAGCGGTAGCGGAATTCGACATAAATTTGTCTTGGATCGTTCCAGTGAAATCCGCCGAAGGTCAGGCTGTTATCCAGTTGCACGCGGCGGTTGGCCACATTTAACGCAGTCAGAGAGATGGTGTACTTCTCCTCGGCGAAGCTTTTCCCCACAGCCACATCAAACGTGGTGTGGCCGGGCAGATAATCCCCGGGATATTGCACGCCGGGCAACCCGTTCGTGAATCCCGAGCCGTAGTAGACATTGGTCGAGGCATAGGTGTGACCGGGCAGATTCGTATTGAGGCCCGCGTTCAATGTATTTCTCTGATCGTGGTCAACCGGTGAAAGTCCCGGCGGAATATCCAGTCCGCAGGCCGGGGTTACGGGTACGGGGCAGACCAAGCCGCCGGTAATGGGCGAGGTGGCCTGCGCGATTTGATTCGCATAAGCAAGGTGAAACTGGCTGCGATGCCAGAGGTTTGGCGAGCGCAGAGTGAGTTCCCAGCCTTGAATCAAGGCGTATTGCCAGGTGATGGGCCAGAACTGATTCGAATCTCCGATGTTGTTGTGGTCGAGCCAGTTTTCGGCGCGGGTTTCATAATTGTCGGCGCTGAGGTTCCAGCCGTGAAACGGAATGGTGACGCCGAACTGCCATTCGATATCGCGCTCGCCCTTGAGAGGAGAGAAAGTAAAATCCTGGCTGTTGGCCAAATCGAGCAGCGCGCCGGTGGCTGTGGCCAGGGGCGGAGCCTGGTAGAAGTATCCGTAAAATCCGCGGAAGACCCAATTGAGGCGCGGAATTTTCACGGCGACGCCAAAGCGGGGATCGGTGGCGCTTTCGGAAATAGAGGAATCGAATTCGGTTTGGCGAAGGCCGGCGATTAAGGTGAGCCAGGGCGCGACTTTGAATTTGTCGTTGATGAAGAGGGCTGTGACGCCTCCATCAACGCCGATGGAGGAGGCGGGGAAATTCGCCTCGCCATCGTTGAATACATTGTCGAAGTAGTTGTACTGGTGCTGGCCGAATCCGTACACCCCGGCTTGAAGGTCGTTTTTCCCGAAGGTGGCGTTGAAGGCAACTTGCGCGCCGGCGTAGTTCGCATTCTGTGTGATGCTTGAGCTCACGGGATAGTCGTCGGGTGCGCTTTTATAGTCGGCGCCGTTGTAGTGGTAAAACGGAGAAACCGTAAGCAGCATGTTCGGATTGAATGTGTGTACCCAGGAGAAAGTGACGTAGCCGTCGGGTTCGCGCTCTGCGTCGCGCAGCCCATAACTGGGATAGTTCTGATTTCCGATTGAGTTGGGATCGGGATCGATGGGAATCTGGTAGTAGTCCTGCCGCAGGGAGCCGACCACCCGGAATTGATTTTTGGCATTGGGATTGAAGATGAGCGAAGCAAATCCTCCGTAGCCGTTGTCGGCATCGTGAAACACTTGCGGGATGGGCGTCTGCAGTCCGTAATTGCTGCGATTTCCGTTCACGCTGGCGTAGTAGGCGAAGCGTTCGGTGTGTCCTCCGCAACTGAGCTGGTCGTTCGTTTGGTAGAAATTTCCTGCGCTGACCAGCAGATCGCACTCGCGGTCGCGTTCAAAGCCAGTGCGGGGCGCGATGTTAAAGATGCCGTAGGTTCGGTCGCCGTAGTCGGCGTCGTAGCTGCCTCTCTGAACTTCGAGGTAGTCGATGTCTTTCGGATCGATCTGCGGCCCCAGATTCGTAGCGATGTTCGTGTTCGGGATGGGCACTCCATCGATCAGCCACTCGACCTGGTGGCCACCGCGCATATGCAGCATGTCGTGCGTCACATAGGCAGCGGGCACGTAGTCGGTGATCATCTGCATGCCGTTGGTGCGGTCGGCTCCAGGCGTTTCCTGGATGTCTTCGCGATTCACCATGGTCGTCGGAGTGACACTCTGCGTGGTCGCCTCCACCGGAATCTCGGTTACGGACACAGTTTCCTTCACGCCCGCCACAGCCAGCCTGAAATGCAGAACCGGGCTGGTGTCAGACTGGACGGTCACGTCCTGTTGCGTTTGCCCGAAGCCTGGCGCCAAGATTGTGACTGTGTAATTTCCGATGGCTACGGAACTAAACGCAAATTCTCCGTTGCTATCGGAGTCGGAGGACTTGGTCCAGTCGGAGTTTTGCGCTTTCAGTGTAATGTGCGCTCCTTGAACGGGACGGTGCTGAGGATCGTGAATGATGCCGCGCACGGAACCGAAGATCGTGGCGAATGCTGTAGCGCCGAGAAAAAGAACAACAGCTCCTACGGTCCCGATGATTGTTCTGCAAGTCATAGTGTCTCCAAATAGTCGGGGGGTGCGCCCGAGCTGCGCCGATTCCGATGCAATCGACGAACTTCCGGCGGCAAACACAGTTATGTTTCGAACGAAATAAACGTCAGGCTTGGGGGCAGCTTCAGCAGGCGGGCGGAGCGCGAGTGGATTGGAAGCGAGATACGTCTGTGTTATGCGAGACCGGGCTTGACTGGGCTAGATGGGCCTCGACATTCTGCGCGAAGCCGGCAGCCGCGATCGCCCGCGCATGAGCCCACTGCGCGGTGGTTACTGCGCGGCCACAATCACCCTTGCAGCAACTCGCGTCGCGGATGACGGGTTGCTCGGTTTCGGAACCCTGAGCATCCTCGCAGTGGTGAATTCCCTTGCGCAGGCAGCAAGCATGGGCGGGCGCTGACGACGCCATCGCGATGGGCGCGAGATAGCCCACCAGCGCGAATACGAGCAGAAATTTGGCAGTCAGGCGATGCATACTTGCGATGTTCGCAGCTTACCAACTTACCAAGGCCGAGACAACAACGGAAATCAGTCTGAATCAGAAGCCCGCACGGCCGTGGAAGCGCGCGCTTAAGCGCCGCGTAAGCGATTCGAGAAATTCCGGGCTTTAGCCCCCGTGGTTACCCTACGCTTCCACAAACAAAACTTCAGGCCTTGCCGTGGATCTTCGCCCACCACCAGCGCACGCCGACGAACAGAAAACGCCAGTCGTGAAAGAACTCTGGAGCCTTCCCCTCGAACGCATGACCGACGAATTGGAAAATCCATCCCAGCAGAAACAACCCGAGCGCGTAGGGCCAAAGCCGGTGAACGAAGATACTGCCCACGAAAACGCCAACCGACACCAGGATCGTCGGAATCCCCAGCGTGTGGCAGACCCGGTTCACCGGATGCTGGTGGCTGGAGGCGTATTGCTCGATCCACTGCTCGTTGGTGCGGTTCCCTAACATTCGGAGGAATCATACAATCCAGCCGACTTCTTTGCACCTGTCTGGTAGTGGTGCAGTTTGCACTGACCACGACTGTCATCCTGAGCGGAGCCGTTTTTCAGGCATAGCGAAGGATCTCCCACTTAACCGGCCTAACGCGTAAGCCAAACTGCACCACTACCCCTGCCCAGCGGTTGGCGCGTCTGCTCCCCGCGTGGTAGCATCCTAAGTTTTGGCAGGTGGTGTTGGACTGGCCTTCTACTGCACTGATCCTCTTCTGGGCCGTCTCTCTTTCCACGCCTGCGAAGGAGCCTACTCGTGAAGGTTTATTCCGGAGAAAACATTCGTAATGTTGCAATTGTGGGCCACGGGCACGCCGGCAAAACCTCGTTGCTTGCGGCCATGCTGTACACCGCGGGAGCGACGCCGCGGCTGGGGCGTGTGGACGATGGCTCGTCCGTGACGGATTACGACGAGGAGGAGATTGCGCGCAAGATGTCGATTGCCGCCTCGGCGGCTTACGTGGAGTGGGGCAAGACCAAGATCAACGTGATCGATACGCCCGGTTTCAACATGTTTGTGCACGAGGCCCGCATGGTGCTGCCCGTGGTGGATGCGGCCATTGTAGTGGTCGATGGCGTGGCTGGGGTGGAAGTGGTGACGCAGCGAGTATGGAAGGATTGCGACGAGTACAAAACTCCGCGGCTGATCGTGGTCAACCGCATGGACCGCGACCGGGCCAACGCCGAGCGCGTGCTGGAGTCTCTCGTCAACGCCTTCGGACGGGATGTGATTCCGATTGAGCTGCCGATCGGCAGCGAGAAGAATCTGACCGGCGTGATCGACCTGGTGCGCATGAAGGCCTACACGTACGAACTGGGAGGAAACGGCAAAGGCAAAGAAACCGAGATCCCGGCCAACATGCGGGCGCAGGTGCAGGAAGCGCACGAACAATTGGTCGAGTTGATCGCCGAAGGCGACGACAAATTGATGGAGGAGTTCTTCGAAAAGGGAACGATTCCGGAAGAAGACTTAATCCCCGCGCTGCACAACGCCATTCGTGAGGACAAGCTTTTTCCTGTCATCTTCAGCTCCGGGCTCGGCAACGTGGGCGCCGACCGGGTGATGGATTTTATTGTGGATTACACTCCCGCGCCCTCCGAGCACGAGTGGGTGCAGGGCGAACCGGCATCCTCAGGCAACGGGGACGCTCCCAAGCGGCATGAGACCGACGCGGAGCCGGTATCACTCTATGTGTTCAAAACCATTTCAGATGCGTTCGCCGGCAGGATTTCTTATTTCAAAGTTTTCTCCGGCGTGCTCAAGAATGAGGCAACCGCGCAGAACTTCTCGCGCGGATCGACCGAGAAGCTGTCGCATATTTCCATCATGCAAGGCAAGACGGCCGTCCCGGTGACCGAGCTGCACGCCGGAGACATCGGAGCCGTGGCGAAATTGAAAGACACGCTCACCGGCGACACGCTGGGAGACAAGGCCGCTCCAATTCAGTATCCGCGAGTGAAGCTGCCGGAACCGGCGATTACCTTTGCCATTGAGCCGAAGAGCCGCGCCGATGAAGACAAGCTGGGACCGGGCATCCACAAGCTGATGGAAGAAGATGCCATGCTGCGCTTCTTCCGCGACCCGCAGACGAAAGAATTTCTGATCGCTGGTACAGGTCAGCAGCATATTGAAGTCATCGTTTCGAAGCTGAAGAAGCGCTACCACACGGAAGTGATTTTGAAAGCTCCCAAGGTGCCTTACCGCGAAACCATTCGCGCCAAGGCCGACGTGCAGGGGCGGCACAAGAAGCAGACGGGCGGGCACGGCCAGTACGGCGATTGCAAAATCAAGATGGAGCCCATGCCGCGCGGCGGACAGTTTGAATTTGTGAACGATATTTTCGGCGGCGCGATTCCGAAGAATTTCATTCCGGCGGTGGAAAAAGGAATCAAGGATGCCGCCGCGCGCGGCTACCTGGCCGGATTCCCGGTCGTTGATTTCCGCGTGATCCTGTACGACGGGTCCTATCACGATGTGGATTCGAACGACTTATCGTTCCAGATGGCCGGCCGCATCGCCTTCAAGAAAGCGATGGAGGTCGCCAAGCCCACGCTGCTCGAGCCCATCATGGTGGTCGAGATCACCGTGCCCGACGAATTTGCTGGCTCGATCATGGGCGACCTGAACAGCCGCCGCGGCCGCATCCAGGGCATGGACAACAAAGGCGGCAACACCGTTGTGAAAGCCGAAGTCCCCATGGCCGAGATGCTGACCTACGGCGTCGACTTGACCTCAATGACGCAGGGCCGCGGCAGCTTCAGCATGGAGATGCACCACTACGACACGGTGCCGGGACAGTTGCAGGAAAAAATTATTGAGAAGGCGAAAGCGGAGCGGGGCGAGGTGAAGGAAGAGGAAGAGTAAGCGAATCGCATTTCCTACAAGGCCTTCATCCCCTGCGCCTTCGCCAGTTTCGCCTGGCGTTCGTCGAACGTCCAGAATCGTTCAGCCTTGAGTTCCAGCGCGCAGGCCACATGCAACGTGTCGAGCGTTCGCATGCCGAATTTCGACGCGTAACGGCGAGCGAGATCGGCGCAGAGCTCGAAAGCGTTCTCTGGAATTGGAGCCGCGCGCCACAGGTGGGCAGCCTCATCGGAAGCAAATTGAGCATGCGCGCTTTGGGCCTTCTCTGCCGTCACAGTCCCGCGAAATTGATGTTGTCCCAGAGCATGGGCCCACTCGGCGCGATGCAGTGGAGTTAGGATTAGCGGGGGCGCCCCCTGAACGCGACGCCGAGCCTCTGCGGAATGGACGTCGGTCAAATACAAAGAAACAACGAAGCTCGAATCAACATAAGCGCTCAATAACGCCCTCGATCCTCAAGAACGACATTAGGGAGAATCCGGTCGCCAAAAATCTCCCTGGCGCGGGCTTCGAAGTCCGGCCACTTCGCCGGTTTTTCCTCCACCTTTGCAGGGACGATGCGGGCGATCACGCGGTCGCGCTCTCGCAGTTCCACCGTATTTCCCGCCCGGAGCCACGCTTTCAGGCGGCGGGTGTCGCGGAGCTGGCGCAAATTTACCGAAGGCATGTTGGTAATGTGACACATTATGTGTCACAATGTCAATTACAGTCTATTGAGACGAGGTTGCCAATGAAACTGCTTCCGATGGTTGTCTGCTCTGTTATCGCGCTCGCGCCTCTTGCCCGAGCCGCCGAGACGCAAGTCTTCCCTACGTCGGCGGGGCCGGTCAAAATCACTCCCATATATCACGCCAGCACCCTGATCGAGGCGGGAGGAAAAACGATTTATCTCGATCCCGCCAAGCCTGCGAAATTCACAGGACTACCAAAAGCCGACCTCATTCTGATCACCCATATTCATGGCGACCACATGGACCCGGGGTCGATCAAGGAAATCAGCAAAACGGGAACGGAGATTCTGGCCCCGCCATCGGTGGTCCAAACTGTTACCAGCGCGAAGCCCATTACTAACGGAGAAACGAAAAGCTGGCAGGGTTGGACGATTGAGGCAGTTCCGGCCTACAACTTGAAGCGTGGACCGGCCGCGGGAGAATTTTTTCATCCCAAGGGACGCGACAATGGCTACGTGCTCACCTACGGCGGCAAGCGTTTCTACTTCTCGGGCGACACGGAAAACATCCCGGAGATGCGCGCGCTCAAGAACATCGATGTGGCGTTCGTGTGCATGAATTTGCCTTACACTATGCCGCCGGAAGAGGCGGCTGACGCAGTCAAGGCCTTTCATCCGAAGGTTGTAATTCCTTACCACTATCACGGATCTGACCTCGCGGTATTTCAGAAAGCATTGGAAGGTACCGGCATCGAGGTGCGGGTGCTGGACTGGTATCCGAAATAGCGGTTCGCAACCTACGCCCTGAAGATCTCTTCCACAGGCTTGCGAAATATCTTGGCGATCTTGAAAGCTAGGGGAAGGCTGGGATCGTACTTCTCGGTTTCGATGGCGTTGACGGTTTGCCGGGAGACCCCGAGTTTAGCGGCGAGGTCGGCCTGGGTCCAGTCGAGCTGTTTTTCTCGGGTGTTTCTCAGTACTTCTGGTGACAACCTATGCAAGCCGGGCTGCGCTCGGCTGGACGGCCGAGGCGGCCCGTCCCCACATTGATCGTGATAATATCCGGCGAGTGGCCACTGCCAAGAACAATCCCAACCTGAACTACAGCCCCGAGCGCCTTGTGTCGGCTGCCCCGGTCGAAGACGATTCTTCGTTCGAGCTTAAGCTGCGGCCACAGCGGCTGGGCGAGTTCATCGGCCAGGCCAAGGTCAAAGAAAATCTTGCCGTCGCGATTGAGGCCGCACGCTCGCGTGGCGAGGCCATGGATCATGTGCTGCTGTACGGGCCTCCGGGGCTGGGAAAGACGACGCTGGCCAACATTATTGCCAACGAACTGGGCGTGCACTTCCAGCCGACGGCGGCGCCGCTGTTGCAGATCAAGGGTGATCTTACGGCGATTATCACGAATATGCAGGACAAGCAAGTTCTGTTCATCGATGAGATCCATCGTCTGCAGCCGGTTCTCGAAGAGCTGTTGTATTCGGCGCTGGAGGATTACAAGCTCGACATTATTATTGGCCAGGGTCCGTCGGCGCGCACGCATACGCTCGAGGTAAAGCCGTTTACTTTTGTCGGCGCGACCACGCGAGCGGGCTTGATTTCAGCGCCGTTGCGGGCTCGCTTTGGGATCGTTCTACGGCTGGAATTTTACACGCCTGAGGATTTGCGCGTGATCGTCGAGCGCTCGGCCGAGATTCTGGGAGTGGAAGTCGACGATGCTGGAGCAAGGGAAATTGCGAGCCGGTCGCGAGGGACGCCGCGCATCGCGAACCGCCTGCTGCGGCGCGTGCGCGACTACGCTCAGGTGCGCGGCGCGGGCAAGATCGATCTACCCACGGCCCAGGCCGCGCTGCAGATGCTGGAAGTGGATAAGTATGGTTTCGACGAGGTCGACCGCAAGCTGCTTCTGACGATCATCGAAAAATATCAGGGCGGCCCCGTGGGGGTGAACACCCTGGCAGCGGTGCTGGCCGAAGAGCCGGACGCGATTGAAGAAATCTACGAGCCGTTCCTGATGCAGATTGGCTTCCTGAACCGCACTCCCCGCGGCCGCGTGGCCACTCAACTCGCCTACGATCATTTCGGCATCACGCCCACTCGCCGGCAGAGTTCGCTGTTCTAGAAACTTGTTGTTGCGCCTGTTGTTCTACAATGTGACATCGACTTCATGGGAGCGACATGAAACATCTGCGACATGTTACCGCGATCATTGAACGTGAAGGAGACGGCTACGTTGCCCTGTGCCCGGAGCTCGACGTCGCCAGCCAGGGCGACACCATCGAATCCGCGCGTAACAACCTGCAAGAAGCAGTGGAATTGTTTTTGGAAACCGCGGATCCCACGGAAATCCAACAACGCAGTCTTCCTAACTCTTTGTGACCCGGCTTGAGGTCGCCAGTCAGGTTTGCCGCGGTCGCTTTTCGAAACTTAGACAACGTTCAACTTTCCACTCCCTCCGAACCCCACCCGCGGCTGTTCGCAAAACCGTACAGACGCACTTTTCCTGTCTTGTAGAGGCTCCGGTAGTGTATCTTGCTTGATTCGTCCCGGGACCGATGCGGATAGGCGGGAGGACGTTTTGCATTTGAGTCGAGTTCGAGGCCGTTCACTCCACCGACCTCTGCGACTCCTTTTGGCAGGTGCGCTGATCGCGCCCGCCGCCGTGGAATGCGTGTGGGGCGCACCGTCACAGCAACTGGCCGTGGTGCCGGGCTCCGCCTCCGCGGCGCAGAATCCCGCGCCGCCGCAGCAGAGTCATTCCGGACAAAATTCGCAGACCACGCCCCAAACCCCTCCGCCACCAGAGTCGAATCCCGCTCAGCAGCAACAGAGGCCTCAACCATCCTCGCAGAATCCTGCGCCCTCGGCCCAGTTGCCGGAACCGGCAATCGAAAATCCTGAAGTGCGTCCGGCGCCCAAGCCGGCGATCGCGCCGCCCACGCTCATCATTCCGCGCCTGGCCCATGCCCCCGCGCTCGAAGATTTTCTGGGGATGAAGCCCGAGGGCGACACCGCGCTGCAGATGGCTATAGTCACCGACTTTGTGCAACGCAATCCGCACGATGGCGAGAAAGTCTCCGAGCCGACTCAAGCCTACCTCGGTTATGACCAGAAGAATCTCTACCTGGTGTTCGTCTGTTTCGACGATCCGAAAAAAGTGCGGGCGCGAATGTCGGTCCGCGAAGACATCCAGGACGATGACCAGGTCGCCGTCCTCCTCGATACCTTTCACGATCGGCGGCGAGCCTATGAGTTTCAGACCACGCCGCTCGGCGTGCAGTGGGATGCTATCTACACTGAAGCCTCACGCCAGGAGACCGGCGGCAACTGGGATGTCTCGTGGGACGCCGTTTGGGATTCGCGCGGCAAGGTGACCAGCCGCGGTTTTGTGGTCTGGATGTCGATTCCGTTCAAGAGCCTCCGTTTCCCCGCGACCGATAAACAAGAATGGGGAATCATTCTGTATCGCGGCATCAAGCGCGAAAACGAGGAAGCATTCTGGCCGCAGGTTTCCTACAAAATTGCGGGCAGGCTTGGCCAGGCCGCGACTCTCGACGGCCTCGAAGGAATTTCGCCGGGTCGCGACATTGAGCTGATCCCCTACGGCATCCTGCGCGGCTTTCGGTCGCTGGACACGGTCGACCCTTACAATCCATTTTTTCAGAATGCGACCGTCCAGGGGCAGGCGGGTTTGGATGCGAAGTTCGTGATCCACGACCATTTTGTGCTCGACCTGACCGCGAATCCCGATTTCAGCCAGGTGGAGTCCGAAGATCCGCAGATCACGGTGAACCAGCGCTTCGAGGTTTATTTTCCCGAGAAGCGTCCTTTCTTTCTCGAGAACGAAGATTACTTCCGCACGCCGATCGACTTATTCTTCACCCGCAACATTCAAGATCCTTCAGCCGGAATTCGCCTGACGGGCAAGGAGGGTCCGTATTCTGTGGGCCTGATGTCCAGCGATGACCGCGCTCCGGGGCTGGCGGTTCCTAGCTTCTGCCCCGCGACTTCCCCTGTTTGTTCGGATGATCTCTCCGGCATCCGCTCTTACTTCACGATCGCGCGAGTCAACCGCGACATTTTCCGGCAGTCGACTGTAGGCGCGGTCTATACCGACTGGGAATGCCCCACAACCGGCGAGTTTAACCGCGTAGGCGGAATAGACACGCGCCTGCGCTTCAATGCCAACTGGATTCTGGAAGGCCAGGCTGTAGTCAGTTCGAGCAACTTGCAGGGGCTGAACGCATACCTTTCGCCGTCCGGAAACCTGCAAACTACCTGCGAGTACAACCTGTTCCCGTTCAGCTCCGGCAACTTCGGCAACGGCAACCACTATGCAGGCCCCGCCGACAAGCTCGAAGTCCGGCGTAGCGGCCTGCACTTCAACTACATCGGCACCTACCAGGACGTGAGTCCTGGCTTCGTAACCGTGCCGGGATTCGTAAACCGTGTGGACATTCGCGAAATGTACAACGTTGTCTACTACCGCTTCCGCCCGAAGAAGGGCTGGGTCTTAGCTTGGGGACCATCGATCCGCCAGCGCTATGACTTCGATCACGAGGGGAACAGGCTGGATACATTTTATGACCCCTATCTCAGGATCGAAGGGCGGGGACAAACGCACATTTGGCTGAGCCCTTATGAAGAGTTCCGTGAGCGGCTAAGGCGGCAGGATTTCACATTCATCGGTCTGCCGAACGTAACCCACAATCAGGACTACCACGAACATCTCAGCCAAGCCAACTTTCAAACTGGCTACTTTCGGAAGGTTACACTGGGAGCGAGCTATTCCTGGGGAGATGGAGTGAACTTCGTGCCTGCGGCCAACGCTCTGCCGCAGTTTCTTCTTTCGCGATCGGATTCAGCGTCTGCGTCCCTGTCTTTTCGTCCGCTCACGCCGCTGAAAATTGAAAACACTTATCTATTCTCGCGTTTGCGCGCCAGCGACAGCACCTATCTGGAAACCCTCGCGCAGATACAGGGCATCGGCAGGGGCATTTTCAATGACCACATCGTGCAAAGTAAATGGAACTGGCAGTTCACTCAACAGCTTTCTCTGCGCCTGATTATGCAGTACTATTCTCTGCTGGCAAATACGCCGGGCAACACAGTTTACCCCTACACCTATCAGCCCACGCAGAAGGAGTTCAGCTCCTATTTCTTGCTTACCTATCTCATCCATCCCGGCACGGCGATTTACGTTGGCTACAATAGCGACCTGCAGAACCTGGACCACGAACTGATGCAGGATCCAGCGGGTCTGGCAGGGCTATACACCGCCAAAGGCTTTATGAACGACAGCCGCCAGGTTTTCGTGAAGGTGTCGTATCAGTTTCGCTTCTGAAGGAGTAGTCGGCCTTCACGCCCGCGCGAGAATGCTCGCAGTAGTCTTCTACGTGCGACAGACACTTTCCCCGCAGCCGGTCCCAGCCACCAGCTTCAACCTCCGACTGCCATTTTTCGGACGCACTGGACTATCGCCGACTACCCCCGAGGTCCTGCGGCGGATAACACTTGGGCTCGTCGCTGCTTGAGACCCCTGGGTAACAGTTAGGAGGCCCGTCCGCCCAGGCAATCGTTCCTGATAAAGCGATGACAGTCAACGCGAGCAATAGAATGCGCTTCATATTTTTCTCCTAGCCCGCCCTATGCTAATTTTTCTCAGGATTGTGCCCCCGTCCCATCGTTCATTCAATCGCCCGTTTTGCGCTCCGTTGCGTGGCGCGATTCTCCGGAGTGGGCTCGGCGATTGCTGAATCCCGCGCCCTTCCGGTAGAATCTAAGGATTCGGAATCGAGGTCGAACCCATGAAAGCAGCCATTCATCCCGCTTATAACGAAGTGCGCGTGCATTGCGCCTGCGGTAACGCCTTCGTCACCCGCTCCACTCATAAGGGCGACATCAGTGTAGAAATCTGTTCCGCCTGCCATCCCTTCTTCACCGGCAAGCAGAAACTGATGGATACCGCCGGCCGCGTCGAGCGCTTCCGCCGCAAATACGCCAAAAACGCTCCCGCACCCGCGAAGGCCGAGGCGTCGAAGAACTAACTTCTTTGCCACGGATTTCACGATACACCTTAAAACTCAGCCCTCGCCTACTGGCGAGGGCTTCATTTTGCAGGGGCAAGTAGAATAGAACCGTGCGCAAAATGTGGGACAATGCGGCGCCGAACTCGTGTGGGGCGGACACTCCTGTCCGCCAGACGGCGTCACAAAAGTCAGTCCCATTAAGTCTTACCATCGGCACAGTCCGAATCGCCCCAGCCACGGTCCTTGCTCCTATGGCCGGAGTCACCGACACCGTCTTCCGCCGCTTCATCCGCAACCTAGGCGGATGCGGCCTCATCATGACCGAGTTCACCTCCGCCGACGGTGTGCTCCGCAAGAAGGACCAGAAGGCCAAGCGCTATCTCCACTTCTACGAAGACGAGCACCCTATTTCCGCGCAGCTCTTTGGCAGCAATCCGCAGGTGATGGCCGAGGCCGCGCGCATGGTTGAAGGCCTCGGCTTCGATCTGGTCGATTTGAACCTCGGCTGTCCGGCGAAGAAAGTCGTGAAGTGCAACGGAGGCTCCGGCCTGCTGCGCGATCTTCCCGCCATCGGCCGCATCTTTGAAGCCGTACGCGCCGCCGTGACCATTCCCTTCACCGTGAAGTTCCGCGCCGGATGGAGCGACGACGAAATCGTCTGCGTAGAACTCGCTCGCATGGCCGAGTCCTGTGGTCTCGCCGCCGTAGCGCTGCACGCCCGCACCCGCGAACAAGGCTACAGTGGAAATGCCCGCTGGGAGTGGATCGCGGCCGTAAAAGACGCCGTCAAAATTCCCGTGATCGGCAACGGCGACATCCGCACCCCGGAAGACGCCTGCGCCATGGTCACCCAAACCGCCTGCGACGCCGTAATGATCGGCCGCACCGCCCCGTCGAATCCGTGGATCTTCCGGCAGATTCAGCAGTACTGCAACGTTCGTGGAGGGGCGGACGCCCTCGTCCGCCTGGGCAGCAGCTCCCCGGACGAGGGCGTCCGGGGCTCCACGCACGGGAAGCTCTATGATGAGCCCTCGGAGGCCGACCGCTACCAGATGATCCGCACCTACTTCCAGATGCTGATCGAAGAAGAACTCCCCGACGCCGTCGGCAAGATGAAGCAGTTCGCCTCCTGGTTCACCCACGGTGTCCCCGGTGGAGCTGCGCTGCGCAAGGCGATCTACGAGTCGAAAAGCGCTGTGGAGATCCTGGGGAGGGTAGAGGAATTCTTCGAAACCGGGTTGTGTAGTGCGGGCGCCCTCGCCCGCGAAGGCTGAGCTCCCGGCGCAGCTTTTGTGGCTCCAATTTCCAATTTTCAGCGATATAATTCCGCCTGCCTGAGGTCGCTCTCATGCTCGACATCAAGTGCCCGATGTGCCAGACCGTGTACCACTCGGACGAGGCAAACATCGGCAGGAGCCTGCGATGTTCGATATGCGGAAGCGCGGTCCCGATCCTAAGGGCTGTGCGGACGATTGTGCAGTCTCCTCCGACGAGCGTCCGCCCGCATCCCAACGTGGGAGTCCACAACAGCAAACCCCGTCGATCACGCGTCGTCTTGGCGACCGCAGTATTGGTCGCTCTCGCAGCAGCGAGCGCCCTGGTTCTGTATATTCGGAAGCCGAGCGCTTCTCGGTCCACCCATGGTCACGAGGTTTCTGCGCCCAGCGTCCCCCCGCCTCCGCCCGGATTTACCCTCGACAGCGACGATTCTGTCGGCAACGGGCCTCCCGGGATTGGCACTCCGGGAAAGCCCGAAGCAACCGCTAGCCAGCCCATGACCTTCTCTGCGGATCAAGTTGAGGAGGAGCGCGGGAGGGACACGCCGAAGACCGGGATCCGTCTTCCGCCCCCGCGCCGTATTCCAAGACCCGAGACATATAACTCACTACCCAATGGGAGCAGCATCGAGTCCGATCGATGCGAAGGCGGCCACGGAGTTCTGTCGGTTCAGAACGGAACAGACGAGGATGCCGTGGTTCGCCTCTACGATCCGAGGGACTTACGGACTATATGCTGGTTTTTAGTACGACAAAATGACTCGGCTAGCAGGAGCACCATCCCGGAAGGCGACTACAGGCTGGCATACACGATGGGCCACGGTTGGATCGAGTCCGACGACGCCTTCCGCTGGCAACCATCCTATGGCGAGTACGAGAAGGCCTTTGGCTATGCTGAGCAGCACGACCATGAGGGCATTCAGTACAAGGAGATTAGCGTGACGCTGCAGCCTGTTCACGGTGGGAATGTGAGGACCAGGACGATCTCACGGGAAGAGTTCTTGCGCGGCCACCGTCATACGGCCTTGAAAAAATAAGCCGTGTGAGTCCTAACCTCCGATTTCACTCGCCACCATCTTCCCCACCTCATCCCTCTCCACAAACGCCCACGGCACCTTCGGATCATGCGTGAAAACAGTCAGCCATCTTCCCGGAATCGATGAAGCGTAGTACCGCTTCTTGCTCTCGATGGTCTGCAGCGGATAGAGATCGAAGCTCATGCCCCACGTCAGGTCGATGTGCGCCGTGCTGGGGATCAAGTCGGAGATGTAACACGCAGTCCGCCCTCCACTCTCGACGATTACGCCCTGCATGTGCGCAGTGTGTCCGGGAAAAGTCTTTACTGAAATTCCGGGAACGATTTCTTCGCCGCCTTTAAGCAGGGTCATCCGCCCGCTCTGTACCAGCGGGTCGTAGTTGTCGGGAATATAGCTGATGGCATCGCGCTCGCTCGGCCTTCGCGCATATTGCCATTCGCCTTCGGGCGCGTAATACTTCGCGCGCGGAAATGTCGGGACGATCTTGCCATCCTTGCGCACGGTATTCCAGCCGCAATGATCAAAATGGAGATGCGTATTGATGACAATGTCGATATCTTCCGGCGCAATTCCCGCGGCGGCAAGATTCGCCAGCAACTGCGCCGGCTGCCCGTAAAACTTGATCATGCGCTCGGAAAGCTTATTGCCCATCCCGGTTTCAACCAGCACAGTTTGCATGCCGGTGCGCGCATGTTCCGTGTGCGGATGTTTCGTGCGCGGATGTTTCGTGCGAATGAGCAGCGAGTTCAACCCCGCCGTTACGTAATTCCTTTCATCCGCCGCAACTTTTCGTGACCACATCACCTTCGGCACCACGCCGAAGAATGCGCCGCCATCGAGCGGATAAGTGCCATCGGAAAAAATGCTGAGTTCAAAATCGCCAAGAGTGAGACTGGGCATAAATCTAGTGTGCCACAGAGCGGCGACGCTTCTCGTGTGAAACTGCGGTAGTCTCAAGCTATGGAGCGCCCGGCCAGCATCGCGGTGATCGCAGTTTTATTTTTTCTGGTCGCGGGATATCTGGTCGCGATTGGCATCATCGAGTTTGTGGAACCGGGCACGCTCGCACTAACGCGGGCAACTGGAATCACGTACGGAAGAGAATTAGACGGAGCGCAGACGGCTATATCAATCGGTGTAGGGTGGGCGCTGATCGGTTGGGGCCTTTATCGGCTGCGCAACTGGGCCCGCTGGTGTGCGATCGTGCTTATGGTCATCGGAGTTGCAGGATCAATCCCCGCAGTCTCCGCGGCCGCGAGGGACTTGACCTGGCGCTTCTTCTGGTACGGCGCACAGATCATGGTTCGAGTTATCATCGCGTGGATATTAGCCATGTCGCCAGAAGTCGTCGAGGCCTTCACGCACGAGTAAGCCAACCAGCAAAAACGTGTTGTCATCCCGAGCGCAGCGAGGGACCTTGGTTTCCGCTTGCCCCATCTGTATTCCCGATGCGAGCAAACACCAAGGTCCCTCGCTGCGCTCGGGATCACAGTTATCTGTCCTTAACGCCTTGCCTTCGCCGGCTCTTTCTCTCCCACGCGCTGGCTCACTTCGAATTTCATCTTGCCAGCTTTCTTGTCGGCATCGACTACGACGTGATCGCCATGCAGAATTTCGCCATCCAAAATCTTAAGCGCCAGTGGATCCTGCACCAGCTTCTGAATCGCACGCTTCAGCGGACGCGCGCCGAAGTTGGCGTCGTAGCCCTGCGTGAATAAAAGTTCTTTCGCGGCATCGGTGAGCTCGATCGAAATCTTGCGGTCGGCGAGCAGGCGGCGCACGTCTTCCAGGCGCAGCTCGATGATCTTCACCAACTGTTCCTTGCCCAGCGGGCTGAAGACGATGATGTCATCGACGCGGTTCAGGAACTCCGGCCGGAAGTGGCCGTGCAGCGCGTTCATCACCTGCTCGCTGGCCTTTTCGAAATCTTCCGGCGTGCGCAGATTCTCGGCCTGGAGATAACTCGAGCCGAGATTCGACGTCATGATCAGAATCGTGTTCTTGAAATCCACCACGCGGCCCTTGCCGTCGGTAAGGCGCCCGTCATCCATAATCTGAAGCATCACATTGAATACGTCGGGATGCGCCTTCTCGATCTCGTCGAACAGCACGACCGCATAAGGCCGGCGGCGAACCTGCTCGGTAAGCTGGCCACCTTCTTCGTAGCCGACATAGCCCGGCGGCGCGCCAATCAAACGCGCCACGGAATGCTTCTCCATGTATTCCGACATGTCGATGCGCAACAGGGCGCGCTCGTCGTCGAAAAGAAATTCCGCAAGCGCGCGAGCCAGTTCGGTTTTGCCGACTCCCGTCGGTCCCAGGAAAATGAATGAACCAATCGGACGCTTCGGATCGCTCAACCCCGCACGCGATCGCCGAATGGCGTTGGCCACGCGCTCCAGAGCCTGTTCCTGGCCCACCACGCGCAGCCGCAGCCGGTCTTCCATCGTGACCAGCTTCTTCACTTCGCCTTCGAGCATCTTCGAAACCGGGATGCCGGTCCACTTGGAGACGATGCGCGCAATATCTTCTTCGTCCACTTCTTCTTTCAACATGCGTGTGGAGCGGGCACCCTCGCCCGCTGGTTTTTCCGTAAGCTTCGCCAATTCTTGCTCGGCTTGCCGCAACAAGCCGTAGCGAATTTCGGCCACGCGCTGCAAATTGCCCTTGCGCTCTTCAGACTGCTCTTCGATCTTGAGCTTCTCGATCTTTTCCTTCAGCTCACGCGACCGGGCAATCAGGTCCTTTTCTTTTTTCCAATTGGCCTTAAGCGCGTTCGATTTCTCGTGAATGCCGGCGAGCTCCTTCTCAATGACAGATAACCGCTCCTGCGAGTTCGCGTCGTCTTCTTTTTTCAACGCCTGCTTCTCGATTTCAAGCTGCGTCGCCCGCCGCTCGAGTTGATCGATGTCAGTGGGCAGCGAATCGATCTGAATGCGAATCGAAGCCGCTGCTTCGTCGACCAGGTCGATGGCCTTGTCGGGCAGGAAGCGGTCGGATATATAACGGTGCGAGAGCGTCGCGGCGGCGACAATCGCGGAATCCTTGATTTGTACCCCGTGATGAACTTCGTAGCGCTCCTTCAACCCGCGCAGAATCGCGATGGTGTCCTCAACGTTGGGCTCACCCACGAAAACAATCTGGAAGCGCCGCTCCAGCGCCGCGTCTTTCTCGATATATTTCCGATACTCGTTCAACGTCGTGGCGCCAATAGCACGCAGCTCTCCGCGAGCCAGCGCCGGCTTGAGCATATTGGAAGCGTCGATTGAACCCTCCGCAGCTCCCGCGCCAACCAGGGTATGCAGCTCGTCGATGAACAGAATCACCTGGCCCGCGGAGTCTTCGATCTCCTTCAACACGGCCTTAAGCCGGTCCTCAAACTCGCCGCGATACTTTGCTCCGGCCAGCATCGCGCCCAGATCGAGCGCGACCACGCGCTTGTTCTTGAGCACTTCAGGCACGTCGCCGGAAATAATCCGCTGCGCCAAACCTTCGACGATTGCGGTCTTGCCCACGCCGGGTTCGCCGATCAGCACGGGATTATTTTTCGTACGCCGCGAGAGAACCTGTACGACGCGCCGGATTTCTTCGTCACGTCCAATCACTGGATCAAGCTTGCCGCGGCGGGCCTGCTCGGTGAGATCACGAGCATAGCGCTCCAGCGCCTGGTACTTCGCCTCCGGATTCTGGTCGGTGACCTTTTGCGAGCCCCGCACCGCGATCAGCGCCTTCAAAATCGCGTCGTAAGTTGCCCCGTGGCGCGCCAGGATCTGCTGCGCCGCATCCTGCTTGAGGTGCGTGATCGCCAGCAGCAGATGCTCGGTCGAAACGTATTCGTCTTTAAAATTGGCCGCCTCTTTGAAAGCCTGCTCCAGCAGCTTATTCGCGGCGTTCGACATCGTAGCCTGCGCCGCTTCTCCAGAGACCTTGGGCAGCTTGTCGATGTCGCGATAAAGATCGCTCAGCACGGCCTGCGGACCGATGCCGATCTTTTCGAGCACCGGCGCGACGATGCCCTCTTTGTCTTCGAGCAGCGCAGCGAGCAGATGTATCGGCAGCAGCTCGGGATTGCCGTGCTCGGAGGCGAGATTGTTCGCGCGCTGGACAGCCTCCTGCGCTTTTACCGTAAATTTGTCCCAACGAATGGGCATGGAAAACTCCGTCTGGTAGTTTCGTAATTTTGTAATTGCGCAATCTGAATCCAGATCCCGACTCCATTATTGCGCGATTGCCAAATTGCGAAAGTAAAAACTAACGGGAAGCGGCTGGTACGCCGCTCCCCGCTGATGCTGGCAACTGACCACTGGCCACTGCTCTTACGCGACTTTGCTGGGCCCTTTAGCTTCGAGAGTCTTCTCGTTCTCTACTTTGGCTCCGCCAATGTTGACCTTGATCTGCTTGGGCTTGGATTCCGCCTTCTTGGGCAGAGTGACTTTCAACACGCCCTTGTCGTAGTTTGCCGAAACCTTCTCGGCATCCACGGTGCTGGGCAGAGTGAAGGTGCGGGTGAAGCTGCCGTACTGCCGCTCCACACGGCGGTAGTTCTCTTCTTTCTCTTCCTTCTCGATCTTGCGCTCGCCGTGCACGGTCAGGGTGTTGTTCTCCAGGCGAACATCGACATCTTTCTCATCGATTCCCGGGACTTCAATCTTCAAGGTGACGTTGTGCTCGTCCTCATAAACGTCAACGGCAGGGGCAAAGCTCGAGGTGGTCAAAGACTCATCCCGGCCCTCGGGCGAATAGGACTCGCGGAATACGCGGTTGATGCGGTCTTGCAGGGTAGCAAACTCGCGGAAAGGTTCGAAACGGGTAAGTACAGTCATTGGTAATTCCTCCTTCAGAAATCTCGGCTTAAATTTGGTGAGAGGCCCATCTATGGC
>JBEKHS010000048.1:0-22793 GCA_050012155.1 Candidatus Sulfotelmatobacter sp. | reverse complement strand
CGCAATCGGCGTACAGTCGCCGCTGGCCGGCTGGATGGGCAAGCCCGGCACCCGCCGCGAACCCGTAAAAACCCTATCGCCGATCCTCCCCCACCTCGCGCGCTAGGAGTGAGTAGAAGTAATGCTGTGGGGTTTACGAGTCAGTGCGCGTCGGGGCGGCGAAAGACTCGTGAAATTGCTCTGCGTGGAGAGGCGATTCCTGCGCCCTGCTAGACTGACGCGGTGCGCCGTCTGATCGTCAATGCCGATGATTTTGGCTTCACCTCAGGAGTCAATCGCGGTATCGTCGAAGCTCATACACACGGCATCGTCACCTCTTCCACGCTGATGGCCAACGGGCAAGCGTTCGACGACGCTGTGCGCTTGGCGAAAACCGTTCCGCAACTCAGCGTGGGTTGCCATGTCGTGCTGATCGACGGCAAACCGGTCGTTGATCCGACGCTACTGCCTTCCATCACTTCGGCTTCCCGCGGCGGCCGCTTCCGCGATGGGATGAAGTCTTTTGCGGTTCGGGCGCTTGCCGGACGCCTGGATCCGGACGAGATCGAGAGTGAGGTTCGCGCCCAGATTCGCAAGCTGCAATCGGCGGGCATCAACGTCTCTCACGTCGATACTCACAAGCACACCCATCTGTTTCCAGCGGTGTTGCAGCCCCTGCTGCGGGCTGCACGGGCGTGCGGCGTGCAGGCGATACGGAATCCATTCGGCCCAAGCAAACCGCTGAAATCCGGAGAACTGCTGGCGCGTCCCAGCCTTTGGACGCGTTATGCGGAGGTACGAATTCTTCGTACTCTTGCCACGAAGTTCCGAAATGCGGCGAAACGCGAAGGGTTCGCAACCCCGGATGGTACGTTCGGCATTGTCGTGACGGGAGTGCTGGACGAAAAACTCTTCCGCGCGATCGCTGCCATCATTCCTGAAGGTACCTGGGAGTTTGTCTGTCATCCCGGCTATAACGATGATGATCTAAAGTCAGCCAACACTCGCCTGCGCGAATCGCGGGAGGCCGAACTGCGTCTGCTGACGATGCCCGAAACGCGGCAGTTGCTGTTGGAGCAAGGGATCGATTTAATTTCATACGCGGATATCAGGACGCCCTAGCTGCTGATCTCGATTTAGAGTGCTAATCTCAAATCGCGTAACTTTGGTAACCTTAATCGAGTATCGCTCCCAGCGTATGATTGCGTGAGAGTCGGCTCAGAAGATTTAAGCTGGCAGGAGTTTATATTCTTATGTCTGTTGCTGGGGCAGCTCCGCGCGCAACCTTGGACCTGCGGATACGCGTGTGGGGCATGGGCGCAAACAACCAGCCCTTCCATCAGAACGCCACTGCGCAGAATGTGAGCATAACCGGAGCTTGCATCAGCGGGCTTGAGCACGAATTGAAGGTGGGCGACGTTGTCGGCGTTCAGTTCGAGACGAAGAAGGCGCGTTGCAAAGTAGTCTGGGTAATGGAAGCCGGCGCGTTAAAGAAGCTTCAAGTTGGGGTTCAGTTAGTGGTCGATCAGGAGTGCCCGTGGATCTCCGAGTTGCCGATCGAGATGCGGTCGAACCTGCCCGTTCCCACCGCCGATAATCGTAGAAGATTTCAACGACACAAAGTTTCGTTCCCGCTGGAATTCCGCGATGAGCGTGTCAACACGCCGATGCGAGTGAATGCCACTGACATTAGCGGAAATGGTTGTTATGTTGAGACCGCCATGCCGCTGCCTATTTCCACCGTGCTGCGAGTCGATTTTTGGATCGACCAGGAGCGCATCACCTCTACGGCAACGGTTCGAACCTGCGATCCGGGAGTCGGCATGGGGATCGAACTCACGGGCATGCCGGACGAATCCAAGATACGATTCCAGGCTCACCTGGACAAGATCGACCCCGGCATGTCCCGGCCAGTACAAAAAGATTCGGAGTAGTTCTTCGCCACAGAAATCACTTCCCACGCCGCAACACCGACCCGCGCGCTGTAGAATCTGCATCGTCTGGTGCTTGCCGCCATCGAATTACAGAACTGTCAAGAAGAGACGGGGTTCGCGAAATGAAGATCGGGATCACCTGTTATCCGACCTACGGCGGCAGCGGCGTGGTGGCGACGGAACTCGGGCTGGAGTTGGCACAGCGCGGCCACGAGATACATTTCATTTCTTATGCCCAGCCCATCCGCCTGCGTGGCCAGGAACCGAACATTCACTATCACGAAGTCGAGGTGTCGCGGTACCCGCTGTTCGACTATCCGCCGTACGATCTTGCGCTGGCCACGCGCATGGCCGAAGTTGCGCAGCTATACGATCTCGACCTGCTGCACGTGCACTACGCAATTCCGCACTCCGTGAGCGCGCTGCTGGCCCGGCAGATGATGGCGGAGGGTCCGCGGGGACGACGGCTGCCTTTTGTCACAACCCTGCATGGCACAGACATCACCCTTGTGGGGATCGATCGATCGTATTTGCCGATCACGCGCTACTCTATCGACCAGAGCGACGGCGTGACCGCGATTTCAAACTACTTGCGCGACCGTACCATGCGGGTTTTCGACGTCAAGAAGGAAATCAAAGTCATCTACAACTCGGTCAATTGCGATGTCTATTGCAGGCCGAAGAACTCCGCGGAACTTCGCACTGAATATGCCCCAAAAGGTGAACGCTTGCTGGTGCACCTTTCGAATTTTCGGCCTGTAAAGCGCGTCACTGACGTAGTCGAAATATTCGATCGCGTGCACAAGCAGATTCCGTCGAAACTGCTTCTCATCGGCGACGGCCCGGACCGTTCAGTCGCGGAATGGTTGGCCGTGCAAAAAGGAATCCATGAAGACGTGCTCTTTCTGGGCAAGCAGGATCAGGTGCAGGAGAAACTGGGAATCGCCGACATTCTGCTGATGCCGAGCGAGCTGGAGTCTTTTGGTCTGGCGGCGCTCGAGGGCATGGCCTGTGAAGTCGTCCCCATCGCGACCCGTCCCGGTGGAGTGCCGGAAGTGATTGAACATGGCGTCAGCGGTTACCTCGCGGACGTCGGCGATGTAGAAACGATGGCGCTTTACGCGATCGAATTACTAAAGGATGAGAGCCGGCTCCGGGCTATGGGCAAAGCCGCGCGCGCCGTGGCACAATCGCGATTCTGCTCCAGCCTGATCGTTCCCCAATATGAGGAGTTTTACCGGCGCGTGATCGGGCGCTCTTCGTAGAAACCTTCGGGAACCGCTCCCATGGCCTGTAACAGCGGCAGGCGGATGCGGACAAGAGTTCCCTTCCCTTCGTGGCTGTCGATGGTCATGCGCGCTGTGTCTCCGTACAACACCTGAAGACGTTCGGAAACGTTCGCCATGCCAATGCCGTTGCCTCGGGCACTGGCTGATTCCAGAACCTGCGCCGCGCTCATGCCCACGCCATCGTCTTCTACCTCGATAAACAGCCCGGAGTCGGACAGGCGGCTGCGCAGGTGAATGCTGCCGCCTTCCACTTTGGAAGAGAGCCCATGCTTGATGGAGTTCTCCACCAGCGGCTGCAGGAGCATGCTGGGAACCATCACGTCGAGGGATGCAGGTTCGAGTTCCTTCACCACGCGAAGCTTGTCGTGTCCGAAGCGCACTACTTCGATGTCGAGATAATTGTCGATGAATTCCACTTCCTCGCGGAGCGGCACGAAAGAATCCGCGCTGTTGAGCAAACGCCGCAGAATGGTCGCCAGCTTGGAAATCACTTCTCGCGCTTTCTCCGGATCGAAGCGGACCAGAGACGAAATCGAGTTCAGGGTATTGAAAAGAAAATGAGGATTGATTTGGTTCTGCAGCGCCTCCATGCGTGCATGCAAGAGCAGCCGCTCCTGCTCCTCCAGTTTGATTTGAATGCGCACGCCGTTGAAGATCTTGATCTCGATTCCGATGGCCGTCACTGAGGTTGCGTAAATCGCAGCCCACACCCAATAATTTCCAGGGCTCTCCATGCTGAAGATGGAGTGCGGGAAATAACGTGCCAGCTCCGTCTGCACAAAGCGCAGGCCCACGACCGTGGTGAAGAACATGATCTGCCAGTCGAACAGGCGCGGCGTGGGTAGATTGCGCCGGATCAGGCGAAAGATGCTTTGGTCGATGAAGGGAGAGAACGACCAGATATCGTCCTTATCCAGGGCCATGGTACGAAGCTGGCCAGCGAGAAAACCACAAAGCACATCGAACGGCATCGCGGCCCACTCCCCATGCAGCAGCGCGGGCGCGCCCATCAGAACGCCGCCGAGGGATCCGGCCCAGCGTCCGCCGATCACGCCCAGGAGAAGCGCAGTTTCAAAGCTCAGATCACCCGCGAGGAAGTTGGGGACCAGAAGACGAATCCAGACGCCGACCACGATGGGAAGCGCCATGCACAACACGAGGTAAAACTTCTGCCGAAGAGTACGCTCCTCGCGAAACAACAACAGCTTAAATTCCCTGGACCGCACCAGGCTGCTGGACACGGCCGCGGCCACGCCCAGCTTGAGCACGAGATGGATCAGAATGATTCGCGGTTCCATGGTCGGGAACACAGCGGAATTCTAGCGAACGTAATTGCCCGCGAGAAAACTGTAGCACGAAGAACCTTGGGTGATCGGGAGATCGGGTCATTGGGCGATTGGGTGCTGGCGCGGCTGTGTTCCCGAGCCTTGAAATTATTTTGTGGGCACGCGCTTGGGGACCCGCGTTCCAGGCTGGAATCCGGATCAAAAAAAATCACAGATCGACTCTGTAAAATCTCTGGAATGAGGCAGTTGCGAGAAACTCGATCCTGGTCGATCTGGCTAAAATATTAGATCCAAAGAACTTGCCCGCAAAATATTTCGGACAAAGGATTTAGCTGGCGCGAAGGCTACGATTTCGGTTTTCAAAGAGCGGGTGAAGATTTGGATTAATCATGGAATAAATCGAGGGCTGTGCGCAAGGTTGGATGTCACAGGGCGACTGCGGACTTCGTTGGCGGTGTGGCGCAGCCGAGCTTGCGCGGGGATAGGGCCATGCAGCGGTTTTGGCCCCGCCCACGTCTCGCAATGGAAGCGAGACGTGGGGCACCCGGCTACTTATCGAGCCACCCTCGTCTATTCATTTCTTTGAATAGGTCTTTGATAATCCACGGCTCGGCCCGGAGTGTGGTCCGCCCTGCGAATCTCCCCTTTCGCCAGTAGGGAAACGAGATAAGCAAGAGTCCGTCCTTGGTTGTTCGTTCCAGCCAAACCCCAAAGTGATATTTTCCAAAGGGGTATTTGTGCGGCGGCTTTCCGCTCGGAGGGTGGTAAATCTCACCCTCAACGATGGAGTTCAGAACTTTCTTACCAGTAACTGGATTCGTAAGCCATCGTTCGTGACCAATGTAAGTCTTCTTCATGGCGAACAGAGTGTAGAAAACTGCCGAGGGGCTTGTCAAAAGGAAGCCGATGAAGAATCCGGGCGCAGAAGGTATAAGTTCTTGCTGGTGCTACAGTTCAGTGGTATGCGTCTGAAGCGTGGATGCCAAGGTCGGTGGTGCCCAGCTTTGCAAAACAAGCAAAGCTGGGGCAGCCTCTTTCGAGGTCGTACAGACAAAAACCGAGCCAGCCCGCCGTATTGATTGGGACGTGAAAGTAGATTCCTCCTGTCTTGCTGCTTCGCGCATCGGAAGGGCTGGCCAAGAGAAAGCACGCTTAGTTGCAGGCGGAGAGTTATGGATTACCGCAGCCAATTCTGCCGCCGCAGGTCTGCGACGCGGGCGAATTCCTTTTCGTTGTCCGTCACGATGGTGTAGCCCAGTGCGAGTGCCTGGGCGGCGATGAGCAGATCATTGGCGCCAATAGGTTTCCCAGCCCGCTCCAGTTCCGTACGCAGTGATCCGTAAATAGCATCCGCCGGTGCATCAAAGGGCAAAACCTCGAGCGCCCGAAGCACTGTTTCGAGCTGCGCAGAGAGCCGCGCTGAATTTTTCTTTGCAGCTCCATAGCGCAGCTCAGCCGCCACGATGATGCTGGTACAGACCTGGGGTTCGCCAACCTTGCGGATGTGCTGCGCGATGTTTCCTTGCGGGTTGCGGACGAGATCAGAGACGATGTTGGTATCAAGAAGGTAGCGCATCAGAGGTCGATGGGATCAGGACGTGAATCGCGAATCGGCGGAAAGTCCTCGCGAATGGGCTCCAACGTTGCCAGTACTGCCAATAGCGATTTGGGGGCAATGGGCTCGATGATGAGTCGGCCGCCTTCCTTTCGGATGACGGCGTCTTCACCGGGAAATTCAAATTCGCGGGGAATCCTGACAGCGCGATTGCGGCCGTTTTTGAAGACCTTGACGCGCCGTTCAGGCGTTTTTTTAGGCTGAGCTGGCATATGCCCAAGCATATGCCGACTGTCTGGATTTGTCCAGTGCTCCTCTATGTCTTCGGAAAGCTACGCAGATCCGAGCCTGTCATCTCTTTGGGTTCGTCGACGCCGAGGATGCCTAACATGGTGGGGGAAATATCGCGCAAGGAGCCGTTGGGTTTCAGGGTGTACTGCTTCGCATCTTCGGCGACTACGATGAAGGGGACAGGGTTGGTGGTGTGCGCGGTGTGGGGGCCTCCGGTGGCGGGGTCGATCATCATTTCGGCGTTGCCGTGATCGGCGGTGATGAGCATGGCGCCGCCTTTGGCGCGAACTGCGGTTTCGATGCGGGCCAGGCAGGCGTCGACGGTTTCAACCGCTCTTACTGTGGGCTCGATCTTGCCGGAATGGCCGACCATGTCGGCGTTGGCGAAGTTGACGATGATCACGTCGAACGTGCCTTCCTCGGTGGCTTTTACAACAGCGTCGGCGATACCGGCGGCGCTCATCTCCGGCTTGAGATCGTAAGTGGCGACCTTTTGCGAAGGGATGACTAAGCGCTCTTCGCCGGGGAACGGCTGCTCGACGCCTCCGTTGAAAAAATATGTGACGTGGGCGTATTTCTCGGTTTCGGCTACGCGCAGGTTGCGCATGTTGAGGCCGCCCATCACGTTCGCCAGGATGTTCGCCATCGATTCCGGAGGGATCACCACCGGGAGGGAGAAGTTTTTGTCATATTGCGTCATGCAAACGTAGTGTAGATTTTTCGGAACGCGGTCGCGCAGAATCGTGGCGTCGAGATCGGCTCCGCCGGGGAGATCGCTGCCGCCGTTGGCGTTTAATCCGCTGTTGCGGGCAAGTGCGCGCGTGATCTGGCGGACGCGATCGGCGCGGAAGTTGAAGCAGATGCAGGCGTCGTCGTCGCGAATGGTGGCGAGAGGCTGGCCGTTAGTATCTGTACAAACGAATGGGATTACGAACTCATCGGTGACGCCTTTGTTGTAGGAATCCTTCATGCCTTGAACGGGGTCGGCCTGCTTGCCGCCTTCGGCGTCGCCGAAAACCATTGCGTTGTAGGCTTTGGCGATGCGCTCCCAGCGGCGGTCGCGATCCATGGCGTAGTAGCGGCCGTTCACGGTGGCAATTTTGCCGGAGTTGTATTCGCGCATCTTTTGCTGGAGCTGTTCGAGGTAACCGGCGCCGTTGGTGGGCAGCGTGTCGCGTCCGTCCATGAAGGCGTGGACGAAGACGCGGTCGACGCCTTGCTGCTTCGCCATTTTCAAGAGGGCATAGAGATGAGCCTGCTGCGAGTGCACGCCGCCGTCGGAGAGCAATCCGAACAAATGCAGCCGGCGCTCGCCCACGCGCGCATGCTTCATGGCCGCCAGCAGAATGGGATGCGAGAAGAACTCGCCGTTCTGGATCATCAGGTCGATGCGGGTGATGTCCATGTGAACGATGCGGCCTGCGCCGATGTTGAGATGGCCGACCTCGCTGTTGCCCATCTGGCCTTCGGGCAGGCCGACGAAAGGTCCGCTGGTGTGGATGAGCGTATTGGGATACTCGCGCAGCAGGCGGTCATAGGTGGGCTTGCGGGCGAGCGCGATGGCGTTGGCCTTGGTTTCGGCGCGGTATCCCCAGCCGTCGAGGATGATCAGGATGAGAGGTCTAGGACGGGTCATTGGTTGAAGAGTTCCTGCACAGCCCCCAAGAATGCGTGCGTGTTGAGGATGGCCATCATTTCGGTAGAAGGGGTCCGTTATAGAACAGGTCCTCAATTTCAGGATCGGGATCGCTGAAATTGTCCGGGACTGTGAACTCCCCTTTCGCTGAGCCGAGGACGAAACTCTTGGGCCGTGCGACCAGACGGGGCACTGGAAGCGGAGTGCGGTCACCAAAATGACAGGCGACGGCTTCTTTCACGTTCGCTCGAAGCTCATCCATTGTTTCCGCTTGCGTGAAGATAGAGTGGCCAAGCGCCCGAGCTTCGTAGCCGCCATCGGGTGACTCTTGAACCGAAAAAATGATCTCACTATCCGGCATGGCTGAATTATAGCGCCTGTCGGGATGTCCTCCCTCCTGCGTTTGTGAAGGTAAGAGCAACGCGCCAAAGTCACGCAGCGCGATCAATCCACGCTTGGTCGAAGCTCGTCGTTTGAATTCGCGGCTTGCGGTGGAGCGGATTCTTCGAGCCCATCAAGAGCTGAGATGGAAGTTAATGATTTAATCCAGGGGCCTTCCGGATTGCAGAAGGCGAAGCCGCCGGCATATTGTCGGGGTTGCCGCGCAGTGTGGTCTGTTTGGTTGTGAGCTGGTGGTGCATCCATTGCGCATCCTTGTACTTGAGCCCACGATAGCGCTGCCAGACCGATAGCGGAAGCATAGAAAAAAGTATCCGTGGCGTAAGGTCCCACGCGTGCAACGCCTTAAACAACAAGCGGTCCGTCGCTCGTTCCCAGAGGCCGGCCTTGGTTGCGCTGGTTTCAGAAAAGCGCTGACTCAGGAGCCAGCGGTCGCCGTTCTCCGCCTTCCAGAACGCCCTGTAGCGCTCGATCTTATTGGCGAGATCCGGCGGCAGCGCATCATGTCGATCTTCGCTGGAGTCGATATCGCCGCCTCTCGCCAGGGTATGGTGAGCACCTTGAAAGACGGCGGACCGGTCGGTAGTGTTCAGAACCGTGACCGCCGGGGTAAACGGCACTTCGAGAAATTCGCAAACGCCCCGCATCGTGCTCGCGGGATCGCCGACCAGATCACGATAATGAATCTCGTGGACGGACGCTCCCATTCGCAGCAGCTTCCCGACCTGTTTCTTCAAAGTTTCGGAAGCCAGCACCGACTTGCGGTTCGTACCGAGTTTGGCAAACCATAAACCTGAAGATCCGGTGGATGCCGCTTTAATGGCGCTACGGCAGATCTCTTCCGGATCGCGCCAGACCACGACAAACCGCGCGCCGGGAAATTCCCGCGCCATGTCGTGCAGCCGGTCGTAGTAGGATGGCGATTTGCATCCCCATCTCGTCTTGCCCCGCTGCGCGGCGTAGTCGCGGCCGGCCAATTCAAAAGCTTCGGCCAGCGAAGTTACAGAAGCAAGGCGAGCCGGGTCGAGGTCATGCCGGCTGACGCTCGAATTCCAGTACTCCCATTTATCTACCCACGTCTTCCGTCCCCAGGGCACTCGAAACATGGGCCACAGCGCCGGAAGGTCCGTTTCGTAGAGCAGCCTGATGTCGGGGTGCTGATTCAGAAGTAGATACGCCAGGGTTGAGCCGGAACGCCACACGCCGGACACGAAGATCGGCGGAACGAAGACCGGCGGAACATGGCTGCGCTCTTGATTGCCAGCAGAATTCCCTGTTTTCGGTAACGTCGCTTCCAAACTCAAAGTTTTCACCTGTGCTGTATCTTGTCAACGCCTGCCAAGCGAACCCGGAGCCCGAGTCGCTACGACGCCAGCTGGACGGGGTCCATGGCCGTCAAATCTTGTGCCTGGAGGGGGGTAAGCAGGGCCGTGGGCGAGCCGGTATGTATTTTCCAGGCGCCACGAACTTTCTGAATAACCAGAACAGCACCGGTGGGGGGACCGCCTTTCACCGGCACTTTGTCTTTATCGCCACCGAGAATAATATTAGTGCTGGCGAGTAGATTTCGCACATGGGTGACTACGGCAATGCTGTTCTGGGATGCTTCGGCTTCAGCTAGAAGAGTCCTTAAGCGGTGAGAGTAACGGCCGTAGAACTGATAGAAAGATTCGCCGTTGGGAGCTGCGAGGTCGGGGTGCTGATTCAACAGGTTTAGAAAAGGAATGATTTCGCGAACTCGCTGTCCGCAGAAGACACCCAGGTTCCACGGTCGCAAATCGCTGGTGGGCGTCAATAGCGATCCGGTTTCCCGGCGCAGAACCTCGGCGGATTGCCGGGCTCGCCGGAGGTCGGAGCAATAGATCGCATCCACTTCATAGTTCTGTCGAATCAGTTCGGCAGTCCTTGCAGCCTCGGCGAGCCCCTCCTGATCCAGGGGAACGTCGAGCCAGCCCCGCAGGCGTTCATCTCTGCCTGGAAGGTTAAGGCTTGTGTGTCCATGGCGAATAACCAATAGCTTGCCCACGCTTCCTCCAAGAAAGCACAATTTCGCCGCACGCGGCGGAAATGGATTGAAACCCTAGTGAGGGAAAACCAGCATTTGTCTGCACTGAATCAGTCGCCGGGGGGGGGACGTAATTGGCGATCCGCTCGTTCTCAGCTGCATTCACAGAACGTTAACATTCAAATACGACAATGTCAATTGGAATTATCGACATTTCATAAACGGGATTAGAGCAGAAAGTCTCCTCTGGCCAGGCAGAGGTCTCGCCAGACATCCCAGCGAAACCCGCGCCGGCGGCGGGGTACGGCGATGGCGCGCTGCACTGGGTGGTAGCCGTCGCCGTTAAGTGGAAAACCTGCAGCCCACAACTGTCTCGAATCGCTGCCTAACCGACCCTACTTGCCGTAGTTCAGCGCCTTCAGTCCCAAAAACCTCGCCGAATCTCCCAGCTCGGCTTCAATGCGCAGCAACTGGTTGTACTTGGCGATGCGGTCGGTGCGGGAGGCTGAGCCGGTTTTGATCTGGCCGGCACCGGTGGCGACGGCGAGGTCGGCGATGAAGGTGTCTTCGGTTTCGCCGGAGCGATGCGAGATCACCGAGGTGTAACTGTTGCGGCGGGCTAGGTCGATGGCGTCGAGGGTTTCGCTGACCGTACCGATCTGATTGACTTTGATCAGAATCGAGTTGGCTACACCCTTGTCGATTCCCTCTTGCAGGAATTGAATGTTAGTGACGAAGATGTCATCGCCCACGAGTTGGATCTTGCCGCCGAGTTCTTTGGTAAGGTTCTGCCATCCGTCCCAGTCGCTTTCGGAGAGGCCGTCTTCGAGTGAGACGATGGGATAATCGTTCACCCACTTGGCGTAGAACTTCACCATGTCGTCGGAACTCTTGGCTGATTTGTCGGACTTTTTGAAGACGTATTTGCCATCCTGATAGAACTCGCTGGCGGCGGGGTCGAGAGCGATGGCGATTTCTTCTCCGGGCTTGTAGCCGGCTTGCTGAATCGCCTCGAGCACGACTTCGATGGCTTCGACGTTCGATTTGACCGAGGGCGCGAATCCGCCTTCGTCGCCGACGGAGGTATTGTAGCCGCGCTTCTTGAGCACGCCTTTGAGCGTATGGAAAACTTCCACGCCCCAGCGCAGCGCTTCTGAAAACGAGTCTGCGCCGACCGGCATCACCATGAATTCCTGGAAGTCGACGTTGTTGTCGGCGTGGGCGCCGCCGTTGAGGATGTTCATCATGGGGGTGGGCAGAGTATTCGCGCCTACGCCGCCGAGATAGCGGTAGAGCGGCAGTCCGTATTCTGTCGCTGCGGCGCGGGCCGCGGCCATTGAGACCGACAGAATTGCGTTCGCTCCCAGGCGGCTTTTATTCTCGGTGCCGTCGAGCTCGATCATTTTCTGGTCGAGGCCGCGCTGATCGGCGGCGTCCCAGTTGGCCAGGGCTTCGGCGATCTCGCCGCTGACGTTTTCTACGGCCTTGAGAACTCCTTTGCCGAGAAAGCGCGTGTTGTCTCCGTCGCGCAGTTCGACCGCCTCGTGCTCGCCGGTCGATGCGCCGCTGGGGACGATGGCCCGCGCGACGACGCCGCTGGCCAGCTGCACTTCCGCTTCTACTGTAGGATTGCCGCGAGAATCGAGCACTTCGTGGCCGATGATGGCTGCTATATTCGTCATGAAGGTCTTGTCCTTAGATTGAGAATGAGTTTCGAGTCGTCTTTTTACTGCAAGATAGCGTGCGCCTGGCGCCAACTTAACCGTCGGCCCGTCAAACAAGCGACGGGCCGGTATAGCTGGTGCAGTTTGGCTTGCGCGTTACGCCAGTGAAGCGAGAGATCCTTCGCTACGCCTGAAAAACGGCTACGCTCAGGATGACAGTCGTCGTGTGATAGTCAAACTACACCACTACCGAAACTCCCGATTATAGCGGATGCAGGAATATCGGAATGTTACGACGCTGACTGTCCACACGAAGGATGGAGAACGTTCTTGTGACACGATCGATTCAATGCGTGCGCACTCGGAGAAACACAACGGCGCCGACGGGATGTGATCCGTAGTCCGGCTTGAGGTTTTCTGGAACTCCGTACCACATGAACTGGCCTCCAAGGGCTGTCGACAGATGCGGAATGTGGCCCAGATCGCGGTCATAACCGGCGGTGTAGGCTTGAACGCGAGTGAAGTAACGTTCGACGAAGCCGGGCGGCAGCGGATTTTCGCCGACTAGAAGCTCGTTCGTGCGGTCGACATTTTCGATGCGAGTCCAGGCGTGGTTCCTGGCAAGGAACTGAAGCGTGGACTCGAGCAGGTAGCTGTTGCCGACGTTGCCATCGAGCAGACTCTGATTGCGGCCCCACAGAAGCATGGACGCCCAATTTCCGCTGCGCAACGGACGATTGTAGATGAGCGACGAGGTCATGCGGCGGACGTTTTCGCTGGGAGCCAGAGCTTCCGGGCTCTGGAGGTCGGCGATCGAATATTGGAAGCTCCAATTCTGGCCGGGATTCAGGGTGAAGCGGGTCGACCAGGAATCGATTTTGTGCGTCTCGATAATCCAACGATGCTCATCCGGCTCGCGACCATGAAATCCGGAAGCTTCGAATCGGATGATGGAGTGGGTGAAGCCTACGGTGATCACATCGTCGGCAATGTGGGTGGAATCCTGAAGGTGATGCCCCAGCGGCGCGATCGGATCCTCACTTGCCGACTCGCGGTGGGGATAAGCGATCGGCCCCATGGCAGGGTCACCCATGGGCGCGGCGTAAAACGACAGCATCGTGTTCTCACCCAGCTTGACGTCGTAGAGCGCTGCCAGTTCCATGAAGAAGTTATGAGGATGCTGGCCGTCGACGATAGGAAGTCCAAAGGCAGTCTCGCCTTGCTGAAACAGTTCGGGGTAACGCCTTTCGGAGACCGTCGCCGGCTCGAGGCTAAGCATGGTTCGCAGGGTGAAAGTTCCGATGCCGAGTTCCTTCTGAGCCATCGGCATGAGCCAATTGGTGGAGAACAGTTTGTCGTCGCCGCGCGGCCCGGACTGCTGGATGTCGTTGAGAAAGGCTTCGCCGTGGAACATCAGCGTCCAAGAGCCCTTCATCGTCATGAGCATTTGAAAGGGAGTGGAGTTGGGCTCGGCGTCGGTTCCGGAAGTCGCATGCTGAGCGAGCAGCGCGATGAGCGAGTGAGGAGCCATGGTCATTCTGTTCCCCATCATCCCACTCATTCCGTCGGCTTGCGGCGCGTCCTGGGCAATCGACGGCAGCACCAGAATTCCGGTAAGGGCGATCAAGAAAGGAAGGATTCGCGCCACGGGCGTTTTCAGGAGGAGCTGCATCAATTGTATCCTGTGTAGTGGTCCTCGATTTGAGGGCGAACAAGTCAGGAATCGCCATTGCGCGGAAAGTCGGATGGCGTAGTGAAAGCTTCCCATCCCTTATCTTGTCTGGTTCCTTTGCTCGCCTGCTTATTGTTCCGGCGACCTGGGTGGTCTAGAGTCAAAAGCAATAATCAAGGGTTATTCTATAGGTGAACGCCTGAGGAGGAGTGATGAAGAAGTGGATGGTTCTGCCTTGTAGTTTGCTGCTGGCGTCGATTTCTGTGGCGCAGAGCGGATCACCGGTACCAGCCGGGACGGCGCTGATGGTGAAGCTGGAGACCACTCTCGCGACCTTCAGCAACAAAGCAGGTGACCCTTTTCGGGGAAGCCTGACCCAGGCCGTGGTGCTTAACGGGAAGGCGGTGTTTCCCGCGGGTACGGTGGTGGAAGGCCGCGTCACCAAGGTGGCCGAACCGCGCCGCATCGCAGGAAAGCCGACGATTGGAATTCTGCCCGAAGCTCTCATTCTCCCGAGCGGTGAACGATTCTTTCTGGATGCCACGCTGGTGGACACGAATATCCCCGGAACGGACGTAAACCAGGAAGGCGAATTCAAGGGAACGGGTCACGACCGCCGCGATCAACTGGAAACCGGCGGCGGCACGGCCGGTGGGATGCTGATCGGCGGACTGATTGGCGGCCCTCCTGGAATCGTGATCGGGGGCGTCGTAGGTGCGGGCTCGACGGGCGTTCATTGGCTGAGCAAGCACCGCTCGGCGACTTTGCCGGCTGGAACGGAACTTACTCTTGAACTCAACCGGCCGCTGGCGATGAATGTTTCAGTGGCCAGCGCAGGACAGTAGATATTTCGATCTCTCTACCGATACCGGAAGCTCAGGCCTCCGATATTTCCTGCGAAAGCACTTGCGCTGTTACATCGCCGCCAGTTCCCACTCGCTCACCAGTTGCAGCTCGATCCAACCTTCCATGGGCAGGGCATCCACCGGCAGACGATTATGCCAAAGGCTGAAGCGCAGGCGCAGCCGGCTGGCCGGCGGGACCGCCGTGGCAGTCGGCTTGTTTTTATTGCTCGTTGGGTCGGCGCTGGTGGCGTCACCCTCAGCCGAAGAGGGAGCGGCGAACAGCCAACTTAGGGGCAAGCGAAATTCAAAGTTACGCCGCAACGCCGCCTTGGCGCTCTCTTCGGCATTCGGAGCGACGGTTGCAGAGGCCTTTGCAGCGGGCGGCGGCGATTCTTCGCGGCCGTCGATCTTCCAGGTCGTCAGCTTGTGGTCCTGCACTCTGGCATCAAGCCGCAGCGTCCGCCGGGGACGCGCCTCTCCGTTCGCCCACGATTCCAGGTTCACCACTACATCAAACTCCATATCTGGAACCGCCCCGGCAAAATCCAATCGCCCGTAGACGAATGCACTGTCGATGCCGGCATAAACGGAATCGAGCAGGAACTGTTTGCCGTGCATGGCGCCGGCACGCTGATCGGCCGTGAAGATCGCGGCGCCCAGCCATTCAAAGTAGCGTATCTTCTCGCCCGTGATGTGAGGATGAATGTAGGCCGTCTGCGGCGTGAAGGCGGGCCGCACCTCCGCGGCGGTGATGGGCTGGGCCAGATAATCTGGCGGAGTGGCTCCCAGCGCCTGGTAAACGTTGGAAAGATGTTTGCGGTAGAGTTCGTCAAAGTCGCGGTCGTTGGCCGAATGGTGCTCCGGGCCATACCACCAGTTCCAGTCGCTGCCCTCGGCAATCAGGATTTCTTCGAAGGCCAGTTTTCGCTGGGCCTCGGTGGCGCGGGCGGCGTTCTGCGCGTAGAACTCACGCGCGTGGTGCAAATAGTCCCAGGCGCGGTTATCTTCCGGAGCGCCGATCCAGACATTGAAGTTCGCATTGATCCATGAGCCCGGCACCAGGGACTTCAACGGCGCGGGGTTGCGCTGGCGGGCGATTGCCTCTGAAATCGTAACCGCCTCCAGGCCTGGCGCGCGCTGCAGAGAGTCATAGAAGCGCCGCAGAAACTCGCGGCCGGACTTTGGATAATATTCCCACGCGTTCTCTCCATCGAGAATCACCGAAACCACTGCGTCGCGGCCTTGATCGAGAACCGGCTGCGCCGCATCCTTGATGTTGCGCAGAAGATGTCCGGCAGCTTCGCTGGGATCCATTCCTGAATAGACGAAACCGATCAGGTCGGAAATGGCGTGGTCCCGAAACACCATGTGCATGGTGGTCGAGGCTTTTTCATAGCGGTGAATGTTGTAAAGGCGCTCGGCCAGGTGGGTGGGCAAGCGGCCGTTGCTGTCGCGATGGAAGGCGACGCCGCTGCTGCGGCCTAGCACTTCTTCGTCCGTGGCCATCCATTGAATGCCGAGGCTGTGCGCAATCGCCAGCACCTCCTCCGAAACGCTGCCCTCCGACGGCCACACGCCGCGCGGCCGCACGCCGAATACTTTCTGGTGAAGGTCGAGGGCGCGCACCAGTTGTTCGCGCGCGTCTTCGGGATGGCGAAAGCGATTCTGCGGCAAGGGCAGGCCCGGCGAGGAAGCCGCTCCCGCGTTGGTATCGCAAACGAGGGGAAGAATCGGATGATAGAAAGGCGTCGCCGAAATCTCGATCAATCCTTTTTTCGCGGCATCTGCATGGGCGGGCAAAACCTTGCTCATCAGTTCCCGCTCGTGCTTGATCACAAAACTCTGATCTTCGAGCGAATAGTTGCGCTCTTTCTTGATCAGGGCCGCGACATCTTTATCTTCCAGAAAAAATTCATCGAACCATGCGATCTGCGACAGCACCTGGAGATCCGTGAAGTGCTGCGGCTCGAAATACTTTTCGGCTTTTTCGGCCGAATAGCCATGCTCGCGATAGCGCTCCAACAGCTCACGGTAGCGGGGATACCGCCCAATGAGGTTCGCGTGGTTAGCCTGAAAAAGATACTGAAGGGCGAACTGGCGCTCGGCGAGGGTCAGGTCCTTCGCCGGTTTGGCAGCGACCTTCAGGAAAGGATCCTGCGCCGTGCCTGCAACGTAATCCTGGATCTGCGTGATCAGCGACGGCACCAGATTGAAGTTCTGGTGGACGTTGGGAAATTCGTCCAGCAGTTTGACCATCCCGTAGTAGTCCTTGAGGGCGTGCAGGCGCACCCAGGGCAGGCGGTATTCGCCGGTGACCAGATCCTTGTAAAAAGGCTGGTGCTGGTGCCAGAGGAGGATTAGACGCAGGGCGGGCATAGCTGGAAAGGTCAGGATAGCATGGGGATTTGGAGTAACCAGTGGAACGGAAGGGCGCGGCGGCAAGTGCTTGGAAAATCGCCGCTTATCGAAATCTTCTTGCTGGCGAAGAGGGTCAACTTGGCGATTTCCTGCGACGTATTACCATGGTAATGAGTCTTATCAACCAGATACCTCGGTTATGTATGCGCCCGCGCGATTGACGGGGTAGAGTACACTATAATGCCGGATACGAAACACAAGAAAAAGTCCAACATGGCTACCTCACGGCCCAAATCGAAAACAGCGATGGAATCGCTTTTGGACTCCTTTGGCGAGATCATAGAGACCGGTGCGAAGAAGATGGACGTTGAGCAGCTGCGGGAGTCTGAAGAAAAATTCGATGCGGCTATCGACCGCGCTGTCGCACGTAAACAGCGCCGCGAAACAGCTTAAGTACTTCTTCCAGTTTCTCAGGCGTTATGTCCGGATCAGCCGCTTTCGCTGCCTCAATCACCTGCGGTTCTGCTTCGAGTCCACAATCTACCAGCTCTTGAATTCGCGCCAGCATTCTCTTTTGGCGTTGAACCTTTTCCTCGTCAATGTAGGTGCGTCCTGGATCGCGGCGCGTTTTCGTCCATTTGCTCATAGATTGAACGCGAAAGTGGCTTAACGACTAGCCACTGTCCTCCTCCTTCTCCACTTCAACTCGCATTCCTTCTCCCGCTTATGGGGGTCACTTTGCTAACGTCTGGTCCGACGCCTGGTGGCTCTTCTCCTTAGAAATCGTGGGATTGTCGCCTTTAGGTTTTGGTCCCGGCTTTCCTCTCGGCGCTACACTTTCACCCCTAGCTGCCTTCTTTTTTCTCGAACCTTTTTTCCGCTTCTTCGGCTCATCCTTCTTGTCTTTGAGGGCTTTAAGATTGGGGTAGAACTTGCGCAAGCCCAAGAACCCACTTCTGCCGGGAATAGGAACAAAAGTTCTGACGTCTCGAATTAGCGAGATGTAGAGCGTTTTCTTCGGCTCCTTCCCGCCTACGGGACAGCCTCCGCGATTTAATACCTCCAGCAGTTCTTCCATGGAGACGGCATGCCCGACCTTCTCGAGGTACGCCTTAGCGGCACCGCTGTATGTGAGGCCAACAAACTCGTCGGCTCTGACGCTGGTCCGGGTCCCACTAGATGCGGGAGCAGTCGTTCCGAATTCGTTGTCGCGCCATGCGTCACCGATGGAATCGCTGGCGTCTTCTTCCTCTGGTTGAAGTCTTGGAACTGCTTCGCCGAGATCGCGACTCAGTTGGGAAATCACCACATCGAGTTGTCGCACTTCTTCGAGCTTGCTAGCCTTCAGTTGAAGATAATGCTCCAACGTTTTTCTTAAAGACTCATTCTCGGCCATTGTGTGCGCCCTCCCTCAACGCATAACGCACGATGCATGAAACAATACCATGTTTCCAGATCAGCTTCAAATGTTTATTCACAAAAGTCACAACTGACCAATAAACACGGCCCTACGGTAGATACAGTTCATCTCCGAGGTAATCGCTATAGCTAGCTCCGTAAACTTGCTGTCGTAGATATTCTGGCGCCGGACAACTTGATTTCCTCGACTAAGCTCCCTGCGGCCTGAAATACTCTTGGCTGAGTTACTAGTCCAACGAGGCCGCCGGATCGGCCTGCGAAACGCATCGGTGGAAATAGCGAGAGGCAAGGAATTCTGGCGAGGTTCCCGTAGGTGGGCAGACGAGAACGCCCGAGAAAACAAGAACCGCATCAGGGCAGATCAGGCCATGAAGCGGAGCCCGAGTATTGTCAGCTTTTGAAGGATTGGAAGCCGGACATGAGCAAGGAAGAACTGGTGGACGGGATCAGGCAGTTTCACGACGCTGTTTCGGACGTGCAAGCGCGCGATCGAGAATCTCGTGAGAACGTTTCGCGGCCAGCCTGAACTCCTCAGCAGTCATCGTTTCAGCGGTGGAGTCGATGAGTTCGCCAACGCTCTCCAAGAGCTTCTCCTCGGCGGACTTTTTCCGTGCAGGAGTTGAGGTCGCCATATGCCGTCCCTTCCTGGAAAGACTATTACCGTTACTCACATGGTTTACTCTATCGATCAAGCCCAGAGAAGAAAAGTGACCGAAGTGACATTCGCTTAGATTACGCGAATAGCGCTTGGGACGGTGACCGCCGGCGCTGACCAAAGATCCGTCGAGATGCGCTCGACTGGACAGCCGAGGGCGGCTGTCCCCACATAAGCATCTCCGGTACACTAGAACGTGGAAAATGCCGGAAACCTCCATGCCCGCCGCTTCGGACCGCATGACCCTGCTCTCGGATCAGGATCTCTACCTATTTAATGAAGGCAGCAACTATCGTCTCTACGAAACTGTGGGCGCTCATCTCGTCTCGCAGAACGGAGTAGCCGGAGCGCTCTTCAGCGTGTGGGCGCCGAATGCTCGCCAGGTTTCGGTGATCGGCAGCTTTAACGGGTGGGATCCGCGCACGCACCAACTCGCTCCTCGTGGTTCTTCCGGTATCTGGGAAGGCTTCATCCCCGCCGTCACGCGCGGGGCGCTCTATAAGTTTCACATCGAGTCGAGGACGCACGGCTATCAAGTCGACAAAGCCGATCCGCTCGGACTACTGCATGAAAAACCGCCGCGAACCGCTTCGGTCGTGTGGGATCTCGACTACGAGTGGAATGACCGTGAGTGGATGGAAAAACGGGCCGGCCACAACTCTCTGCGAGCGCCGCAATCCATTTATGAAGTTCATCTGGGTTCGTGGATGCGGGTTCCCGAAGAACACAATCGACCGTTGACCTACCGCGAGACTGCGCCGCGGCTGGCGGAATACATGGGACGCATGGGCTTTACTCACGTCGAGTTCCTGCCCGTAATGGAGCATCCCTTCTACGGTTCCTGGGGATACCAGACCACGGGCTACTTCGCTCCCACATCGCGCTACGGCACGCCCCAGGACTTCATGTATCTGGTCGATTACCTGCACCAGCATGGCATCGCCGTCATTCTCGACTGGGTGCCGTCGCACTTCCCTTCTGATGCTCATGGCCTGGCCTATTTCGACGGCACGCACTTATATGAACATGCGGATTCGCGGCAGGGTTTTCATCCGGACTGGAAGACGCACATTTTTAATTACGGACGCACCGAGGTTCGCAGCTTTCTGATGTCGAGCGCCATGTTCTGGCTCGACAAATATCACATCGACGGCTTGCGCGTGGATGCGGTCGCTTCCATGCTCTATCTCGATTACTCGCGCAAGCAGGGGGAGTGGATTCCAAACAAGTTCGGCGGACGAGAAAATCTCGAAGCCATCGACTTCCTGCGGCGCTTCAATCAGGAAGCTTACAAAGAGCATCCCGACATTCAAACCACGGCGGAAGAGTCGACCTCATGGCCCATGGTTTCGAAGCCGGTGTATCTGGGCGGGCTGGGTTTCGGCTTGAAGTGGGATATGGGATGGATGCACGACACGCTCGAATATTTCAGGCAGGATCCCATTCACCGCAAGTATCACCACAGCAAGCTGACTTTCCGCATGTTGTATTCGTTTCATGAGAACTTCGTGCTGCCGCTTTCGCACGATGAGGTCGTACACGGCAAGGGATCGCTGATCGGCAAAATGCCCGGCGACGAGTGGCAGCGCTTCGCCAACCTGCGGCTTCTGTTCGCCTACATGTACGCTCAGCCGGGCAAGAAGTTGCTTTTCATGGGCGACGAGTTTGGCCAGGTCCGCGAGTGGGGACACGACACCAGCCTGGAGTGGGACGTGCTGAGGTATCCGGTTCATAGCGGCGTGCAGAAGTGGATGGCCGAGTTGAACCGGGTTTACCGCAGCGAGCCCGCTCTGCATATGCTCGATAACAGTCCCGCAGGCTTTGAGTGGGTGGATTGCAACGATAACCTGACCAGCACGATTTCGTTGCTGCGCAAGAGTGAGTCTCCCAAAGATACGGTTCTGATCGTGTGCAATTTCACTCCGATTCCGCGCGTCGGCTACCGCGTAGGCGTGCCGGAGGGCGGCTACTGGCGCGAGCTGCTCAACAGCGACGGAGCGGACTACGGTGGCACCAACATGGGCAACGGGGGCGGCGCCAATGCTGAAGCGAAGGCGGCCCATGGGCGTCCTTTTTCGCTGAAGCTGACATTGCCGCCGCTGGGGGCGTTATTTTTGAAGGCCGCTGGGTAGCGGTTCCGCATGCCTGGGGCAGATGTTTTGCGCTGTCGGTAGCAAGTTAAAATGTCCGGTTTTTGTAGCAAGTGAAATGTCCGGTTTCAAAGTTGTGCCCTCGCCGATTGGGTTGGGTTGATTGTGGGGATGGGGTTGCAGGGGAAGGGGGCAGTTCCCCTTTCCCTGCTCGTCTGTTTAGAAGCTTTGGCCGACAAGGGTGTACCGCCGCGGTCATAGCGACCCAGGCAATGCGGTCCGTGGCTGAGACTCAAGGTTCCATTCAGGTGTTGATGCACCACCACCTGGCAACCCGCCAAGGTCGCCCGCCAGCGTACCGGCTCGATCTGCAAGCTCAGATTCTGAAAGCTCACGGTGTTGTCGCGGTTCACGCTGCGTTCGAACTGCAGCGAGAAAATCCGATCCAGGTCACGATTCCGGCTCACTGAAGCCGCCCGCTACGGGCCAGATCAACGTAGCGTTCCTGATCTCGGAGGGCGCGGACGTCATGGACATCGCGGGCCCATGGGAGGTCTTCGGCGACTCCATGCTTACAACCAAAGGCAAGCCATGGCATCCATCGGGCGATGACGACATGGTGATGCTGTTCAACGTCTACACCGTCTCTGATTCGCTGAAGCCGGTGAATGCGAATGGACTGACCATCGTACCCAACTAAAGTTTCGACAATGCGCCCAAGCCGGAGATTATCGTGATTCCCGCGCAGGGCGGACGCGGAGCGGCCCAGAAAGCATGGCTGCTCGCCAATTCGGCCACCGCCGATGTCACTATGTCGGTGTGACGGGCGCCTCGGTGCTGGCGGGGTATGGGATGCTCGACGGCCAGAGTGCTACTACGCATCACTCCTTTCAGCAGAGCATGCAGAAGGAATTTCCTGCTGTGCACTTCGTCAGTGGAACCCGCTTCGTCGAGAATGGCAAAATCGCAACTGCGGGCGGCCTGACTTCGGGGATTGATCTGGCACTCCACGTCGTTGCGAGATACTACGGCACTGAGGTAGCGCAAGTCACCGCCGACCTTTTGGAGTATCACAGTGCGCTGTGGAAAAACCCGGAATACGACCAGGTAAAGCCGGTTGTTGCCTCGAAGTAATCTTGCATGTTGCGCGAGCTTAACGGGTCAGCTTCAGGTTTCCGTCCGAATCGTGGGAACAGGAACTTAATGTATAGATCCTGCGCAAGAATGGCAGTGCGAAATTCCATTTTTCCCAGCTAGTGCCGGCAGGAATAATCGGTCGTTCGAAAGGAAAACCGTGAGAAAAGCAACGCGGAGAACCCGCCTCTGCCGCGGATTGACCCAGGCAACATCCCAACCTAACCTACTGGATGCTTGTGCCCCGAGTGCCTAGTGTGGGAGGATTGTGGTTCCCGGCGACAATCTATCCCTTGGAGAATCGCGTGTCCTCTGATTCTGCAGCACCCACGCCGTTTATTTTCCAAACGATTGACTCCATCGGTGAGAAGGAATTGGACTCGCTTCCTTATGGAGTCATCCAACTCGACGCTCAAGGCACGGTCCTCCGATATAACTCCTACGAAGAGGGGCTGTCTGCTCTCACCAGGCAGAAGGTTGTGGGAAAGAATTTCTTTAAGCAGATCGCGCCCTGTACTGACATGCAGGAATTCTACGGACGTTTCCGTGAGGGGGTCGCAGCCGGCGAGCTGCACTGCACTT
>JBEKHS010000047.1:0-23084 GCA_050012155.1 Candidatus Sulfotelmatobacter sp. | reverse complement strand
TCAACATCTCTCACCCTGGCTCGAGCATTACAACTTCCACCGCCCGCATGGTAGTCTCGGTTACGCTCCGCCCATCAGCCGGGCTGCTCCACCGGGTACAACGTCTTGATAGATCACAGGTGTCCCGTGCGCATGCTGATCCTAGCTGGTCGTCTTTCGGGTCGGCCTGAATTGCCTCTGCTTGAGGGTCACAACCGCCAATCCGTTTGTACTCCTCCGCGGACAAAATCACGCACTCGATTCGGTTTCTTCTAGAAATCTGTATAGGCCCAGTTTGTGCGGAATCGAGCATCGCGCCGAAGCTCTTTCGCGCAGCTGTAACCGTAATAGTTTTCATATATTCGTCTAATCGACTAAATTGAGCAAACGCAGCAGCGGCGGTGCAGCCGCCGAGCTTTGATCGACTGGACAACCGAGGGCGGCTGTCCCCACACGGTTCTTCTTACACCATCCGCACCGGCCCCGGATATTCCGCCACTATCGAATCCGCCGTGAGAAGTGTGATGCCCTCCACAGTGGCCTGTGCCACTAGCAACCTGTCGAAAGGGTCTTTGTGGATCGGCGGCAGACTCTCGATGGCGACCACGTGGTCGCTGAGAATCGGCAACTCCGTATATCCATTATCCAGCAGCCCGCGGCGGAGCAGTCGCGGATCGGCTTGGAAGTCGCTGCGACCGAGTCCGCGCTTGATTGCCACTTCCCACACGCTGGCTGCGCTGAATAGAAGCTCATTCGCTGTGCTGTCGATCAATCTTCTGGCGGCCGCGGACAGCCGATTTGGTTTCCCCGCAGCCCACAGAAGCAGATGGGTATCGAGCAGAAGTTTCATTTTCCGCCCGTAAAGATGCGTTCAATCTCTTCCTGACCCATACGGTCGAAGTCGTCTGGCACCGAGATTTGCCCAGCCAGGAAGCCAAGGCGCTTGACTGCTTTTCCCACGGGAGCGCCCAGGGCTGTGACTCTCACCATCGGCCTGCCAGCCTTCGCAATCACAAACGGCTCTCCCTCGAACGCTTCTTCGACAAGCTTGGAGAGTTGGGTCTTGGCTTGGTGAATATTAACTGTTTTCATAGGATAGCGTTAGACTAAACTAACTTGGTTTAGTCTAGCCCAAGAGGACCCAAAACTGCAACTGCGGTTCTTGAAGCTACCGTCCGTACGCCGCGCTAGCCGCTAGCGGCTTGCGATGGAAGGTATAGCCGTCGAAGGTTTCTGAGCGGAAGTTCAGGTTGGGGGCGCTGAGTTTTTCGGTCTGGCTCAGGAAGAGATATCCGCCGGGTTCGAGGTAGAGATGCAGGCGCTCGAGCAGGGCGATGCGCTGGGCGCGGGAAAAGTGGGGCAAGACGTCCATGCAGAAGATGCAATCGAAACGGCCGATGTAGCCGGGGCGGGCGAGGTTCATGCAATTGAAAGTCACCAGGCTGCGCAGGCGCGGCTTCACCAACAGATGTGCGATGCTGGCCGGAGCGTTTTGGGATTCGCCGGAAATACTGCCCTTCGTCTCTTTCCCGGTATCGTCGGCGTCGTCCTCCAAGTTGTTCGAGACGCCATTCGCCGCAACTACCGGCGAACTGATCTTCGAGAAATAGTTGCGGATGGTGGCGGGCGGCAGACCGTCGAGTGCCGACTGCCGATATACACCGCGGTCAGCCGTTTCGATGTTGTGCGGCAGCAGATCGCTGCCCACGATGTGAATCGATAATCCAGCGCCGATGTTCGTCGGGGCCGCGGGGGATGGCGCGCTGTCGGCGATACCGCCGTTGCGCGCGGCCTTTCCGTTTCCGTTGGCGTTGCCATTGCTCGAAGCGTTGCTGCTGCTCGCTGCATTCACGCTCTGGCTCAACGCATCGCACACGGCCATGGCGATGGAGTAAGTCTCCTCCCCGGTGGAACAGCCAGCGCTCCAAATACGTAGGGCGCTGGAACCGTCGGCGGACTTGCGGGAGCAGAGTTGCGGCGCCACCTGCCGGGTCAGCGCATTGAGCGCTCCGGGATGGCGGAAGAAGCCGCTGTTGCTGTTGACCAGTCCGTCGAGCAAAGAAGTCAGGAAAGAAGGATCTAAATCGGACGAGCGCAGACGCTCCAGCAGAGTGGCGGATGATCCCAGGCTTTGGGTCTCGAGGCACTCCGCCACGTGGGCGGCCAGAGCGCTGTTGGGACAATCAAGGACGATTCCGGTTTGGCGCTCGACCAGCAGGCGCAGCTCCGAAAGCTCGTGTTCCAGGATGGTGCTGGTCGCTATTAACCTATGCATAGAGTCTTTCCCCAGACGGCCAACGTGGGGGGATTCAGTTCTCAGTTCTCAGTTCTCAGGTCTCAGTTCTCAGTTCTCAGGTCTCAGTTCTCAGTCTCGCTTCTCAGTTCTCAGTTCTCAGCGTTGCTTACGCGCCGGCTGCGGCGGCTGTCCTGTATTTGCCGGAATCTCGTTCCACCTGCTGAGCGACTACGTTCATTTCTTTTTCGAGTGACGAAAAACGCTGCATCACCTCATGGATGCGCAGGGTCATATTGCGAATGGTTTCTATCTGTGCGCGAGCCTGAGCCGACAGGCTGCCGGGCTCGATCAGCAGTAAATCGGAATTTCCGAGAAGCGAAGTCAATGCGTTGTTCAGACCGTGGCGCATCTCGATCATGTAGCGGCCGAGCATGGCCTGGCGTTCGAGAGTGGCGCAAGCCTCTTCGGCGGCGCGGGCACGAGCCTCGGCAGCGGCACGGAGCACAGCTTCGCCCGCAGACGGAATTAGAACGTTGAGCCAGCTTTCATCGCCGCGCAGCACAGTGGTGCGCGGCCACCGCTCGCGCACCAGTTGCGCAGTCGAAGCTTCCTGACAAATGCAGAATAACGGTTGCTGGGTTGCATGAAGAGGTTCCAGGATCACAGAAAGCAGTTCGCGGCGCAACGGGCCGACGATGGCAACGGCGAAGTTATCGACAGAGCGAGGCCAGAGATCGCCGCTAAGCATGGTGAAGGTGGGCACGTGGCGTTCCATCTGCCAGCGAGCGGTAATGCTCCGGGAGAATTCCACATCGTCGGAGATTATGAGTACAGTCGCTTGATCCACCTGCAAGTTTCCTCTTCAACGGAGTCCCGCGGATTTCGCGGGGGCCTTATTTTCCGGTCTGCTGTCCTTCTGACCCGACTTCGGGTACTTGATCTCGACTTACTTCTTGCCCGGTTGCGAATCCGCATCCGGATTCCATTCCTGCAGTGCGGCTGAGATTTCGAATTCAGGAACCTCCGCCTGGGCGGCAACAACTTTGACTTCGGGTTTTGCGGGCGCGGGGGATGCAGCGTTCGGCGCGGACGTGCCTTTCGAACCTCCTGCGCCGGCTGCGGCTGCCGCGGCTCGCGGCGCGGCTTTGACCGGCGCAGCCACGGCGGCTTTCTCTTTGTTCTTCCCAGCAACGTTCTCCCCGGCGGCGGGTCCGCGACCCAATGCGCTCTCGACGGAGGCGCGCAGGTCGACGAGCATGCGCAGGGGCTGGCCGGAGGAATACTCGGCCTGGAACATGACCTTCCATGACTGGCAGATCATGCGCAGCCGAATGATCGGCTCCTGCTCCGAGAATTGCGCGCGACGGCAGTCGATGGTTTCCACGCCTTTTTCTTCCAGCTCGGTTAAACCATCGAGAATGCTGTTGAGATCAGCGAGCATAAGGCGGAAGAAAACGCGCCGCATGAGATATCCGAAGCGAGTAAACGCCACCAGCGCGATGGGCAAATAGAACAGGTCACCAGCCTGAATCTTGGCTTTGCGTCCCTGCTCGAGAATGCCGCCGTGCAGCAATTCGTCGAGCGAGCGGCACTTGCGCGCGGAATCGAGAATGCGATCGAGAGCGTTCAACCACACCGGTAGCTTGAGGTCCACTTCACCGAGTACGGGCTTCAGACCTTGGGCAACGTAGGCGATGTCAGCTCGACTGTCATCAAGATCGGTGGGCGCGCTCTGGCTGAAGTGCTGCACCAGCAGAAAATCAATCTTGTCGCGCACCGAATCGCTTCGTTTGGTTTTGGCCAAGAGATGCTTCAACAGCGCGGCCAGCCCGTCGGGATCGACCAGCGAACTGGTCTGCAGGAACTGGCGCAACTGGTGAACCTGGATTTTCTCGTCCATAACGTCGAGCCACTGCTGCGCTTGTTCGACGGACTCGCGCCCCGGCGCATCGGCTGCAACCTCGAGATCGGAGCAGGGGGGCATATCAATGACAAACTCGCGCGCCAGCTCCGAGTAAATGGGGTGAAGTTGGCGGGCGTTCGACCAGATGGCCGCCAGGTCTGGAGCAGCCTCTGGCGCTGCCGGTTGCGACGACGAAGGTTGCGATGGAGTCATAGCTTCACGATCCAGTTAGGGACTTCGGTGACAAAGCGTGCCGCCACGATGGTTTTGCCGGGATGGTATTGCACGGCGACCACTGAGGCTTCGGTATCGAGCGAACCATCGGAGTTGCGCAGCCGCAGGATATCGGCAAACTCCAACGGAGTGCTGCAGGCAAAGAGCACTTCGCGCGAGGTGCCGAATTCGATGATGGTATTTTCCTGCACGCAGGCACCGCTCTGCTGGCAGTCATCACTGGCATTGGTGCGGTTTGGGTTGAGGCGGCTTGCGCTAGTTCGACGAGTAAAGTGAACCGGGATGCGGACCGGGGTTGCCTCCGGGAAAAAGCGGGCCAGTTCGGCGACCGTGGCGGTTTGCGCCGTCCGCGATAGAGCTGTGGCTGATTGCGCCAAGCGATGTTGACCCTTTCCCGGACTGTCGTGCTGCGAAAGCCTCGCCCACTTCGAAAATGCGGTTGGGCTCCCCCTCTTCCCGGTTAGGAAGAGGATTGGGGAGCCAGAACACGCGGTTACAGCAGAAAGAGGAGCACGACCGGGACCACAGTGCGGAACGGAAGGATTAGCACTGGGGGGCTAGGGTTTTCAGTAGGTTAGCGTCCGAAGGAAGTCAGATGCATAGGTATCGAGAATGCCCCGCATCTCAGTCTGAGACACAAGTCTCAAGCGGGAAGTAGACCTTCCATTCAAAGCTGACTTCGTCGAAAGGCGTAGCAAAGCGAAGCGCGGACGGGTGCACGCTCGCCAATCTGTTATGCTTGCATTCCACGAAACAATCCACTGGGCGTGTTGGTCGAGCGCGTTCGCCTGTTCGTAGCGCTCGTTCGTTGGTTCGTTAAGCACGCTCTGTGAATCCTGCTTGTGGCGACCATCTTCGTCCCGATCAAAGGTTGACTCAAATTCCGCGAAGCTTAGGCCTCGCGAGTAAAGCTTGGGGGCTATTCCTATGAGAAAAACTCTGAAGTTAGGTTGGTGCGGCGCGGCGCTCGCGATCGCGCTCACTACCGTTCTACTATCAACACAGTCATTCGCTCAGGATCAGGACGATCCGCCCAGCCGCGTCGCTCGCCTGGGCTACCTGCAAGGCTCGGTTTCTTTCCAACCGGCCGGTGAGACCGATTGGGTGGGAGCTGTCCCGAACCGGCCCATGACTACGGGCGACCAACTCTGGACGGATGAGAACTCGCGCGCCGAAGTGCAACTGGGATCGGCGGTCATCCGCCTCGCTCCCTTAACTACCTTCTCCTTCCTGAACCTCGATGACGACACGGTTCAGATCCAGGTTACCTCTGGAGCGATCAACATTACAGTGCGCAGACTCGGAGAGGATGATGACTTTGAAGTCGATACTCCGAACCAGGCGCTTACCGTGGTTCAACCCGGACACTACCGCGTGGAGGCGAGTGCAGACGGAAGTTACACGGTGGTCAGCGTACGTGAAGGCGCAGGTGAGGCCACGGGTAACGGTGAGACCTACTCATTGCGTGGCGGGCAAAGAGCCACCTTCAGCGGTACCGATTCGCTATACGTCGACGTGGAGCAAATTTACGGCCCCGACGACTTCGACACATGGTGCGACGGCCGCGATCATCGCTACGATTACTCGCGTTCTGCACAGTATTTGTCGCACGATGTGGTCGGCTATGACGATCTCGACGACTACGGCGACTGGCGCGACGATCCCAGCTATGGACATGTCTGGTTTCCCAACCGGGTTGACGTGGGCTGGGCGCCGTATCACGAAGGGCATTGGGATTGGATTTCTCCCTGGGGATGGACTTGGGTCGATGACTCCTCGTGGGGCTACGCTCCGTTTCATTACGGACGCTGGGTGAGCGTCGGCGGACGCTGGGGCTGGGTGGCCGGACCGGTGGCGGTGCAGGCAGTGTATGCACCCGCGCTGGTTGTCTTCATTGGCGGAGGTCCCGGCGGTTTCGGCGGCAATGTGGGATGGTTTCCACTGGGTCCGCGGGAAGTTTATGTGCCCTCGTATCATGTGAGCCAGGCTTACGTGACACGGGTTAACATTAGCAACACAACCGTCACCAACGTTACGATCACAAACGTCTACAACACAACCATCATCCACAACAGCACGACGATCACGAACATCACCTACGCCAACCGGAGCGTTCAGGGCGCGGTGATGGTGGTTCCCCAGCATGCGTTTGTGAGTGCGCAGCCGGTAGCGAAGGTGGCGGTCGCGGTGAGCGCGCAGCAAATTGCGGCTGCGCCGCTCAGTGGACGCGTTGCTGTAGCTCCAACCCGCGAGAGCGTTCTGGGCGCGAAGGCTGCCACAGCGGGCCGTGTGGCCGCGCCTCCGGCAGCCGTGGCGAACCGACAGGTTGTCGCAAAGAAAACACCGCCTCCACCGCCGGTGCCGTTTGCGAAACAGCAACAGGCTCTGGCAGCGCATCCTGGAGAGCCGTTAGCGAGAAGCGAAGTGCAGACGCTTCGTCCCGCTAACAGCGCGGCAGCGCGACCGATGGTGAAGGTGGCGCCCCCGGCGAAACCGGCGACGCCGAATGTAGGCCACCCGGCTCCCGCGACTGCGGCGCGGCCCAGCCAGTCTGCACCACCGATGAATCAGCCCATGAACCGACCAGGCAATGTGCCTGCGACGAACCAACGTCCGGCCGCGGCCGCTCCGGCGCAGCCGAATCGTGCGCCTGCCGCGCAACCCAACAATAGTCCAACGCCGATGCAACCGAATCGGGCTCAGCCAACTCAGCCGCAGAACGCGCCTCGCCCGAATGAGCCCGAGATGAATCGTCCGGCGCCAAATCATCCGCCGGCGGCAGAACAGAACAACCGTCCGGAACCGGTTCGCCCTGAAACCACGCACCCCGCGCCGGCTCCACGGCCGCAAACACCACAGGCGAACGAGCGTCCTGAACAACGCCCGCCCGCTCCTGCAGCCAAACCGGCTCCGTCTCCGCAAAAACCGCCGGCGAAAGCGCAAACGCCGGAGCAGAAGAAAAAGGAAGAAGAGGAGAAGAAAAAGGAGCAGAAGCCTAACGGCGAGTGAAGGAATCGCATTGGCGAGTGCAATCCGGATCAGCCAAGCACCCTGGATGTTCTCGGGGTGCTTTTTTTGCGAATGTTGGGTCGACCTTATTGCAGCGTATGGCTCGACGATCCAGACCCCGGGATTCCGCTGATGTTGTAGCGCTTGAGTTTGCGGTAGAGGGTGGCGCGGCTGATGCCGAGCATGCGTCCGGCGAGGGCTTTGTCGCCCTTGACTTGCTCGAAGACGCGCTGGATGGTGGCGCGTTCGATGTCTTCCAGATCGGTGGTTGAGAGTGGGGCCGAGGCCGTGCCGCCCGCGCTTAATTCGGCCGCGGCGGCGAGGTCGGAAATCAATTCGGCGGATTCTGACACCGAGCGCGATGCTGGCGCATGCAGCGCAGCGATCGACAGTGGCAGGTCGCCAAGATCGATCAGGGTGCCGTTGCCGAGGGCGACGGCGCGCTCCACGCAGTTTTCCAGTTCGCGAACGTTGCCCGGCCATTCGTAATTCATCAAGGCCTTCATGGCGGCGCTGGAGACGCGCAGGTCCGCGCCGGGAGCGTAGCGCTCGCAAAACCAATTCACCAACATCGGGATATCGCTGCGCCGCTCGCGCAACGCGGGAACGTGCACGGTGACGACGTTAAGTCGAAAATAAAGATCTTTGCGGAAAGTTCCGGCCTTGTAGGCGGCCTCGAGATCGCGATTGGTGGCCGCGATGATGCGCACGTCCACTTTGACGCGCTGGTTGCTGCCCACGGGACGCACTTCTTTTTCCTGCAACACACGCAACAATTTGGCCTGCAACTCGAGCGGCAGTTCGCCGATTTCGTCCAGGAAAACCGAACCCGTGTCGGCCGATTGAAACAGTCCCTGCTTCGATTTCAAGGCGCCGGTGAAGGCACCTTTCTCATAACCAAAGAGTTCGCTCTCAATCAGCGTGGGCACGAGTGAACCGCAGTCGACGGCGACGAAGGGACGGTTGGCGAAGGCGCCGCGGAAGTGAATGGCGCGGGCAATCAGTTCTTTGCCGGTGCCACTTTCGCCGGAGATAAGAACGGCGGTGCGCGTGTCTTTGAGGCGCGAAGCCACGCGCAGCACTTCCTGGATTTTCGCCGAGGAGCCGATGATGCCGTGCACCGCGGTTTCGGAGTCCATGCGCTGGCGGAGGAATTCGTTCTCTTCGACCAAGCGAACTTTTTCAGCCATGCGGCGCAGAAACAGCCGAAGCTCTTCAAGCGGAGAAAACGGCTTAGTGATGTAGTCGTAAGCGCCCAGTCTCATGGCCTGCACCGCAGTTTCAATCGATCCGTGCCCGGTCATGAGCGCAACTTCAGTGCGAGGCAGAAGTTTTTTCACTTTCTCCAGGAATTCGAGTCCCGACATATGCGGCATGACCATATCGCTGAGGATCATGTGAACGGGTTGCTCTTCGAGCAGGGCCAGCGCGGATTCCCCGCTCTCGGCCTCCAGGCAGATGAAGCCCAGAGCTTCGCCAACGGTGATGCAGAGCTTGCGGATGGTCTGCTCGTCGTCGACGATCAAAAGACGAACGCGAAGATCCTCACGACCTATGACGGACTTGTTCGACGTGGCGCTCACCTGGCCTTCCCCATAGTTTTCTCGACGGCGGAAATGAGATCCTGCACGCGGAAGGGCTTCTCCAGATAAAGCGCGCCGATCCTCCGCAGAGTGCTGACAGTTTCTTCGTTGGCGTAGTCGCCGGTAATGATGACAACTTTGTCGATCAAGTCGGGACGATGGGCGGAAATCCAGGAATGGACCTGGGCGCCGTCGACGCCGCCGGGCGTGCGCATGTCAGAGACCACGCCCAGGAATTGGCCTTTCTCCAGCAGATGCAGAGCGTCGGCGCCGGACTCGATGCAGACGACTTCGTAGCCGTTGCGCTCAAGCGTGGCGCTGACGAGAGCCATGATGGAAGGCTCATCTTCGATGAGGAGCACGGGCAACGTAGCGGTACGGATGGCAGGACTTGTCATTTTTGTATCACTCCTGCGGCCACACTCAGAGAGGCGGTGTGGGGCGCGGCGGGAAAGCGGACGATGAAGGTGGCTCCCTGTCCGTCGTTGTTGTTCTGGCAGAGAATTTCACCTCCGTGCTCCTTCACAATGCCGTAACAGATGCTGAGGCCGAGGCCGGTTCCCTTGCCGATTTCCTTAGTGGTGAAGAAGGGGTCGAAAATGCGATCGGGGTGGGAGATGCCGTTGCCATTGTCGCGGAAGGAGACTTCGACCGCATCGCCAGCTTTCGTGGTCATGATCTCGATGCGGGCGGGGCGGCCGACTTCGTGCACGGCGTCGTAGGCGTTGTTCAGGATGTTCAGGAAAACCTGCTGCAGTTGGTGAGCGTCACCGATGATGTCAGGCAGACCCTCGTCAAGATGCTCGATGACGTCGATGCCGTGGCTGTTGAAGTCGTAGGAACGCAACTGTGTGGTACGGCGCAGGATGAGGTTAATCTGCACGGCATTGCGCTGCGGAGGCATCTGGCGGGCGAAGCTGAGCAGGTTTTGAACAATCTGCTTGGTGCGCTGCGCTTCCTGCAGAATCACGCGCAGATCTTTGCGCGCGCTCTCCGGAATCTCGGGATTCTCCATGAGCAGGTCGGCGAACCCGAGAATCGCGGTCAACGGATTATTCACTTCGTGAGCCACGCCGGAGACGAGTTGGCCGACCGCAGCCATTTTCTCGGCGTGCACCAGTTTGTCGCGCAGGTCGGCGGAGTCAGTAATGTCGGTCATGACCACGACAATGCTGTTGATGTAGCCCTGCTCGTCGCGCATGGGGCTGAGGTTGACGGAGAACTGGCCCGCCTGCCCATTGCCGCGCATGATCTGCACCTCCAGGTTGTCGACCTGACCGCCGCGAAGAATAGTATCGACCGCATCCGAGAGCGGACGGACATAGCCGGGAGCCGCTAATTCCACCAGAGGACGCCCGAGAAGTTCGCGCTGCTCGAAGCCAGCCTCGTACCAGCGGCGGTTGGCATAACTGACAAGACCGGCAGTATCGGCGACCAGGATGAGGCTCTGGGTGTTGTTGAGAATCTTGCCGGAGAAATCGCGCTCGCGGTGCAATTCCGATTGATAGGTGTGAACGCCCGTCACGTCCAGCATGAGCCCGCGAATCTGCAAAAGCCGGCCGAGGTTGTCGTACATGCCGAAGGCGTTGATGAGAACGTATATCGGTGAGCCATTCTTGCGCCGAAGTTTGGCTTCAAAGTTGCGCATGTGACCATCTTTTTCCATGGCCTCGGCGTGGCGCAGACGCTCTTCGGGAGAAAAATAGATTTGCGTGGGGATGTCGACCTGGAGAAGTTCTTCCCGGCTCGCGTAACCGAGCATCGCCACCAGAGCATCGTTGACTTCGACAAAGCGGCCTCCGGGCGTGCTGAAGAACAGTCCCTCCTGAATGTTGTCGAATAATTCGCGGTAACGGCGCTCGGCCTCGCGACGGTCGGTGATGTCCTTGAGCACGTGAATGGTTTGCAGACTTTCACCGGAAGCGCCATGCACTCGCGAGGTCGAAACCAGATAGGTGCGGTCGAGCGCGGGGTGAACAAACTCGTCGCTGTCTTCGCCGATGGAACGGCAGAAAGGGCAGGAATATAGCGTGGCCTCGTTGGTGAGAGTCAGAAGGGCGCGCATGTTGACGCCGATCAATTCGCTGGGGGCAACGCCGATCATGTTGGCCAGCGACCGGTTTACGCGCAGAACCTTATCGGTCTCATCGTGCACCACGATGAAATCGGTGATGGCGTCAAAAATTTCCAGCCAATGGCGGTTTGCCCGTTCGATGCGCGTGAACAAGCGCGCATTTTCCAGGGCCATGGCGGCGTGGCCGGCAATGGCCTCGAGCAGATCGCGGTCTTCTTGGGTGAGTGGGCGGGTGCGTCCGGAGAGGCAGAGTAGTCCCGCGAATTCTCCGTGAGAACCGGGAAGACGCACTACCACCAGATCGTTCCAGCCCAGGCTTGATGCCAGCGCCGAACCGAGCAGGTCGGCGGCAGAGCCGCAGACGATGGCCTCCGCCCGCTTCGCGGCCAGCTCAGTGAGGGCGTGCGCGAACCTCTGCTGCAATACGTGATCTTCGGCGCGCGCGGGAATTGCGACGGAATTGGATGCGGCGTGGCGGTCGTGCCCTTCGTTATGCGCAGTCGGATTCGCCGGGGCCTGAGGGTGCAGCGCGATCGTCTGGAATCGCGCGTCCTGAAACACAGCGACCGCACCAGCGGTGGCTCCTGCCAGTTCGACGGCCCGCTCGACGAACTTGCGGGCGAAATCGGGAAGGTGGAGAAGACCGTCGATCTCCCGCGCCAGGTGCGTGAGGGCATCGGAGCGGCGGCGATGTTGCTCGGATTGGTGGAGGTTGTGCGCAACTTCCAGGGCAACAGAAACCTGTGCGGCGAGCGCACGGGCGCGGCGAATATCCTCTTGCGAGATGCCTGCGTCGTCGAGGCGATCAAGCACGCCAAACATGCCGATGATCCGTCCATCGGCACCCAATAACGGAACGGCCAGCAACTGCCGGGCATGGTATTGAGCGATAACATCGAGGTTAACGCCCGGGATTTGCCGTAAGTCGTCGGACCAGAAGGCTTCCTTTGCGCGCAAGGCGCGCGTGGTGACTCCCTCCGGGTAAACGGTATCGATTCGCCGTGGTTCGCCGCGCTCCACTGCATAGCGAACCCGGAACTGTTCGTCTTCAAGCAGGGCGATGAAGCACCGGCCGAAGCCGAGAAAATCGGCGGCGCGTACCACGGAAGCCTGCAGAAAATGTTCAAGGTTGCCGCTGGAGCTGAGTTCGGAAGAGATCTCGAGCAATTGGTGCAATTCGCGCGCCTGCCCCTGTGCGGTGGCGCAGAGTTCGGCGTGAGCCACAGCAACGGCGCCGAAGCCGGCGATCGACGACACCAGCGACTTCTCCTCGGCGGTAAATGTTCCATCGTGGCGGGGATAGACGAGGATCGCTCCCTGGGTGCGGGAAGTGCGGAAGGGCGCGGCAATCAGAGTTCCGGAAGAAACCAGACTGCCGAGCGAGTGTTGATCGCTGCTGATGGAGATGGTAATCGCCTCACCCGCAGAAACGGCACGCTGCGCCAGATCGGCGGCGAAGCGAATCGTCTGCCGGTCGTGCCCGGCCCGGAAGGAATTGGCGAGCTGGGGAGTTTCCGCAGATACTGCGCGCAATTCGAAGGGTCCGTCGCGGCGCAGAAGAACCGAGACCAGGCGGGTACGCAAAAGCAGCCGGAGACGGTCAGCGAGGGCCTCGATGACGGCGCCCACGTCCGGCATTCCGTGCAGGGCATTTGCAACCTCAGCCAGGATTTCGGCCCGGCGATGCTCCTCGCGCGATGCTTCGCCGAGCCGGGTTGCTTCGAGCAAACTGCCCAGTTGTCCTGCCAGGATCGTCGCCTTGGCGGCCAGGTCATCATTAAAGAATTCTTCCTCGGAATCATGCAAAAACGTTACCGCGCCGATGACTTCATCGAAGACCACCAGGGGCACGGCCATGAGAGAGCGGGGTTCAAACGCTTGCAGTACGGGTAGAACCGCGGACAACACCTGATGGTTGGCGATGACCGTGCGACGGCGGCGAACCGCTTCGGCCGTTACCGCACTTTGTTGCGGGAGCAAACGGATGCCTGCGAAGCGGCCGGCCAGCTTGCCATCGGCTTGTTCCGCGGTGAGTTCGTCGCCCGTGTGGCGCCGCCAGAAATAGACGCCGCTGACTTGAAAAAATTCCCGCGTGGCGCGGCAAAAGAGCTGAATGAGCGATGTGGAATCGGGGCGCTCGGCGGCCTTGGCGGCGATCCGCAGGAGGAGGTTTTGAAAAGCATCCTCGGAGCAAATCAGGGCGCGGCCTTCCGGCGACGGCGTCGAATTGCCTCCAGCTATGCTCAGAGCGATACCGCTCCCCCAACAGGGATTTTAGCGATTCCCATAAGTGATTGAATCTAAATGAAAAATATCCTGCCATCTCAATTTGAGTCAAGAAAAATGGGCAGGCGGGGTGCCTTAGTGTGAAATCCCGAGAAAAATCGGGATTGACTATCTCATCGTGAGAATCGGGAAGGAGGCGGCCAACAAATGAGACGGAGCTAATCTTGGATGCGGACTGGTGAGCGCCCCCCGCCATCGCATTAAGTCTTGGCCTGTCATATACATGGATACGGTTACCTTGGTTTTGCGAAAGGCGGACGCGTGGCCACGGCGTTGCTCCATGGGCATCACCGGAATTATGCCAAGGAGGGACTGTGTCTGTGCGGAAGACAGCGGTGCTGTTGGCAGTCATGGCTGTGGGGGTAGGTGGGGCGGCAGGGCTTCAGGGACAGGACGCGCCCAACGAGGTCGTTCGACGGGCTAAGAGCAAAGTAGAGCCGGTGTATCCGGAGCTGGCACGGAGGATGAATATCACCGGAGTGGTGAAAGTGCAGGTCGTGGTAGCGCCAAACGGCACGGTAAAAGAAGCCAAGGTAGTGGGCGGGCATCCATTGCTGGCCAATGCCGCGCTGGATGCGGTCAAGAAGTGGCGCTTCGAGCCGGCGCAGGCGGAGAGTTCCGGCGTGGTGGATTTCAAGTTCGAACCTCATCAGTAGAGACGAAGGGCAAAGAGGCGGCCGGGAGGAAACGGCATGACGATTGGCAAGAAGCTTTATGTAAATTTCGGAATCATCCTCACCATGGTGGTGGTGCTGTTCCTGGTGAACCTGCTGGCCGTGCGCCGGGAACACGAGGCCAAGGCCGCAGCCGCCGCCTCTCTTAAGCTGGAGGATGCCACCAACGAGGTGCGCTTCCAGATGATGCAGAACCGCCTCTACCTGAGCAACTACCTGTTGAGCGGCGATACCCGGGAAGTGGACCGGATGAATGAGGGCCTGCGCACCCTGACGGATAAGCTGGAACTTGGCCAGTCGCTGGCCAATTCGGAGCAAGAACGCTCCGCACTCACCAAGGTGGAGCAACTGGAACAAGCCTGGGGAAAAGAGTTTGCCCAGCCCCTCATCGACAAGCGCAAAGACGTGGATTCGGGCAATGCCACCGTCGCAGAACTGCAAATCTACTACCTTCAGAAAGACGCTTCCTCCTGGGTGAAGAACTCGACCGATGCTCTCGACGTGGCCGACGGCGAAAATCGCAAACTGGTCGAGGCCGGACGCAAATCGGATGAGACGGCCAGCACCTACACGATTCTGTTCTCCATGATCAGCACACTCGTCGCTCTGGGCCTGGGTTTGGTGGTTGCCTTCACCACAGCCAAGTCGATCACCGAACCGCTCATCAACCTGATGCAGGTTTCGCGGCAAATTGGAGAAACCGGCGATCTGGAACACAGTATCGATGTGAAACGCGAAGATGAGATCGGGGAACTGGCCCGCACCTTCGCCAAAATGGTCAACTATCTCAAAGAAATGGCAGGGGTCTCCGAAGCGATCGCTGGCGGAGACCTTATGGTGCAGGTGAAGCCGCGCTCCCCGCACGACACCCTGGGCAATGCATTCGCGAAGATGGTGGACGGATTGGGCCGGCTGGTACGCAGCGTGCGCGACGCTTCGGCGCAGGTGGCCAGCGCTTCCGGGCAGGTGGCGAACGCCTCCGATGACTCCGCGAAAGTTGGACTGCAGGCTTCTTCCGCCATCGACGAAGTCACCAGCACCATGCACGAGATGAGCGTCAACGTGCAGAACATGGTGAAGAGCACGCAGTTGCAGGCCTCCAGCGTGAGCGAGACCTCAGCTTCGATCGACCAGATGGTGGCCTCCATCCAGCGCGTGGCCGATACGGCCAAGGTGCTGCTCGATATCTCGAACCGCTCGCGGGAAGAGGTGCACAGCGGCATCTCCACCATGGAAAAGGCCACGGATGGCCTGAACCGCATTAACTCAACCATCACGAGCTCCGGAGAAATTATTGGAGCGCTGGGGCAGCGCGCCGACGACATCGGCAAGATCATCGAAGTCATCGACGACCTGGCCGAGCAGACCAACCTGCTGGCGTTGAACGCGGCCATCGAAGCGGCGCGCGCCGGCGAACACGGACTGGGCTTCGCGGTCGTGGCTGATGAAGTCCGCAAGCTGGCGGAAAAGTCCGCGCAATCGACCAAGGAAATCTCCGAACTGATCCAGAGCATTCAGAAGGAAGCGCGCAAGGCCGTGGAAAATATGGACCGCTCCACCGGCATCGTGAACGAAGGCCTGGATTTAGGCGGCGAACTCAATGCGGCACTGCGCAAGATTTCCAATGTGGTCACCGAGGTCTACAAGTTCGCACAGGAGATTGGCGCAGCCACCAATGAGCAATCGCATGGCTCGTCGCAGATCGCGCGGGCAACTACCCGGTTGAACGAGATCACTCACGAAATCAACTCCGCCGTGGAAGAACAGGCCTCCGGAGCGCAAGCTGTGGTTAAAGCGATGGAGCGTATGCGCGAACTGGTGCAGCAGTCGACCTCGGGCTCGACCGAGCTGGCGGCTTCGGCGGAACAAATGTCAAAGATGTCGCGCGGCTTGCTGGAATTCATGGACCGTTTCACGCTGGAAGAGGCCGCGCGGCCATTGTCCGACGAGAGAGCGCAGCCCGGCCGCCGCGCCGCGGCTGCGTCGCGTTACTAAAGCGATAGACGACTATGAACCGCGAACTCCATATCGTGGGCTTCCGGGTAGGGCGCGAGACTTATGGCGTACCCATCACCTCGCTGCACGAAATCGTGCGCGTGCCGGAAATCACCGCTGTCCCCGATGCGCCCGATTATCTGGAGGGCGTGATCAACTTGCGCGGCAAGATCGTCTCGGTAATGGATCTGCGCAAGCGTTTTGGCGATCACCAGGCGCAGCTGAAAAGGCAGAACCGGATTCTGGTGGTGGAGCACTCAGGCAAGCTCGCTGGACTGATCGTCGACTCGGCGACCGAAGTGTTGAAGATTCCCAGCGAAGACGTTGAAAGTCCACCGGCCGTATTCCAGGAGGGCGGACTGAACTGTGTCACGGGCCTGGGCAAGGTCCGAGGCCGGCTGATTGTTTTGCTCGACATGACCAAACTCCTGGCTCCGGCCAGCCTGCTGCAGGAGAGCAGGAGCGCGGAAGGCAAGACGGCGAAGCCGGAAGCGCGCGGAGCTGCCGCGCGTTGAGTTTGGGCCAGAACTCGCAGGGAGAAGCGGCAGTGGAAGTGCGACGCGGAGAACGAGAGAAAGCATGAGCACATTCGGAGCGGCACCGGCTCCTGTATTGACGGAAGCGGAACTGCGGCTGTTGCAGGCGCTGGTGTATCAGGAGTGCGGCATGCACTTCGATGAACGGCGCACGCACTTCCTGCAGGATCGCCTGATGCGGCGGCTCAAAGAGTGCCGCGCCGATTCCTTCTACGCCTACTACCGGCTGCTGATCAGCCACGAGGGCAAAGCGGAGCTGGCGAAGCTGGTGGAGAACCTGACGGTCAACGAAACCAGCTTTTTCCGGCACAAGGCCCAGTTGGACCTGTTCCAGAAATATGTGTTGGAAGACATGCTGAAGCAGAAGCAGGCGCACCGGGAATATTCGATTCGGGTGTGGAGCGCGGGCTGCTCCACCGGGCAGGAGGCGTACACGCTGGCCATGATGGCAGCCGACACGCTGGCCTATTACTACCTGCGCAATCCGCTGCCGGTCGAGATTGCGTTGCCCAAACCGCTGATTCCCCCGCCCTGGCGGGTGGAAATTCTAGCCAGCGACATCAGCTACTCGGTGCTGCGCACGGGGCAGGAAGGGGCTTACGGCGAGAACCAGATGGCGACCGTCGATTACAGCTTCCGCCTGCGCTACTTCGACAAGGTCGGCGAACGGTACGCGGTCAAGAAGGCGCTGAAGGAAATGGTCCACTTCGATTTTCACAATCTGAAGACCGAGTATCTGCCGCAGCGCAACGACGTGATCTTCTGCCGCAACGTGATGATGTACTTCGACGAGGCGGAGCAGAAACGGCTGATCGAGAAATTTTACCGCTGCCTGAACCCCGGCGGCTACCTGTTCGTGGGTCACGCGGAAAGCCTGCTGGGACTAACCGAGAAGTTCCATATGGTGCACAAGGACAGCGGCACGGCTTACCAGCGGATTGAGGTGCGCGAGTGACGAATCCTCCCGATGATCGCGGGGCGGAGCTGCGGGAGCTGTTTTTTGAGACCTCGCAGGAACTGCTGCAGGCGCTGAACGAAGAATCCTTGAAGCTGGAAAAGAATCCCGGCGATGAGGAGATCGTACGTTCGATCCGCCGCACGGTACACACGCTGAAAGGCGACTCGGCGGCCTGTGGGCTGCGGGAGTTGAGCGAGCTCGCCCACCAGTTTGAAGATGCGCTGGCGCTGGAGAGCGCGGCCTGCCACGGGGCGCTGGCCGAAATCGCCTTTGCCGCCGCGGATGTCTTTGCGGGAATGCTCGCGGCCTACCACAGCGGAGGCGCCCTACCTGCCACCGAAGCCCTGCGGCAAAGAATCAACGAACTGACTGCGGAGCCGGCCGCGAAGAAGGCGCGACGCAAGAAAAAATCTGCACCCCGCCCGCAGCCCGGCGCGAATTGGACGGATGCTGAGAAGCGCTCCGTGGCTAAGGCCAAGGCTGACGGATTGGCACTTTACGACATCGTGGTGAAAATCGATCCACACTGCACCATGCCGATCGCGGCGCGGCAATTGATTCAAAACGCGATCAGCGGGATCGGCCAGGTTCTGGTGGTGCGTCCCGACGCGAAATCCCCCGCCGCCTCCAAGCAAGTCCAGTTCGTTTTTGCCAGCGCGCAGTCGAAGGAAGCGATTGGCGCCAAGTGCCACATTCCAACTATCACGGGCGAAGTCAACGTGACTTTGATGGAAGCTGCATCGCCGGCCACGGTGTCCCCGGAAATCGCCGAAACGGCAACCGAGGCGACACCAGGAGGCGTAACCCCGGCGGGCATGATTTCGGCAATTCCGACTGCCGCGATTTCAGCTTCGGTAATTTCAGCTTCGATAAATCCAGAATCGACGGCCCGGTCCGCCGTGCCCGAAGCGCCTTCGCCGGAGCCTGCGCTGCCACAAACCGTGATGGAAAACATCCTGCGCGTAGAAGCGGGACGCATCGACAACGTGCTCAACCTGGTCGGCGAACTCATCATCGGGAAGTCGATGTTGCAGCAGGCGCTCAACGAGTTTGGCAAGCGCTATCCCAAGGAAACGTTGCGCGGTAAGTTTGCCGATGCCATGGCCTTCCAGGCCAGAGTATTGAACGATCTGCAGCGCTCCGTGATGAAAATCCGCATGGTTCCTGTGGACCAACTATTCCGTCGCTTCCCGCGCATCGTGCGCGACGTGGCGCGGCAATGCGGCCGCGAAGTGGATCTGGAACTCAGTGGACAGGAGACGGACCTCGATAAAGGCATCCTCGACGCCATCGCCGAGCCCTTGACGCACCTCGTGCGGAACGCGGTCAGTCACGGCATCGAACCTCCCGAGGAACGCCGGCGGTTGGGCAAGGCGCAGCGAGGAAAAATACGGCTGAATGCCTTTCACCAGGGCAATCAGGTGGTGGTGGAAATCGGCGACGACGGCCGGGGAATCGATGCGCAGAAAATTCGCAACAAAGCCATCGAACTGGGTATGGCAACGACGGAGGAGGCAGCTCGTTTGAGCGAAGCCGAAGCCCTCGACTTTATCTTCCGTCCCGGATTCAGCACGGCCGAGGAGGTCACGGAGGTTTCCGGACGCGGGGTCGGGATGGATGTGGTGCAGAGCGTTCTTCAGCGGTTGAAAGCCACGATCCACGTGGAGACTCATGCGGGCCAGGGCACGACCTTTCGGCTGAAGCTTCCGCTCACGCTGGCCATCATCAAGGCCCTGATGTTTTGGGTGGAGCAGCGCCTGTACGCCATCCCGTTAAACGCCGTCAGCCAGATCGCGCGCACCTTCGAATCCGAAGTGCATCGGGTCGACAACTATGAGGTGCTGCAGTTACGGAACCAGGTTCTGCCGCTGTTGCGCCTCGGCCGCCCCGCTGCCGAGCACGCCGACGGAAAACCGCGAAAGCTTTTCGTTCTCGTAATTACCGTTGGGGAGAGGAGATACGGCTTGGTGGTGGACGCTCTTGAGGGGGAAGAAGAACTAGTCATCAAAGCCCTGGACGACCAGACCTTCGCGACCGACCTGGTGAACGGCGCTTCCATCCTGGGGGATGGGAAGGTCGTGCTGATTTTGAATCTGCTGGCGGTGGTGGAACACGTCGCGCGCAGACGCCCTGAAACCGTAGGCCAAACCAATTGCGGATTGCTGCTAAACCACGCGGATCGCGCGCGTCTGGCGCTGAGCGCCGCCGGGGGCCAGGCATGAAAGCAGACATGAAAAGGGTGCGTGTGCTGGTAGTGGACGACTCCGCGTTGATGCGCAAGTTGATCCCGCAGATGATCGAGGCCGAGCCTTCGATCGAAGTGGTGGGCACCGCCATGGATGGGAACTTCTGCCTGAAGAAGATCGAAGAATTGCATCCCAGCGTAGTCACGCTCGATCTGCAGATGCCGGGCATGAACGGCATCGAAACCCTGAAAGAGATCATGCGCCGTCACCCGCTGCCGGTCATCGTGGTCAGTTCGCACAGCACCGAAGGCGCGTCTGTCACCTTCAAGGCGCTGGGCCTGGGCGCCTTCGATTTTGTTACCAAGCCGCAGGACACGGCGCACATTGCCGAAACTGGAGCGGAGTTGATCGCGAAAATCAAGGCGGCCGCCGATTCCAAAATTCTTCGCCCCGGGACCTTGCAGGGAACACATGTGCCAGCCGAAAAGATTTCGGCCGCAAGATCGGCCCCACCGCCCAGCAAATTGGTGGCGATCGGGATTTCCACCGGCGGGCCGCAGGCCCTCGAGTTCATGCTGCCGCAGTTGGCTCCGGACTTTCTGGGAGCGATTGTGGTGGTGCAACACATGCCGGAAGGCTTCACCGATATGTTTGCCCGCCGCCTCGATGAGTTGTGCTCACTGCGCGTGAAGGAGGCTCAATCGGGCGACCTGCTGCAGGCCGGGCGTGTCCTGGTGAGCCCTGGCAGCCGGCACATGAAAGTGAAGCGCATGGGCATGGGAGACATTGTGGTGCTCAGCGACGACGCGCGAGTCCACGGCCACCGCCCCAGCGTAGACGTTCTGTTCCAAAGCGTGGCCGAGGAATTCGGTTCGCAAGCCGTCGCGACTCTGATGACCGGCATGGGTGAGGACGGCGCGGAGGGCCTGGGCGCGGTAAAGAGAGCCGGCGGCATGACGATTGCCCAGAGCGAAGAATCCTGCGTTGTTTTTGGCATGCCGAAAGCTGCCATTGAGCGCGGATATGCCACGCGGGTCGTGGCTTTGGACGTGCTTTCCTCGACCTTGCAAGCGCTTTGCGGGCGCAACGAAGGCCATGGGGAAAGCAGCGGGGCGGGAAGAGCATTCCGCGCCGGGCGCTAGACCAATTGCTGACCCAGGTCCTGTGACTTGAGTCACGTGACCGGCGGGATACCGCCGTGATGGAATGGTTATAGGAGGTTGTTATGGAGCAGTTTGCAGCAGTGAAACGCAGCAAAGACGGACAACCCGTCCGCTACTTGATCGTGGACGATTCCGTGTTCGCGCGCAAGAACCTGGCCCGCATGATCGAAACCTTCGGCGGGCAGGTGGCGGGCGAGGCCGGTGACGGCTTGACCGCCATCAGCGAATTCGAACGCACACATCCCGACATCGTGCTCATGGATATCACCATGCCGCAGATGGAGGGCATTGAGGCCGCGGAAAAAATCGTCCAGGCGCATCCCGAGGCCCGCGTGGTCATGGTGTCTTCGGTGGGCTACCAGGAGAACATTGTGGCCGCATTGCAGCGCGGGGCGCGCCATTTCGTGCAGAAGCCGGTGAAGCCGGAAGTGCTGTACGAAGTCATCAAATACGTACTTGGAGAAGACGGCGCCGTAGCAACTGCGGCCGGCGCGGGGGTCTAGTCGTATGAAGATGGAACTGATCCAGCCTTTCATCAACGCGGCTGATGCCGTGCTGTCGCAAGGCCTTTCGGGAACCACGAAGGTGGGCAACCTTGCGATGGAAGAGGACGCCTATCGCCGCAAGGGTGTGGCCGGCATGGTGGCGCTCTCGGGCGACATCGAGGGCCGCATCATTCTGGATCTCGAGCCGCAGACCGCTCTGCGCGTGGCCAGCCACTACGCGGGTGCGGAACTGCCTGAATCCGATGGGCTGATCAAGGAGACTATCTTCGAGCTGGCGAACCAGGTCGTCGGCAACGCCGTCAGCGCGCTCAATGATCAGGGCTTCCACTTCCGCGTTCACCCTCCGGTTCTGCTCACCTCCGAGCAAGGCGACAAGACCAGCGAAGACGTGGAGGCGCTGATGATCTGCTTTGAAACTTCCCTGGGAAATGTGTTTATGAACGTCGCGCTGCGCCACAATCGCCGGCGCATGTCGGACCACGCGAAAATGGGAGCGTAGGGACCCAGTTCTCAGTTCTCTGTTCTCTGTTCTCAGTTCTCAGTTCTCTGTTCTCTGTCCCCGGTTCTCAGTTCTCAGCTCTCAGCTCCCTTCTCCGCTTCGCGACAAATATTTTCTTGGAGCTTCTCTTTGTCCAAGCAAGTCCGCGCGTGCTAATGGAGTTTGGTGTTTCTGCAATAATCCTCCTAAGATACAATAATCCTACTTTGAATGTATTGACGGACTTTACTATCCGTGTCATACTCATGGATATGAGTCCAACCGAGAAACTCGAAACCGTATGGTTTACGACGAAGGGGCAGGTCGTCATCCCGCTTCGCCTGCGCAAACAATTCGACATCGAGGATGGGACAAAGGCCGTGGTCCAAGCGACACCGGAGGGAATCCTTCTCAAACCCATGACGGCGGCGCTGATCAAGCGCGGGCGCGGCATCCTCAAGCGCGCGCCGGGAGGCAAGCCGCTGAGGGAGGACTGGGTCGAGCACAAGAGGCAGGAACGGGCACTCGAGGGACGCCATGCCGGCTAAGGTGCTCGACAGCTTCGCACTGATCGCCTACTTTCGCGACGAGCCGGGCGCGGAGATGATGGAAGATATGCTCGTCCTCGCCGGCAAGAAGGACAGCCCGCTCCTTATGACCGATGTGAACTACGCCGAGGTGAAGTACTCCATTGTGAAGAAAGACGGCGTATCGGCGTGGGCGGAGGCCGCGAAGGTGCTTCAGGGCCTGCCGATCGATTTTCATTCCACGACCCGCGCGCTGGCCGACATCGCGGCCGATTTCAAGGCGCGTTTCAAATTGAGTTTGGCCGACGCCTTTGCCGCCGCGCTGGCAAAGGAAAGGAAGACTGAACTGGTCACCGGCGACTCGGAATTCAGGGCACTTGAAAGGGAAATCAAGGTTCACTGGCTGAAATAAGCACAGTTCAGGAAAACTATGGGATAGGGTGTGGGGATTACGTGAGACCCACGCGCAAACAGCACGGGGAAATGTTTGTTGTGGCGTAAGGGTGTGGTCAGGCCCGTGGTGCCCAATGAAGGTCAAGATGCTTTCGTCCCCGGCTGCATCGCGCGCACCTTTCGAAAACCACGAAAGGTGCGGCAGCCTCAGTTGTGGCGGTGCCAGCTTTGGAGATCAAAGATGGGCCAGCTGTGATCTATCAAGACGTTGTACCCGGTGGAGCAGCCCGGCTGATGGGCGGAGCGTAACCGAGACTACCATGCGGGCGGTGGAAGTTGTAATGCTCGAGCCAGGGTGAGAGAT
>JBEKHS010000046.1:0-23100 GCA_050012155.1 Candidatus Sulfotelmatobacter sp. | reverse complement strand
ATCAACATCTCTCACCCTGGCTCGAGCATTACAACTTCCACCGCCCGCATGGTAGTCTCGGTTACGCTCCGCCCATCAGCCGGGCTGCTCCACCGGGTACAACGTCTTGATAGATCACAGCCGGCCCAAGTTCCAAAGATATCCAATAGGTCCAATCCTCGGTCTTTACTTTGCACGCAGGTATTCACCTTGTAATTTACGGCTCCGCCTGTCCGTGGCAATCTGATGGGATACAGGAGAATCATTGCCATGCTTCCCGCTTCCTACCGCATTGATCGCGTACAGAAAACGCTGCGCTGGTTTGAAGAAGACATCCCTCTGCTGAACATGCGGGTGAAAGATTTGTCGGCGGAGCGCCAACGCTCCGCGCGCCAGTTCGCCGCCGCGCTGATCAGCCAGACCCGCGCCGAACTGGATCGACTGCTTGAGGAACAGCCTGCCGGATTTGAAATGGGCGAAGTTCCTTGTGAGCCTGCGGACTGAAGGCATACTTAGATCAAGAAAAAACCTCGGATTTTATAGTCCAAAAGCCTTCGAGAGAGGGGAATTATCTGGCAGTCCTTTACCCCGCTGCGATAGATGACAGCGCAGACCGAGACCGAAAAAAGTTCGTCTTGGCTGCTGCGCTTGTGGGTAACAGGGATCAATGGCTTCGCCTTCGTGTTGCGTGGCGCAAACGTCTCGCAATTGATGACATCTTATATTTTCGATCTGCTCAATGCAGGCACCTGCGGAACCAGTTCCACAAGTACCGAGACCTGGCGAAATATCCACCGCCTTTGGGCAGGCAGATCGCCGATAAACTTCGAGACGACTTGGATGCCATCATCCATCAATGCGAACTGGTCGGTATAGGGTGCATCATTCCTGTTGCTCTCTTCCAAAAATTCAAGCTTGATCCGAAATATGAAAAGGTAGTCACGAAAGATGCCTACCACTGGGCTGTCGAAACAGTATGGGCGGAATGCGCGGAGGGGGTGCAACGATTTGGGTCAGGCAAGCATATCGTCACATTTGCCCACGACGATTGCAGCTACTTCGATACACTCCGTTTTCTCTATAAGGAATACAAACGCAAGAATAAAAATCACGCAAAGGTGATGGGCGACTTCATCCCTCTGGACGATAAGTTAAACCCCTCTATTCAGGCCGCCGATGTCATTGCGGATGTCACTCACGGAGTTGCGAGCACGATTCAACAATGGGAACCAGTTCCTAAGGTTGATTTTCAACGTTTAAGGAAACGCATGTACACAATCGCCGTTTGGGACGAAAAGTTCGCAAAGGCGGTATTGGAGCAGGAGCTATGAAACATCTTTATTTGGCACTCAACTGCAGGACTCCAGCGTGCGGGACCGCAATGCTCGTTAAATATATCGGCCCCGATATCGGACAAAAAGAGGTTGGGGATTTGGTTCCTACGGGGTTTGAATATGAGTGTGGCCGCTGCACTCGGACACATCGCTATCTGCGCGAGGAATTGTATCCATTTCGGACTGACTCCGCCCCTCCAAAGGGATTTGAAAATCCGTTCTGATCAGTGGCCCCATTGAAATCATCCTCCCGTGTGCGCGCGAGAGCTGTGTGCTCCGGGTAGGCTGGCAGGAACACGCCTTGAAGCGGCGGAGGAGAAGTTAAGAATTGCAGGGATCCTTCGACTACGGTTTGGCCTGCGCCTCGCGCAGCCCAAACCTTCGCTCAGGATGACAACGAGATGAAGCCTGCTCGATTTCTTTCCGCCGGATAGATTTCGCGCGACAGGGTTAGAGCGACGATCCGACCGCGGCGTGAGCGCTGTAAGAACTTGCGGCGTCTTTCTCTTCTTCCGGCAGCGTTACTTCCTCCCACAGAGTTTTGTCGCGCAGGATGCGGGAGACCAGCGCGGTGTGCATGGCGTGGCCGGCGCGGTCGGCGACAATCTTGCCCAGGATCGGTTTGCCCAGCAGGGCGAGGTCGCCCACCAGATCGAGCACTTTGTGCCGGACAAATTCGTCGGCGTAACGCAGCGGGCCGTTTTCGATTCCGTCGCGGGTGAGCACGATGCAGTTTTCGCGGGAGGCGCCGCGGATCAATCCCATGTTGCGCATGGTCTTCTCGTCTTCGCGCGATCCAAACGTGCGCGCCCCGGCGATATGCTTCAGGTAGCTGCCGTTCGAAAGCTCCACTTGCAAAGTTTCTTTTCCGATGAGCGGGTGAGGAAAATTGATCGAGTACGAGACGGAATAGGCGTCGGCGGGATAGACGGAAATAAACTTGTTGCCCTCGCGCATTTCCGCTTCGCGAAGAATCTTCAGATATTTCCGCGGACGGCGCTGCTTGCGCAGGCCGGCCTTCTGAATCAGCTCGACGAACGGGAGAGCGCTGCCATCGAGGATGGGAAGTTCGAGGTTGTCGAGCTCGACGATGGCGTTGTCGACGCCCAAGCCCACGAACGCCGAGAGCAGGTGCTCGGTGGTGGAGATCAGCACGCCCTTCTTCATCAAGCTGGTGGCGTAGCTGACGCGGGCTACGTTGCGGCTGACCGCTTCAATCTCGAAACCATCGAGATCGATGCGGCGAAAAACAATGCCGGTACCGGGAGAAGCGGGAAGAATCCGAACTGAAACCGGAGCGCCGCTGTGGAGTCCGACCCCAGTGCATCCCACGGCCGAGCGGACTGTCTGCTCTTGGTTCAAAAGTGTTTTTGGTATGTCCAGATGAATGAATAGATTACAGCGGGCTCAGGGACTTCGACTGTGGTAAAAAAGCCACAGTGCGTGGCGGAATGCGCATCTGGAACCACGTTGGTCACGGCCTTCGGGCTGATCCTAAACAACGACGTGTCAGTAAGTTATGTTTAAAGGGGGACTTGTTCTTAGGAAGTGTTCGAGACCGAACTTACTTTTTGTGTTTTCCGGTTAGTTTGTTGGGATTGTAGCCGGAATTGGGGTCGAACATGGTCTCGTCGAGCGCTTGATTGTATTGCGCCGAGTTGACGAAGCGCTGGGTTTGCATGTCTCCGTTGTAGAAGCGGGTGAAACCGTAGGGGGTCATGACTCCCTGGACGTTGCGGTAATTGTCGTAGATTTCCTCTTCAGTATCGCGCTCGTTGTCGACCGCATCGCGCCAGGAATAGCTCTTCTTGAGGGGTAGGTGCGTATCCAAATCGAGGTAGACGCTCACTGCCTCATCCTTTTGATTGATGAGCGTAACCTGCTCGGCGGTAAGATTGCCGGCCAGCGCTTGGCCCTGGTAAAACAACGCCACGCCGGGATCGTTGATCCAGTTGTGCAGCATGGTCTCGAGGGAGAATCTGCGGTGGCGCAGATAGTCGTCGAGATCCTTCTTCTCTATCTCGTGAGCTCCCTTGTACGTGATTTCGTAACCCTTGTTGCCGTTGTAGACGTAGGCGATGTCCCGCTGTTGCGTGACTTCGATGCGCTCCTTGTCGGGATACTCGACAAATCGCCAGAAAAGCACGCCGTTGCTGGTGGAACGGCCGTGATAGAAGCTGTAGGTGCGTCCCTGCTCCTGCAAATTGTGAGCTTGCAGGTAGGCTTGTCCGCCCAGGGCCGTGATGGCCTGCTCGAGCAGGGCGCGGGCTTTGCGGGCGTTTTCCAGGTCGGCCGCTGGGATGGGTTGGGGCTGAGCGGCTTGCGCGATTGTGGCGCCTGCGTAAGACGCCGTGACGGGCTCGCAATAGACGAGGACTGCCAGAAAAAGCGCGGGGACAACGATAAAAAGCAAGTATTTCATTCAGGCGGTCGGATTCAGCCGATCATATTAGGTCGATCATGTTCAGGCGATCAGTTTTCAGCCGATCAGTCCCAGACGATCAGTTTGATGCCGGAATGGAGATTGTAGCTGTTTGCGGCGTTGCTCGTGTGGAGCGGGCTACGCCCCGTCCTCATCCCACCAGCACGGCTCCGCCGTTCACGTTGAAGATCTCACCGGCGATAAAGCCGGCATATTCGGTGCACAGGAAGAGCACGGGAGCGGCAATCTCCTCCGGCGTGCCTACACGCCCGAGCGGAATCGTGCCGAGGACTTTTTTGCCGGTTTGCGGGTCGTCGAGCGCCGGGCGCGACATGTCGGTGTCAACCCAGCCGGGGGCAACACAGTTTACATAGATGCCGTCTCGAGCCAACTCGGAGGAAAGGCTTTTCGTCATGCTGATGAGTGCGCCTTTGCTCGAGGAATAATCGCAATGAAAAGCTTCGCCGCGCTGGCCGCTGGTGGAGCTGATGAGGACGATGTGCCCGGCGGCAGCGCCTTTTCGCGACTGCGCTTTCATTTGCGCGACCGAGTATTTGGCCAGTCCGAAAACGGCGTCAAGATTGATTGAAATAGTCGAGCGCCACTGCTCGTCGGTCATCTGGTCGATGGCAACGTCCTCGGCGGGCCAAACGCCGTGGTTGGCCACGAGAATGTCGAGCCTGCCGAATTGCTTAACCGCTTCGGCTACCAGGGCGCGAGCGGAGTCCGGGCTGTTCAGGTCGCTGGCGACGGCACGGCATTTGGCCTCGCCACATTCTTTCGCCAGAGCTTCGGCTTGCGATCGAGCTTTCTGATAGCTGAACACGACTTTTGCGTCCGCTGAGACGAACATCCGCACTATGGCTGCGCCGATGCCGCGCGAACCGCCGGTAATCAGGGCAACTTTGTTGGAGAGAGAAAGAGGAATGGACATGAAGACAGTTTCAGGTTTCCAGTGTCTAGTTGCAAGTGAGCGGGATTTGAACACTTCGCTACTGAAAAATCGCGGTGCCGGTACTCACCACGTTGTTGCTGGAGTTGCCGTTGCCATTCAAGAACTGCAAACCCGTAGCGATGGATTTGCGCAAGGTATTGATGGCGAAGTCGAATGTCACTGCGTTTGCACCGGTACCGAAGACCATGGTGCCGCTCCCGTCAGCAGCTACCGAATAGGTGCCAACCAAGGTTTGCGTTTGCGAGACTCCGTCCTCTTCCTGCGTATAGGAGAGGGTAACGCTGCTCGCTCCGTCGAACCTGATACTGCCGACGGCGCCCCAGATATTGGTGCTTGACTCGGTTTGCCAATCGTTGAACAAGAAACCGTAGGTACCCTTCAAATTCGCATTGATGCCTGGGCCTGGGAGATTGATGGCGACGGCCGTCCCAGCGGTCACGACGTTAGCCGTGGTGGGGTTCAGCAACAACAACTGCAATTGCTGGGCGACACCGCCCGAAACCGATGTCAGCACAAAAGCAAACGGGAGTGTGCCCGACGATGTTACCAGGCTCATGGAGCCGGCCCCGGTGCGTTTGACCGAATAGGCGCTCCCGCTCTCGATATTGAATTGTTGCCGGCCCGTGTTGGTCACCTGGAGGAACGAGCCGGAGACTCCACCAATGCCGTCGAACGTTAGAACGCCGAGGGATGCGGAATTCGTGCCGGGGGTAGCTGTCCACTCATTCAGTAAAAAGCTGTAACTGCCTTTGACCGTGGCGGCGGTGTATGCGGCCTGTGCGGGCGAACTGAAGAAGGCTAGCAAGGCGAGGAGCGCAACGGTGCAACGCTTCATATGGAGTCTCCCGGGCGGACGATAGCACGAGCTTTCGGGAATCGGATAGAGGAAGAATGCTCCAACTCTTTTCCGATACCGCCAGGTCGCGGTCCTATGGTTACTTGTCGGCGGGCGGGATTCGCGGTGCAATTGCGTTTGGGGGACGCATGAGCCGCATCTTCGGTTTTCTCAGCGTTGTCATTGTTCTGGCCCTTGGCATGTACTTTTACGTCAAGCAGGTTCAGAGTTCTTCGGCTGCCGCCGGGACGAACAATCCAAAGGCGACCATCAACATCACGGGCGTGAGAACGGATCTGATGAGCATTGCCGCGGCTGAACGGCAGTACTACGCCAGCGAAGGGAAATATGCCTCGCTCGACGAACTGGTCTCCAATAATTTTATTTCAGTTGCGCGGCAGCGTCCGCCGTATAGTTACGAGATCGAGATCAGCTCCGGTGGTTTTCGCGTTGTGGCTACCCGCTCCGGGGACAATGCATCGGGCCTGCCCGCGCGGCTTTCGGTTGACGAGAATATGGAGTTTCGGGAGTCGGAGTAGGAGCGCTGGCTGGCAGCGCCTGAAGGCGCGGTTCAGAAAGCGTCGCGTGCGATATGCCTGAAGGCATATCCTGATACGGATCCTGCGAATATCGAATTCTGGGAGCCGGAAGTCATCTCATGATGGACGGAGGGGCCTCCGGCTTGCTCAGGGGCTGAAGCCCGCTTCGACTTTGGGCGCTTTTACGCGGCGCTGAAGCGCCGCTCTTCCACGGTGATCCAAGCACCACGGTGATCCCATCACCACGACGATGCAGCCACGACGACGCAAGCACCACGACAATGGAAGCGTCACGGCGATGCAGGCACCACAGCGATCTAAGCGCTAGAAGCTGTCTTTCGCCGAGGACGCTCGCTCCGACTTCAATTCGCGCAGAAGCAGGCGCACCAGCATGCCGTCGAAGCCCGTGCCGCTCATCTTCGATAGTTCTTCGAGAGCCTGTTCCGGCGTGCGGGCGGCGGCGATCGATTGTTCGGTCAGCATGTTGGCGTAAGCGTCGGCGAGGGCGATGATCCGCGCCCATAGAGGGATCTGCTCACCCTTCGCGCCATCGGGATAGCCGGTGCCGTCAAAACGCTGGTGATGATGCTCGATGGCTTGGCGCATCATGGCGCTGTGCGGCAGAATTCCGGCAATCTCGGCTCCCACGCGCGCGTGCATTCTTACCAGGAAGAATTCGTCGTCGGTGAGCGGCCCCGGTTTGTTCAGAATGCGCTCGGGCACGAAGATTTTGCCGACGTCGTGGATGCGCGCGGCATAGACGAGATCGGCGGTTTCCTCCGGAGGCAAATGCAGCGCGCGTGCCAGAATCTCGGTATAGCGCGCCACCAGGTCGCCGTGTCCGGAGGTACGCAGCTCGCGGGATTCAGCGGCGCGGCTTAGAACTTCAATCGATTCCTTCAGCAGCTGCACGTTGCAATCGTCTTCGCCGCCGCAGAATCTGACCAGCATGCTCGCCAGTTCTTCCAGATGCTCGGGGCCGTTATGCTCGCGCTGGAGAAATCCCTCGATATAGGCGGAGATCTGTTGCCGCTGCGTGGCGAACTCCTCACCTGAGGCAAACTCTTCGGCCGCCGACACCCGATTGCCGCCGGAGCGTTTCGACACATACATTCCGGCATCGGCGACGCGGATGATGTCTTCGATGGAGAAGCCATGCGTGGGGAAACTGGCGACGCCGAAGCTGCCGGTGATGTGGTGCTCGCTCAGCATGGGATCGGTGTTGATCCACTGCCGCAAGCGCTCGGCCAGCACCTGGGCCTGCTCGGGCCCAGTTTCCGGCATGAGAATGATGAACTCGTCGCCACCGTAGCGCGCTACTACGTTCGACTGGCGGGATTTTTGCTCGAGCAGCCGGCCGACCCGGGCCAGCACCAGGTCGCCTTCGAAGTGGCCCATGGTGTCGTTTACTTCCTTGAATTTGTCGAGGTCGATGAGCACAACGGAGAACGGCCGTCCGGAGCGCGAAGCGCGCTTCCACTCCGCCGATAGTGCCTCCCAGAAGAAACGGCGGGTCTTGATTCCCGTCAGGCCATCCGTGATGGATTGCTGTTGCAGCTTCTGGAAGACGAACGCGTTGTGCAGAGCGGTGGCCAGCAGATCGGCCAGGGTGTTGAGAATGAGAACGTCCTGCGGGAAAAATGCGCTCTCGTGGCGGCTCTCGATGTTCAACGCGCCCAGCAGGGTCTCGCCATAGGTGATCGGAATGCACAGCACGGAGCGTGAGTCCCCGAGCACTGCGCCGATCTGGCCTTCCCGTCCGTTTTGCACCAAGGCACGCTCGCCGGTGCGCGCCACGCGGCCCAGGATTCCTATGCCTATAGGAATCCGCTTGCCCATGGCATGCGCAGTCGCGCCGGCTTCGGCCTTGATTTCAATTTCCTTGGTCCCGTAATCGAGGAGGCCGATGCCAATGTGATCGAAGCTGAAATTCTTTTGGATTTCCCCGACAATCTGTCCCAGCATATGTACGGGATCGTCGCTGGAAATGGCGGTGCGCGAAATATTGTTGAGGAAGGCCAGTTGCCGCGAGCGGCGTTGTTCGTCGGCGAACAGGCGCGCATTCTCCACCGCGACCGAGACTTGCCCGGCCGCGGTTACCAGAACATCCAGGTCGCGTTGCTCGAAGAGAAATTCCCGCTCGGTGCTCATGGCGACCATTGCGCCCGCAGGCTTGTTGCCCAGCAGGATGGGCGCCGCACACATGCACTTCGCCGGATGTTCGGGCCGGTAGGTGATGCCCAACCGGGTGCGCGCTTTCTCCAGGTCGGAACGTATCAGCAGCGGCTGACCCGTCCGGATCACATACTCAGTGAATGCGTTCTCCAATTTGCGCGAGCGTTTGGGAAGAGTCTGGCCATACTCCACTTCCAGTTCGAAGCGGATCTCGTCCCCCTCCTGGAAAGCGATGTAAAAGTCGTCCGTGTTGAAAATCTGGCCCAGCTCGGTGTGGATGGTGCGGAGCACTTCGTCCTGATCAAGCCGGGAGCTGATCGCCTGGCCGATCTGGGTGAGCAACTCATATTCCTGCGTGCGGCGGTGAGCGTCGTGCGTGATCAGATAATTCTCGAGCGTAAGCCCGAGCTGCAACGCGAGTCCCACCATCAGATGCGGCCCGGAGGTGCCAAAGGCCCGGCGTTGCGCGTGAGGAAATAAAATCACACCGAAGGTGTGTTCGCGGGTCTGCAGGCTAACGGCGGTCAGATTGCGAATCTCGGTTTCCGTGAATATTTTCTTGAAATCTGCGAAGGTCCCCACCGAGGTTATGGGGAGCGGTTCGGTCATGTGCGCCAGGTCATGCACGGTGAACAGTCCGCCCTGCCGGTAAGCCAGTTCGCAGATGTATTCTCCCGCGCCACTCGTGGTCAAGACCTCGAGGAATTCCGGGGAAAATCCACGCTGCACCGAAGGCAACAGGCTGCGCCAGCGCTCGGCGATGTAGATGACCGACCGTCGAACGGACAAAGCGCCCGCCAACCGGTCGAGTGCGGCCTGCATGCTGGGCAGCAAATCGTCCGCCGAGAGCAACCGGCGGGGGTCCACGCCCAAGGTGGAGAGCGCGAGCGTGTTCTCCTGCACCGCATTGCGTTCATTCTCGAATAGCACCATCACCATCGCGATGCCCAGAAGCATTTGCGGCACCGGGCCGAGAACGTGGCCAACGCTGCCAAACATCTCGATCCACGGGTTGCCGGATTGAATGGCTCCCATCAATACAGCCCACAACGCCAGGGAAATAGCCAGCAGTTTGAAGGCGGCCGAACCCTTGCGGTGCGCATGCAAATAGAACGCCGCAGAACAATAGAGCAGCACCGCGCTCAGGAAAACCACGGTCAGGCGGAGCGGGTGATCTTCCATGGGCAGTCCCTGCGACATCACATACGCGCGCAGATCGAGGCAGGACGCTGCAGTTCCGATCAAAGCCAAAACCCAGTCATACCAGCGCAAGCGGAAGGCCACACCCGTCAGCCGAATCGAGACGAAAATGCTGACGCCCATCGCCACCGAAAACATGGAACTAGCGAAAAACGCCGCGGGCGCCGGAGGGCGCAGGTAGCGGAAAGCATCCAGCGCATAATGAATGGAATAACAGGCCCAGGCAATCTGCCATGCGCGGAAGTAGGCCTGGCGGCTCTGCAGGTAGAGGTAGGTAAACAGCAGGCACAGCAATAAAGCGACAACGCCGGGGATGATTACGATATTGGCAGCAATATTATTCATGAGGGCCCGGCGAAGATTTCCCGCGTGGATCTGAAACGGCAGCTCGGGAGAAAACCAATAACTAATATTTTCACAGGCCTGGGTGCGAGCACAACAGGATTTAAGTACAGTGTCCTGACACTAGAGAACCTGGAATCAGTGAGTTAGCCGAGAAATCGTTTTCCCGGCTGGCTTGACGATACTTTTCTTGTCCCCATACCATCAGACTTCACTTACACCTATGCCTGACTCGCTTCCTCTCTCGTCCTCACCCAAGCTGCGGGTGCGCTTTGCGCCATCGCCCACGGGCTTTCTTCATGTAGGCAGCGCCCGCACCTTCATTTTTAACTGGCTCTATGCCCGCCACAACGGCGGAACGATGATCCTGCGTCTTGATGACACGGACGTGGAGCGCAACACGCAGGCCTCAGTGGATTCGATTTTCGAGGGACTGAAGTGGCTGAATTTAGGCTGGGACGAAGAGTACAAACAATCCGAGCGCATCGAACTGCACCGCAAGATGGCGTGGACCATATTTGAGAAAGGCCTCGCCTATCGCGACTTCACTCCGGCGCACACCGGGGATGCGGAGAAATCCGGTGCGCAAGGGACGTGGCTCTTCAATGCAGGAGCACGCGAACTTTCGCACGAGGAAAGCGCCCGCCGCGCCGCCGCGGGAGAGCCCTTTGCGTTGCGCTTCCGGGTGCCGCGCGAAGCTGGTCAGCAAGTTCGATTTGGCGACGCGGTTTACGGCGAGCAGGTGAAGTTGGCGGCCGACATTGAAGACTTTGCCCTGCTGCGTTCCGACGGCATGCCGACCTATCATCTTGCTTCTTGCGCTGACGATGCGGACTTGCGCATCTCGCACATCATTCGGGGGCAGGACCACCTCTCGAACACCTTCAAGCACGTGCTCATCTTCGAAGCTGCCGGATCCGCGCCGCCACAGTTCGCGCATCTGCCCTTGCTGGTCGCGCCGGACGGCACCAAGCTTTCCAAGCGGCGTCACGGTCCCGTGGTCAGCGTCACCACCTATCGCGACGCCGGATTCCTGCCTGAAGCGTTCATCAATTTTCTCTGCCTGCTGGGCTGGTCGCCGAAGAACGATCGCGAGAATATGTCTTTGCAAGAGCTCACAGATGCCTTTTCGCTGGAGGGCATTAACCGGTCGAATGCGGTTGTGAATTTCAAGGAACCGGCCGTGACTCCGGAAGAGGCGTTCGATCCGAAGGCAGTTTGGCTGAACGCCGAGCACATTCGCGGTTTGCCGGTGGAGGAGTTGAGGGATCGGCTGTTGCCTATTGTGCGCGCCGCAGGCTTCGACGTTGCACCGGAGAAGATGTTGCGGATCACGCCGCTGATCCGCGAGCGCATCAAGTTGCTGCGCGACGTGCTGACTGCTGCTGACTTTTTCTTTGTCGATCAGTTGCCGCCGTACGATCCGGCCGAACTGATTCCGCAGAAGGGAGATGAGGCCATGGCGAAGCGCGCCCTGGATGAGGCGGAGAAGGTATTGCCGGGCGCAGAGTTCAAGCATGACCCACTTGACCAGACTCTGCGGAATGCTGCGCAAGGACTCGGCGTCAAACCGGGGCAGATGTTTCAGCCGATTCGTGTCGCCGTCTGCGGCCGAAAGAACGCGCCGCCTTTATTCGAGACGCTTGAGGTGCTCGGGCCGGGAGCGACCCTAGCTAGAATTGAGGGGGCGAGATGGAAGCTAATGAACGACTCCGAAATGATCGCCTACTCGTATCTTGTTGGGAAGGGATTCCAAACCATAAGGTTTGAGCCGCACGGGAAGAGGACGCCTGATTTTCTTGTAAATGACCGTGTCGCCATTGAGGTTCGTCGGTTGAACCAGCACCACTCGCATGAGGGAATATCTCGCGGGCTGGAAGAGGTTTCAATTCCGCTCCAGATGCGACTTAGGCAACTTTTCTTGTCATTCGGTCCACCCAACCGAGGGCACAGTTGGTTCGTTAATTACAGATTCAAGCGCCCGCTTCCTAGGACGAACAGGTTAATCGCCGATCTAAGAAACGCGCTGCAGGCGTTTGAGGACAATCTTGATGCTCCCACATCTGGCCCGATAACTCTGGACAGGAATTTTGAGGTAGATCTCTTCCGGGCGAGTGACAAACATTCAGCGCTTTTTCTCCTAGGCGCTAGCATCGACTCTGACACAGGAGGCTGGGTTCGTCCAGAACTCGAACGGAACCTGCGTATAGCCGTTCAGCAGAAGGCCAAAGTCGTTGCGCGCTATCATGGCGAGTACCCAGAGTGGTGGTTAATCTTGGTCGACCGCGTGAGCCACGGTGCTTGGGATGGATCTGAGGACTTTAATCGCGCCCTATCCGACATTGACCATACATTCAGCAAAATCATTTTGGTCGACGAGTCGGATCCGCCAAGAAGTCTCGAGCTCGTCTAGTGAAGCATCGGGGACCGCCGAAAGAATGCTCTGGGGACTGAGACTCTAGAATGCGGGAGTGCCTTCGCCGCCCGTTGTTGCGATAAGATCATTGAGTAATGAATCCATCGCATCCCGCAAGCGAAGCTGGAGAAAAAGCAGTGGCTGCCTCGCAGTCAACCGCGCCGTCGAACTTTATTCGCGACATTATTGTTGAAGACCTCAAGGCCAACAAGCACGATGGCCGCGTACAGACCCGCTTCCCTCCCGAGCCTAACGGCTACCTGCACATCGGACACGCCAAGGCGATCTGCATCGATTTCGGCCTGGCTGACGAATTCGGCGGGCATACGAATCTTCGCTTCGACGATACCAATCCTGAGAAGGAAGAAACCGAGTACGTTGAGTCGATCAAGGCCGATGTGAATTGGCTCGGCTTCCACTGGGATGGGCTGTTTTATGCCTCGGATTATTTCGACCAGCTCTATGAATGGGCGGTGAAACTGATCAAAGATGACAAGGCTTACGTAGATGACCTGACCGCGGATGAGATTCGCAAACATCGCGGCACGCTGACCGAGCCGGGCAAAGACAGTCCGTATCGCAACCGGTCTGTCGAAGAGAATCTGAATTTGTTTGAGCGCATGCGCGCCGGCGAATTTCCCGATGGCTCGCGCGTGCTGCGGGCGAAGATCGATATGGCCTCGCCGAATCTCAATCTGCGCGACCCCGTGATGTACCGCATTCTGCACGCCGAGCATCACCGCACCGGAAATAAGTGGTGCATTTATCCCATGTACGATTACGCGCACGGCGAGTCGGATTCGATCGAGCGCGTCACGCACTCCATCTGCACGCTCGAATTCGAAGACCATCGGCCACTCTACAACTGGTTCATCCAGCAGTTGGGAATTTTTCCTTCGCGGCAAATCGAATTCGACCGGCTGAACCTTACCTACACACTGTTAAGCAAGCGCAAGCTGCTGCAGTTGGTGCAGGAAGGACGGGTCAGCGGATGGGACGATCCGCGCATGCCCACGCTTGGCGGAATTCGCCGTCGCGGCTATACGGCCGAGGCGGTGCGCAACTTTGTCGGCGCGATTGGCGTGTCGAAGACCAATGGCTCGATCGAGCTGGCGATGCTCGAGCACTTTGTCCGCGAGGATCTGAATAAGCGCGCCCCGAGGGTAATGGCTGTGCTGCGTCCGCTGAAAGTTGTGATCGACAATTATCCGGAGAATCAGGTTGAAGAGATGGACGCCGTGAATAATCCGGAGGACGCGAGCGCCGGAACACGCAAGATTCCATTCTCACGCGCGCTCTTTATCGAGCAGGATGACTTTCGGGAAGAGCCGCCGAAGGGATATTACCGGCTCTCGCCGGGGCGCGAAGTGCGCCTGCGCTACGGTTACTTCATCACTTGCAAGAGCGTGATGAAGAACGACAAGAGCGAGGTGGTGGAAGTGCATTGCAGCTACGATCCTGCGACGCGCGGTGGCAACGCGCCTGATGGACGCAAAGTGAAATCGACCATTCACTGGGTCTCGGCCGCGCACGCCGTCGATTCCGAAGTGCGTATTTACGAAAACTTGTTCAGCAAAGAGAATCCGAACGAAGTGGAAGCAGGCCAGGATTTCACCGCGAACCTGAATCCGAATTCGCTCGAAGTGATTACGGACGCGAAGCTGGAGCCTTCGTTGGCTAATGCCGCTGCGGGCAGTCGGTATCAGTTTGAGCGCCTGGGATATTTCTGCGTCGATCCGGATTCGAAGCCGGGTCGGCCCGTGTTCAACCGCACGGTGGCGCTCAAGGATACTTGGGCTAAGGTGGAGAAGAAGCAAGGCGGGAAGGGATAGGAAAAGCAAAACCCCGAGCGGGAAGTCAACTCGGGGCATCAGCCCGTCAAGCTATGTGCTTAGTATCGGTAGCACAAGGCCTGAAGTCAAGATTACTTTGAGGAGTTCGCCCGTCCGAACTCCTCATCAGATTCCCTACCAAAGACAGGGAACGCTGTGGACCCGGTGGGACTCGAACCCACACCTTCTAGCATGACGGGCTGATATGCTGCCAATTACACCACGGGCCCAGTGATGAGGTTAGGGCGCATATAGGTGGTAAACAAGACAGCATGCAGAGTAATTTTGAGCAAGGTTCCGTTTCGGAACGCCCTTACGGTAGGCATCCCTAATGCACACAATCTTTCTCGCCACATTTCTTGAGATCTCGCGCACGGTGGTTTCGATGTCCAGCGCGGGCGTCGTACTTTTTGTTATTGCGCTGTGGGCTGCGAAGACCGATATCGCGCGGGCCGGCGGCCTCGACAAGATCGTCGCCCTGGGCAATTTGTGTTTCGCAATACCCCTGGCGGTGTTCGGCGCGGAGCATTTCTCTGCCGCCAAGGGCATCTCGCAGATAGTGCCCAAGTTTATGCCGTGGCCCCTGTTCTGGACATATTTCGTGGGCGGCGGGTTGGTGGCTGCGTCTTTGAGCATTGCCACGAAAATTCAGGTGCGCTGGTCCGGCTTGCTGTTCGGGATCATGATGTTTCTTTTCGTGGCGATGATGGACCTCCCTGGAACGCTGCACAGGCCCCACGATCGGTTTAACTGGGCTCTTATGTTGCGCGAGATGTCGTTCGGAGCTGGCGGCTGGGTTCTTGCGGGAGGGGCCATGGGCGAGGAAAGCCGCGGGCCAGCAGGGAAAAGCAAACTCATCACGGTTGGCCGCATCGTGATCGGCATCGCGGCGATATTCTATGGTGTCGAGCACTTTCTTCATCCCATCAATGTCCCGGGCGTTCCTCTCGAAAAATTCATGCCCGTGTGGATTCCCGGGCGACTGCTCATTGGCTATCTGACCGGCGCGATTCTGGTGATTGCCGGGGCGGGCATTCTGCTGGGCAAGAAGACACGAATGGCGGCCACTTATCTTGGGTCTTGGATTGTGCTGCTCGTTTTGTTCGTCTACGGGCCGATTCTGATTACGTCGCTGTTGGACCCAAGCACTGCGGTCAAAGTTGAGGGGATCAACTATTTTGCAGACACGCTGCTCTATGCGGGAGTGATTCTCGCGGTCGCCAGCGCGACGCCGCGGGCTGATTGAAATGCCCGGCCAACACGTTTCAAAATTAGGACTGTGCTGTCTCATAATGGCCGGGGAAAGTAGACTGCCGATTCCCTCAGGGGCTGAAGCCCTAGTGTTTATCGGCTCCGAGCGGCACGGCTAAACAGCTTCATGAAAAATTCGAACGCGCCGCCGCTGCGCCTGAAGGCGCTACTGAAAACGCAGCATTTTGCGGTATGCCTTGAAGGCATACCCTGATACGAATCGGGATTTTTTCAGCAAATTGTAAAGCCGCGCCCTCCCAAAGCGAGTTATGAGCAGGTTCGAGGACGAGCGGCAGTGTTGTTCTGAGGCTGAGGGCTAGTTATGCACTTGCGGGCTCTGGGCCGGGTAGTGTTGATGCGCGGCTGGTTCTTTCACGACTTTCACTTCGAAGTTCACGGGCAAATTTTTCGGCGGATAGCAGGCCGCGTTGTCGCAAGCCTGGTAGCGGAGAACTCCGCGCATCTCGTACTTCCCGGGTACGACGGAGTGTAGCGGATGAACTGCGACGGTGATAGTGAAGTCTCCGCTATACACGCTCAGCTTTTCGTCGGGGGAAAACGGGAAATTCTTATCCTCGCCCACGGGATATTCAATCTTTCCCAGGATAATGTCGGTGGGCAAGTCCATCTTCAGGGCGGTTGGAATGAGGAACTCCGACTTAGGGGTGTTCGAATTGATGTGGTAGCCGGGGGGGACGCGGAAATCCAGATTCACCATGGTCCGGGCCGCGCGCTGCGCCGTAACCAGCGGCACGGCAGCAACCGTGAGTGAGGGAGCCTTGCCCGGCGTCTGTGCAGATGACAAGCTCGCGATCGTGAAAAAAACGAGCGCGAGCAAGATGAACAACTGGGGGTTGCGCATCTCAAATCTCTGCGGCTTGGTCTGTCCCGTCACGATTGCGAAAGCCGATTGCGGAAACGCGTGCGAACGCTAGACAACTTAAGAACCGACGCTCGCCCAATTATAGCGCGCGGTTTCGCCGTTCCTATTGTTACCTCTGAGGCTGGGACTGCTGGGTGCTTATCGCTGCCGATGCCTGGCTGGTCGCGGGGCGCGTGTTAAGAGTCTTCTTGACGGCATCCTCGATTTCGCCCTTGCCGATAAGACCGACGATTTTGTCCACGATTTTGCCGTCGCGCGAAATCAGGAAGCTCTCGGGCAAAGCGGGAACGCCGCCATATTGATCGCCGACCGAATCTTTTCCAATCAGAATGGGATAGTTCACTCCCATGTCTTTGGCGAACTTGGCGATGTCTTCTTTGCTGGCGTCATCCATGGCGACGCCGACGATCTGCAATCCTTGCGAGCCGTATTGCTTCTGCAAGTCGACGAACCAGGGCATTTCAATTTTGCACGGTCCGCACCAGGTCGCCCAGAAGTTAAGCAGCACGGCTTTGCCGCGCAGGTCGGAGAGACGCACGGTTTTGCCGTCGAGCGACTCCAGAGAAAAATCCGGAGCCACGGTCGTCCCGGTGAGCTTTGCTCCGGCCACGCCTGAGCGCCGCGCCTGGTGAAAACCGAAATACAGCATGAGTGCTACCACGAATGCCACCACTACGATTACAAGAGGACTACGTTTCACGGGAATTCTCCATCCACACATCAGTCTCCATTTTACGATCTGGAACGAAGCGGCGCTCTATGACATCCGACTACAGCGCAAACCGGTTCAGGAACGAAAGCCAATTTGAAATCAAGGTGAAGCGGCCGATCACCAGCAATATGCCAAGCGCGATCAGCAGCGCGCCTGAGGCTACTTCCAGCGCATGCATGTGCGAGCGGAAGCGGCTGTAGAACTTGAGAAAACGCTCCATCAAGAGCGAGGTCAGCAGAAACGGCACGGCCAGACCCAGCGAATATACCGCCAGCAACAGAATGCCTTTTACCAGCGTATCTTGTTCTCCGGCAATCGTCAGGATAGCCGTGAGGATCGGGCCCAGGCACGGGGTCCAGCCGAAAGCGAATGCAAAGCCGATCACGAACGCCCCCACCGGAGTGCTGCTGCCTTTTACACTGTGCAAACGAGCGTCAGTATAGAGCGCCTTGATCTTGAAGACGCCAGTCAGATGCAATCCAAACAGAATGATCACTACGCCTGCGACTCTCGCCAGCATATGCTTGTACATCCCAAGCACCTGGCCAACTTCGGTGGCGGCCGCTCCCAGCGCGATAAAAACAACGGTGAAGCCGAGGATGAACCCGATCGAGTTCACCATGACCCGCCGCATGAGTTGCGCCTGCGGCGCTTTTAGTTCTTCCAGGCCTGCGCCGGAGATCAGCGACAGATATCCCGGCACAAGCGGCAGCACGCAGGGCGACAGAAAGGAAATCAGCCCGGCGAAAAACGCGGCAATCGGAAGTGGAAGGCTCGACATGCGTCTTTAATTGTACCCGCTTGTATCCGGTCGGAGTTCTTCTCCGTAAGTAAATAAGACGATTGGAACGGCGAGAAGTTGCAGGTTGTGCGGGCTAGAACCAGGATCCCTCGCTTCGCTCGGGATGACATTGTTTTAGTGTTTTTCCTCGGGCTCGCTCGCCTCGGGCGGGAATCCCGACACCAGCTTACGCAGAAAATTTAGCGGCATGGCGGCCGTCAGCACGACGCGATCGTCTTCCTGCTTAATTTTGAGGCTGTCGAAGAAGGCTTTCACGTCCGCATCCGTGCCGTGGGTGCCGACCGAGACCTCGGCGGCGCGCGTCACGTCCAGGAATAAGGTCACTTTGTCCGTGATGGCGCGGGCATCATCGGGAGACTGAGTGAAGGCCTCGGCGCGAAGGTGAACCGCGCTGGGCACGAGATGGAGCGGGCTGAGATAGCTCCCCGAAACCACAATGGTGGCCGGCTTGGCGAACAGGGTGCCCCAAATGCCGGCGTCGCGCGCCGCAGGGTCGATGCGCGCCACCGCCCAGGCCAGGCTGGCCAACTGAACGTCCTTGTAATATTGCCGCAACAGCGACGGGCCTCCGAACGGAGAAGCCAGCCGCCGGGAGCGGTCGATCATTCCTTCGATCACTGCCGGGTCGTCGTGGTTGGAGGCCGCGACCGAATCCGCGCTCAGGAGCGCGACCCGCAACGATCGGCCTTCCACAAGAATCGTGAAGATGTCGACGGAGTGATAGCTGTCCACCGATTTGGCGATCTGGCGCAAATAGCCGGTGAGCTGCTCGCCGTGAAATTTCCCCACCAGCACTTCGGAGAATCGAGGCTCCGGAGCGGAACCGCCCGTTCCGCCGCCGGGCCAGCTTGCCGGGTAGTGAATGGCGAACGCGGCTTCGTCGAGATCGCGCTCGAACTGAAATCCGGTTTCACGGATGAAGCGCTCGTATTCGGGATCGTGGCTCACGGCAGGCAGAGGATTGCCTGAGTTTGCCTTCCGAACCGAGGCCAGGTCGAGGTAGAAGAATCCGTCCGCTCCGGGCAACAACCGTGCGGCCTCCGGCGGAGCGTGCTTGCGTAGCTGAACAGCAAGGGTTACCGCCGCGGCGATGACTACGACCGCCAGGACGATGGGGAAGGTGCGCCTAATTGGCATGGAATGCGGTCAGGGAAGAAATGATAACACTGTGGGGTGGGAGTAGCGGAAGACGGGTGGCGAGCGCCCACTACCAAGACAATTCCGGCGAGAACAGCTACTGCTCCGAACCGTTTTGCCCAACCCTTTGCTCGAATCAGCAAGCCAAGTCCGACGATCACCACAACAAGCCCAAAGAGGGCGAAGGCCTTGGTTGAGGCCGTTCTCAGGACATCCGGCCAAGAGCGAGGGGTGTAGTCCAGAGCGAGCAAAGTTGCAAACATCGCTTGGACGGGTGGGTTCATTGGCGCTGTCTCGGAAGCATTCTAACGCTTCGCCCGGGTCGCGAGTGCGATTGCGACAACAACGCGTCACAGGATTAGAATTCACGAGTGATTCGCTACGCAATTTGCCTCAGCGTGATGGTCATCGTTCTCGGTGCGCCTTCGGGTTTCGTCATTGCTGCCGCTTACGCTCAAGAACCAGTTCCTCCGCTCCATGCAGCATTTTGATATGCAGTATCGCCCTTGCTAGCATTGAGCTTCGCTTACTGACGAGGGCACACTGCAGTGGAAGATGAGGCTACGAATCTCGGCGTTTTCCGTGCTGCCGAGACTGTTGCCCACTACGCAGGTTTGAAGCACCTCACATCAGCCGAACGCCTGTTGTTCGAGACCCACCTGAAGCCGGGATTCGCTATCCTCGACCTGGGGGTGGGTGGCGGACGCACGACCCCCTATCTTTCTGGCCTGGCATCGGACTACATCGGGGTTGATTACTCCGAAGAGATGATCCGGGCTTGCCGGATCAAGTATCCGACATTGCGATTTGAAGTGGCTGATGCCGCTGACCTCTCGCTATTCGCGAATGAGTTTTTCGATGCAGTTGTTTTTTCGTTCAACGGTATGGACTCCTTGATGCCCGATGAGAAAAGGCAGCAATGCATTCGTGAGTGCTTTCGTGTGTTGAAGCGGGGCGGAACGTTCATTTTTTCTTGTCACAATCCGCGCTCGCTCGTTGTAGGTTGGCATTGGGACTGGGATCGACTGAGAAACATGGCGAACGAGGTTGGTGGGGGCAGACGATTCATGGTAGTCCCAGTTCTGGCCGCCTTCTCAATCGCCAAGTTTGGCCTCGCCGTGCCCCGGGCAGTCGTTCAGTCGATTCCGCGAGCGCTGCGGAGAATTAAGACGCGAACGTTTTGGAGGGGAGAAGGGTATCTGTTCGACTCGTCACATGGTGGCCTTTGGGCTCACTGTTCAGTTCCGAAACGTATCATTGCGGAACTTAACAAGTTCCAGTTCAAACTTCTGCGACTGCTGCCAGAAGACCACCCTCGAGCTGGCAAAGCCTGGAGGACACGCTGGTACTACTATGCGTTTTCTAAGAGTTGAAGGCGGCCTATAGAATCAAGCCAAAGAATGAATCTTCGATTGGAGAAACAGTGGTGACGAGAGACGAAGCTTTGAATCTCGCCGACCTTTGGGTCGCCGCATGGAATGCACACGATTTGGATCTGATCATGACCCATTATGAGGATGCGGTCGAGTTGACTTCGCCAGTCGCCAGCCAACTCTTGGGGACATCGGAGGGCAAAGTGGTCGGAAAAGCGAACCTGAGAGCCTACTTTCGGCGAGGGCTAGAAGCCTATCCAGAACTGCACTTTCGGCTTGCAGACGTGCTATGCGGCGTGAGTAGCGTGGTGCTCTACTACACAAACCAAAAGGGGACGCGCACAGCAGAGTTCATGGAGTTATCAGCGATGGGGAAGGTTTCAAGAGTGGTGGCGAACTACGGTACCTAGCCAGGCCCTTTCATAGCCGCCGACTCGTCCTGGCCAGTTCCCAAATCCCTGTTGCAAAATCGCGGCTATACTCATTGGCGATCATTCGTTGGCGATCATCCTTTCAGTGAACTTTTCTGGCCCGGTCAGCCCTCTGCCAAACCTAATTGGATTGGAGTAAAATGCGGGCCGAATGGAGGAACCCTTATGAACCGCTTCGCATTCTTCTTGGTTTCACTGGCAACAATGGCCGGCATTGTCGCCCTCATTGCCCCTGCACCAGGACACGCGGATGGGGAACCCGCCCCCTTCGTTACCGAAATTCCACACGGGTACCGCGACTGGAGGTGGATCTCCTCGGCCCATGAAGCAGGCAACCTCAACAGTCTAGGTGCAGTCTTGGGTAACGATGTAGCGTTCAACGCCTTCCGGGATGGGAAGCTTCCCTACCCGGACGGCACAATCATTGCCGCTTTGCATTACCGTAACGTGCCATCAGAGGAAAACAACAAAGTCTTTGGCCAGGCCCAATCTTTCGTTCCCGGCGCCCCCACCAATATTCAATTTATGGTTAAGGACTCCAAAAAGTACGCCGCCACCGGCGGCTGGGGGTTTGGTCACTTCGCGGATGGCAAACCCGGCGACGCGGCGTTTATGAAAAGCTGCTTTCCCTGCCACGAGAAGACCAAAGCGACCGATCTTGTCTTTACCCGGTACGCACCTTGAAGGCAGGCGGTTGCGCGTAATTTGCCCGTTGTGATAACTTAACTAATTGTCCCGGACATCTGGAAGGGATCAAGGGTATACTTGTGCCCGGGAGGGTACTTGTCCCCGGCATGCTGGCGTAGCTCAGTCGGTAGAGCACCTGATTTGTAATCAGGGGGTCAGGGGTTCAAATCCCTTCGCCAGCTCCAGTATGCGAAAGTCCGGAAATGATTTCCGGCAGGCGGCGAGATTGCAGGCGCAACAGGTTTTTCCAACGCACTTCATTCGGAACTCTATTCGGAACGATTCCGGCGTGCAGTGATCTTCGCGCAGTTTATTCGTAAGCGCGATTCTTGGTTTCCCTGAGTTGCGGAATATGGTTGCGGACCAGACGGCTGGAAGTGTGCTGCGCTGCCGTCTTGCGAAAGCGGTTTGGTTGTTCCGCGTGAGATGACCCGCGATGATGATGACCTGCGGATGAAGCGCGGCGGCTGCATCGCCCGGCGATTTTTGCACAGGTGGGTGAGTGGTTAAAGCCAACAGACTGTAAATCTGTCCCTCCTAGCGAGGTACGAAGGTTCGAATCCTTCCCTGTGCACCAGAATTGAGTCCGCTGGCGAAATTCCCGAGCTCATTTGCGAGGGACATGGACGGATTATGAGTCGCTTGGCCATGGCGGTGATTGCGTATCTGGTTTTAGGTGCTCTGGCATTTGCGACGTTGAGCGATTTTCGGATCCGCTCGGCGACGCTGCTTATTCTGGGCCTGTTCGCCTTCAAGAGCTGGGTGCGGCGGAAAGATGTACTGCACACGGATGGCGACGGCGAATCGGAACCGGAAGCTTTAGCAGAAAGCCGGAGGCCGACAGCCGACGGCGGGTTTGAGCCGATGTAGCTCAGTTGGTAGAGCACTCCCTTGGTAAGGGAGAGGTCACCAGTTCAATCCTGGTCATCGGCTCCATTTGGCTCGTGAAGGGGCATGGCTTCAGCCGTGCCGGCAAAGAGGCACGAAGAGAGCGGCTTTAGCCGCTGAGGTTTGGCTGAGGGCTGGCGGCCGAAAGCTGACAGCGTGGCTTGAGCGGGAGTAACTCAGTGGTAGAGTCACAGCCTTCCAAGCTGTTGGTCGCGGGTTCGATTCCCGTCTCCCGCTCCAGAGATTGAGGCGCTTTGCGGGCGTGAGCGAAGCGCGAGCCCGCAGCCGAAATCCCGAGCGTTCTTTGCGAGGGATCTAACGAAGGTGTGATGGATGGGTTTCGAGCAGGCGACGATCAAGATCGAGAAGCAGCAGGAATTTGCCAAGCTGCAGGCCGCGGTGGAGCAGGCGTTCTTGCCCGAGAAGGTGGAGCGGTTCCTGAAGCAGCTGGACCGCAAGGGAATTCGCGTGCGGGATTTTGATGCGGTGCTGTCAACCCGCGCTCTGGAAGATGCGGGCGGATCGGCGGTTAGAGCAGACTTGAGCGCGTGGCAGTTGTATCAGGCGCTGCCGCTCTCCGATCAGGCGCAGATGCGGGAGTTTTATCTGTCGAAGCTGGAAACGGTCGACATCGCTCTGCGGCATAAGTTTAAGAAGCTGTATCAGTATTACTGAAGTGGTAGCTATTGAGAAGTTGCAGAGGTCCTTCGGCGCCCAAGATCGGCGCCTCAGGATGACAAAGCGTTTGAGCTAGAAGCTAAGAGTTAGGAGCTAAGAGCTGAATTATGGCGAAAGAGAAATTTGATCGCAATAAGCCGCACTGCAACGTGGGCACCATCGGTCACATCGACCATGGCAAGACCACGCTGACGGCGGCCATCACAAAAGTTTTGCAGAAGCATAATCC
>JBEKHS010000045.1:0-69827 GCA_050012155.1 Candidatus Sulfotelmatobacter sp. | reverse complement strand
GATTGCGTGAGCTTTCCAGAGTCTTGGTCCTCAACCTTCTCTGGCGAAAACAACGGTGCCAAAAACACCGATAGGATATCTTTGTCCTTGACACCGCCTTCACTCTTATCGAGGGGCACCCAATCTCGGTATCATAAACAAATTACGGACCAATTAGACAAAGCCCTCTTTGATCCGATTCGCCGAAAGAAGAACCGGTCCGCCCCGGTCGGGTTTCCACAGTAGTCGCGTTCGCCCGTCACAGACGAAACGACACCAGCAATGCGATAAAAGGCGACACCAAGCGACGTGTGAAATGCTGACAACGGTTGGCGGCGCAATTGCGCTTGGTTAGTGCGGAAAACGGGAGGCCGTAGTGCTCTGGGAAGGGTCGCGGCCTTTCTCTCGTTTTCAAGGCTCTCCCTGATCCCTATCCCTCGGGGAGGCGGTGATTTTTCGGATACACCTAGAGTACTCCACTGGACCTGTTTCTTTTGAGAGCATCCTTACGGAGACAACTCAAGCAACAACCTCGGGAACGGTTGTTCACCGGCGAATCGTAGCGGAGGCGGTCTGTTCGACGAGGACCTTTGGTGCGCGCTGGTGCCAGGATGGCCACTTCGGGGGCAACGCTTCTGCGCCGACTTCCGCGCGGTCCGACAGCCAAGGGTCGACTCTAGGCAGTTTGCTTGCGGAGACAGTCATTGGGAAAATTGGATCGGACGCTTACCCTCTCTTCACAAGCGCGATTTCTGCTCGCGCAGAGATTGCGAAGCGTTCGCCGCCCTCGCCCTGATTGAGGGGAAGAAACTTCTGCTGGTGGGGAAATCGGACAAGGCTTATATCTATAGGAAAAACAAAAGATCCTTTGGGAGACGTGACGCTTCACGCAAAATCTGTTTCATCGACCACGTAGGTTGCTGGAACGCCAATATCTAATCTGGCCACGGCCCACCTGTTCCACAGGGCGTCTGACACACATAGGTATTCTGTGTCTGCGCACTATCGATCGCTGTAATATCCGCGCCCATCGAAGTTCCATCCGATGCTTCCTGCGAGTTCCCCGCGTAGAATAGGCTGTCTGAGCTTAACGCAAAATCGTGGTAGTCGTTCATAGTCAGCGGCATGGACGAGACGCTCATCGCTCCCTGAAATCCGATGCATGATGATGTAGGAGTCGAATCCGCGCAGTACGATGTTATCGGGAAGTACATCGTGGGCGCAGCTGCCGGACAGAAGGGATTGTTTCCCAAGGCGGTGTATTTGGATGACGTTCGCGTCGGCCAGACCAAATCATTCGCGGTCAAGCTCGTGTAGTCGTAGTTGAAGGTCTCAGTTCCCGTGCCCTCGCCTACCGTATTATTGAACCAGCCGCCGCCCGTGAAGATGCTGTTTTCCAACAGAGCGTTCACTTGGAAGTTAGGCCAGTTGTGGGGCGCGTTTGAGGACGTGATCACATGGCTAGCATCAGTGATGAAGGTCACGTGAGAGAGAGTAAAGTTAAGCGGTCCACCCTCGCCCTTCGTCAAAATGCAACTTTCCGTGCTATCCGAGGCGTTAGCGGTGGCGGTCCAGGGATAAGTCACAGTAAGACTCGCCGGGATCGTGCCAGCCGCAGCTAAGGGTCCCACTCCGGTAGGTACACTGTATCCTGCCACCGCATGAACAGGGACGTTGAATGCGGCGATGCCGGTGCAGCCGGTGACCGAGATAGGATCGCCTGGATTTATATCGAATACTTGGAAACCCGGTCCCGGAGGCCCAGAGGGACAATCGCCACCGTCTATCGAGCACGTCGCCGTGAAAGTCGCCGCGGTGCCTGCGGAGTTCTCGGTGACGGTTCCTTTCCACTGCTGAATGCCGGAGGAGAGCTGGATACCTGTGCTGTTCACGCCCGCGCAGCCCGGATTCGTGTTAGTGATGTTGTAGAAGAGGTCATTTGTCATCGAGGCGCGCGCCAGTAAGAATGAGACGCCGCCTCCATCTCCGACCGTACTGCTTGAACTATCCAGTTCGAAGCCTTCGCAGCCGTTACGACGGATGTTGTTTCCTTCCGTTACGTCGGAGATCACGGATTGATAGTTCGTAGCGTCGGCGTGGGAGCCTGCGGTGTTTCGGACAGTCAAGTCGCCCAGGACGCCGGCCTGCCCACCCGACCCATCCACATTTTCGAAGATGTTGCCCCACATCAGAACGCGCTGCGCCTCCTTCATCTCCTCGGCGTTCTTTCGCACGATGTAGTAGCCGGAAGTCGTGGTGCAACCCCAGTTTGGATTCGTTGGCGGAATGGTGTAGGTGCCATGCGAACCGCATAAGGAGTTCACCACTCCCAGCCAGGAATATGGAAAGGTGAAGCGGTTTCGCCGCATCTCGACATCCCGGCATGGCACAAGCCCGGAAATAGATGGCGGAGTTGTGAACCCTCCGCAGAAGAAGCCGCTCGATTGCCCTTCAAGCCAGTTGTGGTCAATCTTGAATTGGGAACCCCAGTTAGCGCCCCCAGCGTGACCCTCGGCTCCCGGTCGCAGCGCCTGACTCACTTGTGAATCGACGACCGAACAGTAAATGCATCCCAGTTCGAACGCAGTTGAAATCGCATTTGCGCCGGTCGCGAGCGAGGTCCAGTCCCCGTGGAACCAGTCCTTGCGAAAATGGATGTGGGTCGCGAGTTGCGTGGTCGAGGTCTCTGTGCCTGCCGAATGAATTGCGACAATATCGTTGTCTCCCCTGTTCCCGGCATTCATCCGCGCTTCCATGTCCTCGATCAGCCAGTGATCGGGGGCGAGAGTGGAACTGGAACATTTTGGCGGCTGACTGGAGCTCGATGTTCCGAGCGGGCTGCACGTCTGAAGTGCGATGCAGTTGACGCCGGAACATTCTCCGGTCCACATGTACTGCACATCGTCATAGGCACTTGTGTTTGTCGCGATCCCATTCGCCAAAGTGATGGGGCCTGCGGGGATATTCGTGATCGTATTACCCAACTGAAAGGACATTCCCACGCCGTTGCACGCCGGGTTGTCGATGCCGATGTCTTTGGAGGTCGGCAGATTGTCCTGCGGTCCTTTAGCGCAAACAATGACCCCGTCGGGCAGGCTGGAGTCCATCGTAGAACGCAAAACCAGAAAGTTCGTTGCTGGAGTGTCGCTCGACTGGGGAATGGTAATGCCATGCGCGGATGTGTAGAGCGCAGGGGGTATATCGAGGGCGATACCCACGCCAGCGGTCGCGCGGCACGCTTCAATGTCATAGATCGCGGACTGCAACCCAGAGCTTGTCGGCGATCCCGTCCAGTAAGGCGTGTGGAAAGTGCAAGTCGGCGCGGGCCCAGTTACCCATGTGCCAGGCAAGGAAAGCTCGAAACTAAAGAGTGTGTCCCCCTCATGATTGTTCACCCAGATTTCTGGCAGAGCGATAACCTGCGAGGAAATAACTACGAGAGTGAGGCCGAGGGTCGCATCATGTCCGGAAGAGTCCGTCACCTTCGCTGCGAAGGGATACGATCCGGCAAGCGCGGCCATTCCCGTGACGACGCCAGTGGCAGCTTGCAGTTGAATTCCGGACGGCAAGGTTCCCGCAGCGAGACTCCACTGGTAAGGCGCAATACCGCCGGTGGCAGAGAGCGTAGCCGTATAGGGAGTGCCGGCATCGGCTTCTTCAAGCGCTGAAGCCATGATTGCCAACTTTGACGAAACCGTGAGCGTAAAGGCATTCGCAGCGCTCTGACCGGAAGAGTCCGTCACTTTCGCTGTGAAGGTATATGATCCGGCAAGCGCGGTCATTCCCGCGATGACGCCAGTGGCAGCTTGCAGCCGAATTCCGGACGGCAAGGTCCCGGCAGCGAGACTCCACCGGTAAGGCGCAATCCCGCCGGTGGCTGAGAGCGTAGCTGTATAAGGAACTTCGGCATCCCCGGGGGCGAGCGGAGAATTTGCGATTGACAATGGAACTCGGTTCTGTAGCGGGACGGCTCCAACCGTGTCCGATTTTGCGGCCGCGCTGCCACACGCAACGGCTAGGCCAGTAAAGCAGAGCAAAATCGAAAGAAACAGGATGTCCGAAATATGGAGCCTATCGGAAACGGAGCCTCTTGCGCGTAAGGTTTCTGTCCCTATCGGTTGAACAGCAGTTTTCGCGATGCTACGAATCATCGGGAGCCTCGGTCGCGACGCATGGGGATCTGAATGAGCCTCAACGCAATCTAGAAAGAACCGAAGCCGATGAGAAGGTAACGAATGGCGCTGTCAGCGCACGAAGGGACTGTTTGCTATAGCTTTGTTCCAAAAGTGGCACGCGCAGGCTCTGAGGGAAGCTCACCGTTTCTTGGGGCTCGGCTGAAATTGAGGATCATGCGAGGTTCTGAGCGCGAGCTTGGTCGCGGAGAACTGCCGCCTTCAGTAATACCGACGCGGCTGGCTCGCTAGAGCTGTGTCCAAGAACGAACCGTAGGTTTGGCCCTACGGGAATCGATGCGTCACGTCGAAATCCACGAAGCAGTTTAATGATTTTGTAGAGGGTTGGGCTTGAGTTAGCTACAGATTCATCGGATCAGTGACTGACTCGTGAAAAGGTCCGGCCTACACAACAGAGTGTGGCTTCCAGCGGAGTGGTTGCAAACGGGGGCACTTCGAAGTCCAGGATATTCTCTCGCGAATCGGCCAGGCCTTGCTACGCCCCATAAAATCGCGTCTGGAAGAACTGATTGCTTCACAGGTTACGCCTCAAAGGCAATGCAATCTTCTGATGGTTTTGTTGGGTAGACTATGATGCCGTTCCCAACATCGAAAGATGATACAAGATCTTACCAATGGATGTTTGACAGCCGGGGAAAAATTTCCGTAGACCGGCGCTACAAGATCCACCTGACGAATCGCACTCACAGCGACTAGGACAGATGTTTCTGCGTCGAGCACATCCAGCCGACCATACTCCATTTGTTCCCGCATCCACTCCAAATGTTCAGATGCTTCAACCAAGAGTGCGAGCCTTTTGCTGTCCATTTTCATCGCAAACGCTCCTCGATTCGCTTACTGCACCGTCCGCTCTATCGACCGGCTCACAGGCTGGCCCTTATCGATCAGGCAGTATCCACTGTTGAGAAAGGATTTGTGTTCGCATCCCGGCCCTGCCAGTTTGGAAATGGGTTTCGGATAGAGTCTCGGAAAGCTTCGATCAAGCATCGCACGCTCCCTTGCCTGACGATCAGACAGCTAATTAGTTTCTCCAGCGCAATTCGGTCCCCCCTGTACCATTCGGGAGGAATTTCCTCTCCGAGCCCCCGGACAACCAGATTTTCCATTTGTTCAATCCGCGAGAGCCAAGGCTCGAATGAGTGCCAGCCCCGCACTCGGGCATAAACTTCATTTCCCGAGTACGCTCCGCGCAACGGGTCATCGGGAAAGGTCCACTCTCCCGCGTTAAAGCAGTTTCCCTGATCAATAAAGGTCGCAGTATACTTCCGCTCGCGCGACCATCTCCAAAAGGCCGCTTGCCTCCCATCGGCATTGCCCGTCCACTTGTCAACCAGCAGCATTCCGGCAAAGGTCTCCACGTTCCGCACCCGCTCCAACATCGTCACAGGCAGGTAATCAAATACCTGTCCCTTTAACGGATTCACTGCGTATCGTGAACCAAACTGTAAACCGGGCTGGCACGGGATTGTGCAGTGCGCCAGCTGAACGTGCAAGTCCGGTGTGTGCCTCACCAAGCACTCGCTGACTTCCACAACTTCCGTTGCTGGCACGGGCAACCCAGCCCACTCAGCGAGTCGCGTCGCTAAGAATTCATTCGCGAGTACGCGCCGATGTTGCGGGTTGTTAAGAAACTTCACTACGTAATAATGATTATCGGAGCAGCGCATGAGATGACTTTGCGCTCCTCCACGCATTCGCTTGACATGGTGTATTGCAACAATGCTCATCCGGCACCTCGCGGCCAAAGAAGCGGTTCACACTGTTTTTCAGAACCGTGTTATTGCTTCTGGCTGCGAGATGCCGGTGTTTCGCGCAGTATCCGGAAAAGGATCGGACCCGATTGTTCGGGAATTCGGCCAGACGAATCACACACTAAGCCGATGTCAAACTCAAGTCTGTGGGAGATGTCACAACGGGGCTGTGGAAAACACTACGCCGGTGCCAAAACAACGCGGCTTCGCTTATGTACGGGAGATTTTCCCAAAAGGGGAATTCCGGATGAGAAAACAAAAGGAATACACGAAAGGCTATATCTAGTAGATGCGCTCTGTAGATAATAACTCTGGAAGGCGGAGAGGAGCATGACTGCATCTAACGATATTGAATATTGTCTTTTGCACTACGTACCCAATGTTCTCCTCAGTGAGAAGAGCGTTTCGATTGCTGCCATCTTGATCAATCCTAGCGATCCGAAACATGAAGCTTGTGCGATGATTTGTGCGGCGGATTGGCAGATGAGAGTCCGAGTTCTCGATCCGGATGCTGATTTGGAGATGCTGGATTCCCTCCTGGCGGAGTTGCGAGAGAAGCTGCTTTCGCCGAGCGAGAGTTCTGATGTGATCCGGCGAATGAAGGATTCATTCTCAAATGCCGTTCAGGTCTCCCAAAGCCGGATATGTCGGGTCGCCTCAAATCTTGATGTGCACGCTTTCGCTAAAAGACTCTTGGAGGAGACATCGCCAAATCTTTCCGAAATACAGGCCCGTGCACGCGAAGTAAACGTTTGATCGGATTCGCTCTCGCTGCGCGGTCTGCGTCATAAATGGGATTGCTAGCGAGAAACATCTGGCATTCGGCGCGCTGCGGGGAGCCATGTAGCGCAGACGCTTTTCAGCACACCGCGTCATAACGAGGTCAGGAAGCAGATACCAAGATTCTGCCAGATTGACCGAACTACTTTGACCATTAACAACTATCACCAGAACTTCAATCATGCTCGATCGATCTAGCTTGCGTTTCTTATGCCTTATCCCGTGAAGATCGGCACGTGACAAGATCGACAAGCACTTGACCGACGCGGTTGGATATTGCAGGACGAGCGCTCGTCCAACTTACTAGGTCGGGCGTGGGCTGGCCCTGCGGGAGTTGGGACACTGCGAGACGGACTATCTGCTCTTCTGTCGAGACCAAGAAAGAGGTCCCCTGACAGGGTCGAACCGAAATACTGTAAGCTTTCACAGTATGGCAGATTATCATCTTGAGCGCGGAGGAGATAGAACGCTGCTTTCTGAGTAAGGCCGCGTGACTGCCTTTTCTAGCTCACACCGCAATTTAGGCGCGGAGGTGGCACCAATCCTGAAAAGACTCAATTTAGGAATTCTCCCGCTAATCGCCGCCGATTTCGTGCTGACACAAGAATAGCGACATCGGGTGGGACGCCGCAATCTGTTCAAGGCTGGCGTCACGGTTCCAAGGCAGAGGATGACCGCCGTTCGTGCCCCGCAACTCGTCAAGCAGCTCCGGCGGACCGATCACTTGCCAGTGAACCGTTGAACGGCACCTCCAGTAACTGAGAAATTCCCAGAGCGTATGTAGATAGAGCGGCATAATCTCATCTTTCCAGCGCGGTGCCGCGATGAGCACGGTCCGAAAAGACCAGCGGTTTCGAAGCGAGAGGAAGCGCCTGGCGAATGGAGTTGGCGTGATCGCTTGATGTCGCAACCACTCATCGTGCCAGATAGGGCACGCGTTCAACAAATCCAGGGTCTCGACTTCTGTTCCGCGCTCCCAAGGAATTTTGAGCGAATCGACCCGCTGGTTGGAATGTGAACGAGACGGTCGTAAGGAGTCCAAGAAAGCTTGGACGGCAAAAACGGCGGGATCGTCATCGGAGCCAAAGATGGACATGGTCTCACCCCTTTCTAAGAGAGGCAGAACATGGGATCTCCTCGCGCTGAGTGAACAAAGATCGTTGCACGAAGAAAAGTAAAACTTCTCGATTGCGCTTGCCTTCCCCAGTTTCCTCTGCAATTAGGAAACCGGAGCCTTTTGTTCATGTCGTCCCTACCGACCTTTGTGCACTGCTCCTCCGATTTCTGTGGTTTTTGAGTGTGCGAGAAACGCGAGGCGACCGCCTCATATCGTTCTGCCTTGGCATTCTTTCGGTGGCGTGCATGCTGTGGAGTGCTTGCAGACAAGCACCACGCATCCTTGTGAGAAGGCTTGGCTACCATCAACGGGGAAACCCACAAGCAGAAACTCTTCTGCCGGAGTTCCGACGAAGACTCCCGAAACGGTCTTGATTATCCCAACTCTGCACTGGTCGCGCAGCCGAGCTTCGGATAGAAGCAGACCTGTGAGCCGTTAAGAACACGTTATAAGCCGCGTCTTTACTGAAGAGAATGCACACAAGAGACATACGCCCGGCCAGGTTCGTTCCACTGGCAGCCAGATTGCAAAGCTCTCAGAGAATATCAGGTCACAATCTAGGAGCACTTAGTATGCGACGGTTGACGCTGGTGCTGATGTTTCTGATTGCTGGAACGCTTTCGCTGAGGGCACAAGGCCCCGTTGATAGCAACACACCCGTCATTAACGACGCCTCTGTTAGCTCGTCAGTGCCCCTTGTGGTGAGATTCAGCGGTAGCATGAAAGAGCTCAATGGAACAATTGCCTCCGGCACCCGCACCATCGCCTTCGGGCTTTATAAAACACAGACCGGCGAGTCGCCTCTCTGGTCCGAAACACAGACTGTTTCACTGGACGAGGAAGGCCGCTACACGGTTCTGCTGGGAGCCGCGAGCCCATCAGGGGTTCCCGCTACTGCATTTGCTGCCGGCGAACCGCAGTGGATTGGCGTTACCCCAGATGACGGAGTGGAACGCCCAAGAATCGAGATCGTCAGCGTGCCGTACGCTATGAAAGCAGCAGACGCAGACACGCTTGGCGGGAAAAGCGCAGCGGACTTTGTATCGCTGCAGCAGTGGAACGTGCTGTTGAGCAGCCTTAGTTCATCAAACCCCAGTTCCCCGACTATGAACTCCATCTCAAGGTATCCGAATCCTGTTCCTCCGCCGCCCACTCCTTGGCCGCCCAGGTTCCCGTCACAACCTGATCAAGCGCCGTCATTTGAGTCCATCTCCACGGCAGGCCCATCTTTCATCTCGGACGCCACAAGCGGTCCACCACTTCAAGTCATATCTTCCGCGTTGGTTCCAAACCTCAACGTTGATCTCTTACACGGCCTCTCTGATTCTGCATTCGCAAAACTTGGCGAGAATAACGTGTTCCCGGAGTCGCAGAACTTTCCGGGCGGCATAGTCATGCCAGCCAACAATCCGGAGCCGAATGCAACGAGGCTGGTCGACTCATCGCCCCTCGATTTTTTGTCTTCTTCGTCGGACCCGCAAAATGATTCAGTCATTACACAGAGGTTCCGATGGGCGTCTCACTCGATTTCCGGTACGACCGCAGGGCCGCTTGCCCAGCTGTCCTTGATGTTTGGGGAAAATGGCGCAACCCCGTCCCCCACCGGCCTAGCGCTAAATTCCGACGGCACTCTTATCTTCGCGCCGGGACAGCAACTTCCTACGAGCGCGGTCGTGGCCGCACTGTCGGGAACGCAAGACCCGGGCGGTGCAAGTCTCGTACCGGGCGGAACGGGGAACCCCATCGTGCAAACCGCTCTTTATTCGTGGGATCAAACACCGCCTCAGCCTGCCGCACTTCAAGTGGGGCCGAACACCATCACGTTGATTCCGTGCCCAAAAGGAGTGAACGGCACGGATGCATGGCACTACCTTTACATTTCCGGCACAGGAACGCCTGAGGTAATTCTAATAACAGGTGGTTCCTGCGTGTCACGCCTGGCGGGCGGAACAATCAACTTCACGGCGCAATACCCGCATCCCTGTGGATATTCGATTGGAAGTGCGACGGACGGGATACAAGAAGCTGCGATCGATGCGGACGTACCCAAAACAGCAGGCCAGATCTCGCGGCAAGTCATGATTGACCCAGGCACACACTTGTTACGCGCCAGATTGTCCATCCGGAGTTCCTCAATGACCATTAACTCTTCGGGCGCCACACTCATGTGCGCCATGAGCGACACCTGCATTATGCTCGGCGATCCCTCGAACGCAAACATGTTTAACAATATCGTCCTGCAGGGATTGAGAGTAGTTCCTGGGGTGAAAAGCGGTACCTGGCCAGCAGTTGAGGATAATGCTCAGGGTTCGGACATTCTTAGCCTTGCGCCTGCGATCAGCTCGGTTGCGAGCACAAGTTTTGGCAGCCTTGTTCAGGTTGACAATGATCAAGCCGCGGATATTGATGGCCTTACCACAGCTGGTGGAGGATCATGGGGCAGGTGCGACACTACCTTTTGCTCAACCGCCATTCTTGGACCAGGACCTTACTCAACAAACGCCGGAGTTTTATGGGTCAAGAACGCCAATCTAAGCCTGCAGTGTGTTGGCAACGGTATCGACAATCAAGATGGCAACACGCTGAGCGTCTCTAACTCGGTCGTGCAAGGCTACGCGCAGTTCGGAATCCGCGCGGCAACGGTTTACAGTTTACAAACCGTCACGCTTCAAAGCACCTACGAAGAGGAAGACGGCTATTGTAATCCGCTAGGAACGGGATCGTCCGGCCTCATTGTCGAGGGAGGAGCAGCATCGGCAACGTCCTCCCCAAGCGCCGGTCTATTTCCCGTGTTCGCAAATACTGGTTCAACGCAATATTTCTACTATGTCGTGGTACACAGTAGCACTCTTGGCACTTCACCGATGTACATGGCTGGCTCTGCAGACACAAACGGTGCGGGCTCCATAAACGTGCTCTGGAACCGAGTTGGCGATTCTGGCAACGTAACTTATGACGTTCTTCGCCAAGCCGGTGACGGTGGCGCAGATATGGCAGCGCCATATGGCACAGGCTTGTTTGCAGTAGCCGTGGGCGTGCCCGCTACTCTTTGCTCAAACGCGGTCTGCTCGGTTGTAGATCAAGCCGCCTCGCCTCCATCCTCATACACTGTGGCCACTAATACGCCCTACTGGCCAGCACTGAAGTTATGGCCAGGAAAGACCATTCTGACCACGACGGCGGACACCTCAAATAACGGCGGAGGAAATCCCACGATGTATTTCACGGATCAACTTCAGAATGGGTCGATTATCAACTCTGCCGGGGCCACATACCCATCCGTATTTGCGCAGGAATGCAACCCTCAGGGGCTTTGGACATCAATCTCGGAGGATTGCCTTGGAGGAAATTCTGTGGGTAACGACTATCAGCCGGTTGTTGCCACTCTAATGCAAATCGCAAGTAGTCAATCGTCACCTGGAGGGCTTAAAGGCCGCCTGATCTTCGAGCTTCCTCCGAATACCAGTGCAGATGCAACGCACGTAATCACTCTTTCTGATTCCAATCCCGCCAAAACCGAAGCAACCCCGAACAACAGGCCGGCGTGGGATGACGACGACAGCTATATCGGGTACGACCAAGTGTCGGGTGCCCTCCCTAGTAATACGCAAATCTCGATTGGCGCACCAGTATCGATTTCGCGATACATCGGGAACCATGGAGATGGCGTGTCATATCGGGAGCGACTAACGGCCGCCCAGGACGAGTACAACGTTCCGATCTTAATGGCGCGAATTCCTTTCGCTGGTTTGGCTTCTTTGCCCGACGGAACCGAACTCTATTGCCTGGACTGCAAGAACAGTGCTGATGATGGTGTGGCATTTGATAGTACTGCTGTCGGGGACGGGCACGGAACTAGAATAGTCCACGAAAATGGGCAGTGGCGGGTTCATTAACAGTTGCATCAGACTACTGAGCAGAACACTTCGCAGGCGTGTCAGAGAACTGAAACGAGAGGCTAAGACTAAGGTTCGCAATTCACAAATTCACAGAGCTAGGTTAAAAAGAGAGCGATTCGCTAGCCATGGAATGAGAATGTCTGGTCGTCGAATTTCTTGAGAATGAAGACCTCGAAGCGGAGTTGGCGGACCTAGACTCACAATGGGAAGCTGTGGCAGGTTGGGCGCGACAGGGTAACCCGCATTTCAATCAGGGTGCATGGAAGGTCTGCGTCCTTTTCAAGAAGCCGAAAAGCTTACCGCCCGTTTTGCGAAGTCTATCATTGCCGAACATTCCCTTGACGTGTATAGAAAATACAACAATTGATTTCGCCTCGTCCGAGGGGATTCGCAGGAGGCTATCTAGTCAATAGAGAACACGAAGTATCGGACGATAAGGAACATTCGACACAAGCTCTGCGTATACCCCCTCCTTGGAACCCGCGCTGTTGTTTTCGTTAGGCGAACGCCGCGAAATGGAGAGGGGCCGAAAGGCACGGAAGACATTGCGTTGCAAGCAAATGCCAGATGCCCAATATCAGCGCCCACACTAGGCACCCGGCGGCCAGCATGAAACAGTGGGACCCCTTGAACTTGAAGGTCGGGGCGGAATTGGAACGCATTTCACCGCTCCGCTAGAGAGGAGCCCAGATTCTCAAAAGTGGCTCTTTCTGCTGGTTTTCGCAGCTATTGCTATTTGTCATATCTCAATTCGCTAACGGTTTCGTCTGTGATATGCGGGACCAGATCTGTGGAAATTATTCTTAAAGTGGAGGGCGTCGGGCCCGCTCTGATCCCAACGGCTGACACCCCGATTAACCTGAACTCAAGAAAAAATCATGGTGCGCCATTCGCGGATTTCTGCGCCCGCTCCGGCTCAGTCGGCAGCACCAAACGGGTTTTCACGCCGAACATCTCGTAGTCCGTAAACAACCCCCTGCACCAGTACGTTTTCTTGTGCTCGGCCTGAGCCGTGATAGTGACTGGGACAGGGTACTGCGTCCCATCCTTCTCCAGCCAGCCGTAGGTCATCACTCCCCAGTAGCGGTCCTGTGCCGAAAGGTCAAGGGCTTCGGAAATCCGCAGGATGATCCCCGATTCATCCATCCAAACTTCACCGTGGCAGCCGTAAAATTTCCTGGTGGTCCGCTGGAAGAAGCCGTAGTTCGTGACCGACCGGAACTGGCACACCCTGTCCTCGACGTTCGCGCCGTACTGGAATACGCGGACGGTTCGGCCGCCCATCACGGCGTCCGGTGCCTGGTGGATTTTCAGGTTAAGCTCCGTCCCTACCATTCGCGGAAGCTCGGACCAGTCAGCGCCGGGCACTATGGAAAAGTCCAGCTGTGGGAATGGGACGTCGTCGCGAAACTTCTTATCGCCCTGGCGACGCCAGCGCTGCCAGCCGTCCAGGATGAGCGTCTCGTATGCATCCGTCACCTCCGGCTCGCGGTTGTCGCGGCCCCAGGCAAATGTCTGGGTCGCAACGAAGTTACGCATGGAGTCGGCGAGATGCTGCGCCGTTCGCCGCAACTTGATCACCTCGGGCGGCTCCGCGGGGCGCTGCGAAAGACCTTCGGCGCGGGGCCGGATGTAGGGCGGGTACAAGTCTGCGGCGACCGGAGAGACGAAAACGGTCTTTGGGAAGAGCGTCGCTTGCAGGTAGGGCTGCGCCCTCGTGACAAAGTCCGAAAGCTCCTTAACAGGCACCGCGAGCGCGATGTGGTCCTTGCCCTCGCCGAAGGCGTTCAGGATGCCGACGATCTTCTTTGTCTTGCTGTCAACCACAATGCCGCCGCTGGCGCCGCCGCACACGCGACCTTCCTCGTATCTGAAAGCAAGCAGACCATCGCCGGTCTTGCCGACGAACTTGCCGTGCCAGCGGACCAGCCCTCTCTTTGGGTTCCCGTTGAACGGGTAGGCGTAGATGTCCACTTCGGGGCTGTTCTCCAAATCGTCGGCGTCGAAGCCGATGCCATGGAAGCCCTTGATGGGATTTCGCATCTCATAGATGGCAAGGTCGCGAGACACGGTGTACTTCAACGAACCGCCCAGGCCAGCAAGGTTTATCTCTTGCGCCCCCACATCGTCCGGGTCGGAATCGAGGTAGCGGTGCGCGGAGAACACCCCCTTGATACGGACGAACTTGCCCATGACCTTGGCGACGTGGTAGTTGGTGCCCACGAAGCGGCAGTCCGGGTCCAGGCAAAACCCCGTGCCGAACTTCATGGAGAAAGGGGCAAGATACTTGATGTCGGGCTTGAAATTCGTAATGGGAAAGACGACGTGCTCGGGAACGAATTCCTGAGCGTACACCGGGAGGGCAAGGGCGAATAGGAGGAGTATAAGCCCCAGTCTTCGAATGTCGAGTCTTTCGCGAGGGCTGGCGAAGGGCTCGGGACGAGGGATGAGGGCTTGCCTGCAGAGTCCGGAGTCCGCGAACAGGTTGATGAGAAGGAAATAATTTTGCACGCCAGTGTCGATCTCTTGCTGAAGGTATCGGCAGGGTCTGTTTCTCCTTTACCAAGATTAGTGAGACTTCATGAACGAAGGTTCCGGGATGCACGGACTCGGTTATCTGCCGGACTTGACTCGCTGGTGGAAATTGGAATTGGTAGACAACTGTCCTCGCGTCACTTGGACAGCCAATTCGATATGCGCTATCCGGATCTTGTCGCGGAGCGGTGAAATCTGCTCAATGTGGATGACGGATTTTCCGGCAAGTGTTCAAAGCGCCAATAACTGAGACGACTTCGCGCAATTCCTTGAGCGCTACATCCCGATTTCTTCGAGCGAGTAAGGCTTCGTTTCGGCGCCGTCTGGTGCAAAGGCAGGAACCTCAGCCAGTTTTACTGGGTTGGCTCCGTCGAAATAGCCCTGCTGTGCTGCATGTCGGAAAACGCCACTGAGGAAGTTCTTCACATGTTTCAGCGTGGTCTTGAAGTATAGGAAAATCAAAATCTCGTGTTCGGCGTGAACGAAGCATCTTGGCCGGTCGAGTGGGTGTCGTCTGTCGGAAGGCGAAATTCAGATCATTCCGTGTGGACCGAGTTGCGTCTGCTTTGGAGTCAAACAAGGGACAACACGCGGAAGTTCGGCATCCCCTGTGCGAGATTGCAAACAGGGCGATGGTATTGTCGGTAAAACCTGATTAGCGAGTCGCCTTTGGCGCTAGTCTTCGCGTCCACTTCGTACTTTTGCCAGTGTGGTCGAGGAGTGGATCATATCCGAAGTCTCGCTTTATGGAGTCCGCCCAACGGCGAGGCTTGGGGCGTGGCTTTCGTTCCTGCCCCAGAATGGTAAAGATAGCGGCCGATGTTTGGCTGAGAGCGCGTGGAGCAAACAGCCCAAAGCTCCGAACAGCGTGCTGATAGTGTCCGGGAATGTGCTGGGTCCAACGCTCAATGAACTCTTCCAGTGAGCACTGCACCTCTGCACGGCGACGGAGCCTTTTGTCTTTGTACCAAAACCTGACAGTTCGTTCCCCAATCCAGGTGATGCGACGCTGGGCAATGGGAGGCCGCCTTACATAGCGCCCGGCATATTGCAGGAAATGCCATTTGTCCCCAAACGACTGAATCTTGACGCTCCACCAACATCTCTCCACATGGGTGACCAGATCTCCCATCTGATCAGCGGCTAGCTCCGTCCGTAGCTGACCCGCTCGCAGGGCGGCTCGAAGAAGTGCGATCACGGCCGTCCGCCAAGCCTTCATCAGCCGGGCGTGATCGTAGTACACGCGAGGAACCCAGATGCCTGAGGACTCGTGCAGTCCTCCCCCGGTGACCATTGTGTGTACATGGGAGTTGAACTCTAATTTCCCGTTGAAGGTGTGGAGAATTGCAATGACGCCAACACGCAAGCCATGCCTAACACCCACCTGTGCCCGTATGACTTCCGCGGCTAGAGCAGGCAGAGCGAGGGCTAAGGACGGGTTGTCGCGGAAAAAGGGCCAGAGCTGAGCCGGCATCGTGAACGTAATCCCCTTATAAAGTGCATCTGGCAGGGCGGCCCACCGCTCGCGTAGCCACTGGATGTTGGCGCGGTAGCCGCAACTCGGACAGGCCCGCGATTTGCAGGTGTGGTAGAGGATGAGTTCCTGATCCTCCGAAGAGTAGACCTCGGCACCCAACTCTGCAGTGCGGCACAGCATGGCCTTGTCAAAGACTCGACGAAGTGCAGGGGGCATCTCATCCCGGTCCCAGTACAGACGCCCTTGAGACAGAATTGTTTTGAGCGGATCATGGCATTTCATGTCAGTTTCAGCTCCTTTTGAGAATGTGGACAGGCAATATAGTCCTGACCGACAAGAACAACCGTGCGCTTATGCCGGCCGACCCGCACTGCAACCGATCCAGGCTGTCGTGCCTCTTGGCACTGCAGGGCGTCAAGCACTGCAAGAACATTGAGGCTGGCTTTTTTCTCCTTCGGCTGGGGGATAGAGCCACGGATCACTCTGTTGGTTGCGCGTTCCTCGCTGTAACGGATGAACTGCTCCAGTTGCTCGGCTCGGGGCAACTTACAGAATTGGATCGCGCGGTTGATCGACAGAGTCCCTTCTTTCAAGGCCCCCATCAGAATCGGGTGCGCCCTTTGGAGAATCGTCCTGACGTTGCTGACATTACGATCACCAACTCCTGCGGCGCGGGCAATCTCCTTTCGTACATCAATACAGTGAGCTTCCGGCAAATTTGCCAGACCCTTGAACTTACCGCCAGCGCGCATGTTGTCGACCGCCCTCTGCTGAAAGTTAAGCTCCAAGCCCAAGGCCAAGCGAATGCGGATAAAATCATTCCACCCGCTCCGGCTTTGATGGTGGGTGAGTATGAACTCCAGGGATTCGTCCTCACTGAGCGGATATACGATGCAATTGATTTCAAACCGCCCGTCGAAAACTGCGGACCGCCAACTCCCAAAGCCGGCGAGAATCGTCCCGTTCGTCGTGATCAGAATTGGATCGAGAACAGACGGGTGACTCTGCCTGACGGCTTCGTTGAACTCGTCGATCTCAGCGGTCCAGCCAACTTCCTCCAACGCGCGATGCAGCCGCAGTTGTTGTGGAGAACGAACCACCGGAGTCCCCTCCAATCGACCCATCGCGGTCGGATTCAAAGACTGAGGCGGGATTGGCTCTATTGCCGCTGCACTCCCGCTGCCGAGGGCGTTCATGTGATCTGCTCCCCTGAATTGCACGCATCTTGGCCGCAGAATGGGGTCCCACGCAACGAGGTGATTGAAGAGAGCGAGTGGAAATCTCTAATTGCTCAGTCGTTGCGGGGGCTTAGACTAGAAGAAGTTTTACTCGCGGGACGCGAGTTGCGCGAGTGGATCAATGGGCTGATGGTATCCTGCTCCTCTTCAGGCATCGCCGCGTAAAGAGCTTTCTTTCGTTCCGGTTCCGATGTAGCATCCTTTGCTGTTTCCAGAGTTGAACTCCTCAGCATTGCGGAGTCTGTCATGGGTCACACGCGGCTAGGCGAAATTCCAAAAACTCGCAAGTGACAAGAGCTGATCCAACTGGTTGCCGGGACCGGCTTGGCCGGCGATGTCGCCACCGCCTCGGCCAACATAGGCGAGATTACAGCGCTAACGCTGGATGCGGCCAAGAGGGGCTTAGACAACGCGGTCGATGATCCGGGTGTACGCTACACGTTTTACCTCTTAACGCAGGTTGCTCTCGCTTCACGCTCCTCCAATTGGGAAGGTGCGCTCGGTGAGCACGGCATCCATCTGTCGAATGACAGCACTGTTTTCGATTTCACCGCCGAGGTGCAGGATGCCATCGACCGCTACATTAGCGGGGATCCGACCGGTGCAACGGACCTCAGTGAGATCGCTCAGCAATCGGCCGGTGAAGCGATCACGAGCCTCGCTGGAACGCGAATGGCCAGCCTGTTTGGTGGCAGTAGCGCCGACGTACAGAACGCCATTCGCTCCCTTTCGACTAAGAAGGGGTTCGGGGAACTGGGGCAGCGTTTCTTTGGAAGGTTCGTCGCTCGATTCTTGAATTTCTACCTGAGTCGTATCACGGCAGCTGCCCTCGGTACTCCGCGTCTGCATGATTTGGGTGATGTTGCTCAGTTTAACGACGCTCTTCGATCCCACTGTGATCAGAGTGCTCGTATCGTGCGAGATTTCTGCGCCGATTGGTACTCGAAGACGGAGTATCAGAAAGGAATCGATCTTGAAAACACGTCGAGATTCTTAGCGGTCGCTTTGAAGAAGCTAGGCAGCGAACTTGAGCAGCAGAAGGCGGCCTTGTGAGTGTCCCTCGCCTTTTCGTGTGCAGTGGGGCGACAGTCGCAGCGATCCCATTGCGAGGGGTAGGCGGCGCGTCGACCTCGACTCTGTTGGAAGCAAAGCGAACGTCAACATCCGCTTCGAGGATGTTGCCAAGATCTTCCACCGGGACGTTTCTGCCCGGCTAGTTGATTTTCTCGAAATCGCATCCTACGTTTTCAGTGCTGATTGCGCCACGCCGAGGGGTAAGAAATGGACAGATGATGAGACCACGGAACCCTGGGGTCGAGATTTTGCTTTCGTCATCCCGGTGCGAGAGCCTGACTTTTGGGGCACAACGAAGATAAGGGCCGCACTTGAAGAGGTGCTGAGCTTTCTTTCCAATGACACTTACTCCTTTACATTTGTGTCTTTGGAACGCGACCGCACAGATCAGCAATCGTATTTTGAGTACGGCGACCTAAAGGATTGGCCCTTCCATGGTCCCGAACGTGTGCTCATGTTTTCTGGTGGGCTGGATTCGCTTGCGGGGGCGGTAGAGATGGCGAGCGGCGGCGGTAGGCTTATGTTGGTTAGCCACAGGCCGGTGTCTACGCTGGATTCCCGCCAGAGAAAGCTCTTCACTGAGTTGCAGAAGCGATTTCCTGATCAGCTGATCCGCGTCCCGGTCTGGGTCAACAAAGCAGAGAAACTAGGGCGGGAACCGACTCAACGCACACGTTCGTTCCTGTATTCGGCCTTAGGCACCTTGGTTGCCCAGTCAGTTCAGGCGGGCGGAGTGCGCTTTTATGAGAACGGGATTATCAGTTTGAACTTGCCCATTGCCGAAGAAGCCCTACGGGCACGGGCTTCCCGCACAACCCATCCCATGGCCCTTCACATGTTGTCCTCTCTTTGTGCAGCCATCATGGAGCGCAATTTCACAGTCGATAATCCGTTTCTGCTCAGGACGAAGACTGAGGTGGTCGAAAGCCTCGCGACACATCATGCCGCCCACCTGATTGCCCATACCTGCTCATGTTCGCACTCGATGTTCCAGACCAAGACTCAGCGGCATTGTGGCCGTTGCAGCCAATGCACCGACAGAAGATTTGCAACTACGGCAGCGGCCCTTTTGGCTTACGACTCGGAGAAAGACTATGTTTCCGATGTCTTTGTGGGTCCGCGCAAGGCCCCTTTGGAGCGGGCCATCGCAATTGACTACACTCGCCACGGAATTGAGCTGTGCATGCGATCCGAGAGCGAATTGGCGGCGATCTTTAACGCGGAACTGAGCCGTGCGGTTCGCTACGACGCCAACCGCAGCGAGACGGCCCAGAAAATCATCTCCATGCACAAACGGCACGGCGAGGCGGTGAGTCGGGTCTTGGAGCAGAAGGTCCGTGAGAACGCGGCGAAGTTGATTCGTGGACCGCTCGACGACACGTCACTATTGGCGCTGGCAATCGGGCAAGGGCACTTCAGGCAGCAATTCCCCAGACCCGCTGAGGCAAGTATCGGTGGTCCCGAGAATCCCACATCCCCAGTCGAACTAGGTGCGACTCTGGCGAGCATTGACCAGACCCTGAATACCTTTCTCGCCAAATTTGCCGGCGTAACAGCACAACGCACTAAGCATAAAAAGAAAGGGATGCCAACGAAGCGAGACACGATTATTTTTGCTGCTATCCTACTGGAACTCAAGGGCATGCGGTACTGTGCATTTCTGCAAGAACATGGCATCAAGCCGAAACCATCTGACGCCGGCCACACCACTTACCCTCTGAGCTACCAGGCGGGCGACCCTTGGCGAAAGAGGGTTCAGGATGAGAAGACACGCGCTAAAGTGCGCATGCAGGGTTATGCCCGATCCGAACTCGCCACTGCCTTCAACACCTACCTGCCCAAGGAGTTTGACAAGATTAGCCCACTACTCGCGTAACGCGCGTCGCGCGAGTAAATCTTCGCCCCCCAGGGAGCGCATAGATACTGGATAGCCTGCTGATTTCCACTCGCACGATTTGAGCCGTATCTTGCGTGGACTGTCCCTCAGCCTCAAGATCGTCCTGAGGCCAGGCAATTCAGCGTAATCGCCACCTAGGGTCTAACAGGGCTGAAAACATGAAAACAGAAAACTGCAAAGGTCAAATAGCCGAGCAGGAAGGTGCCAGGATCCATGCGGAATGAACTCCAAACTGTCATGATGGCCGCGCGAGACCTCCCTGCAAGTGAACTCCCACACCTTCTGGGGGAGTTGGAGGAGATCCGCTGTACTGCACTGGCGAGGTTGACTACGCCCGCTGCAATGCAACGCCGCGATGAGTTGCTGACGGTTGAACACGCCGCCGAGCGGCTTGGCCTGTCTGTGGATTATCTTTACCGAAATCATCCCCGCTTGCCTTTCACTCGGCGCATGGGCCGCTCCCTGCGTTTCAGCAGCCTAGGAATTGACGAGTACATCAAGCGCACAGGCGCATTGACGCCGCGACGCCATGCTGCTATTATCACTTCTGTGCGATAAGGCACAAGGAGAGAACACTTCTATGGCGAAGCCGAAAGACACGGAGAAATTGGCCCGCGCAACGATGCGACTGCCTCAGTCCCTCTGGGACGACGTACAGCATCGAGCCATTGATGAGCACGTTTCACTGTCGGAACTCGTCGCAAAGGCGTTGCGCGAGTATCTCAAGAAAGGCGGCAGGGCATGAGAGGTGACGGGAGAATCTTCAAACGGGGCAAGAATTGGTGGATTAGTTTTTACGTTGACGGTCGCGAGCAACGAGAATCAGCCAAGACGGATAACGAAGAGAGGGCTAGCAAGACACTGCGGACTAAGCTCAAAGAAGTCCACGCCCATGAGTTAGATCCCACAAAGCCATTCCTTTCGCAACGGCATCGCAAACGCTCGATTGCCGATCTGCTCGATGCGCTCAAGTCCGACTTCGAGATTCGCGGCATCGCGAGCAAACAAAATCTCTCGAATATCAAAAGGACGCGCGATGATTTCGGCGCGGTCCGGGCGATAGCTCTCTCCACGGAATCAGTGGATCAGTACGTCGAGGAGCGGCTTGCAGACGGCGACGCGAAGGCGTCAATCAATCGCGTTCTCCAGCTGCTGAAACAAGCCTACAGACTCGCGGAACTTCCCGCGCCAAAGATTCGCAGACTGGATGAGAGCGACAACGTCCGACGCGGCTTTTTCTCCGAAACGGAGATTCGACGAGTGATGGCGAATCTGCCTGGGGAGCTTGCCGACTTCACCCTCTTCGCGTGGCTTACAGGGATGCGCAAAGGCGAGATCGCCTCCCTGCGATGGGAAGATGTTGACGGCGGCTGCATCCGCCTTCGAGCGGAGAACGCCAAGAACGGAACTGCTCGGCTAATCCCCCTCGAAGGCGAACTCTCTGAACTGATCGCACGCCGCAGGGCAGCACGGCAGGTCAAGGTCAAGGAAACTGTGATGCTCTCTGGGCTGATCTTCCACCGTAAGGGCGAGCCGGTCCGGGAATTCCGAAAGTCATGGGCGACGGCCTGCACCAAGGCGGGGATTCGCAGGCTGTTCCACGACCTCCGCAGAAGTGCCTGCCGGAACATGGTCGCAGCGGGAGTCGCGCAAGTCACGGCGATGCAAGTGTCCGGTCACAAGACAGATTCGATGTTCCGGCGCTATGCCATCGTCTCCGAGACGGACCTGCGGACGGCCCTCCGGGCGACTCAGACTTACCTCGCAGGTGCGAAAGAGAAGGTAGTCGAGATGGCAGCAAACGGGTAGGAATTTTCTGCTTACGGACAATTCGCGGACAAAGCCAAAGGGCACCCCTCGCCGGGTGCCCTAAGTTATTGAAGAAATGGTGCGCCCTGAGAGATTCGAACTCCCGACCTTCTGGTTCGTAGCCAGACGCTCTATCCAGCTGAGCTAAGGGCGCAGGTTTTTCGTGGCGGGTAACCCGGTTCAAATATTATAACGTTCAAGAATTATATCGGAAGTCTTTGCGGGCTGTGAACCGCGTGGGCCTATTGTCATGCCTCTAAGGTCTTCCGCCTACATATCGTGCCACGACAGGAAACAGAAAACAGAAAACGGAAATCAGTGCCGTTTGGCCCTTTCCACAACCCTTCGGCCCCCATGTTGCTTCGCCGGCCACTCCGAAGTAAATCTTTCCCGGCCCAGAGCAATTCCTACAAAGTAAATGGCGGACAGTTCCCCTATTTTGAGCAGCTTACAGAACGGCCAGCGGTTTGCTTATCTACAGGACAGACGAAGTGGCGCGCAACGGGGCGCTCCAAGGATGACTTCGGCCAGAGGTTTTCTTGGACGCCCCTTGCATAATCCCCGCAGCGGCCCTCCCCCACTCCCCTCGCGCGCGTAAGTCACAGTGTCCTAAGCCATAACCAGCCGATCCCGCACGTCCACACCCGCCTGACGCAACAATCGAGCCACCGTATCCGCCTTCAGTCGCGAAGCGTCGAACTCCACGCGCACCGTGCGCTCCCGCTCGTCAAACCACACGTGCCGCACTCCATACACTTCGCGCATGCCATCAATCGCCCGCAACTCTTTTTCGCCAGGCACGGCGCCGTATCGAAACGAAACCTGCAAGTACGTCATGGGATATCCTTAGCTAGAGAATATGGCCGTTGATCAATATCGCTGTCGATGAATGCCGATGCGGAATGCAGCCCGCGCTTTCTTCCGGCTGAATCCAATATAAAGCATTCCCCATCGAAGAGGCACCGGAAGGCGGTGGATGGAGGTATAAGAGAAGCCAGCCATCAGCGAAGTTCACGGGAACGGATACAGGCAACCGAGACCGCCAACTTACTGAGGGCGTATCAGGGTACGCCTTAAGGCGTGCCGCAATGTTAGCAACAATGATCGTGGCTTTAGCCCCTGGGATTCCCAAACTCGATCTCATGTCCACGAACCCGTCAAATGCCGCACTCGAACGCGACCTGGTCTGCGGAATGAATGTCGCCCCCGCAACCGCCACCCACCTCCACGAGCACGGCGGAAAAACCTACTACTTTTGTTGCGCTCCCTGCGTGGAGAAATTCCAAGCCGACCCGGTGAAATACCTTAATATGCCAGCCCCCGCGCAACCGTCTGGCCTCGTAACGCTAGGTGCAACCGGGCCAGCCCCATCGACGGACCTTGACTCCCATCGATCCCAGCCGTCCCACGCCCCCAGCAAAGCCTCAGCCTACGTCTGCCCCATGTGCCCCGAGGTCCGCGAGAGCAAGCCCGGCGCTTGCCCCTCCTGCGGCATGGCTCTTGAACCGGAATTCCCCGCCGCCTCCACGGGCACCGAATACGTCTGCCCCATGCACCCGGAGATCATTCGCCCCGCGCCCGGCTCGTGCCCCATCTGCGGCATGTCTCTCGAGCCCCGCACCGTTACCTCCGCCGAGGAAAATCCCGAACTCCGCTACATGACCCGCCGCTTCTGGATCAGCCTCGCGCTCACCGCGCCGCTTCTTCTGATCGCCATGGGCACCATGCTCGGCCACAAGCTCACCGTCGACCTTAACTTCGATGGCGTTCCCATCAATCTGCCCTGGATCGAACTGGTCCTCGCCACTCCCGTCGTCCTCTGGGGCGCCCTGCCTTTCTTCCAGCGGTTCTGGACTTCGCTGGTCAACCGCAGCCCCAACATGTTCACCCTGATCGGCATGGGCACCGGTGTGGCCTACGCATACAGCGTCACCGCCACGCTCGCGCCCCAGCTTTTCCCCGAATCGTTGCGCAGTATGGGAGGCTACCCCGAAGTTTACTTCGAAGCTGCCGCCGCCATCACTACGCTGGTCCTGCTCGGCCAGGTCATGGAACTGCGCGCCCGCAGCCGCACCAGCGCCGCCATCCGCGCCCTGCTCGATCTCAGCCCAAAGACTGCGCGTCTCCTCGTTGACAGAGCCGGTGGCGAGGTTATAGAGAAAGAGAAAGACATCTCGCTCGATCAGGTTAAACCCGGCGACAAACTGCGCGTGCGCCCCGGAGAAAGAGTCCCCGTCGATGGCGTCCTGCTCGAAGGCCGCAGCACGATCGACGAATCCATGATCACCGGCGAATCCATGCCGGTAGAAAAATCGCCGGACAGCAAAGTCATCGGCGCCACCATCAACGGCAACGGCTCCTTCATCATGCGCGCCGAGCGCGTCGGCAGCGAAACCTTGCTCAGCGCAGCCGCGCTCCCATCCAGCGCCTCGCCGATCGCGTCGCCAAATGGTTTGTCCCAATCGTCGTCGCGGTCGCCGCAATCACATTCTTCGCGTGGTTCTTCTTCGGCCCGCAACCGCGCGTCGCCCACGCCCTCGTGAACGCCGTCGCCGTGCTCATCATCGCCTGCCCCTGCGCTCTCGGCCTCGCCACGCCCATGGCGATCATGGTCGGCGTAGGCCGCGGCGCCCGCGCTGGCATCCTCATCAAGAATGCCGAAGCGCTGGAAACACTCGAGAAAATCGACACCCTCGTCGTCGACAAAACCGGAACCCTCACCGAAGGCAAACCGCAGCTGGCGGGCGTAGGCGCGCAAAACGCATCCCAACCCCAAACGAAGATCGACGAAATGCTTCGCCTGGCCGCCAGTCTGGAACGCGCCAGCGAACATCCTTTGGGCGCAGCCATCGTGCGAGGCGCTCAAGATCGTCAGTTGAAGCTTTCCGAACCTGCCGAATTTGTTTACTCGGCGGGAAAAGGCATTCGCGGCGTAGTCGATGGAAAACACGTCGCTGTCGGCAATCTTCCTTACATGATTGAGATTGGCGCCCTGCTGCCCGGCGCCGGAATTATTACGGGCGGCGTCCCGGGCGCCACGACCGTTCTTGTGGCCATCAACGAGAAATACGCCGGCAACATCTCAGTCGCCGATCCCATCAAGCCATCCACACCCGAGGCTATTCGCGGACTCCGCGCTCTTCGCATCCGCATCGTCATGCTCACCGGAGACAGTCGCGCCGCCGCGGCCGCCATCGCCGAAAAACTCGGCATCGACGAGTTCGAGGCCGAAGTCCTGCCGGAAGGAAAATTAGAAATCATCCGCAAGCTGCAAGGGCAGGGAAGAGTCGTCGCCATGGCTGGCGACGGCATCAACGACGCCCCCGCGCTCGCGCAAGCCAACGTCGGCATCGCGATGGGCACCGGCACCGACGTTGCCATCGAAAGCGGTGGCATCACGCTGGTCAAAGGCGACCTCCTCGGCATCCTGCGCGCCCGCAAGCTAAGCCAGGCCACCATGCGCAACATCCGGCAAAATTTGTTCTTTGCTTTTATCTACAACGCCATCGGCGTCCCCATCGCCGCCGGCATTCTCTACCCATTCTTCGGACTGCTGCTCAGCCCCATCTTCGCCGCCGCCGCCATGAGCTTCAGCTCCGTCTCGGTAATTGCAAACGCACTCCGCCTGCGCAACGTAAGTCTTTAACTTGCCCAGACAATTTCGTCGATTAAAGAAAACCTCAGCTGGCCTCTGGTGTAAAATTCTCCTCGCCTTCGCCGGAAACGAACATGATGAATCTCCGGTGAAAGCTACAGGAGCGCGGCTCATGAATATCACCAGCCCCCTGGGCAGCAACGTTGTTTTCACCATCACTTCCGATCCCACTTGGCCAAGCATTCCCTTCGCGACTGACGCCACTGGGCCTCACACCTGGAATTGGAAGATTACCTGGGGATCTTTCTCCGAGTCCGGCGTCGCCACAACTGCGTCCAATCAGTGGGACGCGCAGAGCGTCGTCGGCAACCGGGGCGGCACTCTCACCGTCACCATCCGGGCGGCCACTCAGACCGCGGTCGCGACGGTGAAGATCAAAGGCACGAATCCTTCATCCAACGACGTCACGCAGTTTCTGGTCAGCAAGCCCAACAGCGATGGCTTCGATAAAATCCTGATCCACGAGTCCGGTTGCCGCCACTTCAATCTCGCCGGCGAGCCTATCAAGTCATTCGATAACGGTTACGGTATGTGCCAGCTCACTTCACCACCGCCCAACTTCGGGCAAGTCTGGAACTGGAAGTTGAATATCGAGGGCGGACTCAGCCTCTTCGCCTCCAAGCGAACCGAGGCCACCAACTACCTGAGCCAGAGCGGCCGGAGCTACACTCAGGATCAGCTGAAGTATGAGTCGGTTTGCCGTTGGAACGGGGGCAGCTATCACGAATGGGACAATACAAAATCGCTTTGGGTTCGTCACCCTAATATTCTGTGCGATTCCGCAACCGGCAACATCGGCTGGGACACCACTGACGCGGAAAACACCGGCAAAACGGAAGCTCAACTGCACCAGCGCGACAGCCCTTCCTATCGCGCTGCTCCCGGCGCCAACGCCCACTGGAAATATTCGGGGGTCTGCTATGCGGATAAAGTTCTGGGCTAGCACCCTGCTGCTTGCCGCGGCCTTCGGCCCGGCCACCGTATGGGCCCAGCGCTCGCTTCAGCTGGCTTCCGGAAAATTGCTGACTGCGTCCGCCGCAAACTCGCAGACCATTTTTACCCTGCCCGAACCATCCGGCGGAACTTCCCGCTTGCGCGTGGCGCGCGATGCCACCGTCGCCGAAGGCCAGGCTCCAGTTTCTTTAAAGCTTGTCGCGGAAATCCCGGGTTCGGTTCTGATCCTGGTGGACACATACCCGTCGATCCCCGGAGGCATGTCTTATTGTCAAGCGGGTGAGGAGAGCTTCCTGCGGGTGCTTTCAATTTCCGGCAAGCGCCCCAACGAAACGTATCGCACTAAGCTCGAGAGTTGCCGTGACAACCTCGAGCTCGCCTCTCCCGGCCTCGAATGGTTGCCCGAGACCAGGACGCTGGAGATCCACTGGTTGTCAGCTCCAGGCAAAGTCGGCAAGCCCGAGGATCGTGCTTTGAAAATCGGTGCGGACGGAAAAACGCAGTAGCCCCCGTTCGTGAGTGTTCCAATCGACCTCACAGCTTCCCCAAATACTCAATGACCTCCGGCTCCGTCCAGTCCACCGCCCCAATGAACTTGCGTCGAACCATTCCGTTGCGGTCGATCACGTAAGTCTCCGGCCACTTCGACGTGCCGTAAAGACTCGGCGCCTTCTGATCCGGATCGCGCACCGTCAGCAGATTCACTCTATGCTGCTTCAGGAACTCCCGGTAAGCGTTCCCGTCTACATCGATGCTCACCGCCAGCACCGTCACGCCCTTCGCCTTCAGGCGCTGTTGCATCTCCACCAGCGATGGCATTTCTTCGATGCAGGGCGGGCACCAGGTCGCCCAGAAATTCAGCACCACCACCTGCCCCTTGAATTGGCTCAGCGTGACCGTGCGATTGGAGTCGCGCACCGTGAAATCCGGAGCCATCGTCCCGATCCGCGTCGGCCTCGAACCGCGGTCGCAGCCGAAGAGAACCAGCACAAGCAAGACTGCGGCGAAAGCATTTTTCACGGCTCGATTTGGAAGGGCGCCGCTTCCAGCCACGTCGAACCGAACACCGGATGATTGGGGTTTTAACCCCCGCTCTCGCGATCCGCGGAAACGAACTATGCCTCGCACCCGGATATAATAAGGGATTCGTCTATGCCTGCGGTAGCTACAGTTTCGATTCGACCCACCGTATCGGCAATCGTGCCCGCACGCAACGAAGAAGCTTGCCTCCGCACCTGTCTTGAATCCCTGCTCGCGCAGAATGCCGTCAACTTAGAAGTCATCGTGGTAGACGACCACTCCACCGACCGCACCCGCGAAATCGCATCCTCGATGATTTCAAACTCTCAACCGCAAACCTCTGCGGAAGTCACCCTGCGAGTGATCGAAGCTGGCCCACTCCCCCCCGGCTGGAGCGGCAAGAACAATGCCATCACCGCCGGAGCAGGCGTAGCTCGGGGCGAATGGCTCCTCTTCACTGACGCCGACACGATTCACCTACCCGGCTCCCTCAAACGTGCAATCGACGAAGCTAAGCGACACCACGCAGCCCTGCTCTCGTACTCACCGGAGCAGATTGTCGAGACCTTCTCAGAAAAAGCTGCCATGCCCGTGATCTTCGCCGAACTCGCCGCCAGCTTTCGCCCTTCGCAGGTAAGCGATCCAAATTCTTCCGCCGCTGCTGCCAACGGCCAGTACATCCTGATCGCGCGCGAAGCCTACGACGCCGTCGGCGGACACGCCGCCATCGCCGGCGAACTCCTCGAAGACGTAGCTCTCGCGCGCATAGTCAAGCGCTCAGGAAGAAAAATATTCTTCCGCTACGGCGCCGACGCCGTCCGCACCCGCATGTATCGCAGTTTCGCCCAGCTCCGCGAAGGCTGGACAAGGAACCTCGCGTTCTTGTTCCCGGCTCCCGTGCGCCTGGCCGCACTGCGCGCCATTGAGTTCGTCCTGATCGTCGCCGGCTTTGCCATCGGCATCGCCGCGGCCCTCCGCGGAGACTGGCCACCCGCGGCTCTTGCCGGAACGCTCGGCGTAATCCTCTATGTACTTTTTCTAACGCGAATCCGCCGCGCCCATTTTCGCTGGGACGCAAATCTCCTTGCGTTGCCGGGCCTTCCTCTATTCGCGTATCTCTTGCTACGCTCAAAGAGAGCGCACGCGAACGGCAGCGTCTCCTGGAAGGGCCGCACATACTCGGACGAGACATCTCTACTGGCAACTGGCCACTGACAACTGGCAACTGTTCTTATGCTCTATCTCACGCGCAAAGCCGAATTTTCCGCCTCGCACTTCTACCACAACCCCGACTTCACTCCGGAAGAAAACCGCCGCGTCTTCGGCAAGTGCAACAACCCCAACGGCCACGGCCATAACTACACCCTTGAAGTCACGGTAAAAGGCGAAGTCGATCCTCGCTCCGGCTTCGTCGTCGACCTCAAACAGCTCAAAGAAGTTATGCACCGCGAAGTCCTCGACGCCATGGACCACCGCTTCCTCAACAAAGAGGTTCCCGAGTTCCTGCACCAGATTCCGACCACGGAAAACATAGCCATCGCCATCTGGCAGCGCTTAGCCACCAAACTCGAACGCGCCCAGCTCCACCGCGTGCGGGTTTATGAGACCCCGGATCTATGTGTGGATTTCTACGGAGAAGCCTAAGAGCAATGCGAAAACATGAAAGCCAAGGCAGAACATTAAGAGCTAGAAGCTGAGAGCTAGCAGCTAGAAGCTAAAACATGAAAGCCCACCTATCACGCCGCTATCTCTTCTCCGCCTCGCACCGCCTGCACAGCGACGCCATGTCGGAAGAAGAAAACCAGTCCACCTACGGCAAGTGCAACAACCCCTTCGGCCACGGCCACAACTACACCGTCGAAATCACGGTCAGCGGCCCCGTCGACCAACAGACAGGAATGGTCTGCAACCTCACCGATCTCGATGCCTTTATCGAAAGGGAAGTGCTCGCCCGCTACGGCCACGAAAACCTGAATACCCTCCCGGAGTTCGCCCAGGAGGTCCCCACCACCGAAAATCTCTGCATTCAGATTTACGAAATAGTGCAGCGCGGCTTCCCCCACGCGCATCTTGAAAGAGTGCGCCTGGAAGAAACCATGATGAATTCGTTCGAATACGCAGGTTAGCCGATTTTAAAATTACCAAATTACAAAATTACCAAATCGACCCAATCATGAAACCCTCAACCGAACCGATCTCCACCCTCACCAGCGCCAGCTTCGAAGATCTCGTCCAGGAAATGCTCGTCCGCCTCGGCGAAGATCCCAACCGCGAAGGCCTCCAACTCACTCCCGAACGCGTTCGCAAATCCCTGCAATCCCTCACCCGCGGCTACAGTGAAGATCCCGAAGCGCTGCTCAAAGGCGCGCTCTTCACCGAACCCTACGACGAGATGGTCATCGTCAAAGACATTGAGATGTTCAGCCTCTGCGAGCACCACCTGCTGCCGTTTTTCGGCAAAGTGCACGTGGCCTACATCCCCAACGGAAAAGTAATCGGCCTCAGCAAGGTTCCGCGCCTGGTCGAACTTTTCTCCCGCCGCCTCCAGATTCAGGAACGCCTCACCACCCAGATCGCCGAGACCATTCAGCAAGTCATCGAGCCGCAAGGCGTCGGCGTAGTCATCGAAGCCCGCCATTTATGCATGATGATGCGCGGAGTCGAAAAGCAACACTCCGCCGCTGTCACCTCCTCGATGCTCGGCTGCTTCCGCAACGAAAACGAAACCCGCTCCGAATTCCTCTCCCTGATCCGCCAGCGCCCGAACGGAATTTGATCTGCGGAACGACTCGTGTGGGTCGGACACTCCTGTCCGACGCCTTTGACTTTGTTGTTGCTTTTGCTCTTGCTGCGAATCGACGTTTACAGAAAAGAAGATTCCCGCTAAGATTACGCCCATCAATCAGCCATTCCGCGGAGGAATCTTCCATGACCAAGGCGCCGTTTCTAGCCGCAGCACTCCTGGCCATCACGACTCTTACTCTTCCCGCTCAAGCGCAGGATGCTAAGAAAGAAATGGCCGTAAAGCCGCCCGATAGCCCTTCGCAGGCCGTGCTCGATCAGTGGAATGACATTGGCCGCAAGCTCATCGCCATGGCCGAAGATTTTCCCGAGGACAAATACGACTTCAAGCCTACCCCCGCCCAGCGCAGCTTTGCCGAGCAACTGCTCCACGCCGCTGGCGCCAATTATTTTTTTACCAACGTGGTCATCGGGCAGAAATTGCCCACCGGCGATCCCAAACGCGAGGACTACAAAACAAAAGCTGAAATCGCTGCCTTCGTAAAGAAAGCCTTTGCCGACGGCGCCGCCGCCATTCAGGCCAAAGGCGACAAAGGAATGTCCGATCTGCTCGTCGACCCCTTCGCTCACCAGCAGATCCGCGTCTCCGATTTCGCATACGGTTTCATCGAGCACTCCGGTGAACACTACGGCCAGCTCGTCGTCTATTACCGCCTCTCAGGATTGGTGCCGCCGGAATCTCGTCCCAAGAAGTAAGGAATTACGAAGGGTTTGTCATCCTGAGGACCGCGTTCTTTGCGGGCCGAAGGACCTATGCATTTGCCGGCGCCGCCTCGGTACACCAAGGAAACTCCATCAGCAGTGCGGGGTTCGATTGGAGTTTAGATTTTTGGTTTGACCGGCATTCACTGGTACGCATACGGATACCGTCGCGACCGCTCTCCAAACACCTTCACCAGCAGCGCCCCGGAGACAAATCCCCCCACATGCGCCCAAAACGCTACGCCTCCCATGTTCTGCCCCTGCACCGCCAACGAAGTCGCAGCCCCGCTCAGAAAATTCAGCACAAACCAGTAGCCCAGGATGACCCACGCCGGCACCCACAGCACGAACACAAAAAACCACGTCAGCACCCGCGCCCGCGGATACAGCACAAAATATGCCCCCAACACCCCCGCAATGGCTCCGCTCGCCCCCACCGTAGGCACGCTCGAATGCAAATTCACCGCCACCTGCGTGCTCATCGCAATCAATCCCGTCAGCAGATAAAACACCAGATACTTGAAGTGGCCCAGGTAATCCTCCACGTTGTCGCCAAAGATGTAGAGAAACCACATATTGCCGATCACGTGCAGCCACGACCCGTGCAGAAACATCGACGTAAAGAAGGGAAGCATCACCTCCAGCAGCGAATATCTCGGCGACCCCGCAAGAAACGCCGCCAGATGCGCTGGCACCATCCCAAACTGGCCCAGCAGAAGATTAAAGCTCCGCTGATCGAGCACCGCCTCGAAGAGAAAAATCAGCAGGTTCAGCCCAATCAGAAAGTTGTTCACCCACGGCGTACTATAGCGAGGCTGGTCGTCCTTGATAGGAAGCATGGGGAATCTGGTAACTTAGCAATTGAGCCATTGCGGATTGAGCGATCGAGCCATTGAAAATTCAAAAGCATTTCAATCGCCCGATAACCCGATCACTCAATCGCTAAATTCTTCATCATTAAATTACCAAATCCTCAACGAAGTCGCGCATTGGAACCCTGAGAAGTCTGCTAATTTAGTAATGGGTAATCTTACTCGACTCGATTTCCAATCACCCGATCACCCAATCGCATAATCACCCGATCCCTCATGAATGGCGTCATCATCATCGACAAGCCCGCCGGATGGACCTCGCACGACGTCGTCAACCGCATGCGCCGCATCCTCGGCCAGCGCTCCGTCGGCCACCTCGGCACCCTCGACCCACTCGCTACCGGAGTCCTCCCCCTCGTCACCGGCAATCTCACGCGTCTCGCCCAGTTCTACACCACGTCCGAAAAAACTTACGAAGGCGTAATCCGCTTCGGCTTCGCCACCAACACCTACGACGCCGACGGCGAACCCTTAGACCCCCATGTGCCAGCCTCCCAACATCATGTAGGGACATCCGCCCTCGGCTGTCCGGCCCCTGCCACCGGCCTCAGCCTCGAAACTCTGCAAGAGCTAGCCACCAAATTCCAGGGCCTGATCGAACAAACTCCCCCGCCGTTCTCCGCGAAAAAAATCAACGGCGTCCCCGCCTACAAACTCGCGCGCAAACAACAAGAAGTAGTCCTCAAGCCAGTACAAGTCGAGATCAAAGAATTCGTAATCCTCTCCCTCGACGACGACCGTGCCCACTTCCGCGCCCGCGTCGCCTCCGGAACGTACATGCGCTCCGTCGCCCACGAAATGGGCCAGCTCCTCGGCACCGGAGCCCACCTCGAATCCCTCCGCCGCACCGCCGTCGCCGAATTCGACCTCACCCAGGCCCACACCCTCGACGAAATCGAAGCCCGGAACATCGAACGCCAGAAAGTGGAAATTTGTCATTCCGACCGAAGCTTCGCTTTCCAGCAGGGAAAGGGAAGCGAAGTGGAGAGCCTGCCCCGAGCAAGCAAAGCGCGCCGAGGGGAACCTGCTGTCCTGTTCAGTGCATATAAAGATCGAGAATCCACCATCGACGCCGGAGCGAAGAGCTTCGAATCCCTCTTCATCCACCCCCGCCAGCTCCTACCCCAATTTCCCTGCGTCACCGCCGACGAGCCCACCGCCGCCCGCATCCGCAACGGCCGCCCCGTCAACCTCCCCGACGTCTCCCGCGCCCGCCACGTCAAAGTCTTCGCCGGACAAGCCGACCTCCTGGCCATCGCCACCCGCGTAGCCGGCACCCTCTTCCACCCCAAAATCGTCTTCCCGAATGATTAGATATGCGGGGATGCCCCACGTCTCGCCGCTTTTGCGAGACGTGGGACCTGCTCATGTAGGGACAGCCGCCCCCGGCTGTCCAGGGCCGAAGGCCCGATTCCTCCCCACAGCCCGCGTGGGACCGACACTCTTGTCCGTCGCCTTTGATCTTGATTTTGATTCGATCTAACCGCACTCCAAACCCGCAGCAACCATAAAATTTGGTCATAATGTTGTTGACAACTCAGAACTCGCGCTTTTATTTTTTCTCCCACGAGTTCAGTCCCGAGGGGGCTCGGTGTTCTGACTGGCTCTTGAGTCTGCCATCTGCTCTCTGCCCAACAAGCAGAGAACGGAATATTTATGTGGTGCGCAAGACGACGCCGAGCCCCCGGAACGGGCATTCCGCCTGCGATTTCGCTCTCTCCGGATGAGCTGTCCTCTTGCCCCGCTGGATCGTTAACCCCTGTCCCCTTAGGCCGAGAGGAGCCGTTTACATGAGAAGAGTTCTGTTTGCCGCTTTATTCGCTCTGCTCTTCGTAGGAGAGAACAGCCACGCGCAGAATGGGGCCTGCTTTTATGTCGGCGGGCCCGCGCTGGATTCGCTTGGATGCTCCACAGTTGTCGTCGAGCAAGGGGGCATCGACGTTGTTGCCGGGATATCGGGCGTCGTCGGCCCCCAATTCGAAGCCAGCGGACAGGTTACAGGAAACTTTGGCGCCGTCGCGGGTGGCTCGGCGTCAAGCCCTTGCGAAATTTTCGAAAGCGGCGCCCCCGCTGCCCCCATTCACTTCTACGCCAACGCTGCCCCCGGCGTCTACACTCTCAATGTGACCTTCACGGGATGCGGCGTAGAAAGCGCCTACGGCCCTTGGATTGGCAAGGTCACCATCGTAGTTATCCCTCCGAATCCTGCGACCGCCCCGCCGCCTCCGACATGCAGCGCCTTGCTCATCGATCCAGTGCAGTCCGGCCTGCTCCAGGCCCTCGCCAACAGCAACGAGGCGGCCATACTGATCCCAGCTGCGTCGACCCCGACGGTCAGCGTCCAAGGTGTGTCCGCGGACGGCGTCACTCGGGTTATCGTGGCCATACCAACCCAGAATCAGGGCGATTCCGTGCAACTGAACCTTATCAATGACGCCAACAGCCCCAGCAGTTCATCCGCTCAGGATGGCGGCCTGACCACCATCGGAGGCAGCGTTAGCAGCCTGTCAAATAGCGTTTCGCTCTCAGCCGACACGATCACGTCGATCGGGCCAACGGCGTTCGCACTTTACGTCGGCCCCTCGAATTACGCGCGCGGTACGCAGAATTTCCCGCAGGACAACACGACCGTCCAGCGCGGCGTAAGCCTGCAAACGATCTGTCTCTCCGGCGGCGGCTCGCCCAGCAATCCCACGAACACTTCTGTGACCGTTGTCAGACCTCCCGTAGTGCTGGTGCATGGCCTCTGGGCCGGCAGCGTCGCAAGCACTTGGGGCAATTTTGCTCCGACGGCCGGCTCCCCTGAGGCCCAGCTCTGGTCTCAGCTCGACCAAAATCCCGGCGAGCAGGTCTTCTGGGCCGACTACACCGCCCCGGTTGCGGTCGGAGCAACCACACCCCCCTTTAGTAATCTTTCTCAGGTGTCAGAAAGTGCCTTAGGCTTTCAGTTCAACGCACCTATAGTGTTGAGCCAGATACAACAGTACATCACCACGTATGCCAACGACCTCGACGTCGCTGCCGTGCAAGCCGATGTCGTTGCCCACAGCATGGGAGCCCTTATCACCCGAACAATGGCAGTTCCGAATGAGCCTTGGAACTACTTCACAAATGCCACCTACGGACAGGGACCGGTCGAAAAGCTCATCACAATCGGTGCTCCCCATCTCGGCAGCCCCCTCGCAGTGGATCTGCTTCCCACCAATTCGGGCCAGGACCCCAACGCGTGCGTACGAAACAAACTCGCGACCAATGGCTCGGTCGCCCTCCAGTCTGCCAACGTAGCGGGGAACAGCGTGAATGGGGGTACGAACGATCTTGCCGGAGACGGTCAAGACACCTCTGGTTTGAGCCTAGCCCTGCAATCGCTGCAAGCCTCGCAGAGCATCCAGCCGTTTCCGATGGCTTATATCTCCGCTACGACCACCAGTTCGAATCTGGCTGGCCTCAGTTGCGCGAATCCTCTTTGCAAATCAAATCAGCTTTATGCCGCATGCTACATGTGGCCTGGGACCGGCGACCCGGTTGCGGAAGATCTCACTCCTAACAACTGGAACAACGTATTTAATAACCTCGCCAACGATGGCGTCGTACCGTTAACCAGCCAACTGAACGGCCTGACAGCCACAGTCTCGACCATTCAGGGCGACATCCACACGCAGGGCCTCCTAAGCCTGGACTTCGTCGGCCCCTACGAACAGAGGATAGCGTGATAGCCATTAGTGCGGTTGATATGTTGAATGAATCCAGAAGCGGAACAGATTTCCAGCATTGATAAGGCGGTTCCCTATGAAAAAGGGTACGATTTTCAACATCGCACTGACCGTCATCGGATTGGCGCTATCGCTCTTCCTAGCAATAGGCAGCGGTAGCCTTTATGACAATTTTCGTATTCCCACGCCGGGTATTTTGGCCGCGAGGATCCTAATTTCCCGAAGCCCGAATGATTGGATGGGCAACCAGCTGGGGGCACAGATATTCGTCGATTGGATCTTCTGGTACGCCGTGATGCTCTCGATTTATTTTCTGACGAGCATGCTTGGCCGAAGGCTAAAAGGGAGGAAGCAATGAATCGCAGGACTAATTTTCTTGTCTCGACTATTCTCGCGTCGTTCGCAGCCCTCGCTTCGACCGCCTCCTAATGCCCAGCAGCCCCTCATCCAGATTACAGCACCGGCGAACAACAGCGTGGCGATTGCAGGCCGACCATCACCATCAACGTGTCGACTGACCCTTCCGTGCAGCTTGTCGGCGTGATCGCCCAGAATCCCCTCCCAGATATTCAGGCAACGTCGTCCGCAAACCAGTTCACACTGGCCATTCCTACGAATGTCCCGGCTGGTTTCTACAACCTCACCGCAATCGGAGATAACGCCAGCGGCGACGTTCAATCCGCGCCGGTTGCCATCGACGTGGAGCCTCAATCCCTCGGGGCAATAAGCCTCGTCCCGACCGTGCTGACCCTTAACTCGGCAAGAATTACCTTGACTAACCATGGTTCTTAAGTTTGCGTCTCATGATTCTACGCTACCACAATGTGGGGACTCCATACGGGCCGAACTTAGGATCACTTGTGAGGAGCACCAAATTCTCTACCATCGCTTGTGCAATCAGCAAGCGATCAAACGGATCATTATGGTGTAATGTCATCGTCTCTACTTGGTATGTGTGGTCATAGTTAATTGGTAACGGAATGAATTGGTATTGCGATACCTGTGACGCAACGAAAATAGGCACCGCAGCCCTAAGTGCCAGTTTTCCGATGGCAACCTTTATCGCCATTTCCCAAGTGGAGACAGCACTGAGGAATATCTCATTTGCCCTATCTCCAATCGCGGTTCTAGCTGGCGTTGACAACAGAGGATCATTGTTGGCCCACCAGATTAATGCGTGAGTATCCAATAGAAGCCGCACGCATTCTTAGTGACCAAGGTCAAGGGTGTCGTCAAAATCGGCCGCAACTTGCACGATATACTCTTTGCCTGCACCCGGAACCATAGGTTGCGTGAATAAATCTGGCATTTGTGTTTGCAGGGACACAATGTCGATTTTGCTAGCCGCATTGCAATTTTGGCTCGTGCTCGTAAGTGGCCCGTAGATTACCGAATTGTTAGCTAAACTGTTCATCATCTCCTCCAATGGTTGCGCCTGATTTGCATTTGATTGGGTGGAAGTATAAGCATTTCACGCTCCCACACGTCGCTGCGCTCTAAACTCTCGATTATCACCATCTTCGACATCTTAGTTACTGGACGAATCGGCTGGCCCGGTTGGATAGTTATTCCTTCCATGGGGTCGAATGGAGTCCCTAATTCCATTTCGGCGGAAAAATCCTGATATAGACGCCAAATTAGTTCCTCTAGTTCTAAGTCCTCATCAATAACATTTAGGCCAACTTCGTCGTGCGCCTCTACTCGTCCGATCATGTAGTCGTGAGATCCAAGGCCAATCGCAAGCGTCTGTACTATCGTCGAAATTTGGTCATCCTTCATCTTCACTGCATGAAGCTTCATCAGATTGGTGGCTAGGCGAACAATCTGTTCTCTACTGCGCTGCAAGTCGCCGAGCAATAGGGGATGAACTTTTTCGGCTAACAAAGCGAACGCCTGAGTCGTCCCCTCCGCACCAAGTTTCCAGTGTTCTTCTACAAATTTTCGGAATCCAGCTACGCTCTCAACGGCAACGGGCACTGGGAGTTTTTGACCGGGCACTCCCACCATGCCGGGTAGAAGCACGTCAGTCGTCGGATTCAAGGGGCCAGTAATACTTGGATCGATTGCGCCTAAATTTGCTAGTCGCGTCATTACTATTTCATCGGCAACAAGCGAAAACAGCGTTCCTCCGCTGAAGCACAGATGCGGCACAAGGACGCTGACTTTCTTTGCGAACTGGCGCACCAGGCGACCCAATGCGTATGCTGCCAGGGTATCCCCGCCAAGCGTAAACATTAGGACATCTAATTTTTCCAAGTTTGGCGTTGTTCGCAGATGCAGGAAAAAACGAAACAGGAAATCCTTTGCGATCTGCCCTTGAGCGTTGTCGCGATCAGACGTAAGACAGCAGATCAGACGCGAATTGCCGCGCTTCGTCTGAATCTGCTCGATGAGCGCTTTTCGTTGCTCAATCCCCATGTGGTCGCAATGATCCTATTGGGCTAACCGCGACGAGCCAGTATACGCGAAGGGAAAGACACGTCAACGGTACCCGTGTAAAACTTCTGTTAAACGAAAGGCGCGGCCTTCCCTTGGGGGGGGAGTGTGGCCATTCTCACATTATTGTGCGCTAACGTCAGCAGTCGTTTCACTTCTTTCAATCCTGTACCTTAGAGTCTTCTTATTGGAGTCTTTTGACCCTCTAAAGTTGCCCCATCTGAAATTATCCTTTCGCTCTTTGTCTGTGGAGCGCAAGGTAATATGAACAGGCGACCTGTGCATAGTTCCTTCGGGCCGATTCTAAGGACAATTGGAGCGGCAGGATTTGCGAAAACCATGCACCGCTTGGTTAGTCATCGCAATTCTTGCCCTTAACTCTGTCGGCGACCAATATCCACTCCGGGCGATGAGTACATTCAGCAGCGGCACGCCCCCGCCTCTCGACGTTACATACTCCACGCAATTGTCCTACTCGTCGTACAACACGCAAATCGTGACCGTCGGTAGTTCCGGCATGGTCACCGCCGTCGCCGCTGGCCAGACATACATCATCGTCCAGGAAAACGGGTCCACTGCCACCGCCGCGCTGGTCACCGTTCGCCCGCAACCCCCAACCGGAACACCTCCGGTCCTTACCAGCGTGACTCCAACCGGCGGCATTCCCGGGGTCACTCAAGTCACAGTTACCGGATCGGGCTTCGGGACTACGCAGGGGAACGGCTTCGTGCAACTCGGCACTCAGAACGGAACCGTCAGCAGTTGGAGCGACTCGCAAATCGTCGCCACGGTGTCGGGGACGGCGAGGTCGGCCGTTGCCAGCGTGAATCAAAACGGCCTCTACAGCAACACCATGCCTTTCACCATCAGCACCCCGGTAATCCAGGGCATTTCGCCGCTTTCCTGGATTCCGGGGATGCAGGTGACCATCACTGGCTCGGGTTTCGGCGCCGCGGCAGGAAGCGGAGGCGGGGTATATTTCGTTGGCACCGGAGAGTATGGGACAGTCGTGAGTTGGAGCGACGCGCAAGTCGTGTTCACGGTACCGAGCGGCATCGGGCCCGGCAGGGTGCTGGTTTTTCAGAACGGTGCAAACAGCAACTCGGTTCCGTACACCATGACACCACCGACGTTGACAAGCGTCTCACCGACGGCATGGACGCCCGACGCGCAGGTGACACTCACCGGCTCCGGCTTCGGATCGGCGGTAGGAATCGGCGGCGTATATTTTGTCGGCACCGGAGTCTACGGCACGATTGTGAGTTGGAGCGACACGCAGGTCGTCTTCACTGTACCAAGCGGAATCGGGTCCGGGAACGTGCTGGTCTTCCAGGTAGTGGTGCAGTTTGAATTTCCACAGGCTAGCATTCGGAACGGCCCTGTGGGAAACTGTGGACATGGCAAAACCAGACTGGCAGATCGTGCATGACATTCTTGAGCGCAGCGGCGGCAAGGACACCATAACGACAGCGAAAGTGATCGCCGAAGTGCTAGGAAAGCGCATTCGACAGCGGCGACGTGACAGCGAAGACGTTAATAAGGCTGCCGCTAGGAATGTCAGAGAGCTTACACAAAACAAATAGCGTTCACTGCGTCTTGTCGGTACGGCCCTTGAGTCTAGGCATTCGTACCCCGAACTGCGTAAAAATCGCATCAAACGTGCCAGAATCCACCATGTTGTGGAGTATTGCGTATGGGTCGCTGGCATCGCCTGCTTTACGCAGCGTTTCGGAAATGAACATGATGCAGACGCGGTGCAGCTTCGACGAAGCAATCCAACATATTCGCATTCTGCCCTTCTTGAGACGAAACAGGTTGGACAGTTCCCCTCGAAGAGCGTGTTTCTTGCTAAGTGGCTCTGCTGGAATGATGCGCTTAACAGCGTCTCTAACCATTTCAAACTTCGTGATGTGAGAACTCGCGTACTCTCCGCGCTGTTCGGCGGCCTTCGCGGCTCGATAAAGGTCTTTGTAGGTAGCCTCAGCCGTAGCGGTCATATCTACTTCAAATGCAGCGTTGTTAACTGGCGAAGGCAAGGACGCACCTACAGCAGGAGGGCGATGCGCCTTGCCTTTTTTCGCCATAAGGTTTCTTATTCCCTCTCCAGGTCGGCTTCGATCTCGGCAAGAGAACGAATCCGGCCAGCTCTCAAGTCCTCGAAGGCTTGCAGGATGTCCTTGCGCTCCGACTCACTTGCAAGCATCTCAATCATGTTCGTCAGAGCGTTCACCTCCTCCTTGATGGCTAGGAACCTCTTGTAGCTAAACAGTACTGCTAGTGGAATATCGTTTTCCTGAATCACCAACGTTTCTTCGGTGTGCTCCTTCAGGCTGGTTGCGTTGAGATTGCGCAATTTGCTAACGCCCACATGCCGGACGTTAGGGTCGATGTTGGGAATTGCACACGTCGTTGCCATAGGCCCTCCTCCTGTAAGGGTCTCCGAGTAAATAAGAAGCGTTTGTAAGGGAGAAAGTTGCAACGCTTTTGATATTTCAAAGGCATTTGAAATATCAAACACCCAACTACATATTAGCAGTGGAAAACTGTTTGTCAAGCAAAATATTTTAATTACCATTACATTTCTATTGACAATAAACAAGCAACATATTAGCATACAAACCATGAACAGGCTGCTAATAAATAAGCAGTGTGCAGTTGTAGCGGCCCTAGTGGAAGGTAACTCGATTAACTCTATTGTTCGCATGACGGGAGTTGCCAAGCACACGATTTTAAAGCTGCTCGAAGATGTTGGCTGTGCGGTTGCTGCTTTCCACGATGCACATATTCGCAACGTCAGCGCTCGGCGGATACAGGTCGATGAGGCGTGGGCTTTTTGCTATGCGAAACAGAAAAATGTTCCCCAAGAAAAACAGGGACAGTTTGGGTACGGTGATGTTTGGACGTGGGCAGCAATCGACGCAGATACGAAACTGATTATCTCTTACGTGGTAGGAACGCGAGGCCCCGAAGCAGCCAAGACGTTTATGGATGATCTCGCAAAACGAGTTGCAAATCGGATTCAATTAACGAGCGACGGCTACCGCGTGTATGAACGTGCGAACGCTTTCGGTTGCGAAGTAGATTATTCCATGCTAGTGAAAATCTATGGCGCACCGCTACAAGATGACGCCAGCACTCGCTATTCTCCGGCAACGTGCATCGGTTGCCGTACCGCCACACTGAGCGGCGATCCCGATCCAAAGCACGTCTCGACCAGTTTCGTGGAAAGGCAGAATTTATCCATGAGAATGGGCATGAGACGATTTACCAGATTGACCAACGCTTTTTCAAAGAAGATCGAGAATCACGGCCATGCTGTGGCACTTCATTTTTTCCATTACAACTTCATTAGGATTCATCAGACGCTCCGCGTGACACCCGCGATGGAAGCAGGGATTACGGATCACGTTTGGTCTTTTGAAGAGCTAATCGCCCTGCTTGATATGAAGAGCCTAACCAATGTGGCATAGAGAGGAGAAGAAACCATGCCATTCGATAAAACCAATTCCGCGTTTACGTTCACCGAACAAGGGATCGCCAAATATGCCCCACGGAATTCGGGCGTATACGGCATCTATAACGCTAGCCGATGGATCTACATCGGAGAGTCTAAGGACATGGAAGGGCGTCTGTACGAGCATCTCCGTGGACAAAGTGACCAGTCGAAACGCATTTTGAAACACAACCCTACTTCGTATGCTTTTGAGAGTTGTGACGCAAATACGCGGACGGCTCGGGAAGTTGCGCTGATAGCGGAACTGAATCCGCTTGAAAACTAGGGGGTGCGTTAAAACCACCAACACCGTCGATACCCCCAGTCAAGCGGTGAAAATAAATGTCCAGACCATTCACGGTTACAACAGTGAAAAGGTCTCCGGCCTTAACCTGTATCCTGACATCGTGCGCGGTAGCGGCGTAATCGCAGTCGCGCACGATGCCCGGTACTCCCGCCAGATTGTATACTTTTCCAGCGAGAACCCGCAGTCTCAGCCTCAGCCAGCTCAGAATCCCATTCTTAGCCACCGATTCAGACTGAGGCATAGGTAACTTCGTTGCCAGATTCCCTAGGTAATGTTGGCTCTATTCTCGTGCTGTTCACAAAGGCTGTTCTGTCTCGTATTGACCAGTTGAGGCAATTCTTGTGCCATTATGGTTTCGGCTAAAATCAAACTGCACCACTACCGTCTTCCAGAATGGAGTGGACGGCAACTCGCTGAGCTATACGGTAGGCCCTTAGCAGGCGCAAGCTCGATGCAATGTCCGATAACGGGTATTATGTAAAGTAGCAAGAGCGCTCCTCACGCGATCACCTCCACAGCTCCCGGTGGCGCAAAGCGCGCGATTCCCCGATCCAGAGTAGCCAGCTTGCCGCGATTGTGCAGCGCAAGGGCGACCAGGTAAGCGTCTGTAATTTGCTGGTGCCCTGTCAGCGGCGCTGGCATTCGGCCGAGCGCCTGCCGCAAATCGATCGAGTCGGCCCAGAACTCATGCCCAGGAAGTTCCACATTGCGGCTGAGCACCTGCAAGGCCTCGGTCAGCGTCAAAGCCCCCGGCGAGAATGCGGGATTCGATAGGATCCTGACCAGCGCCGCCTGGGTCATCGGACAAGTCGCCCAGCCTTGGCGCGAATGATGGGAAAACCACCGCCTCGCCCGCTCATGCGCGTTATGCTCGGACCATGCCAGCGCAATGAGCACATTTGCATCGAGCAGGTAGCCCGCCACTTAAATCTCATCCTCCAGCAGCCGCTTTACGTGCTCGCTGGTTATCTTCTTGCCGCCTTTCGGGAGCACCACCCTCCAGAAACCGTCGACCATTTCCATTTGCACGGGTGCTTTAGCGCCCTTACGTACCAGTTCCGAAGCCGCCTTCCCCAGCGCCAGCGACCGTGTCTCAGAGTATTCCCGCAGGATTTTCAGGGCGTCATCATCAAGGTTTAACGTGGTGCGCATGATGACATTATGATGTCACCGGGGATATATTGATGTCAAATGAAAAGATGTAGCATCACGGGCGAAACATTGATGCCAACAACAGAAAGGTAACGTTGAGGCCGGCCCGGTAACCGCAGGTGTTGCCTTTGCTGGCAACTGGCAACTGGCAACTGGCCACTGGCGGCTGGCAACTGCTACATCTTGTACTTCCCCAGATCCTCGTCGTTCAGCCCTTCCAGATATTTTCGCAATTCCTCAGCGGTCACGCGATCTGACATGTTCGCCGCCTGCTTCGAATTCTTCAGCACCACGTCATCCACAAATATCGGACAATCCACCCGCAGCGCCAGCGCCAGCGCATCCGACGGACGCGAATCGATGCTCACCACCTCGCCTCCGCGCTCCAGCCAGATCACCGCATAAAACGTATCTTCGCGCAACTCCGTCACCACCACTTTATGCACCTGCGTCTCGAGCCCAGTCAGCACATTCTTGATCAAGTCATGCGTCATCGGACGCGGCGTGCTCACCTTCTCCATCTCCAGCGCAATCGCATTCGCCTCGTAAACCCCCACCCAGATCGGCAGCACCGATTCCCCCGCCACATCCTTGAGGATCACAATCGGCATATTGCTCACCGGATCCATCAAAAGACCTCGGATCGTCATCTCTACCTCCATTGTGACCTCCTTCGGCGGCGACGTCTTCCGTCTGCCCGGGCGTTCTTTGCTTCTTATACCACCATTTCGCCCAGAAGGCTGTTGGGAAAACTTGCGGTCGCCTTCACTTGGACGTAGCTTCCTATCGTGGGAGTTGCACTCTCTGGTGCGGTGAAGTTCAGAGTCTTGTTTTGCGAGGTGCGACCGATCCATTGGGCGCGGGCTTCGTTTCGTCCTTCAACCATTACTTCTATACTTGTACCTATGTATTTCTTGTAACGCGATATCTGGATTTCTTTCTGCCTCGCCATCAGAACTTCCAGGCGGCGGGATTTTTCCTGGTCGGGGATCGCATCTTCGAGTGCGAGTGATGGCGTGTTCGGCCGCGGAGAGTACTTGAAGGTGAAGACGCCGTCGTAGCCAACTTCGTCGAGCAGGCTCAGCGTCTCGGCGAAGTCTTGTTCGGTCTCGCCGGGAAAGCCGACGATGATGTCGCTGGTGATGCTGATCTCGCGCTTCGCCGACTTCATCCATGCGATGCGCTCGAGATATTGTTCGCGGGTGTAGAGGCGCTGCATGGCGCTGAGCACGCGGTCCGATCCGCTCTGCACGGGGAGATGCACGTGGTCGCACAGTGTGGGGACGGCCTCGATGGCGTCGACGATGTCGCGTCCGAAGTCGCGGGGATGCGAAGTCGTAAATCGAACTCTTCGAATGCCGGGAACTTCGCCGACCGCGGCCAGCAATTCGGCGAAGGTTTTCTTTTTCCCGGAAAATGCGCCCGTCGGATCCTTATACGAATTCACGTTCTGCCCGAGCAACTGGATTTCCGTGTAGCCGAGATCGGCCATCTGGCGGGCTTCGGCGAGCACCGACTCCGAAGTCCGGCTGCGCTCCTTGCCGCGCGTGAACGGCACGACGCAGTAGGCGCAGAATTTATCGCAGCCTTCGATGATGGTGATGTATCCGCGATGCGGATTGGAGCGGGCGGTGAATTCGGTTTCGAAACATTCGTCGGTCTCGCGATCGTCGAGCCCGGTGATGCGGACCAGTGTTCCGGCTTCCGGCTTCCGGTTTCCGGGCGCCGGATGCCGGACGCCGGAAGCCCCTTCCAGCTGCGTCAGCATTTGCGGCAGGTTGCGATACGACGCCGATCCGCAGACCAGCGACACGTGCGGCGCGCGCTCAAAAATCTTCTCGCCTTCCTGCTGCGCCACGCAGCCCAGCACGCCAAACTTCTTGCCCTGGGCCAGCAGCTTCTTGTAGTCCGCCAGCCGATGGAAGACCTTCTGCTCCGCCTTGTCGCGGATGGAGCAGGTGTTATACAGAATCAAGTCGGCCTGCTCGACCGTCTCTACCTGTTCGTATCCCTCGTGGATGAGCGTGCCGATGACTTTTTCCGAGTCATGCACATTCATCTGGCAGCCGAAGGTTTCGAGGTAGAAGGTCTTTTCCCCAGACATGCGTACAGTATAAACGGCATTGTCATCCTGAGGCCCGCGTTCTTTGCGGGCCGAAGGACCTATGTATTTCGGCGGTGGCGATGTTGCCGGCAAAAATGCATAGGTCCCTTCGACAAGCTCAGGGCAGGTCCTTCGTTGGGAGTTCCCCGCCTAAGGGCGTGGAACTCCGCTGCCTCAGGATGACAAAGCGCCGGGATTTCGCCGCGGGGAAATCAGAGGGAACTGATTTTGTCGTTCATCCACTTCAGCGAACGGCGGTACATCGCGAAGTCTGCGGCATCGAGGTCTCTCGCGTGGGCATCCGGACGGTCGTTGATCACGGACGACTGTAGCTCGAAAAGATTTCGATCGTTGAACAGACCTTGAAACAGACGCCATTCGCGCTTGATCAATGCCACCAAGTCTGACCAGTAGAACTTCTCAATTAGTTCGTCGGCGGACAGCTGCTCAAACTTCTTGCCTGCCGGGAGCGCTTGGGACAATCTCGAACGCACGCTGCCTTTCGATTTGTCGCTGATCACGTCTGCCCGCAGGAAATTGATCGCGATTTGGCGCAGTTTTTTTTCGAGGACGTTGCGCGTTTTGTTGATCACAGCGAGATCGTCCGCCCATCGGTCGAAGCTTTGGGTGGTCGCCCCGGCATTTTCCCCGGCGGCCTGAGGTTCCGCGCCGTCGGCGGCGACCCGTTCCAGTCGCAGCTCTATTCCTGCCTTAATCATATCTCGCGGGTGGGTACCCTCCTTGCGGGGAAGGACCCCATAGTTGTCGAGCACATGGACAAGCTTCTTGCTGACCTTCTCGGCTGCCGGTCCACCCCCCAATAGGGCTAGATAGGGGGCCTCCAACTCGGGATATACCCGGAAGAGATGGCTGATTGCCACCTGAGCGATCGTGTCGCCCTCGGTGTCGATGAAGGAGTTTACGTAAGTAGCTGTCTGGTGGGTTGTGACAGCGACCGGCCTTCCGGACATTTCAATCTGCCTGTGGATATAAGAACAGGCCTTTCGGATCCAGTACGGCATGTCACAGCAGGCCGTCGCTATGACCGTAGCCGCCTCGTCCCCAAAGCTTAGCCCCGCCGAGCGCGACATCTTCCTGATCATTGCGCAGCTTGCGCCTCGGGGCAGTGGGCTTAGGTACTCTTCGGGTATAAGCGCAAGGGCTGAATTCTCAACGCCCTCAATCGACTCGACGGAAAACCATTTGCTTGACACGCCGCTGATCAACATTGAAAAGGGCTTCGAATCTCGGCTAGCCTCTTGATATACTGCGCGAACGTTGCGCCAGAATGGATTAAATTGCTTCTTCCAGTGAGGCGCAGTGGGGCTGCCCGGCGTAATGTAATCCACCTCGTCCACGAAGAAGATGACTGGCTTCTCGCTGGTCTTCACCGAATGAAGCAGTTGCTTGGCTGCCTCTGCGAGCGTAGCGTGTTTCGTCGCAGGGTCTACCACGGCGTAGCGCGAGGGCGATTCCTTCGCGAGTCTGAGGGCTTCTATCAAAGCAGTGGTCAGTTGCTCCGCATCGAGTGCCCAAATGTCGTCCCTCGAGCAGTCGAGCATTATGCAATAGCAATCATAATGAACTCTTGCATCGTCAATAATGCGATTGATCACCGACGTCTTGCCGATTTTTCTTATGCCCAGTATGGAACGAATCTGGCCGTTTTGTAGTTTGCGAGCCAAGTCGTGCGCCTCGTTCCGTCTCCCAAAGAAGTTCACGTCGTCCGACACCGGCCCTGTAACGTCGAAAGGGTCGTGGCTAAAGAGTTCCTGGGCGAGAAGACGCTCCACCTCCTCGGGCCTTGTCGGGCAGGCCCCGGCATAGACGGGGAGAACGGAAAGGCCGAGGTTCCTACCCCACCTCTTTAGCTTCGGGTTTCCGTCCGGGTCTAAGTGGACGATGATAACTATGGAGGATTCAAGTCGTCCGTTCGACGCTTCGATCACATCCTTGGCCGTCCTGATCGTCCGCTGTTGCTGTTCTTCGAAGCTGGTAAACAAGATTAAGACTTCCCGGTCTACGGCGAGGGTGGAAGAGACGCGTTTTGAAAGCTTCCCATTAAAGATAGACGTACATCCCCTTCTCGCGGGAGATCGAGATAGGTGGGGGCGAAGTAAAAAGCCCCTCTCCTCCCTTCGCAAAGTCCTCGACCATCTTGTTCAGGACGATTTGTGGTTTCTGTTGGGTCATAACTACGAACGACGAGGTTACCCTTGGCCTTGCGACCAAATCGGTGGCTGGACGTTAGGTGACTCGCGTGGCTACTTACATTACGTTGTCGACGACTGGGGCCGAAGGAACGAACCTTTGGGGAAGGAGTGAATGCTATCGCAGAAGAAGCCGCCGCGCAACGAAAAATTTGGGCATCTGAACAGGCACCGCCAAGAATTTAGGTCAGCGTTGTGCTCACGGAGCATCCCATCCCCGAGCTTGGAGCTTACCGCTTTGATCATGGCGGCGAGGAAAGCAGATTCCTCACCCAAAGAACGGGTTCGGAATGACAAAGCCTAATGTCAGCCGTGCAGCGGGCACACCGCGCACCGCACCCCAACCTCCTTGCTGCGGCACAACACCGGAATATCCTTCCAACCCCGCACCTTGCGCGAGCAATCCAGCAGGCACCAGGCCTCGCGGTATTTCTCATACTTCGCTTTGCCTCGGCTGGATGGGTTGAAACACATTATCTTCTGCGTTTCCGCAATCTCGATCGGCACCACGTACCACACGTTCTCCGGTACGATGTAGACAACAAAGAAATCGATCTCCTCCCGCGTGTAGGTCCTTCCCCTGTAGTTTTCCATAGACACCTGATACTTCGACCGGCTATAAACCGATCTGGCTTTCACCTGCACCCGCCAGAATCCCCTCCCGTAGTCCACGACCAAATCGTAGCGTTCGCTGTCTCCCCAGGGTTTGCAAACGGCGAACCTCAAGCCACAAGCCTTGGCTAGAAAGGCCGCCTCTGCTGCTTCCCCACGCCGTTTATTGTTGTCGTCCGCGACCGCCCGAATCTCGATCAATTCTGCCCGCAGCCGTTTCCTTTCCAACTTGCCGTTACTCTTCCGCATAATAAATAAGGCGCAGCGGGTGGGCTGCGCCTGAGGATTCTCCTAGCGTTCGGATTGTCGTGAAAAGACGAACGGCGCAGACCGGAAAAGGCCTGCGCCGCAGTTTTGAGTCTATATGTCTATTATAGCATTTTGCAGAGGGAAAAGCGACATGGTTTGCTGAAATATATGTCGCGAGGAATGGGTCGCAGGACCTGGTATTTTGCCCCGCAGCGAGGGTTCCGGCAAAATGCACAGGTCCCTTCGGCAGGCTCAGGGCAGGCTCTTCGTTGGGAGTTCCCCGCCTCGGGGCGTGGAACTCCGCTGCCTCAGGATGACAGGATTTCATAGCATCCAGCCGAGATTATTCGCGAGTGTCGAGTGTTTCTCCTTTCTCGACGAATCCCACGAGCCATCCGAGGACGCGCTTCCAGCCGTCGGCGTGGCCGGTTGCGCCGGCAGGGTCGCCGGCGAAGCCTTCGTGACGTATCTTCAATAATGTTCCGGTGCCGGCCTTGCGCGGACCGCTGGGATGCAGGCCGTGCACGTTTTGGGGCTCGAGCTCCCAGCGCACCGTGGTCTTCTGGGATCCCCAACTGTAGGTCCAGGTGTGGACCAGAAGGCGCGGGGGATCGATTTCGAGATATTCGCCCTCGACGCGGAAGGGCTTGCCGTCGGCGCTCACGCCGTCACTCGACCACTTGCCGCCCACGCGGAGATCGGCCTTCCATTCGGTGATGCGATAAAGGCCACGCGCGCCCCACCACAGCGGCATTTGGTTGGGGTCGGTGATGGCCTGGAAGACGCGTTCGGGCGGCGCGGCGATGAAAATTTGGCCGACGATGGAATTCTGGTCGGGAGTGATTGCTGCGGTTGCCATGGGTTGCTCCTTGAGGACGAAAACTCCGAATCGACAAAAGAAAAATCAAAAGTCAAAGGCAAAAGCAAAGTCAAAGGCGTCGGACAAGAGTGTCCGACCCACACGAGCATTATTTCTCTACGAACTTCTTGATCTGTTCGATCAGACCGGGCCATCCCTGACTGTAGCCCTGCGCCAAACCCTTCATCGGTGCGAGACCGCTGTGCGTGACTTTCAGGCGCGTGCCGGTGGCCGTGGGCGTGAGATCCCAGCGGACGACGGTGCGATGCGCGGGATCGGGATGCCAATTGGCAAACCAGGAATATTCGAGCAGGCGGGGAGGGTCGATCTGAATGATTTCTCCGTGATGATCGAACTGTGCGCCGGCGGGCTTGCGCTCTTTCGCAACGTATTGCCACCGGCCGCCGGGGCGCGCGTCCATTTCCCAGGAAGTGATCTGGTGGGTCTCACCGCCGCCCCACTGGAGAGCCTGCTCGCGTTCAACGAGCGCGCTGAACACGCGCGAGGGCGGGGCGGCGATTTCGATTTCGCTGATCACGGAATCGTTGTCGCGAGAAATAACGGGTTTGCTGTCGGTCATGTGGAGCTCTTCCTGGTTTCTTTAGCTTCGGGATTCGAGGAGCTCATCTCTCGCAAAGGATGCGAGAAATGCGGCACCGTAAAGTCAAGAGCAAAGTCAAGAGCAAAGTCAAAGGCAAAGGTCAAAGGCGTCGGACAGGAGTGTCCGACCCACACGTTATTTTTGCGCCAGCTCGGTGCGTTGGAGATCGAACAATTCCTTCATTTCTTTTCCGTGATCGTTAAACGTCCAGAGTTCGGTGTGGTGGTTGGCGTCGACGATGGTGAAGACGACGTGCTGCATGTGGCCGGCGTCGGGAGCGGAGAGATTGGTGGCATCGAAGAAGTCGAAGGTGATGGTTTTGCCGTCGGGGGAAGCGCTGGCAGTCATGCGGGGCTGGTTGCCGACGCTGCAATAATGTGTGAGGAGGAGACGGTTGGGTCCGTCGAGATTGAACATGGAAATCATGTTGTCGGCGCCGCGGCCATGGATTTCGCTCATCAGGGCAGAGCCGCCGGCGGTGTCGCGGAAGGAGACTTGCACGGTTTTACCTTCAGAGGCCTTCCCTTCCCAATCGCCGGCAAGGGATTTGAGTTGGTCGAACGATTTCTGAGCGGGGGTTTGGGCGACGAGCGCGGCGGCGGCGAGCAGCATTAAAAATGGGAGATACAGGCGTAGGGCTTTCATGGTCAGCGATTTCCTTTCGGGTTTTTGACATTCGTATTTACTGCAGGCGGACGCATTTGTTGCGTTTGTTCCTTGGCGTACTCGGCTTCGACAAAAGTCTTCAAACTGTTGAGGTTCATGGTCCAGAAGGCACGGTACTGGTCGAGCCAGGAATCGACGGTGCGGAGCGGCTCGGGATTGAGCTGGTAGACGCGATGGCGGCCTTCGCGATGCTCGCGCACCAGATGGGCGCGACGGAGAAGGCGCAGGTGCCTGGAGATTGCCGGGCGGGAGACTGGGAAGGCCTGGGCGATTTCTCCGGCGGGCTGGCTGCCGCGGCGCAGAAGGTCAAGGACGGCGCGGCGGGTGGGGTCGGCGAGCGCCTGGAACGTTGCCTCCGTCGTTTTCGAGGTCATTTTCGAAAGCGGGGAATATGTAACCGAACGGTGACGCATAATGCGTAACCTTACAGTTACGCGACGAGCGTGTCAAGGGAATTTTCAAGGGGCGAGGAATTCTTACATTGAGGTACAATGTAAGCATGACTTTTCAGATCACAACGGTAAGCACAAAGGGCCAGTTCGTGATTCCCTCGGAGATGAGGTCCGCACTGGGGATTAAGCCGGGGACGCGGATTGCAGTAACGCATGACGGCACGAAAATAATCCTGGAGCCGGTGACGGACGAACTGGTCGAGAAAACTCGCGGGATGTTGAAGGGAAAGGCGCGCCAAGCGGAAAAGCTACGGCGCAAATGGCGGCAGGAAGATCGCCGGCGGGAAGCGCGTCTCCGGGGAGATCAATGGTAACGTACGTACTCGATTCCAGCGCGGTCTTGCGCTATCTGCACAATCAGGCCGGATCGGACCGGGTGGCAGAGATCATCCGAGGACATCTTGCGGGAGATTGCGAGGCAGTGACGGCGGCACCGCATTGGGGCGAAACTGCAGGGATCACGCGCAAGCTTTACGGCAGGCAGGAGATGGAGCGGACGCTTACGCGATTAAGCGCCTTGGGGTTGCAGGTGGTCGCCGCCGACGGAGATAGTGCGGTGCGCGCCGCGCTGATTAAGATCGAAACAGGCATTCCTTACGTGGACGCGTTTGGCGTGGAGCTTGCCGGCAGAGGATCGGACCGTGTGCTGGTGACTGCGGATTTTGATTTTAAGGCTGCGGGGCGCCAGGTGAAGATTGAGTTTTTGCCGGTGAAGTGATCGGTCGTCCCCTGCGTTCCCGAAAGCCGGAGTCAAGAGCAATACCAAAACCAAAACCAAACCAAAAGCAAAAGCAACGTCAAAGGCGTCGGACAGGAGTGTCCGACCCACACTTGTCTGACCCACACGTTTCGATCAGGTCCAGGAAGGCCTGGTGGATGCGGGTGTCGGCGGAGAGTTCGGGGTGGAAAGTGGCGGCCAGCGCGCTTCCCTGCCGGACGGCGACCGGAAGATTATTTTTGCCTTCGGTGGCGATGACTTCGACGGCATCTCCTACGTGCTCGATCTTGGGGGCGCGAATGAAGACCATTTCGAGGGGCGACAGTTTTTCGTTGAGCGAGCTTTGCAGGAGCTGGCCTTCGCGGATGGAGCTGTCAATCTGGCGTCCGTAGGCGTTGCGGCGGATGCGGATGTCGATTGCGCCAAGGCCGGGCTGCGCGGGGTTCTCGACTTCGTTGGCTAATAGAATTGCGCCGGCGCAGGTGCCGAACGTCGGCTTGAGGCGGACGAACTGCTTTAGCTTCTCGAAGCCTGCTTCTCCCAGCAATTTCAGAAACGTGCCGGACTCGCCGCCGGGGATGACGAGGCCGTCGATCTGGTCGAGCTGCCCGGGCTTTTTGACGAACACAACTTCAGCGCCCAGCTCTTCGAGCCGGCGGCGGTGGGCGTCGAAATCGCCTTGCAGAGCGAGGACTCCGATGGTCATGCTGAATTGATTTTACCGGATGATGATTAGACGCAAATGCCCGGGTTATCCGGAGCCATGGGAATACGGTGGTGCAGGCACTCTGTCTAATCACGGTGTTGGTCTGGCAGTGCGCGAAATCAAGTTGCCTGGATGAGTTACAGAAAAGACAATTTCCGTGGTTAAATAGGCATACTGCACGGCCGAGCAGGCGAACTCTAGCGTGCGATTAGCCATGTTGAACCTGCTGAAGAGATTTGTTGCCTCAAGATTCCTGCTGCTGCCGGCGTTCTGTTCGGTGTACTACTTTCAGTTAGGAGTAGTTTCTTCCTGGCCGCTGGTAAGAAGCATCTGCTTGTTAGTGCTCATTGTGATCCTCCTTCTTGCTATTCCGGCGAACTGGCTTTGGATCGTCGATTTCAGAAAACGTCTGGAAAGTGGGTTCCAATATTTGAACAGCCAACCCTCTCAATTTGCGGAGCCAGACGAACCGTTGGAACAAATGAGATGGTGTAATGTGCAGATACTAGGCATTGTGGTGATGATTCTAGGTATCTTATCTCAATATCAATATGTCGAAAGGATTCCCCGGCAGCACAGAGTGCCGGCGCTGGCTCTGGTTCTGCTCATATTGATTGCGCTCTTTGATGCCATTATGGATCTCCAAGCGGAATGGATCATCAGCGTGATGACCGCGATAAAAGGATCCGAGCAGGGCAAGCTCGCGTTTCCGAAGGCGGTGTGGAAGGTAAACCAATATCCGAAAGTTCGGGAGAAGCTGTACAGTTATGCAGTGGATTCGAAGCCGTCAACCATGGGTTTCAGCTCATTTACAGCGAGCGCACAGAACACGATATCATTCGCGATGATAATAGTTAGCGGCTTCGCTGCAACGATCATTGCCCTGCTGTGGCTCCAGCTACGCTCGATCCCGGGAAATCTTATCGACTGGGTAACGCAGATGTGTCGTTGACCTACGCCCCACTTTAGCCTTCGTAATCAACCATCACCCTTGAAGACGGCGCCGAACTACTTATGCGAGCGGGCTTAACCCGCGGCTTGCTCCGAGCCGGAAGCTGCCGATACCTCGGCTTCGGCCGGGGTGGCGGAACGCTCCGCCTCAAATCGCTTGATGGCAGCGTTGATACTCTGTTCGCGAGTTTGCCCATCGCTATAACTGAGGAAGAGGTTGACCACCTTCCTCAAAACGTCGTAGGCTTCCGCGCTCATCAAAACTGCCTGAGGGCGCCCGTGTTTGAGGATCAGCAGGCGGATGGCGGGGTTCTTCTGGATCTCTTCAACCTTGCGAAGAAAATCCTGGCGCAAATCAGTGATATTGGAGAACTCAAGCTGCTCCTCGAGTACTTTAGCCGGTTCTCTCAGCGTGGTCGGGCTCAATGGGAAGTCCTCTCTGCAATGCACATATAAATGTACATTTAAGTGAGCATAATGTCAAAGGGGTTTGGTGGCGTGGGCTAGGGATCAAAAATCTTCCTAGGCCCCGCCCGCTCCCATGGAACGCGTAACCGATTGATAATGTTTAGGTTAAATTGGCTGGTACGCAGGGATCGGTGGTCGTCCAACGCGCGGTGGTCTACTGCTTCGGAAGATCACAACATTTATGGGGGGCTGGGTCTACCGGCCGGCTGCGGCGGGCTTTTGGGAGAATCCGGGTGTGACCGGTTGAGTCCGTTCGAGGCCGACGCGCGCCACTTGCGCGGCCTGCAGGTCGCAGCGGCAAAGGACGCAACGCATGGCCACCGTGTAAACGAAGTGGGCGTAAGCCGGACATTTGACGTTGGTGCAAACCTTCGTCGTCATCTGGAATGGCTCCCGAAAAACAATCGACTGCGGCGAAAGTAGCATGAAGACCGGGCGCGCGAAAGTAGCATGAAGACCGGGCGCGCACACGCGCATTTTCCGCATCTGCGAATCGCATTTATTGCTGGGTTTGGGAAACTAGAGGACGTCCGACTGGGAGCCGGCAACTGGGGGCTGGCAACTGTTTTAGAAGTCGGCTCATTAATTGATCAAAGGACTGCACTGCCGATGTCCCCAGCGGCTAAAGCCTTGTCCTTATCGGTTGTGGAATGGCACCCCTTCCCCAGACCATTTGTGAATAGCTTTTAGTTACACATCGCAGAGGTCGGCAGCCTGGCGCAGGGAGAGCAGCGGATCGGCGGTGGGTACAAATTCGTGGGCGACGTAGCCGTGGAAGCCGGACTCGGCGATCGCACGCATCACGCCATCCCATTGCACTTCCTGGGTGTTGTTCAGTTCATGACGACCGGGAACGCCGCCGGTGTGGAAGTGTCCAATCCATTGCAGATTCTGCCGGATCGTGGCGATGAGATCGCCTTCCATGATTTGCATGTGGTAGATGTCGTAGAGCAGTTTTACGTTGGGTGAGTTCACTTCCTTCACCACGCTGACACCCCAGGCGGTGTGATCGCACATGTAGTCGGGATGGGTCACTTTGCTGTTGAGCAACTCCATGCAGATGGTGACGCCGTGGTCTTCGGCGATGCGTTTGACACGATTCAAACCGGCGATGCAGTTGACGGCTCCCTGCTCGTCGGACATGCCGCGCCGGTTGCCGGAAAAGGTAATTACATTGGGCACGTGCGCGGCGGCGGCGCGGGGGATGTTCACGCGGAAGGCTTGCTCGATGGCGGCGTGATTTTCGGTGCGGTTGAGGGCGTCGGCAATCTCGCCGCCGCCGGCGTAGCCCATGGTGCAAATGAGGCCGAAGCGGCGCGGAACTTCATATTCGTCGAGTTGAAGAAGATCGACGCCGACGAGACCGATGCTGGCCGCGTAGCTGGCGAGTTGTTCGAGCGGGATGTCTTTGTAGCACCACCGGCTGACCGACTGATGGATGCGGCCTTTGCGCGCGGGTGCAGGCGAATCGGGGTTGGAGGCAAACGAGGAGAGACCCATGACAGCGACCCCTGCAACGGATGATTGCAACAGCGCTCGACGAGTGACCGCGGCCATGGCTATTTCTTCGTCTTAGTTTTTGGGGCCAGGATTTTTGGGGCCAGGATTTTTTCGATCTGCTGCAGGTGGTTAATGTCGTGGCCGGCGGCCATGCGCACTACGTGCTCAATCGACTCCTGCCCGCGCTCGGAATGAATGCCGTAGTGTTGCCACTGCTCCGGGGCCAGCGACTTGAGCATCGTCAGATTGGCTTCCCGCGCCACGCGGAAGTGCTCGATCGACTTGCGCGGATCGCGTTTCTCATAGTGCAGGCTGACGACCCAGGCATCCTGGTCGAAGGCCGCGACCGGTGTGCCCGGGGCGCCGAGAATCAGGCGCAGGCGAAAGCCAATCGCGACTTCCGCGTCGGCGAGGTGGGCAAGAATCTCACTCACCGACCATTTGTCGGGCGCAGGACGCTTGCGCAATTTGGAAGTGGGCACGCCTTTGATGAGGCGCTCGAGTTTTTTCGCCGTGGCGGATTGCACGGCAATAGGTTGTTTGCCTTCGGCGAAGCCAACGATTCGTTGCGTGTATTGTTGCGGCGTTTCTTTCATGGTGTGCCGGATTGCTCGGCTGGGTCTAGACCAACTCTGGATCGGCCTTCAAGCCGGTAAGGCTGGCCACGCGGAGAGAAAAGTTCCTGGAATCTGAGCCTGATGAAGATTTAGGATCGATCCGAACTACCGCAATTCCCTGCTCCTCGAGTTCCTTCTGGTCGATCAAACTGACCTTATAATTTGTGACCAAAACCGGAAGAACCTCCTCCACGTCCGGCTCGGGAAACTTTTCCCGCACACGTTGCTTTAGGAGGAGCATTTGAGCCGAGGTGCTGCTGGGAAGCGGAAGGTCCGGATTGCCCGTCTTGACTTCAATCACTGCCACGCGCGAGCCTTGGTGGATGAGGAGATCGGCCTCCGATGGGCCCAGGGAGTAATCGGGGAGAGCGCCTTTGAAGCCTTGCTCCAGGGCGGTGCGCACGCGGTCGTGAAGCCTCACGCCGCTCTCCGCCGGTGAGTTCGCCGCACCAAGCCACTTCATCCTATCTCTCCCTCAACTTCCACTTGATTTTACCACGCCCCCGAAGGTAGCCGGCCATGGTTTCCAGCAGGGCGAAGAGGATGACGATGGCAAAAGTGTAGATTGTTGCTTTGGCTGAATCGTGCGTCAGGCCCAGCCGGATCAGCAAGAAGCTTGTGACGAGAGCGATCACGCCCGACCGAAGCGAGGACCACGCTAATCGATCTCCCAGGACCGACCTCAGTGTGGTCAAATTGCCCTCCACTCCCGTCTCCCGGCCATCATTGTCGGCGAATAGCTTCACCGTCAGGGATGTATATGCGTAATCGCTCCCGGCGAGAGCGCGTCTCAGACCGGCCAACAACAGGCCAACGAAATCCTCGACCGCCTCCAGCAGGGTCTGAACGGGGACCGACGGGCTGTTGCCTTCGATGTGATACATGCTGAAGTCGGCATTCACCTGACGAACGATCACAAAGCAGCCGCGGACCGTTTCGAAGGCGCAAACCGAGTGCGAAGGTGGGTTTTGACCATAGAGGGCGTTTCTTCCATAGGCCTCGCCCAGTGGGATGGGAGCGCCTAACTGGCTGCCGCAAACCACCTTCGCCAGTCCGGTTTCCGTAATTGCAGCACGATGTTTAACGACAATTTCGCAATACATAACTCATCGTCTCCCTAGAGGACAGTAGTCCTATCTTGGGCGAAAAAAGCCTTGGGAAACTCTGATTAAGTCACATGCGGCGCAAAGCAGGTTTCTCGACTCCGCGAGATTGCCCGTAAGGACGGGCAATCCCGCTCCGCTCGAAATGACAAACGTGGGCTAAATCAGAGCTTTCCTAGCGAGTCTGAAGGCCGGGGACGAACTGCCTGGCTGAGGCCGCAGGTCGAGACCATTTGTGCTGCAAGTCTTTGGCCCTGGCGTCGATAACTCACGATCGTATGCCTTGGCGGGTGAAGGAAACTTTGTCCCCAGGGTCATTGATCAGATTTTTCTCCCGCTCGAAACCTGGTCCATGGCCCGGCTTTCATATCGTGCAGCAGCGGTTTTTGCCAGGAATATTCCGGATGCTGCTCCAGAAACTCCGCGGCCAGAAAATCTGCTCCGCAGGGATGGCCGGCGTGAGCGACGAAGCTCATGTTTGCCGCCATCGCGCTGTCGGTGGCTTTGCCCTGCACCGCTCCTCCGGGATTGTACGCGGCCCAATCCCACTCTTTGACGCCGCGCGGAGAAGCGTCCCCGTGGCCGCACAGGGAGCGCTCGTCGGCCTGTTCTTTTTTCTCGAAGCTGTCGAAGTGATCGGCGAGAAAAGCCTCGGCCATTTCCACGTCGATGCTTCCCTTGGCTTGTTGCACCATTTCATCGGCGCGCACGTGGCGCGCATTCATCGAGGACGACATATCGGCCGAGTCGAAGCCTTCGGTCTCTTCGCGAATCAGCTTGGGATCGCGGGCGAAGTTCGAGCTGACGTAATATCCATCTTTGGTTCGCCACAGCGGCGTATTTTTCAGGCCGAGTTCGAGATAGGCGATTTCTCCGGTCTTGCGGTCGCCGATGAGCCAGTCGTTGGCGTAGCCGCCGTTGTTGCCTTCCTCGATGATGCGGACGTAGTCGTCGATGCTCCGGGCATACTGGAGCGCCTTGCGCGAGCGCACGAATTCGGGCTTGCCGTCAGGGTCCCAGCCCTCGAATTGCGTGATGGTGGTTTCGGTGATCATGATGCCGGCGGCGTTGATGCCAAAATCGTCGTCGCTGGTGATCACGCCGGGAAAGCCATCCATGAGAATGCGCTCGCCGTGCTGGGGCACAATATCGAAGATGATGACCCAGCGCTCGCCGTCGAGATAGCTGGTCCAGTTGTTGTGGGCGATGACGATCTGGTGATCTTTGGTGTAAGCGCCGGTGGCGATGAAGGCGCTGCAATTGCCGGGAGCCTTCAGCTTCGGTGCGTTGGCCTGCTTCTCGCGCTTGTTCAGCCACGGCACGTAGTAGTCCGGAACTTCCGCAAAAGCGTTGAGGGCGACAATGTCGTACACATCGAGATCGACACCATGCGCCTTGGCCCCGTCGGCAATGCCCTGCAACTCCTGCTGATATTCGGCGTCGATGTGCGGCCAGAGCATCTCGCGCGCGGTCTTGCGAAAGAATTCCCAATCACGGTGGGTTTGGTGCATATCCAGAAGTTTGATCGCGTCAAGACCGTCGGCGATCTCGGGAGCGAGCAGATAACCGTGCTGGAATCCAATATCGTGAGGCGAGCCTTCGAGGTGGACGTACGTCCAACCAGCTTTCTGGAAGCGATAGGCTTTTTCGAGGCGGGGGTCGTGAGTGGTAATGGCAGATGTTTGCGACCGAGCGGCAGGAAACTGAGAAATCGCCGCGAGGGCGACGAGCGCAATGAGCACGGATCGAAGTATGGAAGAGGCCGGACGGTTAGACATTTGACGTTCCCTCTGGCTCTGAGTGAACGTCATTGTAGCCGAATCCGGGGACAAACAAAGGGGACAAACCAAGACGGACGTTTTAATGCGCCCCTGCCGGAACGTAAACCTTGCGGGGGTAAACCATTTCGGCGTTGTGTACTTCCGTTGTGACTTTCACCTGCTGCCATCCATTCTTCTTCTGGGGCTTGGGATTGAAGGTCAAGATGTATTGATGGGTCAGGTGACGCTGCATGTCGTCGAGATAAGGGCTGAAGGTGACGGGAGGGCCGGAGAAGCCGATGTAGTAACCTTCGCCGCCGGTGTCGTCGGCGAGGTGGGCGAGATAAAGCTGTCCCCAATAACTTTGCCAGTAGCTATGGCCTTCGTGACCCTCGCCGGGAGTGTAGATGGCGTAGACGACGATGCCGGCGCGCTGCGCGTCGTCGATGGCCGCGGAAAGGTAGGGGTCGTCGAGATCGCGGCTGCCGTAATAATTATCGATTCCGTCGGACACCATCAGCACTTCGCGGCGGGCCGCGCTAGCGGGCCAATGCTTGACCAAATCGCTCAGAGAGAAATATGGGCTGGCGTTGATGCCTGGAATTCCCAACGGAAGACGCAGCGCTTTCGCTGCCATTGCATGGTCGCTGGTAAGGTCTTGCTGTACGCGCGCGGCGCCATTCTGCATGTAGGCGATGCCGATCTTCACCGATGGCGGTTGGGCGTCGATGAATTTGCGAAGGTCATCGAGTTGCCTGCCCAGGCTGGCGTTGGAGCCATCGTCGAGCAGAATAAAGAGCTCGAGGGCAGCGTTGTCGCCTTGCGCGGGGACCCAATCGACGACCTGGTCGCGGTCGCGGCCTTCGAATACCATCACGTCTCTGCGGTCGAGCTCCGGTACGTCGGAGCCATGACGCGCTTCGACCGTCACCAGCAAGTGTGCCGGAGATCCCTCCACGGCTGTGTTCTGGGCAGATAGGGTGCCGGGGATCAATGCGCACATCGATGCGCACAGGGCAAACCCGAGTACAGCTTTGATCAGACCGTTTGAAACATTCATGGGATGAACCTCCACAGTTGGTTAGATGCGCGGGACGGGACTTGGTGGCGTGCCACGCGAGTGGCTTAGACCGAATCTTGTCATGCTGAGCGAAGCCCGGGAGGATCGTAAATCCTCCCGGCGCAGTCGAAGCATCCCTACCCTCCGTCCCAAATGCGGAAGCATTTCCTTTAGCCGTGACGTTCGTCACAGCTACCCAAACCTGAATCCTCCAATCATGCAGTCATGCGCGACCCACGCTACTACGGCGTTTACATCATGGGAAGCTTGAGGGGAACCCTTTACATCGGAGTAAGCGGCAATCTTCATAAACGCGTGTTCCAGCACAAATTCCATCATCACGAGGGCTTCACCGCCCGCTATGAGGTGGTCCGCTTGCTCTATTGGGAGTCCTATGATGACGTCCACAAGGCCCTGGCCCGCGAGAAGCAACTAAAAGGATGGTCGCGCGCTAAGAAAATCGCGCTGTTCGAGCGCCGTAATCCGCAGTGGATAGACCTAGCCTCAGAGTGGTACCCGTGGATGGAGCCGGGGGAAGGTAGGGATGCTTCGACTCCGTAGTGATGATCGCAAAGCGATCATCACTGCTCCGCTCAGCATGACAGATTGCACACGATGGATTTCGGAAACAAAAGAGGTGGGACGAATTGAACGTTCCGCCCCGAGCGTTGTTTTTTTGGCGAGATGGCCCGCACTATGCTTGCGTATCTATTTGAAATCAAGGACGTTAACGAAACCTTAGAGGCTACGGTCGAGCGGCGGCCAGTGGCGCGTATTCATCAAACTTTAACGCGGCGTTCACAAACCTTTGTCCGCCGGATGCCATAATCTGTCGCTTACATCCAGCCGGGTGCGGGGTGATTGCTGTTGACAGTCGCCATCTGCGTTATGAGACGAATCATCATTTCGGTCGTGTCGCTCACGCTGGCGGCGTTTTTTGTCAGTTGCTCGGGCGGCTCGAAGATTGCCCCGGCGCCGATGCCCAATATTGCCGGCCAGTGGGAGATTATGCTTGCTTCGAGCGTGCAGCCGGGATCCTCGACGGGACTCGAAGTGGCGATGCAGGAAGGCACGATGCTCGATACCAGCGGGGCTGGATCTTACGTTTACACCGGGCAGATTTCGGCGGCGAGTTCACAGATAAACTTTGTTGGCCTCACGCTGGGAGCCCACCCGACCAGTGCACCCCACGTAAGCTTCGGAGGAAATTGCGCGCCGGCGGCGGATGACGCGGGCAACAGTCTGACTGGCGCTATCTCAGGGCTGGGCGGCTCGATGAACTTCAGCTTCACGGAGAATGGCAACGTATTCAACGTGAACGCCGTGCTCGATGCCTCGGGCACATCGATTGACAGCGGGACTTATACGTCGCAGTCGGGCAATGTGTGCGTCGACAGCGGAACCGTGACGAGCGGGAAAATTGTGTCGAAGCTCTCGGGCACTTATACCGGAAAGCTTTGCGAGCCGCTCGACAGCTCGTGCGAGTCGGGAGCCGAAGACAACGCAACGGTTACCCTCAGCCAGAGCGGGACCACGCTGACCTTCAGCATGGTGCTGACTGGGGCGGACAATACTTCGTTCACCCTGAGCGGCCCGGTCACGGGCAACGAATTTTCCGTTAGCGGAACGTTCGAGGGATCGACCGTTGCGTACGAGGGCTACTACGAGTTGACCTACGACTCCTCCGACAGCATGTACGACACGCAGACCCTTTATCTGGTGAATGCTGCTGATCCGTCCGTACAAGCAGGCCTGCTTACAGTTCCGATAATTCCTTAATGTTAAAGTTTAGACGGCCTGAGGTTGGAGGGTCAGAGCCGGCTGCCGTATAGCAGACTGCCCACTGCTCACTGCCCACTGTTTTTCAGATGTCGGTGCGCTGCTCGGTGTGCCGCAGGAGGTACCAGCACGGCAGATATCCGGCGCGGGGAAACAACGCGTGCACGCAAGTTTCCCGCGCGGGCGGCTCGAAGATGAATTGCGTCCTGCCGCCTTTCTGCTCCACAGCGTAATAATGCCTGACGGTGACTTGGCCGTAGGGCTGGCGATTGGCCGCGACCCGGTAACGGAACACACCATAGTCCACGGCGTACACGATCGCCGTCACTCCCAGCGCAGACGAGAACCCGATCACCAACAATCGCTTCAGGAAATGTTTGATTTTGGCGCGGAGGGCTGTGGTCACGGCGTGCCATTATAACCGCAGCTCCGTAGCGCCAGCCGCAGATCGAGGGCTCTTCTAATAAAGTTTGAGCGCTGCTCCCATCCCCGCGTTGACAATTCGCCGCTTCGACAGGCAAACTACCGCATCGCCGATTACAGGTTCCGGCGAGCCCTCTACGGGCCAATTTCGAGGACAGGTGCGGGTCTAACGTAAATCCATCGGCTATGGAGCAAGCCATCTCCTACACGCTCGACTCCACTCTGGAAACTGTGGACCATGCGGAAGAGAAAGCCAGCCGCATCGCTACAGAACTTGGTTTTGCGGAAGAGGAAGTCATGCAGATTTCGATGGCGGTGCGCGAGGGCGCGGTGAACGCCGTGCTGCACGGCAACGCGTACGCGCCGGACAAAAAAGTAATCCTGGCCTTTGAGCGAACTTCGGAGGATCTGGTGATCACGATTCGCGATCAGGGGAAAGGCATTGACTTGGGCGAAATTCCGAATCCGCTGGCGCCGGAGAATCTGCTCAAGACTTCAGGACGCGGTATTTTTCTTATGCGCTCTTTTATGGACGTGGTGGAAATTCGCCCGTCCCAGACAGGTACGGAAATTAAATTGATCAAGCACGTCCGCGGCTCATCCGCGGCCGGCAAGGAGGGGTCTCAGTGAGCATGAAACTTAGCACTCGGGTGGTGGACGGAGTCACCATTGTGGACTGCAGCGGCCGCATCACTCTTGGGGAAGGCAGCGTCATGATGCGGGACACCGTACGCGACCTGCTCGCCAAGGGCAACAAGAAGATCGTGTTGAACCTCGGCGACGTCAACTATATCGACAGCTCCGGCATCGGCGAGCTGGTTAGCGCCTTTACCACCACCAAAAACCAGGGCGGCGAACTCAAACTGCTGAACCTTACCAAGAAAGTGCATGACCTGTTGCAGATCACCAAGCTGTACACCGTGTTTGATGTGAAGGAAGACGAAGCCGCCGCGGTGAAGGCCTTCAAATAGAAATTCCCGCTCCTTGGGGTGCCCCACTTCTCGCCGCCTTTGCGAGAAGTGGGAATTGCGGGTGCACCGCTTCACACCCTGCGGAAGAATTCACGAATATATGGAGCACTGTGGAAGAGCGGCCCTTTTAGGGCCGCGTCCGCCCGTCGAAAACCCGCGACGAATGGGGCAGCCTCGTTAGTAGTGGTGCACGGGGTGCCAGCCCCCGAGGTTGGCCATCCCGCCGATCTCATCTCCTCAACACAAGCTTCTAACTAGCGCATAGGCGAAGAATACGGTCAATGCGATAGGCAGGAACAGCAAGACGTAGTTAGCATTCGGCAACCAACTGTATTCAGCACGGTAGAATGCATAGACGGACTTTGATGAATGCTTATCCACGATCTCATCTAGGACCCCCTTGACCAGAAAAAAGGTCCGCAGCAGAGCCATGATCATCAAAACAGAAACCACGGTCACGAAGGAAAGGGCAACTTTTTCCAGATGGCCCGAATGGCTATCACCGAATAGAAAAGCCAGTACACCTGCGGCGAAGACTAGATAGAAGTTAATTCGCTCAGCAAATAGTGTTTCTAAATGTTTACGTTCTCCCTCTAGTTCTTGCAGCGATAGATTCGAGTATTTCTCCATATTCCCCTCCTTACGCTGAAATTTAAGGAATAGTACAACAGTGTGTAAATGGAATGGGGACGCAACAGACCTGTCCTGTGAGTTTGCCATGGATTGCGCGCCGCGCATGTGGAAGGAAGGCAACCCGCAAACTCCGCCTCTGTGAGCGGCTTGTTTGCCGCGACCGCTAAACGGCTTTTCCACAGCCCTTGCCCTGTGACATCCAACCTTGTCCCCTACCCAATCACGCCCCATAATTGTCCAAGCAAAGGCAGTAAATCCGGCAAACACACGAACGAGGCTCGCGGGCCCGATAACTCCTTTGTTCGACGGATTTTAGCCTCTAAGTTCTTTAGACAACGTATTTTGCGAGGAAAAATTCGCCAACCTGGTGATTCCACAACAGCGTGGGGTGGGGGGTATACCGTGCCGCACGGGGAACAGCAAACGCGTATGTCCACGGCAACCAGACTCGCGACGCTAGCACTCCTGCTGTCCACAGCCGCAGCCGCATCCGACTGCCTGCCTATTCGTGACGCCGGAAAGCATGTGGGCGAAAACAAGTGCGTGGTTGGCAAGGTGCTGCGCGTCAAGGTCAGTGGCAGGGGCGTGCATTTTGTCGATTTCTGCGAAGATCAGATGGCTTGCCCGTTCACGGTCGTGGTCTTCCCTTCCGACCTTAAGGATGTGGGCGACGTGCGGCGGCTCGCTGGACAGGTTATCGAGATTCATGGGCCCGTCAAGCTCTACAACGGACGCGCGGAAATCGTTCTGAGCCGCGTCAGCCAGTTGACCGGCGGGTCGACCCTAATTCCTCCGCTGCCCAAAAATTACGATGTGGAGAAGCAAGGGCACTACAGCGCCGGCAGAATGCACCCTCCCAAGAAGCCTGCGAAGACCTACACGCAGCCGAACGCCACTGCTGCTTACGGCAACGAGGCGAACGCAGATGGCGAGCCGCCGCAGTGAATGCTCACACCATCCCCTTCCGCAACTCCTCGAGCGGATACTTCGTTCCGCGCCAGACGATGCCGTCGTTCCACAGGGTGAGGCACATGGAGCGCAACAGGGTGTAGGTGAAGAGAGCCGTGCTCACCGGATGCAGCGCGAAATAGTAAGCGGGAACTTTGGAGCGCCATGACATGCCAAGGTAAATCAGGAACATCGAGGCCAGAGCGATCGCGTAGGGCAAGCGCGCCCAGCCGTGCGCGAGCCACACGCCGAGAAACGGCATGAGGTTCAGAAAGGCCAGTCCGAAGGCCGAGATCAGGGTGCGCCACCACTGGAAGGACAACACCGCAAAGAAATTTTTTGTGAGATTGTTGACCACGCCGCTCGCTCCGTGCGCCCAGCGAATCGAAATCAAGTCGGCGCCGAAAACGTTGCGCTGTGCGAAGCCGGCATTTTTCACCACCTTGCCCAGTTTCATGTCGTCGAGCACTTCCATGCGCAGGGCTTCGTAGGTTCCGACCGCCTCGTAGGCGCTGCGGCGAATCAGATTGAATGCGCCGACGCCCATGTGGTCTTTGGTTTTCGGGTCGGCGACCTTCCACGGCCGGTGCCCGAAGACGAACATGGTCTGAAAGAAAGCGATCATCATGTATTCGCCGGGGCGCTTCATGATCATGTGCGGGAAGACGACTACGTGATCTGCGCGCTCGGCTTCGGCGTAAGCCAGAGCGCGCCGCAGCGAGTCAGGTTTGAAAATTACGTCGGCGTCGGTGAACAAGAGCCAGTCGCCGGAGGCTTCGTTGGTCGCGGTCCACATGGCGTGCGTTTTGCCCAGCCAGCCTGCGGGCAGGTCGCGATGATGAATCACCCTCAAGAGAGGACGTGCCGCGTCTTTGATTTCGGCAGCGGAGGTCTCGACGGCGGGGGGGTCGGCGGCGGGGGGGTCGGCCGCGGCTTCGGCGGCGGAGTCCCACTTCTCGCAAACGCGGCGAGAAGTGGGGCACCCCGGTTTCGCCTGCCCACGTTTCACCCACCCAGGTTTCGCCAGTTTGTCCATGATTTCGCCGGTGCGGTCGGTGGAGCGGTCGTTCACTGCAATCACTTCATAATTGTCGTAGTCGAGTGCGAGCAGCGCGGCGAGAGATTGTTCGATATCTTCTTCTTCATTGCGCGCCGGCACGATGATCGAAACACGCGGATTGCCGGAAGGCCTGCGGTCCCACGCGGGCGTGGAGACGTCGGCGACACTCGGCATGCCGATCGCGGCATCGACGATGCGAGAGAACCAGGCCAGCGCGAGAATCGTGCCTGCAATCCAGTGAAAGTAATTCATCGAGAGCAATTCATCCCCGCCTAAGTCTTCCCTGCCCCAGTCGTTCCTGGTTCGAGCTGCCTGATTCAAGCTGTGCGCCGGCAATGCGAACGGAGGGCGCAAATTTCATCCCGTAGAACAGTATGGCAGAGGAAGCGATCATGGCGATGACCGGCAAGATGAACGCGGCTTGCAGCGAGCGTTTGTCGGCCACATAGCCCATCATGGTGGGCGAAGGCACATCGCCCAGAAGATGAAAAACGAAAATGTTAACGGCGAGCGCGGTCGCGCGAATGTGAGCTCCCACAGAATTGATGACCGCGGCGTTCAGAGGCGAGGTGTTGAGCAGAAGAAAAAACGCCGCTACGGCGATGGCGGGAACCATAATGGGTCCACGCGTGAATAACGCAACCACCATGAAAGGCACGCCCAGTGCCATGCTGGCCGCCGAAACCAAATAGTAAGATCCTTTTGTGCGCGGCAGCAGATAGTCGCCCAGCCAGCCACCGGCCAGCGACGCGAGAATTCCGTCGACCACGATGATGATCCCGAACATGAAGTTTGCGGATTCGAGCGAGTATCCGCGAGCCCGGGACAAAAATGTCGGCATCCATACTTGTATGCCGCCAAGGGCGAAGGTCATCATCGCCATGCCCAGGGTCGCGGTCCAGAATGCCGGATTGTGCGCGAGCCCGAGCAACGTGCCTCGCTCCGGCGTTTCTTTGGCGGAGTCGAATGCTCCGCGTTGCGGCTCGCGCAAAAACAGGACGGCGAGCGCCAGCAGAAATCCCGGGGCGGCCGCAATGTAGAAGGGAAACCTCCAGCCATAGCGCGGACTCAGATTTCCGCCGAGCAGATAGCCTGCGGCCGTGCCGACAGGAATCGCGAGATAGAAAACTCCCAGGATGCGGCCGCGCTTTTCTTCGGGAAACAGGTCGGCGACAAACGTGGGAGCGATGGTGACGAACGTGGCTTCGCCGATGCCGACCAGCGTGTGACGAATCAGCAGTTCGGTGTAAGTATGCGTGACCGCAGTGAGAAGCGTGAGCGCGCTCCAGAAGATCGCGCCGCCTACGATGATTCGCTTGCGTGAATAGCGGTCTGCCAGCGGTCCTACGAACGGCGCAGCCACCATGTAGAAAAGCAGGAAGGCGCTGGTGAGATATCCGACCTGGGTATTGCTCAGGCGAAATTCGCTTTGCACCAGCGGTTGCACGGCGAAGAGCACGGAGCGGTCGATATAGTTCAGGAGATTCAGCGCGGTCAGCAGAATCAGCGCGGTCCAGGGATAGAGTTTCTTTTCGGCCACGGGTCGAGCGAATATAGCACGGAGTCGGCGAGCCGGGATGCCGCGGCGCGTCCGGAGTAGTGGTGCAGTGTGATAAAGAAAGGAAGCGAGCCAAACGCGCGATTATTGCGTCGCAAAGAACCCTTCGACGCGCTTCGCTTGCTCAGGGCAGGCAGCGACGCACTGCGCGGCTCGCCCAGATCCCTCGCTGCGCAAAAAGCGCTTGCTCGGGATGACAATCAAACTGCACCATTACCGCACCCTGCGTTGACTTGGCCGAAGTCCGAACCCTATCATGGGCGGTCACTTCCGCATGATCGGCCGGACCATCTCGCACTACCGCATCGTCGAGAAGCTTGGTGGCGGCGGCATGGGCGTCGTATACAAAGCCGAAGACACCGAACTTGGGCGCTTCGTTGCGCTGAAATTTCTGCCCGAGGCGGTGGCGCAGGATCCGCAGGTTCTCGAACGCTTTCGGCGTGAGGCGCGCGCCGCTTCCGCACTCAACCATCCCAATATTTGTACAATTTATGAAATCGGCAAGGACGGCGACGAGTCGTTCATCGCGATGGAGTTTCTGGAAGGGGTGACGCTGAAGTACCGGATCGCGGGGCGGGCGCTCGAAACGGAAATGCTGTTGGGGCTGGCCATTGAAATTGCCGACGCGCTTGATGCCGCTCACGCCAAAGGAATCGTTCACCGCGACATTAAGCCTGCAAATTTGTTTGTGACGGATCGCGGGCACGCCAAGATTCTCGATTTCGGATTGGCCAAGGTCAAGGCGGCACCGGGTTCTTCCAGCCAGATAGCGGCGGCCAATACGCAGACGGAAGAACACCTGACGAGTCCGGGCATGGCGGTGGGCACGGTGGCGTATATGTCGCCCGAGCAAGTGCGCGCCAAAGAGTTGGACGCGCGCACCGATTTGTTTTCGTTCGGCGCGGTGCTCTACGAGATGGCAACCGGGGCGTTGCCGTTTCGCGGAGAAAGTTCGGGCGTTATTTTTAGCGCCATCCTCGAACGCGAACCGGTTCCGCCGGTGCGCATCAATCCTGATCTGCCGGCGGAGTTGCAACGGATCATCAGCCGCGCGCTGGAAAAAGACTGCAATCTTCGCTACCAGAGCGCGGCGGAAATGCGCGCGGAGTTGCAAAGGCTGAAGCGCGACACGGATTCGCGGAGGTTGGCAGGTTTCGTCGAGACACCGGCTGCGGATTTCACTTCGAGATCGGGCTCGCGCGGCGGCGCGCTTGCAGAGCCCGAGTCGAAGTCACGACTGGCGATCGGTCGAGGTTCAGGAACGTGGAAGATCGTGGCGCTGATTTTCGTGCTGGCCGCTCTGATTGCAGGCGGCCTCTATTACCGCTTTCGTCCGTCGCCCAAGCTTACGGACAAGGACACGGTGGTGCTGGCCGACTTCACCAACACCACGGGCGACCCGGTGTTTGATGGCGCGCTGCGGCAGGCGCTCTCGGCGCAACTGGAGCAGTCTCCTTTTCTCAACCTACTTTCGGACGAGCGCATCGCCGGAACTTTGGCGCTGATGGCTCAGCCCAAAGAAACGCGGCTCACGCGCGGGTTGGCCCGCGAAGTTTGCCAGCGCACGGCTAGCGCGGCCGTGCTCGACGGCTCGATCGCGCAAGTGGGCACGGAATATCTGCTGACGTTGAAGGCGGTGAACTGTTCGAACGGAGATTCGCTGGCCGCGACTTCAGCCCAGGCGCGCGACAAGAATCATGTTCTCGATGCGGTGGGAACCATGGCTACCGCGATGCGCGGGAAGCTGGGGGAATCGCTTGCATCAGTGCAGAAGTACGACGCGCCGGCGGAGAACGTGACCACATCGTCGCTCGAAGCGCTGCAGGCTTACAGTCTGGGTTATCAGGCGCAGGTCACCAAGAACGATTATGCGGCGGCTATTCCGTTTTTTCAGCGGGCCATCAGCCTCGATCCGAATTTCGCGATGGCTTACGCGCGGCTGGGGGCAAATTACTTCAACCTGAACGAAACGGTTCGCGCCTCGGAAAACATCCGCAAGGCTTTTGAATTGCGCGAGCGGGTCAGCGAACGGGAGAAGTTTTACATCGCATCGCACTACGGGCATTTTGTTACCGGAAATTTGGAAGCTGCGCGCAAGTCTTATGAATTGTGGGCGCAGACCTATCCTCGCGACCACGTTCCCGCCAATAATCTTGCGGTCATCTACAACAATCTGGGTGACTACGCCAGCACACTGGCGCGAGTGCAGCAAAGTTTAAAGCTGAATCCTGAAAGCGGCATCAGCTACAGCAATTTGATCAGCGCATACCTCAGCCTCAACCGTCTGGATGAGGCGAAGGCAGCCGCTGAAGACGCCAAAGCTCGCAATCTTGATTCGCTCTTGAATCATGCCAATCTTTATCTGGTCGATTTTTTGCAGCATGATTCGGCGGGGATGCAGCAGGAGGCGGCGCGGTTGATGGGCAAGCCGGGATATGAAGACATCATGCTGTACTACGAATCGGACACGGCGGCCGATGCGGGTCAGTTTGCCAAGGCGAATGAACTGACGGAGCGCGCGATTGAATCTGCGCAACACGCCGACGAAAAAGAAACGGCGGCGGCGTACCAGGCGGAAGCGGCGCTGCGCGCGGCGCTGGTTGGTGACGTGGCTTATGCGAAACGGCAGGCGCAGGCGGCGCTCGCGCTTTCCGAGGGCGGCGATGTCAAGGCGATGTCGGCGATTGCGCTAGCGCTGGCCGGCGAATCGGCTGCGGCGCTGCGCGTGGCCGACGATTTGGATAAACGACTGCCGGAGGACACGATCGTGCAGTTCGATTACCTGCCGATGATTCGCGCTGCCGTGGCGCTTCAAAGTGGCGATGCGAACCGAGCGATTGCGGCTCTTGCACCCTCTGCGCCTTACGAACTGGGCGCGGCATCGCAGAACCTGACTTTCCTTTTGTATCCGGTCTACCTGCGGGGCGAGGCCGATCTGGCCGCGAAACAAGGGTCGGCCGCGGC
>JBEKHS010000044.1:0-28487 GCA_050012155.1 Candidatus Sulfotelmatobacter sp. | reverse complement strand
GTAGAGAAGCTAGCCTCGCGCACCGCGCCCGAGGCGGAAGAGAATTCGCAGTACGCGATTCCGCTTGCCTACCGCAAGCGCGCCCTGTTCAAGATGGACTTCGCCGAGGCCGTCTACATCTCAGAACTGCGCACCACGCCGGCGGGCCACGTTTCCTACCGCAACGTGGCCTATGCGATGTACGAAGCCGTCGCGCGGAAGTATCCGGCGCTGGCTAAGTATTTTCGCGTCCACGATGTGACCGCGCCGGTGGATTTGCTGCAGCGGTGAAGGTGTCGAGCTTGTACCCAGGATCATTTATCTGGAGAAGGATCAGTGACGAGTGGCTCGTCAGCAAAGCCGCGTCTATATCGTTCGCCGTCTCAGCCTTTGTCCTTGTGGCGATGACAGCGGCATTCGTCAGGGGCCTTCCATCTCCGACCGACTCCGTTGTTGGCAATCTCTTCTGGGGAATCGCAGGCGTATTTACCGCCGTCAGCGTTTTCTTTCTGTGGGGAGGCATGTGGCGCTATTGGGTTCGCCTCGATCCGTCGTCCCCAGGGGCACGACGAGCCTGGTTTCTTGTTCTCCTCGTGGGGTTTTGCTACGGTGCAATTCTCTACTACTCGTTTGTGTACTTGCCAACGATGCGCAGTACGCGGGCAAGACCTTTTGGGAGCGCGGCGCCGTGAAGACGTTCCGACACATTCTTCTATCCGGGTGGGCGGTGCTGACCCTTATGGTGTTGACATTTTTTACGGCGCCCAAACTCGCCGTCCGAGTCCTGCATCCCATCGCTCACTATTTTGCCTTGATCCCGTTCCTCCTACTGTTGGCGACGGCTGCGTATAAAATCATCACCATTTACCGGGCGGGCATCTCGCGATCCAGTTCCGGTTCGGGGCCCACCCTTTCCGGATAGATTTCGCCGGCAAGAGTGCCCGCCCCACATTCCTTGGTGCCCATTTCGGGATGATTTCCACTGTTTATTATTAAGATTCGCCTTTTCTTCGCTTCAGTCTGTATGTATAATCCGGCCAGATTAGTTTTGCGATCTTAAAGGAGCCACACTCCCATGGCGGATGAACGCGGTAAGGCAATCGAGCTGGCGGTTTCACAGATTGAAAAGCAGTTTGGCAAGGGTTCGATCATGCGGTTGGGGTCGAAGGAAGCGATCGTCCCCATCTCGGTGATTTCGACCGGCGCGATTTCGTTTGACGCGGCGCTCGGCGTGGGCGGCTTTCCCCGCGGACGTGTTGTGGAAGTGTTCGGGCCGGAATCTTCCGGCAAGACCACCATTACTTTGCAGGTGATTGCCGAGGCGCAGAAGACCGGCGGCATGGCCGCGTTCGTGGATGCCGAGCACGCGCTCGATCCCGGCTACGCGAAGAAGCTGGGCGTCGATGTGGACAACCTGCTGGTTTCGCAACCGGACTATGGTGAGCAGGCGCTCGAAATCACGGAGGCTCTGGTGCGCTCGAATGCCATCGATGTGCTGGTGGTCGATTCCGTCGCGGCGCTGGTACCCAAGGCCGAACTCGACGGTGAGATGGGAGACAGTCACATGGGCCTGCAGGCGCGGCTGATGTCGCAGGCGCTGCGCAAGCTGACGGGTACCGTTTCGAAGTCACGCACCTGCCTGATCTTCATTAATCAAATCCGAGAGAAAATTGGCGTGATGTTTGGCAATCCCGAAACCACCACGGGTGGCCGCGCGCTGAAGTTTTATTCGTCGGTGCGTGTGGATATTCGCCGCATCGCCGCCATCAAGGAAGGCGACGTAGTCACCGGTTCGCGCACGCGGGTGAAAGTGGTGAAGAATAAAGTAGCTGCGCCGTTCCGCGAAGCCGAATTCGACATCCTTTACGGCGAAGGCATTTCGCGCGAAGGCGATTTGCTCGATTTGGCGGTGAACAACAACATCCTCGAAAAGTCCGGATCGTGGTTCAGCTACAAAGGCGAGCGCATCGGCCAGGGCCGCGAAAACGCCCGCCAGTTCCTCAAAGACAACAAAGACACCATGGCCAAGCTCGACCACGAAGTGCGCAAGGCGCTGGGGTTGATTGCGGCTCCGGCGCAACCGGCGGCCACGCCAGGGCAGGCTCCGCCACAGACTCAAAGTGCACGCGTCACAACCATGCCGAGCGCTACTCCCGAGGCTGCGAGAGCGCCGATAGCGGCAAAGCGCTAGGGGCGGCGGCTCCTCAGGCTCTGTCATCCCAAGCAACGCGAGGGACCTTGGTGTTTGTTTCCGCCGCCGATTGGCGCCGCAGGCAGGAACCAAGGTCCCTCGCTTAGCTCGGGATGACAATCCCTAAAACCTGACTAGCATTCCCGAATTGCCATTCCTACTCCTGCCCGCATAGAATCTTCTATTCAGCCGCGCCTTATTCTGTGAGGACGATTGCATAAGGGCATTGCTCTCTATCCCGGTTCGTTCGATCCGCCCACCAACGGGCACCTCGATCTGATCGAGCGGGGAGCGAAGATTTTTGAGGAGTTGGTGGTCGCGATCCTGCGCAATTCGGAAAAGAGTCCGATGTTCAGCGTGGCCGAGCGGCTGGAGATGCTGCGCGAGCTTACGGCCGACCTGAAGAATGTACGCATCGACACTTTTGACGGGCTGACGGTCGAGTATGCGAAATCGCTGGACGCGACCTGCATCCTGCGCGGCATCCGGGCGATCAGCGACTACGAGTATGAGTTGCAGATGGCGCTGATGAACCGCAAACTCGAGCCCACTCTGGAGACAGTTTTCATGATGCCGGCCGACAAATACTCCTACGTCAGCTCACGGCTGGTCCGCGAAGTGGCGCAGGCTGGAGGCCCGGTGAAGGGACTGGTGCCGGAGGTGGTGGAGCAGAAGCTGCGCCAGAAACTCGATCCCGCCTACAAGCTGCACGACACGAGCGTGCTCGACGGTTTGACTCGAAGAGCAAAGAAAAGGAAAACGAAGGCATGACCACCTTGACCACGGAAGCGCTGCGACTTACCGACCGGATCAACCGCATTGAACCCTCCGCCACCATGGCTGTGGTGGCCGAGGCCGACAAGTTGCGCGCCCAGGGCATCGACGTGGTTGACTTTGGCGCGGGCGAACCGCATTTTTCGACGCCGCAGCACATTAAGGATGCCGCTATCGCGGCCATTCAGGGCAACTTCACCAAGTACACGGCTGTGCCGGGCACTCCCGAGTTGCGCGACGCGATCGCGCACCGTCACGCGACTGATTTCGATTCCGATTACCGTCGCGAAGAAGTCATCGCATCCACCGGGGGCAAGAATGCGCTGTTCAACGCAATTCAGGTTCTCGTCGATCACGGTGACGAAGTGATTCTGCCCGTCCCCTACTGGGTTTCGTTTAAGGATATCGTGCGCTATGCCGGCGGCGAGAATATCTTGCTGCAATCGGATGAGTCGGAAGGCTTCCGCGTCACGGCAGAGATGGTCGCTCGTCTGATCACGCCAAGGACGAAGGTCATCATTCTGAATTCGCCCTCCAATCCCTCCGGCGCGGTGATGAGCGCGAAGGATCTCACGGAAGTCGTTCGTCTGGCGCACGAGCGCGGCATTTGGGTGCTCTCCGATGAGTGTTACGTCTACCTGAATTACGCGGGCAGGAATTTTTCCGTAGGATCATTGCGCGAATACAAAGAGCGCATCGTGGTGCTAGGTTCGCTCTCCAAGACTTACGCGATGACGGGATGGCGGCTGGGTTATGCGCTCGGCCCGGCGGCAGTGGTGAGTGCGATGTCGAAGTTGCAGAGCCAGTCTACTTCGAATCCCACGTCGATTGTGCAGAAAGCTGCGGTGGCAGCGCTGAACGGACCACAAGAGTGCGTCGAGCAAATGCGGCGCGAATATATTGGACTGCGCGACCACGTGGTACAAGGCCTGCGCTCGATTCCGGGCGTGACCTGCACGTTGCCGGAGGGCGCCTTCTATGCTTATCCAAATATTTCGGCGTTTCTGGGTCGAAGCGGTGTGAAGTCGGCCTCCGACGTGGCCGGAAGGTTGCTCCGGGAAGCGCATGTCGCTACCGTGCCCGGAGAAGGATTCGGCACAGGGGACCATATTCGCGTTTCTTACGCGACTTCGAAGACGGAGTTGGATCGCGGCTTGGAGCGAATGCGGAAATTTTTCGCCGCGTTATAAAGCGCTGGTCCCTAGGTTACAGGTCGATGTTCAAGTTCGGCTGAGGCCGTCCGTTCGCGAACGGCCTTTTCTTTGTGGCTCTTTTGTCATGGGAAATCTATACCCACTCTTAATGCTTCCGACGTTCGATCCGCGCCCCTGGGGTACGCATGATCTGGCACCGATCTATCCGAATCGTAAGTTCGAGGAAAAGATTGGCGAGGCCTGGCTCACCGGCGACGATTGCAAAATTGCTAATGGCCCGCTGATGGGGCAGACGCTGGCACAAGTCAGCCAGAGGTATCAACGAGAACTTGTGGGCGACGCGGCGCGCGATCCTCAGCGCTTCCCTTTACTCCTGAAGTTTCTCTTTCCCTATGAGAAACTCTCGGTGCAGGTTCATCCCGATGATGCTCAAGCGCTCCGCGTGGGTCAGCCCTGGGGCAAGACCGAGTGCTGGTATGTGGCGCACGCGAAGCCGGGATCGCAGATCGCATTAGGGTTGAAGCCCGGCGTCTCAGTTGCGCAGTTGGAACAGGCTATCCACGAGAAACGCGCCGAAGAGGTGCTGAACTGGCTGAACGTCTATACCGGCGACATGATCTATGTTTCCGGAGGCACTGTGCACACGCTGGGGCCGGGCTCAGTGATCGTCGAAACGCAGCAGCAATCGGATACGACGTACCGGCTGTATGATTACGGACGGCCGCGCGAATTGCATTTGAAAGATGGCTTGGCCGCGGTGAAGCTGGACGTCGCGTCGGGGAAAGTGGTGCGACCGGCTCCATCGCAAGTCCCGGGCAGCAGCAACCGGCAGGCTCCGCTGGTGGCCGCTCCTTACTTTGTTGTGGATATGTTTGAAATGAAGAACGCGCAGGAAATCAATACTCGCGACGATTTGGGCAAAACGTCTGCGCAAATCCTCGTGGCTGTGGAAGGGTGCGGTGTTGTAGAAGCGGCCGGGACGGAGCCGGTCACAGTGGCGAAGGGTGATGCGGTCGTGATTCCGGCATCGGTGGAGATGTTTACTATACGCCCCCAATGGATGCTGGAATTTCTGCGAGCCCGTGTTCCCGGCGCGAGATTGCCCGAACCGGAAACGCGAATGTAGTGGACAATCCAAGAACGTGACTAAGAACTCAAACTTCTATCCTGTCATTCTCGCCGGCGGCCGCGGCACGCGCTTCTGGCCCTTGAGCCGAAAGAAGCGGGCCAAGCAGTTGTTGGCGCTCGACGGCAAGCAGACCATGCTCCAACAGACGGTGGCGCGGTTGCTTCCGCTCGCCCCGTCGAGTCGATTTTGGATTATTACCAACGACGATCTTCGTCCCGCAATTTTGAAACAGCTTCCGAAGTTGCCGAAGGCGCAGGTGCTGGCCGAGCCGGTGGGACGCAATACCGCGCCTGCGATCGGCCTCGCCGCGTTTCTCCTGTTGCGCGAACATCCCGATGCGGTCATTGGAATGTTTCCCTCCGACCACGTGATCGCCGACGAAGCAAATTATCGCGCGACCATTGCACGCGGCGTGGAGATTGCGGCCGCGGGCGAGAACATCGCGGTCCTCGGTATCCGGCCGAATCGCCCGGAAACCGGCTACGGCTATGTCGAAGCAGGCAGCGTTTTCAGCGACGATGCCTTCCGCGTACGCCGCTTCACCGAGAAGCCCAACGCTGAAAAAGCCGCTGCTTTCGTGGCCGCCGGGAATTATTTCTGGAACAGTGGAATGTTTTTGTGGAGCGCTCGCACCCTGGCCAACGCTCTGCGCGAGCATCTACCGAAGACCGCCGCTCTGCTTGAAGAAATCGCCGCCTCGTTTGGTACGCGAAAATTCGTAGCAACTTTACGCAGGCTGTATCCCAAGTGCGAAAACATCAGCGTCGATTATGCTGTTCTGGAACCGCGTTCGGCACAAGGCGAACAGTCGGGAAACATTTTCTGTCTGCCGGCGGATTTCGGCTGGAATGACCTGGGCTCGTGGACTGCACTGCACGAACATCACACGGCGAAGAGCAGTCCACCGGCGGGCAACCTCATCCATGGTGCAGGTGCATTCGTGCTGAACGCACACGGCAATTATGTGCATGCTCCCGGGAAATTTGTCGCGGCTGTGGGGGTGAGCGATCTGGTGGTGGTCGAGACATCGGACGCCTTGCTGATTACCACTCGCCAGCGCGCGCAAGACGTTGGCAAGGTGGTGAAGTATCTGGACGAGAAGAAGCTGCACAAACTGACGTGAGAAAGTGATCAGTGGCCAGTATCCAGTGGCCAGTAATAACGGGGATTTTCTGACCACTCGCCACTGATCACTGGACACTAATCATTTGACGCTGAATTCCAATGGCGCAAGAAATCAAATTCGGAACTGACGGCTGGCGCGGCATCATCGCCGACGACTTTACGTTCGATAATGTGCGGCGAGTCGCCGGCGCAATCGCGTCGTATGTAATCAAATACGAAGATTCGCAGCATGGAGTGATTATCGGCTATGACACGCGGTTCGCCTCGCAGAGCTTCGCCCGGGCGGCCGCTGAAGTAATCGCCGCGGCGGGCATTCCGGTCAAACTGGCCAACGACTACACGCCTACCCCCGCGGTTTCCTATGCAGTGAAATCCAAAGGCGCCGCCGGCGGAGTGATGGTCACCTCCAGCCACAATCCATGGAACTGGAACGGAGTGAAATTCAAAGCAAAGTTTGGTGGCTCCGCGACCCCAGCCATCATGAAAAGGGTGGAGGAAGAGTTGCGGGCCGGAGCCGTGCCGCAGCGAACGAAAGCGCGGATCGAAGAGACGGACCTCAAGACTGACTATACCGCCGCGATTTGCCGCTTCGCTGATATGGATCTGATTGGCAAGGCGAAGTTAAAAGTCGCAATCGACTCCATGTACGGTTCAGGCCGTGGAATTCTTGCGGGAATTTTCCGGGAACACGGGGTTCAGCACGTCACCATCCGCGAGGAATTAAATCCGCTGTTTCCCGGCATCAATCCCGAGCCCATCGAGCCGAACATCGCTCTCTTGCAGCAAACGGTCGTCCGGGAGAAATGCGACGCGGGCCTGGCTACGGACGGCGATGCCGACCGCATCGGCGCGGTCGCGGAAGATGGCAGCTTTGTGGACTCGCACAAGATCTTCTGCGTGCTGTTGCACTGGCTGCTCGAACGCAAGAAGTGGCCGGGCGATGTGGTGCGCGCCTTCAACACAACTCGGATGCTCGATCGCATCGCCGCCAAGTATGGCCGCAAACTTTACGAAACCCCGATTGGATTTAAGTACATCGCGGATTTGATGATGGAACACGACATTCTTATGGGCGGCGAGGAATCCGGCGGCATCGGCTACTCGCGCTTTCTGCCGGAGCGCGATGGCATTCTGAATTGCCTGTTGCTGGCCAACGTCATGGCGGAGGAAGGCAAGCCGCTCGGCCAGCTCGTGGCGGATCTGCAACGCGAGTTCGGTCCACACTATTACGGACGCCGCGACCTGCACATTGCCGAAGACACCAAACAAAGCGCGATTCAGCGGGCTCGAGCCGAGACCACGCAGAGCCTGGGGCGCTATCGTGTGCTAAAGAAAGAAAACCTGGATGGAATCAAGTTTTTTCTCGACGCACCGACGAACGGCAAGGGAGCGGAAGCATGGATCCTGTTCCGAGCGTCGGGAACGGAGCCGCTGCTGCGTGCCTATGCCGAGGCCGCATCGCCGGAGTTGGTCACTGAAATCCTGACAGCTGCGGAAGGTTTTGTCAGGACCGGCTAACAATCCCACAGATTCTGCCCGAAAAGCCACATTTCGTGCATCGATAGTGCGATACTTCTATTTCAGCATGACATTTGCGGGAAGCACATCCTCGACTGCGGCCGATTCGCCTGAGGCGCGCCGCTATAACAAGATCCACCGCTGGCTGGGAGTTGCCGATTTCATTATCGGCGCGGCCTTTCTCGTTCTTCTGCTGATCACGGGTTGGACCGGCTGGTTGCGCGATCTCGCGCTGCGCCGCGGATTCCAAAATTACACGCTGGCTGTCTTTATCTATCTATTTTTTCTTCTTCTGATCAGTAAAGCTCTGGCCTTTGGACTCGACTACTATGGATTGCGGCTGGAGCAGAAATTTCAACTCTCAACGCAGAAGTTTCGTTCGTGGCTGTGGGATGAAGCCAAAGGTTTTCTCGTGGGACTCGCGTTGGCGGGAATCGTCGTGGAGTTGGTTTATTTCATGATTCGCGAATCCCCTCAGCATTGGTGGCTCATTACCTGGGCATTGTTCATGGTGTTGTTCGTCGTCCTGGCACAAATCGCTCCGGTGGTATTGTTTCCGATTTTCTATAAATTCGAACCGCTCGATGATGAGGATCTTCGCCGCCGCTTGATTCAGTTGAGCGAACATGCCGGAACGCGAGTGCGAGGGATCTATCGCTGGAAGCTTTCGGAAAAAAGCAAGAAAGCCAACGCGGCTCTGACCGGACTCGGCGCAACAAGGCGAATTATCCTGGCCGATACGTTGCTGGACAATTATGCTCCCGATGAAATCGAAGCGGTTTTGGCCCATGAGCTGGGCCATCACGTCCATCGCCATATTTTGAAGAGCATTCTGGTGCAAGCCGGAACGACGTTGCTCGGTTTCTGGGTGGCGAATTGGGTGCTGCACTACGCGGTCGATCGTCACCTGTTCGATGAACTATCCGATTTCGCGAACCTGCCTTTGCTGGCGCTCACGGCAACTGCGCTTTCACTCCTACTGATGCCGGCGCTCAACGCCTACTCGCGCTACAACGAGCGGCAAGCGGATCGCTATGCCTTCGAATCGATCGCGAGCGTGGAGCCTTTCATTTCGTCGATGAACAAGCTGGCGCAGCAGAATTTAGCGGAGCGTACCCCCTCGAAATGGGTGGAATGGCTCTTCCACTCACATCCCGCCATCTCTAAGCGCGTGGCCGCTGCTGAATCGTGGGGGCGCGCTCAGGGTGAGCCGCGTCAGGCATAAGCTGCCGGAGTGGTCTTAGCTCGCATAGGGTCGATGGTCAGCGGTGTTTGAGAATTTCGGCTACGCGCTGCAGATCCTGTTCTGTATCCACACCCACGGAATCGTAAGGCGTTTCGCCGACATAGATGGCAACTCCATTTTCAAGAAAGCGCAGTTGTTCCAGACGTTCAGTCTTTTCGAGCGCCGATTCCGATCGGCTGACAAAGAGATCGAGCGCCGATTTCCGGTAGGCGTAGAGGCCGAGATGTTTGAAATAGCGGGAGCCGACATCATCACGGTCGAAGGGAATGGTTGCTCGAGAAAAATACAGAGCATGGCCGTCGGGAGCGGTCACCACCTTGACCGCATTGGGATTGCTGATCTCTTCCCGAGGACACGGAGTCTTCACCGTTCCGACCTGGACAGCCGGGTCGTTCATCACCTCGAGTAGAGCGGCAATTTGTTCGGGGCGCACCAGCGGTTCGTCGCCCTGCACGTTGACATAAATCTCAGCCTCAATTGACTTCGAGATCTCGTGCACGCGTTCGGTACCGCTGCGGTGCGTCGGTAAAGTCAATTGCGCTTTCCATCCATGTGCGCGGCAGGCTTCGAGGATCTCCTCGGAATCGGTAGCAACGATGACGTCGGAGAGAAGCGGCGACGAGCGGACCGCCTCATACGTCCACCCAACCAGTGGCTTGCCGGCAATCTCACGCAACATTTTGCGTGGCAAACGGGTGGAGGCCAGGCGAGCGGGAATGATCGCGATTGATCCCAATGTTTGATCCTGCCGTGCGCGCAGAAATGCGCAGAACAGATTAACATCACAGGCCCAACGAAATCCTGAACCGTCTCGCTGTGACGTTCTCTTGCGCCCGCCTTGAGAGTGCAATTGGCCCGAAATCTTCTCTTACAATTTCAGGGCCATTGGGGAATTACGGCGTGTTCTCAAAGATGGATGGACTTAACTCGTAAACAACTCCGCACCCGCTATGCCCTTGCACGGAGCATCTTTGATGGGAGATTCGGTAGGGAAGGCCGGGGAGGATTCGAGAAGAGATACACTCCCCGGCGTTGTTGCTTTGGGGGTGAGAGGTGTTGGTCTTTTGCAAGGCCGCTGTGGAATGATCCACAGTGTTTCAGAGCACCAACTCCCGCCGATGGGCGAACCCATTCGCGGTCATTTTCTCTGAAGTGCCATTGCTTCGTCTGTTCAAAATTGCTCACATTTGCATCATTGACTAGCAACTCGTCAACACGGGCGGACTCTCGCCGCCTCCTCTTCGTGCCGAGTTTCGCAGACGCGAGCTCTGGCCCGCGTTGCGGTCCTTCGCGCAGAGCTGGCGTGAGCGTTGCTTCCGTTCTGGTTTTCCGTCTACAATCTCAGTGACGTAATACCGGACATGAAAAGCGTTCCTGGCCTCGAATGCCTCACCGTATTGGTAGCGTTCCATGTATCCATCGTGCCCCAAGCATGCGATAGCACGAAGGTCATAGTCTGATAAGTTGTTTGCTTTCAACGTGGCGGCGTAGCTCAGGTGGCTAGAGCGACGGTCTCATAATCCGTAGGTCCGTGGTTCGAGTCCACGCGCCGCCACCAACAATCTATTTCATGCCCGCTTCTAACCGAGGACTCAGTTGTCGCTCTTGATCACCTCACCGCGCTTCAGCGTCCGGTCAAAAAAATCGGCGGTCGCGGCGTAGGCCCTCATCCAGTCTCTCCATCGCAGGAAGTCGTGAATCTCATCCGGCAGGATCAGCTGTTCAAAGGGGACGTGCTGCGCCCGCAAAAGCTGCACCAGATCTACAGTTTGACTGAAAGGAACATTGCGATCGTCATCGCCGTGGATGAACAGCACTGGTGACTTCCATGTGCTTACGTAGGCATCTGGCGACGACTCCCACGCCAGTTTTACGGCGGCGTCTGCGTCGGGCGGGCGCAGCGCCAGATTGCCGAAATACGGACGCTCCGTGAGAAAAACGCTCCAGTCATGCACCCCGTGAAAATCCACGCCCGCTTTGAACAGATCTGAATTTCGTGCCAGGCCCATCGCGGTCAGAAAGCCGCCGTAGGAGCCGCCCCACAATCCAATCTTCTCCGCGTCAACTTGCGGGAGAGATTGCAGATACTTTCCTGCCGCCACAACGTCCTTATACTCTGCCGCTCCGCGCCAAATTGTGTTGGGCGCTTCGCGAAAGGCGCGGCCGTACATAATGCCGAGCCGATAGTTCACCGACAGCACGGCGTATCCGCGGCTGGCCAGGTATTGATTCTCGGCGTAAGCGTTGTGGTAGTAATCCATGTAGTGGAAGCCCAGTATCATCTGGCGAATCGGCCCGCCGTGCATGAACACCAGGCCGGAGACTTTGCCGTTCGCGTGCTCCGGCAGAAAAAGCTGCCCGTGCAGCGTGACGCCGTCCTCGCTCTTGAAGATTATTTGCTTTGGGTTAACCAGCGAGGCAGAGGGAAAGTCCGTTGGCAGCGCCTGCCCCGCAATCATTTCGCGGCCCTTCGCGGTGACTTCGTACGGCATTGCCGGTGAAGTTGCAGTCGAGCCGAGGCAAAGAATGCTGCCGTCGCCTGTTTGAAGGGGGGACCATTCTATAGTTTCGCCGCTGGTCAGCGGCTGCTGTGGAGCACCGCCCGCAACAGCTACGCGCCATAGATGCCGCCGGTCCACATCGCCTTCGTTTGACGAGTATATGACCGACGTCTTGTCGGCGCTGAGCGTCACATCTTCTATGTCGAAGTCGCCGGGGGTGAGCAGCGTGGCCGCCCCGCCGGATGCGGCGATCGAATACAAATGATTGCGGCCGTCCTGCTCCGAGGCGAAGATCACTCGCCCATTGGCAGCAAATTTGAGCGAGCCGTCCTCCGTTAACTCCGGCAGAGAGTCGTCAAGATTTTCTCCACTGCGCCACAACAAGCGGGCGCTGCCGGTTGTGCTGTCGGCGATCCACAGCGACCACGGCTCCGGGCGCACCGGAATCAGCGGCAGCTTGTGCTCGTCTCCAGCGGTGCGCACGAAGACAATCCACTTGCCATCGGGCGACCAGCGCGGCATGGAATCCTTGTCGACGGTCGGAGCCAGGTAGCGGATAGAGTCGTCCCCAAAGTCGTAAATGGCCACAAAGCTGTGAGTGTCGCGGTCGCTGACGAAGGCGATGTGCTTGCCGTCGGGCGACCATTTTGGCTCGACTGCCGATCCGCGCACTGATGCCAGCTCCTTGGCCTGCTGTTTCCCATCCACGCTGGCGAGCCACAGCTTCTTTTTCGCCGTCCATAGCGCCGACTTTCCGTCGGGCGAAATTTCTATATCTTCACAGCCCTCCTCGGGGCAGCCCATTTCGCCCAATAGAAGGGGCGCAGCGTCTTTCGAATCTACATCCACCGCATAGACCTGCTGCTTGGCTCCTTTCGTCCAGCTCTCGGGATTCGCACTCTCCTGCGCCCCGTTCAATTCGCTGCCCAGCGCGTACACCGCTGTTTTGCCGTCAGGCGTGAGATTAAGGCTGGCGATAGGCTGGCCGTCGTCGGCCATGTAATGAGTCAGGGGCCGCGCGGTATGGGCGAAGTCCGGACCGTCCGCCACCCACACGTTGCGGACTCCTTTGACGTCGAAGATCCACGCGATGCGACTGCCGTGCGCGGCCGCTACCAGGCCGCTGGGAAAAGGCGAGCTCATGACTTGCTCCAGAGAGAATGGGGATTGAGCGCGCGCAGACGTTAAGCTGCCAAGGACGAGACTGAGGAACATCAAACCGGAAGCAATGTGAACGCGAGGTTTGACAAATAGCATAGGTCGCTAGGGTACGCGAAAGATGGGTTGGCTGCCAAATGTCAGCCCTTGGATGCCTCAAGAAGATTCAAGGCGGCGCGGTGTTGGCTGACTTCAGGATCTTCCCCGAAACTGGATAATTCTTCGGCGGTCACGCTTTGATGGTCTGGCTGCAGGCAGTTCTTCAAACTGCCTCATTGCCTTGCGCTCCGCTGCCACTTTCTGGCGCAGCTCCCGGCTTGCTTCGCTCTCGCGGTAGAGGGTCTGCGCGACCGAAGCGGGGCCGCGCACTTCGCTGAGAGCCAATACTTCCACTTGAAAGTCTCCACCGCCGTTCGTCACCCGCAGCAGATCGCCAACCCGGACTTCGCGCGCACTCTTGGCGGGTTGGCCATTCGATTGGATTCTGCCCAGTTCGCAGGCCCGCGCCGCCAGGGACCGGGTTTTGAAGAATCTTGCGGCCCAAAGCCACTTATCTATGCGCACGCCAGCCATGATCAAGTGTCCTATATGTCGTTGCTGCCCGGCGTAAGAGAAACGATTGCTCTCATCGTGTGCTGAAGTCGACATAGTGACCGAAGCTGGAGAGCACGACTTGATCGTTGCCTGGAATGTAAAAGCCAAATTTACCCAAGCTCAAATTGCTCCCCGTTTGCGTCCAGCGGTCGAGAACCACCCAATTGTCTCCCTGCCTGATCTGGTGCACAATCTCATTCGGTCCGACGTGAATCTGAAGTGTTCGGAAGCTCTTCTTTTCGCCTTTGTGTGGAATTTTTCTTTCATCGCCTTTCACGCCATTTCGCACCGACGTGCAGTAGAAATTATTATCGTCCATCTGGAAAAGAACGTAATTGTTCGCGTCGGCATAATTAAGCACCCACTGCAGGCGGTGACCCTTCGCGAGCATCGCGGAGAAAACAAATGTGCCCGACGTAGGAGACACGCCGTAGGTCACAAAGTCGCCGCCCTTTCGAGCGAACGAACCTTTCTCCTCCTTCCATCCGGCGGGGTCATCCCACTTTGACATGCCACTAGGCGCAAGCGACAGGTCCAGACTCTTGGATTGACCGGCAGCGACTTCCACAGTCGATGAACGAACGAAATTATCAGCCGTCTTCACGGTCAGGGCATAGGAACCGGCCGGCAAACTGAGAGTGTTACCGCTGCTTACTTTGATCGGAGCCTCGCTTGTCCTCGCCAGAGTTACTTGTGCATCTGCGGGCGTGAACGTGATTTTCAATTCGGCCGGAGCGGCTTCCAGTGCCACATCTGCAGCGCCCAGAGACACGGCTGTTCCGACTGCAAAATGTTTCCTGATCTGCTTGGGCCTGAAGCGGTCTTTGCGCAGCTCCACGACGTGATCTCCGGGATTGATCGTAGTAACGTTCAGCGTCCCATCCAGCTGCACAGTGCCGACCGGAATTTGATCGATCAGAACCGAGGCTCCCGGCACCCCTCCCTGAATAGTGAGCGAAGCCAAATGCGGAATCGGCTGGAGATCGAAGATCAGTTTGCCCTGGCCTTTACGCAGCCGAATCCTTTGTTCGGGAGGATCCTGAAATCCGCTCTTCGAAACTCGCACCGTGTAATCTTTGAGTTCAAGATTCGGAATGCGAAGCTGGCCGTTTTGCGTGAGCTGCGGCTGAAGTTTTCCGTTGAGAAAAACGTTTGCTTTTTCTTGACCAGTAATTACAACCAGGGCGCCGAGGTTCTGTCCGGATTCAAGAAACACGCTCAACACGGGCGTGGCTCCCGTCTCAACGTCGAGCTTATATTGATCGCCGCCGCTGGTCACGACTACCTCATGAGCGCCAGTTGCAACCGATGGAAGCTCGAGACCATCTTGGGGAATGTCGAGCGGAGCCACACCATCGAGTGAGACCTTGACTGCTGAATCACTCGAGTAAACGCGGAGGTGGTTGGCCATGCCGCTGACAACCACCGCCGTTACTCCCTTGGAACTGATGGAACCGTTGACGACTGGTGCCGCCCCAGCGCTGCTTGAGAAGGTGAAGGAGGCATCTCCCTTCGGTCCTTCGAACTTCAGTTGGTGTTCTCCTGCCGGAATCTTGTCGAGAGTCCACTGCCCATCCTGAAATTCGGCGGGCGGCTGATCGTCAAATGTCACTTTTCCGGCGCTGGTATCTGAAGACAGATTCATCACAGGCTCCGGCGTTGGAGTCGCCGGAGTTGAAACTGTCACTGCCTGTTGGGAGGTCTGCGCAGCAGGCGCGCGATGCCTTCGCACGAAAAAGAAGACCGCTCCGGCCAGGATGATCAGCGCCGCCCCGCCGAGGATCGTGGTTGTATAGCTTTGTTCATATCTCGCAGTCTGTGTGCGGCCCGAAGCTGGAGGCTTGGTTTTCGATGTGGGCGCCGGAGCTTTGGCCTTAGGCGGAGGGAGCTTTACCGGCGGAAAAGGAGACGCTGGTGAAACGGGTCGCGCGGAAGCAGGAGCCTTGCTCGCCGCCGCCGGCTTAAGTTCCGGTCCGACGACTGGCGGAGTGTTATAGGTGAGTGTTGCGCTTTCACCGTCGGGCGAACCCGTTGAGATTCTTGTGCTAACTTCGAGCAGGCCGAGGCGGTGCAGAAGGCCGTTCGCAACCGATAGAAGTTCTCCATCGGTCGAATATTTCTCGGCTACGGCGCGTACTCGTTCCCCCAAAGCTTGTTTTGCCGCAGCCCCGGTGGCGGTCTCGGCTTCGCTCTCCATACGGCGAAGCTCTTCCAGATCGCGGCGGCGCGTTTGGCGCCGTTGAGCTTGCAGATCGCGCTGCACCGTCTCCTGAATCTGAATCAGCCGCGGTTCGCGCGGATAAACCGCCAATCCTTCTTCAATTCGAGACAGCGCTCCCGCGAGATCCGCGGCCGTCTGCAGCTTGCGCGCCTGCGAAACGCACTCTTCGACGAAGGTCTCCCTTTTCTGGTCGAGGATCAGCGCTCGTATGGTCTTGGCCATCGGATGCCCTGGATTCAAATCGAGAGCTTCCCGCGCCAGCTTCTCGGCTTCCCGCCAATCATTTTCCACGATGGAGTGGGCCTGTTCGACCAGGGCATTGGCCAGAACCGCGCGGGCCAGCGAATTGTTTTCATCGAGCTCGTAAGCTTGTCGCAACAATTTGATGCCTTCAGCCTTCTGCTGCGCGAACAAGTCCTGGCCTTCGGTGATCAGACGCTGCGCTTCCGTCGTGCGCTTCGCCCCGTCCTGAGCCAACTTCTGGAGTTCCGCCAGTTCCGCATCGTTGGGAAACTCAGGAACCGCGCCTTGCAACAGGTCCAGGGCGCGAGCGTAATCGCTGGAATGCAAGCAGGCGTCGATCTGCTCGACCAGCCGCGTTCTGGATTCGATCCGCGCCTGTTGCTCACGCCGCTTCTGCAAACGTTCCACTTCAAACGTCAATCCCGGATACTGGCTGTAGATGGTGCGCAGGATTTCCCAGTCGTTCAACGCATCGGTGTACGACGCCTGTTCTTCGTGCAAATGCGCCCGGGCAACGATTGAGTTGACCAAATCACGCTTGTCCTGCACCAGCCGCAAGGCGCGCTCGAAATGCGTTTCTCCGGGATGCAGATCGAGCGCTTCCCGCAGAATATTCACGCGCTTGTCCAGATCCGGCTCGGCCTCAACTCGGCGATCGACGGACGCGATGAAAGACGACAACTCCTGCCGCTGTTGTTCCTCGATGTCGTACTTGAGAGCCTGGAAGATGGCATTGCTGGGATACTTAGTCAAGTACGTCTCACAAGCATCCATCGCTTTGCGGAAGTTGCGCTCGGTAAGACTTCTCCGCGCTTCGGCGTACGCCGTGTTCATCGCATCGTGCTCGGAACGCACTTCGTTGTAAAAGCTTTGATAGTTCGCCCCGCTCTCGCGATTGACGGAATCCGGCGCGCGCCGGTCGAGATCGAGCACCACTCCCAGCTTGGCGAGAGCATTGCTTACGTCGCCTTTGTGCCAGGCCTCCATCGCGGCGCGATGGAGTTGCTCTTTCTCCTGTCGCAGCTTCTTGTATTCCTGTTCCTGGCGGTCAACCTCTACCAGCAACTGCAGCGCGCGCGCTTCTTTGGGCCGGAGTTGCAAAACATTCTGCAGTGCTTCACGGGCGTGCGCATACGCATGATTGTCGATGTGCTGCCGCGCGAGTCGATACCAGTTGTCGATCTGGCGCTCGCTGCGCCGGTTTTCGATCCGGCTCTTGAGCGTGAGTGCAACGGCGTTGTCCGGTTCGATTTGCAGAACTTCCTGCAACTTCTGCAGAGCGAGGGGGTCCTCCTCTTCTTCGAAACGCGCCCGCGCCGCATCGAGTAGCTGAGAAATTGTTTTGCGGCGCACAGCGCTGTCGAGCCGACGGCGTAGAGAGCCTATGGCCTCGTCCATGTGGCCTTCGGCCTCGAGCTCACCCAGGATTTCTCCGGCGAATTGAAAGTCGCCTTCTTCGAGCGCCTTAGTCGCCCGTTGCAAGCGCGGACGAGTGCGCTCCGGATCGAAAAACTCGATGGGCTCGCTGCGCAGCGCTTTGTTAAGCGTATCGCCAAAATCGCGGGCGCTCGCGAAACGATGCCAGGACTGCTTCGCCATGCCCTTGTGCAGAACGCGGCTGATCGGCTGGCTCACGGTGGAATTCAATTCGGTGGCGAGCGGCGGAATCTGACGGAGAATTGCATCGACCACTTCATCGGCGCGAGCACGCTGGAACGGATTTCGTCCCGTCATGGCTTCATAGCAGACCACGCTGAGCGAGAAAATATCTGACGCCGGCGACAACGGCTTCAGCTCGATCTGCTCCGGAGACATGTATAGCAATGTGCCTTTTTGCGCGCGTGTGGTGTGCGCGTCCGACATGTGAGCGACACCGAAGTCGATGATCTTCACCGAGTCGTCTTCCATCACGAAGATATTGCTCGGCTTCAGGTCGCGATGGATGAGGCCGCGCTCGTGTGCCGCCTGCAGGCCGCGGCAGGTCTGGGAAATGATGTCGATCGTGCGCTCTACAGTAAGCCGGTGGCTTGCCTTGCGGATGAAGTGCTCGAGCGTAGTGCCCGGCAGCAGCGGCATCACGAAGTACGGTTTTTTCTTGCCTTCTTCTTCGAATTCTCCAATGTCGAAGATCTCAACGATATTCGGATGGCTCATGGACGCGAGCACATCGCATTCTTTGAAGAACAATTGAAGTGAAGAAGGATCGGGAATATCGAGGATCGTCTTAACTGCAACTTCACGGCGCACGACAGGATCGTAGGCTCTATAGACTAGGCCCATGCCGCCCTGGCCGAGGATTTGCCGGACCTCATAACGGCCTGCCAGTTTTCTCGGTGAGGAAGGATTATCCATGACTTCCCGCCATTGGCGGGCCTTAGCATCTTACTCGATTTAGCAGTTCAATTGGAGCAGTCTCTAACGCCAGACAATTCACTCGGGCTCGCGACATAACGCAGCCCCACCAGCGATACCGGCATCGGCGCCGTAGTGAGCGCTCACCAGCGGAATTTCCTGAGAATGCGAATTTACGCACCACTTGGGAAGCTGATCGTGTATTTCCCCAAAGAACGGTTGCAACATGGCAGCCACGCCCCCCCCGACGATCATTACATCAGGTTCGAGCAAGTCCACGATCGTTCCCAGCCACACGGTGAGAAACATCGCAGTCTCCTGCAGAAGTTCTTTGGCCAGCAGATCGCCCGCAAGATAAGCTTTACCCACCATCTCACCAGTGATCTTATCCAACTGCCCGCCGGCCTCATCGAGAATTGCGGAATGCCTCCCCGTAGCAATTTTTTCCGAAGCGCGCCGGGCAATCGCAGTTCCCGACGCCAGAATCTCAATGCAGCCGAGCTTCCCGCATTTGCAGCGTGGGCCTCGGTAATCGATGGTGACGTGCCCGCCCTCCGCCGCCGCGCCGGTGCGGCCGTGATAGATGCGGCCGTCGAAAACAATTCCGGTACCAATGCCCGTGCCGATCGTGGCGTAAAAAATGTTCCTGTAACCACGGCCTGCGCCCCACAAAGCCTCCGCCATGGCCGCGGCGTTGCCGTCATTGTCGACACGAACCGGCAAGCGATAAGCCTCTTTGATTTCGGCGGCCAGCGGAAAATTGCGCCAGCCCGGCAGATTCGGAGGATTCACCACCACACCCGTTCGCGGATCAAGCGGGCCAGGCGCACAAATCCCGATGCCGGAGATTACGCCCGACAGTTTCTGGTCTAGATCGGCGGCGGCCCGAACGGCATCAATCGCGGCGATCACAGCTCTCAAACCGGCAGCGGCATCCGTTGCGACCATCGGCACCCGCGTCTGGTGCGTGATTTCGCCAGTGGAGTTCACCAGACCGGCGGCCACTTTCGTGCCGCCGACATCCACGCCGATGAAATGCGGGTCTGCGCCTTGCTTCATGCTTGCGTCTCGACAATCATCCATCAGCAATAACTGAGAGCAGAACCCAGACTACTGCTTGTAGATCTTTCCGTCCTTCATCACAAACTGAATATTTTCCAATAGTCGAATGTCGGCGAGTGGATCGCCGTTCACGGCGATGATGTCGGCATATTTTCCCGGCTTGATGGAACCTATCTCGCTGGAGTGACCGAGCAGATCAGCGGCGTTGCTGGTTGCGGCCTGAATCGCCTGCATGGGAGTCATGCCATATTTCACCATGAAGGCAAATTGCTTTCCGCTTTCTCCATAAGGACACACTCCGGCATCAGTGCCGAACGACATTTTTACTCCGGCGGCAACCGCTTTGCGAAAATTGTCGCGTTGAATCTGGCCCAACTCTGCATCATGTTGCAGGAAATCCTCTGGCATGTTCCCTTTCTTGCCATCGGCCTGAATGCACTCTTCGTCATAGATATCCATATCGAGATACGTGCCGTGCTGCACAGCAAGGGCAATGCCTTCGTCGTCGATCAAGCTGGCGTGTTCAACCGAAGCAACTCCGGCGCGGATCGCGTTCTTGATGCCCTGCGGTGAATGCGCGTGGGCTTCCACCCGAAGTCCGAAATGGCTCGCTTCATCGACCGCAGCCTGCAGTTCCTCCGGCGTGAACTCCTGCGAGTTGGGATTGCTGCCATGGGCTAGGACCGCGCCACTCGATAGAATCTTGATGTGATCGACTCCGTCGTGGGCAAGCTGACGAATGACTTTACGTACCTCCCAGGGCCCATTAGCTTCGCCATAATGTAAATCCCACGGAAGATTGATATCGGGAGCAAGGCCTGTCGCCGCGCCGGCGCCGCCGGAAATCGTGACATATGCGCCCGCCACGAACATGCGCGGTCCGATGATGTCACCACGGTTGATGGCATCGCGCAAAGCGATGTCTCCCAGTGCGCGATAGGTTCCAACGTCGCGCACCGTGGTAAAACCAGATTCGAGTGTGACGCGGGCGTTCGGTACGGACTCAAGCGCAACCTGCGCGGCGGTTTTCTTGAATTGCCCGATAGGGTCGGAATCATGCGCGCCGTCGGCGAGATGGGTGTGGCAGTCAATAAGACCAGGGAGCACGGTCATCTTGCTCAGGTCGACGACTCTGGCGCCGGAAGGAATTGTCACGCTGGCGCCGACGGCTTCGATTTTGCCGTCGCGAATTAGGATGCTTTGGCCGGTCAGAACCGCGCCGGAGTCTGGGTCAATCAATTTCCCCGCGCGGACGACAGTAACTTGCGCCACGGCGGAAACGAGTAGCGCACAGCAGACACTGAGGGTCGCGAGACTCCTTCGCATGATGCGCACGATTCGGTGGCCCATCTTTTTCTCCGGCCTGTTCATTTTTCGTTTTGGCTCGCGCATTGGTCTCTTTCTAGTCGGCGGCCACGGACTCGCGCGCCAGGCCGCGCTTGAGATCGGCGGCTAAGAGCTGATGAAACAATTGTTCTCCGGCTTCGCGGCGCACAGACAGGCGGCCAGCGCGGTAGGCTCGGGACTTCAATCCACGCTGCACATCTTCACAGATGCCGAGGTCTTCCTCCTGCACGCGGTTCCCGACGTTGACCGACTGCTCGTTATATTCGCGGTGTGCCTCGCTGATGTCTCCAAAATAGAAATCGAAAATCACAGTACAGTGGTCAACGTCGACAGGGATTACGAGATTCGTGTCCATGTATCCCTCGTAGCAGTTGATCATCAGGTTCGGATGCTGCCAGAAATACCAGGCACGATCGCCCTTGCGGGTTGCTCCGGTGGCGGCGTCTTCCGCGGAAGCAACCATGGGGCTCGACTGCAGGCAGTAGCGGTCTTCGTTCTCGATGGTGTACTGCTTGTAATCGAGAACAGAATTCAGCCCCTTGTGCAGATGAGGCACGTGGTAGCCGCCATCGAGGTAGTTATCGACAAATACCTTCCAGTTGCAGTGGATATTGAAAGTCCGGCGGTCGAAGTAGTGCAGTTTGCTGATGCCGAGAGGCGCGACGCGCTTGACGAGACCGCCGAGAAATTCGGAGAGAGGTGCCGCGTGGTTGTCGAGATTTACGAAAACGAAGCATTCCCAGGTTTCGACTCGAACCGGCACCAGTCCGTTCTGCGCACGATCGAAATTCTCTACGCCTTCAAACTCAGGCATACCCTTCAACGAGCCATCGAGGCCGTAATTCCAGCCGTGATAAGGACAGTGCAGAAGGGAGGCGCGTCCGCATGGCTGAGTTACGACTGCGGCGGCGTGATGCCGGCAAACATTGTAAAACGCGCGTAGAACGCCGTCGTTGCCGCGCACCACGACGATCGGTTCGTTGGCGATGGTGGTGCTCACGAATTGTCCCGGCGTCTTCACCTGTTCTGTGCGTGCGACCAGTTGCCAGGTTTTGCTGAAGACTTCGAGGCGCTCGAGTTCGGCGATGCGAGGGTCTACGTACCACGCTGCCGGAATGGTTGAGGCTTGCGACAGCGGCGCGCGATCGTTGTAACTGGACAGAATCTGCTCGATGGAAGATTGCATGGTTTGAACTTTCTCTCAGTGAAATTCAACCCGAATTTATATCGCGCTTCCGCGTCCTTTTACGACATTCTCGGCCTCGCCACCAGATCAACCGCGGCGAGCTTCCGTACCTCGTGGCGCCCGCGGGCTAACGATCCGGGTTCGCCCACCGCACGTTGCAGGACCGCCAGGAATTGGCGGATGCGGGCTTCCTTTTTTTCCGGCATCTCACCCTGCTTGCGGAAAAGGCCAGGATCGAGTTCGGCGGTGAGCAGTGCGTCCTGAAATCGCTCCATCGTCCAATCGAGAATGGAGACGATCATTTCGACATCGATGTCCTGGCGCAACTCGCCGCGGTCGAGGCCAAATCTCACGAAAGCCACGGTGCCGTAGGGATCCTCGGCAATCAGAAAGCGATTGATCTCACGCTTCAATACCAGGTCGGTGCCATAGTTGCCGAGCAGAGCGATGCGGTACGGAATCCAGTCTTCGCGCAGCATATGTTCGGTGCGGCCCAGCCAATAATAAAGAACATCGAAGAACCCGGCCGCGCGCACGTCGGCGGGCGCATCCAGATATTTCGAAAAGGAACGCACCGCGCGTTTGTAAACTTCGAAGAACAGGCCGTCCTTGCTGCCAAAGTGCTGGAAGATGGAACCCTTCGCAATTCCAAGCGTAGCTGCGATATCCCCGACGCGGGCCGCATGGTAGCCGTGCTCCGCAAAGTGCTGCATCGCGGCCTCGACAATGTGGGAGCGTTTGGCTTCCGACCGGGGCCGGGCCGGACGCTGGCTCATATAACGTGGGGGCGCGATGGAACTACTGGCGATTCCGCTCATGAGTGACTCCAAGTCACGGTAGCATATAAGAACGTCTTCTAATTTTCAACTTCGTTTTCAGCGATTGATACGATAATGTATGATCCCGCGGCACAAGCAGCGTGACTTTTAGTCAGATGTTATGAAGCAAGTCTCAAACCCCATTTACGACGCCATTATCGTTGGCGGCGGTCATAACGGATTGACTGCGGCTGCATATTTGGCGCGCGCCGGCCTGACCACTCTGGTGCTGGAGCGACGCGAAATTGTGGGAGGATGCTGCGTGACCGAAGTGATCGCTCCCGGCTGCCGGGCTTCAACCACATCTTACATCGCGAGCATGTTGCGGCCGGAGGTGATCACCGACCTGCGGCTTGCAGACCATGGATTGCGCATGATTGCGTGCGATCCGGCGATTCAGGTTCCGTTCCCCGATGGACAGGTGGTGCCGTGGTGGGTCGATCGCGATCGCGCAAAAGCGGAGTTCTCAAAGCTCTCGCCGAAAGATGCCGCACGCTTCGTCGAGGTCGACGATCAGATGAAGAAGCTGGCGCGTTATCTCCAGCCGTTTTTTATGGAGCCACCGCCGGAGATCGATACATCGTCGATGGCAGGTTGGAGTGATCTGTTTCGCGTTGGAAGACGATTTCGCGGAATTTCGAGCGGAGAGATCGCGCAATTGATTTCGTTTCTTACCGGAAGCCTGGGCGAGTTTCTCGATCACAACTACGAATCCGAAAAGATGAAGACGCTCTTCCTTGCAAACAACGTGTACGGCAAACACGGTGGCCCCTATCAGCCGGGTACAGCGATCGGACTGCTCTTTCACTTGTTAAGTGGTGGCGAGCACGAATTGCAGGGCTTTTACGGACACGTGATGGGCGGCATGGGATCGATCACGCAGGCGCTGGCAGCGGCCGCAAAGAAACTGGGCGTGGAGATTCGCACATCAGCGTCGGTAGCGCAGATTGAGATGCGCAATGGGCGAGCCCACAGCGTAGTTCTGGAAGACGGAAGCGAAATTCGCGGGCGGATGATTCTTTCTAACGCTGATCCTAAGCGAACTTTCTTGAAGATGATTGCGGCGCGCGAACTGCCGGAAGATTTTCTCTTTGCCGTGCGTGGCATCAAGATGGACGGACCGTGCGCGAAAGTCAATCTGGTTCTAGCGGAAGAGCCACGTTTTACGGGAACCTCGCCGCAGGCCACGCCGTTGGAACGCACGTTCTACACACTGGTTCCGTCACTCGAGTTTGCCGAGCGTTGCTATGACATCGCGAAATTTGGCGAGATTCCGCAAGAACTATGGGTCGATTGCGTGGTTTCCTCGAATGCAGATCGTTCGCTGGCCCCTCCGGACAAGCATATTCTGAGCTGCTTCGTGCAATACGTTCCTTACAAGCTGCGCGAAGGCAATTGGGATGAGAAGAGGGAGCTGCTGGGTTATCGCGTCGTTAAGAAGATCGCGGAATATGCGCCCAACGTTCCCGGCGCGATTGTCGCGCGACAGGTGCTTACGCCATTGGACTTGGAGCGCACCTACGGATTGACCGAGGGCAACATTTTCCACGGTGATCTTAGGCTTGAGCAACTATTCTTTATGCGCCCCGTGCCGGGCTGGGCGCAATATCGCACGCCGATTCGCGGACTCTATCTGTGTGGAGCTGGAGCACATCCCGGCGGCGGCGTTACCGGCGCGCCGGGCAGGAATGCGGCGCAGCAGGCTCTGCGCGACTGGAAGAAAGGGCAGTTCAAAGAAGCCGCGGCGTGAGTCAGGATTGATGCTGCATCTCGCTGCTAGGTACGCAAAAGATACGTGACGATTGAGAAAATCAGGAGCGGGTATGAAAAAGAAAGGAATTCTGGAAAGACTGAAAGAAGGTCCGGTATTGGGCGACGGCGGATATCTGCTCGAACTGGAGAAGCGTGGCTGGGTGCGCGCAGGCCCGTTTACCCCCGAAGTGGTGCTAACGCATCCCGAGGCATTGCGCGAGTTGCACATTGAATTTCGCGAAGCGGGATCCGAAGTACTGCAGGCGCTGACGTTCTACGCGAGCCGCGACAAGTTGGCGACTGTCGGGCTGGAGGATCGATTAGAGGACTTGAATCGAGCGGCTGTGCGCATTGCGCGCGAAGTCGCGGGCGACCGCTGTCTGGTTGCTGGGAACCTGAGCCTCACGTGGATGTACGAACCGGGAAGCCCGTCGTCTGTCGACCGCGTGCGCAAAACTTTTGATGAGCAACTCGCCGTACAAGTCGAAGAAGGCGTCGACTTCATCATCGGCGAAACCTTCTCCTGGCTGGGCGAGGCGCTGATCGCCGTCGAGCGTGGCAAGCAAACCGGCTTGCCCACGATGGTGACAATTTGTTTCGAAAACAAAGACGAAACCGCTGAGGGCAAAAGCGCCGCCGATGCAGCCAAGGCATTATTCGATGCCGGGGCCGACATTGTTGGCATGAACTGCCTTCGACCTCCGGAGCATATCCTGGGTCCGATGGAGCAGATGCGCGAGGCGGTGTCAGGATATCTGGCCTGTCAGCCGGTCGCGTACCGCACGCCCAGAGAAAAGCCTGACTTCACCAGCCTGACAGAGTTTCCCTATGCGTTGGATCCATTGCAACTCACGCGCAAGGAAATGGGGGATTACGCCGCGCACGCTCGCGATATCGGCATCAACTTTATCGGAGCGTGTTGCGGCACGGTGGCGATGCACATCCGCGAAATGGCGCGCGTGCTGGGCAAATTGCCCACGGATTCGCGCACCTGGAAAAAGGGCGGTGAGAAGCCGATGTCGGCCTACGAATACTACGATCACGACAACATGAAGGCAGGGAGCCGAAGCTAAGTTGCAGCGGCCTTAACAAAACAGCTACGAGCAGGCTCCGCAATCGAGAGCCTGCTCGCCTGATCCCTCGTCTTGCTTCAACTCGCGTCGCGCAAGCGCGGTGGTTGCGCCCTGACCAGCGGCTCATCCACGAGATGTTCGCTTAGAAACCACACCTGTAATTCGTTTGGTCGCAGCACGTCGCTGACGGCCAGATCGTTGGTGCCATCGTCGCCGATTTGGTCCGCTCGTTTCGCCAGCACGCGGCAGTGGCCGATGATAATCTGGTGCGCGTCGAGGAGCCGCGAAATCTGCACCGGCACCTCCTCCCGCCCCTTCGGCGGACGCTCGATGCGCGTAGTCTCGGCTACATCAGCAGCCATAGCAATCGAAACGCCGCCAAGAAGTTGTATGCGTTCAGCGATCGTGTCCACAATCTCGGATTGTTCTTCGTAGTGCTTGTCGAACAAAAGGTGGAGTTGATAAAAGGTCGGCCCCGCGACTTGCCAGTGCGATTTCTTGTAGAGGTCGCGCAGGGTCATGGTATCGGCTAACAAAAGGTTGAGCTGTTCAGTCATCTCCAGGCGAACCGGCTCCTCGAGGTCGAGAGGCAGCATGTGCGAAACCGTACCGTACTCTTGAATTGCGGGAGCGCTCTGGTGCAGACGAGGCTGCGCGCTCGTTTTTCCCCGCTCGCTGGCGGAGGCTTTCGCGTTCAGGTCCTTCTTGGCCATAAGTAATATCTCTCCTAGCTGGGCGTGTGTGTCTTCTCAGGTGCCTACGAATCAGGTGCGCACGAATCAGGTGCGCACGAAAACCACGCGTTAGTTCGATGCCCAGAATCAGTCGTTGGATGCGATGAACCTCCCCGAGCAAGCATTTATAGAGGATGGTTGGCGGCGGTGCCACGGCTATGGTTGCAGACCCACGGGCGAAGATCACTGGAACGATACTTCAAATGGACTTTTGGTAGTGGCTCCGAGCCGCTACCGGACTTTTCGAAAGTTTGACGATGTCATAGCCATTGTTTATGATCGAAATGCGGGGTGGAGCAGTCTGGTAGCTCGTTGGGCTCATAACCCAAAGGTCGGCGGTTCAAATCCGCCCCCCGCAACCAACGCAATCATAAGGTTACGGGCAATTGGACACTCGCAGCGACTGTCCAAAACTGTCCAATAAGGGGAACTGACTCACGGTTCCCCTTATTGATTGAATGGAGACCTCTTGATTGGCAGGCCTTTGCAAGAGGCGTTGCACAATGGGCCGATTGGCCTTGCGCTTGTAAAACCCGATCCTGCCAAGTCCCGATTTCAAAATCTGGGAAAAATCTGGGGGAAAAATCTGGGGACAAAAATCTGGAAAAATCTGGGGACAGACGGAAAAATCTGGGGACAGACGGGACGTACCCCGTTGTACAAAACCTACGAATAGATCCCAGGCGCCTCATGTCCAAGCTTCTGCACGTACTCAATGTATGACCCAGGATAAACAGTGGGATGGCGATCCGTGCCGCTCTCACCGCCCAGTTCCAACACACGTGAGCCGAGACCGCGAAGGAACATGCGGTCATGCGATACGAAGATCATGGTGCCTTCAAAATCCTTCAGGGCATCCACCAGCATTTCCTTGGTCGCAAGATCCAGGTGATTAGTAGGTTCGTCGAGCACCAGGAAGTTCGGCGGGTTGTAGAGCATGCGCGCTATGGCCAGCCGCGACTTTTCTCCGCCGGAGAGTGCGCGGATCTTCTTATCTACGTCTTCGCCGGAAAACTGGAATGCTCCCGCCAGGTTCCGCAATGACCCGAGGCCGTCTTGGGGAAAATCTTGTTGTAACTGTTCGATGACGGTGAGATCGGAATTGAGCGTTTCTAAAGACTGTTGCGCGAAGTAGCCCATATACAGGCTGGCGCCGAGGCGCACGCTTCCCTCATCTGGAGCACTGGCTCCGGCAATCATTTTAAGAAGCGTAGTCTTGCCAGCGCCGTTTCTGCCCATGACGGCCCAGCGTTCTCCGCGGCGGATGGTGAGATTGAATCCTTCGTAAATCACACGCGGGCCGTAACTCTTGTGCAGATTCTCAAGGACGGCCACCTGTTCGCCCGATCGCGGAGGAACGCGAAAGTCGAACTTTACTACCTCACGTTTTTTCGGCAGTTCGATCTTCTCGATCTTGTCCAAGGCCTTGATCCGGCTCTGGACCTGGGCCGCTTTGGCCGCGTGCGTCCTGAAACGATCGATGAAGCGCTGCTCTTTGGCAAGCATGGACTGCTGCCGGGCGAATGCTGCCTGCTGATTGCTCTCTCGCACGGCCCTTTCGCGCTCGTAGAAGTCGTAGTCGCCCGAGTACGTAATGATTTCGCCGCCATCAATCTCTGCAATCTTTGAGACCAGACGATTCATGAATTCGCGGTCGTGCGAAGTCATGAGCAGCGCGCCGGGAAATGACTTGAGAAACTGCTCCAGCCAGATGATGGATTCGATGTCGAGATGGTTCGTCGGTTCGTCCATCAGCAATACATCGGGCATTCCGAGCAGGACCCGTGCCAGCGCAACCCGCATTTTCCATCCGCCCGAGAGAGCGCCCACGTCGCCGTCAATCTGATCGTCCTTGAATCCCGAACCATGGAACCCCAGACCGTGGAGCACTTCACGGGCTTGCGATTCGAGCGCGTAACCGCCCAAATGCTCGTACTCCTCCTGAACGTGACCGAAGCGATCAAGGATGCGGTCCATGTCATCAGCCTTGTCAGGGTCGGACATTTCCCGCTGCAAGGCTTCGAGCTCGTGGTGTAGATCGCCGACGCGTCCGCTGCCTGCAATCGCTTCATCCAGGACCGAACGGCCCTGCATTTCCTCGACGTCCTGGCGAAAGTAGCCGATCGTCAACTTCTTGGGAACTGAGACCGCGCCTTCGTCGGGAGTTTCCTCGCCGACCACCATACGGAAGAGCGTTGTCTTGCCCGACCCATTGGGACCGACCAGCCCGACTTTTTCGCCGGGATTCAACTGAAACGAAGCATCCACGAAGAGCAACTGCTTGCCATACTGCTTATTGATGTTTGAGAAAGAGATCATTTTGAAGGAGC
>JBEKHS010000043.1:0-28506 GCA_050012155.1 Candidatus Sulfotelmatobacter sp. | reverse complement strand
CGCTTTGTCGCCCTGAAGTTTCTTCCCGACGATGCTTCGCAGGATCCGCAGGCTCTCGAGCGCTTCCGCCGCGAGGCGCGCGCCGCTTCATCGCTGAACCACCCCAACATCTGCACCATCCATGAGATTGGCCAGCACGATGGCCATCTCTTCATCGTGATGGAGTGCCTGAGCGGCCAGACCCTGAAACACCTGATTCAGGGCCGCCCCATGGAGTTGGAGTCCTTGCTTACGCTCGCGATCGAAGTTGCCGACGCGCTCGATGCCGCCCACAGCAAGGGAATCGTGCACCGGGACATCAAACCCGCGAACATCTTCGTCACCGACCGGGGCAATGCCAAGATTCTCGACTTCGGACTGGCGAAGGTTGCGCGCGCAGCCCGCCCCACCAGCGGCGATTCGCAAACCTTGGCCGACGCAAGCGGACTCGACCTGACCAGCCCCGGCACTGCGGTTGGCACCGTCGCTTACATGTCGCCGGAACAGCTTCGCGGCAAAGAACTCGACCCACGCACCGATCTGTTTTCCTTTGGCGTGGTGCTCTACGAAATGGCCACCGGCATTCTTCCGTTCCGCGGAGAAACTTCGGCGGTTGTCACGGAAGCGATTCTGAATCGTCACCCCACCGCCCCTACGCGCCTGGTTCCGGAACTTCCGCCGAAGCTTGAGGAGATCATCAACAAGGCTCTCGAAAAAGACCGCGACATGCGGTGCCAGACCGCGGCCGAACTCCGTGCCGACCTTAAACGCTTCAAGCGCTCCCTCGATTCCTCGCGCACCTCGGTGGTTACAGAAGCGGCGCAGTCCTCATCCTCAAACGCTGTGGCCACCGCAGCGGCCGTGCCGGCGCAGCGCAAGAAGCCCGTCGCAGCGCTGATTTTCGCCGTCGGGCTTGTGGTGGCTGCTGCGCTGGGGTTGTTTGCAGGCAAGAAAATCTTCACCGCCGCGCCGGCGGAGCCTCCCATTTATCGGCAGCTCACCTTTCGCCGTGGCAGCATTCGCTCCGCGCGTTTTGCTCCTGATGGCCAAACCATTTTGTACAGCGCCGCATGGCAGGGCAATCCCGTCGACGTGTTCACCGCGCGTCCGGAGGCTCCGGAATCGCGCTCCATGGGGCTGAGCCGCACGCAGCTGATGTCGATCTCTTCCACGTCGGAGATGGCAGTGTTGCTGAATAGCAAAGCCATCGGCGCATGGGTAAGCATGGGAACGCTGGCCCGCGCACCGTTATCGGGAGGCGCTCCGCGGGAGATTCTCGAACAAGTGCAGTGGGCCGACTGGGCTCCGGACGGCAATACTCTCGCCGTGGTGCGCGACCTCGGCGGCCGCAATCGACTTGAGTTTCCCATCGGAAAGCCGCTCTATCAGACTGGCGGATGGATCGGCCATCCTCGCGTTTCTCCGAAGGGCGACTACATCGCGTTCGCCGATCATCCGCTGCAAGGCGACGACAGCGGCTCGCTGGCGGTGGTCGATATGGCGGGCAATAAGCGGCTACTCTCCGGCCAATGGTTCACCATTCAGGGCCTTGCCTGGTCGCCCGATGGCAAAGAGGTTTGGTTTACCGCCAGCAAATCGGGCACGGACCGCACTCTTTATGCCACGACGCTCGAAGGCAAGCAGCGCATCGTAGCCCGCCTGCCGGGCGCGCTCATGCTGCTCGACATCGCCAAAGACGGCCGCGTGCTGCTGGTGCGCGCCACCTGGCGCCGCGAATTGCTCGGCGTTTTCGCCAACGATGCCAAGCAACACGAACTTTCGTGGCTGGATTACACCTATCCTGCCGATCTTTCGTCCGATGGCAAGACGTTGCTATTCGACGAAGAAGGCGGCGGTGGTGCGCTGGATTATTCCAAGTCCGGCGGCCTCACCTACGCCGTGTACGTTCGCAAAACCGACGGCTCACCTGCGGTCCTGCTCGGCGAAGGCGGCGCGGTCTCGCTCTCGCCCGACGGCAAGTGGGCGATTGCACAAACTCAGGAGTCGCCCTCGCAGTTCAAGCTCTTGCCCACCGGCCCCGGCGAGCCGAGAGACCTGACCAAGGACGATATCAACCACAGCTGGGCGCACTGGTTCCCGGACGGCAAGCGCATCCTGTTCGCCGCCGACGAGCCCAACAAAGGGGTCCGCTTCTACGTCTACGATCTCGCCTCGGGCAAAAGTCAGGTGATCTCGCAGGAAGGCGTCAACGCCACGGCCTTCTCCCTCTCGCCCGACTCGCAGCAGATCGCCGCCATTGGCCCCGATCAACGAGGATATCTCTACCCCGTGGCCGGTGGCGATCCGCAACTCATCGCCGGCCTCAATCAGGGCGAGCAGCCCATCACATGGAGCGCCGACGGCCGCTCGCTCTACATCTATCAACCCGGCGAATTGCCGGCGCGCGTTTATCGCGTCGACCTGCAAACCGGAAAGCGCTCGCTCTGGAAAGAGCTCATGCCCTCCGACCCCGCCGGAGTTGAAAACATCGGCCCCATCTACATGACGCCGGACGCCAAGACCTGCGTATTCGGCTATCACAGAATGTTGGCGGACTTGTACCTGGTGGAAGGCCTGAAGTAAAAAGCTCTACGAAGACTAAATCAGAAACTAATTTTGTACAGAACGCTGGCGTGAGGAGCGATTCGCGCGTCGATCCTGTTTATTTCTCCGAGAGGCTTGTGCGACCACAGATCACGCACCTCCGCCGCCTTCGTCGCAATCCCGAGTGCGCCCCAGGGTATCTGAACATTTTCCGCCGCGTCTCCCAGATTAAAGACGGCCACAAATTTTTCGCCAGACTTGGCGCCCTGAGCCACCCACGCTCGTATCTTGCCCCTCTCCAGCACCTGGTGCCCACCGCTGCTGTGCTGGTTCACCTCAAGAACTTCTTCATTGGTGATGAGCGCGGTCGTGGCCGCGTCGTTACTCGGCAGGTCGCCGCCAAAAATTAATGGCGAGCGAAAGATGCACCACAATGTCATCATCGTCTGCTGCTCATCGGGAGTGAACTTGCTCACGCTGCCGCCGCCTTCCGTTGCCGTCACTCTCAGTTTTCCCAGAGGCAACATGTCGGCGTCAGGCCACGTTCCGTTTTTCCCAACGTATTGAGCCCAGTCGCGCGTGTAATCGAATTGCTGGCGCAGCAGCTTCCAGTCGTCCCAAAAGTCGTCGGAGATGCGCCACATCTGCGCGTACTTCTCGAAAAACTCCGCTTCCGAAATCGGCGCCGGACCCGGCGAGATGCTCAGCACCATCGGCCGCCCGGTCTTGCGCATCGCCAGGCTCAGCGCCTTGATCTCCGCTGGCTGATACAAATGGCTGCCCATGTCGTCGGCTTTGATAAAGTCGACGCCCCACGACGCATACAACTCCGCAATCGAATCGTAATAAGCCTGCGCACCCGGCTTTGTCGTATCCACTCCCCACATGTCGGGATTCCAGCGGCACGCATTCTCCAGATCGGCCACGTCGGCGGCGTGATACGAGGTGCCTTTGATGGGAAGATTATTTTCCACCGCCTGCCGCGGAATGCCGCGCATGATGTGAATCCCGAACATCAATCCCTTGCTGTGAACGTAATCGGCAAGCGGCTTGAACCCCGCGCCGTTGGCCGCCGAAGGAAACCGGTTGACCGCCGGCATCAGCCGGCCGTATTCATCCATGGTCAGCGGAGCGCCGGGCTTGTAATCGTGTCCCTGCGCATTCGGCTCGTACCACTGAATATCCACGACAATGTATTTCCATCCATACTTCGCAAGATGCCCGGCCATCCAATCCGCATTCGCCTTGACCTGGTCTTCGCGCACCGTCGTGCCGTAGGAATCCCAACTGTTCCATCCCATGGGCGGAGTGGGAGAGACGGAAGAATCGGCGGCCAGCGTTGGGTTGGAGAGAGCTGCAGTTAGAACTGCGACGAGGAGGGCGCCCACCAGAGATCGCGAGGGAATCATGATGCGGAGAATTGTAAGCTTCGGCTAGAGGATCTGCCGAGCAAACAAAAACGGACGGACGGTAGGCCGTCCAATGTCGCAGAGTCGTTTTATCCGTGCAATCCGTGCAAATCCGTGGCGAGGAATTCAGATATCCAGATTCTTCACATCCAGCGCATTCTCTTCGATGAACTTGCCGCGCCCTTCCACGTTTTCGCGTCCACGTACTTTCGACTGCAGTCTTTCTCCTGATTGACATTCCGCTTTGAAAACTATAGTTGTAGGTCGGTAAGCCTGCGGAATCTGCTCTCCCAGCCCCAGTGCCTGAATTTCTGGCGAAGAGACAGGGGTCTCCGGCCACTGTAAGTCTGTTACGAATCAAATTTCAAATCGAGGGACATTAATGCTTAAACGCGTGGTAGGCAGTTTGCTTCTCTCAACCCTAGCCTGCGGGATGCTTGCGGCACAGAATAGTGGGCCCAAAGTAGCTCACACCGTTCGACAAAGCGCCGTAACGCCAGCCCAGGAAACTCCAGCCACTTTGCAAACGATTTACACCAACTTCGGTCCGACAACCACCGACTACTACAACGACACCACCGGTTACTACGTGCTGGGGCCAGATAACTCCGTGAGTGATCCTGAGCAGGGAATCGGTTTGCCTTTCACTCCTAAGGCTGATGCCCACGTCACCCAACTTCAGGCCGCGATTGGCTCTATCTCGGGAACGTCCGTAGTAGAGATCGGCCTTTACAGCGACGCCTCAGGAACGCCGGGAACGCTTCTGGCATCTGGACGCTCCACGAAAATTCCGGATTTCGGCGCCTGCTGCACGGTTGTGAGCGTAACTATTGTATCGACTGCCGTAACCGCCGGAACTCAGTACTGGATCGTGGCCAGTTCAGATAATACCCATGCGCCGGACTTCACGGGCGTGTGGCAAGCCTCGAACCTCTCCAACATCGCAGGGAATGAGTCGCAATCGGGTTGGTTCACGTTTAGCGCGAACGTACCCGCCGGCGCGGCCAAAGGCACTGTCCCATAATCAACTTAATCTGTACAAGCAAAGGGCCGCGATCTTTGATCGCGGCCCTTTTGTTGAGCGGGATTTCTAACAGGCGCCGAGATATTCAGAGGCTAGATATCCAGATTCTTCACATCCAGGGCATTCTCTTCGATGAACTTGCGCCGCGCTTCCACGTCTTCGCCCATGAGCGTGGTGAAGATGGTTTCGCACTCGGCGATATCTTCCAGTTTCACTGAGAGCAGCGTGCGGCGCTCGGGATCCATGGTGGTCTCCCATAGTTGGGGCGCGGTCATCTCACCCAGGCCTTTGTAGCGCTGCACGTCGTAGCCGCGGCTGCCTTCTTTCTTCACATACTCGAACAGCTCGCGCGCCGTTGCTTTTTCCACCGGCTCGATTGCGGCCTTGTGCTTGGGCGCAGCCTTCGCGCCTTTCTTCTCGGACTTCTCGTCTGTGTCTGCGCCGTCCTCGTCGGAAGCTTCGTCGCCGTTGCCGCTCACCGCGCTCGCTTTGGTTATGGCTTCGACGACAAAGGGCGGCTCCAGATAAGGTTCGATCTGCTTGAACTTCGAAATCAACTGCCGGCACTCCGCGGTAGAAGCCAGCTCCCAGTTGATGACGTGCTCCGATCCCTGCGAGTTCACGAAACGAACTTCCCACAGGTTGTGCTCTTCGTCAAAGACGGCGTCGATGCTCTTGAACTTCCGGTCTTTTTGCAGCTTCTTCAATTCCCGCTCGAGCTTCTCGATCTTTTTGGGCGGCGTCTTCTTGTCGCCCTCGAAATCAGTGTGCTTCGAGAAATCGAGCCGGGGCAGCAGTTCGGTGACGCTCTCGTCGCGCAGCCGCTTGTTCACCTTGTCGAAGAAGTTGAGATATTCCTTCAGCACGCTCATGAAGCGCGTCAGGTTGGCGCCCTCGAGTTTGGCCGCGCCCTCGCCATAGCGCACAATCACCGCGTCGGCTCCGCGCTTTAACGTCAACTTGTCGAAGGCATCGTCGTCTTTGATGTATTGCATCGACTTGCCTTTCTTGATCGAGTACAGCGGGGGCTGCGCGATGAAGACGTTGCCGCGCTTGATCAGCTCCTGCATGTGACGGAAGAAAAAGGTGAGCAGCAGGGTGCGGATGTGCGAACCGTCCACGTCGGCGTCGGTCATCAGAATGATTTTGCCGTAGCGAACTTTGGTGGGATCGAAATCGTCCTTGGCGATGCCAGTCCCGAGCGCGGTAATCATGGCGCGGATTTCTTCGTGCGCCAGCATCTTGTCGTAGCGGGCTTTCTCGACGTTGAGAATTTTTCCTTTGAGCGGCAGGATTGCCTGGAAGCGGCGGTCGCGCCCCTGCTTCGCGGTTCCGCCGGCGGACTCGCCCTCGACCAAAAATAATTCGCAGCGGTTCGGATCGCGCTCCGAGCAATCGGCTAACTTGCCCGGCAGACCTCCGGAATCGAGTGCGCCTTTGCGCCGCGTTAGATCGCGCGCCTTGCGCGCGGCTTCGCGGGCGCGGGCTGCGTCGACTGCTTTGTTGATGATCTTCTTCGCGACGGTTGCGTTCTGCTCGAAGAATGCTCCGAGCCGCTCGTTGACGAACGCCTGCACGATGCCGGCGATATCGGAATTCAGCTTGCCCTTGGTCTGGCCTTCGAACTGAGGCTGCGGCAGCTTCACGCTGATTACGGCCACCAGGCCTTCGCGCACGTCGTCGCCGGTCAGATTTTCTTTTACGTCTTTGAAGAGACCCATCTGCTGCCCGGCGTAATTGATGGTGCGGGTCAGCGCCATGCGGAAGCCCGACAGATGCGTGCCGCCGTCGACGGTGTTGATATTGTTGGCGAAGCTGAAAACCGATTCGGAATATCCGTCGTTGTACTGCAGCCCGATCTCCATGGCCACGCCGCTGCGCTCCGCTTCCATGTAGATGGGCTTGTCGTGCAGAACTTGCTTGCCGCGGTTCAAATGCTTGATGAACTCTTCGATGCCGCCTTTGTATTTGAATTCCGCATGCTTGGCCTCGCCGCTCTTGGCGTCGGTCGAGCGTTCGTCGGTGAGGGTGATCGACAGTCCCTTGTTCAGGAAGGCGAGCTCGCGCAGGCGCTGCGCCAAGGTGTCGTAGTTGTACTCGACCGTTCCGGTAAAAATGCTGCGATCAGGGAGGAAGTGAACTTTCGTCCCCGTCTTCATTTTGGCGACGCCGGTCTTCTTCAGCTTGCTGGTGGGTTGGCCCTTCGAGTAGGTCTGCTCCCAGGTCGCGCCGTCGCGCCAGATTTCGAGCTCCAGTTCTTCGCTGAGTGCGTTCACCACAGAAACGCCCACACCGTGCAATCCGCCGGAAACTTTGTAGGTGGACGAGTCAAATTTTCCGCCGGCATTCAACTTGGTCATCACGACCTCGGCCGCGGAAAGTTTCTCGCCGTCGACTTCCATGTCGTCGACGGGAATACCGCGTCCGTCATCGACAACGGTGATCGAGTTGTCGATGTGGATCGTGACTTCGATCTTTGTGGCAAAACCGGCGAGAGCTTCGTCGACCGAGTTGTCGACGACTTCGTAGACGAGGTGGTGCAAACCGACCTCGCCGGTCGAGCCGATGTACATCGCCGGGCGTTTGCGCACGTGCTCCATGCCGCTGAGCACTTTGATCGAGTCGGCGTTGTAATCGCTCGAGCCACCGCCGTTGCCTGAGGTGATCGGAGTCACGTTTCCGTTTTTTGTTTTAGTTTCTGCGATGGGAGTATTGATCTCTTTGGTGGCCATTCCGCTCCGCGGGAGAATGCCCCGAACTTTCTGTCAGAACCGGGTTCGATTGCGCCTGAAAAACAGCTTTGAAAATTCGTCCGAACCCAGCCTGGCATGGCGCCTGCGAACCGACTTCAAGTTATTGAAATATCTTGTACTTAGGTTCGTTTGGCGACTAGGGAGATTATATCACGGAAGGGAGTGTTTTTCGACGCCGCGCGAGAGCCGAATCGGCGCAGTAAACGGGCCGCCGTAGTGGTGAGTTTGATAAGGAAGCGAGCCAAACGCGCGATTAATGGGTCGCAAAAACGCGACCCTTCGCGCGGCTCGCTCAGATCCTTCACTGCGCAAAGGACGCTTGTTCAGGATGACAATCAAACTTTGAAAAAGTATTTCTGTGTGGAGTATACTGTGGAATGAGTTCCACATATGGAAGTCGTTCAAATCGTGCTGGATAAAAAGCTGTTATACGCCGCCGACCAAGCCGCGAAACGGACTCGGCGAAACCGTTCCGCGTTGGTGCGCGACGCCTTGCGGGAACACCTCCGCCGGTTGGAACTGCGAGCCAGTGAAGAGCGCGACCGCCAGGGCTACTCGCGGCATTCGCAGGCTGACGGGGAAACGCAGGGTTGGGAATCGGAGGCCACGTGGCCGGAAGAATAGCCGGGGAGAGAATAGCCCGAGGCCGGATTGCCCGAGGTGAGGTTCGGCTCTACCAGTTTGCCGCGCCCGACAAAAAACGACCGGCCCTCGTGCTCACGCGCAACAGCGCCATCGCGTATTTATCCACGGTCACGGTTGCGCCGGTTACTTCTACGATTCGCGGCGTGCCATCGGAAGTCGTGCTAAATGAGGAGGACGGGATGAAAGCCCCGTGCGCGGTGAACCTGCACAATGCGGTGACGGTGTCGCAGCAGTACCTGGGGAGACGAGTGGCCCAGCTTAGTTCTGTACGAATGAATGAGGTGTGTGCAGCTCTGCGGTTTTCTTTGGGGTGCGATTCGAACTAGTTGCTGGGAACATTCCATCTGTTTCCGAATTTCAAGAACTACCCCACTCAAGCCAAAGGACGGCTTGAATGGGCCACCCGCCCGCGCATCCCTTCCGCGGTTTTATTTCGGCTGAGATGTCGATAGGTCGGGTTGGAGGGCCAGCTTCCCGATAAGCGCCAACAGTTCATTGTCATTCCAGGGTTTCTGCACAAACGCCTTGGCCCCAGATTGCAGCGCGCGTTCCTTGTTTCCGGGAAGGTCGCGCCCGGAAACAACGATCACGGGGATCATCGAGAGTTGCATATTGGCCCGCAATCTCTCCAAAACCACGAAGCCGTCCCCGGCCGGCAGACCAAGATCGAGCACGATCACGTCGGGCAGGCATTTGCGAGCTTCGCTTATCGCGCACAGTCCATCGGCGGCGAAGAACGTGTCGTAGTGATTGGCCCTCAGCAGGACGTTATATCCGAGACGCACGTCGGCGTCGTCCTCAACGATGAGAATTTTCTTGTTACTCATGAGACACACCCTCCGATAATATTTGAGACTTGATCGACTCTTCGAGATTGGTTGCCATCGTCGTCACCATGCTTTCCAGGGATGAGCCTCCCTCCAGCGGAAACGGTTTCAGCATGGTGTAAGTGACCGAAAGAGTGAGATCGGTGCGCTTCGGATGGGGAAGACACTCGAATTGTTCGCGAATCCGTTTGGCGAGTATGGACGCTCCTTTTTCATCGGCAAAGGCCGCGACAAAGAAGCGCTCTCCTTCCGCGCCATAGCTCATTTTCGGCAGAAGCACGTCCAGATTGGGCAGCAAACAGCGTTGCACCAGGTCGCGGACTTCGCGGCGCCACTCTTGTTGGAAGTTCGAACTGCCGTCTCCCGCAAAATAAATCTCCGACATTACCAGAGCCACCGATTCCGCCGGCCACCGGTCGTCCTTGAGAAGCGGGGCAATTACGTTGTTCAGAGAAAAAACCGGGAGGGTGAAGGAAAACGTGCTGCCCTTTAGCGGATCGCTCTTCACCCAAATCTCGCCGCCTTGCCGCGTCACCAGCTCTTTGCAGATAAACAGGCCAAGTCCCAGGCCCTTGCGGCTGGCCTGGCTGGGCTGCTCCACCTGGTAGAGGCGTTCAAAGACTCGCGCGCTGGCTTCCGCGCTCATGCCGCATCCGGTATCGGAGACTTCGAGAACCACGAACTCGGGATCCCGCCCCTGCAGCCTGGCAAGAACCTTTACCGCCCCGCCCTTGGGAGTAAACTTTATGGCATTATCCAGCAGGATAATCAGGATCTGACGCAACCGCGTCTGGTCCGCATGAACCGGGGGCAGGCCGGGCGACAGTTCGGCAGCAAGGCTCACCCCTTTGACTTCCGAGCTTACTCGGAGCGTGTTTATGCTGTCCGTCACCGCATCCGAAGCCGAAACGCTCTCCGGGTCTACGCCCAGTTTCCCAGCCTCCGCCCGCGTGACATCCAGTAAGTCGTCAATCATCGATTGCAACTGCCGGATATTTTTCAGGACGATCTGCTGGTACTCGCGTTGCTCTTTATTCAGTTCGCCCGCCAAGCCGCCCAGCAGGATGTTTGTAAATTGCTTGATGGCGGTAAGCGGCGAGCGCAGCTCGTGCGAAACATGCGACAGGAATTCGTCTTTGAAGCGAATCTGATCTTTGGCGCCCTGTTCCAAAGCCTCCTCAGCCCGCTTGCGTTCCGTGATGTCCATGTTGACGCCGATCAGGCGAATTACCCTGCCCCGATCATCGAGAACCGCACTCTGAATCACGGAAATATTTCTCACGGAACTATCCGGCAGACGAATGCGGAATTCCGCGGATCCCTGACTCTTTTCGTCGATGGTTTTTTGCAGATTCGCTTCCGCTCCCGGCAGATCCTCGGGCAGTACCGCGGCCGCCCATCTTTCATACGGCATGGGAACCTCCGGGGCGAAGCCATAAATCTGAAACATCGTGGCATCCCAGATCGACATCTTGCCGGCCATTTCCCATTCCCACACCCCTACCTTGGCAATCGCAGTGGCCAGCGACAGGCGTTCGCTCAGCAATGCCAGCTTGAGTTCCGCCTCTTTGCGGTCCGTGATGTCGGTGTTCGTCCCGAACCAGCGCAACACCTTGCCCTTCGCATCGCGAATCGGAACCGCCCGCGAGAGGAACCAGCGGTATTTGCCATCCCGCCCGCGCAGGGGAAACGTGTCTTCCCAGACCTGGCCGCTCTGGAAACATCCGCTGATCTTGTCCACAACCCTCTGCACATGATCCGGGTGATGAACCTTCTGCCAGCCCCAGCCCGCCATTTCCTCCAGGATCGTGCCGGTGTATTCAAACCAGCGGTCGTTGTACCAGAAGATATGACCCTTCTCATCCGCCATCCAGGCGAACTGCGAAATGCTGTTTGCCATGGTGCTGAAGCGGGTCTCGCCTTCGCGCAGGGCGGCTTCGGCAAGATCGCGAGCGGCAGAGTCACGCCGGACGGCCCAACCCGCTCCCGCGGCAATCAACACCGCGAGGAATGTTCCGAGAATCAGCTCTGCCTTGGTCTGTTCCATGCGCCGGTTCGAATCAGCGATGCGCAGCGCAAGCAGGCGCAGCTCTTCGCCTTGCATCTGGCGAACGATCGCTTCAACCTCATCCATGATCTGCTGACCCGGTCCGGTTCGAATCGCCTCCGCGGCCGCTTGTGGACCTTTGGTCCGGCGTAGCTCGATGAGCATCTCTGCCCGCTGCATCTTGTGCGAAGCCAGACTGGCAAGCTCAGGCAATTGGAGCTGCTGTGTCGGGTTATCCACCGTTAAGTTGCGAATGATTATTTGGTCCTGCACGGTTCTTGCTGAGCTGGCGCGAAGGGTCTCAACATAGGATTCCTTGTCCGTCAATACAAACCCGCGGATACTCGATTCGACATTCTTCAAGGCGAAGAGTAAATCCTGAAGATTCTCAATAACCTCGTGGGTATGCCGCACCCACCGGTCGCTTTCTTCGGAGACGACCATGCCGCGGTAAGAGACCGCGCCCACCGCAAGTAACGTCAGAATCGCCGCCCCGAACGCGACTTCGACCTTCCGGTTCAAATGGGACCTGCTGTTCAATTTCACCTGAATGTTCTACGACGCATAGGGTTCAAGATTCGTTATCTTGAGTGGTCCGGGGTACCTTGAAGGCTACCCACGACGAAAGTTTCCCTTGCCTGCCGCTTCTTAAGGCTACTCGGACGAGCGAATACCATCTATCCACTTTGGTACTGGTGCTGGAGACTTGGTGGACCGAGCGTCCCACCTTGGGAAGTTCCCATTTCGCAACCGAACAGGCAGGGCTTAACAAAAAGGCTGGCGCGGAACAGACTTGGTCACCCGTCCGTCCTTTTCATTCTCCCGAATTGGCACAGTTCCCAAATATTTATGGACACCACAGTTCGTTTCGCGAGTGAGTGTCCATAAGATGTTACGCGGTGGACGATTCGTTTTAGGAGGGTATTGCCAGTGGGTACTGGACGGCGTCCGCGAAATGTCGAGTGGTTTTGCAGCCACTAGGGTTCGACTCCCTTGCCCTCCTCGGGTCACTCGATACCAAAGTTTCTTGACAATTCAAGCGCCGCGCTTATCATAGTAAGTGTTTGGCGGACGCCGTTTAGTATCTCGAAAGCCCCGAGCGATGCTCGGGGCTTTGGCTTTTTGGAAGCGGTTTGTCTCCCTGAATTTCCCTCTTCGGACTTACGTCCGGGGCTATTGTCTGCCGTCCCTACGGGACTGGAGCGGGTGCGGCGAGTCGAACTGCCCCACTCAAGCCAAAATCGGGCTTGAATGGGCCACCGCCGTTGTAGAGAAACGGCTGACCTCAGCGGCTGAAAGCCGCATCCCTTTCGGGCTGCTTTTGCGGCACGAGTGGAACTCGTGCCCTTCCCGATCTGCCGACATGGCTGGGAGTCGAGGTACCCCACTCAAGCCACAGGCGGGCTTGAGTGGGCCACCGCCGGCGTCAGCGACTTGCTTATGCGTTTCTAGATCCGGTTCTGGTTTGGCTTCGTCGACATGACGCGATTCAATCCTGATAAACTAGTCTTACAGGAGTTTCAGACCCGATCATGCCAGTTCCGGTTTCACAGATGTGGACGGTGGCAAGCTATGTGCTGCGGCAGAAGGTTGCCGGGCGCAAGCAGTATCCGCTGGTGCTGATGCTGGAGCCGCTGTTTCGCTGCAACCTGGCTTGCGCGGGATGCGGGAAGATTCAGTATCCGGCGCACATTCTGAAGAAAGATTTGACGCCGGAGGAATGTTTTCGCGCGGTGGACGAATGCGGAGCGCCGGTGGTTTCGATTCCGGGCGGCGAGCCGCTGATGCATCCGCAGATCGACGAGATTGTGGCCGGCCTGGTGGCGCGCAAGAAATATATTTACCTGTGCACCAACGCGCTGCTGCTGAAAGAGAAGATTCATCTTTTTGCGCCGAGCAAGTACCTGACCTTCAGCGTGCACCTCGACGGGCAGCGCGAAGAGCACGATCTGGCGGTGTGCCGCGAGGGCGGATACGACATTGCCGTGGATGCGATCAAAGAGGCGCTCAGGCGCGGCTTCCGCGTCACCACCAACACCACGCTGTTCGACGGAGCTAATCCGAAATCCGTTCGCGCGTTCTTTGACGACATGATGGAGTTGGGCATTGAGGGCATGATGCTTTCGCCCGGGTACTCCTACGACAAGGCGCCGGACCAGAAACATTTTTTGGGGCGCGCGCGGACGCGGCGCATGTTCCGCGCTATCTTGTCGAATCGCAAGAAGAATTGGCGCTTCAATCTGTCGCCGCTGTTTTCGGAATTCCTGATGGGCAAGCGCACGTTCGCGTGCACGCCGTGGGGCATGCCGACCTATAACGTTTTTGGATGGCAGAAGCCGTGCTATCTGCTGCAGGATGGCTACGCCGAGAGTTTTGCTGAGCTGCTGTCGACTACGAATTGGAGCAACTACGGGACGGAGTCGGGCAATCCGGCGTGCGCGAATTGCATGGTGCACAGCGGGTATGAAGCTTCGGCGGTGAATGCGACTTTTAGTTCGCTGGGCGGATTTTTGGCTACGGTGAATGCGACGTTGTTCACGGGATATCGGGATGAGGAGGCGCTGCGTTTGCTGGACGAGCCGCAGGCTCCGGTGCATCCGTTGGTGCAGATCGCGCCGACTAGCGAGTCATCCTTGCAGGGGACGCGGGCTTAGAGGCCGGGCTTCGCCCGGCGGACAGCCGAGGGCGGCTGTCCCTACATTTTTCTGGTTATGACTGGCAAGGAATCGGGGCACATCGATCACGAAGCTGCGCAGGCCGTGCCTCATATCAATCCTGAAGCGCTCGAAGTTGCTCCGGGCACGGCGCACGAACAGCTCGAGGGCTGGATTCCGCAACTGGCGACGGAAGAAGAAATCCGCGTCGCGCTTGAGAAGGCTTTCGATTATCGCGGAGACGTTACGATTACGCGCAAGGACGGATCGAAGCTGGAAGGCTATCTTTTCGACCGGCGCAGCGCGGCCACGCTGAAGGAGTCCGTGGTGCGGCTGTATCCGAGAAATTCGAACGATAAGGTCTCGATCTCTTACGCCGACATTGCCGCGCTCGAGTTCACTGGACGCGATACGGCCGCGGGCAAGAGCTGGGAAGCCTGGATGAAAAAATACGCGCAGAAAAAAGCGGCCGGGGAAACCAACATCGCACTCGAACCGGAGCCACTGGACTGATCTGCGCGGTCGTCGCGCATGTATCAAACGGTGGGCGCAACAGCAGATTCCTCCTTGCCGTCGCGTTCGCTCCGGACAGCGTCGGAATGACAAAGTTAGTTCTGGCGGTGGCGGTTGGAATGACAAACTTCGTTCTGGCGGTGGTTCTAGGGCGAGGCTTTTCGCGCCGTCGCAAAACTTAGTCCCTGCACTAACTCCTCGACCTCGTCCTCGGTTCCTTCAATGAATGTGAATGAGACTAGGTATCCGCGCGACAAGATAACCAGCGTTGATTGGCGCATGACGCGGGTCCCGACATTTTTTTGAAAATCTCCGCGGGCTAGCGTTTTTGCCCCCAGCACGAACTCATAAGGATCGTCGTCGATCTCAAACCCGCGCGCCTTGGCCACCTCGGTGAGCGGACCGAAGTATTGCGCCGCGTCGGTCAGGCCGGGATATGAAGCGGCGCTCTCGGCTGCGATGAGGATTGATCCATTCACATCTTCGGCACGGGCGTCGGGTGGGCGCGAAAAGGCCGCCAGCAGCACTTGTCCGGCTGTTGTGGATTTCTTGCCGGAATCTTCTTTCTCGTCCTCGGCCTCCTGCTGGTTCATTTCGGCGGTGCGCAGAACCCATCCTTCGGGAATCTTGCAGGTGAATCCGAAGGCAGGGTTGCGGTAGATACCGTTGGCGGTTGAGCCGGAGTCCAGCGGAGAATTCGATTGGCGCTTTGTGACCGGTTTCGAGGACGACGCGGATGTGGAAGGCGCGGAGGCTGAGGTTGACGAGGAACTCTGGGCTTGGGTCTGTGCCCGAAGCACCGGCGGCGCCAGCACAATTACAAAACAACTGAAAAGAATCTGGCGGAGGCTCATACCGCCATGTTACCCGAGTCGCGCCTTGTATCAGCCTGAGAGAGTGAAGTTCACCTGAATTTGCGTATCGAAAGCGAATTCTCCAGCGCCCGTCATCTTACGCCGCCCTGCCCAGCACGGGCTGGGTGCAGTGCGCACAGCGGCGCGCGTCGATGGGAATTTCGCTCAGGCACTCGGGACACTTCTTGGTGGTGGGATCAGGCGGCTTCTCGCCTTTGTTCATGCGCGCCACCAGGGCATTCACGGGGACTACGACAAAGAAGTAAATCGCTGAGGCAATCAGAAAAAACGACACACAAGCATTGATGAAGTCGCCCACCGGAAACGGTGTCTCGCGAATCTTAAACCCAAGATAGGAAAAGTCCGGCTTGCCCACCAGCGCCGCAATCAGCGGCGTCAGGAGATCCTTGGTCAGCGCCGTGACTACGCCGCCAAAGGCCGCGCCAATCACCACGCCTACCGCCATATCGACGACGTTGCCGCGCAGGATGAATTTCTTGAATCCGTCAAGCATAAAAGACTCCTTGAGAACAAGGTTGCGCCAATCTATTGTTGCGCCAATCTATGACAGGTGGGGCGGAAGGTCAAGGGCGACGCAGCGCTTGAGCATTAATCGTGTCGAACGCGAACGAGACAACAACCGGGGCTGAAGCCGCCTCTTCTTCTGGACTTTTTCGCGGCGCTGAAGCGACGCTCTTCCACGTTACTGCCGGCATCACGTCACTGCCAGCGGTCGTCGTCGCTGCCGGCAGTTGGTCAGATGCGCATGGGCATTACGATATAGCGGTACTTGTAATCGTCGCCTTCGGCGGGGCGCAACTGGCCGGCGGATTGCGAATCCTTTAATTCGAGGCGCACTTCGCCGGTGCCGGCGGCTTTGAGGAAGTCGACCAGGTATTGGGCGTTGAAGCCGATGGTCATGGTTTCGCCGTCGTAGGGAGCTTCGATCGAATCCTCGGACTCGCCGGCTTCCGTAGACGAGGCTGAGATTTTCACTTCGCCTTTTTCGAGCTTCATGCGCACGGCGCGGGAGCGCTCGTCGGCGAACTGGGCTACGCGCAGGATGGCAGAGTTCAAGTCAGAGTTGTTCAGCACGATGCTCTTGCTGTTGTCTTTGGGCAGGACGGCTTCGAAGTTGGGGAATTGCCCGGTGAGCTGACGGGAGGTCAGCAGGCGCGACCCGATGCGGAAGAAGAGCGTCGATTCATCTTTAGCAAATTCGACGATCTCGGCGTCGGTGGAATCGAGCAGCGATTTCAGTTCGTCCATCGCCTTCTTGGGAACCAGCGTTTTCATCTCGCCGGAGACGCCTTCGAACTTTTCCCCGCTGCGCTCGCAATGCGCCAGGCGATGGCCGTCGGTCGCTACCATGGTGATCGACTCCGGCTTCAGCAGCATCAGCGCGCCGTTCAGCGTGTAGCGTGATTCTTCGCTCGAGATCGCGAAGCCGGTGCGGGCGATCAGTCCGCGTAGTACCTGCCCGGGAATCTTCACAACCCCGGCGGTGGGAAACACAGGCAAGCTGGGAAAATTCGACTTCGCCATGCCCACCATTTTTGTGTTGGAACGCCCGCAACGAATGCTGACCCAATGATTCTCGAGGAGTTTTATGGTGATGTCGGCGTCGGGCAGCAGCTTCACATAGTCGTGAAGTTTGCGTGCCGGAATCGTACATGAGCCTTCTTTTTTTACTTTGGCGTTGCAGGATGTTCGGAGACTCAAATCCAAGTCGGTCGCCGTCAGTCTCAACTCGCCGTCGGCAGCCTCAAATAAATAATTGGAGAGAATTGGAATCGTGGTCTTGCGCTCGACCACGCCCTGCGTTGCCGTTAGCTCTTTCAGCAATTCAAATTTGCTGACCGTGATCTCCATCGCTCCCACCGCAGTTCCCGTCGCCACGACCGCTTCCACCGGCATAGACTTTAATCTCCCCTGCCGCGTGCTACTTTTATTACTTCCCTTATATCAAATGCAAAACCTATAAAACCAGCAGTAACAGTAGGTGCGGCGCAGAAGTGGAAAATTTCTCCAACTCGCCTATTCTCACCGCCTTGAACGCGATACCTTCGTGTGAGAAATCCGTCTCTAATTCGGCGGAGGAGGGGGGAGAAGATTTCCGCCGTTGCCATTGTCCCGGCCGTTGCACAGCTTCCACATCTCATTCACAGCTCTGGAAAAGCAAAACTGCGCCGTGTGGTGCAAAACACAAGATGACCGCGATTTATCCCCCCAATTGCTCGGTCAGCTTGTTCAGCAGTCTGTTCAAATCTTTATCGTTCTTGCGAACCTCTTCGATCTTCTCGACTGAGTGAAGCACTGTGGTGTGATGCTTGCCGCCGAACTGGCGTCCGATCTCAGGCAGTGAGGCTTCCGTCATCTGCTTGGCCAGGTACATGGCAATCTGCCGCGGATAGACGATCGCCCGCGAATTGTCTTTCGCTTTGATCTCGACCAGTCTTAGCCCGAATTGCTCGGCCACCATTTTCTGTATGGACTCGATAGTGACTTTGCGCGCCTGCGAGTCGATGAAGTTTTTGAGCACCTGCTGGGCGTAGGGCAGTGTGATCTCGGCCCCGATCAGCGAGGAATGCGCCACCAGGCGGATCAGCGCGCCTTCGAGTTCGCGCACGTTCGAACGAATATTCTGGGCAACGTAGAGGGCGACGTCGGTGGGCAGCGTTACTTTCTCCTGCTCGGCCTTCTTTTGCAGAATCGCGACCTTCGTTTCCAAATCAGGCGGCTGAATATCGGCGATCAGTCCCCACTCGAAGCGGCTGCGGAGGCGGTCTTCGATTTCCGCCAGCTCTTTCGGCGAACGATCGCTGGCGATCACGATCTGCTTCATGGTGTCGTGCAGTGCGTTGAAGGTGTGGAAGAACTCTTCCTGCGTACGCTCTTTACCGGCGAGGAACTGGATGTCGTCGATCAGCAGCACGTCGACACTGCGGAACTTGTCGCGGAAGCTGGTCATCTTGTCGTAGCGCAGCGAGTTGATCATGTCGTTGGTGAACTTCTCGCTGGATACGTAGCAGATGGCCGCTTGCGGCTGGCGCCGCTTCACCTCGTGTCCGATGGCCTGCATGAGGTGCGTCTTGCCCATGCCTACGCCGCCGTAGAGGAAGAGCGGGTTGTAAGCCTTTGAAGGACGCTCGGCTACGGCCTGGCAAGCTGCGTGCGCGAACTGGTTTCCACTGCCGATCACGAATGCGTCGAAGGTGTAGCGCGGATTTAATTGCGCGGCGCCATCCCAATCGAAGCGTGCCTGCGCGGGAGCCGATGCGGTCGCTGGAGAAGCGGAGAGCCCACCGTTGTGGCGCACGGCCGTGGCGGCGGGGTCGTCCTCGGGCGTCACGAACTTCACGTCATTCAACTCAAGGCCGAGGTTGTCGATCGCTTCCTGTATCAGGTCCGCATATTTGTCGCCAGCGTGGCGGAACTCGGCAGTCGGGACGCGCACGAACAGCACTCCGCCGCTGGTGTGGCTATAACGCGTCGGCTTAAGCCAGGTGTCATAGGAGTGCCGGTTGATTTTCTTTTCCAGCGCATCGAGAATGCGCGTCCACGGATTGGGGGAAAGAGTTGTGCCTTGAACTGACATAAATTATGAAATACCCGCCGCGGCGTCCCGGCGGCTGGCTGAGGGCGCCTGTGAAAAAATCCCGTTTACCTGCTTGCTGACGGAACTACCAGTGTACTGCGGAATGCGCTTTTTGTGGGCGCGGTTGCCATTGTTAAACGAGATTTGCTGATTGAGATTTTCAAACCGGATCAGTGCGGCATAGTAGCACAAAATTTTTTCGCCGTGCGGAAATCTTCGCGCGCAATTTGTTTTGCGAACACCTATTCGGAACCCGAAGACCAACGCCTGTCAAGTGTCGAGGATGTAACTGCAACGGACGCGGTGCAAAGTAGGGTCGCAAGTTCTTTTTCTTGCACATGAAATCCATTCGTGACTCTGCGCCGGAATAGGGAAGCGAGCCAAGCGCGCGACGCGTCGCGCGGCTCGCCCAGATTCCTCACGGCGCAAAGAACGCTTGTTCGGAATGACAATCAAACTGCACTACTCCCCGAACCGCCCCTTTGCTCTCACGGCGTCCTGTCATTTATACTTACCGTTTGCCCTAACACTGTCGAGGGAATCAGGAGCAGCGATTTTTCATGCCCAAGCGTACATTCCAACCCAACCGGCGCAGGCGAAGCAAGAAGCACGGCTTTCGCACGCGTATGAAGACCCAGGGCGGCCAGAAGGTGATTTCCCGCCGCCGCGCCAAAGGACGGAAGCGGGTCTCGGTGAAGCCTGGCTTCCGCGAGTAGCTTTTCCAGTGCCGCATACTGCCACAGTCGAAACGTTTAGCAGCCCGCCGGACTTTATGGCGAGTGCCGGGCTTGCAGCCTGGCCGGACTTTGCGATGCCGCCAATGAAAGGAGCTCGATTCCCGCGTGCTGCGCGACTTTTGCGCCATGCGGACTTCGAGCGCGTTTACAAAGAAGGAAGGCGCCATTTTTCGGCTTCGCTGACCGTTTTTTATTTGGGTCGCCCGGATGGGAGCGCGGAAGCGCGGACGGGGGCGTCCGCGCCACACGGGGTGCGGGTCGGATTCACCGTGGGGCGCGCCCTGGGAGGCGCGGTGCAGCGCAACAAGATGAAGCGGCGATTGCGCGAGGCGGTTCGACTTTCCGGCATGCCGGCGGGCGTGGCGGCCGATGTGGTCATCAATCCGAAGAAGTCGCTGCTGGCCACTGACTTTGCCGCGGTCGTGAATGAAGTAGGCCGCGCCTTCGTTGTGATCGAACAGAAGCTGGCGCGGGACAAGTCGGATGCAGAGGCGGCAGCGCAGAGAAGTGCCGGGAGCGACAAGCCCATTCGACTTCCCGCTCGGCTTCGCTCGGGCCTTCGGCAAAAAGGGCAGGCTCCGGGCGAGAGACGATCGTGAAGCAATGCGCCAAATTCGTCACGCTGCAACTGCTGCGAGCCTACAAGTGGGCTATTTCGCCCTTGCTGCCTCCAGCCTGCCGTTACGTGCCGACCTGCTCCGAATACGCCATGGAGGCGGTGGAGCGTTACGGGGCTGTGCGCGGCGGATGGATGGCCTGCGCCCGCATCCTGCGCTGCCATCCCTTCTCGCGCTCCGGCTACGATCCGGTGGTAAAGCAGGGGGCGGGCTGCGGGAGCTGTGATTCGAACGTAAGATAAAACTTTGGCCGACTTTCAAAATCCTCAACAAGAACCGGGCGCCGAGCGCCGTCTTCTGCTCGTCTTTCTTCTGACCTTTGTCGTTCTTATCATCTTCCAGCCGCTGCTGAAAAAATATTTCCCCCAGCCGGCGACTCAGGAACAGAAGCCACCGGTGCGGACGCAAACTGCGGCGCCGCCAGCTGTGGCGGCAACATCGGCTGCAGCCGCAGCCACTGCAGCGCCGGCAAGCGCGGTGACGAAGCAAGCTTCAACTGAAGCCGAAACTGTCATCGAAAACAGTCTTTACAAGATCACCTTCACCAACCGCGGAGCTCAGGTCAAATCCTGGATCCTGAAGAAGTTCAAGAACGACGCGCAGAACGGGCTGCTGGAACTGGTGAATCCCGCGGCAGCGGAAAAATTCGGCAACCCGCTTTCACTCTGGACCTACGACGAAAATCTGCGCAACCGCCTCAACTCGGGGCTGTACGTGGCGTCGGAGGAGGGTCAACTCACAGCCCCGGCCGCGATCACTTTCGAGTACGCCGATCAGGATCTCGTGGTGCGCAAGACTTTCAGCTTCGACCATACTTACGTCTTGAACGTTGCAACGTCCGTCGTCTACAAGGGCGCTGAAGTCTTCGCTGCGCCTGCCTGGCCCGCGGGATTCGGCGACCAGGTCACTCCTGCGTCCTACGCCGCGGCGCGCATCGACTACCACGACGACGCCTCTACGGATCGCACTGCGTTGGTCTTCCCGAATTTCGTGTTGCGCTTGCCGGTCAAGAAGATTGTGGGCGACAACACGATCCCGGGTTCTTTCGAGTGGGGTGGTACCGGGGACCAGTACTTCACGGCCATCTTTATCCCCGACGACCCCGCCGGCGCCGCCATGGTTACGCTGAACAAGCCCATGGAGGTTCCGACGAAGCCTGGCTCGAGCGAAAGCACGAAGGTCGATGTGCTGGGCGCGGCGGTCGGCGACCTTCACGGCCCGACTAAAGAGCGCATGTTCGTGGGACCGAAAGAATTGGCCGTGCTCGATGCAGTTTCCGTTCCGACCATCAAGAATGGCGATGCCGACCTGCGTGGCATCGTCGACTTCGGCTGGTGGGGCATTCTGTCTCGGCCGCTTTTCCTCTGGCTCAAGTGGACCTACAACCACATCGTTCCGAACTGGGGATGGGCCATCGTTATTCAAACCCTGATCATCACGATCGCTCTGCTGCCGTTGCGAATCACGCAGATGAAGTCGATGCTCAAGATGCAGCGCGTCGCTCCGCAGATCAAGTCGATTCAGGAGAAGTATAAGAAGTACAGCCTGCGCGATCCGCGCAAGGCGGCGATGAATGAAGAGATCAGCGCGCTTTATAAGAAGGAAGGCGTAAATCCCGCGGGCGGCTGCCTGCCCATGCTGATCCAGTTTCCGTTCCTGATCGCCTACTACCGCATGTTGGGCGTGGCGCTCGATCTGCGCCATGCGCACTGGCTCTGGATCACGGATCTTTCCGCGCGCGATCCTTATTTCCTATTGCCGATCATGATGGTCATCAGCATGTTCGCGATGCAGCGGATGACGCCGCAAGCCGGCATGGATCCGGCGCAACAGAGAATGATGAACTGGATGATGCCGCTCTTCATGGGCTTCATATTTTTCAATCTGCAGGCGGGATTGAATCTGTACTACGCCGAGACGAATTTGATTTCGATCGCACAGCAGGCGATCATGAACCGCACCAAGCTGGGACGAGAAATGCGCGAAATGATGGAAAAGCGCGCGAGGAAGAAAGAGAAATAGCTGTCAGCTCGCAGCTATCGGCGTTCAGCTTGCGGATGACGATATCTGCAATGGGAGCCTTAAGAAAGTTATGTCGTACGGTATTTGGGAGAGCAACAACCCCAACATCAAGCATCGGCCAAACTGAGAGCTGAAGGCCGATGGCTGAAAGCTGCCTTATGGATAAACTCGCCGCTGCCAATCGCATCAACGAATTCTTGCAAGCCGTCGTCACTCACGGCGGATTGCATCTGAAATACCGCATCGTCGTCGATCCTCCCGCGCAGAGTGATTGGGAGAAGCCCGAGATCTTCGTCGATTTCTCCGGCCCCGATTCCACGCTGCTGCTCGACCGCGGCGGCGAACTGCTGCGCGCCCTCGAACTGCTGGCTTTCGAAATTCTTCGTCTGCCCTCGGGCGATCACGAAAAAATTTCGTTTGACTGCAAGAACCAGCGGTCCATCCGATTGCAAGAGCTTCGGATGGCGGCCAGCGTGGCGGCTGAGAAAGTTCGCCAGACCGGCACTCCGTTCCACTTTGCGCCGATGTCCTCGCGCGAGCGGCGCATTGTCCACCTCGCGCTGCGCGATCAAACCGACCTGCGAACCGAAAGCGATGGCGAAGGCTTCAACCGCTGCGTGGTCCTCTATCCGGCGGATTACAAACCCGCTGGGAATAGAAGCCCGCGCCGCACGGTGACGTAGGAAGGGGGATTTTGCTGAAAAGAGGCGCAGCGCCTGAAGGCGCTATTTGAAGATGCAGCAGCTGCGGTATGCCTAAAAGGCATACCCTGATACGAATCGTTCCCTTTGCAGCCGCATGTAGAGCCTTCAACGTTATCTTCCTTCGTCTGCGGAAGGGCCGTAGACCGACGGGACTGGCACTCCGTTCAAACGCAGGTAAACGCCCAACTGGGCGCGATGGTGAATGATGTGGTTCATCAGCATGCGGCGCACCGCGCCAATGCGGGGACCGTCGTAGAACGTCTTCTCCCCCGCGGAGAGTTTCCAGTTTCTTGCCCACTGCTCATCGCTGGCAGCTGCAATCCCCGCCCGCAACGCCGCAACATTCTTATCGAATAACTCGAGCACATGCTTCTGCGACTCGGCAACGGTGGGCTTGCGTGGGAGTTCATCCGCAGAACGGTTGGCGAAGTCCAGGGCGTCATCGTTCATCACGCTCTTACCCATGCCCGGCAGCTCCGCGATGTGTCCGGCAAGCCGCCCCAGTGTCATCGACTTTTCATGCGGCTTCCAGGCCAGCTTGTCTTCTGGAATGCGCTCCAGCGTTCGCCGCGCGGCGGCCATCTCCTGATCGAACTCCGGCAGCAACTGTGCAGTAATGCTCATCGAATCCTCCTGGAAAGCTTTCTGAAGTAGCGAAGAAGAGTTGCGCAGGGACAGCCACATCTCGCCCCGTGTTTTGGATGTAAGGCCGGCACGATTCGCTTCTGGAAAGAATTTGGAAAAGCGGGGAGTAAGGAAGCGGACCAAACGCGCGATTATTGCGCCGCAAAAAGCGCGGCGCTTCGCGCGGCCCGCCCAGATTCCTCACGGCGCAAAGAACGCTTGTTCGGAATGACAACCAAAACTTCGCCACTTCGGCAGGGACCTGGCTAACTGGCGGCTTGTTCGGTGGGAACGACGGCGGGAGTCTTAGGCTTGGCAGAGTGCGAAGTCATTTCGTAGCGGGCGGCCTCGAGATCGGTATGAAGAGAATCAAGAGCCGTCATGGGCATCTCGGTGCCCCAGTTTTCCATTTCACGTTCCGTCCAGCTTCCGTTCAGGCGGATGGCGCCGGTGATCTCTTCGGGGAAGGCATGACGGAAATCCCCTTCGCGGATGAGGATGTCGCCAATCAGCCGGCCGGTGTGCATGTCGAAGACGCGGCGGCTGGCCTCGCCTCCGCCATTGGCCAGACACAGGAGAACCTCGCCGGCGTCGGCGAATTCCTGACGGTAGTACCACGCCTGCGGAGCGTCGATTTTGGGATGATGGCGGCGGGAGCGCTTGTGCTCCGGCTCCAAAGCTTGCATTTCGTGCGCGGGATTGAAGTAAAGGACGCGCTGGCAGGAATCGCAGACCACGGTTTGCTGTCCGGTGCGGACTTCGTTGTAGGTCTGCGGCCGCAGCATGACCTGGCAACCCATGCACTTGTGGTCGAGCACCTCGGAGATGCCGCTGCCGCGAAATTTGGAGACGCGCTCGTAATGACGCAGAAGATCTTCATTCACGCCGGCCCGCATCTGATCGCGTTTGGCGCGCCACTCGGCGAGTAGCTTCTCGTCTTCGGCGGTACGGCGGCGAGCATCCTCTTTTTCTTTTTCGATCTCCGCGGCTTCGGCCTTCAGTTCAGCCTGGGCGGCCTTGACTTCCTTGTCGCGCGCATCGGCGTTCAGCATCAATTCAAGAATCTTGTCTTCCGTGGCGGCGATATCTTTTTCCGCAAACTGGATCTCGTGCAGCAGGGCTTTGTATTGCTCGTTGGTCTTAACGTCGAGGGACTGGTCGCGATACTTGGAAATTTTTCCGCGGAAGTCTGTGATGGAGGTTTCGTACTTGCGGCGGGAGGCCTCGTCGGCTTTGACGGCGGCCTGAGCTTTTTCCAGTTGCGCCTTGGTATCGGCGAGCTTGTGTTCGATGGCAGAGACGCGTTTGGGAAGCTCGGCGATTTCATCCTGCAGGCGGCGGATTTCCTTATCCGCTTCTTGCAGGCGCAACAGGTTTTCTATCTCTGGAAGCATCCAAGAGGACTCAGTGTTGATTCTACCACGCGGAAACGGGGGTTCCAGGCGGGAAGAGGTGACAGGGATGCGAGCCAGACGCGCGATTAATGTGTCGCAAAGAACGCGACACTTCGCGCGGCTCGCCCAGATCCTTCGCTGCGCAAAGAACGCTTGCTCAGGATGACAATCGAACGGACCTACTACCGGGCTGTGGCTGGCGAGCCGAGGCAGGCGCGGGCCAAGCCTTTCCGGGTGTAAACTCTTTCGTTCATGCCATGTGTCTTTACTATCTGCTCGCTACTATCTTTCGTCACAGGGGTTTCAAAGCGTGAAAAAACTGATTTCGGCCTTCGTCCGCGGTTCCGTTCTTCTTCTGTCTGCCCTGTTGGCTTCGCTGTGGGCACAATCGTCCGCGCCGGTGAAAGCGCTCACGATTGAAGCAATTTTCGCTCCCGGCGGTTTGACCGGGCGCGCTCCTGAGACCACGGAGTGGAGTCCCGATGGCACCAAGCTGTCGTTCGTGCAGCGCAACGATGACGGCGAGAACGGCGAACTTTGGTATGTGGACGCGGCTACAGGCGAGAAGAAAGTCCTGCTGAACGCCGCCAAGTTGGCCACGCTTACGCCCGACTACAACCAACTGAAAGACGAGCGCGAACGGGAGCGACTGACGCGCTACCACGTAGCCGACTACTCCTGGGCGCCAGATTCGAAGCACCTGATTTTCGAACCTTACGGTCAACTCTGGCTGTATGAATTGGCGACCGGCACGGCCGTGCAGTTCACCTCAGCGCCCGACCCCAGCATCGACCCCAAGTTCTCCCCTGATGGCAGCCATGTTTCCTACGTGCGCAAGCACAACCTTTACGTTCGGCCGGTGCGCGGCGGGGGCGAGAGGCAGCTCACCAAAGATACCGGCGAAAACTTGCTCAACGGCGATATCGATTGGGTGTATGCCGAAGAGTTGGCCGTGCGCAGCAACTATTTCTGGTCGCCTGACAGCAAGCAAATCGTCTTCCTGCACATGGACGAAACCAAGGTGCCGACCTATCCCATCACCAACCTGATCCCCACGCGTGCGACCGTGGACAACCAAAAGTATCCGAAGGTCGGCGATCCGAATCCGGTTGTGAAGCTGGGCGTAGCGGATGCCGGCAAAGGCAAGGTGCGCTGGATTTCGCTGACCAACGATAACGATACGGAGGGTTACATTCCGCGCTTCGGTTGGGTGCGTGAGGGCGTGGTGTGGGCGGAGGTGCTCAATCGCGACCAGGACAAGTTGGATCTGTATTTCATCGACGCGAAGTCGGGAAAATCGCGGATCGTTTTGCGGGAAACGACGCCCGGGGCGTGGATCGACTTCGACCATGTGGAAGTTCGTTTTCTGAAATCCGATGGCCGATTTTTGTGGCCGAGCTGGCGCGACGGCACCATGCAGCTTTACCTCTACAGCTTTGACTTGCAGAACCCGATGGCGGCGGAAGCGAAGCTGGAGCGACAGCTCACGCATGGCGACTTCGAGGTGCTGGGAATCGACGGCGTAGACGATGCCGCAGGTACGGTGTTCTTCTCTTCCAACCAGGATGACCCGAGGCAGCGGCATATCTTCTCGGTTAAGTTAGACGGAAGCGGCCTGCAGCGGCTCAGTCACGATGAAGGGCTCTACTCGGCGCTGTTCTCCGACGACGGCAAGCATTACGAACAGACCTTCATGGGTCCCGCGGCCTCACCGAGGATAACGCTGTGCACTGTGGGCGGATCGTGTGTGCCGGTGTGGCAGGCGCGCGATGAGATCGCGGAGTATGGACTGCGCGCTCCGAAGTTTCTGGAATTCAAAGCGGACGACGGAACGACCCTTTACGGGCGTCTATTGCTGCCTCCGGACCCGCCCGCCAGCGGCAAGATTCCACTGATCGTACATATTTACGGCGGGCCAGCGGCGCAGATGGTTTTGAAGCAGCCTGAGGATCCATTCGATGAGATCCTTGCGCGCCAGGGTTTTGCGATCTTTGCAGTCGACAATCGTGGCACACCGGGACGCGACCGCAAGTTTCAAACCGCGATTCGCCACGAGTTTGGAGCGATCGAGCTGAAAGATCAGCTTACAGCGCTCGATCAGCTTTTCTCGCAGTATCCGCAGCTGGATAAAGAACGCGTTGCGATTTGGGGGTGGTCGAACGGAGGGTCGATGACGCTCTATGCCATGACCCACTCCGACCGCTTCCGCGCCGGAGTTGCGGTGGCGCCTGTGACCAATCAGATCAACTATGACAGCATTTATACCGAGCGCTATATGGGCCAGCTCAAAGACGATCCGGCGGGTTACGCCGAGTCCGATGTGACCAAGTCGGCTGCCAACCTGCGCGGAGCGCTTTTGCTGGCCCACGGCACCGGCGACGACAACGTTCACTTCCAGAACAGCGTGCAGATGATTGAGGCGCTGATCAAGGCGGGCAAACAATTCCAGCTGATGATCTATCCCAACAAAACCCACAGCATTTCCGGGAGCGATTCGCGCGACCAACTCTTCCACATGATCGACGATCACTTTCAGCGGGAGCTGAAGTAGGCAGCCTTGAGCGGTTCTCGTGCGGCTACTTGCGCTTGTCGGGCTTGCGGGACGAACTAACTCTCGTGGTGGTCTCTTTCGACGAGCTTTCTTTGCTGGAGCTCTCTTTGGTAGAGCTTTCCTTCGAGGAGATGTCTTTGGATGAGCCGTCCTTCGAAGAACTTTCTTTTCCTGAACCGTCGGACTTGCCTTTCTCGTCTTTCTTCGAGTCGCCGCTGCCGCCGTCGGAAGATGGAGCGTGAGATTTGTTGGCGTAGTCGGTGACGTACCAGCCCGATCCTTTGAACTGCACCGCGGGGGCGGAGATCATCTGTTCGACGCGGCCGCCGCACTCGGGACACTTTTTTACCATCCTGTCGGAGAACTTCTGGATTTTCTCAAAGCGGTGACCGCACTTCTCGCATTGATATTCGTAAAGGGGCATGGGTTTGGAGACGTTGTGAAGAAAAAATGCTTTCAGTTTGATTCTAGGGGCGGGGGTTCGATGGCGTCAATTCAGCGGGCGGGCCTCCGGAGTGTGGATTCCTTAATGTTTATTCCTCAACCTTTTCCGCGAACTGCTCCACGAGCCGTTTGGGGGCAGTGTTGCGCCAGGCCGCGGAGATCGCTTTCTGCAGCGCTGCCTTGCTGACCTCCTTGAGTTGGACGGTTGTGGCTCCGCGGCGTCCCCACGAGCCTTTCGCCGGCACGAAGACTTCGGGATCGTCTTTCGAAAAATAATGCTGCTGCTCGGGCGTGAGCTTGACCATTCCCCAACCTTTGGCGGGGTAGCCGAGGGTGGCGAAAATCTTGCCAAGCACGCGGAAATCCGGATGATCCATGTGAGCGTTTTCTGTCGCTTCAGGAAGAGCCAGGGCCATGCGGCGAAAGTCGTTGGCGGTCATACTTGGGTGCCTGTGATCTATCAAGACGTTGTACCCGGTGGAGCAGCCCGGCTGATGGGCGGAGCGTAACCGAGACTACCATGCGGGCGGTGGAAGTTGTAATGCTCGAGCCAGGGTGAGAGATGT
>JBEKHS010000042.1:0-30151 GCA_050012155.1 Candidatus Sulfotelmatobacter sp. | reverse complement strand
GAAGGTCCATTCATTCGACTCCTTCGAAGCAGATTGGTCAGCACCATCAGCTTCTCCGGTGTTGCTTGAATGGACTATTCACTTCTCGGGAACAACGTGTTGAAAGATCACAGATGGCCCACTCGTGGCGGTTTCACGGGTGGGCCGCGATGCCGACCGGAGAAACCCAACCCGCATGCCGATCGCAGCCGCGGGCTGAGGCATAGCGCTGACGTGTAACCAAGATTGCCATCGACAAGCGGCCGCGAGCGAGCGAAAACAGAGAGCATGAGGAAAGTGGGTCTCGTGCTTTGCATGCTGCTGGCCGGGTGCGCGGCGAAAAAGACGCCGGTCGCGGCGACTCCGCCTCCCATACGAAGCCAGCTTCCGCCACCATCCGCCGAACTCATCGAACACTGCGTAACACTGAAGCAGGAAAATGCCAACACCGTGACCTGCAGTTGTGTGCCCGGGAAGACCGTGATCGACTCAAAAACTGGGCACACCACGCTAGTGTGCAAGGTCATGAAAGAGGAAAAGTGAGACCGGGACTGCTCCCCTTTCATTGACTTGCCGCTTCCTTCCCCCTAAGATAGTCGCGCACGGGGGCGGGCTTCATTCATTGATCGGCGAGACATTGATCGGCCAGACATTGATCGGCAAGACCATATCGCATTACCGCATTATCGAAAAGCTGGGCGGTGGCGGCATGGGAGTGGTGTACCGGGCTGAGGACATCAAACTCGGCCGCTCGGTCGCGCTCAAGTTTCTGCCCGAAGATCTCGCCAAAGATCGTCAGGCTCTCGACCGCTTCCAGCGCGAGGCGCGCGCGGCGTCGGCGTTGAATCATCCCAACATCTGCACCATCCACGAAATTGACGAGGAAAACGGCCAGGCGTTCATCGTCATGGAGTTCCTCGAAGGCCAGACGCTGAAACACCGCATCGACGGCCGTCCGCTCGACACCGAAACGCTGCTGGGTCTTGCGATTGAAATTGCCGACGCCCTCGACGCCGCCCACTCCAAGGGAATCATTCATCGCGATATCAAACCGGCAAATATTTTCGTGACCAAGCGCGGCCAGGCCAAGTTGCTCGACTTCGGCTTGGCGAAGCTTGCGCCAGGGAACCACCACGGCACTTCGGACTCCGCGATGCTGACGGCGACCGATGGCGCAATGATGATGACCACTCCCGGTTCCACGGTTGGCACGGTCGCCTACATGTCGCCCGAGCAGGTGCGCGCTGAAGAACTCGACCCGCGCACCGATTTATTTGCTTTCGGTTCGGTGCTCTATGAAATGGCCACAGGAGGTCTGGCCTTTCCGGGAAGCAGCAGCGGCGTAATCTCTGAAGCCATCCTGAACCGCACGCCGCCGCCCGCCACGGGCGCGAATCCAACCCTGCCTCCGAAGCTCGAGGAAGTAATTTTCAAAGCGATCGAGAAGGAACGCGAATTCCGCTATCAGACTGCGGCCGAGCTGCGCGGAGACTTGAAGCGAATCAAGCGCTCGCTCGATACCTCACGCGTCCGCGCCAGCGGCGTGGCGCCCGTTACACCAGTGTCGACGACAAACGCAGCTGAAACCGCGGGCGCGCGAAGCCGCTCTCTGCTTATGACGCTCGCAGCCGCTGCCATCGCGCTGGTCGTCGGTTTAGTGGCGGGACATTTTCTGTTGCAACATGCGCTGCCCGCGCAGGCCGCGCTGCCGGTCTACCATCCACTGACCTTCCGCCGTGGCATGGTTCACGCGGCTCGCTTCGCGCCTGATGGCAAGACCATCATTTATAGCGCGGCGTGGGAAGGCAAGTCGTTGCAGCTCTTCACCACGCGGCCCGAGAGCCCCGAGTCCCACGAACTCGAGCCTGCGGGAGCCGATGTTCTGGCCGTTTCGGCCTCTGGCGAAATGGCCCTATTGTTGCGCAGCCATCCCATCGCGCAATTTCTTTATTCCGGCACGCTCGCGCGCGTCCCTCTGGTTGGTGGCGCGCCGCGCGAAGTCATGGACAACGTGGAATGGGCCGACTGGTCCCCCGACGGCAGCACGCTCGCGATCGTTCGCCAGGAGCAAGGCCGGCACAGATTGGAATACCCGCCCAGCAAGGTGCTCTATGCGGCGGACGGATGGATTGGCCACCTGCGCATTTCTCCCAAGGGCGACGTCATCGCTTTCATTGACCACCCCGAACTGGGCGACGACGGAGGAGAGGTCGCCATCGTCGACATGGCCGGAAAAAAGACAACACTTTGCACCGGCTGGGACAGCATTCAGGGCATCGCGTGGTCGCCCGGCAACGATGAGATCTGGTTTACCGCAACTCGCACCGGTGGTGATCGCTCACTTTATGCGGTGACCCTGTCGGGCGCAGTAAGGCTACTGGCGCGCGTCCCCGGAGAATTGACGTTGCTCGATGTTGACCGCGACGGCAATGTATTGCTGACCCGTGGCAACGACCGCGCCGGAATGATCGGCCTGACTCCCGGCGATGCCAAGGAACGCGACTTGTCGTGGCTCGACTGGTCAGTGCCCGGCGATTTGTCCGCCGATGGCCGCATCGCACTTTTTACCGAAACCGGCGAAGGCGGCGGTCCAAAGTATGCCGTCTACATGCGCAAGACCGACGGTTCACCCGCCATTCGCCTGAGCGAAGGATCTGGGACGGCATTGTCGCCCGACGGAAAGTGGGCGCTGGCGCGGCCCAATGTAAATTCGCCTCCGGTGTATCAGCTTCCCACCGGCGTCGGCGAAGCCAGGCTCCTCACCCACGATGCCATGAATCACCTGTGGGCGCGCTGGCTCCCCGACGGAAAACAAATAGTATTTTCCGGCAACGATGCCGGACATGGCGTCCGTCTCTACGTGGAAAATCCCGAGGAAGCCAAGGCCCGCCCGATCACCGGCGAAGGCGTGAGCCCGTTCTTTGTGATTTCTCCGAAGGGCGATTTTGTTGCCGGCGTCGGTCCGGATCGCAAGATCTATCTCTATCCAGTAGCGGGCGGGGGCGAACCCGTGCCCGTCTCCGGCAACACAGGGGATGAGGCGCCCACAGGCTGGTCCGCCGATGGCCGCTCGCTTTATGTGTTTCGTTTTGGCGAGATTCCCGCCAAAGTGTATGAGCTCGAATTGTCCTCGGGCAAAAGAAAACTATGGAAGGAACTCGTGCCCGCCGACTCCGCCGGCATCGACACCATCCGCGGAATCACCATCACGCCCGACGCCAAGGCCTACATCTACGGCTACATCCGCACCCTTTCCGATCTTTACGTCGTCGACGGCCTGAAGTGAGGGCAGTCTCCCAAGCCTTCTGCAAAATGAGTTCGGGCCGGATTCGTATCAGGGTATGCCTTTAGGCATACCGTAAGTGTTCCGTTCCTAACAGCCGCCTTCAGGCGCTGCGTCTTTTTCGGCACACTCTTTGGCCGCTGAGTCTTCGCCTCTCAAGAAAAGACTTTGTTCTTCAAATCTTCGCCGGCCCGCACCACATTCTCCGGCCGCCCCAGATCGCGCCAATAATATTGATCGGCCCGAAAGCCCAGAATGTTTTCATCCCTGGAAGCCAGCCGCAAATAGGAACTAACAACAGAAAACGCGCCATCTTCGGATATCCTCTCGAAGATCCGAGGAGAAATAACATGGATGCCCGAAAAAGCCAGCGCCTGCGCTTTCGCAGCCTCCCGAACCACTTCGTCCTTCGCGTCCCGTCCGGCACGCCTTCCGCAAAGCCGCATTTGTCCATCGAACAACAAATAGCGCGACGTCCCCCGCTCCTGCACCGCTAGCGTAGCCAAAGCCTGATGCTCCCGATGAAACCGCAACATCCGCCCCAGATCAATCGTGCTGATCACATCCACGTTGTGCAGAATGAACGGCTCGTCGCGTCCAGCTGCATCCTCAAGAAAAAACCAGCCGGCTTTCTTTAACCCTCCGCCCGTATCCAGCAACTCCTCTTCGCGCGAAATCTCAATCCGCATGCCGAAGTTGTCATTGTCCTTCAAATAATCGACAACCATATCGCCAAAGTGATGCACATTAACGATCACCTCGCGAACGTCAAACCCGCGCAAGCGGGAAAGCGTGATCTCAAGCAGCGTCCGTCCGCCCACTTCGACCAGCGCCTTGGGACGATCGTCAGTGAGCGGCCGCAACCGCGTGCCCAGTCCCGCAGCCAGAATCATCGCCTTCATTGCGCCGTCGGCCCCAAGGTTATTCTCTTCATTCCAAACCGGACGCCACTCCGACCCCTTGTCATACCGAACGGTGCGTCAATCCCACGTCTTGTCATTCCGAACCGGGCTTCAAGCCCGGTGAGAGCCTGCCCTGAGCTTGCCGAAGGGAACCTGCTTTTTCTGCTCTGCACCGCACTCGCCTCTCAACCCGTATTCCCACCCTCCAACTCCCTATGCCGCACCACGACTTCCACTCCATTCCGCCCGCGCAAGCGCCTCGCCAACTGTTCCGCCAAATAAACCGACCGATGCTGGCCGCCGGTGCAGCCAAACGACACCATCAAATTCTTGAAGCCGCGACGCTGATATTCACTCGCGCTGGCATCGACCAGCGACATCACGCTGGCCATAAATTGATGCACGCTCTCCTGCTGATTGAGATACTCGATCACCGGCGCGTCTCTTCCCGTCAGGGATTTGAATCGTTCCTCGCGCCCGGGATTCGGCAGGCTGCGTCCATCGAATACGAAACCGCCGCCATGCCCGCTCTCGTCCTTCGGCCAGCCGCGATGAAACGAAAAACTGAAAATCCTCACCGTAAGATTTTCCGCCTCGGTGGCCAGCCTCTGCAGCCTCTCCGACGCCAACATGCTGTTGAAGGCCTCCATCAGCGTCGGCAGCGCGATGGCGAGCTTCACGTTGTGCAGCAGCCAGCGCAAGTTTTTCAGCGCGTAAGGAACGCTCTGTAGAAAATGCGCCTTGCGCTCGTAGAATCCGCGAAAGCCATAAGCCCCAAGCGCCTGCATGATGCGGACGTAAACGTAGGCGTAGTAATAATGCAGAAACGCCTCACGCCCGACATCAACGAAATCGGAAAGCTTGTCGAGATAGAGATCGAGCAACTGCTGGCGCAGCTCCGGCGGAAGATCGGCCTTGGCATCGTACAAAAGCGAAGCGATGTCGTACTGCAGCGCGCCTTTGCGCCCGCCCTGATAGTCGAGGAAAAACGGCTGCCCCTCGCGCAGCATAATATTTCGAGATTGGAAATCGCGGTAGAGAAAATAATTGCAGTCGGCGCCCAGCAGAAAATTCGTCAGCCGGTCGAAATCGTCTTCAAGCGCCTGCTCGTTGAAGGGAATGCCGGCCAGCCGCAGAAAATAATACTTGAAATAATTCAAGTCCCACGAAATGGATTGCTGATCGAAACTCCCGCGCGGATAGCAGGCGCTGTAATTCAAATCGCGTCCGGCCTCGACCTGAAAGCGCGGCAACACAGCCACGACCTTGCGATAGGCTTCGACCGCTGGTGGCGCGATCCGATCGCCTGCGCGATTCTTCGAGAGAAATTCAAAAAGCGTAGTGTCGCCGAAATCCTCTTCCAGGTATGCGCCCCGGTCCAAATCTTCCGCGTAGATTTCCGGCACCGGCAGGCCGCGGCGGCGAAAGTGCCGCGAGAATTCCAGGAAGGCGGCGTTCTCCTCGCGCACGTTATACAGAATTCCAATGGCGCTAAGCTTGTCGTTCGAAAGCCGGCTAATGTTTCGTCCCGAGCCGCCGAGCTGGCCTTGCAGCGGCTGCACGCGCGTCGCCGCAACCTGAAAATGCCGCTCAAAAAGAATTTGGAGAACGTCCATAGACAGTGGCCAGTGGTCAGTGGCTAGTGGCCAGCTTAACCCGAGACCTGGGCTTGATCTTACTGGCCACTGACCACTAGCCACTGGCCACTGCAACCACTAAAGATAACATCGAAAACGCGCTGCCAAAGGCGATTGGCGCAGCACGGCGTTGAACGACTTGATAACCCTTGGCCGCATCTCTATTCTGAAACCAACATGACTGAACGCCTGTATTACCACGATTCTTTTCTTTACAACTTCGACGCCGAGGTCCGCTCGGTCATCGAGACGCCGCGCCCGGCGCTCATTCTCGACCGTACGGCCTTCTACCCCACCAGCGGAGGCCAGATCCACGACACCGGCTGGATCGTTACTTCTGATGGCAAACTCCGCGTCACCGAAGTGGTCGATGCCAATGATAATGACGAGGACGGTCGCGTCGTTCATTACCTCGAAGCTCCATTGAAAAATGTGCAGCCCGGAAGCCACGTCACTGGCGAAATCGACGCAGCCCGCCGCCGCGACCACATGCAGCAACACTCAGCCCAGCATGTGCTCTCCGCCGCCTTCGTGCGGCTATTTAATATGCCTACCGTCTCTTTCCACATGGCCGACGACTATTGTTCCATCGATCTCGATACGAATTCACTCAGCAAAAATCAGATCGAATCCGCCGAGCGCATGGCCAACGAAGTCATGATCGAGAATCGCGACGTCGACGTACGTTACGTCACGCGCGAGGAAGCCGCTAGCCTGGGCCTGCGCAAACTTCCGCCCGCCGAGCGCGATCAACTTCGCCTCATCGACATCCGCGACTGGGACCTGACTGCCTGCGGCGGCACTCACGTGAGCCATACCGGGCAAATTGGAGGCATTCTCCTGCGCAAGAGCGAGAAAGTTCGCCAGGGATACCGCGTCGAATTTGTTGCCGGCCAGCGCGCCGTCGCAACCGCGCGCCGCGACTTCTCCGCGCTCACCGAAGCCGCCGCGCTTTTTTCTGCCGGCATCTACGACGTTCCGCAGCAGGCGCGCAAATCGCTCGACGAGATTCGCTCGTTGCGCAAGCAACGCGAGCAGTCGCAGGAAGAACTGGCCGAAGCGCAAGCGGCAACTCTGCTTGCGGAAACGCCCGAGAGCAACGGCCGCAAGCTGGTCGTGCGCACTTTTTCCGACCGCGACCTCAACTTCCTCAAACTGCTGGCGCAGAAACTCACGCGCCAATCTTCCGCGGCGATCGCGCTGCTTGCCACAACCTCACCGCAGCCCGCGCTGGTTTTCGCGCAGTCGGCGGGGCAGCCCTACGACATGGGGACTCTGCTGAAAGAAACTGCAGCCAAACTCGGCGGCCGCGGCGGCGGCGGCAAAGACCTCGCCCAAGGCGGCGTGCCGCGTTCTGAAGGACTGGCCGAAGCGCTCGCCACTGTTGCCGAAGCGCTTAGGTGAGGTTCCCTCAAGATTCTTGACGGCTGTCATCCTGAGCGCGCTCTCTGCGCGAAGGACCTATGCAACTTACTCGGCGGCGCCCACACTGCTAGCCATCGTCCCATTCAGCCGCGACACAAAAACAAAAGCCTTCACCGGACGAAGTCCAATGAAGGCACGCACAAGTTTCGATTACTGGAAACCGGAAACAAGAAACTAACTTCACGCAACGCGATTCCGCCGGCCCTTTTCCCACCATACTGCAGGGTCCTCAGGACGGTTCAGCATTTGCGACAATTCCTTCTTGATCTCAGCCAGGCGATTGGCGCGCATTTCGAGCGCCGACTGGTCGATCTGTGTATCGACGCTGCGGTTGGCCGAGCGAACGTTCATGTTCCGTAAATCCGTGATTTCCTGACGAAGGCTGGTGAGGTGTTCCAGGATGTAGGGCATGTATTGATCATACCTTAGATTCGGGAAGGTGCCGTTTTTATTCCGGTCGAGCTGTGTCCATCGGTGTCAAGAGCCGCTGATTGCGGCGAAAAATATTTCGAACGTGGATACTGGTGGTTGCGCCCCCGGGTTGCGTTTTCGCCTCGCCAGGATGTTTTGAGGGGTATACCCCCCTCCCCCCTGCCGCTATTGGAATCACCGGATTGGCGAGAAATTCCCCACAAAATCCGGAGCGCGAAGGAGTTAGAGGCATAATCAAGATAACAAATGACTTACACCTAGCACTGTTCTGATCGATGGACCGCCTCCGCCTTGACCATGCTCTGCTGATTCTGCGCGTGGCACAAGGTCAGATGTCACAACGGAAAGTGGAAATTTATAACGGTGGATGGCTTACGCGGCCGCGTGAGCTCTGGCCTTCTTAAGCTTCACTTCGGCCTCTGCGCCTATCGGCCGCCGATTCGGGGCGGCCACTTTCCCAAAGGAGCACAGCCTCGGCAAGAATAATGTTCGGGAAGGGCACAAGTTCACTCGTGCCGCATGAGCCTTAAAGCAGGAACCCGGCTTCAGCCGCCGAGGTATGCTCGCTAGGGGCACGAATTCATTGCTCCCTGCCTTTCTTGGCTGGCCGCTCGGTCGATCTGCTCTCGACCCGCGCGATGATCGATGGAGCCAACCGTTCACTTGCGCCGCTTGCGAAGCCTACGACCAGCATCATCGAGTGTAACTGACCACTTCCCTCGACAATGGATAAAATGAGGCCGATTTGAACCGCGCCCGAGGCGAGCAGCGCGGAAAAGCAACCGGCCAGTACTCTTGAAGCTGCTTCCAAAATGTGCAGCGATTTTGGCGCCTCGCTGGTTGGCGAACTATTGCCCATGCGGAAGATCATGGATAAAACTGCACCGATCGAACCTGCGACGCCTGCCAGCACCAGAAAAAAGGCGGAGTCACCCCAGTTTCGGATCGTGTGGTCGCGCAGCGACCACAGCGCCAACCCGCAGAGTCCGAAGATCACGCCAAGTGTGCAGGCGGTACATAGCTGCCAGTATCTCGCTTTCTCCACGTTGCGAGCGTCGATATAGGCGCGCGCTTGATCCAAACTTTTCTTGGCGTTTTCATACTCCCCATCCAGCGCTCTCGCGACACCTTCGCCGAACCATCCTCTTGAAATTGAGGCGGACGTTCGGCCTTTGGTGATCATTGGGTATGCATTCAACAGCGGCTGCGCGAATCAGCGTCTCGCCTAGTTCCTTCGCGTCAGCGGTCCGAGCGTCCCGTTCCTTGGTGGTAGACCAATCGACATCGAGATCCTTGTCGAGGAAGACAATAAAGTCCTCCGCACTCAGAATAAGGTGGTGAACCTCGCACGCCGGCCATTTGGTAATGTAATTTCTGGGTGGTTTCGCGTCCGGCCCGGAAGGGGGTTGCGTGGCCGTTCCCGCTGCACTGACACCATCATGCATGTCGCGCCTCCTCGGCTTCGGAAAAGGGGAACGAAGCTGGCATCGGCCCCGGGTTAGGCCACTTTATCCCCATCACCGGGCAGCTCCTTTTTCGGCGGCTGGTCGGGTTGTGTCGGATTCAGCGCCGAGGCTGCCCTCTTGTCCAGACCCGCGAATAGGGGAGCCATGAAATTGAGTGGGCTCATAATCTGGGTACCCTGAAAGTTTTTCATCAGTTCATTTAGTCCGACCGTGTCCTTGCCTAATACTTGCGCGAGCTTTTCGAGCTTGATTTTGAGAGCCTCTGCCTCACGCTCGCTCCTGATTGGAGACAGGAACGCCTGGCGTGTCTCGTTTATCGCTTTTTGCATCTCGGGCGGCAGGTGGACATGCTGTACTTCCAGGCGTTCCACCTCAATGCCGTAGCTTCGTGCTTTGTCCTTGATCGTTTTCAGCGCCCCTTCCATGGCTGGCTCGAAGAGCTTTCCCAGCGCGTCCGAATGCTGAGGGCGACCGTTCTCGCCCACGTCTTGAAGAAACTGCGTGGCCTGCGCGGAAACGACATCGGCGACACTAAGCTGGTTGACCTGAGAACGCACAGCCGACTCAGTGAGCACATAAATCCAGCTCTTGATTGCGCTGTGAACTGCCGCGTCATCCAGCAACCGGTCACGGTTTGCCACGGTTTTGTCAGATTCAGGCATATCAGTCGCAATGCGGAACGCATATGTCCTCGGGTCGCTGATCTTCCACCACACTGCAACTCTAATGTCCAGGGGTTGCGCCTCGCGCGTCAATACTTGTTTATCTTCCCAGTTGAGCAGGTCCGTTCGCAGAGAAATCGGGTCCACGCACTCTTCCCCGCGAATCGGAAAAATCGTGCGCATGCCTCCCTCAGGGTCGCCTACGTCCCTGAGTTTCTTATTCGCCTGGAACACGAACGTCTCGCCGGGATTCCAAAGCAAAAGCCTACCCGCACCGAACCAGACGGGAACCTTTCTCTCCCCCGATTTGAAGGCCAGCGACCTCGGTCTCCAGTAGCCAAACCACACTATCGCGCCGACCAGTAGGGCGAGAAAAACGAGAAGCACAAGAAACTGAGTGATGTCCACGGCACCTCCTCAAAGATTGTCGCGCCCAACGTGAACATAGGCACGGAAGTCCACGCGTGGGCGAAAGCGAGATCAAATTCCTAGGGGGCCCAAAGGGTCGGGGAAGATAAGCAAACCCCGAGGACTTTATATGGGAGGGGGATGAGTGTCAATAGGTCATAGGTGGAGGTCAATGGCGCAAAAAGGCCCCGCTCTCGCGAGCAGGGCCTTTGACTCTACCTAAGAACTGAAAGTCGGTGGCTTACTCCGCTATTGATCGCGACGGAATGTATAGCCTAGCGCCCCAGATTTCGCTAAACTGGCCTCATGGCAAACGGTTCCACGGACGAGAAACAACACGCGCACGAGCTGATCGACCGCATGGCTCCCGGCCAGGTCGCGGCCGTAGTGGGCCTCTTAGAGATCATGCTTGATCCGCTCGCCCGCACGCTTGCCAGCGCTCCTTATGACGATGAGCCGGTGAGCGCGGAAGAGGCGCGTGAGGTCGAGGCAGCCAAGGCATCGCTCGCCCGCGGCGAAGGCATTCCCCACGAAGAAGTCCTCGCCGAGTTCGGCCTCACTTCCGAAGACTTCCAGCGCATGGGCCGCACGCCGCTAAAACCATCAGACCCTAAGCAGTAACATATGCCTAAGAAGATCGTTTGGAAGGATCGCGCCAAGGCCGAACTTCGCGCCATCGAGCAAGCTACAGCCTTACGCATTCTCCACGCTCTGGCTCGCGCGATCTTCACCGGTGAGGGCGACGTTAAACGACTCAAGGACATCGAACCGCCTGAGTTCCGTCTCCGTGTCGGCGACTACCGGGTCCGCTTTCGTGATTTCGAAAACACGATCGAAATACTCTCCGTAAAACATCGCCGCGAAGCGTATCGCTAAACGAAAAAGCAGGTTCCTCACCGGGCTCGTTGCCCGGTTCGGAATGACGAAAGGGTTTATTGCTTGCATAAAAAAAGGCCCCACTCTCGCGAGCAGGGCCTTCGATTTTACTGACGGCTGAAAGCTGAGGCTGGTCGGGGGGAGAGTCTGGAGACAGACGGGACGTCCCCTCAGACAAACAGAAAGGGCGGCCTTGGCAGCCGCCCTAAACTCAGCCTAGTCGAAGTCGACCGGGTTCGCACCTTACAATCAAATTCTCGCGCCTGCTTCCGCAGATGTCAAGATTCGACTTGCCTTTGGGACAAAACTTAGGTGTGGCCCCGGTGAGACTCGAACTCACGACCTCTAAGGTGCGAACCTAGTGCTCTATCCAGGCTGAGCTACGGGGCCACTGCGCGTCGCGCCCAACCATCAGAACCTGTTTCGCACCCAACCACTTTCGGACTCACGATTTGCCCCACAATAGTTGCATGCAACGCCGCTGCCCGACGGTGACCAGTGAACGTCGCCACTTGTGGATTTCCCGATCCGGGAACGCCGAGGAAGCAAGCAAAAAAGGCCCCACTCTCGCGAGCGGGGCCTTCGACTCTTGCTGGCGGCTTACGCCCGACAGCTGATGAGACTGAGATCCTTCGCTGCGCCTGAAGAACGGCTGCGCTCAGGATGACAACGCGGACGAGGGCCCCTTCGACCAAGCTCAGGGCAGGTCCGCGCCACACAGTCTTAGTACATGCCTTCCATGCCGCCGCCGCCGTGTCCGCCCGGCATCGGAGCTTCCTTCTTTTCCGGAATCTCCGCGACCAGGGCTTCGGTGGTCAGCATCAGGGCTGCGATCGAGCCGGCGTTGGTGAGTGCGGTGCGCACTACCTTCGTGGGATCGAGCACGCCCGCCTTGACCAGATCTTCGTACTCGCCGGTCAGGGCGTTGTAGCCGAAGTTGATGTCTTTCGAGTCGCTGATCTTGCCCAGAACCACGGCACCCTCTTCGCCGGCGTTCTCGGCGATCTGGCGCAGGGGCTCCTGCAAGGCCTTCTTCACGATGTTGACACCAATCTGCTCGTCACCTTCCAGCTTCAGCTTGTCGAGAGCCGGGACGCAACGGGCCAGCGCGACTCCACCGCCGGGGACAATGCCTTCTTCCACGGCTGCGCGGGTGGCGTGCATGGCATCTTCCACGCGGGCTTTCTTTTCCTTCATTTCGGTTTCGGTTGCGGCGCCGACTTTGATTACGGCTACGCCACCGACCAGCTTGGCCAACCGCTCCTGCAACTTCTCGCGGTCGTAGTCGCTGGTGGTCTTGTCGATCTGGCTGCGAATTTCCTTTACGCGGCCTTCGATCTCACTGTGCTTGCCCTTGCCTTCGACCAGGGTCGTGTTGTCCTTGTCGATGGTGAGCTTCTTCACCTGGCCGAGATCGCTGACCTGCACGTTCTCGAGCTTGATGCCGAGATCTTCCGTGATGGCCTTGCCACCGGTGAGGATCGCGATATCCTGCAACATGGCCTTGCGGCGATCGCCGAAGCCGGGAGCCTTAACGGCCGCGACTTGCAGCGTGCCACGCAGCTTGTTAACGACCAGAGTTGCCAGCGCTTCACCTTCGACGTCTTCTGCGATGATGAGCAACGGCTTGCCGCTCTTGGCAATCTGCTCGAGCAGCGGGAGAAGATCCTTCATCGAGCTGATCTTCTTCTCGTTGATCAGGATGTAGGCGTTCTCGAGTGCGACTTCCATGCGCTCGGGATCGGTGACGAAGTAAGGCGAGAGATAGCCGCGGTCGAACTGCATGCCTTCGACCACTTCGAGCTGAGTTTCAAGAGTCTTCGACTCTTCCACCGTGATGACGCCGTCTTTGCCGACCTTCTTCATGGCTTCGGCAATGATGTGGCCAATCGTCTCATCGTTGTTGGCGCTGATGGTGCCGACCTGGGCAATCATTTCTCCGGAGACGGGCTTGGAGAACTTGTCGAGCTCGCCCTTGGCGCGTTCGCCGGTCTTCTTGTCGAAGGCGCCGCAAACGAGCGAGACAGCCTTCTCGATGCCGCGCTTCATGGCCATCGGATTTGCGCCAGCGGCTACAGTCTTCACGCCTTCGCGATAAATTGCCTGGGCGAGAACGGTGGCGGTGGTGGTGCCGTCGCCGGCGACATCCGAAGTCTTGGAAGCGACTTCGCGAACCATCTGGGCGCCCATGTTCTCCAGGCCGTCCTTCAGTTCGATTTCCTTGGCTACGGTTACGCCGTCTTTGGTGATGGTCGGCGAACCGAATTTCTTTTCGATGACAACGTTGCGGCCCTTGGGGCCGAGGGTGACTTTGACTGCGTCGGCAAGAAGATTGACCCCGCGCAGAATTGCCTGCCGGGACTCTTCGCCGTGTACGATTTGCTTTGCCATTGTGTCTTCTCCTTGATTCTGTAGCGGGATTGGCCCGCGGATTTCTTTGAGTGCTATCAGCTGTCGGCTCTCAGCTTCTAGCTGCTAGCTTCTAGCTAAAGCTGAAGCCGGTGCCGATTGAGATCCTTCGCGCAAAGTGCGCGCTCAGGATGACGCCAGCGGGCTCAGACGCCCGCTAAACGGCGTCACTTCCGCGATCCAGCCAATTCCTTCTTGGCCGAGTTCGCCGCGCCGGTAAGGATGCCGAGGACTTCTTCTTCCTTCATGATGATGAAGTCTTCGCCATCAATCTTGATCTCGGTGCCGGAGTACTTGCCGAACAGGACGCGGTCGCCCTCATGAACTGCAAGAGGGAACGTCTTGCCTTCGTCGTTGGTGCGGCCTTTGCCGGTGGAAATGACTTCGCCTTCCTGCGGCTTGTCTTTCGCGCTGTCCGGGATAATGATGCCGCCTCGTGTGGTGGACGCTTCCTCGACGCGCTTTACCAGAATGCGGTCATGGAGTGGGGTAAATTTCGCCATGGGTGTGACTCCTTTCAAGGTTGGTAGAAGGTTGACTTACGTAAACCTATGAATTGTTATGGGTTACGGCGGGCTATTAGCAGTCTCGCCTATCGAGTGCTAATTATAGGGATGTGAGTGGGCGGTTGTCAAGGGGGTGCCATCGGTAGGCAAAGCTAAGGTGCGATGGTTGACAAGCGTTAAGCTACAGGCTACGCTCTTGAGGTGAGGATACGGAACTTTGCTCACAAAGGCCTGAAGCTACTTTACGCTGAGGATGTTGCAAAAGGCGTTCCGCCGGATACGGTCGGCAAACTCCGCAAGATGCTGGCGTTCCTCGACGATATGCAAGACCCTGAGGAATTGCGCTCACTGCCTGCGTGGAAGGTGCATACACTGACCGGCGACCGCAAGGGCACTTGGAGCCTCAACGTGACGCGAAACCTGCGCCTTACGTTTCTCGTCGAACCCATAGATCGAGAAATCGTGGATCTGAACTTGGAAGATTACCATTAACATTAAAGGAGCAAATACCATGCCGATGAAGAACCCGCCGCATCCCGGCGATTTTATTCGGACCGAGATTATCGAGCCTGCCGGCCTTACGGTTACGGCGGCGGCGGTGGCGCTTCGTGTTTCCCGGCCAGCCCTGTCCAGCCTGCTTAACGGTAGGGCCAGCCTTTCGGGGGACATGGCGCTCCGCATCGAGAAGGCCTTTGGGGTGAAGATGGATACGTTGATGCGCATGCAAGGGTCCTACGATATTGCGCAAACTCGCAAGCGGGAAAATAAAGTCCATGTGCGCCGGGTTCTGCAGCCGGAAGCGGTTGTCACATTGTGAAGCGCCGCGTGCCCCATCCTCGCCTCTTCTGAGCAACTCGCGCCTTCTTTCATAAATCCCTCGTCAGTTGTGCCGCAGACCGTCCCAACAGAAAGGGCGGCTTTGCAGCCGCCCTTTAAACTCATCCCAAGCAGAGCGCCTAGGTTCCCACCTTACAGGAGCAAGTCTGCCGCGCTGTGCTTTCCGCGTCAAGTAACTTTGGGCGCAGGGGCGGCGGTTTCCGGAATGGAATGCAGGGGTCCTTCGTTGGGAGTTCCTCGCCCGAGGCGAGGAACTCCGCTGCCTCAGGATGACAAGGCAAAAGGGTCGCAGCTGGGGCACCGTCCACGCAGCGGTTATCGGCCTTACAGCTCTACCAATCGAACGGGAACGAAGTAGGACCGAGCAGAGAATCGAACAGCGGCTTGAAGAGTTTGTCGCCGTTGGAGCTGTTGGTCATGATAAGCAGGCCGCTGCCATTGCTGAAGCAGATCCCCTGATGGCGCCAGCCGTCGTCATGCCCACCCTTGAAGAAAGCCTTTCCGAAGGGCGAGGTGTAGAGTCCCCAGCCCAAACCGGCGCTCAATTGAATGGCATCGTATGCGGTCGTGGTCTCGGGGGCGAGCGAGGGAAACTGGTGCGCCGAATGGATTTTTACCTGGGGAGTGAACATTTCGGCTGAGGTTTTCCTGTCGAGGATCCGATGTTGCATGACTGCGCTCAGAAAGGTTGCGTAGTCGTGCAGCGTGGTCTGCATGGAACCTGCGGCACCCGGCCGGGAACGCTTCTGCGGGCCAAGCGAGTGGCCGTTTTCGTCGTAGCCGTTGGCAAAGTCGCTCTCGAAGCGGGGTTCCCACACCATGCTGGTGCGACTCATTCCCAGGGGATGGAATAGAGTTTCTTCCATCAGGGCAGTCAACGATTTGCCGGTTACTGTTTCGACGACGAGCTGCGCCAGTTCGATTCCCTCACCGCTGTAGGCGTAGCGAGTGCCCGGCTCGAAATGGATTTTGAGCTTGTGGTCGTCCTCAAACCAGCGCCAATTGGGAAAGCCGCTGGTGTGGCTCAGCAGGGAGCGCAGGGTGAGCTTCTTGTACCGGTCGTCACCCTGGAGGTCGGAGTATTTCGGATACTCGGGGAGCGGTTTGGGCAGGTACTGCTGGATTGGCTTATCGAGATCGAGGACGCCGCTTTCCACCAGGCGCATGACCACCGTAGCGAATGCCGCTTTGCTCAGCGAGGCAGCGGCCATTACGGTGTCCGGCGTGAGCGGCAGAGCCTTTTCAGCGTCGCGCAGGCCGTAGGCTTTGAGGTATGCGATTCGGCCGTTATAAAAGATCGCGATTCCCACCCCGGTTACATGGGCTGATTCCATCCATTGCGTGACTGTGGAGTCGATTTGCGCCAGCGCCAATCTGCTGCCGTCGAGCCGCGGAATAGATTGTTGCTGTGAGCTCGCTGACGCGAATCCAAGCAGTAAGGCCAACGCTACGAGCAAATGCGGTCGAATCATTCTTTCTTTCTCCCACCCTGCCTATGGTACTTCTTCGGTGACCACGGAAAAATGTTTCAGGTTTGCCATCCCAAATGACGTGGTCATGGCGACGTCGGAGGCGTCGCGGCCGGTGGCGATCAGGACTCGGCCGATGCGGGGATGGTTGTGGCGGGCGTCGAAGGTCCACCAGCGGTCTTCGAGATAGGCCTCGAACCATGCGCTGAAATCCATGGGGTCGGAGCTGGCGGGAACTCCGATGTCCCCGAGGTAGCCGGTAGCGTAGCGCGCAGGAATATTGAGGGCGCGGCACATGGTGACTGCGAGATGCTGAAAATCGCGGCAGACGCCGAAGCGTTCGGTGAACACGTCGAGCGCGCTCTTGGTGGGACGGGCATATTGATATCCGAAACTGACTCGGTTGTGCACCCACTCACAAACCGCCTGCACCCGCGACCAGCCGGGAGCGGTTGCGCCGAATAATTCGAGGGCGATGGCGGAAAATCTGTCGACCTCGCAATAGCGGCTGTTCAGCAGATAGCGCAAAGTGTCGTGGGGCAACTCTTGCACGGGAACCTGGCGGGCGTCGAGGTTGACGGGATCGGGGAGTCCGGAGTCGTAGACGAGAGTGGAATTGCTGAGGCGGATCAAACCCTGCTGGGCAACGAAGCGGATGCAACGATTGCCGAAGGTGTCGATGTAGCTTTCGGTGGGCGAGGCGGGTTCGATCCGCAACTCGTCGTCGTCGCGCAGATCGGCGGCGCGAGACGGATGGACGTTGAGCAGCGCCACCATCGCGACCGCAGATGGCATCTCGAACTGAATGTCGTAGCCTAAGCGCAGAATCATAGATGCACTTGGATGCTCCGATCCGGGCTCGCGGGAGGTCATATTCTACGCTTCAGCGCAGCATGGGTCCTCTACGCAAACAATTTGGTCTTGTCGTAAACTGCGTTGGTGAAAATATGAATGCTTTTGGTTCAAACATTCCAAATCGTGGAACCTGGTGGTGGCGCAAAGTCGCCAATCTTGTCCGCGATTCCAAATTCGACCGCTTCCTGTGCAGAAACCCAAAGATCGGCGCGGTCAAGATGCGCCCACTTTTCATCGCCCCATTTAACGTGGGCACGCAAGATTTCTTCGGTTCTTCGGTCGTCAACGCCGACAGTCTCAGCATAGTTCTTCAGAGCAAAAGCCATTGCATATTGAGGGCTAATGGATGTTCTGTGAAACGTAAAAACTGCATTCGCTGTTGTTATCCGCTCCTTTGCTCCCAAGTAGGCAATTGCTGCAATGGACTGGACACTCCCGACGTTATACAACGCCACCTCAATGGGGAACGTCTTTAAAAAATTGTAGAAGCAAATTCCATCAGCGACAGAGCCCCCCGCAGACTGAAAAAGAACGTGGATTTTTTCTGAGTTGCGTTGAGTTGCAACATCGAAAGCCAGCATTAAACGACCGACGCTGGCTTGATCTATGCCAGAGCAAAAGGTGAGATATACCTGTGGTGGATGAGGCGGGGTACCGGTTGCCATCTGCTGTCTCGCTTTCTGGGGAAGGGCGTAGGAAGGCGTAGGGGAGATACTACGCTGCGCCTGGTATCTCCCGCAACGTCCATCTGTGATCGGTAATGCCCACGGCATACGCGGGGATTAATTTGGAATTCGCTTCCAATGCGACGAATACCCAAGCATCCCCGAGTTCTGGCGAAAGCACTGGCTGTTTTCAGTTCCAACGCAGTTTAGGACAAGACCAAGATTTTCTGGCGCGAAGTGAGGGCGTCTTGCAAAAAGCGCGGGCGTAAGGCAACCTCGTAGACCATGGCGCGAATGAACGGCTCGGGCGGTTCTCTGGTTGCTTCTTTCTTATTCTTTTCTTTCTGGATCATCATCTTCTTCTTGCTCATGTCGGCGGGGTCAGTGTTTGGCCAGTCAGAGCCCGGCCCCGAAGAAGGTGGCCACGAAGTGCAGGTCTGGGCCGGGGGCGGGCATTCTGTGCCCGGCGGGACTTCGAATACCGGCATCTTCGATCTCGGCCTGCGCTACGGGTGGGTGATTACGGGGCCGCATCTGCCGGGATTTTTGCGGGGACGATTTGAGTATGCGGTGGATGCGGAGCCGGCATACTTGATTTTTCAACCGGCGAATACGGCGTATGGAGTGGGATTCAATCCCTTTGCCCTGAAGTGGAACTTTGAGCGGCGGGGGCGGCTGTCTCCTTATTTCGAGTTAAGCGGAGGGACGCTCTTCACCGATCACAGCGTGCCCACATATACGGATGTGGTGAACTTCACCTCGGCGGCTGCTCTCGGGACGCATGTGCTGGGCGCGAAATATAACTGGAGCGTGGAAGTGCGCTACTTACATATTTCCAATGCGGGCCTGGCAAATCCGAATCCGGGGCTGAACACGGTGCAGGTGCGCGTGGGCGTGGGCAGGTTCTGGAGCGGGAGAAAGTAAGTGTGCCCAACGGCGCGAGCGGAAGAAGAATCCGCCCGCGCCAGAACTCAAGGTTTATTCAACGGTTACAGTGTGAACGGCGTTGTCAACCGGGATCGTGCAACAACTTATCACGAACTGGTAGGTTCCCGCGGGCACACAAATTATGACCTGCGGGGCGGGCGTCGGAGGCGCCGGTTTAATGTTGATGGAAGTGGGAGGGTTGCTGGGCGGGCTGCTGCAAAAAGGAAAGGTGGTTGTTCCGTATTGGCTCACGGTGCAGCCGACTGTTGGGTTCTGCCACTGCACGCTATCGCCCTCGTTAGCTCCGGGAATGTCGGCACAAAGTGCCGGTTGTCGAAGAGGCATATCGTTGTTCCTTTCTTATGGTGCCGTACTGTTTGTTTCAACGTTTCTTACGGCTTAAGAAGCTGTCGGTGACGGTTACGGTGTGAACCGGGTTCTCGGCGACCTCGCAGCAGCTTATCTGATAGTTGTAAGGCGTGGTCGAAGCGTCCACGTCAACGATGACCGAGGGTTTGGGAGTGGGGGGCGCCGGGTTAATGTTGATGGAATTATCCTCACTGGGAGGGTCGCTGATAAATGGAAAGGTATTGGTTCCGTCCTGACTGACAACGCAGTTGACGCCCGGGTTTTTCCACTCCACGGTGTCGCCTTTTTCTGCGTTGAAATTCTGCGCGCAAAGCACCGGCGTTCGAACTGACATGTTGATCTCCTTTCAGATAGCCAAGGCGACGGCATCGAGCGCAGGCCTTCGCCTGAGGCGGAATTCTACTAGGGGCCCTTACCGAGCGCAAACGAGCCGGGGAGTCTTAGCGCGAGGAAGACTTCATCAACTGCTGGAAACCCGGCGTATCCACAAGATTGGCGAACTCGGGGTCTCCGCGAATCTTGTCGGCCGTATAGCCGGCCTGCACCGCCTTGGCCAGCCATTCGATGGCCAGCCCGGTTTCGCCTAACTGGTCATACACGCCTGCGGCGTCGATCAATATTTCTTTGTCATTGTGGCCATACTGCAAGGCTTGCCCCAAATAAAGCAAGGCATGCTTACGATCGGCCAGCATGGAGTAATACCCCGCCAGGGCGCTGAGCACGACCGGGTCACGAGGATTTACTTTTAGCTCTTCCAAAGCGAGGTCGGCCGCTTTGTGATACGGCTCCATCGACTGGTCTTTCTTGCCCGAGTAATATCGAGCCGCGCCCAGATTGCCCCAGGTCACGTACTGTTGCGGATCGAGCTTGGTCGCCTCTTCGAACGCCGAGGCAGCGTCGGCGAAATTCTTCAGACCGTAGTACGCGGCCCCGAGGTTGACATACCCTGGATAGCTGGGGCGAATCGCAATCGACTTCTTCAAAGGATCGATCGCCTTGTCGTTTTGTCCCATCTCCACGTAAATAGATCCGACATTCACGTAAGTTCCATACCAATCGGGAGCGATCTGAATGACTTTGCCATACATTTGCAGCGCTTTGTCGTATTCGTTGCGGCTGCGATAGAACGTGCCGAAGGCGTTGTAGCTGAAGCGGCTGTTGGGATGAGACTGAATAGCCTGCTGGTATGCCTTTTCGGCCTCGGTGATCTTTCCGTCGTGTTCGTAAGCGTGCGCCAGACCGATGGCCGCCTCCTCGTTGGTAGGTTCGAGACCGAGGGCGAGCTGGAATTCGGCGGCGGCTTCGGCGGAATGCCCCGTGCCGTCGTCGATGCGGCCCAGGCAGATGTGCCCAGCCGCCCCCGCATTACCCAGCTTCACCGCATCATTGCATCCCTCTTGCGCCGGAGCAATCCATTGCTTCTGCTTGGTGTCCGAGTACTTCAGCCAATAACTTTCTCCGAGGACAGCTTTCGCCATGCCGAAGTTTGGATCGAGCTTCAGCGCTTCCCGCGCCATCAGGGCGGCATTATCGAGATTCTCGGCTTTGCTGTGGCTGAGCAGATAGCCTTGCGCCTGCAGGTAGTACTCATAAGCCGCGGCCTGGTCGGTGCCGTGGTATTTCAGTGCGGTTTCTTCTTCCGGAAGCAACTGCAGGTGCAGAGCTTTGACCGTGCCGTCGGCGACAATCTGCTCCGCCGAAAAGGCGTCGCTTACTGGGACAGTTAGCGAACCACTGCCAACCGGAGCTCCGTTCTGCGCGCTTACCAGCAAGTAAGTGACCTTCACCAGATCGGCGGATTGAGGATCGAGACTCAGCACCAAGCCGAGGTTGGCTCCGAACATGCGCGCCGCATCCGGCAGGGTCGAGATCTTCTTTTCTTGCAGATTGCTCGCCGGGACAACTTCGAACGCGCGGTCTTCGGTAAGCTTACCCAGTTTTGCGGACACGCTTTCGACCAAGCCCTGGCCGAGAGCGATGAGTTTAGGGTCAGCGTTGGCAGCGGCAGTGAAGGGAAGTATGGCCAGAATTTTCGTCTGCGGCAATCCGCCGGCCTGAGAAACATTGCTCGCGCCAGATGACTGGAACAACTGGCGCACGGATCGAAATCCAAAAAGCACCGCCAGCGCCGCGACAACGATCGCAAGCGCCGCAAGCATGCGGTACTGATGAAAAAATCCAGTCGTTGACGGCACGGGCTTCGGCTTGCCGCCATGCTGAACCCGGTGCAGATCTTCCAGCAGTGCTGAAGCGGTGGCGTAGCGCGCGTCCGGATCTTTCGCCATGCTGCGCGAGATCACCCCGGCGAGCGGCCCCGGAACATTCTTGAGCGGCGGCGCCTCTACATGAACGATGCGGGCAACGGTGGTGGCGAGGCTGTCGCTCTGAAAAGGCTGCTCGCCGCCGAGCATCTCGTAGAAGACGAGGCCAAGAGAAAAAATGTCGGAGCGACCGTCGTCGGGTTTTTGCAGCAGAACCTCGGGAGCCATGTAGGCGGGAGTGCCTCCCGCCGCCTTCATGGTTTCCATGCTCTTCGTGGCGTCGTCGGGCTTGCTGCTCCAGGCGCGGCGGGCTACGCCGAAATCGAGAATCTTTACCCGGTTGCCCGGGGTGATCATAATGTTTTCGGGCTTGATGTCGCCGTGGATAATCCCTTTTTCGTGCGCCGCCTGCAGACCCTCGCAGCACTGCGTCGCGATGGTGAAAAATTCTTCAGTAGAAATGGGATGCTTGAGCCGACGGCGTAGAGTCTCGCCTTCGACGTACTCCATGACCAGCCAGAGTTCGCCGCCGTGCTCGACTACATCGTAGACTGCGCCGACGTTAGGATGGTTCAGCGCCGAGGCGCGCTGCGCTTCTTTGAGCAGGCGCTTTCGATCGGCAACCGTGGAGCTCGGGTCGGGCGCCATGCGCTTGATAGCGACAAAGCGTTTCAGCGTGGTGTCTTCCGCGCTGTAGACCTGCCCCATGCCGCCGGCGCCGAGCCGTTTGGAAATGGCAAACCGCCCGACGGTGGTGCCAGCCAAAGCATCCGCCGCCCCATCCGCCGCAGGGGTTGGAGGGGGCGTCTTGATCTGTTCTCCCATGGACGAAGTAGCCCGCCGGATTCCGCAATTCTAATCTTAGTCGTGAAGGAAAGCCAAAACCGAATGTCAAGTTCGGCACCGCGGAGGTCAAGAGACAGATTCGATACGGGAAGAGTTGCCTCCGTTACACCGGCCCAGCTATTCTTCTCCCCTATGTCTACGCTGGTGGAGTGTGTCCCAAATTTTTCCGAGGGTCGCGACAAGGCAAAAGTCGACGCCATTGTCGACGCGATGAAAGTGGATGGAGTCTACCTGCTCGATCGCGAGATGGACGCCGACCACAACCGCTGCGTGATCACGCTGGTGGGCGAGCGCGAGTCGATTCAGGAAGCCGCGATTCGCGGGGTCGGGAAGGCCGCGGAGCTGATCGACCTGAACGTCCATAAGGGAGCCCATCCGCGGATGGGCGCGGCCGACGTGGTTCCGTTCATTCCGATCGACGGCGTGACCATTGAAGATTGCGTCGTCATGGCGCGGCATGTGGGCGAGGAAATCTGGAAGCGGTTTCGGATTCCGGTTTATCTGTACGAGGCCGCGGCGACGACACCGGAGCGGCAAAATCTGGAGAACATCCGGCGCGGCCAGTTTGAGGGAATTCGTGCGGAGATCGCCACGAACCCCGCGCGAAAGCCCGACTTTGGCGACGCGCGCGTGCATCCCACCGCGGGCGCGACGGTGGTTGGGGCGCGGAAGTTTCTCATCGCTTACAACGTTTTCCTGAACACGCCCGATGTTGAGATCGCGAAGAAGATCGCGAAGGCAGTGCGCTTTTCGACCGGCGGCATGCGGTTCGTCAAGGGCGCGGGATTTCTGGTGCGGGGTCTCGCGCAGGTCTCAATGAATCTTACCGATTTTGAGCAGACCCCAGTGCATCGCGTCTTTGAAATGGTGAAGCGCGAGGCGGCGCGCTACGGCGTGACGCCGGTGTCGAGCGAGATCGTGGGATTAATTCCGAAGAAAGCGCTGGAATCGGCGGCGGAGTGGTTTTTGCAAGTAGAGAATTTTGACTCGTCTTCGATTCTGGAGAACCGGCTGGCTGCGGTGATGAGCGGCAAGATGGCTGTGGGCGGCTTGCGCGCGGGAGTAGAACCGTTTATCGAGCAATTAGCTGCGCCGACGGCCACGCCGGGTGGCGGAAGCGCGGTCGCAGCCGCAGGCGCGATGGCGGCTGCATTGGCCACGATGGTAGCCTCGATGTCACGAGGGAAGAAAGCGTATCTGCAATATGAATCGCAACTGAGCGCAGCGATCGGCCGTTTGAGTACGTTGCGCGAAGAGTTGAAGTCAGCGGTCGACGCCGACGCCGAATCTTACGACGCCGTAATGAAGGCCTACAAACAAGCAAAGACCGATCTGCCAAAAAACGACCCGGGCGGCGCAGATTCTCTGGTCGATGCCGCCCTGAAGCAGGCCACCGGCGTGCCGCTGAGTGTCGCTGAGAAGGCGCATGAAGTGGCCGAGATAACGCAGAGCCTGTTCGCCATCAGCAATCCCAACATGAAGTCGGACTTGACCACGGCGCAGGCCCTGGCGCGCGCGGCGATCACCGGCGCGCTGGCCAACGTGGAAATCAATCTGGCATCGCTGCAAAACAAAGATCAGGCCTTCGCGGCAGATGTGCGGAAGAAAATCGAACTCATCGCGAACTCCGGTAGTGACGTTTGACTATCACACTCCGACTGTCATCCTGAGCGGAGCCGTTTTTCAGGCGTAGCGAAGGATCTCCCACTTAACCGGCCCTACGCGTAAGCCAAACCACTACCCGCACGCCACTTCAACCTAGCTGACGGCCTTGCCGCGAAACTTGCGCAGCCCGACTACCAGAAGCAGCGCGTCAAACAAGGTCAACCCGATGAGTACAACCGGCACGGGCAGGTGAGGGAACTGCGGCACAAGCGTGCCCCGCAGGCCCTCGCTCGCATAAACCAGCGGATTGATCAGCACGACTTTCTGGAGAATCGGAAAGTGCGCCAACGCGCTCCACGGGAAATATGTACAACCAAAGAAAATCATCGGGGTCAAAACCATGCTGAACATCAGGCCGATGTGAGTCTGGTCGACGCTGCAACCCAGCGCCAGGCCGCCGCACGAGGAGAAAAGCGCAACCAGCAGCGTGACGCAGGCAAAGCTCAGCGGAGACTGAAGATCAAATGTCACCCCCGGCCGCAGCAACAACCATCCTGCCGGAATCACCACCAGGCCCGCGACAACCGCTTGCATCGTGCCGAAGAACACCTTTTCGATAGCAAGCCACGAGATTTCCATCGGCGCGAGCAGGCGGTCTTCGATCTCGCGGGTGAATTGAAATTCGGCGATCAACGGCATGGCGACCGCCCAAACTCCGGTGAACACCATGCTGATCGCCATGATGCCGGGCAGCAGCAGGCTCTTGTAGGAGGCGGGCATGTAGCCGCTGCTCACCATTACGCGGCCGAAAATAAAGACAAACATCAGCGGCTGCAGAAATGTTTGCAGCATCAGCGGAATGACATTGCGGCGGGCGACGTGGGCATCGCGGCTCAACAGGGCCAGAAAAGTTTTCCAGTTCAATCGCGCAAGCTCCTTCCGGTGTGGTGCAGGAAAAGATTCTCCAGGCTGGGCTCGGAGATGTGGACATCGCACAGCTCCACGCCCGCGCCCGAGGCAAGATTGGCGATTTCAGAAACCAAAGGCCCACCGCGGTCGGCGTAGATGTCGGCGGAATTATCGCCTTGCGAATCCTTATTGGCATCTTTATTAGTATCTTCCGCCGCCGCATTCTGAAGCGCGCCCTTCTGCGCATCATTTTTCGCGCGCACCTCCCTCACTCCAGCCAGCGTCTGAAGACGCTGCAGCAATTCCGGAGAATGCCGCCCGAAGCGTACGCGCAACAGATAGCCACCGGGCACCGAGGCCTTCAGCTCCGCAGGCGTGCCCAGGGCAATGTTGTGGCCGTGGTCGATGATGGCCAGGCGCTGGCAGAGCGCGTCGGCCTCTTCCATATTGTGCGTGGTCATAAGAATCGTCTTGCCGGTCTGGTTGTATTCTCGGATGATTTCCCAGAGCAGCAGTCGGGTTTGCGGATCAAGCCCGGCACTGGGTTCATCCAGAAAAAGCACCTGAGGATCGTGCATCATCGCTCGCGCGATGGAGAGACGCTGCATCATTCCGCCGGAAAATCCGCGCACCATCTGGTCACCGCGATCGCGAAGTTTGAAGCGATCGAGCAGCGCGTCCGCGCGCTCGGCACGCTTCTGCGAATCGAGCCCAAAATAAGCGCCATGAAAGAGCAGAATTTCGCGGGCCGTCAGAGCGAAATCAAGATTCGGACGCTGCTGCACAACTCCGATCAGCCGCTTGACTGAGACTTGTTCCTTCCACACGTCGAGCCCGCCAATCCAGGCCTGCCCAGCCGTGGGCCGCACCCGCGTGGTCAGAATTCCTACCGTAGTGGATTTGCCCGCGCCGTTCGGTCCAAGCAGGCCAAAGATTTCTCCCGGCGCAATTTCGAGCGAGATGCCGTCGAGCGCGACAATCTCCGCCTTTGGCTGTTTCTTCTTGCCCCGCCCCCCGCCAAAGCCGAAGCCGCCGCCCGCAGCCATGGGAGGCGGCGAGTTGTAGATCTTGCGCAGTCCGTTTGTGCGAATACCAGCCAGCATGAAGAAATCCCTTAGGTGCGTTCTCGAAGTTTAATTGTCATTCCGAACAAGCGTTTTTTGCGCCGTGAGGAATCTGGGCGAGCCGCACGAAGCGTCGCGCTCTTTGCGACGCAATAATCGTGCGTTTGGCTCGCTTCCTCCTTAAACCGCACCACCACTACTATTAATCCTAGCCATTGCAGCGGCCGAGGTTCTTTCGATAGAACCAGAGGACAGGTCGATTGTCAATTCTTAGGGCGACTGACAGCGCGTCGATTACACAATCAAGGTCGACTTATTTTCAGAAGCGCAAGAGTCGCCCCATCAAATTCTCCCCCGCAATACTTCCGCAACGCATCCAGAAACAGCCGATTCTCCGCCGTGGCGTGGGCGAACAGAGTCATCGAAGAGCGAAACTTCAAATGATCCGGAGAACCAAATATTTCTTGCAGCGACCGCCGCTCAACCAGGTTTACCAGCTCCGTACACTCCCTCAGCCTCGGACCCAGAACTGGATGCCGCAAATATGCCTGAGCTTCACTGAGTGAAGAAATCCCGAACCAGTTTGAGGTAGAACTTACTCCCAAACCTTTCATCTGCGGAAAGATAAACCATATCCAATGCGAACTCTTTCTTCCCGCGCGCAATTCCGCGCATACGTCTTCGTACTCCTCCTGCTGCGCATTCACAAAACGCTGCAGATTGAAAGGATCAGTAATAGAAACGGCATGATCTGCGACCATATTCAACCTGCGTTCCCATGAGCTGTGACGGCGATCAAGCCGTCTGACAAGCTTTGACAAAACTCCCCACAGCTTTGCAGTTCTTCACCATTCTCTATACAACTTATCCACAGTGCGCGGGTCTAATCGCCCAGAGAGCATAAATGAAGACAGCATAAATGAGGGCTCTCCAATCGCCACACGAACGGAAGGTTCTAACCTTCAACAGGAGGAACCGCAATGGCAACGCACCGTCGTCGTCCTCTCACCCGCTCAGTCAACCACTTAATGTCTCTGGCCAGAACCGCACTCGCGATCACCACCACGCTGCTCATCGCCATGCCGAGTTTTGCCCAACAGACCGAAACGAACCAGGAGAATTCACCAACCGCTCCTTCACCAGATTCGCAAAGCACTTCGCCGGCTCCAGTCGCATCGGCAAAGACCGCGAGCGCGCTCACCACCGTAACTATTCCCGCCGGCAGCAGGATGGCTCTCGTGCTCACCCAGCCCGTGCAAACGCGCCACATTCATCACGGAGATGACATCTACGCCCAGATCACTTCTCCCGTCACCGCCGGCAACGAAGTCGTCGTCCCTCCCGGAACGTTCGTGCAGGGAAAAGTCGACAAGATCGACCGCCACGGTGGCCGCGGAGAAGTCCGCCTGCAATCCATGGCGATCACCTTCCCCGATGGATACACAGTTCCCGTCGCCGGTCCCATGACGCTCGAAACCCCTGAAGGCTATGCCTTAAAGGATCCGGGCAACGGTCGCTCCGTCGGAGCATTTGCCATGCCTGCCGCCGGTGCGGGCCTCGGCGCCTTGATTGGCCACTTTGCCGCTAATACCTCGCCCGACACCATCACCAATCCATCCGGCTGTACCGGCCCCCCTCCCGGATGCCTCACCGCATCTCTCCCCGGCAGCGCAGCGAAAGACACCATCATCGGTGCAGGCATCGGAGGAGCCGTCGGCGCTGTGGCCTCGATCGCGCTGCTCTTCGGCACGCACAATTTCTTTCTCGACGTAGGTTCGCCAGTCGAGATGGTGCTGGAACACCCGCTCACTCTGGAAGAAGACCAGGTCGCGCAGGCAGTGCAACAGTCCGAGCAGCATCCGGTAGCCGAGCAGCCCATCGCCCCGCGCCCCGTGCCCTACTATCCGCCGCCCGGCACTGGAACCTGTTACACACCCGGAACCCCCGGCACTCCCGGCACGGATATTCCCGGAACCCCCGCGACCGCCGACTCACCCGGAACTCCGCCCATTCACATTCCCGGCATCCCATCGACTCCGCCCACTCCATACCCCTGCCCGTAATCGGCGAAGCTGCAGGGAACCTTCCTCAATCCAGGGCGCGGCGTGTGCCGCGCCCTCCCGCCCTTAAAATGCTCATGTAGGAACAGCCGCCCCCGGCTGTCCGCTCTGCTCGTGTGGGACGGACACTCCCTTCGGCAAGCTCAGGGCAGGCTCTGTCCGTCGCCTTTGATCTTGCTTTGTTGTTGCCTTTGCCTTTGTTCTTGTTGTTGCCTTTGCTCTTGTTCTTGCCTTTGCCTTCGATTTTGATCCTGTCGTCTGCATTCGCCTCTCAGCATCCGCCATCAATCCCCAGCATCCCCCATCAACCTCCGGCAGTGCCTGGCAATCTGTAACTCCTCCTGCGCCGGCACAACCAGAATCTTATCCGCCGTGAGCCCCACGAACCCCAACCCCTCCGCAGCCGCAACTCGAATGCGCTCGCTGTGCTCTCCAATCCCGCCGGTAAAAACCAGAAGATCAACGCCGCCCAGAAGCGCGACATAAGCGCCGATCACCTTGCGCACCGCAACTGCAAAAACATCCAGCGCAAGGCAGGCCTTCGCATCGTTAGATCGCGCCCGCTCTTCCAAAACCTTCACATCGCTCTCACCAGAAGAAAGATCACCGGAAGAAAGATCACCAGAAGAAAGACCGTAAAGCCCGCTCTTGTGATTGAGCAGCTCTTCAAGCCGGTCGGCGTCCAGCTTCTCGTTGCGCATTAAATAAATCAGCACGCCTGGGTCAAGATCGCCGGAGCGCGTTCCCATCGGGATGCCGCCGGTCGGCGTAAGCCCCATCGTGGTATCGATCGATGCTCCGTTGCGCAACGCGCACAGGCTCGCTCCGTTGCCCAGATGCGCAAAGATGGCCCGCTCCGGAAGCTGCGCCCCAAAGTGATGCACCAGTGATTCGTAGGAAAGGCCGTGAAACCCGTAGCGTCGAATGCCCGCATCGAAATAGCGCCCCGGAATTGCGAAACGCGCTGCGATCTCTGGAATCGTCCGGTGAAACGCATCATCGAAGCAGGCAAATTGTTTTGCCGAAGGGAAGATCGACTGCGCCGAAGCGATGAGCGCCAGCGCCTGCGGAATGTGCAACGGCGCGAAGTGTGTCGCGGCGCGCAACTCCTCGATCACCTGCGGCGTGATGAGTTGATGCGTATAAAGCTTCGGACCGCCATGCACCACCCGGTGCCCCACCGCCACGGGCGCGGTGTGAATATGCTCTCGCATTGCCGCCGCAAGAGTCTTAAGCGCATCGCTCTGCGATTCGTGTATGCACTCCCGCCGCACCAGATCTTTTCCATCGGCGGAACGAATCTTTAAGCTGCCATCGCTGTGCCCAATCCCGTCGGCGCTTCCGCTTAACTCGGCCTCCTCGTCATGTGCGCCCCGCGCATACACGCCGAACTTCAGCGACGACGAGCCGCTGTTCAGCACCAGGATCAGATCATCTTTACCGGGTGAGCTTGTCACCGCGGCTACTCCGCCCATTTCCATTCGCGAATTTCTTTTCTGTCAATTCCCTCGGCATGGGCGTAGTTGATGCTGTCGATAATCTGATCTTTCAGCCACCCCTTGACGTGTGCCCCAATCGGCTGCAGCCGCGGCACCCGGTCGATCACGTCGATCGCCAGGTTAAAGCGATCGATCTGGTTGAGAATTGCCAGCTCCAGCGGAGTATTGATGTTGCCCTTTTCCTTGTACCCACGCACATGAATGTTGTCATGGTTCGTGCGCCGGTAACTCAGCTTGTGAATCAGCGAAGCGTAGGAGTGAAAGTTGAAGATCACCGGCTTATTGGTCGTAAACAGGGAATCGAAGTCGCGGTCGGAAAGCCCGTGCGGGTGCTCGCTCTCCGGCATCAGCCGGAAAAGATCGACCACGTTGACGAAGCGAATCTTCAAATCGTCAAAATGCTTCTTCAAAATCGCCACCGCCGCCAACGCCTCCATGGTCGGGATGTCGCCCGCACACGCCACCACCACATCCGGCTCTGCGCCATCGTCGGTCGAAGCCCAATCCCAGATGCCGATGCCCTTGGTACAGTGCATCACCGCGTCCTCCATGCTGAGGTACTGCAGGTGCTCCTGCTTATCGGCGACGATCACGTTCACATAATCGCGCGAGCGCAGGCAATGATCCGTCACGCTGAGCAGGCAGTTCGCATCCGGCGGCAAATAGATGCGCACGATGTCCGGGCTCTTGTTCGTAACCACATCGAGAAATCCCGGATCCTGATGCGTAAACCCATTGTGATCCTGCCGCCACACCAGCGACGTAATAAGGATATTGATGGAAGGCACCGGCGCCCGCCA
>JBEKHS010000041.1:0-34451 GCA_050012155.1 Candidatus Sulfotelmatobacter sp. | reverse complement strand
ATTATGCACATGGATAAACCGGAGCTCAGGAAGATTACGGAAGATCCGAATATGCCTGGGCTGGAGAAACTAGTGAAACTCTTTTTTGCGCCAAGCGAATCGAGTCAAGCGGCAGGAGAGGCCTTCGCGGCTCGGCTCGCAGAGAGAAAGCAAGATGGCGAGCCTCTGGCCGGCCAAAATGTCGCAATCGCTCAGATCACGGCCTTTCGTGCTTGGGAACAATACAGTGGCGAGCGTTTCGCCAGGCTCGGCAAGATCACGCAGCCGTGCCTGGTCGTCAACGGCGTCTTCGACAATATGATTCCAGTCCGCAATTCCTACATGCTGAGCGAGCATCTCCCAAACGCTATGCTGTTGACCTACCCCGACGCTGGCCATGGATCGTTGTTCCAGTTTCACAAGTCATTCGTTCGGCAAGTTTCGTTGTTTCTCGATTCAGAAGGCATCAGCTGAAGGCTTCGGTAGCATTGGCTATCTTAGGCTGTAGCCACTTAGGGATTTAGAAGTGGCGCCCCCTCCAAACATTCGCGCGAAAGGAAGAATGGAATGCCAATTAAAACAATCGAAGTACAACGCTTCAGCCTGACAACGTCACGATCATTCGAGGCAGTCGTAACTTCATTGAAAGCTGGTGTCGGCCGACTGGATCTTGCCGCGTTTGCCAGTGCATCCAAGTCGCCGGGCACCTTCGCTGAATTGGAAGAAGTGATTAATCGAGACATGGGCAAAACCCATTTGATGTTGTTCCTGGAATTTGATCATGGGGCTGTTCTCCGAAAGGAGACTGGACTCAACAAACCGAAGATAATGCGGCTCGTTATCGGTAATCCCTTGGTGATGAAGGAAATGGCCAAGCATGTTCCAGACGCAGGTTCCTATGCACCTGTCACAGTCTTAGTTGATGAACGTGAAGACGGCGTTCATCTCTCCTATGACAAGATGGCCAGCTTCTTGACTCCCTATGGGAATCAACAAGCGCTAACAATCGCACATGATCTGGACCACAAGATTGTGAAGCTGCTCAACGATGCGGCCGTGGAGTGAAGAAAGCGACGGAGGTAGGAAATGGTTTTAGCAGGAATCAAAGTACCCGACACAGTTCTGGTTCGCGATGCGATTGATTTGTCACGGAGCGCGTCAGAGCCATTTCTCTTCAACCATGTGATGCGCTCCTGGCTATTCAGCGTATTGCTTTCAGAAAGCGCTGAACGTGCTCCGGACGCCGAGTTGTTGGCAATAGCCACGATTCTGCACGATCTGGGCTTGACTGAGCGCTATACGGCGGAAAATCGTTTCGAGGTGGATGGCGCCAATGCGGCGCGCTCGTTTCTGAAGGGGCGCGGCATCTCGACGCAGCAGATGCAAATTGTTTGGGATGCCATCGCGCTTCATACCACACGATCCATCGCTCTTCACAAAGAGCCCGAAGTGGTTGTAACCCATTCGGGGATAACGGCGGATGTTCTGGGGGCAGGCCTTGATCGAATTCCGCAGGACAAACGAGGCGCGATCCTGGCCGAATTTCCACGCCTGGCCCTCAAAAACAGATTCAAAGAGTGCCTTTGTAACGTCGCTCGTCGGAAGCCGGAGTCCACCTTCGACAACATCGTTCGGGATTTCGGCGTTCGCTATGTCGAGGGGTATACATCCCCCAACTTTGCCGATGTCGTCGCGAATGCACCATTTTCCGAATAGACGATCTCCCGATCATCGAATTGCGCACTTCTTGACATCAATTTCCGATCCGATTGTTAAACAGGGAGTAGACGTGTTCTCCCTAAACTATTGATTTGGCGTCCCCGACGGGATTTGAACCCGTGTTACCGCCGTGAAAGGGCGATGTCCTAGGCCAGGCTAGACGACGGGGACGGCTGTAAGGCGGGGTGCTCGAGGCACCAGTTGATCGTAACAAGCCCTCGCAAGCCTGTCAAAATGCGGGCTGGTAGCGTCCTGGCGTGCCATTGGGAAACTACTACCAGGCTGCTCTCCTTTCGCGCGATTCGAAGACGATTTAGAATTGTGGAACCGCGTCTTGAGGCGCAGTGTGCGAACCATTCGAGGCGATTGTGTCCGATCCACTTTATCTCAGTCTTTGGTTTCCGGATTTCTCGGGCCCGGAAATGTTGCCTCACGCTTTTACCGTGTTGCAGCAGTTCTCTTTCTCGGCGCAGCGTCCGGGGATCACTTACTTTGCGTTGCATCCGGTTTCATGGAACGAGGCGACGGTGCTGGAGCGCCGATTCCCGGCGGGAATTGATCCCGGGCAGGCTACGCTGATCGCCGCCGAACTCGTTCACGACGACTACGCCTACGTATTCGAGGCTCACTGGGATCTGTGGACGCCAGACGAATTGAGTGCAAACTGGGTGCTGGAACCTGCAACTGTGAGATTCATCGTTCAGGGAGAAGAGTTCGACGAGGGATCCTACCAGCAAACTGGGCACATTGAGGTAGACTTTGGTCCGGATTCTTATTTTCTTCAGCCGGAAACTTCCCTCAACGACCAAACACGCGCCAAGATTCGCGACAACGTCGCCAAGTTGGTTGAATTCTCGAACAACGTAGAGAAGAATAGCGGCGCCAGCGCCCGCTTGCTCTGGTCGGAGTCGGAAGAGAGTCTGGCACAGAAGCTAATTGCGCGCCTGCAGAAGGTGCAGTAAACCAGTGGCTACGCAGACTTCGGCAAGTTATCCTTTGCCTTCGGTCACAATCTCGGAAAAATCGGCGATCGTTGAAAATTCTTTCAATAAAGTTTGCAGCAGAGCCAATCGGTTCGCGCGCACCTTTTCATCCTCTACCATCACCATGACTTTGTCGAAGAACGCATCCACATGCTCCCGCGCAGTCGAAAGAATCATAAGCGCATCGCCGTATTCTCTCTTCCGGCGCAACGCTTCTACCTTGGGACCGTTGACCTCAATATAGGCTGCCAGGTTTTTTTCCTCGTCAGCCGAACCAGGGAGGTATTCGAACTTCGCTGCTGGAGTAACGCCCTTCTCCTCCGCCTGCCTGAGAATATTGCGCATACGCTTACACGCTGCGCCAATCGCTAGAAACTCGGGCATGTGCAACACTTGCTTCACCGCTTCCGCCCGCGCAACTACATCCACAACATCCTCGGCGCCAGCCGCCAGCACGGCCTTGACTACGTCGTACGCATATCCACGCACCTCTTTCAGGTAAAACTCCAGCCGCTCGTGGAAAAACGCTCGTACCGATTCTTCGAACCTGGCGTCATCGACAAACTTCTTCTCCGCTTCCGATTCCTGATATCCTGCCCGCGCATCCCGCATCATGTCGCCCACTGGCAGCGGCAATTTCTTCTCCGCGATCACTTTAACAATCGCATTCGCCTGCCGCCTTAGCGCAAACGGATCTTTCGATCCGCTCGGCACCAACCCCAAAGCAAACATGCCTGCAATCGTATCTGCCTTGTCGCCGATGGAGAGCACCGCACCCTCCATCGACCGCGGTACGTCATCGTCGGTGGACTCGGGCTTGTACTGATCGTAAATCGCATCCGCTATCGCAAATCGCGTACCCTCGGGCAAGCTCGAATCGAGCTCCTGCGCTCGTGCGTACAATCCCCCAACGATCCCCTGCAGCTCAGTGAACTCCTTCACCAATTCGGTAGTGAGATCGGTCTTCGCCAGGCACACAGCCTTGTGGATGACGCCCGGTCTCACTTCCCTTCCGCTTTGCTTGATGATCTCGCTGAGCCAACTGCACAAGCGCTGCACTCGTTGCGTCTTCTCATAGTAGCTACCCAGATCCTTCTGGAAGGTAACGTGCCGCAGAAGTTCCAGACGCTCCAGCAGCGATTTTTTCTGGTCAGTCTCCCAGAAAAAACGCGCATCGTTAAATCGAGCCCGCAACACGCGCTCATTGCCGTGCCGAATCAAGCCCTGCGGATCGCCGTCGGTATTCAGCACAGCCAGAAAATGCGGCAGCAGCTTGCCTTTCGCATCTTCCACCGCAAAATATTTCTGATGGTCGCGCATCACCGTGACCAGCACTTCTTCAGGCAGCGCCAGAAACTGCGGATCGAAGCCACCGAGAACGACGGACGGAAATTCGGTGAGATTCACTACCGTGTCGAGCAGAGACTTATCTTCCCGCCAACGCGCGCCAGCGACGGTGCGCGTAGCCGCGTCGAGCGCTTTGCGAATCTGCTGCTCGCGTTCCTCGCGTCCCAGGACCTTCGCCGCGCGCAGAGCATCGACATATGCCGACCCTGCGCGCGGAATCATCACGTCGCCGTGCGATAACATTCTGTGACCGCGCGAAATCTTTCCAGCCAAGATCCCATCAAACTCCAGCGGGAGCGTCTCCCCGTCGAGCATGGCCACCAGCCAACGCACCGGACGCACAAATCGTTCGTTCGCCTTGCGCCAGTACATATTCTTCGGCCAGTAGATGGCCGCGATCTCTTTGGGAAGATTCTCCGCCAGAATCTCGGCCGCGCTCCGGCCTTTCTTGGTGACTGTGGCGGCCAGGTACTCGCCCTTGGCCGTCATAGTCGTCTTGAGTTGCGAGATGGCGACTCCAGTTTTCTTCGCAAAGGCGTGCGCTGCAGGCGTGGGTTGCCCCTCTTTGAATGCGACGCTGACGGAGGGCCCATGCACCTGCTCCGTCACGTCCGGTTGTGAACCCGACATTTCTAAGGCCATCACGGCCAAACGTCGCGGCGACTCAAAACTTACAATCTGGTCGGCGGACAGACGTTCGCGGCCCAACAATGCAGCCACACGCTCGCGCAGCTCTCGCGAGGCCGCGTCAATCATCCGCGCCGGAATCTCTTCACACCCGATTTCTAGTAGAAAGTCTGGCATGCTTCAACTATCAAGTTTCTCGAGAACAGTGCCAATCAAGTGCGATGGGACACACACCACGCAACTCACAGTCCGACCGGCGACAATTTCTCCTTTTGCATTTTCTGCCGCGCAGGTTCGGGTTCGTCCGATTTCTCCAGCGCCGCAGGCTCGCTCTGTTGCTGATCCACCCAAGCTCGCGCGATGCCCACCGCCAGCGCCCGTACGCGTGCAATCACTCCTACACGCTCAGTCACAGAAATCGCTCCGCGCGCATCCAGGATGTTGAACAGATGCGAACACTTCAAGCAAAGATCGTAAGCGGCCAACACGGGGAACCGATGCTTCTTCGAATCAGCACGATCAAACTCGCAATCCGTTAGCAGCGCCTTGCACTCCGCCTCATACAACTCAAAGTGCTTCCAGGTTTTCTCCACATCCGCCATCTCAAAGTTGTAAACGGAAAACTGCAGCTCATCGGCCAGGCGCACCTCGCCATACGTCGTTGCGAGTCCCGTCTCCGGGTCGCGTGCCCACACGATGTCGTAAATCGAATCCACATCCTGCAGAAACGCCGCGATGCGTTCGAGACCGTAGGTCAGCTCGGCAGAGATTGGAAACAAATCCAGGCCGCCGCACTGTTGGAAATAAGTGAACTGCGTGATCTCCAGTCCGTCGAGCATCACCTGCCAGCCCACGCCCCACGCGCTGAGCGTCGGTGCTTCCCAGTTGTCTTCTTCAAACTTAATGTCGTGCTGGCGCAGGTCGATTCCAATCGCCGCCAGTGACTCTAAATACAACTCCTGCACATTTTCCGGCGGAGGTTTCAGGATCACCTGCAACTGCATGTGCTTGAACAGCCGGTTCGGATTCTCCCCATACCTTCCGTCCGCCGGTCTGCGCGAAGGCTGCACATACGCCACCTTGTAAGGCTTCGGGCCCAGCACGCGCAGAAACGTCTCCGGCGCCATCGTCCCCGCGCCCACTTCCACGTCATAAGGCTGCTGCAACACGCACCCACGCTCCGCCCAAAACGCTTGCAAGCGCAGGATGAGTTCCTGAAACGTCAGCGATTTGGGTTTAGAAGGATTCACACACTCGTCCGGCAACTTGAAGATTAACCAATGATTGTAACGGAAGCGGCGAAAACCGTCAGCGAGCCGGCACAGGCAGCGCCCGAATAATCTGGTCCGCCTTCAACTCCTTTCCGGCCTCTCCCCCATTCAACGTCTGTGTGAACGCTCCCAATCCTAAACTCGCACCCCGAAGACGCCTCATTGAGACGCCCTGCCTAAAACCCGCCCTTCTCCAGCATCGCCGCGGTCACCAGCTTCTTCTCGATATGCCGCTGCAGGATTTGAATTAGGAACTTCCGTAAATCAGCTCCCTGCGCCTTGGGCCACGGCTCGACCGCGAAGCTCTCCACCGGGGCGCGAAACATCTGCGCAGCGAGCACTCTTGACTCGCTTGAAATCTCCGACGATGCCAGCCGTTTGTCTTCGGCACACATCAGCCCATCCGCCAATGCATGAAAATACGCCCGGCTGCCATTCAAGCCCCGGCCGCACACGATGCACTCCGTCAATTCGGGAAGAAAGCCCACCAACCGCGTCAGCCAAAGCTCGAAGTAGGTAACCGGCATCCACACATCCGAGCCTCCGAGAACATGCAGCACCGAAAGGCTAAGTCGGAAAATCGCGTCGTTCACTTCGCGATCGGGCAGCAACTCATCAAGCAACTCGGCCACATGCGCCAGGGCTACCGCGCGTGCATACGTGACTTCAGTGGCCAGCGGAGATTCCAGCACTTCGCAGGCATCGAGGCGAGCGAGTTCCTGCCGTTCGCGGACGTCGTAAAACGCCCGCACGTAAGTCAGCGGTTCGAGCGCGCCGCCGAAGCGACGCTTCGATTTCTTTGCCGACCGCGCCACGCCGCGCACCTTGCCCTCCGCGCGCGTAAACAGCGTGACCAGCAAATCGGCCTCGCGCAGCGGATAAGTGCGCAGCACGATCGCTTCCGACTCCATTAGTGCCATGAAAGCCCAACAACATCAGATCGAAGATAACGGACACATCAGAATACAAGAAAGATGAGCCTGATTCGCAGAGGGTAATCGCGGGCCAAAAATAAGGCGATCATGAGGGTCCGAACGTCGCGAACCGAATCGCGAACACTAACCCATGATCGCCGTAGAACCACTTGAACCTTACGAAGACAACGTTAACCCGCAGGGTTGAGGCGCACAATACAGTGGATACCGTAGCATTCCAACACGGTATTAACCCCCGCCGCACTCCGCACGAATTCGGCACCGAGCATCATGGGTTAATCGACCGCTGCTTTATCGGTAATCTCAAGCCCGCGGTCAATGATGGCAAACGCCTCGCGCATCTGCTGCTCGTTGATGCAGAGCGGAGGATTGGTGAAGAAAGTGTTCCAGCGAACGAACGTATATAAACCTTGCTCGCGGAAGAAGCGTCCGAGAGCCGCCATCTCCTCGGAGGTGCCGTTGAACGGAGCCAGAGGCTGGCGCGTCTTGCGGCTGCGTACCAGTTCGACGATGCCGAACAATCCGATCGAACGCACCGCACCCACCGACGGATGCTTCGCCTGCAACACGGCTCCCAATTCTTTCAGCACAACGCCCATTCTCTTCGCATTGTCAATCAGCCCATCTTCTTCATACACGCGAATCGTCGCCAGCGCCGCCGCGCATCCCATGGGATGACTGTTGTAAGTCAGCCCCCCGTAGAAGACCTTGTCCTGAAAATGCTGCGCGATGTGATGGCGCATTCCGACGGCGCCCAGCGGCAGATAACTGGACGTTAATCCCTTGGCCATGCAAATCAGATCGGGTACTACCTTCCAGTGGTCGACCGCGAACCACTCACCGGTTCGTCCGAAACCAGCCATCACTTCATCGGCGATCATCAAGATTCCGTACTTGTCGCACAGCTTGCGCACGCCAGCGAGATATCCATCGGGTGGAATGAGAATACCGTTGGTTCCAGTCACGGGCTCAAGAATGAAAGCGGCGATCGTCTGCGGCCCTTCGAGCTGGATGGTTTCTTCGATCATCGCCAGCGAAGATTCAGTCGATTCCCATCCGCGCTCGATGCCGTGATAGGGATCGAGAACATGCACGACACCCGGAATGCCAGGCTCAGCCGCCCATCTACGCGGATCGCCCGTGAGGCTCATCGCTCCCGCTGTCGCGCCGTGATAAGAGCGGTAGCGCGCCATGATTTTGTGGCGTCCGGTAAAGAAGCGCGCAATCTTGATGGCGTTTTCGTTGGCATCAGCGCCGCCGTTGGTGAAGAAGAAAGTGTCGATATCGCCGGGCGTAATCTCAGCAAGCTTCGCGCCCAGCCGGGCGCGAACCTCCGTCGCCATGAAGGGATTGGCGTAGGCAAGAGTGGCCGCCTGCTCGTTGATGGCCTGAATGACGCGCTCGTCGCCGTGTCCGATGTTGACGGACATGAGTTGGCTATTGAAGTCGATGAAGCGCTTGCCTTCCGGCGTGTAGAAGTAAATCCCCTTCGCACGAGCGACGGGAATGGGATCGACCTTGGATTGCGCGGACCATTCAAATAGAGTGTGCTTGCGCGCGAGGTCGACGATTTCTTTGCCGGACATTGCTGGAGTGGTCAGAGTTGTGGTCATGGACTCCTCAATTCAAGAGTGCGAGGTCATCGCAGATGATTTAGCAATTGGGTAATTTAGTAATTCGGTAATTTAAAATCACCTCCGCGAGCCGATGGTTTTCAAATTACGCAATTACTAACGTTACGCAATTACCAAATCTCCTTAGAACTTTCTGCTGTGCTCCTTCGCCCAACGCTCAACTACAACTTTCTTGTCCGTGTAGAACTCGATGGCATCACGGCCCTGGCCGTGCAGGTCGCCGAAGAAGCTGTTCTTCCATCCGCTGAACGGGAAATAGGCCATGGGCGCGGCGACCCCGATGTTGATGCCGATGTTTCCTGCGGGCGCTTCGTAGCGAAAGCGGCGCGCAGCCGACCCGCTCGACGTGAACAGTGACGCCTGATTGCCATAGGAGCTGCGCTCGAGGAAGGCGAGCGCTTCGTCCATGTTATCGGCATGGACGAGGCTCAGGACCGGACCAAAGATTTCCGTGTCGTTGAGATCGCTGGTCGCAGGAACATCATCGAGAATCGTGGGACTGACGAAGTTCCCGGAGTCGTATTTCGGGACCTTCGAGTTGCGGCCATCGAGCAGGACCTTCGCTCCCTGCTTTTCACCGAGGCCGATCAGCGATTCGACGCGCTCTTTGCTTTGTGGCGTGATCACGGGTCCCATCTGTACACCTTCTTCGAGGCCGTTGCCGACTTTGAGTTTTGAGGCGGCGTCGGCAATCGAATCGCGGAAGGTCTTTTGCGCTTCGCCAATGGTGACGGCGACGGAGACGGCGAGACAGCGCTGGCCGGCGCATCCGAAGGCGCTATCGCTGATGATCTGCGTAGCCATGGGCATGTCGGCATCGGGAAGAACGACTACGTGATTCTTGGCTCCGCCCTGGCACTGGGCGCGTTTGCCGTTAGCGGCCGCACGGGAGTAAACATACTTCGCGACAGGAGTGGAACCGACGAAACTGACAGCGCGGACTTTCGGATGATCCAACAGCGCGTCGACCGCGGCTTTGGCTCCGTTGACCAGATTTACTACGCCTTTGGGCAATCCAGTTTTTTCCAGCAATTCGTATACATAACGCATGGTGAGCGGTACGCGCTCGGAAGGCTTGAGGATGAATGTATTTCCCGTCGCGATGGCGTAGGGCAGATACCAGAATGCGATCATGGCGGGAAAGTTGAATGGAACGATTGCAGCTGTGACGCCGAGGGGCTGCCGGATCATCATCTCGTCGATGCCGCGGGCGACGTCTTCGAGATTGTAGCCCTGCATCATCATCGGAATTCCGCAGGCTACTTCGACGTTCTCGATGGCGCGGCGCAGCTCGGCTTTAGCTTCGGTGAAAGTCTTTCCATTTTCCCGCGCGATGATGCGGGCGATCTCATCGATGTGCTCTTCGAGCAGCATCTTCAGCTTGAACAGCGGCTGGATGCGGTCTTCGGGTGGGGTGCGGCGCCATTCGGGAAAAGCGGCAGCGGCGGCTTCGACGGCCTGGTTCACTTCGGCAGCGTCAGCGAGCGGGACTTGGGCTAGAGTTTCCCCTGTGGCGGGATTGACAACGTCGCGCCATTCGGAGGCGCGCGAGTCGGTCCAGCGGCCGTTGATGTAGTTGGTGAGACGGAGTGTCGGCGGCGCGGCTACTAGAGTCATCGGGATTGCCCTCTGCTATCGCGAAGAGTGACTTAAATTATTACACCAACTGAGCTATCGCGCCTTTCTTGTCACACACTGCCGCCAACGCCGACTCCAGCACGTCAAGACCCTCGTCCATTTGCTCGTTGGTCGCGACCAGCGGGACCAGAACACGGATCACGTTCGAGTACGATCCGGCAGTGATCGTGATCAGGCCGTGTTCGTAGCAATATTGCGTAATCTGTTTTGTTTCGTCGGCGGCGGGAATCTTCGTTTCCTGCGACTTCACCAGTTCAATCGCCTGCATACCGCCAAGTCCGCGCACGTCGCCCACGATCGGCCAGCGGCGCTGCCATTCGCGGGCACGGTGCTGAAAGCGGTCGCCGAGTTCGTTGGCACGCGCCAGCAGATTTGTGTTTTCAAAAAGATCCAGCACGGCTAAAGCCGCGGCGCAGGAAAGTGGATTGCCGGCGAACGTTCCGCCGAGGCCGCCGGGACCGGGCGCGTCCATAATTTCGGCGCGGCCGGTGACAGCGGCGAGCGGCAGGCCGCCGCCGAGGGATTTCGCCGTGACGATAAGATCGGGCTCGATCCCGTAGCGTTCGCTGGCGAAGAGTGCGCCGGTGCGTCCGAAGCCGGATTGGATTTCGTCGGCGATGAAGAGCACGCCGTGCTTGTGACAGAGATCGATGAGAACTTTGAAGTAGTCGGGCGGTGGCGCGACGAATCCGCCTTCGCCCAGAACCGGCTCGGCGATGACCGCCGCTACTTCTTCGTTGGCGACGACACGCTTGAAAGTATCTTCGAGATGGCGCGCACAGTAGAGATCGCACGACGGATATTTCAGGTTGTAAGAACAGCGATAACAATAGGCAAATGGCACACGATACACGTCGCCGGGGAACGGCGCGAAGCCGGCCTTATAAGGATGCGTTTTGCTGGTGAGGGCGAGCGTCATCATGGTGCGTCCGTGGAATGCGTCTTCGAAGGCGATGATCGCTGGGCGCTTGGTATAGGCGCGGGCGATCTTCACCGCATTCTCAACAGCTTCCGCTCCGCTGTTGACGAAGAAAGTTCTCTTGGCGAACTTGCCGGGCGTAACTTCGTTCATGCGCTCGGCCAGGCGAACGTAGTCTTCGTAGGGTGTGACCTGGACACAGGTATGGAGGAATTTTCCGAGCTGGCCTTGGATGGCGTCGACCACGGCTTCTTGTCGATGTCCGGCGTTGGCGCAGCCGATGCCGCCGGCGAAATCGATGTAGCGGTTGCCATCGACGTCTTCCAGCCATGCGTCTTCGGCCTTGGCCACGTAGATGGGAGTGCCGTGAGAAAGGCCGCGGGGCACGGCTTGAGCGCGGCGGGCGGAGAGCGCTTGGGATTTCGGTCCGGGAATTTGTGTTCGTAATTGAATTGTGGACATCTTGAGTTCTCAAGTGGCCAGTTCAGTGATCAGTGGCCAGTAAATTCAGGATTTGTTTTGCTGGCCACTGGTCACTGACTTCTGGCCACTGTTTTTCAGTACCAGCCGATTGGGGCTTCGTTCAGATTGATATAGACCTGTTTGGTTTCGAGATATTCTTCGATGCCCCAGGGGCCGAGTTCGCGGCCGAAGCCGGATTGTTTGTATCCACCCCAAGGCGCTTCGACGTAGGTTGGTTGCATGTGATTCACCCAAACGATGCCCACGCGCAGGGCCTTTACGGAACGCATCGCCTTGAAAATGTCGCGGGTCCAGACGGCCGCGGCCAATCCGTAGGGCGAATCATTGGCGATTTTGAGCGCATCCTTTTCGTCTTCGAACGGAATGACGGCGGCGACCGGGCCGAAGATTTCTTCGCGGGCGATGCGAGCGGAGTTCGAAACATCGCTGAAGATCGTGGGCTGAACGTAGTAGCCCTTGCCGAATTTCTCGGGGCGTCCGCCGCCGGAGACTAGCTTTGCTTCTTTCTTGCCGATTTCGATATAGGAGTTGACGCGGTCGTACTGTTCTTTGCTGACCAGCGGACCCATCTTGGTTTCCCGATCGAGCGGCGGGCCGAGTTTGATTTTCTTGGCCTTTTCAGTCATGGCTTCAACGAACTTTTTGTAAATCGACTTCTGCACCAGGATGCGGCTTCCGGCGGAACAGACTTCGCCCTGATTGATGAACACTCCGAACAGAGCGCCGTCAATGGCAGCTTCGAAATCGGCATCGGCGAAAAAGATGTTGGGTGACTTGCCGCCGAGTTCGAGGGTGACGCGTTTCACCGTATCGGCGGCCTGCTTGACGATGATCTTGCCAACGGCGGCGCTGCCGGTGAAAGCGATCTTATTCACATCGGGATGCTGAACCAGCGGCGCGCCACAGGACTCGCCGAAGCCGGTGACAATGTTGACCACGCCCGGTGGCAGTCCGCAATCGGCGAAATAATTGGCGAATTCGAGAGCAGTGAGCGGGGTTTGTTCGGCGGGTTTAAGCACGCATGTGCAGCCGGCGGCGATGGCCGGGGCGAGCTTCCATGCAGCCATAAGAAGCGGATAGTTCCAGGGGATGATTTGTCCAGCGATGCCGACGGGTTCCTTCAGCGAAAGAGACATCGCGTTGTCGGGAACGGGATTCACGTACCCGACGACTTTGGTGGCAAGGCCGCCGTAATACTCGAAGCAGGTGGCGGCATCGTTGATGTCGAACTCTGCTTCGACGATTGGCTTGCCGGTATTGCGGCATTCGAGTTCGGCGAGCGCGGGAAGATTGGTGCGGATTTTTTCTGCCAGGCGGAAGAGGACACGGCCTCGTTCCTGCGCAGTTGTGGTTGCCCACGGACCATCCTCGAATGCGGTTTTGGCGGCAGCGGCGGCGCGGTTCACGTCATCGGCCCCGGCGTCGGGAACCTGGGCGATTACTTCTTCCGTGGAAGGATCGTAGACAGGGAATGTCTTCGCCGATCGGCTCGCGGTCCATTCGCCGTTGATGTACATCTGATAGGTTTTAATTTCCGTCTGAACTCCGCCGGGCATATCGAGAACCTCCTGCTTACCTCAGGGCTTCATGGCCCAATAGTTTTGGAATTAGAGCGGCGCGACTAAAATCGCAGCCTTTCCGATTTCCCGGGTCGCTTTGCGCCGGCCGTAGACAAAAAAGAAAAACGCCGCCAGACCGACGAAAAACAGCGTGCCGCCTACCATCCAGACCTCGTACCAGAACAGCGACGAGATCTGCTGTGCCGGGAAAAACACCAGGGCGATTCCGAGAATCGTCGTCAGAAGTCCACTCGCCCCGGCAATGAACATCTTGGCGCGGCTGTACTGGCCTTTCGGAACGGGCTCCGTCACGGCGAACTTCACCAGTGCCCCGAATGCATAAATGAACGGGACCAGTTGCAACACCACGGCGAGCGAAAGGAGTTTTTGAAACACTTCTCCGGCGCCGGCCGGGCTCAAATACAAACGCGGGAGCAAGCCCAGAACCCCCATCAGCTTGTCCCAAAACCACCAGCCAAAGAAATTCCCGAGCACGAGGAACCCGGATACGATTGCCTGCACGATCAACGCGGCGTAAGGTGTAGCGTAGCGCGGATGCACCTTGCCGAGCCACGATGGCATGTAGGAATCGAGTCCTGCGACAAAAGGGATCCGCGCCGAACCGCCCATCCAAGCCGAACCGATACCCGCGATCGAGAGACTCAGCAGAAGGGCAAAGGGGATCGAAATCCAGCTGACGCCGACGCGATCAGCCATGTGGGTAACGGCTTGAACGATTCCCTGCAACACGTTGACGTCTTTTCCAACAGCAATCAGCAAGGTCAGGGTCGCACCGATGTAGAGTGCGCCCGAAAGCACTCCGCCCCAGGCAACTGCACCCGGTAGCGTACGCTGCGGATCCTGAATTTCGTCGCCCATGACGGAGGCTAGTTCCAAACCCACCAAGCCGAAGCAAATCACCCCGAATGAATTCAGCACGAATCTCGGGTCAGCGGGAATTCTAAAGTCGGCAGCTGTGATGGTCGTTCCGAAGCGCAACCAGACCACAAGGCCAAGACCGATCAGCACGGCTGCGGCGATGAACGTACCAATGGCGCCGAGATTGTTGATCCACTTGCCAACGCCCAGGCCAAAAATGTTCAGAACCGTAAGAGTTGTCAGCAGAGCTATCGAAGCGATCGGTGCAAAAACCCCTTGCTCCGCGAGCCTCTGATGTCCGGGCCCCAGCACATATACAGAGACGCCGACGAAATAGAGCATGACCGTCGGCACGTAAAGCATGTTGTTAGTCCAGTAACACCAGCCAGAGAGGAATCCGTGGAAGTCGCCGAAGACCTCTTTCGCCCAGAGATAAACTCCGCCTTCGCCAGGATAACGGTGAGCGAGCTCGATGACGGCGATGCCCTGCGGCCAGAAAAAAAGAAAAAGCGAGATGATCCAGAGCCAAATGGTAACGCCACCGTTGGCGGCGATGGAAGGGACGACGTTCAGATTAAAGACGGCAACGACGAAAAGCAGCACGAGATCGCGGCGTCCGAGGGCGCGGATCAGGTGGGGCTGGGCGGGTTGGGCTGACGTGGACATGGCTCAGGGGCCAGGGCTCAGGGTTTAGGGGTCAGGGTGAAGGGTTCGGTTGTTAATGGCTGCCCAGGCCAGGCCTGAAAACTGATTCCTAACCCCCAACCCCTAAGCCCTGATCCCTATGTTCTAGTGTGCGGCCAACACCGGCTGTCCGATGCGCTCCTGCTGGGCTTTGGCGAGCGACGCGGCGATGTCGTCGAAGACAGATAGATGCTTATCGATATCGGCCTCGGTGTGCTGCACCGAAATCGTCCATTGCTCATCCCACCAGTAAGGCTGTGCCATCACGCCACGATTGACCATGCCGAACCAGTAATGCCTCCAAAGGTCGATATCAATCGTGGTCCAGTCGCGGTAGTTGCGAATTTCCTTCGGATAAAACATCAGCGCGCCGTTGGCGCCGGCTTGCGCGATATAGGCTTGCAGGCCAACCTTGGCAATGGTTTTGCGATATCCATCGGCCAGCTTCTTGCCAAGTTTGTCGACATGAGCATAGTTGTCGCGCGTCAGCACTTCGCGGAACGTGGCCAGACCCGCCGCCATCGACACTGGGTTCGTGTTGTAAGTTCCTCCGTGAAAAACCTTGTGTTGCGAAATGAGGTCCATCACGGACTTGCTGGCGCCGAAGGCGGCCAGCGGCAGGCCTCCGCCAATCGACTTGGCGAGGCAAATCATGTCAGGCTTCACATTGAAGTATTCGCTCGCGCCGCCCCAGCCGAGCTTGGCGCCGGTCTTTACCTCGTCAAAGATCAACAGCGCGCCGTTCTTCGTAGCGAGCTCGCGGAGGCCTTGCAGGAAGCCGGGCCGCGGCAGGCAGAGCCCGACGTTCATGAGAATCGGCTCAAGAATAATCGCCGCTATTTCGCCTGGGTTCTCCTTGAACCGGCGCTCGACAGTAGCAAGATCGTTGAAGGTTGCGATCGTGACGTTAGCCACTGCTGATTTGGGCACACCTAATCCGCCGGGAACTGAAATTGGATTGTCGATATCGCCGAAGTCGGGGGCGTGCGGCTTGACGCTGACCAAAGCGGAATCGTGCAAACCGTGGTACGCCCCTTCAAATTTTATGATCTTGTCGCGGCCGGTGGCGGCGCGCGCCAGGCGGATGGCGTGCATGGTGGCTTCCGTACCGCTGTTGCCGAAGCGAACCATGTCAACCGGAAAGCGATTGCAGATTTCTTCGGCAAGTTCCCATTCCATGTCGTGTGGCATTCCGAACATGGTCCCGGTGGAGAGACGTTTTCCAACGGCCTTCATTACCGCGGGATGGCAATGCCCCGCCATGAGCGCACCGAAAGTCAGGTTGTGATCGATGTATTCGTTGCCATCGAGGTCGCGGAACTTGCTGCCGCTGGCTTCCTTGACGAAGATCGGCCACGGATCGTAATGCCGATAATTGCTGGCTACGCCGAGCGGAATGCGTTTGAGATTCTTTTTGTAGGCTTCGGCGGACTTGGGCGTGCGGCGCTCGAAAGTATCGAGCTCCTTCTGCAGATCGGGATACATCGAATTGCTCCGGGAAATCTCAGGCCGATGCGTTCCTTGGTAGGCCGCCGGCCATTAGAATGCCGGAACGGCGCGCCGTCCCGGGGTTTTGCTGGTCCTATCTTACTCTTCCAATTAGAAGTAAAACTTTAGAGCAAATTGCATCAGACGAGGATCTTTGACCTGCGTGACCTGGCCAAACTGCGTGCCATCGGTACTGTCGCCGTCCGGGTTATAGAACTGCGTATGGTTGAAGACGTTGAACGTTTCTGCTCGAAATTCCATGTGCATGCGCTCGTTGAGCGGAATCAGCTTTACGACCGCGAAGTCGGTTTCACTGATTCCTGGTCCGCAGCAGATGGTGCGCGGCGCGCTGCCAACGTAACCGAATATTCCGGCCTCAGAAAAAATCGAAGTCTGACTGGCGGGGGTATTGAAATAATAGTTCCCGTTGCCCTGCGGTCTTTGCCACGTAAAGGGGCCGACCTGATTGGGCTCGCCCGGCAGTTCAAAGTCGAAACTATTCATCAATTCATTGTCGGATTCTGACGTGATGCGGATCGGAAATCCCGTCTGGTAGGTGGTAATGCCTGACACTGACCAGTCATCGAGCGCCTTTCCGGCAAAGCCGCTGTATTTTCTCACCGGCAACTGCCAGACGTAACTAATGACGAAGCGGTGACGCGCGTCGAAGAGCGAGAGCGAGCGGTTGTTGGCGCCGGGAAGGGGGTTGAGAATTCCTTCGAAGCTTGATGCCTCATCGATCGACTTACTGAAGGTATAGGCGGCGTTGAATCGCAAGCCGCGGGTAACCCGCTTATCGAGCGAGACCTGAAGTGAGTTGTACCCGGAATTGGCAATCGTGTCCTGGGCAAAGATGCTGCTAAACACCGGGACTCCGTTGACCGGACAGCCGTTCACAAAGGCCTGGCTTGCAGGGTCCCATCCGGTGAGCGGGTTGCATTGCGGGGAAGAATACGGGCGTAGCCCGATCAATGCTATGCCGTTCGGCCCAACCGTGGTTCCCGCCGGAATTACGGAGCTGTTCTGTGCGTAGGGTAAATGCAAGCTCACCGGTAGCACCGTGCCCGGAGTGATCACGAAGGGAGCATCCTCGCCGAACTGTTCGCACGAGACCTGGTCCCCGTATCCGTCCGTAACGGCGGCGGGGTTGTTCGCCGCGATATTGGCGATATCAAGACAAGTTTGGGGGTTCGAGTAGTTGACATCATGCGTTGCCAGCAAGCGATGCCCTTGCGTTCCCACGTAGCTGATTTGCAACTTCATATCATTGGTTAGCTCGCGTTCGACGGTGAAGTTGTACTGGGCCGAATACTGCGCTCGCATGTGCGGCTGGAAATCGCCGAAAAGATCGATCGGCTCGAACTTTGCCCAATCCTGAGAGCTTCCACGTGGGGCCGGGAGGACTCCGTTAAATGGATTCAGATAACTAGTGGCACCGTCCTGGCCAAGAAACGGCAGGTTAAATTGGGTCTCATAGACAAAAGTGCTTCCGCCAAACGGAGGTTCAGCGCCGAATTGTTCCAGTACAAGCTGCTCGATTGGATTGTAGAAAAGCCCCCAACCAGCACGAATGCTGGTCTTGCCCGAGTTGCCCGGACTCCAGTCGATGCCGATGCGAGGGGCAAACGCCTTGTAATAGGTTTGGGTCATGCCGGGCTGAATACCCGCGTCGCCCGGGACGACCAATCCCACCGCATCCTGCGAAGTGCAATCGGTATTAGGACCCCCACAAGGGTAGATGGTGGACAATTGACCGGGGCGGAAAGTCTCGACGTGCTGAGCTTTATCCGCCAGAGGGGTGTTCAACTCCCATCGGAATCCGTAGTTCAGTGTGAGATTCGGTTTTATCTTCCAGCTGTCCTGCGCGAATAGATAGAGGCCAGTATTGCGTACATATTCGACTTGCCCCGAGCCTTGTCCGAATTGATCGGGGAGGCCCAGCAGGAAGTTGGGGTACAGATTGGCGGATTGGGTATCGTTCGGGCCTCCGCCGTAGTAGGAGAAGGTTCCGTTCACGTTGTAGTACAGAAACTGGTTGAACTGCTGACGCCGAAAATCCACGCCAAACTTGAAGGTATGGTTGCCCGAAACCTTGGTTAGATTATCGGACCACTGGAAAGAATTCCCTGTTTGAGGGAGCTCGCCTTCGGCATCGTTACCGAGGTCGAATCCTCCAGCAATGGTTATGGAAGGAAGGCCTTCGCGCCCGGCGCCCAGATAGGGATGGATGCCGTAAACGTTGCTAGAAACGTCACCATAAAAGCAAGGCGGCGTTCCCATCACGCCGGCGGTAAGCCAGGCAGGCGCGGGCGGGCACGAGTCTTGCACCAGTTCGGTATTTTCCGGATGCTGGAATGTCTGTTGGCCCTCGCGATTGTAATTGAAACGAAACTCGTTCACCGTGCTGTTGCTGATCGACCAGGTGTGCGAAATGTTCCACTGCTGGATGCGCTGCGCAATAATGCTTCCGAAGCCGGGAACATCGGCGCCGGTCAGTTCGAAGTTGGCGAAGGGCTGCACTACGCGTTCGTCGTCGAAATAGTAATAGATGCTCAGGTTCTGCTTGTCATTGATCCTGTGATCAACCTTGACGGTGAACTGATCGCCTCGTGTGGGCTGGGTAGGAACGGTCGTGATCAAATTACCGCCGTTGGGCGCGATGGGTACCAACTGCAGCAGATCGACCGCAGTGGGATCCATGCAAGCCAGTGGGATCTGACTATTCTGGAATATAGAGGTATAAAGTGTGCCTGCCGGGATTCCTCCGGGGAAACCGACAGCCTGATCGCATCCCGGCCGGTTATCGAGAAGCTGCGGGTCGTTCAATACTGCGCTGCCTGGATTCTGAGTGTCGAAGCCGCCGATATCGCTAAAGTCAGCGTAAGGCTGGGTTGCGCTTGGCCGCTCCTGAGCAGTTGGCACGGTGACGGCGGGAGAAAGAATGCCCTGCCGAATGCGTCGACCTTCATAGGAAGCAAAGAAGAATGTTCGATCCTTTTTAATCGGTCCGCCAAAAGTCCCGCCAAACTGATTCTGATTGAACTGAGGCTTTGGGCAAGGAAGGCCTTCCGCAGCGGTAAGGCAGTATTCATTCGCGTTGAGCACCTTGTTGCGGAAAAACTCATAGCCGCTGCCATGCCACTGATTTGTTCCTGACTTTGTGACCACATTGACCACCGAACCCGAGTTGCGCCCATATTCCGCGTCGAACGTATTGGTGATAACGCGGAACTCCTGAATGCTGTCAGGCGAGGGTTGAACCGTCGGAAGATTGACGAAGAGATCGTTGGCGTCGCCGCCGTTGACGCTGAAATTGTTGGCGCGCCCGCGGCCGCCATTCACCGAAACTGCCCCGGGGCTGTCACTTCCATAGATAAGCGAATTGCTGGACCCGGTGGTGGACATGACTCCGGGTTGCAGTTGCAGAAGCTGATAGGTGTCGCGCGAGTTGAGGGGCAGATTAGAGACCTGCTGCGAGTCCATGACCGCGCCAAGTTGAGTGCTTGTGGTATCGACCAGCGGCGCTTCCGAGGTTACATCGACGACTTCCTGCGCCTGGCCGAGCTGCATCACCATGTTGAGCGTAATGACCTGATTGAGGTCCAGGCTCACGCCGTGACGAACGCCCTTCTTGAAGCCCGTCAATTCAAAACTGAGCGTGTAGACGCCCACGGGAACTTCAGGAAAAACGTACTCTCCGTTATCGTTGCTCTCTGTCGACAGGTTTACCCCGGTAGCTTCGTTAGTCGCGACTGCCTTGACGTGGGCGATCACAGCGCCAGTAGGGTCGGCGATACGGCCCAGTATGCGGCCACCCGTGCCTTGGGCAAAGAGCAACGTGGGAACGAGAAGAGAAATAGCGGCCACGAGGCAAACGGTTTCCAGACACATCGTGGTCCAGCGGGCTCGCAGTGACGGCATGGAACCTCCAGGCACCTTCAAAAGATGTTTGTTTTTTCTTGAAAGCGACAGCTTGTGTCCAGGCCCAACCTTGCTATAATCCCGCAAGGTTAGAGAAGAGGTACGCGGACTGTCAAGGAGAAAAAAAACGCTGCCTCCCATAGAAAATTCTTATCGCACGCTTCCGACGAAAACGGTCCGCAATGAGTTCAACCAAATCGAAACCTTACTTGAAGATCGGAGACGTAGCGCAAAAGGTTGGAGTGTCCCCGTCGGTGATCCGCGCGTGGGAAAATTTGGGGCTCACGCGGCCGCGGCGCAGTGAGAGCAAGTATCGGCTTTACACCACCGACGACGTGAAACTGCTCAAGCGGGCGCGATTCTTGCGGAGGGTGCGGGGGCTGAATGCGGCGGCGATCATCGAACTGCTGCGGCGGGAAGGGCGCACGCGTCCGGCGGCCGACGGAAACGCGGGAGCCATTGGGTCTCATCTGCGCCGGTTGCGAGCCAAGCGGCGATTATCCTTGGCGCGCGTGGCGCAGGCGGTAGGAATCTCCGTGGGATTTCTGAGTGCGCTGGAACGATCGCAGATGAGCGGCTCGGTGGGAACGTTGCGTAAACTGGCGCGGTTTTATAAAACCAACATCCTGGATTTTTTTGACGCCACAGGCCCGAGCAGCCGGCAGGTGCAACCGGAACAACGCAAAGTCCTCGAAGCAGGCCCCGGCGTACGCATGGAGTTGCTGGCGTGGGGCAACACAGTAATGGAGCCGCATTTATTTCGGGTGGCGCCTGACGCGGGTAGCGGCGAATCCTACACTCACGAGGGCGAGGAGTTCCTTTACGTGTTGCGTGGGGAACTCGCCATCACGCTGCAGAAAGAAGAGTACCGGCTCAAGGCCGGAGACAGTTTTTATTTTGAGAGCGCAACCCCGCACCACTGGAAGAATCCCGGACGGGCGGAAACCTGGGTCCTGTGGGTCAACACGCCGCCCACGTTTTGAAACTGCTGCGCGCAAAGGGGGACACGATGAAGGCGCGACACTCACTGATTCTCTTATCTGTGCTGACGGTGTTGCTATTCACGGCTTCGTGTGCGAAGAAGACTCCCACGTTGAACCTGCTGGTATGGGAGGGCTATGCCGATCCCTCATTCGTCAAGGCTTTCGAGGAGCAGCATCATTGCAAGGTCTCGGCATCCTACATGGGGTCGAGCGACGAACTGGTGGCCAAGTTGCGCGGCGGCAGTGCAGGAAATTATGACGTGATCTCGCCATCGAGCGATGTGGCTACATCAATTGCAGTGGCGGGTCTGGCGGCTCCGCTGGATTTGTCCAAGATTCCAGGCTATGGACAACTCTCCCCGCAACTCACTTCCCTGCCGCTGGTGCATGTGAAAGGCCAGGTGTACGGAGTTCCCTTCATGTGGGGCCCGGACCCTCTGATTTACGACACGACCGTCTTCGCGCAGCCTCCCGATAGTTGGAACGTGCTTTGGGATCCCAAGTACCGCGGCAAGATTTCAGTGTGGGACGATCTTTCAACGATCTACATGGCGGCGCAGGTTCTCGGGTATGACAAGCCCGATCCGTCGCAGCTCTACAACTTGACCGACGAGCAGCTTGAGGCAGTGAAGAAAAAGTTGCTGGAACTGAAGCCGAACATTCGCAAGATGTGGTCGAGCGGGGGCGATCTCACGAATTTGTTTCAAAACCACGAAGTCGTGGTGTCCATGGGATGGCCTCTCAACACGGTCGAACTGAAAGCGGTGAACTTTCCCGTGGGGGAGACCATTCCCAAAGAAAACACCACGGGCTGGATCGATCACATGATGATTACGGCGGGCAGCGAGAACAAAGACTTGGCTTACGAATTCCTGGAATACATGGTCGAAGCCAGGACGCAGAAACTGGTGACGGACAAGACGCACTACGTTCCGGCCAATCCGCAGGCAGCACGATTCATGACGGCGGAGGAAGTGAAGAGCCTGCATTTGGACGATGTCGACAACTACCAGAAGCGGCTTTATTTCTGGCAGAATGTGCCGCGCCGCGCCAAGTACAACGAGATCTGGAACGAAGTGAAGGCAGCGCAGTAGGACCGGCTTCAGCCGTCGGGCTTCGGCCTCAAGGGCATAACGAAATGACCACTTCTGAAATTGCCGCGACTCTAGCGCCTGGCGTCGAGAATGCGAATCGCGCGCCTCTTCTCAGCATTCGCAAGGTGGCCAAGCATTTCGGCAAGAACATCGTGTTGCGGGACATTTCTCTGGATGTTGCGGAAGGAGAATTTCTAACCATCCTCGGGGAAAGCGGATCGGGCAAGACGACGTTGCTGCGAATCATCGCCGGCTTTGAGACCGCGAGCGCCGGCGAGTTGTGGATGGGCGAGGAGCGATTGGACCGCCAGCCGCCTTACCGCCGCCGCGTGAACACAGTTTTCCAGCACTATGCACTATTTCCCCACCTCACCGTCGAACAAAATGTAGCTTACGGACTGCGCGTAGCGAACAGGCCCGAAGCGGAGATTGCATCTCGAGTCGAAGAGGCGCTCGAGAAAGTCAGAATGTCGGCGCACGCCAAGACAAAGCCGTCGAAGATCAGCGGAGGGCAGCAGCAACGGGTCGCACTAGCACGGGCGTTGGTGAACCGTCCGCGGTTGCTGTTGCTGGATGAGCCGCTTTCGGCGCTGGATGCGAACCTACGTCGGCAGATGCAGGTGGAATTGAAATCCCTGCAGCGCGAAGTCGGCATCTCGTTTGTTTTTGTGACCCATGATCAGGAAGAAGCGATGGTGATGTCGGACCGGATCGCGCTCCTGCGGTCGGGCGAACTTGAGCAGGTGGCAACTCCGCGCGAAATTTACAGCCGGCCAGCTACTGCGTATGCGTCCCAATTTATTGGGCACACGAATCTGCTGAAAGGCGAGGTACTAGCGGGAGTGGTGCGCTTCGGTCTCTTGACTTGGTCAGCGCCGCTTCCCGATGGGCCAGCGCTGTTCTCGCTGCGCCCGGAGAACATCCGGTTAATCACAGGGAATTCTACGAACGCTGGGAGTGTGCGTGTCCGCGGAAAAGTTCGCCATCAGGCATTTCACGGCGCTACGGAATTGATTCGTGTGGAATGTAGTGACGGGCTGATATTGGTCGTGCGCATTCAAGGCATCGGCCGGTCACTGGACGACGTTGAACTCGAGTTCTCGCCCGCCGACGCGGTTCCGGTACGCGAGTCGCCAGAAAGAAGCTGATGTTCTCCCGAGCCTACAAAGCGGCGGTCACTTTGCCTCCACTCGTGTGGGTGACGGTCTTTTTGCTGATGCCATATCTGTTGATGTTCTTCTACAGCTTCTGGTCAGTATCGGAGTCGCAGACCATCGTGCATTCGTGGAATCTCGCGAACTACGGGGAACTGCTGCGAGTGGACGTTTACTGGCAGACGCTGCTGCGCTCCATGTGGATCGCGGCTCGCGTCACGGTCTTCTCTTTGCTGCTGGGGTATCCGCTGGCATATTTTCTATCCTTTTCCGCTGGAAGAAAAAAAGATCTGCTGTATCAATTGGTGATCATCCCCTTGTGGGTCAGCTACCTGGTGCGGGCTTATGCCTGGAAGACCATCCTCGGCTCGGATGGTGTGCTCAACACTCTTCTCCAGTATGTGCACCTGACCAAGCATCCGCTGGAATTTCTGCTGTACAGCCCTTTCGCGGTGGTCTTGACCCTCACGCATATCTACACTCCGTTTGCCTTTCTGCCGATCTATGCGGCGCTGGAGCACATTCCGCGCAATCTCGTCGAAGCCTCGCACGATCTGGGTGCGACTCCAGGGCAGACGTTCTGGAAGGTCATTCTTCCGCTTTCGATTCCCGGAGTAGTGGCGGGAGCGACGTTGGCCTTCGTGCTGAGCCTGGGTGATTTTCTTGCGCCGCTTCTGCTGGGTGGGCCGAGCGGGATCATGATTTCAAACATCGTGGTGAGCCTGTTTGGGGCCGCGTACAACTGGCCGCTGGGCGCGGCAATCTCATTTTGCATGCTGCTGCTAGTCGTGAGCCTGCTAGTTTTCTCCGAGCGCCTGGAAAAGAAATGGAGCTTCTCGTGAGCGAAACGAGAATTGCCTTGGGCTCGCGCTGGCTGCTTTTGCACGCCTTAGCCGTGTTCGCGTTTCTCTATTTGCCGATAGCGGTCCTTATTCTTTATTCGTTCAATGGAGAAGGCGTGGGCGGCTTTCCTCCGCATCGCCTGACGCTCGACTGGTATCGCACCCTTTTCGCCGATGGGCCGATCTGGGATTCAGTGCTCAACAGCCTGCAGGTGGCGATTGCAGCGATGGCGATCGCGCTGATCTTCGGAGTGCCCGCGGCGCTCGCGCTGGAACGAGCGCAGTTTCCGGGGAAGGCGCTGTTCCGGCGCTTAGTACTCTTGCCGTTGATCCTTCCGGGCATTATTACTGGGCTTTCGCTGCTCATGCTGTTCAACGTAACGGCAACAAAGCTCAGCCTGTTGACGATTGTTCTGGGGCACGGCACGGCGTTGATCTCCGTGGCAACAACCGAGGTGTTTGCGGGACTGCAGAAGCTCGATCGCGCGCAGGAAGAGGCTTCTCTTGATCTCGGCGCGAATTACTGGCAGACATTTTGGCGCATCACGTTGCCGAACCTGAAGCTGCCGATCATCGGCGCCGCACTGCTTATCTTCACGCTTTCCATGGACGAGATCGCGGTCAGCTTTTTCTTAATCGGACGCGACAACACACTGCCGTTGGAAATCTGGGGCCGGCTGCGGCGCGGCATCACGCCGGAGATCAATGCCGTCTCGACCGTCATTTTTGTGTTTTCACTGATAGCGATCGTGCTCTGGTACCGCCTACGGGTGCGCGCCGAAACCGGAGTCGATGCCGGTGCTGAGATCGTGCAGGCGATAGAGGGAGATGCAGCATGAGCGCCAATCGCAGAGACTTCATCAAGTTCGTGGTTGCAGGAGCGGTGACGGCGGGCTGTCCGATCGATCTTTCGCTGGTGTCGGCGCAGACACGCGATGCAGAACAGAATCATGCCGCCGATGTGGACGGAGAAGATAACCGGATCTGCCACCAGGTGCGTGATGGCAAAGTGTTTTCCAGACCTCCGGTTTCGGCGCGGCATGACGTCGTGATTGTCGGCGGCGGCGTAAGCGGCCTGGCTGCGGCATACCGGATGCAGCATCGTGATTTTCTCTTGTTGGAAAAAGAACCGCACTGGGGCGGCAATGCCTATGCCATGGAATATCAAGGCAGCACCTACGCGACCGGATCGGCTTTCCTGGGGAAGGACGAATACGCCTACCCGTTCGCGAAGGAAATCGGTCTGGAGCTGTTGCCTGTTAACAGCCCGGACGCGAGCATCATTCGTGGCGAGTTGGTTCTCGATACCTGGGGCGAAGGCGTTGGCAAGCTTCCCTACTCTGCCTCGATCCGCGAGAGCTTCAAGAAGTTCAAGAAAGAAATGCTCGCCATTGATGTAGGGAAGCGGAGAAGAGAACTGTTCAACGCCCCGTTTTCTGATTTTCTGAAAGAGTATCCGGCGGAGCTCACACAGTGGTGGGATAACTTCGGGCCATCGAATTGGGGCGCAACCAGTGAGGACACGGCTGCCGGCATAGCGATTGAAGCGCTGCAGGAAATGGTCGGAGAAAGCAAGGCTGACGATCGCTATACCTGGCCCGGAGGACTCGGTGCGATCACCAAAAAGCTGGCGGACATTCTGCAGCCAAAATACCAAGAGCGGATGCAGACGGGGGCAACCACTGTGGCCGTGGTCCCCGAAAAAAACGAAGTGCAAGTGACATACATGCAGGGCGGCGAACTGAAGACGGTCGCATCCAAGGCCGTGATCATGGCGACGCCTAAATTCATCACGCGGCGCATCGTCGATGGATTGCCCGACAAGCAAAGCGATGCGATGCACGAGATTCGCTACATCCCCTATCCGGTCGTGAATCTGATTTTCGTCAAGCCTGTTTTCAACCACGGCTATGACACGTGGTGTCCGGGCAACACTTTTACCGATTTCGTCGTCGCAGACTGGGTCGTTCAAAAACAAGCTGGTTACCAACAGAAGTTCAACATTCTCAGCTGCTACACTCCAATGAGGGAAGAAGCGCGTAGCCAGTTGCTCACAGAGTCCGGCGCACGCAAGATCGCCGCTAACGTGCTGAGCGACTTTCAGAAGCTGATGCCGGGGCTGAACGTCGATCCCATCGAAGTGCACATCTACCGGCGAGGCCATCCTTTATACATGTCGACGCCGGGACTTTACACGCAGGTTCAGCCGCTGGTGCGGCATCCTATGGATCGAGTCTTCTTTGCCAACACAGATTCCGAAGGGCCGGAATCGACCACCAACGGGGGAATTCTTGCCGCACAACGCGCGGTGAAACAGGCGGAAGCGCGCTTGGCTGGAAAGCCGGCGCCCAAGGAAGAAGCGGTAGCAGGGTAATCCTAAGTTTCGACTAACGTTATTTTCCATCCACCCGAATTGTTCCGTAGCTGCGATGTAATCTCCGGACAGGGCCCATACATAGTAAAGTTATAGTTGGGGCGTCACAGCCGCTGCGCTGTCTTCCCCATCAATCCGATTCTGTCGATAAAGGACACCCCACACTTTGAGTTTGAGTATTCGCAACATCGCCATCATCGCGCACGTAGATCACGGCAAGACCACTCTGGTCGACGCCATGCTGAAGCAGAGCGGGACCTTCCGTGCCAACGAAGCCGTGGCTGAGCGCGTGATGGATTCGAACGAACTGGAGCGCGAGCGCGGCATCACGATCCTGGCTAAGAATACGGCTATCTTCTATCACGATGTAAAGATCAACATCGTCGATACGCCAGGCCACAGCGACTTTGGCGGCGAGGTGGAGCGCGCGCTCAAGATGGTGGATGGAGTGATGCTCCTGGTGGACGCCAGCGAGGGCCCGCTGCCGCAGACCCGCTACGTGTTGACCAAGGCGCTGGAGGCGAACCTGCCGCCGATCGTCGTGATCAATAAGATCGACCGGCCGGATGCGCGGCCGCAGGAAGTGCTCAACGAAATCTACGATTTGTTTATCGATCTCGACGCAAAAGAGGATCAACTCGACTTTCCGGTTCTGTATACCAATGCGAAGGAAGGAACCGCGTCGACAGACATCAAAGGCGGCGGCGAGAATCTTCAGCCGTTGTTTGAAGCGATCCTGAAAACAATTCCTTTGCCCCAGGGCGATCCCAAGGGGCCGCTACAGATTCTGGTGGCGAACCTCGATTACAGCGACTATCTGGGGCGCCTCGCCATCGCACGCGTCTTCAACGGGACGATGTTCACCGGCGAAGACGTGGTGATCGCCAAGCTCGACGGCTTGATGCACAAAACCAAAATCACAAAGCTTTTTTCTTTCTCCGGGCTGAAGCGGACCGATATTACGGAAACGGTGCTGGGTGATATTGTTGCCGTCGCCGGCGTGGAAGGCATCACCATCGGCGAGACCATTACCGACGCGGAAAACCCGGCGCCGCTGCCGCCCATCGTGATCGACGAGCCGACCATCGCGATGACGTTCACCGTGAACACTTCGCCGTTCGCAGGACGCGAAGGCACCTACGTGACATCGCGAAATCTGCGGGAACGCCTGGCGAAAGAGCTGCTCACCAACGTTTCTCTGCGCGTCGAAGAGATGGGAACGACCGACTCGTTCAAAGTGCTGGGCCGCGGCGAACTGCAGCTTTCCATCACTATCGAAATGATGCGCCGCGAAGGTTACGAGCTTATGGTGGGCAAACCTGAGATCGTGACCAAGCGCATCGACGGCAAGCTCATGGAACCCGTGGAGCATCTCACGGTGGACGTGCCGGAAGGATTCGTGGGCGTGGTGATGGAGCAGTTGGGATCGCGCAAGGCCGAAGTTACCAACATGCACAACCACGGGTACGGGCGCGTACGCATCGAATTTCGCGTGCCCAGCCGGGGATTGATCGGCCTGCGCAGCCAGTTGCTCACCGACACACGCGGCACGATCGTGATGAATTCACTGTTCGATGGATACACCGAGTGGCAAGGGGAAATTCCGCACCGGCTTACAGGAGCATTGATCGCGGACCGGGACGGCACCTCGACGGCCTATGCTCTTTGGGGCTTGCAGGAGCGCGGGGAGCTTTTTGTTGGCCCGGGCGTGGAACTGTATGAGGGCATGATCATCGGCGAAAACGCGAAAGACGACGATCTTGACGTCAACGCCGTGCGGGAGAAGAAACTCACCAACATGCGGGCCTCCACGGCCGATGAAGCCATTCGCCTTGTTCCCTTCCGGCAATTGAATCTGGAGCAGGCCATCGAATTCATCGCCGATGACGAATTCGTGGAGATCACACCCAAGTCCTTGCGTCTGCGCAAGAAGGTTTTGCAGGCAAACAAGCGTAAGAAGAGCGCGATGGCGACGGTAGAAGAAGGATGAGGATGAAGTCCGGCAAGCAGCCCGCAAAGGCAGGAAGCGCGCCGCTGCGGATGTTTCTCATCCCCTGCAGTTGCGGCGCGACGTTTGCCGTCGCGGAAAACTACGACCACCAGGGCACGGCGTGGAGCCGGTATTTGATTTGTCCAAAGTGTGGGAAGCGGCACGATCCCAAGAACCGGCTGCTGCAGGTGGGATATCACAGCGAGGGATATTGGAGGGTGGACGAGTGTTAAGGCCGTACCCTGACCGCCCCGGAAGCCTAGTCTGAATCTGCGCCGAAGAACGAGCGGTGCCTAAGCCCACTGTACGGGAAGTCGCGTCCTCAGCCAAAGCCTTGATATTGTTTCCAGAACTCGGGCCAAGGCATCCGCGGGGCGCCGCACACAAAGATATCGGGATGATCCTCGCTTTCCTCGTTCTTCACGCCATAGGAATTCGTGTTACGTCCGGCTAGCCGGCACGAGGTCAGTGTGCTCTCGACATATCGGCGCGAGTGCCCAAGAACAATTAGGGTCGATGGCGGCGGCGACGGATATCCACGCAGCCACGCCGAGTTGGTCCCACTGATCGGTGCAGGTAAGTGGTAAGCCGGACCAAAAAGCTCGATGGCGCCTTGCTCACCGTAGTTTCCCACCAATACTCCAACATTCTCCTGCTGCTCCGCAGGCAAAGAATCGCGAATGTCGGCGACCGTCTTGACCAACTCGTTCCAGCCGATTTCCTCGCGCAGGTCGCCATTGACTTCGAGAGCGCGCGCCATCAGCGGACCGCTCGACGACAGCGGCAGAATCGCGGTACAGACGTATAGCCCCCAGCCGATCAGCGCGCTGAGGTACACGGCTTCCACCGTTCCTCGCCAGAATCGCGGCAATGCCGCCAGCCAACCTTCGATTACGACCGCACCCATCGCCATCAGCATGGGATAGGCTCCTGCCGTGTAATATCCACGCCCCTTCGCCCACCAGAAAAACACCACGGGGATTAAGTACATCCACGCCAGCATCCGGTAGCGTGGGCTGCGCAAAAAACCAACCAAGCCAATGATCCACAGCGGCGCCGCGAATCGGTTGGCGCAACCCACGAACTGGTAAAACCAGAATCCATCCGCCCGGCCCTCGCCAACATCGCGGGCATGAATGTGCCGAAGGAAGTGCAGCGAGATGAAATCATGACGTAGCTGCCAGATCAGATTCGGGAGACAAATGAGCAGCGCCAGGGCAATTCCCGCCCAGAACCACCGGCTAGCCAGAAAACGGCGCGCTCGCGTCAGAAGGAGTCCGCCGACAACCCCAGCCACAAAAAAAATGATTGCGTACTTGGTCATCAAGCCGAGGCCAACCACAGCGCCTATCGCCAGGCACCACCGGGGGTTCTCCGTCTTTAAGAGACGGATCACGAAATACGCAATCAGCACCCACCACAGATAATCGAACGTCGTGTATTGAAATTCCGTTCCCTCGAAGAGAGGCAGAGGCGAGACTGCCACTGCAAGCGCCGCCGCGGCCTGGGCCCACCGCCCGCCGCCAAGTTCGCGCGCCATGAACCCAGTGACGACGACCGCCGTAGCCTGCGCGATTACCGAGAAGAGCCTTAATCCCACCAGCGACAGACCAAAGATGCTCAGACCAATCCGCTCCACAAATGGTGTCAAGGGTGGGTATGCAACGAACCCCCAGTCGAGATGCCGGGCATCGCTCAGAACCTGAAGCTCATCGCGATGAAAACCGTAGCGACCGTTGGTGAGAATGTGAGCAACGGCAACGGTGAGAGCGATTCCCGCCACGATCAGTGTGTTAGCTGGGGAGGGCGTATCCGCTGGCGTGAGATGCTGCTCAATCTTCGTTGTTGCCATTCCGTCCTGCTTCCCTTAAAGCCGATCAGTTGCCGACCCCATGGTAATACGCAGCCGCGCCGTTCCCACTAAGCTCTTCCTGTGTAGCGGCACAAGACGGAGGCAATCCACTTCCTATGCCGGACTGTCACAATTTGGACGGCTTACATCCCCGAACGTTACCCTGAACGCTGGACCCCTTGCCAACGCCTGCCCTCGATTTTGACGAGTGGATTTGACAAACCTGCTATACTTCGTGCCGCATTCGACTGTTCGCCAGCTCCGGTCTCGATTTTCAGGAAGGTGTCCCCGACCTGCCAGTCTGCCGCATCGAGCTCGCACTTCGACAGCTCAATGCAGAGGCAGAGGCGTGAAGAATATTTTTGTCGGAAATTTGAGCTTTAACACATCGGAAGACGAACTGCGGCAGATGTTTGAGCCGTTCGGGCAAGTGGACCGGGTCAGCATCATGACCGACCGCGATACCGGACGCTCGCGCGGCTTCGGCTTTGTGGAGATGGCCAGCAACGAGGATGGAGAAAAGGCCATCACCTCGTTGAACGGATCGCAGGTGGGCGGACGAACCCTGAACGTGAACGAAGCCCGTCCCAAGACCGAACACGCTGGCGGCGGTGGGCGCGACCGCGGAGGCCGTGGCGGAGATCGCGGTGGTGATCGTGGCGGCCGTGGCGGTGGCGGCGGCGGACGAGGCCGTTGGTAAGAGATTCAGAGGTCGGACGCGGGTAAAGATTTTCGCGGCTGCGAGCGGTTGTGATTTCACCCCGCGATATGACTGCTGCCCGCTCGACAGGGCAGATTGCATACGTTGGGTGCTGCCCCGTTGATCGTTTCTTGGATGTTCTCCATTGCGTCTCTCTGTGTTCCAAACCGGAGCAGGAGTAGCGAACCGACTGCACACCACTCAATTGATGCTTGCTTACTCCCCATGTAAACTGAGGGCTGTGCGCCCGTAGCTCAGATGGATAGAGCGATTGCCTCCGGAGCAATAGGTCGGGAGTTCGAATCTCTCCGGGCGCACCATTTTCTTCCCTTCCAACTAAAGATTTCTTATGCTGCAGGCGCGTAGCCGGAGAGGGAATCGGCAGCATTTCCCGCCTGTTCTTTCGTGGTCAAAGATGTCCAGCACTTTCGGCACAAAGGCCCCCAGCCTTGGGGTCCGCGATGAGGAGCGGAAGATGAGAGGCGGTAAGTTGTCGATGGCCGGCGCCGTGTTGCTGCTGGCGGCCGCACTACCGGGAAGTTCCATCATCTGCTCGGCTTCGGATCAATCAATCAGCACTCCTCCAATCACCGCTCCCCCAGGCGAGAAACCTGCAAATTCGGGCCTGTACGTTAAAGTGCAACTCAACAATCAAGTGAAGCTGTCTAAGCTGAAGCCGGGAGACATTCTTGACGGCAGCCTGGCACGCGACGTCTATTCTTCGGACCGCGAATTGTTCGCGGCAGGCAGTCGCGTACGCCTGACGGTCGATCACATGGAAAAGAGAAAGAGAATTCCAAACGATCACTGGCCTGGTGTTATCAAGCTTTTCACGCCGCGGCATGAGAATTATCCGGTCTTCAAGACGGCCACGGTCACGGGAGCAAATGGTGACAGCCCTCTGCAAGTCTCAGTAATTTCCATCAGCCGTCTGCGCGAGGTCCAGGCTCAGGCAAAGAAGAAAGGGTCCGGTCCGCAGGCCGGCAACGTAGAAGTGAGCAGTTCGAACCCGGCTCAGGGATCGCAAAAAACCGTAGCGCCGACAATAATTCTGGAAGCCCTAGGCGAGACACAGCCGCCGTCCTCTAGCAGTGCGGAGGGCGCGGCTTCGAACACGCCGGATTTGTCGGGCATGGAGATGCTTCCGGCCGGAACGAACTGCAAGATTCTTCTTCTGCAAGACGTCAGCGCGTCGAAGAGCAAGCCGGGCGATGTGGTTCAGGCGCGCTTCCTTGAGCCTGTAGTCGTGAATTCCCGCATAGTTCTACCGGCGGGGACGCTGGTGGAAGGCAAGGTGGTGAAGAAAACTCCACCGCGCTGGGCAAGCCGCGCGGGATCAATCGCGCTCACCTTCACCGGATTGATGCTGCCGGGTGGAAACCTCATGCCCATCTCCGCATCGCTGACTGGAGCGGAATTGGATCGAAGGTCGCATACGAGAATTGATCCTGAGGGACAACTGCATGGCGAGCGTCCCGGCAAGGCGTGGATGGCGATCAACATCGGCGTGGCCGCCGGTGTAGCCAAGGAAGCGGATGACTCATTCCAATTGATCTTCGAGGCCATTGTCTCGACTGCCACCGATGCCTCGACTGCAGGCACGGCCCGGATCATCGCAACCTGTGCCACCGGCATTTACCTGATCACGCGCCATGGAAGAGATGTGGTTGTGCCCCGCTTCACCGAGATGAATATCGCACTCGACAGGCCGCTCTCCGTGACCAAAGCCGTGGCGGCGGCTCCTGCGGCGGTCGGGCACGGCAACTGATTGCGCTCCGAATCTTTAAAATCTTTAATCTCTCAAGATGAATTACGACGCCATTTTGATTGTTTCCTTCGGTGGGCCGGAATCGAGAGAGGAAGTGATTCCCTTCCTCGAAACTGTTTTGCGCGGGCGCAATGTTCCGCGCGAGCGCCTGCTCACCGTAGCCGAGCATTACTACCACTTCGAGGGCAAAAGCCCAATCAACCAGCAGACACGCGAATTGATCACCGCGCTGCAAGCGGAGTTGGGGCGAAACGGTCCCAGACTGCCCATCTATTGGGGAAACCGTAACTGGCATCCCTTTTTAGCCGAGACCCTGAAAAAAATGAAAGACGATGGCATCCGGCGGGCCGTGGCTTTTGTGACTTCAGCTTATAGCTCGTACTCGGGATGTCGGCAATATCGCGAGGACATTGCGCGGGCGCAAGCCGAAGTTGGGCCGGGTGCGCCGGAAGTGGATAAGATACGGCCGTTCTTCAACCACCCTGATTTTATCGAGGCCACCGTCGAGCGAGTACGGGACGCTCTGCAGGCTGTTCCGGCTGATGCCCGGAAAAATGTGCAGATCGTATACCTCGCGCACAGCATTCCAGTTTTCATGGCGAGCACGAGTGACTATGTGAAACAACTGGAAGAAGTCCAGCGGCTGGTTTCGGAAGCGCTTGGTCCTCAAGACAACGCGCAGAAGAATCACGTTCTGGTTTACCAGAGTCGCAGTGGGGCTCCGGGACAGCCTTGGCTCGAGCCGGACATTCTCGATCACCTGCGCCAGGTGAAGGCGCAGAATCTGGCATCGGCGGTGGTGCTGGCGCCGATCGGATTCATCTCCGATCATATGGAAGTGTTGTACGACCTGGATGTGGAAGCACGGCAACTCTGCGATGCGCTTGCCTTGCCGATGACTCGCGCGAAAACAGTGGGAGTGCATCCGAAGTTCGTTGGCATGATCCGCGAACTGATTTTGGAACGCATCAACCCAGAGTTGGAGCGGCGGGCAGTGGGAGCACTGGGTCCGCGAGCCAATGTCTGTGCTGAGGATTGCTGTCCTGCGCCGCTGCGACCAACTGCAATGGGCAGGGGGCAGGGGTCAGGGGGCAGGGGTCAGGGGTCAGGGGCCAGTGATCAGTGGTCAGTGGCCAGATACCTGGATTAAAAAAATTCACAGATCGATCTGCGTAAAATATCTGGAATCAGTTGTTTGCGGGCTTTCGCTCTGCGCGGGATCTGGCTAAAATATTAGAAACAAACGACTTGCCCGCAAAATATAGTATCCATTGTGGTTATCTCATGGCTATTCAGATGTCAAAGAACCAATGCGTAGAGCAATATAAAGGATTACAGGGTTGAGGGTTGAAGTCAAGGAAATTTGCGGCTTCGAGACACCCATTAGGCCGGGCGTGGCGTAAGGCGGCACAATGCATGAAGCGTCAATAAGCAAGACCAGCGGACCGCTTCTGTGACGAATGAATATTGACGCTCCGGCTTTAGGTGAGCAGCAAGCAAAATCCCCACCCTTCGACTTACTGGAATGGTCCGCCGCTGTGTCACTCTGTCTGCGCAGAACTGCTGCTTAGGAGGAATCACGTGCAGGTCCATTCGGTCGGTATTGATATTGGCAAAACGGTGTTTCA
>JBEKHS010000040.1:0-95648 GCA_050012155.1 Candidatus Sulfotelmatobacter sp. | reverse complement strand
TATGGCCAGAAGCAGCAAGTGCTTCAACCGTAGGCCGAATACATTGGCGCAGACCAATTCTTGTCATCGCTTTAATCCTGCTTGCAATCCGGCGGCGGACCATACATCGCTCAGGGCAGGCTCCTCCGACAATTCCCTCGGCTTCGCTCGGGGCTTCGGCAAAACAGGGCAGGCAGCCGAAGCTGCCTGCCCTGCACATTCAATTCTTGCTCGCCTTCCCGTCCATTACCATCGACCACTTAGTCCCATCTTTCGACATCTCGTACGAGAAGTTGTACGACGTGGCCGAAGTTATTTTCATGGTGTAGCGGCCCTTCGTGGTCATGCCGCCCATTTTCATCTCGTTGGTCCAGGTCCAGGCGTCGCCGTCGACCGTGCCCTTGGAATCGCCGAACTCGCCCCAACTGTTGAATTCGTGGTAGGTGTAGACCTTCTCCTCGGTGGAATATCCCAGCACAACCAATCCCACGCCGCTGCCCATCGCGCCCGCATAAGTGAGGTTGCAAATCAGGTAGAAGCCGCCTTCCTGCCAGGCGCACTTTTCCGTTTCGGTGATCTTGCCGCCGGGGCCCATGGGGCCGGCTTTCAAGTCCGCGTCCATGGTCCACGTGCCCACCAACATGTCGAGCTTCTTCAGTTCCGGTCCCGGTTTCGGAGGTCCGCCTCCCTGCGCCGTCGCTGCCGCCGCCATCGCCAACCCCGCCACTAAAATCATTCCCGCTTGCCTCATATGCGCCTCCCTAGATTTATTTCCATTTTTCGCTCAACAATCGGAAATCGGAACCTGTCAACTCTACCAGTCTCCCCAATGCGCCGCCGTGGCCTGATGAAACTTCAGCTTCCAGGCGCCTGCCTGCTTCACCCAGACTGAACTGAAATGCTGATAGCGCGGGGGCGGACCTTGATCTTCCTCCGGCGCTTCGCGCACGATGGCGTCGTAAGTGACGATGGCAGCATCGTTGCCGACGCTTACGACTTTGATGTCGTAGGGCGTCAACTCCAGCAGATCGGAATCGCCCAGGTTGTCCGCGGCGTCCGGCCCTTCGAGTAACTGTCCATCTATGCCGACCGAAGAGAAATCGGCGCTCAGTGTGCGCTTGAAGAATGCGCCGTCGTCTTTCTTCTTGGCTTCGATCAGACTCTTTTCGTTGGCGATCAGGGTCTGATCGAATGGACTAAGAGTTTTCGCGGGCGCCTGTGCCGGAGCTACGCCGGCCAGGGCCACTCCCAGCGTGGAAAGGAGTAAGCATGTCAGCATGGAACGAGTTTTACCCATGGCCGCTCCGAATCTTCTGCGGCAATTCTGCGCGCGGAACGGAAACTTGCTCGCCGGTAGCGAGATTCTTCAGGGCGAAGGCATCGGCCTTCACTTCGTTTTCGCCGACGATCAGAATGTATTTTGCCCCGGCTTTCGTCGCCGTCTCGAAGGATTTTTTCAGGCGGAAATTTTCGTCTCCCAAATCCACCACGAGATCGTGGCGGCGGAGCTCCCGCGCCAGACGGGCGGCTTCGGTGTTCATTCCGGCGCCCAGCGGAGCCACATACACTTCCGGTTTGTGTACCACGCTCTCGGCGGGAGTTGACTCCTGAAGCGACATGACCAGGCGATCTTCGCCAATGGCAAAGCCAATTCCCGGAGCGGCGGGGCCGCCGAGAGCTTCGGAGAGTCCATCGTAGCGGCCGCCGCCGAGGATGGCGTTCTGCGCGCCCAGCGCTCCGTGCGTGAACTCGAACGCGGTGCGGGTGTAGTAATCGAGGCCGCGCACCAGGCGGTCGTTTATTTGAAACTCGACCCCGACAGCTCGCAGGATCTGTTGCACCGCCTCAAAGTGCTTGCGGCATGGTTCGTCAAGAAACTGGCTGATGCGGGGCAGCGTCGCGATGATCGACTGGTCCTCGGGCACTTTGCAATCGAAGACGCGCAGGGGATTGGTCACCGCGCGACGCTGGCAATCGGAGCACATCTTATCTTTCACGGGATCGAGAGCTTTGCGCAGAGCTTCATTGAAGGCGGCGCGGTCGTTGGGACAGCCGACAGAATTCAGCTCGAGATTCCAGTCCGTAATTCCGAGCCGATCGAGCAGTGTGGCCAGCATCTCCAGCAACTCGGCATCGCGCGCGGGAGAATCGCTGCCCGCCGACGCGGGACCGATGATTTCTGCATCGATCTGATAGAACTGGCGATAGCGGCCTTTTTGCGGGCGTTCGCGCCGGAACATTGGGCCAATGCAGTAGAGCTTGTTCAGACCGCGGTCCCAGAGCTTGTGCTCGATGTAGGCGCGGACGATGCCGGCTGTGGCTTCGGGGCGGAGGGTGAGGGATTGTCCCTTATCGCTTTCCGCGCGGCCGCGATCTTCCCACGTGTACATTTCCTTAGCGACAATATCGGTCTCTTCTCCGACGCCGCGGGCGAATAGTTCCGTTGACTCGAAAATCGGGGTGCGGATTTCGTGGAAGTTGTAGGTGCGGAAGACATCGCGGACGGCCGACTCCACAAAATTCCACAGCGCCGTTTCCGGCGGCAGCAGGTCTCGCGTTCCTCGGACGGCTTTAATCATTCAGCACCCAGTTCTCAGTTCTCGGTTCTCAGTTCTCGGTCCCGGTGCATGCGTCGCGGGAAAAGGGTTGTCATCACGAGCAAAAATCAGGCGTCCCTAACGGGACGCTGTTCCCGCCCCGGCGCGGACCCGGCGTTGAAACGCCGGGCTATTATCAAACGCCCCTCCAGGACGCGTGAGCGCGACGCACAAAAGGGACCCTTCGACTGCGCTCGGATGACAGGGCCTCACCGCTCCCGCAAATACTCTTCTGTATATCCCAAATAGTTTCGCGCATATTTCATGATCATTTCATCCTCGCCGGCTTCCAGTTTGCGGCGAAACTTTCCGGGAGAGCCCATCCATAACGATCCCGGTTCCACGACGGTGCGTTCGGGTATTAGAGTTCCTGCGGCGACAATCGATCCGGTGCCGATCTTCGCGCCATTTAGGATGATCGAGCCCATGCCGATCAGGCACCGGTCATCGACGACGCAGCCATGCAGTGTAACTGAGTGGCCCACGGTGACGTACTCGCCGAGCGTTACACCGTACTGATTCTTCATGCCGTGCAGCACGCTGCAATCTTGTATGTTCGAGTGCGCGCCGATGCGGATGGCGTAGACGTCGCCGCGCAGCACGGCGTTCATCCACACCGAGGCGCGTTCACCAAGCACGACGTCGCCGATGATCTGGGCTGACTCGTCGACGTAACAAGTCGCCGGAATCACCGGCTTCATGCCTTTGAAGGATCGAATCATAATCTTCGTGCAGGCACGGAACTCTGCCGCGGCAGACGCGCAAGCGGAACATTGAACATAGCATGCCGCCGCGCATCTTCGTAAAGCCGATCTTGTAAGGCGACCTTGTAAAGGCGATTTCCCACTCCGGGACGGCTGTTGAAAAGAACGGCAGTCGTCACTGCTACGACTCCTATCCTTATGCTACAAAGAATCTGGTTTCCCCACCCGCCCGCTCCGGTGCGCGCGGGGTTCGACTCTCTGAGCCTCATCTCGACCGCAGGTGGGACTCTATGCAGCGTGCCGCGCCCGTTCGTGCCAGCATTCTGGCTTTCTGTTTATTCTTGCTTGCTCCGCTGGCCTGCGCCCAGGATGCCGCTACCGGCGCCATTCGTGGCACGGTGGTCGATCCGCATGGGTTGCGCATTGCGGGCGCGAGCATTGCAGCCGTGAGTATCGCTACCGGCACCCGCTACTCCGCCGCCTCCGATGCTGAAGGGCGATTTTCTATCGACCTGCTGCCTCCGGGCGACTACTCCGCCCGTGCCGTCGCCGAGGGTATGTCGCCGCAGATTACGCCGCTGATCCATGTCGATGTAGGCGCTGCCGCGGAACTCGAATTTCGACTTATGATCGCCGGCAAGGAGGAAAAGGTAACCGTCTCCGGCGCGCCCGCTCTGGTGGATACACAACCCAATGGCGTCTCCACTTTGCTTGACGAGCGAGCGATTGCCGATATCCCGCTCAACGGACGCCGCTTTAGCGATCTGATGCTGCTCTCGGGCGGAGTGACGCAAGACCCGCGCAGCTTGACCTCAGCCACCAACGGCGATCTTTCTTTTGGCGGCTTGCGCGGGTTCCAGAACAGTTTTCTGGTCGATGGCGGCGATTTCAACAATGCTTTTTTCGCCCAGGCCCGCGGGCTTTACCGCACGCCTTACCAGTTCTCGAACGAAGTGGTGCAGGAGTTTCGCGTGTCCTCGAATTCCTATGGGGCTGAGCAAGGACGCGCGGGCGGCGCTGTGGTGAACGTGGTGACGAAATCGGGCTCCAATCACTGGCACGGCACTGGGCTTTATTACATTCGCGACAGCGGATTTGGCGGTGCGGCCGATCCGTTCGTCGGCTTCAAGCCTCACAGTCGGCAGCAGCAAGGCGGAGGTACGTTTGGCGGGCCGATCAAGAGAAACAAAATCTTTTTTTTCGCGGGATTCGATCAGCACTATTTCCACGTACCCGATGTCGTCGAATTCCTCGACGGATCCATGCAAGTTGTGCCGCAAGCCGGCACGGGACCTTACTCTCCGGGCGATTACGAGGCCAGCGACCAGGCGCTGGTTTTCGCGGCGGCAGCGCAACTCACGTCACTTGCGGGATCGTATCCGGCGGCGCAAATCGGCAACGCGTTCTACAGCAAGCTCGACATCAATCTCACGCCGCGCAATCAACTCGCGCTGCGCTATAACTCGTCGCGGTATTGGGGATCGAACAACGTTTTTCTCGATCCGGCAAGCCCCGTGAATTACGATTCCATCTCCAATAACGGAGAAGAGATGGTCTCTACCGATACGGGTTCGGCGGCGCTGATTTCAGGCATCTCGCCGCGCGTGATCAGCCATCTCCGTGTGCAGTTCTCCCGCGATCTGCGCCAGTCTTACACCAACACTACCGACACATTGATCAAGGTGACCGACATCATCGACGGCATTGGACGCTCCGACCAACTGCCCCGTGCCACTCGCGAACACCGCGCCCAGCTTGCCGAAACGCTCAGCCTCGATAGCAGCCGGCATTCTTTTAAGCTCGGCGGCGACTCGCTCATCACCTGGCTCTACGATTACTTTCCCAGTCAGCAGAGCGGAGAATATATCTTTGACATCATTAAGGTCGATCCTTTTACGTTTGAGCCCATGGAAGCCGGGTTGCCGCTCACGCCCCTGCGCGCCTACGCTCACGCGATGCCGAAATATTATCTGCAGAATTTCGGCGCGGATTCCTCGAATCCCAACAGCAACGATTACGCGGCGTTCGCTCAGGACACGATTCGCGCCACCAGCCATTTAGCTCTGAACCTGGGCGTGCGCTGGGATCTGCAAACTTTCACGACGGCGGGACTAATTTCGAATCCATTGTTTCCTCCGGCCGGCAAAGTTCCATTCAATCCGCACAACTTCGCTCCGCGCGCGGGGCTCGCGTATTCCATTGGCAAGATGCATCCGCTCGTTATCCGCGCGGGCTACGGGTTGTTCTATGTTCGCATCCCCCAGATTTACAATTCGGCGATTGCCACCGAGAACGGCATCACCGACGCGCAAATTTTTCTCAACAACTCCAATTATTACGACCACCAGGTCTTTCCGGTGTATCCGAATCCGCTCGTGACGTGTACGCTGGCATCGGCATCATGCAATCTTCCCGCTGGATTCAGCGAGGGCGTCACCAACGAAGTTTCCGCCTTTGCCCCGAATTTTGTGACGCCGCGCGTGCAGCAGACAAGCCTTACGCTGGAGCGCGAAGTGGCCGGCCGCACCACCGTTGCGGTTTCTTACCTTTATGTACACGGCGAACATCTTATCCGCGCGCTGGATGTGAATCTGCCGCCGCCGGTCGCGCTGACTTATCCTCTTTTCGATTCTACGGGGACGATTTTTCAGGGCGGGTTTTACACTGTGGATTCCTTCGCCACGTGGCAATACACGTCGTCGTTGACGTGCCCTTTCCCACCCTGCATCAATGCCCTCGGGCGGCCCATCGCGCAACTGGGATCGATTGACGAATTTCAAAGCGCGGCTTCGAGCGTGTACAACGGCGCAACTCTCTCCATCAATCGACGTATGGCTCACGGTGCATATTTGCGTCTTTCCTACACTTACGCGCGCGCCATCGATGATGGCCAGGACGCTCTCGTCGCGGGCGAGCCTGCGGAAGTGCAGAATTCATACAACCCGAACGGCGAGCGCGGCCCCAGCGTCACGGACCAGCGTAACCGCTTTGTCGCAGCGTTCTCGGTTGAGCCTCGCCCGTTCCATCGCGAACACGAACTGCTGGGCCACGTCTTGAACAACTGGAAAATCTCCGGCGTCGTCACTGCCGGCAGTGGACGCCCGGTCAACGCCACCGTTGACGGCGACCCCAACCAGGACGGCAATTATGACAACGACCGGTTGCCTGGCTACAGCCGAAACGGATTTACCGGACCCGACTACGCTTCGACCGACCTGCGCTTAGTGCGCAAGATTCGCATTGCCCACAGCGATCGGCTGGAGTTCACCGCCGATTCTTTCAATCTTTTCAACCGCGATAATCAGCGCGTTGAGATCACCTCCAGCGGACTAACTGTTGAGGCCACGACCTTCACGCAATACTCCGCATATGTCGATGGAATTTTCTATCCCGCCTACTACCAGCAGCCGCAGAACTTTCTCAAGCCCAACGCGGCCTTCGCGCCACGGCAAATCCAGCTCGGGCTGAAATTTATCTTCTGAAGGTCTGCGCGCTCAATTGCACGCACCCACCAGCCCGCACTACAATCTTCGGGGCGCTCGGAGAAAGAAAACACATGAAGAAACTTATTGGATTGTTCGTAGTATGTTTCGTGTTTTCCTTTGTAGCCTTTGCACAACATCACGACGTTGGCGGCGGAGCCGGACACATCCCCGCCCATGGACCCGCTCCGGTGATGGCGCCGCATCCGGCCCCAGATCACTTCAACGATAAGGCTGGCCATCCGGATGCACCTCACGTTCATGCGAATGAAAGTGGATCGGCCACGATACCGGACCCAACGATCCTCACTACCATCTCGATCATCCCTGGGAACACGGGCGCTTCACGGGCGGATTCGGGCGCGGGCATGTCTGGCATCTGGCGGGCGGCGGGCCCAACCGCTTCTGGTTTGGTGGTTTCTATTTCAGCGTAGCGCCCTACGACATCGGCTTCTGCGGCGACTGGCTTTGGGACAGCGACGATATCGTCATCTATGAAGACCCCGACCATATTGGCTGGTATCTGGCCTACAACGTCAGGCTGGGAACTTACGTCCACGTGATGTACCTGGGGGCCTAACATCGACCGAGTTGTGGCCGCGATGGGCTGGACACTCCCTGCGGGAAGTTTGTGACGTTCCCGGAAAGTTCGTTCTTCTTTATGAAGGTCGCGATTCCGGGGAACCTCTCGGCGCCAACAGCCTCCAGATACTTGGCGATCACATGGGTCTCAGTGGGGCAGCGAACCAAGAAAAGCACTTCGACCGCGAGCGTGTTTCCTCGACAATTGTGGAAAGTTCCACCGCGTTATGCTCGTCGGCCCTTCGTCCAAGATCTTTCCAGTTGAAAGTAATCGCACTTGGGAGAATTCCTATGTCCGGGCAGGTCATTTTGTATTTCGAGGATCAGGCCGACGCGCTGCGCTTTGCTTTGGCCGCGGGGTCGGTGATGGCTGGAGACCGCGCCAGCGTCACCGACGATTTGATTCAGGAAACAGCTCGCGTGAGCCGCATCCGACTGGACGCCGCGAACGCAGGAAAAATCAAGAAGCCGATTCCCGAGCGCGCAGCGTAGAAGAGAAAGAAGTACAGGTCGCAGGAGCCCGCACTTCTAGACCGAACACCTGAGACCGAAGGCGTTGCTATCCTGTCCTGCGCGCGGAGAGTAAGCTCAGAATCTCGCGCAGGCCCTGGCGGATGTGCTGAATCTCGGCGGACGACTGCGCGGGAAACGGAATTGCTGCCTGGCCTTTATCGCTTTTCGATTCGGAACGCAGCTGCTGGCGCGCACCCACAATCGTGAATCCTTGCTCGTAGAGGAGTTGCTTGATGCGCAGAACGTTTTCCACGTCGCGCCGGCGGTACATGCGCTGGCCGGTGCTGCTCTTCACCGGCTTCAATTGCGGAAACTCGCTCTCCCAGAAGCGCAGCACGTAAGCCGGCAGGCGGCATAGCGTCGCGACTTCGCCGATACGGAAGTAGAGCTTGTCTGGGATGTAGATTTCATCCGCCTTGCTCTTGCTGCCCGCGTTCTTCTTCCTTGGAGTCATGTTCCCCGCACTCCGGCTCCGGCAGCCGGGGTTTCGACAATTGTTACACACATAGGGAAGATCGACAGGGAGAATTTTGCGGCGGAAATCAGGCAGCTGGCAATTGGCAATTGACACCTAGCCTTTGGCATTTCGGCTGCGGGCTCAGAGGCTTCAACTGGTCGCCAGCGGCTAACTGCCAATTGCTAACGGCTAGTTGCCCCAAAAGGAAACGCCTCTCAAGAGGTGCTTCTCCTGAGAGGCTGGTTAAATTCTTGGCCCATGCGAAGTATCGTTTCGCAGACGGTTAGTGTTTCTTCTTTTTTGCCTTCTTCTTGGTTGCCATGAAGGTTCCTCCGTGAACGATTTTCCCTTGCAAAGGTTGTCCAACTACGGGACCCGGTTGCAAACGCTACTCAACTTGTGGTACGAGCAGCGCCCTTAATACAAGATATTGCGGCAGTATGAACGTAGTGTCAACAGAATTGTGCGGATAAATGAAAGAATTTTCTTCCGCAAAAGTAGTTCGCCGATGATCGTCCGTCGTTGGCGCACCCGAAAATCGGCGGCAGAACTTTGCTAACGGCTCACGACAAACGACTAACGACTAACGACAAGCTTTTCCGGTACACTGCGCCTCATGCGGCGCGATCCGATCGAACTGGAAATCTTCAAAAATCTCTTCCACTCGATTGCCGAGGAGATGGGCGCGGCCCTGAGGCGCACGGCATTCTCCCCCAACATCAAAGAGCGGCACGATTATTCCTGCGCTGTGTTTGATGGCGCCGGGGAAGTCATCGCCATGGGCGACCACATGCCGGTGCACCTGGGCTCAATGCCCATGTCGGTACGGGCCGCGATTGCGGCGTGCGATATGGAGCCGGGAGATGTGGTCATGCTGAACGATCCCTTTCGCGGAGGCACGCACCTGCCCGATATCACGCTGGTGGCGCCCGTGCATGTGTCGCGAGGACGTCCCTTCGGCAAGCTCAGGGCAGGCTCCTTCGACAAGCTCAGGGCAGGCCCCCGCCCGCGAAAGGCCGGCAGTCGTCCCGACTTCTACGTCGCGTCGCGGGCTCATCATGCAGATGTAGGGGGCACTTACCCGGGATCGATGGGGTTATGCCGTGAGATCTATCAGGAAGGATTCCGCATTCCCCCGGTAAAAATCATGCGCGCTGGGGTGATGGAGCGCGATGTGCTGGCGTTGTTGCTCAACAATGTGCGCACGCCTGAGGAGCGCGAAGGCGATTTGGGCGCGCAGATTGCGGCGTGCCACACTGGCGCCGAGCGCCTGCGCGAGGTCTGCACGCGATACGGCATCGAGCAGACGAAACTCGCGGCGCAGGAACTGATCGAGTACTCCGCGCAACTGATGCGCGCCTTCTTGCTGCAGGTGCCCCCCGGCATCTATCGCGCAGAGGATTTTCTGGATAACGATGGGATCAGCGATAAGCCGGTAAAGATCGCAGTAGCCTTAAGCATTGTGCCGCAACAATCGCGCGGACGGGCGCGTCCGCGCCACACCGTCACCGTTGATTTCGCCGGAAGCGATCCGCAGGTGGAAGGCAGCGTGAACGCGGTCGAGGCGATCACGTATTCTGCCTGCTTCTACGTTTTCCGCTGTCTGCTGGCCGAGGATGTCCCGGCGACGGCAGGATTGATGCGCCCCATCCAGGTGATCGCCCCGGAAGGAACGATTGTGAATGCGCGGCCGCCGGCGGCGGTCGCCGGAGGGAACGTAGAGACTTCGCAGCGCATCGTCGACGTTCTGCTGCGGGCGCTGGCCCAGGCGATTCCTGACAAGATTCCCGCAGCCGCTTCGGGCACCATGAACAATCTGACCATCGGCGGAGTCGATCCTCGCTCGGGCAAACCATGTTCCGACAAACCATTCGCTTACTACGAAACCGTCGCCGGGGGAATGGGCGCGCGGCCCACCAAGCCTGGAGTTTCCGGGGTACACACTCACATGACGAATTCGCTGAATACTCCGGCGGAGGCGTTAGAGTATGCGTATCCCCTGCGGGTTCGGCGATATTCGCTTCGCCCGGACAGCGGCGGAAACGGAAAGCACCGCGGCGGCGCGGGAATTATTCGCGAGATCGAAGTGCTGACCGATTGCGAAGTCACCCTGCTCGCAGAGCGGCGTACCCGCGGGCCCTGGGGACTGGCTGGCGGCGAGGCGGGAGCGCCCGGGAAAACATGCGTGCTCCGCAATGACGGCTCGGTCGAGCACATGCCGGGAAAGTTCAGCACGCGGCTGCAAAAAGGCGAGCGCATTCGGATTGAATCGCCGGGCGGCGGGGGCTGGGGAACCACAGGACCGGGCACTTCGCATTAGTCTCGACGCCAGGAAAGAAAAGATGAACCTCGATCTCGCTTCTCATTATCTCGACGAAGCCCGCCGCCAGTTCCGCGGGCACAAACGCATGGGCGAACGCGCGATGGAGCAGCTTCGTGACGAAGATTTCTTCGTCACGCTCGACCCGGAATCGAATTCCGTCGCAGTTCTGGTCAAACACCTGGCCGGGAACATGCGCTCGCGCTTCACCGACTTCCTTACATCGGATGGAGAAAAGCCCGATCGTTTCCGCGATCGCGAATTTGAAGTTACCGCCTCAACCACGCGGGCCGACGTGATGCGGTGGTGGGACGAAGGCTGGAGCTGCGTCTTTGCGGCCGTCGAGTCCCTTACACCTGAAGACGTCATGCGCACGGTGACGATCCGCGGCGAACCGCACACGGCGCTCCAGGCCGTTAACCGGCAGATCGCCCATTACGCACAGCATATCGGCCAAATCGTTTTCCTGGCCAAGCATCTGCGCTCGAGCGATTGGAAGACGCTGAGCATCCCGCGCGGCGAATCGGAAAGCTACAAGACTGCTCCGCCGAAATCCAATAGGGGCTTGCCGCCGGAACGGTAAGTCCCGGTTAGCCAACGTGCCTCGATTCCCAGTGTTAGAATCATACGTTTTGTGCCTGAGTCAGAATTCATAAGGTAGCTCATGCCATCCACAATGCTCGCTGTCGTAAAGCCGGAGGCCGCTCCGGGGGCCGAAATTCGCGAGGTAAAGCTTCCGGCCTTTGGGCCGCGCGATGTGCTGGTCAAGGTGAAGGTCGCATCCATCTGCGGCACCGACCTGCATATCTACAACTGGGACCGCTGGGCGCAGAAGCGCATTCATCCTCCGCTGATTCCCGGGCACGAATTCTGCGGTGAAGTAGCGGCCCTCGGTGAGGAAGTGACCAGCGTAAAGGAAGGCGACTTCGTTTCCGCCGAGATGCACGTCGCATGCGGCAAGTGCCTGCAATGCCGCACCGGCGAAGCTCACATCTGCCAGAACGTGAAGATCATCGGCGTCGACGCCGATGGCGCCTTCGCCGAGTACGTCGTCATTCCGGAATCGAATATCTGGAAGCTCGATCCTGCGATTCCAATTGACTACGCCTCGATCCTCGATCCGCTGGGCAATGCCGTGCACACCGTGCTTGCGGGAGAGATCGCCGCGAAAACGGTGGCCATCACGGGATGCGGACCCATCGGCCTGTTTGCGATTGCCGTGGCGCGGGCCGTCGGCGCGACTACGGTGTTCGCCATTGAGGTGAACGAGCACCGGCGCAAGATCGCCCGCGAGATGAAAGCCGACTACGTGCTCGATCCGTCGAAGGAAAATGCCAGCGCTATCGTGATGGAGAAGACCGGCGGGCTTGGCGTAGACGTGGTTCTCGAGATGGCGGGCCATCCCGATTCGATTCGAACCGCCTTCGATATCGTGCGCCGTGGCGGAAGAATTTCTCTGCTAGGCCTTACCTCGAAGCCCGTGTCGCTGAACTTTTCCGAGGACATTATTTTCAAAGGCATCACCGTGCAAGGCATTAACGGACGCCGCATGTACCAGACCTGGTACCAAATGACCGCGCTGCTCAAAGCCGGCAAACTCGACCTGCATCCCGCAATCACCGACCGCATTTCCATGAAAGATTTTTCCCAGGCCATGGAACGATTGAAAACCGGCGAGGCTAGTAAAATATTGGTGTATCCCAACGGCGTGCGCTGATTTGGCAATGCCTGTGTGGGGCGGACACTCCCTTCGACACGCTCAGGGCAAGCTTGTCCGCCAACCTACAAGGCTGAAACGCACCCGCGAGAGCAAAATTGCAGTTGGAAGTGGTGCCCGGAAACAACTCAAATGGCGCTTGATGCATTCGTACGCTGCACCTGCATTCGCGACGGCAAGGCCAAGCCCCATCCTTTCCCCGACCGGCTTACTTTCGACGAAAGCGGCCAGCCCATTCTGACCGGCGAGCCCGACGATGACGAATGGGAAGCTCACGACCGCTGGCTTGCGGAGTCGTGCGAGCACGAAGGTTATATTCTCTCCATGTTTCTGGGCAACATCACCCGCGTGGGAAACCTGCGCAGCTTTCTGCGCCACCTGCAAGGGAATCCGGGGCCAAAGTTTCCCATCTTGCTGGAAAAGGTTCTCTACAACGGTACGCACACCGGCGACTGGATTCCGGTCAAGGAGTCGCCGGCGCTGTTGCAAGAAGTCGACACCGTGCTCCACTCCAGCGACATTCTGGCTGACTCCGAAAAAGAGTTCTTCGGAAACATGAAGCAACTCTGCGAAGCCAGCATCGCCACCGGGAACCCGATTATGTTTTGAAAGCATGTCTACCACGGATTAACACGGATTAAGAGCAAGATGGTAGTTTAAGAATCCGTGTCGATCCGTGTGAATCCGTCGCAAAGAAGTCTTGAGGTTCTATGACCACTGCAAGCCGCGCCAACCCTCTCTCGTATCTCACCGACCAACTCAACGAACTTAAGGCCAGGGGTACGCACTTCAAGCTGCGCGTGCTCGAGGACGAGCAGGCGCCCGTCTGCACCTTCGACGGCAAGAGGGTCATCAACCTCGCCTCGAACAATTACCTGGGACTGACCACGCATCCCAAGCTGCGCGAAGCGGCGCTCGAAGCCACGCGGAAATACGGTGTGGGATCGGGCGCCGTGCGTACTATCGCCGGCACCATGAAGATCCACATGGAGCTCGAGGAAAAGATCGCGCGCTTCAAGAATGTGGAGGCCTGTGTAGCTTTTCAGTCTGGATTCGCGGCAAATGCAGGCACGGTGTCGGCGGTGCTGGGCAAAGACGATTTCATCATCTCTGACGCGCTGAACCACGCCTCGATCATCGACGGCGCGCGCTTATCGAAGGCCAAGATTCTGGTCTTCCGCCACAAAGACGTCGCCCACGCTGAAGAGCAACTGGCCAGTGTGAAGGCCGAGCCCGGCAAGAAGCTGCTGATCTCCGACGGCGTCTTTTCCATGGACGGCGACATCGGGCCGCTCCCCGGCCTCTGCGACGTCGCCGAAAAATACGGCGCTATAATGATGGTCGACGACGCCCACGCTTCCGGAGTCCTCGGCCGCAACGGCCGTGGCACTGTCGATCATTTCAACGTGCACGGCCGCGTCGATATTCAAGTCGGAACGTTGTCGAAGGCTATCGGCGCGCTCGGCGGCTATGTCTGCGGCTCGCGCGATCTCATCGATTTCCTTTATCACCGCGCGCGTCCATTCCTGTTTTCCACGTCGCATCCGCCCTCTGTGGCAGCAACATGTATGGCGGCTTTCGACGTTCTGGAGAACGAACCCGAGCGCATGGAAAAGCTCTGGGAGAACACCCGCTTCTGGAAAAAAGAACTCGCCCTGCTCGGCTTCGACATCGGAGGCCGCGCGACTCCCGCCAGCGAAACTCCCATCACGCCCATCATCATCGGCGACGGCAAGCTCACCATGGAGTTCTCCCGCGAACTCTTCAAAGAAGGCGTCCTCGGCACCGGCATCGCATTCCCTACAGTGCCCGAAGGCAAAGCCCGCATCCGCACCATCATGACGGCAACGCACACGAAGGAAGAACTGGAGCAGGCGCTGGAGGTGCTGAGGAGAGTGGGGAAGAAGATGGGGATTGTCAGGTAACTATTCTGCCCGGTACACAATCTTCCCGCCCACGATCGTCGCTACAACTTTTCCCGTGAACTGCCAGCCATTAAACGGGGTGTTGCGCGACAACGACCGCGACTTGGCGGCGTCAAACGTCCAGCGCTTCTTGGGGTCCAAGATGGTTACATCAGCGAAGTTGCCGCGGGCCAGCGATCCGCGGCCGCGAAGGTCGAAGACGCGCGCCGGGCCAGCGGTGAAGAGTTCGATGATACGCACTAAAGGAATTTTGTGCTCGCGATGAAGTTTCGTGATGGCTAGCGCCAGCGCAGTCTCGAGCCCCGTGATGCCGAAGGCGGCGCGCTCGAACTCGACTTGCTTCTCATGGGTGGCGTGAGGGGCGTGGTCGGTGGCGATGGCGTCCACGGTGCCGTCGGCGAGCGCGACCAGGATGGCTTCGCGGTCAGCCGCTGAGCGCAGGGGCGGGTTCATCTTGAAATTCGTATCGTACTCGCCCACATTTTCGTCGAGTAGAGTGGTGCGGCGTGACTTCGCAAGTCACGCGCGATTTGGCGCGCTTGCCGCGGCGGACGGCCTTCAGCGCATCGGAAGTGGAAAGATGCGCCACGTGCAGCCGCGATTCGCGAATCTGCTGCGCAAGGGTGACGTCGCGCTCCACGATGTTCGCCTCCGCCGCAGCCGACATGCCGCGCAACCCAAGCCGGAAGCTGGTGGGGCCTTCGTGCATCGAGCATCCTTCGGTAATCCGCGTATCTTCGGCGTGTTGCACCACCGGCAGGTTCAGTTCGGCGCCAAGCCGCAGTGCCGCGCGCATGATTTCGTCGTCGAGAATGGGCTTGCCGTCGTCGGTAACCGCAACAGCTCCAGCCCGCTGAAGCGCGGCAAAATCAGTAAGCACAGCTCCGCGCGAGCTGCGCGTGGCCGCGGCAATGGGGAATACATTCACCTCGGCTCCACGCTCGGGCTGCCGCAACCACGCGACCCATTCAGCCGTGTCAACCACGGGCGCGGTGTTCGGCATGGTGCAGACGGAAGTAAAACCTCCGGCGGCGGCAGCGGCTGTTCCGGTCGCAATCGTCTCTTTGTAGCTTTGTCCCGGCTCACGTAAGTGAACGTGCAGGTCGATGAATCCCGGAGTGACGATCAGGCCGCGCGCATCGAACTTCTCGTCCGCGCCGCCGCGAACTTTGTTCGGCAAGGCGACTTCGGCGACCCGGCCATCGCGCAGCAGAACGTCCATGAGCGCATTGATCTTCGCCGCGGGGTCGATCACGTGGCCGCCTTTGATTAGCAGCGATCCAGGTTTGGATTTGTCGTTGGCCATTCTCGTCAATCTGCGCCGATCCGTGAAAATCCGTGGCTCATTTCGCCTTCCCCAACGCCCGCGCCAGAATCGCCATGCGCGTCGGGACTCCGTTGTGAATCTCGTCGATGATCACCGATTGCGGCCCATCCGCCACTTCGGCGGTCAGCTCCAGCCCGCGGATGATCGGCCCGGGATGCATCACGATGGCATCGCGCTTCGCCAGCTTCAATCGCGCCGTTGTCATCTGGTAGCGCGCGATGTAGTCCTGCAGGCGAATTTTCTGGCCGGCGAGGCGTTCTTTTTGCAGACGCAGCAACATGATCACGTCCGCCCCGCGCAAGGCTTCTTCGACGTGGCGCGTAACCCGCAGGCCGGGCACAAGCGTTGCCGACACTTCTGGCACAAACTCCGGCGGACCGCAGAGCGTGATCTTCACTCCGAACCTGCTCAGCAAATGGCAGTTGGAGCGCGTAACGCGGCTGTGATAGATATCTCCAATGATCGCGACCTGCAATCCCTTGAAAGATTTCTTATGCTTCAGGATGGTGAAGGCATCGAGCAGCGCCTGCGAGGGATGCTCGTGCATGCCGTCGCCGGCATTGATAACTGGAATGTCGAGGTGCTTCGCCATCAGGTGAGGCGCGCCAGCCGCGGGATGGCGAATCACGATGGCGTCAGCGCCCACGGCGCGCAGCGTGTAGCCGGTGTCGAGCAACGATTCACCTTTCTCGATACTCGATCCCGAAGATTGCACCAGGGTGGTGATCGCGCCCAGCGATTTGGCGGCAAACTCGAATGACGATCGCGTGCGCGTGGAAGCCTCGTAAAACAACAGCACGATGCGCTTGTTGCGCAATAGCGGACGCGCCTTGAGTGGGTTCATCCCCCGGGCCAGCTTCAGCAGCCCCAGGATTTCCTTATCCTCAAGATGTTCGATGCCGAGGAGTGATCCGCGCGCCGGTTTGTTCATCGCGTAAGAATACAAACGGTGCATCATACGCGGCCAGCGCAACCCGCGGCAAGGGCATCCGGACTATGGTCGATCATGGCGTCGGAAGAGGGTCGCGCCGATCGCTCCGCCCACGCCTCCAAGGATAAGGAAGGCCAACAACCCGAAGAGCACCGAAGCCACCACCATGAAGGTGAAGCCGCCCGGAGACTTTACGAAATCAAGAAAGGGCTGAACCTCGGGGCCGGGATAGCGAGCGGCCGCCTGTTGGACTTTGTCCATCATTTCGCTGCGCACCTGCGCACCTTTGTGGAGCACCACCACGGCCAATGTCTCCACGACGGCCGATATGCCGAAAAACAGGAAGGCGCTGACAGCGCCCAGCCTGGCTCCCGCCCCTGCCGGGATGCTGATTCCGAGTCCGCGGCGCCGCGCAAAAATCACAGCCAGAAATCCTGTACCAAGCGCGGCCACAAATGGGTTCAGGCCAAGTATTGTCAGACCGATGGCCACCGCAGCCGCAAGTGCGCACGGCTGCAACGTAAAGATCCAGCGCGTCGGTACGGGATTTATCGGAGCGGGAAAGCCCGGCTCTGCTGCGTGAACCAGCACGGCCGCACCGGCGTGGACCGGTTCCGCAGCCACCTCAGCCACTGCCACGCGAATCTGCGGCGCACCGCATTGCGGGCAGAAAGGCTTGCCATCCTCAATAATTTGTCCACATTTATAGCAGGGATGATCCATGGGCCCAGAGCTGAAGCTTGTTTGAAGGTATCCCACGACGCGCGGTACGCGCAAGGAACCGAGGGGCGAGCGGCCCATGGTCCTGGAGTTGGTCGTTGCTCTTCCAGCTTCAGATGTCGCCTTGCTTGCCCCGCGCGAAAACGTAGACCAGAGTGAACTCTGAGCCGCTGTGCCCGTATTTCGGCTCGATGGCGACCACGTGTTGGTTGTCCTGCGTGCCTACTTTCAATTCGGTGACGGGTCCGGAGTTGTCGCCTTCACATGTCAACTCCTTGGAGTGCTTTTCGTCGTCCACATCGGCGTGAGCATCGCCGTCGTGCTCGCTGGTGCGGCATTCCAGCACTTTGCCATATTTCTTAATCAGCTTGTCGCGGTAGTAGGCGACGATTTTTTCGGGCGCATCCCCTGACTCATATTTTGCAATCACCAGTTTCAGACCGAAGCTACTAGTCAAGATTCCAAAATTGAGTGGGTCATTCTCTTTATCCTGCCTTTGACGCGCACCGGGATATAAGGGGAGCCCGGTCTTCTGAGCATCGGCATCCTTGCCGAGATGCAGATCGCCGACCGGACTCTGGACGTTGAAACCGTCGTGGCTGTCTAACCCCTTCTCCTGTGCCGCTGCGAACGAAACCATCAAGACACCAAAAACCAGCGCAGACGCCAAATAACGAAACATAAGTCCTCCTTACCACCAGGCCCTAAATATCTGCATCCTTGCCGTGCGTGCGCACGTAAACCAGCGAGAAGCTCGATCCCTTACCCTCCGGCTTGACGGCCACGATGTGCTGGTCGTCTTTCTTGCCTACCTTCAGCTCGGTATAGTCGCCGTGAGCACCTTCGCAGGTCAACTCGTTTGAACCGCCGGAATCGTGCGATTCCATTTTCATATCCAGGTTAAGAACGGTAGAGTGGCAAACGAGAACGTTGCCGTACTTCTTTAACTGATCTTTGTAGAAGTCGAGCACCGTGGCGGGTGAGTCTTCGGATTGGTATTCGATTGCCACCACCTTGAGTCCATAACCGAAGCCGGAGATGTTCACATTGGCGCTCTTGTCACTTCCGTCGGGGTCCTTCTCTTCCCGGCGGGCGCCGGGATAAACCCCCAGGCCGACATCGGAGACGTCCGCATCCTTGCTGACGTGGACATCGCCGAGAAGTGTTCTCACATCCACCTGTTTGTCCTGTCCGTTGCCTTCTTTTTTCACGTTCACGCTGCAACCGGGCAGCGCCAAAAACGCGGCCAGGCTTGCAACAGCCGCGGCAATGAAAATGACGAATGCGGAGATTTTATTTCTGCGCATGTTGAGATCCTCCACTGACAACTTGAATCGGACGGTCGAGGCCCGCGCCCCGCTGCGCGACATTGGGGATGCTCACGGGCAGGCGCCCGCGAATGGCAATCTCCCCGAACAGCGCCCTAACCGCGCTGACCTCCGACACGGTCGCGTTGGAAAATGTACACATGTAATTCTCAATCTTCGGGAAATCCGCCGCAAGGTATGGATTCCCCATGGCAATCACCGCCGTCTTTGCTGCGGCGCGATCGAGCACTTGTTGTAGCAGGGCACCCGTCGCATCCGGCATCGCGACCGCGTTCCCTGGCTTACCCGCCGACGGCACCACATAAACCGCGGCGACCACGGTCTTAGCCTGGTCCACCGCCTTCAGCACCTCATCGCTCATCCCGCCTGCAATGCGCGGATCCACGTAGAGCACGCGCGCATCCGGAATACGCGAGCGAAACTCGCGACTGAAGGTGCGCCCGGAGTCCGTCCGCACATCGTCAGAGAACAACACCGCTACAACTTGATTGTGCGTGTCCTCCTGTGTGGTATACGGAAGTGCGGCCTTCGCGGTTCCCTGGGATTCGAGAGAAGACTTGACTGAAGATTTAAGCGGTAGAACCTTGCCATTGTCACGTACCAGGGTGATGGCGGCGTCGGCGACCTGCTGGCCGAAAGCCAGGTTTTCAGGTTTCGCCACGATATTGGCAATGGCGTTCACATCCACCAGTCGGGCATCCTGCAAGCCGAGAGACGCCTTTGCCCTCAATATTTTGAGCACCGAGCGGTCCAGGCGTTCGCGGGAGATTTCGCCCGACTGCACCGCCTGGAGCATGGCCTTGTATGAAGCCGGAAAGTCGGCGGGAATCAGCAGCAGGTCGTTTCCGGCTTTAAATGCCTCGACTGCAGCCCGGCCAATGTCGTTGGCGAACAGCCGCGTCAGACCGGCCATATCGAGCGCGTCGGTCACGATGATTCCTTTGAATCCCATTTGCTTCTCCAGCAGGTCCGTGACGACCGCCGGTGAAATCGTGGCCACATGGTTGGGGTCGGAATCGAGCGCTGGCACCGTCACGTGGGCCACCATCACTGAATCGACTCCGGCCGCGATCGCCTGCCGAAACGGTGGCAGTTCAATCGAGTCCAGATGTGCGCGGTCCACGGTCACGCTGGCCACGCCGAGATGCGAATCAGTCGCGGTCTCGCCGTGCCCGGGAAAATGTTTCGCAGTGGTCAGCATTCCGCCTGCGTGCGCGCCCTTGATATAAGCCGCAACCAGATCGCCCACCTGCTTGGGATCTTCGCCGAACGAACGCGTGTTGATGATGGGATTCGCGGGATTGGAGTTCACGTCGGCATCCGGAAAAAAATTCCAATGAATGCCGATGGCGCGCGATTCCTCGGCACTCACCAGCCCGAAGTTTTCCGCGTCTTCCAATCTGCCGTCTCCTCCGAAAGCCATGGCATGGGGAAAGACCGTCGTTCCCAGCAGCCGTATCGAAACCCCGCGCTCAAAATCCGCGGCGAAAAGCAGCGGCAGCTTCGAATCTTTTTGCAGACGGTTGAGCAGTTCAGCCGCTTCGTAAGGCTCGCTGCGCAGTAGATATGGACCATCCACGTGCACCGTCATGGCAAACGACCCAACGTGGTACATCTGCATGTCGTCGCGCAATTGCAGGTACTCCGGATTTTCCACGTTGAGAAAGCTCGCCCGGCACCAGATCATGAACACCTGGCCGATTTTTTCTTCCAGGGTCAGCTTGCGCAGCGTCTTCTGAGCCCATTTTTCGCCATCGTGAGTGAGATGGATAGGGCCGGGCTGCTGATATTTGTCCTTGTCCTTGGCAGACACTGCCAACGTGAGCACTAGAGTGAACAGTAGGAGGGTTAGGGTGCGACGCATGAACAGAACGATAGCAGAAATGCCAGAGTCTCAGGCTCTTCGACTTCGGGCTTTCTGCTAACCTTTGGCTTGCTGCGAAGCGGCGTTCAGGCGTTCAATCGGGAGCACCTGCCGACCGAATGGCGGCGCAAATTTGCGAAGGGTGAGACTCGATGGCCAGTGTCAGGCGGCTGCTGAAACGATGGCGCGACAACTACTATTTGAGCCTTCTGCTGGCATATTCTTTGAAGCCCCTACGCTTCATCTCTTTCCAAGCCGCGCTGCAGATCGAGCAAAAGGTGCGCAAGAACGGTGTCACGATCCGACTGCCCAACAGCAACAGCATGTCGATCGCCCGGGATTCTGGTATTGGCATGGCGTCCTTGCTCTTGTGGCATGGACTCGATGGGTATGAACCCGAAACTTCCCGGACCCTCAGAATTTTGTTCGAGCGTGCCGCGACCTTCGTCGATGTCGGAGCCAATTGTGGCCTCTATTCCGTCCTGGGTGCGCTGTGGAACCCCAACCTAGTGGTCACCGCTTTTGAACCTGTCCCGCCGATATTTTCCCGGTTAAAGAAGAACGTTCTTCTCAACCAATTGGAGAGCCGCGTTCGTTGTGAGAACGTCGCGCTATCCAGCACAAGCGGCAAGGCTACTCTCTTCCTGCCGAAAGGGGAGAGCCTTGATTTCGAGACCACCGGCACGTTAGTCAAGGCCAGTTGGCAAGCCACAAAGGCCAACCCCCAACTTTTTGAAGTCGAAACAGTGCGTTTCGACGAATACGAAGCTCGTCACCCAATGCGCGTGGATCTAATCAAGATCGATGTCGAAGACTTTGAAGCAGATGTGCTGGAAGGCATGAGGGAAGTCATTGCGCGGGACCGCCCTTTCATCGTTTGCGAGATCCTCCCCCGCGCTCACCGCAACTTGCGAACCTGCAAACTCGTCGAAGCTCTAAACTACCAGGCCTACTGGATCACTCCCGTGGGCTACATCAAGGTCCCCAGGTTCGATTGCAGCCGCCCCGGTTACACCGATTTCTTGCTCTCACCCGTGTCCACATCCGAAATTGTCCTCAACGGTCTCGATGTTCTTTGGGATTTGAAGAGATCCGGCGGAACGGGATAAATAACCCGGCAGGACGCCCGATTGATCGTCCCGTCTTTCATACCGATTGTCGGCGAAGAGAGAATCAGCCTACCTCGTCCCCGGATCTGAAATCTGCCGCCAAAGCTTGCGCGCTTTGCCGCACCTGCGCCTCATCCCCAAACCCGCGCAGCCAGTGCACTTCCGGCTCTCGCCGAAACCATGTCATCTGCCGCTTGGCGTAGTTGCGGTGAGCCTGCTGCGCGGCATGCACCGCCTGCTCGTGCGTGAGCTCTCCGCGAAGAAATTGCGCCGCCTGTTTGTAGCCGAGCGAAGATAGCGGCCCCGCAGACCCGCCATATTTCTCCATCAGGCGCTTCGTCTCTTCCACCAACCCGGCTTCGAACATCTGCTCTGCACGCCGGTTGATCCGTTCATAAAGAGCCTGGCGGTCGGGATCGAGACCGAGCCGCAGAATCCGGTAGCCGCGCAACGGTTCCCCGCCCTGCTTCCAGAGTTCCGTCATTTTCTGCCGCGACGCCAGGCAAACTTCGATGGCGCGGATGAGCTTGGGCGAGTCGTTGGCGTGAATCTTCTCTGCGGCCGCCCGATCCAGTCGGCTCAAAACGCGATGAAGATAACCAGAGCCACGGCTCCCCGCACGCTCGCGCAAGCGCTCACGCAATTCCTCGGATCGCTGCGGGCCGGGGAAGAGTCCTTCCAGCAGGGCGCGCAGGTAGAGTCCGGTTCCACCCACAACAATCGGCAAATGTCCCCGCCCTTTGATCTCCTCGAGGACTTCTCGCACCCGGCGTGCATATCCGCCGGCTGTAATGTGGCCGGTGGGCGCGACACAGTCGAACAAGTGATGGGGAGCGCGGGCTCGCTCGGCAGCCATGGGCTTCGCGGTTCCAATTTCAAACTCACGGTACATGGCGACGGAATCGCAGTTGACGATCTCGCCATGGAAGCGCTCCGCCAGCGTCAGAGAGAGAGAGGTTTTTCCGCTGGCGGTGGGACCGAGCACAACCACCAGCAAAGCGTCAGGCTGCGCCGAAGCCACCGTCAGCGCACGCTCCAGTGAATGGCATGCCAGTAACGAACTAGCGTGAGGACGAGCAACAGAAAAGCTATCAGCAGCAGGCCGAAGGTCTCGGTGGCGTAGATCGCGCGCCGCGGATGCCTGCGGGAGTCGTTCTGATTTTGCGCTTTCACCACGCGAATATTGTACGCCGCGCGGAATCGACGCGCGCAACCGTCTCACTCAAGCGTGCAGTAGCTCGGTGCTACACTACGCGTCGTCGGCCGTTGTTTATCTCCCATGCCCGCTTTCGCAGGCAACAATTCCGGCAGGATTGCGCGCTTCGGCGTCTTCGAACTCGACCTCGCCGCCGGTGAACTGCGCAAGAACGGCGCGAAGCTGCGCCTGCAGGAGCAGCCGTTTCAAGTGCTAGCCTTGTTGCTGGAGCGCGCGGGCGACGTGGTCACGCGCGAGGAGTTGCGTCAAAAACTCTGGCCCGCCGATACCTTCGTCGACTTCGACCACAGCCTCAACACCGCTGTAAACAAACTGCGGGAAACGTTGGGCGATTCCGCTTCCAGCCCACGTTACATCGAGACGCTTGCCCGCCGTGGATATCGTTTCATCGCTCCCGTGCAGAACAGTGTGAATGTGGTGACAGCCGCCCCTTCGGCAGGCTCAGGGCAGGCTCCCGGCCGTCCGCCGAGCGAAGCTGGGCAACGGTCCGCGCAGGATCCGTCTGCTCCTCTGCATCCCGATCTCGAAGTTCCCATGCCTCGTCGCAGCCTGACCCGCGGCTTGTTCGCCCTGGTGCAGCTGATGTACCTGATCTTCTACGTGGTCGCACTCTTTCGCCTGCACGCTATCGAGGGAATCGCCGAATCGTCCGTGCCAGGATGGGGCGCGGCCGCTCTGGTGGCCGCCGTGATGGTGACCGCAGGCGTGGGAATTCCGCTGCGCTGTTACCTGCTCTCCGCCGTGGGATTCGACTATCAACGCCTGGGCGAAAAATTCCAGCAGATGTTCCCCTTCATCCTGGCGCTCGATCAGATGTGGGCCGTCGCTCCCTTTCTGCTGATCCATAAAATCGGCCTGGGAGCAGCCTTCGCCGCCAGCGCGGCCCTGCTCTACGTGCCGTTTTCGGAACGAACTCTGATTCGCATGGCGTATCTAAGTCGCCCGGATCGGGGAAAAGGCGAGTCGTGACGAACTAATCCAGTTTTCCATGGAACCAACCTCACCTCTCCCGCGTAACCACGTCTAAGAGCCAGGGCTGGAGTGTGCCTGCCCGGCGGAGGATTCAATGCAACGCAAAAGTCTCGCCAGTTGGTTGTTCGCAAGTCTGATTCTCAGCGGCTTCGTCTTCTCATTGGCCTCGCAACCGGCTCGCGCCGACGAATGGACGAAAACCTATACCCTCACCGGCAAGCCCGATCTGCGCGTCGACACCTCTGACGCCAGTATCCACGTCTCCACATGGGACCAGAACACCATCGACGCCAGGGTCACGACCACGCGCTACAAGATCGGCGACGATGGCATCCGCATCGAAGAGCGCCAGACGGGGGACACGGTCGAGATCGACGTCCATTACCCGCATCACGATGTCCACATCAACTGGGGCAATTCCGGCCGCGTCGACATTTACATCCAGATGCCGCGGGAGGGCCGAGTCGACCTGCACACCGGCGATGGCAGGATCGACCTCGCCAACTTCAAAGGCGAAATGCAGTTACGCAGCGGCGACGGATCGGAGGAAATCGACAGCGTCGACGGAAAACTCCACGCCACCACTGGTGACGGCCACATCCGCGCCAACGGCCGATTTGATGAGCTCGACCTGCATACCGGCGATGGCCACGTGGACGCGCGGGCGTTAGCCGGGTCGGCCCTGGCCATGGGCTGGAGGCTCGAAAGCGGCGACGGCACTGTCACTCTGGAGGTACCGGAAAACCTGGCCGCCGACCTGGACCTGCACACCGGCGACGGCCACATCGATCTGGATATGCCGGTCACGACCGAAGGCAAGATTCGTAGGAACGAGGTTCACGGCAGGCTCAACGGCGGCGGAAATCTGCTGGTCATTCACACCGGCGATGGCTCGATCCGGCTGCGCAAGGGCTAAGGGCCAGAGACACGAGTTAATGGGAGATGTCTGACAAAGTGTAGTACAATGTCTGACACCGTGGTTTCCCAGCGCATCACAGTCCGCGTTCCTGTGGCTCTCGGGGCTCGCCTGCGTGATCGCTCCAGTGGGAAGGGGCAAACTCCCTCCGACGTCGTACGGCTTGCATTGGAAAATTATCTGAGCGAGGCAAGCGACCCAGGTTCGGCTTACGAGTTAGCGGAAGCTGCCGGGCTGATCGGCTGCGTAGGCCGCGCGCCGAGAGACTTGAGCACAAACCGCCGCCATTTTGAAGGCTTCGGACAACGCAAATGAGGCGAGGCTCGCCAAGCAGGATTCTGGTCGATACCGGCCCACTGGTGGCTATTCTCTCCCGTGACGATTCGTATCATGGCGCCTGCGTGTCAGCACTCCGTGGAATGCCGGGGCCGTTGCTTTCGTGCTGGCCAGTCATCACCGAGGCTGCCTGGCTTTTGCGGCGGTTTCCCCGGGCCGTTAAGCAGTTGTTGGGCAGCGTTGACCGCGGTTTTCTTGAACTTCTCCCGCTCGCAGGGGCCGAAGCTAAAGCTATCGCGAGCCTGATGAAGCGATATGAGAACATCCGTCCGCAGCTTGCCGATGCCGCTTTGGTATATTTGGCGGGCCGGGAGCGAATTGAGAGCATCTTTACTCTGGATCGGCGTGACTTTTCCATTTACCGGACGGGGCGCAAGCGTTCTTTTCGCATCCTTCCGGAATGAATTGATTGACCGGCGGAAGCGCAGCCGGACTTGACTCAGCGCCTATACTCTTGGGTTCCAAAGATTTCGATTTCAACGCAATGATTGTTTGCCTCGCCGGAACACCGCGCGGGCAAATAGAAAGAGGATTCTCGATGCCATTCCGGCGTATCTTTATCTCTGCGATCGTAATTACTCTTGCGCTTGCATCTCTTCTTTCTTTCGCCGGCGCGCAACAGCCAGCCGCTGCCCCAGCCCATGAACCGGCGCTCGACGTAACCTCGATGGACCGCAGCGTCGATCCCTGCGTGGACTTCTTCAAATATTCCTGCGGCGGCTGGATTAAGAGCAACCCGATCCCCCCCGATCAGTCTTCGTGGGATACGTATTCCAAGATGCAGGATGAGAATCGCGCCCGCCTGCGCGAAATTCTCGAAGCTGCTTCGGCGCCCGATCCCAAGCGCGACGCGGCCGCCCAAAAAATCGGCGATTACTATGCCTCCTGCGTCGACGAGAAGACCATCGACGCCAAGGGCGCGGAGCCGTTAAAGTCCGAACTCGCTCGAATTGCGGCCATCAACTCGAAGGCGGAAATCGCCACTACAGCCGCAGCCATGGTTCACAACGGCGTGCTCTTTCGTTTCGACTCCACTCAGGACTTCAGAGATGCAAGTCAGGTAATCGCGGAAGTCGATCAGGGAGGCCTCGGCCTTCCCGACCGCGATTATTACGTGAAAGAAGACGCCAAGTCAGTCGATCTGCGCAAGTCGTACGTGGCGCACGTGCAGAAAATGTTCGAACTGCTGGGCGACCAGCCCGATGTCGCAGCCACCGAATCGCAGACCGTGATGCGCATCGAAACCGCGCTGGCCAAGGGTTCGATGACCCGGGTGGAGCGGCGCGAACCCAAGAATCTTGATCACAAGATGACCAGCGTCGAGCTCGAAAAAATCAGTCCTGAGTTTCAGTGGCAGGTTTATTTCGCCAAGATCGGCCTGCCGTCGCTGGCTTCGCTGAATGTGGCGTCGCCAAACTTTTTCAAGGCAATGAATGAAGAACTCGAAAAAGAGAGCCTGCCCGACTGGAAGATCTACCTTCGCTGGCACCTCGTCCATGCCGATGCGCCGTTTCTTTCGGCAGCGTTTCTCAACGAAAACTTCGCCTTCTACGGCAAGACATTGCGCGGCCAGCAGGAACTCCAACCGCGCTGGAAGCGCTGCACAGAGAACGTCGACGATGACCTCGGCGAAGCGCTCGGCCAGGTCTACGTGGAAAAATATTTCAGTCCTGAGGCCAAGCAAGAGGCGCTGAAGATGGTGAAAGAAATCGACATGGCCATGCAACAGGACATCAATTCCTTGCCCTGGATGTCCGCAGCCACCAAGCAGCAGGCGCTCGTAAAGCTGCACGGAATGGCAAACAAGATCGGCTATCCCGATAAATGGCGCGACTACAGCAAGCTGGAGATCGTCCGGGGAGATGAGCTGGGCAATGTGGAACGCGCCCGGATATTTGAATTCAAACGCCAACTAGCCAAGATCGGCAAGCCCGTCGATCGCGGCGAGTGGGATATGACCCCGCCCACCGTCAACGCCTACTACAACCCGCAGATGAATGACATCAACTTCCCGGCGGGAGTTTTGCAGCCGCCGGCCTTCGACCCTAATTCCGACGCAGCTCCCAACTATGGCGACACCGGCGGCACCATCGGCCACGAGCTCACGCACGGATTCGACGATGAAGGACGCCAGTTCGACGCGCAGGGCAATCTCCGCGATTGGTGGACCGAGGAGGATGGAAAGGAGTTCGTGAAGCGCGCCAGTTGCATCTCAAACCAGTATTCGACTTACACGATCATCGATGACATCAAGATCAACGGTAAGTTGACCCTCGGCGAAGATACCGCAGACCTGGGCGGGCTGATTCTGGCTTACATGGCCTGGAAAGAAGACACGAAAGGGCAGAATCTGGAACCCATCGAAGGTCTTACGCCGGAGCAGAGATTTTTCATCGGCTACGGCCAAAGCTGGTGTGGCGAAACTCGCGACGAAACCAAGCGGCTGCGCGCTACCGTCGATCCACATTCGCCCGAGAAATACAGGACGAACGGCGTGGTCTCAAACATGCCGGAATTTCAGGAGGCGTTTCACTGCAAGGCAGGATCGCCGATGGTGAATGAGAACCGTTGCCGGGTGTGGTAAGAAGAGCTTTCTAGCAAGAGAACTGATGCGTCGCTGCTGGATCTCAGCTCAGCTTTAGAACTGGGAAATTACTGCATTTCGTCTTTAGTGGGGTTGTAGTAGAAGCGGAAGCGCAGTGCCAGATACTGTCCTCCAAATTCGGTGGGCAATGGAGGAAAAGGATTCGACGCCACAATACCGGCCCAGGCGGCGCGATCAAGCGGCACGTCTCCAGAACCCGCGACCAGCTTCATCCCCGCGACCTTTCCATCTTTCGTAATCGCGAATTCGATGATCAGGTTTCCGTGTTTCATCTCCGCGGATTCCGGAATCGCGTTGTACCAGTTCTGCCGCACGTCATGCAGCACGCGCTGCAGGTAGGGGCCGAAATCCACACCCATGGTGTCGCTGAGGATCTCGAGATTGCCCACCTGGCGGCCATGCGCTCCTCTGTTTAACCCAAAATCACCGCCGTCGCCCTGCTGCCCGCTGGCACGCTTGGCCGCCACTCCTTGCGTTGCCTGTTGAATTGCCGCCCCTGCGGACATGGGACCGGAATACTTCTTGAACTCATTCGCGATGTTTGGCGTGGCCGGCGTTTGCAACTGCGCCGTCTCCGGATTCGGCGCCTGCTGCGGCTGTTGCGCCGGCGGCTGATTCTGAGCAAATCCGGCAGACGGCTGCGCGGGTGGCTGCGGCTCCTGCGGCCCGCTCAACCCCGGCCGTCCCGGAGGCGGCGTCTGCAAAATTTTGCGCAGCTCTTTCACATCGAGTTGCGGATGCCGCGTCATCGCAATGCGGTCCTTGTCGGAAGCGATGTTCGTCTTCGGCGTGTGCGGCACCTTTTGCAAGTCAGACGGAAGCTCGAGGAAGGTCAAGTCCTTGCCGTTCGTCGCACTCTTCACCGCCACAGCGGTGTGCCAGGGTAGGTATTTCTGAAGCCGCTCCATGTTGAAGATGCCAATGATGAGAATCAAGTGGACAATAATCGAGATCCATGCCGCTTCCCGGCGGCGCGAGCGCGCCAGATCATCCTGCAGTTGAATGAGCAGATGCGGAACGCGGGCAGCATCGTCATCGAGTTCGCGGTAGGCTGTTTCCCATCCCTGGGCGTCGTAGAGCCCAAGCTGCTCCGGCTGCGGCTTCTCGGGAGGAGCCACCGGCTCCTGGAATGGAATTTGCGTGATGGGCATGAACTAGGTTGTCCGCGCCGTGTCCGAACCAAGTCTGTCCGAACCAGACCTGTCGGTTAGACACACATTCGCACCGCTACGTTGCATCCTGCCTTCTATGGGATGCCCCCAGCGTTCGAGCGCGGCCAAGCTATCCTCATTTTCGCATCTTTCACGCGATTCTGCTCACTCACAAACGGCGTGCGACTTAGGTGTGTAAACATTTGTAAAACAAAGTGAGACGGGGTGTAGGGGCTCAATCATTTATCGAGCCGAAGCCATTTCTTTCTCAATTCCTCATCACTGGCAATTGTGCCGTCTGCACGCCGAGCCGCAAGGTTCGACAGGTTCGCCATCACGATCGACATGCCATTCGCCAACCGGACGAACATGACGGCTTCATCGGCCGGGCTGAAGTACACTTTATCAAGCCCGTTGTGCGCGCCATATCCTTCCTGGATGATCGTGAGAACGGCAGTCTCCCCCTCAGTCAGAACCCTTCGACCCATAGCGACACCCCTTGCTCACTATAACGCCGGTCGATTCCGGTTGTAATCAGGCGCCGGCGTTCGCCACGCTCAAGCGAGTGGCGCTTCGATCAAAGAATCTGGTAGACTCCGTCCTCGGCTCGACCGCTTGCATCGGAAAACATCATGGGGCAACTGCTCACTCTACCTGAGGAAGATCATGGGTTTGTTCGCCGCATTCTTGGTCTCGGCGACGTCGGCGAGGATGTTCGGCGTCTTCAGCATGCCTTGAATCGCGAGCGCTACAGACGACGGCGCTATCTTCTGATTCGCGTGAACGAAAAGATTCTCAGCAAGCGCCTTACCCCGGAACTCTGGGGCTACTGTTGGGCTCCCGGTGCGCTCCGCCAGTTCCGCAAGCACCACCTTCATCCTTTCAAGCTGGAGGTTCCGGACCCCAAGGTGCTCAACGGCAACGCACTCAAAGAAGATGGCAGGTTCGGACCAAAAACCGAGAAGGCTGTCATCCAGTACCAACGGAAGGTGGGATTACCCGACGACGGCATTGTTGGTCCGGAAGTTTGGGAGCATTTGTTCCCCTTCTGGGTCGTGAAGATCATCGTGTTGGACTCTGCCTATGGCACAGCGGCGCCGCAGAATTCAAGTCCCAGTCAGACGACCGATACGGAATCTGAGTCCACGCCGGCAGCGCCGCCCGAGCGCCGATTCATTGGTTCTCCACTCGCCAAGGCCACTTTCGACAACATCGCGGAGCAGTTGGGAATACAGAAGGACAAGGATGGACTTACCGCGATCTTTGTCTTGCAAGCGACCTGGAAAACAGAGAGCGATCCAAACGAAATGGTCGCCGGACATTGGGAGCATACTGGTGGTTTGCAGGTGAATACTCCGATTGGCAGACCGGGGCAGAATCTTCAAGCCTACTATCAATTGACTCGGGCTGAGGTAATGTCCATAGACTTAAGCGACAGCGTCGACCTCCAGGCTGATCTCTGGGTGCAGCCTACGGTGCAGGTTCCGCTCGATTCCGGAACTCCCGCGAAGCCCAATCTCGCTCAGGTGGGAGTGACCGCTGGAGCAACCGTTTCGTTGGAGATCAAGGGCGACAAAGATAGGCCCACCGTGAAGATTTTCGCGCAGGGTGCGGGCGTGGCGACTGTCGACAGCCGGGGCAAGGCCGCCACCGGTGGGCAGGTGGTTGGAGGGATATCAGTGGAGTTTGATGCGGACAGCCTTAAGGGGCGGAAAGAGCCAGGACCCGAAATGACCGCGGATCCGGCTGTGGTGACGCTTAAGCCCGGCGGCTCGGCCAGCGTCAAAATCAATGTCAAACCCTCGGCACAGAAGGATGCGTCGATCGACGTGGGACCACTGCCCGACGGCGTGACCGCGAACAAGTTCGACTTCATTCAAAGAACTCGAGACAGCGGGGTGCTGCACCTTTCAGCCGCTCCCAACGCGCCCGCGGCAAACCGGGGCAACATCCTCGTCAGTGCCGACCTGGCAGACGTCGGAGAAAAACCCCGGGTCGCCAAGACCAAGCTTCAAGTCATCGTAGCGGCGTGACAAAGCCCCAAACGGCCTTTAATAACGATCGCTAATGACGACCGCTAATTAAGACCGCCTCTCGCCTAGCCCTTGGCCCTTGCCAACCCGGCGAGTCCCACTTTCTTTCCATGCTCGCGAATCGCGCTTACAATGTCGAGCGCCAGCGCCAGCGAGCGACGGCCATCTTCCAGCGGTACCATCGGCGTCGACCTTTGCCGCACCGCATGGAGAAACGACTTAAGCTCCGCGTGCAGAGGTTCTTCCGAAGTCACCGGCGGTTTGGCCACCTTGATCTGCGGGTTCACCGTCGGAGCGCCGCTCTCTGCGCCATCGGCCCCGACCGTGAAGACAAGCACCTCTTGCCGACCGTAGTCGACGGAAACATATTGCTGCGGTTGAAAGAAGCGCAGCTTGCGCACCCGTTCGGTCGAAACCCGGCTTGCCGTGAAGTTGGCCACGCATCCCGATTCGAATTCCAGCCGCACGTTCGCGATGTCAACCTTGCCGGAAAGAATGGGCAACCCGACGGCGTGGACCTCTTTCACTGGAGAATTGGCAAACGCAAGCACAATATCCAGATCGTGGATCATAAGATCGAGCACAACATCGACGTCGAGCGAGCGCGGCGTAAAAACACTGAGGCGATGCACTTCGAAAAACATTGGCTGAGTGAGCAGCGGAATCGTAGCCCGCACCGCAGGATTGAAGCGCTCGAGATGTCCGGCCTGGGCAACGCGTTTGCGAGCGGCAGCCAGCTCGACCAACTCATCTGCCTCAGCGAGAGACGCGGCCAGCGGCTTCTCGATCAGCACATCGACTCCGGCTTCCATCAGGGCGCGGGCTACCTCAAGGTGATGCACTGTAGGCGCCGCCACCGACGCCGCTCGAATTTCGCTGTGCGTGGTCAGCATCTGCTCGACGGAACCAAACGCGCGGCAGCCAAACTCGCGTGCTACTGCGTCGGCGCGATCGAGCTTTGGGTCGACCACTCCCACCAGGCGCACCGCTTCGCCCTGCTGTTCAAGCTCCCGGTAGACGCGGGCGTGGTTGCGTCCAAAAACCCCAACCCCCACCACCGCAACGGAAATCGGATTATCAGCTTGCAGGAAGGCACTCTCGGACGGCTGGTTGCCGGCGGGAACAACAAATTGTAAACGCAAAGCCAGGAAAGAGCATCTGCGTTAGATTGAGTGTTTGAGCAATCGGGCGATTGAGCGATTGCACGTCCTGATGTCGTAAGGTGTTCAATCGCAAAATGACCCGATCACCCAATCGCTAAATTGTGAGGAGCCTTCCCATGCGGACCATCGCGCTGCTTACCATTTCCAACGTCTTCATGACTTTCGCCTGGTATGGCCACCTGAAATACCGTGACGTGCCACTGTTCAAGGTGATCGTGATCAGTTGGATGATTGCCTTTTTCGAGTATTGCTTCCAGGTGCCCGCCAACCGCATCGGCTCCTACGAGTTCAGCGCGGCACAACTCAAGACCATTCAGGAAGTGATTACGTTAGTCGTGTTCTCGGTGTTCTCCGTCTTCTACCTGAAGCAGCCCGTGAAATGGAACCACGCCGTGGGATTCGCAATGATTGTGGCCGCCGTCGCCGTGATTTTCAAGAAGTGGTAGAAAGCATTGGGTAATTGAGTAATTGAGTAATTGAACGACGGCCGGCAGAGTTCTTAAAATTACCAAATTACTCAAACCAAATTACCCAATTTCTTCAGGATGGCGATCTGGCCCGCGTGATAAAGCTCATGCTGCGCCACTCCGTGCAGCATGAAATAGAAATCGTATTTCTTACCGGGAACGCGCTCGCGCAGGCGAGCCTCGGGTAGCGCCGCGACGGTCTTCACCAGCGCATCATGCGTGCGCCGGGCGTGCGCGACAGCCTTGCGCCACGCCACTTCGCTTGGTCTTGGTACCACGGGAAAATTCGCCATGCCCGCGAGTTGAATTTTCTCACCCGCCAACCGCCGGCACGCTGCTCCATCCCACGCGGCGATGTGCAGCACCAGTTCCCAGATGCTATGAACATCGGGCAAAGGTTTTGCCGCAGCCGTCGCGGCATCCACATCTTCCAGCAGCTCCAGCAGAGCGGGACCGTGCCAGGCGTCTCCTTCGAATGCGCGGCGAAGCTGCTCGGCGATGAGGAGAGTTTCGGAACTGGAAGAAGTCATAGTCTCTACCTTATTCCCGGAGGATTTGTTGCGGATGCTGCGGGCGTGATCGAAATCACGCCGAGTCGGCGACGACCGCGATTCCTGCCGCATTCGCCGCATCCACAATCTTATCTCCGTCCAAGAACAGGCACTTTCCCGCATCTAGCGCAAGGCAAGTCGCGCCCGCGGCCAGCATGACTTCGATGGTCTTCACTCCAATCACAGGCACGTCGAAGCGCATATCCTGATTGGGCTTTGCGATCTTCACGACCGTGAGCGCTCGGCTCAGCGTCGAAGCGTCGCCATGCAGGGACCGCATAATCTCTCCGGCGCGCTCGATCGTAGCGTCCGTTCCTTCCATCGCTTCGACCGCCACGCAAGCCGATTCTGCGATCACCACGGTCTGGCCAATGTCGTGCTGCGCGACTTGCCGGGCCACAGCGCGGCCATATTCGATGTTATGGCGCTCCTGCTCGGTGGGCGCGCGCCGCGTAAGCACGCCCGGCTTCACCAGCAGAGGTTCAAGCAGGCTCGTCGAATTCTCCAGCGTGATTCCCTCCTCGGCCAAAACCTTCGCAACGGCCCCCAGCAGGCTATCGGTATTGCGTGTGGTAAGCGAGAGCAGCAACTTGGCCAGCCGCCAGTCCGGACGGATGGCTGAGAAAATTTGTTTATGTTTTACCTGGCCAGCCATAATTGCGCGACTGACATTCTCTCTGTGGAAAGTCTCGATAAGCTTCGAAAGCTCCCCGAGCGAAAGCCAGTGAACGGAAACCGCGCCTCTGTCCTCGATTTCAGGAAAAGCCTCTTCTTTGATCGCGGCGACGACTACTTCATATCCCGCAGCCCGTGCGGCGTCGAGCACGAGAAGCGGAAACTTGCCGTTACCGGCGATGAGGCCGATGCGCATAGCAGTGCTCAGTGGCTAGTGGTTGCTAGTGGTCAGTGGGCAGCGCCGGATTTTACTGGCCACTGACCACTGGTGACCACTGATCACTGGCCACTTACTTAATCACTCCTCGCTCCGAAGCCTCGATGAACTGTATCAGCATGTCCACATCTTCGCCGCGATCCGGCTCCAACTTCAGCTTTTCCAATGCCTGCGACGTATTCAGCTTCGACGCCAGCAAAGTCTTATAAGCATGGTGAAGTTTCCGAATCCGCTCCTTGGAAAAACCACGGCGCTCGAGACCCACTTTATTGATCCCGTAAGCGTGCGTGTCGCGCGCGGCCGAGGTCATGGAAAACGGCAAAACATCCCGTGTGATGGTCGTCCCGCCTCCAATATATGAATGCGCTCCGATGCGCACGAACTGATGCACCGGACACAGCGCGCCCACCACCGCCCATTCTTCCACCGTGACGTGTCCGGCCAGCGTCGCCCCGTTCACCAGCATGCAGTGGTCGCCGATCACGCTGTCGTGTCCAATGTGTGCATAGGCCATGATCAGCGTGCGGCTGCCAACCCGCGTGACTCCGCCGCCTTTCACAGTGCCACGGCTGATGGTGACGCACTCACGGACCTCGTTGTGGTCGCCAATCTCCAGCCGCGTCGGCTCGCCTTTGTAGGTGGTATCCTGCGGCGCCATGCCGATAGCGCAGAAAGGAAAGAACGAATTGTTGTTGCCGATTCTTGTTGGCCCGTCGATCGCGACATGCGACACCAGCCGGCAGTCTTCGCCAAGCTCAACATCGGCGCCGATCACGCAGTAGGGACCGACCGCGCAGGATGCTGGCACCTTCCCTCGCGGGTCGATGATGGCCGTGGGATGAACATTCATGATGGGATCATTGCGCGGTCAGGAATGAAAACTGCCAAGCCCTGCTTCATTCCGCATCAGCGCTGTCGCCGCTCGATCCGTCGCCACGCCCGCGCGAACTGTCGATGAGCTGGCACGAGACCGTCGCCTCCGCCACCTTCTTGCCCGCAACTGAAGCGACGCCATGCATCTTCACTGCGATCATGCGCGGCACGGCGCGCCAGCCCTGCACTTCCACCTCGATCCGCAGTTGATCGCCGGGACTCACGGGACGGCGAAACTTCGCGCGCTCGATCCCGGTGAAGACCATCACTTTATCGGTGCGATCCTCCACTTCGGTAAGCAGCAGCGCGCCGCCGGCCTGCGCAATGGCTTCCACAATCAGCACTCCCGGCATAATTGGAAGTCCCGGAAAGTGGCCGTTAAAGAATGGCTCGTTAATGGTGACGTTCTTGATGGCGACGATTTTCTCTTTGCGTTTCAACTCCAGCACGCGGTCAATCAGCAAAAGCGGATACCGGTGCGGCAGGATTTTCAGAATCTCGTGAATATCGAGTCCTGTCTTCGGTGCGGCCACATCGGTCACAGGCTGAGTGCTGTCAATCATGGTTTCGTCTAATCGGTTCGTGTCAATCAGCCTGAAGATTATACTGTACCGCATTGCATTCACAGCGCAGCAGAGATGCTGCCGCCGAGGGAATTGTGCCCCGTAAGAAGAAGAACGAATCAGAAGCCGCCTCCGCACAGCCCGCATGGGCCGACCGCCTACGCTATTTCTCCCAACATCAGGACCGCATGGTCGCAACGATCCGTGAACTCGTCGAGATCGAATCCCCCAGCGACAATAAGCAATCGGTCGACCGGATCGCCGCGTTCCTGGCGCGCAAGTTCAAAGCGCTCGGCGGACGAACGCAACTCCATCGCAGCGACGACTTCGGTGACAGTTTGCAGATCGACTTCAGCGGCGCTTCAACCATGCCAAACTGCAAGCCCGTCCTGCTGCTCGGCCATTACGACACGGTCTACCCGTTGGGCACGCTGGCGAATATGCCGTGCGAGGTTAAGAATGGCCGTATGCGCGGACCGGGCGCGCTCGATATGAAATCGGGCATCGCCCTCATGTTCCACGCCATCGAAGCGCTGCAAGCCTGGCATGGTGAACTGCCGCGGCCGGTCACGGTTTTTCTGGTCTCGGATGAAGAAGTGGGCAGCCATTCTTCACGAAAGATCACCGAGGCCCTGGCCAGAAAATCCGCCGGAGTGCTCGTACTCGAACCTGCTGCCGGACTGCGCGGCGCAGTCAAGACCGCCCGCAAAGGCGTTGGCGAATACATGCTGCACGTGCGGGGCGTGGCAGCGCATGCGGGACTCGATCCCGGCAAAGGCCACAGCGCCATTCTCGAGTTGTCGCGCCAGATCGCGGTGCTTGCCAAGCTGAACAATCTGCGGCAGGGAGTCTCGGTCAATCCTGGCGTGATCCATGGTGGCACGCGAACCAATGTGATCGCCGCCGACGCTTCTTTGGGCATTGATGTACGCATCAAGAGCGCAAAACAAGCCTCGGGTGTCGACCGCAAGCTGCGTTCGCTGAAACCATTCGACAAACACTGCACGCTCGAAATCACCGGCAACATCAACCGTCTCCCGATGGAGCGCACCGCCGGAGTGGCAGCCCTGTACAAAAAAGCTCAGAGCATTGCCCGCGAGGTGGGATGGACGCTCGACGAAGCCGCCGTGGGCGGCGGCTCCGACGGAAACTTCACCGCCGGCATGGGTATCCCTACGCTAGATGGCCTGGGCGGCGTCGGCGAGGGCGCACACGCCACGCACGAATTCATCGTCATTTCCGAGTTGCCGCGAAGAGCGTTACTTCTGGCTGGCATGATCGAAAGCGTCTGATCGCTTCTTCTTTGACTCCTCAGGTAAGGTAGCCTAGAATTTTCTGGGGGCTCCGGCTGCGGCGCATTGGAGCGAGCCTGCCCGAGATGGAGGAGTTATGGGTGAGTTTTCGCCCTGGCATTGGCTGTTGGTGATCGCGATCGCCCTTTTGCTCTTCGGCACCAGCAAGTTCGCGTCGCTGGGCAAGGGTATGGGCGAAGGCATCCGTAACTTCAAGGCGGCGATGAAGGAAGGCGAAGAACCGAAGAAAGAGAAAGAAGAAGAGAAGAAGTCTTAGAAAGTCCTAGCCTGCCTAGGAATTTCCTGTCTGCTCTTCCGCTCCGCTGTCGACCTGCTCGAAAGTAATATCTTCAACTCAGAGCGCTCCCCGCTCTCGCAGCATTCTGAAAACCAGCGCCACCGGCAGGCCCACAACATTGCTATAGTCCCCTTCGATGCGCGGGATCCACCGCGAAGCGATCCCTTGGATCGCATACGCTCCCGCCTTGTCCATCGGCTCTCCGGTTGCGATGTAATCGCGAATCTCAGCGTCGGAAATCTCGCACATCGTGACCAGCGTGGTCACGGACGCGGTTTTCAGTTCTCGGCGCTCAATTCCCGGTTGTTCGGTGGTCGTACTGACTACTGGCAACTGACCGCTGGCGCCTGGCCCAACAACGCACACTCCCGTGATCACCTCATGCGTCCGGCCCGATAACATGCGTAGCATGCGGGCCGCATCCGCCGCATCCCGGGGCTTGCCCAGAATAAGATCACCGACGACAACGATCGTATCTGCGCCGAGCACAAAATCTACCGGCCGGATCTTGAAAACCGCCAGCGCCTTTTCCCTCGCCAGCCTTTCAGCGCAGTGGCGTGGAGCCTCACCCGCCAGCGGGGTCTCGTCAATATCAGGTGCTTGCACGGTGAACGGAATTCCCGCATTGCGCAACAATTCCTGACGGCGCGGCGAAGCAGAGGCGAGAACAATCATGGCTTTGCGATTCTTAATTACTCCCCACTTGCCCTCGAACGGACTCAATCAGCTTGGCCGAATCGTAACCAATGCCGTCTTTGAATACGGTTTCCACGTTTTCGATGTCTTCGATCTTCTTTGACGGATCGCCTTTGATTACCATGATGTCAGCTTGCTTGCCGGATGCGATGGTACCGATGCGATCCAGTTCTCCCAGGTATTGCGCGCCGTTTGCCGTCGCGATGTGGATCGCCTCGGCCGGCGTGAATCCCGCCTCTACCAGCAACTCTACTTCGCGTTGATCTCCAAAGCCGGCGACTATGCCTCCCATCCCAGTCGGGTCCAGGCCGGCCAATAGCAGGCCCCCGGCCTGGACGAATGCGCGCTCGAATTCCATTTCCTTCTTGAAGGCTGCCGGCATGGGAGAAGCGTCGCTGTGATAGCGCTGCCGGATCGAGCTCGTATCGCCGGCGCGTACTTTATTGTTCAGGAGCGCGATGCGAGCCTCGGGGGAAAGCGCGTCGAGAACCCGCCGCTGGATCGTGGGACGGCCGGGCACAGACAGCTCAAACACGGGCAGCGTCGACGTCACCGCGACGTGATGTTGAACCAGGTCCACGATCGTGTCGTGTACCGGCCCGCTTTGCACGTCGAGCTTGGAGATGAACTCATAGTCAAGCCGTTCGGGGCATTCGCCGGGTTTTTTCCAGGGAAAAAATTCCGTGTCGACGAGCAAACCGTGCTCGAGATTGTCGATGCCGATTGATGCTGCTTCGCGAAAGCCGATGGAGCACAGATGTCCCGTGACTTTTGCGCCGCGCTTGTGCGCCGCCGTCACGGCTGCAGAAAGCTCACCGGGAGTGATGAACATATAGGCCTTGAAATTGTCCGCGCCCTCGTCGAGCCAGTAGTTGACGGTGCGCGTCGCGTCTTCCGGTCCCGTGAGCTGACGCATCTGCAAAGCCCACGAACCTGCGCCCTCAAGGTAGGGTCCGGTGACGTGAATCTTCGGTCCGGGAATTTCCCCGCCATCGATTTTTTTCTTAAGCTCGATATCGGTATACGGTTCGAGCGCGCCCGTGGTGCGGATGGTGGTCACCCCGCCAGCAAGGTACAACCGAGGAAAACTAAATGCCATTTCGCCATAGATGCCATTGCCCACGGGATAGACCAAGTGGTCGTGCATGCCGACCAGGCCGGGAATCACGCTGTAGCCATGCAGATCGAGAACCTGTGCCTCTTTCGGAACGTTGGCTGAGGCGGCATCGGAGACGGATTCGATCTTGCCATGGCTGAGAACAATCGTCTGGTCCTCTCGCGCTGGCGAGCCGGTGCCGTCGATCAGGCGCACGTGGGTGAGCGCAATCACGGGCGCATCCACCTTCACGAAGCCCCGCACCTGGGGCGAAAGCGTTTGCGCCGAAACGACGCTGACGGCGGCCACACAACAAATAATCAAGAAGGCAGACTTCCTCATATCCCGCAACCTTGACCTGAGAGAATCTAGCCGGAAGATTGTAACGGATCGCCGGTTTGTCACTGGGGATTTTGAGTCTACCCGCTGATAATTTCGATGCGGTTCCCAAACGGATCGTGCACGTGGCAGCGGCTCACTCCCGGAATATCGCGGGGTTCCGTCACTTCAATTCCAGCCTCTCGCAGCCGCTTCACGAGCCCTTCGTAATTTCGGCAGCGTAATGCCGGGTGCGCTTTCTTCGCCGGGCAAAAATCGCTTTCCACGCCAAGATGTAATTGCGCGCCACCGCTCTCGAACCAGCAGCCCCCGCGCTTGGCGAGCTCCTCCGGCTTCGGCAGCTCCGTCATTTCAAGCACACCAGCATAAAAAGCGCGCGCCTTCTGCTCCTCGCCAGCAGGCATGGCCAGTTGAACATGATCAATGGCGGTGAAAGTCGCATCAGACATAAACACATGCTAACTGAGAGGCCGCCAGACAGAGAACCACTCCACGCCTGCTAAAATCAAGAGTCAACCTGTAGCCTCTCAAGAACAGCCGCATTCTCGATTGCCGGATTCTGTCCTGACTGGCAACCGACAACTGGCAACTGGCAATTGAACCTATGGATGCCGCTTTCCTTCGCAACTTTGCCATCATCGCGCATATCGACCACGGTAAATCTACGCTGGCGGACCGCCTGCTCGAACTAACCGGATCGCTCACTGCGCGCGAGATGCAGGCTCAGGTCCTCGACTCCATGGATTTGGAACGCGAGCGCGGGATCACCATTAAAGCCCACGCCGTCCGCATGATGTACACCGCGCACGACGGCAACACATATCAGCTCAACCTGATCGACACCCCCGGCCACGTCGATTTCTCCTACGAGGTCTCGCGCTCACTGGCCTCGTGCGAAGGCGCGCTTCTTGTGGTCGACGCGTCGCAGGGAGTCGAGGCGCAAACCCTGGCCAACGCCTACCTGGCCATCAATAACGGCCTCGAAATCATTCCCGTGATCAACAAGATCGATCTGCAAAGCGCAGACATTCCGCGCACCAAAGAGATGATCGAGAGCGCCGTCGGCCTTGACGCCTCTGATGCCGTTCTCATCAGCGCCAAGACCGGCCAGGGCGTGCCCGACGTACTCGAAGCCATCGTGAAGCGTATTCCGCCGCCGAAGGGCAATCCTGACAACCGACTCCAGGCGCTGATTTTCGATTCCTGGTTCGATGCCTATCGCGGTGTGGTCATCCTCACGCGAATCTTCCAGGGAACGCTGCGCAAGGGCCAAAGAATTCGTCTGTGGTCGAATGGAACAACCTTCGACGCAGAAACTCTCGGAGTGCAATGCCCCAAGCCGGTGGAGATCGACGAACTGAAAGCCGGCGAAGTTGGGTTCCTCATCGCGAACATCAAGAATGTTGCCGACACGAAAATCGGCGACACCATCACGGACGACGCCAACCCAGCCTTCGAAGCCCTCCCCGGCTTCGAAGAAATCAAGCCCATGGTCTTCGCCGGACTCTACACCGTGGACGCGCACGAACATACGCGCCTGCGCGAAGCTCTCGAGAAACTGCGCCTGAACGATTCGTCTTTTTTCTTCGAACCCGAAAGCTCGGTCGCTCTGGGCTTCGGTTTTCGTTGCGGCTTTCTCGGACTGCTGCACATGGAGATCATCCAGGAGCGCCTCGAGCGCGAGTTCGCCCTCGAACTCATCACCACCGCTCCCGGCGTGCGCTACAAAATCACCAAAACCGATGGCGTGATGATCGAGGTCGACAATCCTTCGCGCTGGCCCGATCCCAGCGAGATCGCGAAAGTGGAGGAGCCAGTAATCCTGGCTACGATCCTCACCAACGAAGAATATGTCGGCGGAATTCTGAAGCTGGTCGAGGACAAACGCGGCAAACAGAAGACCTTCGAGTACGTGAGTTCGTCGCGCGTAATGTTGCATTATGAGTTACCGCTGAACGAAATCGTGCTCGACTTCTACGACCGGCTCAAATCCGTCTCCCGCGGCTACGCCTCGCTCGATTATCACCTCGCCGACTATTGGGAGTCGCCCATGGTCAAGCTCGACATCCTGGTGGCGGGCGAGCCGGTCGATGCTCTTTCCATCATCGTGCACCGCGATTTCGCCTACGAGCGCGGCAAACTGCTGGTCTCAAAAATGCGCCAGCTCATTCCCCGGCAAATGTTCGAAGTGGCCATTCAGGCATCGATTGGAGCGAAAATCATCGCCCGCGAGACCGTCTCCGCCATTCGCAAGAACGTGATTGCCAAGTGTTACGGCGGCGACATTTCGCGCAAACGAAAGCTGTTGGAGAAGCAGAAAGAAGGCAAAAAACGAATGAAACGGATCGGCCGCGTCGATATCCCCCAGGAGGCCTTTCTGGCCGTCCTCAAGGTGGGTGAAGACAGCAATTGAGCGCGGCGTCAGAAGTTCAGGAACCTCAAAATGTGCAAATCTCCGAAGCGGGAATTCGCGCCCGTCTCGTAACCCTCCCAAGTGTTAATGCTGAGTGAATTGTCTAACTGGTTACCATTCAGAGCCTTAGGCGGGAGAAAACGCGGCGAAGCGATTCAGGTCACGGCACTTTGCTGCGAGGCATTATTCCTTGAGCCAGCAATTCCACAAGCTTTTCCACAGCTGCATTCGGCAAGCGCAACTCACGGCTCCTAAGGCACTTACCGTCCGAAACTACAGTAATTCGTGTACCTGTCAAGAGCGACCGCTCACTCCTCCGGAGGCAGGCCGCCTTCGACCATGGTTTCAAATCGAGTGCAATTTTTCAGGAAAGCCAGGTGGATTTTGCCGATGGGACCGTTGCGCTGTTTGCCAATGATGATCTCCGCCTTGCCTTGCAAATCGGGATCATCCTGCTTGTAAACCTCTTCGCGGAAGATGAACATTACCAGATCGGCATCCTGCTCGATCGAGCCAGACTCGCGCAGGTCGGCGAGTTGCGGACGATGGTCTCCGCCGCGGCTCTCCGGCGCGCGGCTCAATTGCGAGAGCGCAATCACCGGCACGCTGAGCTCTTTAGCCAGCGCCTTCAACCCGCGCGAAATCGCCGACACTTCCTGGGTTCGATTCTCATAGCGCTTGCTGCCACCCGACATGAGCTGCAGATAATCCACGATGATCAGATCGAGCTTACCTTGCGATTGCTTCAATCGACGCGCTTTGGCCCGCATCTCGCTTAACGCAATACCCGGCGTGTCGTCTATAAAAATAGGAGCGTGGGCTAGTTGCTCCATGGCGCGCACGACTTTCCGCGTATCGTCCTGCCACAACGAGCCGGTGCGCATCTTGTGCGCGTCCACTTTGGCCTGCGAACAGAGCAGACGCATCAACAAAGCCTCACGCGACATTTCCAGCGAAAACACTCCCACTACTTGCTGATCTTCCACCGCAGCATTCTCTGCGATGTTCATCGCGAACGCGGTCTTGCCCATCGAAGGCCGCGCGGCAATGATCACCAGATCGGAACGCTGCAACCCGCTCGTCATCTCGTCAAGATCGGTATAGTGCGTAGCCAGCCCCGTGATGCGCTGGCCGCGTTGCAGCAGTGCATCGACGGATCCAAACGACTCGCGGACGATCTCCTGCACGCCCATGAAGCCGCGCCCAATGCGCTTCTCGGAGAGCTGGAAAATTGCCGCCTCCGCATCGTTGAGCACCTCCTCCGCCGCATCCGATTGGTCGGCTGCCCGCGCAATCGCCGTATTCGCCGCGTGAATCAACCCGCGCAGCAGCGCCTTGTCGCGCACGATCTTGACGTAGTGCTCGATGCTCGGCCGGTCCGGCACACCATCGAGCAAACTTGAGACGTAGCCCACATCGCCGATCGCCTGCAAGTCCTTGTGCCGGTCGAGTTCCTCGATCAAGGTGATCATGTCGATCGGCCGCGACGACTCCGCAAGATCGACCATGCGCCCATAAATCCGCCGGTGCGAATCGAGCATAAAATCTTCGATCCGCAAATGCTCCGCCGCCTGGTTATAAGCAAAGTTATCGAGCAGGATCGCGCCCAGTATCGAGCGCTCCGCTTCTACGTTCGCGGGAAGAGTGCTGATGTTGTAATCGGTGGTCGCCATTTTTTCGAACTATGTTTTCGAACCGAACTTTGCCGTAATCTTCCGCCTAGCATAAGCGAAAAAACGGCGAATCTCAAAATGAATTGTGCAGAAGCTGTGAAGTGCCGGCGATTACTGTGGAAGCCCTTCGAAAACCGGACCCTTAAAGGGGACATGCGGCGCGCCGTGAGGAGAGACTTGGTTGATCCGTGTGAGTCCGCGCAAATCCGTGGCAGAAGTTCTTCCAAAAACAAACGCGGCCCGGGCCAGCCACCCGAGCCGCATCGTTCGTGGATCTCTCGTCCTGCCTTCCCGCCGCTAGGAGCGGCGGGACGATGGCACTGGTCCGATAGCGCTCACGAGGAGTGCCACATTTACCAGTACTGGCTGCAACCGCGCGATTCTGAGAACCGCGCCACTGCAATCCCTGCGGCAGCCAGCGGCCCAGCTCGCTCCAAGAGCAAGCTGCAGAGGAGGCCGCAATGCCCGGGCAACCAGCATGCGCTTACGCGCTTCCGATTTTCCCCCGGCAATTCACCCTCGAGAATTGCCAGTCTGCCACTAGCGTCACCGCAATCATCCGTTGGCAAGCTTTGAGAATTGCCACGTATTCGCTGAACCCACTCTCCGGCAGAATGTTTCGCGCCGCAACAGAAAAACGTTTCGCCCTTGTGAAGAAACTGTGGACGATGGGACTTCCTTGTGGAAGGCTGAGGAAATCCACGAACAAATCGCGCACGCAAAACACAGAAGTACGCAGTTTACAATAACTTAGACGTTGTTAAAGCCTTGAGCCTTCTTCAGGTCTCATTGGCGATGAATATCCTAACTCAGCGTTTGCACTTCGACACTCAGCACAGCAGGAAGATCGCGCACAATCGGAGCCCAGCTGTCTCCGGCGTCCGCCGAAGCGTAGACTTGTCCACCGCTGGTACCGAAATACACGCCACACTCGTCGAGCGAATCGATGGCCATAGCGTCGCGCAGCACATTGACGTAGCAGTTGCTCTGCGGAAGGCCTTTACTAAGTGCCTCCCATTCGTTTCCTCCGCTGCGGCTGCGAAACACGCGCAGCTTGCCATCGGGAACAAAATGTTCGGAGTCGCTCTTGATCGGGACGACATAAATCGTCTCCGGTTCGTGGGCGTGAACGTCGATCACAAATCCGAAATCTGTGGGCAGGTTGCCGCTGATCTTCTGCCAGGAATCGCCGGCGTCGTCGCTGCGCATCACGTCCCAGTGCTTCTGCATGAAGAGCACGCCGGGACGCGACGGGTTCATCGCGATATGGTGAACGCAATGTCCAACCTCGGCCGTGGGATTCGGAATGTATTTCGAATACAGCCCGCGGTTGATTGGCTTCCAGGTCGCACCCGCGTCGTCGGTGCGGAAAGCGCCGGCGGCCGAAATGGCGACGAAGATTCGCCGCGGATCGCTGGGATCGAGGATGATAGTGTGCAGGCACATGCCGCCGGCGCCGGGCTGCCAATCCGGGCCGGTGCCGTGGCCACGCAGGCCGGGAAGTTCGAGCCAGCTCTCGCCGCCATCGGTCGAGCGAAAGATGGCGGCATCTTCCACGCCAGCGTACACAGCATCGGGATCAGTGAGCGAGGGCTCCAGATGCCATACGCGCTTGAACTCCCAGGGATGCTGCGTGCCGTCGTACCACTGATGCGTGGTCAGCGGTTTTCCGCTCTGGGCAGAAGCGTCGTAAACGAACCTGTTGCTGGCGGCCGTTGGCGGACCCGGGGCAGGCGCTTCTCCGGGCGGCGTTCCAGGCTGGTGCCAGGTCTGACCGCCATCGTCGGAGCGCTGGATCAACTGCCCGAACCAGCCGCTGGATTGCGATGCATACAGCCGATTCGGGTCCACCGACGAACCCTTGAGGTGGTAAATCTCCCAGCCGGCGAAGTGCGGTCCGCTTACCTCCCACTTCTCGCGCTTGCCGTCTGCCGTGAGAATGAATGCGCCCTTCCGCGTACCTACGAGAACTCTTACTTTACTCACTGCCTCCTCCTACGATGTTTTTTGTCAGGCTCTCTCGTAACTGAGCAGAACAACCCCGATTCAGACTGGCTTTGCGCAATTAATCATCCAGGGAATTCCGAAGCGGTCGACGAGCATGCCGAAGCGGAGCGCCCAAAACGTCTCCTGAATCGGCAATTGTACCAATCCATTTTCCGCCAAAGAATGAAATACGCGTTCGGCCTCAGCCGGATCTTTGATATCCAGCGACACAGAGATGCCTTGCGGCTTCTGGTAGCGACTGGAAGGAGCGTCGGCGCCCTGCAAGACCTGAGCCCCCACATTTAATGTGGCGTGAAGAATCTTCTGGCTGCAACCGTTCGGTGCCTGGTCCGCTACGGGCGAACCCTCGTAAGGCATCATGAACACGATTTTCCCGCCCAAACATTTTTCGTAGAACCTGAATGCCGCTTCGCATTCGCCGTTGAAAGAGAGGTAAGGATTCAATTGCACAGGGACGCTCCTTTTTCGCTCGTCGAACGGAACTTCGTGCAGCCAAAGAACACGCCAATCGTATCACTGGGCATCCGTGAGCGCAGTCGTTCTGTCCGACCACTTGGCCGGGCGCACCGCCGGTTATCGTCCCCACTTCGCGCCTCGGTTAACATGAATGCGTGCAGAGCCGGACCTCCAAAAATAATCTCAATATTCTTCGCGCCGCCCATCTGAGCAAACTCCCCTGGCTCGTGCATGGATTTTCCACACGCCAAGGAGGATTCTCGCAAGCCTACGGGAAGGACGCACTGAATCTTGGATTCACCGGGGACGATTCCAAGTCCACAGTTGAGCGTAACCGGGTGGCATTTCTGCGTGAACTCGGAGGCATTGGCATGCCTCTGGTTACGCTGCGCCAAATACATTCCGACATCATTCAGTTCGTCGATTCGCCTACTCAATCGCTGATCCCCGGCGACGGCCTGATTACAGCGACTCCCGGTTTGCTACTCGGCATTCAGACTGCCGATTGCCTGCCGATTATCCTCGTCGATCCCAAACATCGCGCCGTGGGCGTGTTTCACGCCGGCTGGCGGGGCACCGTGAAACGCATCGTGGAAAAAGGGGTGGGCGAAATGCAGCGGCGCTTCGGTAGCCGGCCACGCGATCTAAAGGCGGCGATCGGTCCCGGCGTTCGCGGCTGCTGCTATGAAGTGGGCGAGGACGTTCGCCAGCAGTTCGAGTCGCAGTTCGCCTATGCCGCCAAGCTGTTTCGCGAGGTCAAGGAGTCCGATCCAGTGCGGGAAAAATATCCGTTACTGTTTCTCAGCGCGCGCCCTCCCGGCCATAGTGAGCTGCCGAAGAAGATCTTTCTCGACCTGGTGGAAGCCAACCGGCAACAACTGTTGACTGTAGGTGTGCTGCCAAAAAGCATCGCAGCCTCACCACTCTGCACCAACTGTCGAACAGACTTGTTGTTTTCTTATCGCGCTGAAAAAGGCGACACTGGGCGGATGATGAATGTGGTGGGAATCCGCGAATAATCCCGGAAGTCGGAGGTTGAAAAGTCAGAAGTGAGAATTCAGTAGAGAATCTCGCTAACTTTTCTGCATTCTGACTTCTGACTTTCTACGCAGGCGGCGCGGCCGGGGGCGGAGGCTGCGCTGCCGCATCGGCCATGCCCTCGTTCACCAGATCCTTCAATTCCTTGCTCGGTTTGAAGAAGGGAATCTTCTTGGCGGGCACTTCTACTTTTTCGCCGGTCTTGGGATTCCGTCCCATCCGAGGTTTCCGTTGGCGCGTGCGGAAGCTGCCAAAGCCGCGGATCTCAATCTTGTCGCCCGCGCGCAGCGACCGCACCACGCTGTCAAAGATCGTTTCCACGATCACTTCGCTGTCTTTGCGCGTAAGTTCCGCTAAACGCGAGACTTCATCGATCAAGTCGGCTTTCGTCATAAGTGCCTCTTCGCTTCCGGCAATCCCTATAACCTTCTCAAATTTCAGGGGTTGTGCGCAAGTCTCGGCGAAGAGTCGGGTCTTGGGCGTTAAGTCTTAGGAGCCGTTCCAAGCCCAAAGCCTGAGACCTAAGACCCGCAAGCTTAAGACCCGCCTTACTTCCACAGATAATAGAACCCAACGTGCTGCTCCAACATTTTCTCGGTACTCGGCAGATATTGCGAGAGGTCGCCCGTCATCAGATCCAGCAGCGTCTTGCGATCTTTCTCAGGACGAACCAGCGTCGGTTCGCCCGAGATGCCCACAGATTTTGCCGTATCCTTCACCGCGGCTTCAAAATCTCCAACACTATCGATCAACTTCATCGACAGCGCTTCCTTGCCGGTCCAGACTTTGCCGTTGGCAATGGCTTTCACATCGTCGAACTTCATGCCTCGGCCGTCGGCCACGGCCTGGATGAACTGACCGAACATGTTGTCGATCAGCGACTGCATGTAAGCCTGTTCCGCGGGAGTGAGGTCGCGGGCGGGATCGCCCGTGTCTTTGAACTCGCCGGTCTTGATCACAACACTTTTCAGTTTTGCCCACTTCATCAGATCGCCGTAGTTCACCCACTCAGCGATAACGCCGATCGACCCCACGATGCTGCCTTCGTCGGCATAAATTTTGCTGGAAGCCGAGGCCACGTAGTAGGCGCCGCTGGCGCCAACGCTCTCAATCGAAACCACGATGCGCTTTTTCTTCTCGGAGCGAATGCGTTTGACCTCGCGATAAATCTCCTCCGACGCAGCCACGCCGCCTCCGGGCGAGTTCACGTGCAGGATGATGGCCTTGATGGAAGAATCGTCTCCGAATTTCTTCAACTGGTCGACTACCGGCTGCGGCGAGAGAATGACCCCGTCAAGATCGACAACACCAATGCGGTCGCCAAAACCGCTGAACGTCGCTTCGTTGCTACCGGCGTGCAGCGTAAGGTAGACCAGCGAAAACACAGCCAGCACAAAGAGGAAGAAAGCTCCTCCGCCAATCACAATCCAGAGCAGGGTGCGGGAACGTTGTTCAGCCATGCTGAAATTTTAGCACCGGGGCGAGAAACAGGTTTTCAGTTTCAGGTTTCTCGTTTCCAAATCTCCAAAAAGCCGGGTTTTGCAAATTAGTCGGTTGTGAGCACAACTGACCAGCGGGAACCCCTCATCTTTCGGCATAATTAGTTAGATCTCACACACGTTTATGACCTGGAGGGACTATGTTAGGTTACGGTTTGTTGGGAACAATTGTTGTGGTTCTGCTGATTGTCTTTATCGTTCGCGCTCTTTAACTCAAATCTCTGGGCGCGTGCGAAACGCGCCCGAATATTCCTGTATAGAGCAAATGACTTTCAGAGGCTTGTTTGTGACGGATGAACGAGGACCTTCATAACCCTGGGCCGGACGCTGACTTCCACCGGCGTTCGACACACATATTCGCCGTCGGCATAGACGTCCAAAGGCTTCTCGGTCTCCACGCGCAGGCGTGCAGCCTGAAAGTATTGCACTTCCTTGATGCGTAAATGCCGGCCGAAGTACACCGTTGGGAACATGCACGCAAACTTGAAGGGATCGACGCCGCCGATCACGCACACGTCGAGTTGGCCGTCATCCATGCGCGCGTGGGGCGCGATCTTCATTCCGCCGCCGTAAGTCGAAGTGTTGGCAAAAGCCGCCAGCAACGTGGGCTGACTGCTGCGCGTCATCAGGTGATCAGCTTCGTCCACAGTGAGAATATTCATCGGGAGCGGAGCAAAACGAAACATCGTCGGAAGAAGAGTTACGGCGTAGCCGCCGTGTCCGCGCAGCCAGCGCGGCAATGCGTTAGCGCGTCGCGCCACCTCGGCGTCTAACCCGATCCCGGCCACGCTGCAGAAATAGTGGGCAAGCCCGTGTGGTGCAGGCGCCGCGCCCGCGTTTTGTCCCATGGGCGAGACTACTCCCAGATCGATGCAGCGAACATTGTCCGGGGAGGCGCGAAAAGCTCGCCACGCCGCCAGCGAATCTCGCGCGCCGCGCAGGCCCAAGGCCCGGGCAAAGTCGTTACCGCTGCCGACCGGAACGATCAGCACGGGCAGGCCGAGCTTCACCAGTTGACTCAGATGACGATGGATGGTGCCATCGCCGCCAAAGAGCAGGATGAGGTCCGCTTGATCGGTAGCGGCGGGCATTCCGATGCGCCACTCGATTCTTTCGACCCCGGTTTCGTCAGTCTGGAAGGGAGCGAGAATTTTTTGAGAACATCCGAGCCCGAGAATGGCGGCCGTGCGCATGTTGCGCGCTTGAGAGTAGCAGAATCCACCACGGAGACACAGAGGCACGGAGGAAGTTGGGCAATTCCGAGGAAGAATCCGCTCACGATGACGAGGGGTCAGTGTCGGGCACAATTTCCACATTCAATGCCTTGCGCCCGATCCGAATGGGCAACGTGATTGGGAGACTCTCAGCAAAGATCAGTGGGCTCTTCTCCACGTGGATGGTCTCCTCGTTTGCACCAATTTTCACAGCGCCTTCTTTGATCTTCCGCAACCCCTCGGCGACGGACGTGACAAGTCCGGCGCAAGCGAGCAATCGATCAAGTCTGATGCCGGGCGCGTTCCCTTCGAACCCAACTGATGGTGCGCCCCTTACCATTCGGGGACCCTCCAAGGGCTCTTCCCAGTGGTGCTCGACTTCGCTGTATGGGATCTTTACGCCGTCGTTTCCGTATATGCTTGCAGTCTGACGCTCTGACACAGGCATCTCATTCAAACTTTTTTGGGCTCGCGCTTCGTTTAGCGCTACTGGCCGTTGGTCGAGCATTTTCGGAAGCTCCTTCTTCTGAAACATCCGAACCCACTCTTCATCTGCAGATCTCGCCGCGTCACGCCCGTGGAAATCCAGTACGACTAGCTCCGCCAATGCTCGCTTGATCCTCATGGGATGCGCATCGCCACTCGCAACGTCCCGCTTCATCTTCTCGATCTCCTCGACCTGCACATCTGTCAGCAACTCGTAATACCTCCACATCATCTCGTCGGAGATACTCATGATCTTGCCGTACATCTCGAGCGGCGGCTCGTGAATGCCAATCGCATTCCCCAGCGACTTCGACATTTTCTGCACGCCGTCGAGGCCTTCGAGAATCGGCGTAGTCAGCGCCACCTGCGATTCCTGCCCATAGGCGCGCTGCAGCTCGCGGCCCACCAGCAGATTGAACCTCTGGTCGGTGCCGCCGAGCTCCACATCGGCCTCGAGCGCGACCGAGTCATAACCCTGCACCAGCGGGTAGAGCAACTCGTGCATGGAAATAGGTTTTTCGTCCTGGAAGCGTTTGTGAAACTCTTCGCGCTCCAGCATTTGCGAAACCGTGTACTTCGCCATCAGGCGCACAAAATCATCTGAAGTGAACGCTCCAAACCAGCGCCGGTTGAAGTCGATTACAGTTTTCTGCGGATCGAGAATCTTGAAGACCTGCGCTTTGTAAGTTTCGGCGTTCTGCTCGATCTGCTCGCGCGTCAGCGGAGGCCGCGTTGCCGAGCGCCCCGTCGGGTCGCCGATCATCCCCGTGAAATCGCCGATCAGAAATATTGCGGTGTGCCCGAGATCCTGAAAGTGTTTGAGCTTGCGCAGAACCACGGTGTGCCCGAGGTGCAAATCAGGAGCTGTCGGATCCATGCCGAGCTTCACGCGCAGCGGCTTGCCCGTGGCGCGCGACTTCTCCAGCTTGGTGCGCAGGTCGGCCTCGCGGATAATTTCCGCCGCGCCCTTCTTGAGATAGGTCAGTTGTTCTTCGACAGGTGCGAAGTTGGACATGCGAATCGATTATAGCGGCTGTCCTAAGAGGTGCTCCGCAGCCGCCGGCCTTTCACTTCGTACTTTCCGCCGAGCACAATGCTGATCGCTTCCGTATAAGCCACGTGCTCCTGCTCCAGAATGCGCGCAGCCAGAGTGTGTTCATCGTCAGAATCCAGCACTGGCACAGTCTTCTGCACAATGATGGCGCCATGATCAAGCTCCTCGTCGACGAAATGCACGGTGCACCCGGAAACCTTCACTCCGTAGGCGAAAGCCTGCTCTTGCGCTTCGAGTCCGGGGAACGCCGGCAAGAGCGATGGGTGAATGTTGAGAATCCGGTGCGGGAATTGCTGCACAAACCACGGCGAGAGCAGCCGCATGTATCCGGCGAGACAAACCAGATCGACATTATGCTGCTTGAGCACTCCGGCAATCTCTCGATCGTGCTCTTCCCGCGACCTGCCTTTCGACGGAATCACCACGGCAGTCAAGCCGCGCTGACGTGCCGCAGCGACGCCCGGGGCATCGATTTTGTTAGAAATGACGACCGCGATGCGCGCGTCCGCGATGCGGCCCGCGTCGATGCTGTCCGCGATGGCGACGAAATTCGAGCCGCGTCCGGAGAGAAGGATGCCGAGGGATTTCATGTGACTTCAAATGATAATTCACCACAGAGGCACAGAGACACGGAGGAATTCTAAAATGCAAAATATATAAAGCCGAGCAGCGCAATCGCTGCTGGACTGAAGCACGACAAGCCCAAAAAGGTTTTCTCTGTGTCTCCGTGCCTCTGTGGTGAGTCAGCCCTTTCAGTTGTAGATTACCTTGCGCTCGCCCTTGACGATGCGGCCCACGGTGAACGCTTTTTCGCCCACGCGCTCCAGCACGTTCTGTGCCTTCTTGAATTTCGCCAGGGGAACAATCAGCAGCATTCCCAGACCCATGTTGAATGTGCGCAGCATCTCGTCTTGCGGGACGTTGCCCAAATGCCGCAGGTGCTCGAACAAAGGTGGCACTGGCCAAGAGCCGAGATCAATCGAAGCCGCCGTCCCACGCGGCAGCACGCGCGGAAGATTTTCCGTAATGCCGCCGCCGGTAATATGCGCCAGCGCGGAAGGCCAGTAACTCTTGTGCGTGCGCATCAGCTCGTTGCCAACTTTATTCTTGATCTCGTTAACGTAGTCTTCAGGTGAATAATGCGCGACTTCGAAAAGCAGCTTGCGGGCCAGCGAGTATCCGTTGGTGTGTAAGCCATTCGAAGCCATGCCCAGGATGATGTCGCCGATCTGCACATCCTTGCCCGTAATAATCCGGTCGCGCTCCACCACTCCCACGATAAATCCCGCCAGATCGTACTCTCCATCGGGATAGAAGCCGGGCATCTCGGCCGTCTCACCGCCAATCAGGGCGCAGCCGTTGTGCTTGCAGGCGTCGGCAATGCCTTCCACGACTTTTTCGGCGATCGAGGGCTCAAGTTTTCCCGTGGCCAAATAGTCCATAAAGAACAACGGCGCAGCGCCCTGCACGGCGATGTCGTTGACGCAGTGATTGACCAGGTCAGCGCCCACAGTCGAATGCAGCCCCATTTCGAAAGCAACTTTCAGCTTCGTTCCCACTCCATCGACGCTGGAAACCAGCACCGGGTCCACATATTTGGTTTTGTCCACCGCGAATAGTCCGCCAAAGCCGCCGATTTCGCTGAGCACACCGCGCGTAAAAGTTTTGTGCGCCAGATACTTAATGCGCTGCTTGGTGCGGTTGGCGCGGTCGATATCGACACCGGCGTCGGCGTAGGTAATGGGTGCGGCGGCGGATGATGCGGGGTTCTTGGCCACGGCTCTTTTGCGGTTCCTTGTCGAGACGCTCTCGGTCTAACTACTGCGGTGTGGGGAAACGCTGGATTCTTTTGCGAAGCTTCAACTTCTAAGGCGGAGAATTGTAACACGTTCAGGAGGCGGCGCCGCACGAGGGTGCGCGTTCAAGAGGCCTACCCCATAGATACACCTCTATCGATCTCCGCGGACGCGCGCGCCCGTTCGTCCTGCCTGGACAAAGCAACTTAATGAGCGATGAAGTCGGAAAAGAAGTATGCCAGAACCCCAAAGAGAGCCAGCCCAGAAATGCCGTAGGCGGTGAGAACCCAAGCGCCACGGCCTGCAAAACGCTTACCGGAGGGCTGAGAAACCGATGGTTGAGGAACGGATGAAGAGACAACAGAGGCCCGATCTTCCATGCCAGAAAACCTCGAACGGAAGGATCGTGGCGCAAGTACATTATGCGTCACGCTTGCCCGGCATCATGGCCAGACAAGACTATCTGGTCCGGTATTTTACTATGGTTTCGCGGCCGCCGAACAAAGAAATGTGACTCTTAATCGATCCCCATGACGGAATTTGGCTTGCATCAGGCAGAAATCCAGGCCCGCCAGCCCAGATCGGCGGGTGGCTAAGTGCCATTGCCGACAGTCCATTTTTGAGATACAAACGGCCAAGGCCTTACTATTAACCTATGCGCAGTCTCTTTCTCTCGCTCCTTGTCGCCTGCACCGTGGCCGCACCATTGCCTGCTCCCGCACAATCGGGTCAAACTCCTACTGGTTCCACCGTTCCGGCGAAGGCGAACGAAGGCGCCCAGGCCTCCGAATCGAAGCCCACGGATGCCGCCACTTCCAAGCCGGAAGAACCCAAGCATGATTACTCTCAGGAGGCATTCGTCATCGAGCAATACCGTTCCACCTACCGCTTCGAAAACGACGGCACGGGGAGGAAGGAGACCATCGCACGCATCCGTGTCCAAAGCGAGGCCGGAGTTCAGCAGTGGGGGCAGATTCAGGTGGGCTACAACTCCGCCAACGAACGGCTGGAGGTTGCCTACGTCCGCGTAATCAAGGCCGATGGCAGCGTGGTGAAGGCTGGCGACGACGCGGTGCAGGACCTCAGCGCGCCTCTGGAGCAACAAGCCCCGGTTTACACCGATTACCGCCAGAAGCACATCACCGTCCCCGGTCTGCGACCCGGCGAGGTCCTCGAATACGACATGGTCACGGACGTTCACACCGCTCTTGCTCCGGGCGAATTTTGGACCGACTACGATTTCGACAAAAGCAACATCATGCTCGATGAAGAACTCGACGTCGATGTCCCGGCTGGCCGAGCCCTGAAGCTTAAGAACAAGCCGGGGATGGATCCGAAAATTTCCGATGAAAACGGCCGCCGCATCTACCATTGGACCAGTTCACACCTCGAGCGCGAAGACGACGCCAAGGATAAAGAAAGAGACAAAGACAAAAAGAAAAAGAAAAGGCCCGACGAGGACCGCCCCGACATTCAGTTGACCACTTTCGTCAGTTGGGAGCAGATCGGCCTCTGGTACGCCAGCCTGGAAAAGGACCGCCGCGCGCCATCGCCCGAAGTCCGCGCCAAAGCTCAAGAACTTACCAAAGGCCTCGACAACAATCTAGACAAGGTCGAGGGGCTCTACGACTACGTAGCCAAGAACTTCCGCTATGTCAGCCTCTCGCTCGGTCTGGGCCGCTACCAGCCGCACGCCGCCGGAGACGTCCTGCACAACCAGTACGGCGACTGTAAGGATAAGCACACCCTCTTAGCCTCCTTGCTCGAAGCCGAGGGCCTGCACGCATCTTCTGTGCTGATCAACTCCAGCCGCAAGCTCGATCCCGACGTGCCTTCGCCGTCGCAGTTCGATCACGTCATCACGTTGCTGCCCTTGGGTAAAGAAGAAGTCTGGATGGATACGACCGCCGAAGTGGCTCCCTTCCGCCTTCTCTCTTACTCCCTACGGCATAAGCAGGCGCTGGTCATCCCCGCCAACGGCACGCCTCACCTGGAGGAGACTCCCGCCGATACTCCCAAGCCCGACAGCGAGATATCCGACATCGATGGCAAAGTCAACGCGATCGGCAAACTTGAAGCCCACGTTCACTACACCTTCGTCGGCGATGAAGAATTGCTGCTGCGCTCGATTTTCCGCCGCGTCCCGGAGGCGCAATGGCAACGCGTGGTGGAAAACGTCAACGCCGGTATGGGAGGCGAGGTCTCGAATTTGAAAATCAGCGATCCCGCCGCCACCCGCGAGCCCTTCACCATGTCCTACGATGTGGCCAAGCCGAACTTCCTCGACTGGTCGAAGAAGAAGTCAGATCTGGCGCTGCCGCTTTGTCAGTTCAACCTGCCCGATCTCGGCAACGCTGACGACGATCCCGACACCGAACCGCTGAAGCTCGGCCCAAAAGCGGAGTATGTCTACAAAATCAAGCTCGAACTGCCCGCGACCTATACCCTCCGCGCCCCACTGCCTTTTTCTCTGAAGCGCGACTATGCCGAGTACCAGGCCACGTACAAGCTGGAGGGGCCGGTCTTTACCGCCTCGAGAACGCTCGTCCTGCGCGAGGATGAGTTGCCCGCCCCGCGCGCCGAGGATTTTCAAGCTTTTCGCCGCGCCGTGGGTTCGGACTTAGGGCAGTTCCTTTCGCTTGAGAATACTGTCGCTGGCACACTGGCGCCTCCCGCCGATATGAAAGCGGATGACCTGGCGGAAAGCGGGCGAGCCGCCCTCGCCAATAACAATCTGCCCCTGGCTATTGAACTTCTGAAGCGCTCTACCGAAGTCGACCCCAAGCACAAATACGCCTGGTATCTGCTGGCCGCCGCCTATATGGGAATGCGCGAGAATGACGACGCCATCGCCGCCCTGCGCAAGCAGATTGAAATCAATCCCTACGACGAGAACGCCTACAATGCCCTCGGCCGCGCCTACTGGCAGGAGCGCAAATACGACGATGCCGTAACCGCCTTCAACAAGCAGATCGAAATCAATCCCCTCGACAAGTTCGCTCACGCCGGACTGGGCGCGATGTACTCGGAGTGGCACAAGTACGACCTGGCTGCACCAGAGTTGGAGAAAGCCGCATCTCTAACCCCGGACAATCCGGAACTTCAGGTGACTCTTGGCGACGCCTACCTGAATCTGGGTCAGGACGATAAAGCTCTCTCCACCTTCGACCATGCGGTTGAACTTTCTGCCACGCCGCTTGTTTGGAATAACATCGCCTACCAGCTTTCCCTGAAGAAGTCTCACTTGGATCGCGCCCAGCAATATGCCGAGTCTGCCGTCTCTGCCACGGCGGCCGCGCTGCGCAATATATCGCTTGACCGGCTCACCCCGCAGGACCTGCCGCTGGTGCCTTCGCTCATCGCCTACTGGGATACGCTGGGCTGGGTCTATTTCAACGAAGGCAATCTCGACAAAGCTGAGAAATATATCTCCTCGGCATGGCAACTCGGCCATCACGGCGAGGTCGGCGACCATCTAGGACAGATTTATGAGAAGCGCGGAGACAAGGCCCTGGCCGCGAGCACTTATGCGCTCTGCCTGAGCGGACTGCGGCCCACTCCCGAAACCCGCGACCGCCTGGCCGCGCTCACCGGCGGCAGCGCCAAAGCGGACGCCACCGTGGCGAAATATAAAGAACAACTACAGCAGTTGCGTACCATCGACTTAGGCAAAGTCGCAAAAGAAACCGGCAGCGCCGAATTCTTCGTGCTACTCAGCCGCGGCAAAGGTTCCGACGCCACGGTCGAAGCCGTAAAATTCGCCAGCGGCGACGACAAACTCAAAGCCTTCACCGACGCCCTCCGTACCGCGGAATATCGTCTAACTTTTCCGGACGACACCCCCGTAAAAATCCTCCGCCGCGGCATCCTCTCCTGCTCGACCGCCACCGGCACCTGTTCGTTCGTGCTGATGCTGCCGGATGATGTAAGAACGGTGGACTGAAAGGCCAAATCAAAGTTGTCATCCTGAGCGGAGCAACTGCTTTCGCGAAGCGAAAGCAGTTGCGGAGTCGAAGGATCCCTGCCAGCGTGCCCCACCGACGACCTCACAAAGGCGTTCTTATAGATGCGGCGTGCTCCGGGCATTTCATAGTCCGATCAGGCGTCTCTTCGAGCGAGCCCGGCAACCCGCTCTTGTCGATATAAACAATATTGTTTATAATCGACGAGTGACGAGCAAAGAGTTCAGGCGTTGGCTCGCGCAACAGGGAGCGGTATTCAGAACGGGCAAGGGCTCTCACCTCAAGGTGTATCTGAACGGCAGGCAGTCGGTCTTGCCCATGCACAATACCGAACTCAAGAAAGGCCTGGTCGAGGGCATCAAGAAGCAACTCGGCTTGAAATAGGTGAAATCGATGTTCCTATACCCAGTTACGCTGAAGCGCGACGAAGATGGCGGATTCGTCGCCACGTTCAAAGACATTCCCGAAGCCATCACTCAGGGCGAAACCGAGGACGAGGCATTGGCCGCAGCCCGCGATGCTCTGGAGACGGCCCTCGATTTCTACTTTGAAGACAATCGCGCGGTGCCGTTGCCGTCTAAAGCCAGACCTCGGCAACCCGTGGTTGAGCTTCCCGCAAGCCTCTCCGCCAAGATTCTTCTCCTCAACGAAATGATCCAGCAACACGTGCGCCCCGCGGAATTGGCGCGCCGGCTGAAGACCACACCGCAGGAAGTTAACCGCCTCACCAACGTCCAACACACCTCCCGCATCGACGGCATCGCCGCCGCCCTGAAAGCGCTAGGCAAGCGCTTGGATATGCGCACAGTGTGATACCGCAAGCCCGGGACCCGTTGGACAAAAGGAGCGAGTCCCGCGGGGGCTTAGGCCGATCTTCGAGCTGCGGCGGTTGTAGACTGTCACATTATGGGTTACTTGTGCGCATTAGCGGTGTGGGCTGTCTTCACTCTGGTGCCGCTCGGGCTTCTTTGGCTCTATTTCTACCGGGATTTCAGAGCCCGTTTCCCGGGATGTAACGTTTCTTTCGACCCGGTTGAAGCTGCACCGCTAGGAACAAGGCTGGTGCCGGGCGGTTTCGAACCTCACCTACGACGGTACCAAGACCTGGCGAAACTGCTGCTGACGTTAGGGGCGGCAACCATTGCGTTTTTAGTGAACTTTCTGACAAGCATTCCTGTAGACGGGAAGCGGAGTATCTACAGCATAAGACTAGAAAAAGCGTGCCCATCTTCAATCGCACTATTGGGACTCAGCGCAGCGTGCGCAATTATTTTCCTCTTGTCTGAGAACTATGCCTATGAGACGTACTGCCACGACGCGCAACGTGACACGTACACACCCGCATGGTACGCAGTCAATTCGGCCCTCGGGTTCTCCGGATTTGGCTTTTTCCTATTTGCCTATGCCTGGCTAGCATTCCGCATTTTTTGGTGACGCGCTCGGCTTGCCCCGAATCGGGATGGCCCTGCGCATCGAAAAGGCTTTCGGCCCCGATATGGATCACCTTCTCCGGATGCAGCTTGCTTACGACGTGGCAAGAACGCGAGCGCACGCCCGGGACATTTCGATCAAGCGATACGCCCATGCCTGAAGCTGCGCCTCAGGCGGGCCCTGGAGTGTTAGCTCGCCCCAGCCTAACTATTTCCCACAACCACGCTGTGACATCCGACCTTGCCCCGCAACTTAAATCACGCGATGATGGTCGAGGCCGTGACGGTTGACAGTACCCAGAGTGCCCCAACCCAAGGTCTTTGTTCTTAATATTTTGATATCCAAGTTCTTTGAAAACCGGATTTTGCACGATACGGTTTCACGAAACCCGCGCTGGGCAAGGCTTTCAGGGATATCGAAATAAAAAAATGATCTGGAGATCTGCTCTCAAAACCCAATCCATTCCTAATTCGCGGTTCCCGTCGAAAACTTATTTCGTGCAGAAATCCACAGCCGAAAGTCCGCGAGAGCGACGATCCTCAGCCCACTGGACACCGCTGATGCCACGGGGTCACCTGCTCGTAACCATGAGCAAGCCGCAGCACCAAGTCCTCCCGCCAGTGCGGCCCAACGACCTGCAGTCCGATCGGCAGCCCGCCTTTCGTAAAGCCGCAAGGAACTGAGACCGCCGGCAGCCCCCACACATTGAACGGTCGCGTATTGCGCAGCAAGATCAACTCTGCCGGACGCAGCGCCTCGGGATCTTTTTTCAGATCGGCAATCGTCGGCGCTGGAAGCGGCGTCGTTGGCGTGACCAGCAGATCGATGCCGGCAAATATCTCTTGCGCGCGTCGCCGTGCTTCCTCCAGCTCGCGCCGCCGCTGAATATATTCGGGCGCCGAAATGTTTTCGCCCGAGCGGATGCGCCGCAGAGTTTCAGGTTGGTACAACTCGGGCGTGCGAGCGATATCGGCGGCATGGAATGCAAACGCCTCGGCAGCTTGCACGGTGCGATCCATCGGCACCTCGATTCGCATCTCTGCGAGCTGAATTTCCCGTACATCCGCCACCAGCGCACTGATCACGGCGAGAGCCTGCTCCACCGCCGCCGCAACTTCGGCATTAAGGTCGTCATAGAAATATGCCCGCAGAATTCCAACCCGCAGGTGCTTAACCTCGTCACCCAAGCCGGAGACATAATCGGATAACGGAACATTAGCGCTGCTTACATCGAGTGCATCGTATCCCGCAATGGCCTGCAGCACAGCCGCAGCATCGCCCACGGTCGCGGCCATTGGCCCAACATGATCCAGCGACCGCGAAAGCGGAATCACCCCGCGCGCAGAGACGCGGCCATAGGTCGGCTTGAGTCCGACGCAAGCGCATAGCGCAGCCGGTTCGCGGATCGACCCTGCCGTGTCCGTTCCAATCGCCGCATAGCAAAGCCCGGCCGCAACCGCAGCCGCCGACCCGCCTGACGAGCCTCCAGCGATATGCGCCGCGTTCCAAGGATTGTGGACATCGCCGAAAAAACTAACCAGCGAACTTCCGCCATAGGCGAATTCATGCAGGTTGTTCTTGCCCAGAATTACCGCGCCCGCCCGCCGCAGCCGCCGCACAACTTCCGCATCGTCCGCAGGGACACGACTCTGACAAAGTTCACTGGCAGCAGTGGTCCGCGTGCCAGCGGTATCGAGAATGTCCTTCAAGGCAATGGGGATCCCATGCAGCGGTCCGCGCCAATCTCCGCGGAAGATTTCGCCTTCTGCCGCCCGCGCCTCGGCCAGAGCAGATTCAGCCATCACCGTGATAAAGGCATTCAGCACGGGATTCAGTTTCTCGATGCGATCGAGGCAGGCGCGAGTCAGCTCAACCGGAGAAACTTCTCTTCCCCGCAAGCGAGGGACAAGCTCAACAATAGTTTGCAGGATCGGCATTAGTGGGCTTTATTGTAGAGGAGACTGGCCGTGCTCCTTTTTCGTAGAAAAATGCAACCATCCGTGAAAGCCTATAATCAAAATCGTCAGTTTGCGTCCGGGAGGGCTGGAATATGCCGGAAATGACTCTTGCTCCAGTCGCGACCCACGGCTTCTTTGTGGATGGCCGTTGGAGGGAAGACGGCGATCTCGTCGAAATCCGCTCGCCTTTCGATGGCAGCGTAATTGGACGGGTAGTCCAGGCGCGGCGCGAACATGCCGAAGCTGCAATTGCAGCGGCGGTAAAGGCTTTCGGCACAACCCGGCGATTGCCAGCGTTTGAGCGGCAGCGCGTGCTGCGGCGCGTGGCGCAGTCGATTGCGGAGCGCCGCGACGAATTTTCGCGCACGCTGGCGCAAGAAGCTGGAAAGCCAATCAAGCTGGCACGCATCGAAGTGGATCGCGCCGCGTTCGCCTTCAACGTCGCGGCGGAAGAGGCGACGCGCATCTACGGCGAGTACCTTCCCCTCGACTGGCAGGAGTTTACCGCCGGACGCTGGGGTATCGTGAAGCGCTTTCCTCTCGGCCCCATTGCAGGAATCACACCATTTAATTTTCCGCTGAACCTGGTGGCGCACAAAGTCGCGCCGGCCATTGCCGCGGGTTGCTCGATAGTGTTGAAACCTGCGCCGCAGACTCCGCTGTGCTCGCTGTTGCTCGCGGAGTGCGTGCAGCAGGCAGGCTGGCCAGATGGCGGACTCAATGTGCTGCCGCTTTCCAACGACGACGCCGGCCTGCTGGTCACCGACGAACGCATCAAGCTGATTAGCTTCACCGGCAGCGTTCCCGTGGGCTGGGACATCAAACGCCGCGCCGGCAAGAAAAAAGTCGTGCTGGAGTTGGGGGGCAACGCCGGCGCCATCGTGCACAGCGACGCCGACCTTTCCTATGCCGCTGAACGCTGCGTCAGCGGCGGGTTCGCCTACGCGGGCCAGACTTGCATTTCGGTTCAGCGCATTCTGGTGGAGCAATCGGTCTACGGCAAGTTCACCGATCTGCTTGTAGACGGCGTGAAGAAACTGAAGACCGGCGATCCCATGGAGGAATCGACGGATGTCGGACCGCTGATCCGCGAAAGCGACGCGGTACGCGTCACCGCTTGGGTGGACGACGCGGTTCGCTCGGGCGCTCGTCTACTAATCGGCGGAGGCCGCAGAGGCTCGGTAGTTAGCCCAACGGTGCTGACCGGCACCAAACCGGAAATGAAAGTAAACTGCCAGGAAATCTTCGGTCCCGTGGTGACTGTTGAGCCTTACAACAATTTTGACGAGGCATTGCGGCGAATCAACAACTCCAACTATGGCTTGCAGGCCGGGCTGTTTACCCGCGACGTGAAGTTGCTCTTCCAAGCATACGACGAACTCGAGGTCGGCGCTCTGATCGCCGGCGACATCCCGTCATTCCGCATCGACAACATGCCCTACGGCGGTGTAAAAGACTCTGGCCTGGGCCGCGAAGGCTTGCGCTACGCGATTGAAGAAATGACCGAGCCCAAGTTGCTGGTGATGAATCTTCGGTAGTGGCCTTGAGTGGACGTCCGACCGCAAGCGACGGCGCTATTTTCAGTAGTGTCTAATTCTGGGAAGATTTTCTCCGCCTGCGCGGGAAAGTACGCGACAACTGACCCCGAAGTATTTATAATTCTGCGTTCCCATAGCTGACGCGAAAACTCCGTGGGTGTTTTCTTTTGCGTCGTGACCATCACGCTTCCATAAACCGGGATCTGCTGATCTCATTCTTACTCTAGAACGCGTAGATAAGCATGTCGCAGATTTTTCATCGCAGCACCAACACCATGTCCCGGGCCACAATTTTTGGCGCGGTGTTCGTGCTGGCTGCGCTGGGCTTGATTGCGATGGAGATCCAGCGTTCGCCCTACGTCACTTATGCCGGTGTGCGCAAGCCGCAGCCTGTACCGTTCAGCCACCAGCACCATGTTTCAGGGCTCGGCATTGATTGCCGCTATTGCCATACTTCGGTTGAGACTTCAAGTTTCGCCGGCATCCCTCCCACCAAGACCTGCATGAACTGCCACTCGCAGATCTGGACCAACGCGCAGCTGCTCGAACCGGTGCGGGCCAGTTACCGCTCGGGTGAGTCGCTGCAATGGACGCGGGTGAACCAACTCCCTGACTTTGTCTATTTCGATCACAGCATTCACGTCACGAAGGGTGTGGGTTGCAACACATGCCACGGTCCGGTCGACCAGATGCCGCTGATGTATCAGCAGGAATCGTTGCAGATGGAGTGGTGTTTGAGTTGCCATCGCGCGCCCGAAGACAATTTGCGGCCGCGCGATCAGGTGTTCAACATGCGCTACCAGCAGCCAACCAGCGCGAGTCCCGTGGTAGTCGACGGACAGAGTTTCACCGATCAGAAAGAGCTGGGGCTGGCGCTGGTGAAGAAATACAACGTGCGCAGTATAAGGGACATTACCAGTTGCAGTACCTGTCATCGGTGAGGAATGAATTATGAAGACTTGTCATCCTGAGCGGAGAATTTGGTTCGCGGAGCGAAGCAAATTCGGAGTCGAAGGATCCCTAGCCGCGCCTTTCGCCGCGGCGGATGCATGGCGTTCTCACGCTGCTATCGAGAACGCGGGAGAACACCTTAACAGATATGCGTCAGGTTCTTGGTGATAGGGATCCTTCGACTGCGCGAAGGATGACAGAGGGTGTGATGTGGAACCAATGAAGATGGAAGAACAAGACGGCCGCGCTATACGCGAAGACGTTTGCCCCTCCAAGAAGGGCAAGCTCGATCTCGATTCCCTGCGGGCGCAAATCAACGAGGCGAACGAGAAGTCCGGCCCGGAATACTGGCGCAGCCTGGAAGAACTTGCTGGCAGTCCCGCGTTCCAGGAAGCCCTGCATCGCGAATTCCCAAAGGGCGCTTCAGAATGGGTGGATTCGGTTTCGCGGCGTGGCTTTCTCAAAGTGATGGGCGCGTCCATGGCGCTGGCCGGGATGACTGGCTGCGTGAAGCTGCCGCTTGAACCCATCGTTCCCTATGTGCGCCAGCCCGAGGACGTGATTCCCGGCCGGCCGATGTTTTACGCCACCGCGATGACGCTCGGCGGATACGCCAGCCCGCTGCTGGTCGAGAGCCACCTCGGGCGTCCGACCAAGATCGAAGGCAACGACAAACATCCGGCGTCGCTCGGCGGGACGGACATCTTTGCGCAGGCCCACGTTCTCGGCTTGTACGACCCCGACCGCTCGCAGAGCGTAGTGTCAATGGGCGATGAGCGTTCGTGGCAGTCGTTCCTGACCGCGATTCGCGGCCCGCTCAGCGCGCAGAAAGCGTTGCAAGGCGCGGGCATTCGCATTCTTACGCCGACCATTTCTTCGCCCACGCTCGCCGAACAACTGCGCGGCTTCTTGAAGATTTATCCGCAGGCCAAGTGGCATGTATATGAGCCGGTCAATCGCGACAACGTGCTCGAAGGCGCGAAGCTGGCCTTCGGCCAGCCGGTCGAGACGCGCTACGACTTCGAGAAGGCCGACGTAATCGTCTCGCTCGACGCCGATTTTCTGTCTGCGGGTTTTCCGGGAAATGTCCGCTACATCCGCGACTTCGCTAAGCGCCGCAATCCCGATGGCAACATGAACCGGCTGTACGTGATTGAGAGCACGCCGACGACGACTGGGGCGAAAGCGGATCACCGGATATCCGTGACGGCAGCAAGGGTGGACTACGCCGCGAGATGGATCGCCGATAGGGGGCCGATACCAACTGAATTCGCTAGCGCCGTTAATCCATTGATTGCTGACATTCGAGCCCACCGAGGTTCGAGCATTGTCATTGTTGGTGATCACCAGCCGCCATCGGTTCACGCAATCGCGCATGAGATTAATGAGCAGTTGGGAAACGTCGGCAAGACAGTTTTCTACACCGATCCCGTCGACGCAAACCCAGTTAACCAAAACGAATCGATCAAGGATCTCTTCGCCGATGTCCGCGCCGGGAAAGTCGATCTCCTGGTGATTCTCGGAGGCAATCCCGCCTACGACGCGCCCGCCGACCTCGACTTCGCCAACGTCCTCAAGAACGGCAAAATTCCGTTGCGCGTGCACGTCGGCCTTTATCAGAGCGAGACGGCAGAACTTTGTCAGTGGCACATCAATCAAGCGCACGAACTTGAAGCGTGGGGAGACGCGCGTGCTTACGATGGCACGGTCAGCATTATTCAGCCGTTGATTGCGCCTCTATACAATGGAAAGAGTGCACTGGAATTCGTTGCGCTGCTCTCCGGTCAGTCCGATGCCACGGGCTACGATATAGTCCGCGCGTACTGGCAAAAGCAGCGTCCCGGATCGGATTTCGAGCAGTTCTGGCGCAAGTCATTGCATGACGGCTGGGTCGAGGGCACGGCGGCCTCCACCCGATCGCCTCACAACCTCTCTCCAAGTCTTACTTTGATGGGGATGATTCAAGGTTCCATCGAGCTGAACATCCGCCGCGATCCCACGATCTACGACGGACAATTTTCCAACAACGGCTGGCTACAGGAATGTCCCAAGCCGATGAACAAGCTCACCTGGGACAACGCCGTGCTCATTGGCCCCACAATGGGAGAGCGGCTGCAGATCAAGACTTGCGACGTGGTCGAGCTTGAGTTGAATGGGCGAAAAGTCACCGGCCCGGTTTGGATTCAGCCCGGGGTCCCGGACAACTCGGTCACCGTGACTCTCGGCTACGGACGCACGCGCGCCGGCCGCGTCGGCACTGCCCAGGGCTTCAATGCGTATGCGCTGCGCACGAGCGCTGCGCCCTGGTTCGCGACTGGCTTGAAAATTCGCAAAACCGGCGACACCTATGTCCTCGCCTCGACGCAGGGCTACCAATCGATGGACACGCCCAATGGCGATCACCGTCCGCTGGTTCGGGAAACCGTGCTTGAGGAATATCGCAACCATCCGGATTTCGCGAAGGAGCAGGGAGAAGAGCCCGCACCGGGGTTCACGTTGTACAAACCTTATCCCTACAAAGAAGAAGACTACGCATGGGGCATGGCGATCGATCTGAACTCGTGCGTGGGGTGCAACAATTGCATGATCGCGTGCCAGTCGGAAAATAATATTGCCGTGGTCGGCAAGGAGCAGTGCGCAATCGGCCGGCACATGCACTGGATCCGGATCGACACTTATTATCAGTATCCCGATCAGGATTCGCGCGACCGGGATAATCCCAAGGCGTTCTTCCAACCCGTGCCCTGCCAGCAATGTGAGAACGCGCCTTGCGAAGTGGTTTGCCCGGTGGGCGCAACGAATCACTCCAGCGAAGGCCTGAATGACATGGTCTACAACCGCTGCGTGGGCACGCGCTATTGCTCTAACAACTGTCCTTATAAAGTGCGGCGATTTAATTTTCTGCTGTTTCAGGACTGGACCACGCCGCAATACAAGATGATGCGCAATCCCGACGTCAGCGTCCGTAGCCGCGGCGTGATGGAGAAGTGCTCCTATTGCGTGCAGCGAATCACCCAGCATCGCATCGACGCCGAAACCGCCTCTGTGCGCGAAGGCAAGGAAATCAAGATCGCCGACGGCGAATTGCAGACGGCGTGCCAGCAGTCGTGTCCGGCGGGCGCGATCGTCTTCGGCAACTTGAACGATCCCGACAGCAAGGTTTCAAGACTGAAAGCGCAGTCCAGAAATTACAGTTTGCTGGGTGAACTGAATACCCGCCCACGGACGACTTATCTGGCAGAAGTGAGCAACCCGAATCCGGAGTTGAAAGGGTGAGACGCGGCGTTCGGCGTCCGGCCTCCGGAAGCCGAAAACCGGAAGTCGAAACCGTAGAACATGGACGAGCAATACAAAGTCTCGACGGTAGATGCTGACCAGGCCCCGGTGATTGAGCCGGGCTACACCTTTGGCACCGTCACGGAAAAAATCAGCGCAATTGTGCTGACGCGTCCCGCGTCGAACGGATGGTTTGTCGGCTTCGGCATCGGTTTCCTGCTGACGATGATGCTGCTCTATGCCATGGGCTACCTGTTCCTGAAAGGCATCGGCATCTGGGGCGTAACCATCCCCGTCGGTTGGGGATTCGCAATCATCAACTTCGTTTGGTGGATCGGAATCGGCCACGCCGGTACGCTGATCTCGGCGATTCTTTTGTTGCTGCGGCAGTCGTGGCGGAATTCCATCAACCGCTTCGCCGAAGCAATGACGTTGTTTGCCGTGGCCTGCGCCGGAATTTTCCCGGCCATCCACGTCGGGCGTCCATGGCTGGCTTACTGGCTGTTTCCGTATCCCAGCACCATGGGCGTGTGGCCGCAATTCCGCAGCCCGCTGATGTGGGACGTGTTCGCCGTCTCCACCTACGCAACTATTTCAGCGCTCTTCTGGTTCATGGGCCTCATTCCAGATTTCGCGACGTTGCGCGATCGTTCGAACAAACCGGCGCTGCGCATCGTCTACGGAATGCTCTCCATGGGCTGGCGGGGATCAGCCCGCCACTGGCATCGCTACGAGACCGCCTACTTGCTGCTGGCCGGCTTAGCCACGCCCCTCGTACTCTCCGTCCACACAGTCGTGAGTTTCGACTTCGCCGTCGGCATCGTCCCCGGCTGGCATACGACGATCTTTCCGCCTTATTTCGTCGCCGGCGCCATCTATTCCGGTTTCGCCATGGTGCTGATGCTGGCGATTCCCATTCGAAAGATCTACGGTCTGGAGGATTTCATCACCGAGCGGCATCTGCAAAACTCGGCGAAAGTCATGCTCGCCACCGGATTGATCGTGGCCTACGGGTATGGCATCGAGGCCTTCATGGGCTGGTACAGCGGTGATCGCTACGACGCGTTCACCATCTGGAATCGTCTCCACGGGCCCTACGCCGTCCCTTACTATCTTCTGCTCATCTGCAATATCTTTATTCCGCAAGTGCTGTGGATTCGAAAGCTGCGTGCCAGTCCGGTGGCGTTGTTCCTGGTTTCCGGCGTCATCCTGGTGGGCATGTGGCTGGAGCGCTTCATAATCGTCTCGGTCAGTCTGTCCCGCGACTTCCTCCCCTCATCCTGGGGCATGTACTATCCCACGCGTTGGGACTTGATGACCTACATCGGCACCATCGGCATGTTCCTGGCAGCGATTTTCCTGTTCGTGCGCATTCTTCCCATGATTTCAATCTTTGAGATGCGCACTCTGCTGCCGGAAGCGGAGGTCAAGGAGTGAAGCGCGATCCGATCTACGGCACGATGGCGGAGTTCGATTCGGCCACGGCTTTGTTCGATGCCGCGAGGAGCACCCGCCAGGCCGGTTACACCAAGATCGATGCCTACAGCCCGTTTCCGATCGAGGGCTTGGCTGAGGAGATTGGTGCGCCCCACGACGTTCCGCTGGTGGTTCTGATCGGCGGCATCATTGGCGGACTTACCGGATACCTCATGCAGTATTGGATGTCGGCTGTCGACTATCCGCTCAACATCGGCGGCAAGCCGCCCCATTCCTGGCCCGCTTTTATCGTGATCACATTCGAGATGACGATTCTTTTTGCCGGAATCTCGGCCGTGTTCGGAATGCTCGCGCTGAACGGCCTGCCTATGCCCTATCATCCCGTGTTTAACGTGCCGCGTTTTGCGCTGGCTTCCAAAGACCGGTTCTTTCTAATCGTATTTTCTTCCGACCCCAAGTACGATGCGGCCGGCACGCGCGATTTTCTGAAAGGTTTGCGCCCTAGATCGATTTCGGAGGTGCCCAGCTAGAATGCCGCGCCTCCGCCAGATTTCTGTGTCCGGGCTGCTGGCTGCGTTGGTTGCGCTCTCCGGCTGCCGTCTCGACATGCATGTGCAGCCGCGAGAGAATCCGCTCTCGCGCAGCGACTTCTTCTCCGATCAGCGCTCCGAGCGGCCGCCGGTCGATGGCACCGTGGCGCGCGGTGAGTTGCGCGCCGACACATATTTCTACACAGGAAAAATCGGCAGCAATCCCGGCGACTATATGCCGTTTCCTGTGACGATGGAAGTTCTGCAAAGGGGGCGCGAACGCTACAACATTTATTGTGCTCCGTGTCACTCGCTGGTGGGCGATGGCAACGGTTTCATCCCTTCGCGGGGATTTGCGCGTATGCCGCCGTCGTACCACATTGAACGCCTGCAGAAGGCTCCTCTGGGTTACTTCTACGACGTGATCACCAGCGGCTTCGGCACGATGCCGGACTACGCTTCGCAGATTCCGCCGCGCGACCGCTGGAACATCGTGGCCTACATCCGCGCTTTGCAGCTAAGTCAGAACGCAACCCGGGCGGATGTGCCGGCGGGGCAAGCCGTACCCTCGGAAGCCCCGAAGTTCCGTGGACAGATGGGTTCGGGTGCGACTCTGCCGGTGATCGAATCCGAAACAAGCGCGCCGCCTGAGGAACCGAAATGAGCGCCGCGATGACTCCCCAGCTCGATCTGACGGCGCCGCAGGTGGTGAGAAAAATATCGCAGCGCGCGCTTTTGGTAGGCGTGATCTTTGCGGTGATCGCCGTAGCGTCAGCCTTGGTCCATCCCCAGGAGTTCTATCGCGCTTATTTGCTCGGCTTCATGTGCTGGCTGGGCGTCGCCTTGGGGTCGATGGCGATTCTGATGATTCGACATCTGACGGGAGGCGGTTGGGGCACGGTGATACGACGCATTCTGGGCGCGGCGATGCGTACGTTGCCGTTGCTAGCGCTGCTGTTCATCCCTGTCATCTTGGGGATACATCGGATTTACATCTGGGCGCAGCCGCTCGGCAATATTGAAGACAAGCATTTCCGCGAGCATCTCGAACAGATTACGCAGAGCTATCTCACGGTGAAGGGCTTCGTCATTCGCGCGATATTTTATTTTGCGATCTGGAACTTGCTCTCGTTCCTGCTCTCGCTGTGGTCGAAACAGACCGACAGTCCCGACACGCCCAACAACAGCGATCGGTTCAAAGCCGTCGCCGGCCCAGGGCTCATCCTTTACGGATTCACCATCTCCTTTGCCGCCATCGACTGGATCATGTCGCTCGATCCCAGCTGGATCTCCACCATCTTCGGCCTGATTATTCTTATCGGCGAAGTGCTCTCGGCAATGTGCTTCGCTGTTGTTGTGGAGCGAATTCTGGTCGATTACAAACCGATGTCGGAAATGTTGAAGCCCGACTTTGTTCATGATCATGGCAAGTGGATGCTGGCGTTCATCATGGTCTGGGCCTATTTCAACTTTTCGCAGTGGCTCATCATCTGGGCGGGAAATTTGCCTTCGGAAATCACGTTTTATCTCAGGCGTCTGAGCGGAGGATGGGGCTGGATCGGGCTGATTCTGGTGCTGTTTCACTTTGCCATTCCATTTGCGATTTTGCTTTCGCGTCCCTTCAAGCGCAACGTTCGAAAGCTTGTATGGGTCGCATTGTTGCTTTTGCTGATGGGCTATGTCGATTTGTTTTGGATCATCGAGCCGAATTTCTCCAAGACTTTGACTTTGACATTGGCGGACGTGGTCGTACCTATCGCCATCGGCGGAATCTGGCTTTGGTATTTTTTCCGTAACCTGGCATCGCTGCCGCTTCTGCCGGCCTATGACCCCGATGCCCACGAAGTTCTGCAACCGGCCCATCAAGGCCATGCGTAACGAGAGATGAGCAACGACATAAAACACGATAGCGCAAACGGGCACGGCAGCTTTGAGCATCAGGATCTGCAGGTGGCCGGCATTGTGTATTTTCTTGTCGCTTTGATCGTGATCACCGTGCTTTGCCTCTTTGGCATTCGAGGGCTGTATGAGTTTCTTGAGCGTCGCGACAAGGCGGAGCAGCCTCCTGTGAATCCGCTGGTTACCAATGTGCCCACAGATACGCTGCACGTTGCTCCTGGATATCCGCAGGGCGTTTTTCCCAGCCCGAAGCTCGAAGAAGACGAGCGCGGTCAGCTGAGCGGAATCCTTCTGAACGAGGAGAAAACACTGTACAGCTACGGATGGGTCGATCAGAAGGCGGGCACAGTTCGCATTCCGATTGATCGCGCCATGGAATTATTGACGCAGCGAGGTCTTCCGGTGCGTCCTGAGGACGCAGTGGGCAAGAGTGCGGCCGCGAGCGCGAAGATGTCTAAGAAGGGTAGAACGAAGTGAGCTACGGGACGACGAATTCGATTTTCGGCGTGCGCGCGTTGTTGGCAGTTCTCCTGCTGTCGGCCTGCGCCTGGGGACAGGGCATGAATAACGGCATCATGGGGCCTCCGGCGAACACGCGGCCACCGCGACTGGAGAACGTTGGCATCGAGCAACACCTCGACACGCAGGTGCCGTCTGGTCTGGTTTTTCGCGATGAAACCGGGAAGACCATCAAGCTTGGAGATTACTTCGGCAGCAAGCCCATGATCCTCAACCTGGTTTATTACAACTGCACCATGTTGTGCGGCGAGGCTCTAGCAGGGCTGGCCAGCGCCATGCGTCTGGTGAAATTCGATGTGGGGAACGAGTTCGACATAATTACGGTGAGCTTCGATCCGCGCGAGACGCCCGAGATGGCCGCGGCGAAGAAGAAAGATTACGTAGAGCGCTATGGCCGCGCCAATGCGGCTGCGGGCTGGCACTTCCTCACGGGGCCGCCGGACTCGATCAACGCGCTCACCAAGGCGGTCGGTTTCCAATATCAGTACGACCCCAAGACGAATCAGTATGCCCATGCCACAGCAATCATGGTGCTGACACCGCAAGGGCGCATCTCGCGCTACTTCTACGGCGTTGATTTTCCGCCGAAGGATTTGCGCATGGGGCTGGTGGAAGCCTCGCAGTACAAGATCGGCAACGCTGTGGATGCGGTTCTGCTTTATTGCTATCACTACAATCCTGAGACCGGAAAATACGGCGCCATGGTGGCCAACATTCTGCGGCTTGCGGCTGCAGCGACGATCCTTATCCTGGGCACCATGTTTTTTATTTTGTGGAGATTGGATATCTCGGTAACCAGGAAAACGGCGGCGAAGAGCAAGGTACGGTATGCTCAATAATTTTCCATTATGGCCGGAGCAGGCCTCCACGATGGCGAGCCGCGTGGATGCTCTGTACATATTTCTACTCATCATCACCGGGATGATGACCCTGCTGATCTTCGTCTGTCTCGTTTACTTCGCCGCCCGCTTCCGCTACCGCCCCGGGGTTCGGGCCGAGCAAATCGAAGGTTCCACGCCGCTGGAGATCACGTGGAGCGTGATCCCGTTCGTGATCTTCATGGTGATCTTTGCGTGGGGCGCGGCAGTCTACTTCAAAGAGCGGACACCGCCTGCCGATGCCGCCGAAGTCTACGTTGTGGCAAAACAATGGATGTGGAAACTGGAGCACGCGGAAGGCCAGCGCGAGATCAACGAGCTGCATGTTCCCGTGGGGCGTGACATCAAGCTGATTATGACTTCGCAGGATGTGATCCACAGCTTCTTCGTGCCCGCGTTCCGCATGAAGCAGGACGTGCTGCCCGGCCGATATACCGTGGAATGGTTCCGCGCCACCAAGCCGGGGGTTTATCACCTGTTCTGCGCGGAGTACTGCGGCACGCAGCACTCCGGCATGGTGGGCGACATCGTGGTCATGGAACCGGCGCAATATGAAGCATGGATCAACGGCGGCTCGACCGGACCGCTCTCTGCGAGCGGCGAAAAGATTTTTGCCGAACTCGGCTGCTCTACCTGCCATCGCTCTGACAGCCAGGGACGCGGTCCCAATCTGCAAGGAATTTTTGGTAAGCCGGTTCAACTCGAAGACGGCCGCACCGTCACGGCCGACGAGAACTACGTACGGGAGTGCATTCTTGATCCGGGCGCACGGCGAGTAAAGGGATTCCAGCCGATTATGCCCACGTTTCAGGGATTGGTCAGCGAGGAGCAGGTAAACGCGCTGGTCGCCTACATCAAGTCAATTTCGCCCGCTAGCGCGGGAGAAGCGGGCAAGACCAGCGCCAGCACGGCCGTGCCCAAGGCCGAACCCAACGGAAGTCAGGTGCAATAAGTATGCCGACTGCGATAACTCAACCCGTCGAGCGTGAAAACTATTTGAACACGAAGTACGGAGTGTGGTCGTGGTTGCTCACCACCGACCACAAACGTATCGCGCTGCTCTATCTCCTTTCCATTACGTTTTTCTTCTTCATCGGAGGCTTCTTTGCGCTGCTCATCCGCCTGGAGTTGCTGACTCCCGCGGGCGACCTGGTACAGGCGGATACGTACAACAAGCTTTTCACCATGCATGGCATGGTAATGGTCTTCTTTTTCCTGATCCCTTCCATTCCCGCCGTGCTGGGGAATTTTCTGGTGCCTCTGATGATCGGGGCCAAGGATCTCGCATTTCCGCGCATCAACCTGCTGAGCTGGTATCTCTACATCATCGGCGGCGTGATGATGCTGCACTGCATGCTGACCGGCGGAGTGGACACGGGATGGACCTTTTATGCTCCGTTCTCTACCAACTTCACCAACACGAAAATCGTCGAGGCGGGATTGGCGATTTTCGTCGCCGGGTTTTCCTCCATACTCACCGGCCTGAACTTTGTCGTTACCATTCACCGCATGCGTGCCCCCGGCATGACGTGGTCGCGCCTGCCGTTGTTTATCTGGGCGCACTACGCCACCAGCATCATTCAGTTGCTGGGTACGCCGGTTGTCGCCGTCACCATCGTGATGGTCGCCGCAGAACGCGCGTTGCATCTCGGTATTTTCGACCCCAAACTCGGCGGCGATCCGCTCCTGTTCCAACATCTGTTCTGGTTTTACTCTCACCCTGCCGTCTACATCATGATTCTGCCAGCCATGGGTGTGCAGAGTGAGGTCATCGCCTGCTTCTCGCGCAAGCGTATTTTCGGCTATCACTTTGTGGCTTTTTCGTCGATTGCGATCGCCGTCTTCGGCTTCCTGGTGTGGGCTCACCACATGTTCGTCGCCGGGATGTCGGTTTACGCCGCTCTGGTATTTTCTTTGCTGAGCTACGCTGTGGCCGTGCCTTCCGCGATCAAAGTCTTCAACTGGACGGCCACTCTGTACAAGGGCTCTATCCACTATGACGCGCCCATGCTTTACGCGTTCGGATTCCTCGGGTTGTTCACCATCGGAGGGCTGACGGGACTATTCCTTGCTGCTCTTGGGATCAACGTCCACGTTACCGATACTTACTTTGTCGTGGCGCACTTTCACTACATCATGGTCGGCGGAGCCGTCATGGGTTATCTGGGGGGAATGCATTTCTGGTGGCCGAAGATTTCGGGACGTCTTTATCCCGAGGGGTGGGCGCGCCTGGCGGCGCTGATCGTCTTCATCGGCTTTAACCTGACGTTTTTCCCGCAGTTCGTGCTCGGCTACATGGGCATGCCCCGCCGCTATTACGATTACAGCCATATGCCTGAGTTCCAGGTGTTGAACGTATTGTCGACGGCCGGGGCGACTGTGCTTGGCGTCGGATATTTGTTGCCCATGATTTATTTCCTCTGGTCGATGCGTTACGGTAAACCAGCATCGGATAATCCCTGGAACGCCGCGGGACTCGAGTGGAAGACCGCCTCTCCGCCGCCGACCTTCAACTTCGACGAAGAACCGGTCGTGACCTGGGAGGCTTACAACTACGATGAGTTAGACGCGCCTCACAAAGAGGAGGTTCCCGTTGCCCGATAGTACCGTGATCGGCGTGCAGCACACAGAGGAGCACCATCCGGAACTCTTGCACCACTTCGCCGAACCGCAGCAGCAGCGCGATGCCGCCAGCCTGGGCATGTGGACCTTCCTGGCGACGGAAGTCATGTTTTTCGGCGGCCTTTTCTGCGCTTACTTGATCTATCGCCGCTGGTACTTCGGAGATTTCGCAGCCGCCAGCAAATCCATCGACGCTACGCTCGGGGCTACTAATACGGCGGTCCTGATCTGTAGCAGCTTGACCGTGGTTCTCGCCGTGTGGGCCGCGCAAACGGCGCGGCGGACACTGTTGATTATCATGCTCGGGATCACCATGCTTCTGGGGCTTGCATTCCTCGGCATCAAAGCCAAAGAATACGCTGATAAGTTCGAAGAGCACCATGTCCCGGGCGCCTCTTTCAGTTTCAATAATGTTCCCATCCCCGGGCATCCTGGCCAGTTCGCCAATCCGCGTCACGCACAAATGTTTTTTTCTCTCTACTTCGTGATGACGGGTCTGCACGCACTGCACATGATTATTGGGCTGGGGATTTTTTCCTGGCTCTTGGTTATGGCGTGGAAGGGACGATTTACGCCGGAGTGGCATACCCCCGTCGAAATCGGCGGCCTTTACTGGCACTTCGTCGACATTGTCTGGATTTATCTGTTCCCGTTGCTGTATTTGATCGACCGTCACCCGTGAGACTGGTTATGTTCGAGGCTTGCTATGTCTGAACACGCAAAATCGTCGCCGTTGAAAATGTATTTCGGTATCTGGATCACGCTGTTGCTCTGCACCTACCTTACTTACAAGGCCGCTTTCATCGAACTGGGCCGCTTCAATGCCGCTGTTGCCTTAGGTATTGCGACTCTGAAAGCAACCCTGGTTGCGCTCTTCTTTATGCACGTCTGGCATGCCAGCGAAAAGCTCACGAAACTGGTCGTTATCGCTGCTTTATTCTTCCTGCTTCTTTTGCTGGGGCTCACCATGACCGACTACGCTACCCGGGTCTGGAGCTAACGAATCCTGCTCGGTTTGCGATCTGATTTGCGGTATACTCGCGCCCATCAAGTATGACTCAGGCTGAATGAGGTGACGTATGGCGTTCTGCAATGCCTGTGGTGCGAGCATCTCTGCTGGAACAAAATTTTGTAACAAGTGCGGCGCGGCGGTCGTTGCTGCGCCGTCGGCCGTTCCGCCTCCGGTGGCCGTCGCCTCTACACCTCCGGCGGCTCCCATCACTCCGGCGGCTTCCGCACCTCAACCAGCATCGGGCGGTGGAGCGCTGAAGGTCATTCTGATCGTGGTGGGCGTGATCGTGCTGGTGGGAGTCCTCAGTGTCGCATCGATTGGATTTTTCGCGTGGCGGGTCGCCCGTCACACTCACGTTCGCCAGGATGGGGATAACGTGAAGGTGGAAACTCCATTCGGCAACGTCGAGGCTACCCAAGACCCGCAACAGGCGGCGCACGATCTCGGAGTCGATCTCTATCCCGGAGCGCAAATTTTGAAGAACGGCACAGGCTCTGCAACCTTTGGAAACATTCATTCGGCATCGGCCAAACTTCAGAGCAGTGACTCCCTGGACACTGTCAGCAGCTTCTATAAATCGAAATTCCCCAACGCAGCGGTTACTACCTCCGACCAAAACCATTGCACCATTATCGCCAGTGATAATAAAAGCATGGTTACCATTAACATCCAGGCGGAGGGCGGCGGGACACAGATTCAGATCTCCAAAGTGACTAAGAGCTCGGACGCGGCTAACTGAGTTTCGGGTTGGAAGAAAACCGGCCGCATGCCAGACCCATCCGCAGAACTCGCCCACCCCGCGAAGTTAACAGCCGTCCGTGTGGATGCCTCGGGATTAGCCGATGCTTTACGGTTGCAGATCAGCGGAGAAGTTCGCTTTGACCAGTCCGCCCGCGCTCTCTACGCAACCGACGGATCCAACTACCGTCAAGTTCCCATCGGAGTCGTGCTTCCCCGCGACGTCGACGACGTTCTGGCTGCGGTTGCGCTATGCCGCGATTTCGGAGCGCCACTGCTTTGCCGGGGCGCCGGCACCTCCCTGGCCGGACAGTGCTGTAATGTCGCCGTCATTCTGGATTTTTCCAAGTACATGGCGAGGATTCTTGAAATCGATCCCGCCCGGCGCATTGCGCGCGTACAGCCCGGAGTCGTGCTTGACACTCTTCGCGGTGCCGCCGAAAAGCACCATCTGACCTTCGGCCCCGATCCCGCCACACATGACCGCTGCACCATCGGAGGGATGATCGGCAACAACTCCTGCGGCGTGCATTCTGTCATGGCGGGCAAGACCGACGACAACATCGAGGAGCTCGAAGTCCTCACGTACGACGGGACGCGCATGAAGGTGGGCCCAACGACGAGTGCAGAGCTCGAAAGCATCAGTGCAGCTGGCGGACGCCGGGGCGAGATCTACTCAAAGCTGCGAACCATTGCGGCCACTTCTGGCAAACTCATCCGCCAGCGCTTTCCCAGCATTCCCAGGCGGGTTTCCGGCTACAACTTGAACTTCCTCCTGCCCGAGAATGGCTTCCAAGTTGCGAGAGCGCTCGTCGGCGCTGAAGGCACGTGCGTCACCGTTCTCGAAGCGACGTGCCGTCTGGTCGAGAGTCCTCCGGAACGCGTGCTGCTGGTTGTCGCCTATCCCGAGATTTATCAGTGCGCCGACCAAGTGCCCGAGATTATGGTGCATAAGCCAATCGGCCTCGAAGGCTTCGACGATCTTTTGGTCGGCTACACGCGGGCCAAGGGCATCAACTCTGAAGGCCTTGCGCTTTTGCCCGAGGGTGGCGGCTGGCTGATGGTGGAGTTCGGCGCATCCACTGCCCGGGAAGCCGAATCTCAGGCGCGTGGGCTGATGCAGACTCTTGGCCGCAGCGCGAACCCTCCCGCGATGCGTCTATACACTGACAAGCAACAAATCAAGCGGGTGTGGGAAGTGCGCGAATCGGCTCTGGGCGTGACTTCGCATGTGTCCGGAGAACCGATGAGTTGGGAGGGCTGGGAAGACTCGGCTGTAGCTCCTGACAAGCTTGGAAGGTACCTCCGTGACCTGCGCATCATGATGGCTGGGTACGGCTACAAGGGCTCGCTTTACGGCCACTTCGGTCACGGTTGCGTACACACACGAATCAATTTCGATCTGCAATCGAAGGAAGGCATCGCCAAGTTCCGCAAGTTTATGGAAGACGCCGCCGATCTCGTAGTCAGCTATGGCGGGTCGATCTCCGGCGAACATGGCGATGGTCAGGCTCGGGGCGAGTTGCTCCCGAAAATGTTTGGACCGGAGTTGGTTCAGGCTTTCCGCAAGTTCAAGTCCGCTTGGGATCCGGACTGGAAGATGAATCCCGGCAAGCTGATCGAACCTTACAAGCTCGACGAAAATCTGCGCCTGGGAGCCAACTACTCTCCGTGGGAACCGAAGACCAACTTTCAATTTCTCGCCGACCACGGCAGCCTTGCCCAGGCGACGCTGCGCTGTGTGGGCGTGGGCAAATGCCGGCGCGAAGAAGGCGGACTGATGTGTCCCAGTTACCGGGCCACGCATGAAGAGGAACACTCCACCCGCGGCCGCGCTCACCTGCTTTGGGAGATGACTCAAGGCCGAACTCGAGAGGATGGGGTCATTCGCGACGGCTGGCGCAGCGAGGAAGTGAAGCAGTCGATCGATCTTTGCCTCGCGTGCAAGGGATGCAAGAGCGAGTGCCCGGTTGGCGTCGATGTCGCCACCTACAAGGCCGAGTTCCTTTCTCATTACTACGAAGGACGAGCGCGTCCGCGCAGCGCCTACGCTTTCGGCAATATCGATCTGTGGGCGAGGCTGGCGTCGAACACGCCTGGGATCGCAAATTTGGCGACGCAGCTTCCGTTCCTGCGCGACGTCTCGAAGTTCATCGCCGGAATGGCAAGAGATCGAGACATTCCGGCTTTTGCTCCGGAGACTTTCAAGACCTGGTTCCATCGCCGCCAGCGCGATGCCCTGCGGAACAATATCGTGCTCCTTGATGTGGAGAGTCCACCCGTACTCCTGTGGCCTGACACTTTCAGCAACTATTTTCTGCCCGGCACGGCCAAAGCGGCTGTCGAGGTTCTTGAGGCTGTGGGTTTCCGGGTCGTGGTGCCGAGGGCGAACCTGTGCTGTGGCCGCCCGCTCTACGACTTCGGCATGCTCGACCGGGGTCGAAGACTCCTGCTACAAATTCTCGACGAACTCTCGCCCGAAATCGAAGCGGGCGTTCCAATCGTCGGCCTCGAACCAAGCTGCGTCGCGGTATTTCGCGATGAACTCCTCAACCTTTTTCCCCACGACGAACGGGCGCAAGCTTTGTCGCGCCAGACTTTTCTACTCAGTGAATTCCTCGAAACCCACGCCAAGAATTTCGCTCTGCCGCGGCTCAACCGCAAAGCCCTCGTCCATGGTCACTGCCATCACAAATCCCTCATGAAGATGACCGCTGAGGAGGCTGTTCTGCGACGAATCGGCGTTGACTTCCAAACCCCCGCTCCCGGCTGCTGCGGCATGGCAGGTTCCTTCGGCTTCGAAGCGGATAAATACGATATCTCGATCGCCATTGGCGAACTCGAACTTCTTCCCGCCGTGCGCCATGCCCCGCCCGACTGGCTGATCATCGCCGACGGCTTTAGTTGCCGTGAACAGATCGCCCAGGGCTCGCCACGTCGTGCGCTGCATCTGGCTGAAGTCCTGCAAATGGCGTTGAGACAGGACATCGACCCAGGCAGTGTCACAAAATCCAGCCCTTACTCCGAGTCCGCTAGCATCCACGCCCGCGATGCTGAAATCCTGGAGTCATGAAGCGCGCTGGGTTGGGCGTGGCCGCGTTGGCAGCGGGCGGGGCGCTATTTTGGAAATTGTCTACAAGACGCTGATTCTGTGGTGTTTACATTATATCGAGGCGGATACAGACTTCCTACCCCTCGCCAGATTTAGATACTTCTGGGAGAATAGTAGGGTCTAGCCGCTCGACCGAGCCTCTTCGGTCGAGCCGAATCTAATCATGAGTTCTGGAGTCTTGAGTACTCAGGTTCCGGCCAGAAGCCATGGATCACGAAACCACAATTACCGCTCCGGCTGTCGGCAAGGTTCCTGCCGAAGCGCTGCCGGCGCTGGTGGCCGCCAAGTCGCCGGATTCGCCCCTGTCCGGGTCGGTGCTGGTTTTGATCCAGTTCGACGTTTGCGAGGAGATTCGCCTCGACCAACTGCGCCAGATCCTCGGCGCTCGCACCGTCGATACCAGCTTCAAGCACATAGCTCCTGGCTATGTCCGCTTCCAGCGTCCGCCGGTGGAAGAGGCTCTGGAACCGCTGGTGCTTGAGAGCGGCGAACGACTGCAAGGCGAAATCAAGTACTTCGATTACGGCGTAGTCAGCGTGGTCTTCGAGCTGCCGTTCTGCGGCGACTGGAACAAGCTGGTGCAGCTTTCCAGCCGCTGGGTCTCGGACACCAACTTCGAGAGCCTGGCGACCCGTATCGTGAAGGAGAAGCTGGAGCGCGCCGCTCCCGCGCTGGTGAAGCCCTATACAGCTGAGTGGTTGCAGGAAGACTATTTTATTTTTCATCTGCGCGAGATTGCGGGCTCACCCTCCGCCGCTGATCTCCTTGCTGCTCATGGGGACTACATCTCACAGGTCGTGCGCGGCGAAACCCAGCCGCTTTCCGACGGCGAGCGACAGGAAATTCTGCAATCGCGGATTTCCTACTATCCCAGCGACCTGGTTGTAATCGGCTGGAATGCCGCCTTCATCTACGACAGTCCTTCGGGCGCGGAGACCGCGATTCAGCTTTTGCAATATGCCAATTCGCAGTTGCTGGAGTTCCGCCATTATGATGAATTGCTCACCAAGCAGCTCGAACAGGTTTATGACTTTCTCGATCGCGGCGGCCGCGGTCTGTGGTCACGCTGGCGCACTGCGCGCGCGGCCTCGAAGCTCCACACGGTTCTGCTCGACGTAAGCGAGCTGACCGAGCGGGCCGACAATGCCATCAAGTTCCTCAGCGATATGTTTTCCGCCCGCCTCTACAAGCTGGCGGCGTCGAAAGTCGGCGTGCCCGACTACAAGGATCTGGTCCAGCAGAAACTGCAGACCTCCGAAGAGCTCTACCGCTTCATGGTGGACGAATTCAACCAGAGCCGCGCCTTTGTTCTGGAATTGATGGTTGTAATCATCCTGATCATCGAGCTTATTTACTTCTTCCGCGGCAAACCGATCTAAGAACCTCCGTAAACAATCCCGGTCCCGTCAAAGCCAGAATTAGCGACCATCATTCCCGACCTTGTTACCTTTGGAAGTGCAAGAAATTGCCCAGGAGTCTTTTTTCCTTGACAACGATGGGCCATTCGGCCTAAACCCTCCACTGCGAAGGCGTACAGATTTGTAAAATTATATTTACTTTGCGTAATCGTTTCTTACTAGGACAAGGGGTTTCGTCGATTGAAGGGACGCAAATTCCATGACAGACTTGATTGCCGCCATCGCAAAGTTCGGGTTTCTCCCCGTCGCGCTTGGGGTTCTTATTTACATCGTACTGCGCGGCGAGTTTGATTTCCACTACCCACGCAAGAAGCGCACGAAGTAGATAGCGACGGAGCAGACGTAATGCTGGCCGTCGGCCTGCGTGAGGCAATCGTTGCCAGTCGAGACAGATCGGAGGGGTCGCATGAAACTGGAAAAACTGATAGACGCGGTCCAGCAAGGCCGTATTAAGGATGCCTTGCTCCTTGCTGAGGACGTGGATTGGCTATCCGTCAACCAAAGCGCCAAAGACGGAGAATTGCGGGCCCTCACGGCGATATCGATGTCCTCCGAGCTTTTGGATTATGTAGGAAAACTGTCTGAGGCACGGTTGCGGCTTCAAGGGATCGAGAAAATTGCTGAGGAGCACATTAGGAATCTAGTTGAAAACAAGATCGGCCTTCCTCCCTCGATGTCCAGCCGACGACACCTGAAACGGTGGGTCTGGGTCCTGATGCAAGCCGCGATCGCACACTACAGAGCCATGACGCTCGACAGGGCAAGGATGCTGCTTGATCTTTGTGAGAAGGCCGTGCTCGATTTTGTACGCACGCTGCCGGACTATCCATGCTACGGAACTCTATCGAGGCTCAATTACTCGATCGGTTTAGTTTATCGGGAAGGCTTCGATTATCAAAATGCCAAGGAAAGATTTCTCATGTCGATTGAGTTTGCTTGGCTGTCCCTTCGTCAGAAACGTGAGTCGCACCCAGCCGGAGTTTTTCTGCCGCCATTTTGGACTGACTTGGCCATAGCACGCGCCCAGGCGTTAGGGTTGGGATTCGTCTACCACTCGGAAGGTCAAGCCGATCTCGCATTATCCGTACTGCTTAGCGCAAAGAACTTGCTCGTCCGGCTAGACGAGAAAATCATCAGCACCTACGTGGATCTGATCTACTTCGATGCGCGACGTTCCGCATTTGGGGGGGACGCGGGGATCGTGGATGAATCAATCAGAGGCTTGCTAGCATGCCGGGACGTCTTCGTTGATCTTAATCACCAACTGTATCGAGCACGCGCCGACTACTCCCTGGCGCTTGCATTCTCGCAACGTGCCAGACAGGACGAGAGCGTGCCGCTATCGCTGCGCGGGCAGGAGGACCTGAGACTGGCGACCTCCTACGCAGGGGAACTCGCGGATTATGGCAGGAACAATGACGACTGGCGGGCCCTACTAAACGCCCAGCTCTGTCAGAGCCGTATCCAGCGCAAACAAAACAATTTCGTCCTTGCGGAGCAACTGGCGACGCAAATTATTGCGGCCACCGATATGCATCCCCGTTTGCGAGTTGGTGCATTGATCGCGCGGGCAGAAGCCTTCGCACGCCAACAAAAGACGGAGCTGGCTATCCTGGATTTTCAAGAGGCGAAAGAGAGATCCGGCTCTAGCCTTCGTACACGGGCGATCTGCCTTCTACGCCTTGCGGAGATCTATGCACGAACGAAGCGTGCACAATTGGCGACCGAATGCCTTGACGAATGGAACAAAACTAGCCCCATCATTTCGAACGCGTACATACGAAGCCTGGAACGCACAGCTTTGGTCGCAGTCGATAATGCTTCGGAGGACTTTGTTATACGAATGAGCGACGGAGATGTCAGACCCAAGGTCTTGGAGGACAGGCTCCGCAAATTCATGGTGGAATGGGCTTACCGGCGCATTAAGAAAGGGGACGGCGACGAGGCGGCTGCAGCGCTCCTAGGCGTCACTCGTCAAACGTTATTGAACTGGAAGAAAGGCCCTCGCAATACTGTAAGGCAATGAAACATGTCGCGGGATACACAAAGCCGGAAGGTTGACTACCCGAAAAGAACCTGTTGCACAGGCGCGACATTGCCTGAGGGCTGCGACGTTGACCGAGCAAATATGGACTGATCATCGAGCTTATTTACTTCTTCCGCGGCAAGCCGATCTAACCAAACGCTGAGACATTCGTCTAATTGTGTTTGGGGAAGACTGCGCCACGCAAAGCCACGCACAACTTGCTACAATCTTCTGTTTGTCCCGAGCGCGATGTCCGCGCCTGTCTGTCTCTCCTAAAGGGGATGCGATCATGCCGACCATTCGTAACTGTGTTGCCGTAATCATCCTGCTCTGTGCTGTCCAGGCCATCTCTCAGGAATCGCAAGAAGGCCGCTTGATGCGCTTCCCCGATGTCCACGGAGATAAAATCGCCTTCGTTTACGGAGGAGACATCTGGCTGGCTTCGACCAGCGGTGGCGCGGCCCGCCGCGTCACCACAAGCCCCGGCCGGGAATTGTTCCCTAAGTTCTCGCCCGACGGCAAATGGATCGCGTTCACCGGGCAGTACGACGGCAACTTTAATGTCTACGTCATGAGTTCCGATGGCGGCCAGCCGAAGCAGCTCACTTTTTACCAGGGCAGCGCCCAGCAGCTCAATGACCGAATGGGCATTCACGACGAAGTTGTGACCTGGACGCCCGACAGCAAGCGCATCGTTTTTCTTTCGCGGCGCGACGCCTCCAACGGCTGGATCAAACGGGAGTTCACCGTCTCTATAGACGGTGGGATGCCTGAGCCGCTGCCGATGGACCAGGGCGGGCTCCTCACATTTAACGCGGATGGCACCAAGGTTGCCTATAACCGCATCTTCCGCAACTTCCGCACCTGGAAGCGCTACACCGGCGGCCTGGCGCAGGACATTTACATTTACGACATCAAGAACAACGTATTCGAGCAGCAAATCCCGCACACCGACTACACCGATACGTTTCCCATGTGGCACGGCAACACCGTCTATTTCACCTCCGACCGCGGAGCCGAACACCGCCTCAATATTTATTCTTATGACCTCGGATCGAAGCAGGTGGAACAACTCACCCACTTCACTGATTTCGATGTGAATTGGCCCAGCCTGGGCGACGCTGCCATCATCTTTGAAAATGGAGGTTATCTTTACCTCTTCGACCTGACGACGCACCAGCCAACCAAACTCACGATCACACTTCCCGGCGAAGAAGACTTGACCATGAAGCATTGGGAAAGCGTGAGCAAGCTCATCACGGAATTCGACATCGCCCCCGACGGCAAGCGCGCCGTCTTTGCCGCGCGCGGCGACGTTTATACCGTGCCCGCCAAGGAAGGTGCGATCCGCAATCTCACGCGCACCCCTGGCATTCGGGAGAAGGAGGTTTCCTGGTCTCCCGACGGCCGCTGGATCGCCTTCGTCTCCGACCGAACAGGGGAAGATGAAATTTACATCACTCCTCAGGACGGCATGGGCAACGTGGAACTGGGCAAAGAGGCTGAGGCTAAGGACAAGAACGACAAAGACAAAGAATCAGAAAAAGACAAGGAAGCAGCCGCCCGCGAGGCGGCCAACGAAAAACAGCGGGGCAAGGACAAAGAACAGCAGATCACAAGCGGCTACAAAGGCTTCAAGTTCGGTCCGGTATGGTCGTACGACAGCAAGAGAATAGCCTGGGCCGACAAAGATCTACGCCTGTGGTATGTCGACATCGGTGATAAGAAGCCAGTTGAAGTGGATCGGGGGAAATTCAACGAGATCACGAACTATTCCTGGTCGCCTGACAGCAAGTGGATTGCGTACGACAAACAACTGGAGAGCGGAGTCAGCGTTGTTTATCTTTATTCGACCACCGACAAGAAAATCACAGCGGTCACCGACGATCTAGTCAATAGCAACGGTCCTGTCTTCGATCCCGAGGGCAATTATCTCTATTTTCTCTCCGACCGCGATTACAACGAAGTTCTGGGAAACTTCGATTTTGAGTTCGCCAATCCCAAGACCACGCGTCCTTATCTCGTAACTCTGCATGCCGACGCTCCTTCGCCCTTTCCCGCGCTGAGCGATGAAACTGCCGTAAAGCCGGAGCCGGAGCCCTCCGTCTCAGCGAACGAAACTCAAATGGAGCAGGGCGAGAAAGAGGACGGAAAGAAAAAGTCTGGGGACAAGAAAAAAGAAGACGCGAAGGCCGCCGAGGACAAGAGGAGAGACGCCAAAGAGGTCGCCAAAAACTTTCGCATCGATCTCGATGGTCTGCAGAACCGCATCGTAGCCCTGCCGGTCCCGCCTGCGGCCATTACTGGACTTGGTGCGGCGAAGGACTTTCTCTACTATTCCACCCAGCCGGTGCAGGGTCTTTCTGGGCCGATCCCCGGCGAAGAAGCGGCAATCCACGCTTACGATTTTAAAGAACGCAAAGAGAAGACGCTCATCGAAGGCACTGGGAGGTGGGCGATTTCCTTCGATGGCTCCAAGATTCTCTATGAAGCCAAGGGCGCCTACGGCATCATCGATGCCAAGCCTGATCCCACCAAGAAGGTCGGTGAAGGCGCGCTCAACCTGAGTGGCATGCGCGCGGAAATTGATCCACCGGCCGAATGGAAGCAGATTTTCGACGAAGTCTGGCGGCAGGAGCGCGACTACTTCTTCGAAGCCAGCATGAACGGCGTGAACTGGGAAGCCATCCGCGACAAATATGCGCCGCTGGTTCCATACGCAGCCAATCGCTATGACCTCACCTACATTATGGGAGAAATGATCGGCGAACTCTCCAATTCGCACACTTATGTGGGCGGCGGAGATCAACCCGATCTTCACCCCGTTAATGTTGGACTGCTCGGCGTGGATTTTGAGCTGGATTCCGCCAGCGGCCTCTATCGGTTCAAGAAGATTTATCCCGGAGAAAATTGGAATCCGCAAACGCGTTCACCGCTCACCGAGCCGGGAGTTAACGTGAAGGAGGGCGACTATCTGATCGCGGTCAACGGACGCGCGCTGCATGCGCCGCAGAGTCCCGATGAGTTCTTTATCAACACCGCCAACGAAACCACCGCGATCACGGTGAATTCGAAGCCCAGCGCAGAGGGCGCTCGCACCGTGCCAGTGAAGCCAATCGCCGACGAGTATGCATTACGCGAATTCAACATGGTGGAAAGCAATCGCAAAAAAGTAGATGCTGCCACTCATGGCAAGGTCGGTTACATTTACATCCCCGACATGGGCGATGGCGGCCTCAACGCATTCGTTAAACAATTTTTTCCGCAGATTCGCAAAGAAGGATTGATCATCGACGTGCGCTATAACGGCGGAGGGTTCGTCGACCAACTCATCTTCGAGCGCTTGCGGCGGATCCTGGTTGGTATGGGCGCGGCGCGCAATTTTGCGAGTGGCACTACGCCGCCCATCGTCTTTAACGGCTACATGGCCTGCATCACGAACCAGTACGCCGCCTCCGATGGCGACATTTTCAGCGAATTCTTCAAGGTCTACAAACTCGGTCCGCTCATTGGCGAGCGCACCTGGGGCGGAGTCCGCGGCATCCGCGGCGATATTCCGCTCATCGACGGCGGCTATATCACGCGGCCAGAATTCGCCGACTATGGCCTCGACAGCAAATGGGTCGTCGAAAATCACGGAGTCGCACCCGACATCGAAGTAGATGATCGCCCCGACGACGTGGTGCGGGGCAAGGACGCGCAACTCGACCGCGCCATTCAGGAGGTCATGCAGAAGATCGAAGCCAATCCGAAGAAGCTGCCACCGCGGCCTCCGGATCTTCCGGCTTATCCTGATGGACCAGCGATGTAACCGAAGGAAAGTCGATCGGAGAGTGCTTCGTGGCAGCAACTCAATTCCGCTCGGGATTGGATCACTCGACGTTCGTCCAACCCGAACTCGTGGCCGTTCCCGAAGGCTGGTTCCTGATGGGTTCGGATTCCGGCCAGGATTGCGAGCGCCCCATCCATCGAGTGTGGGTTGACGCGTTCCTCCTTGCCGCCACTCAAGTCACTAACGCGGAATACGAACGCTTTGTGAACGCGACCGGATATGCCCCGCCGCCGTTCTGGCGTGACCAGAATTTCAATCATCCCGAACAGCCTGTCACCGGCGTTTCCTGGTTCGACGCAGATCGCTACTGCCGGTGGCTCGCCCTGGAAACCGGCCGTGCCTATCGCCTTCCCAGCGAGGCCGAATGGGAGCGCGCCGCTCGCGGGCATCTCGAACAAAAACACTTTCCCTGGGGCGATGAGCCGCCGCAATCTCTGCCGGACTACGCGATTCGCTGGCAAACCGGACCTGAGACGGTCGCTCGCCACGCACCCAGTAGCTTCGGCCTCTACAATATTTGCGACAATGTTCATGAGTGGTGCAGCGACTGGTACGATCCCAGCTACTATGCGAACTCGCCGGAGCGCAATCCGCTTGGTCCCGATCAAGGGCAGCGCAAAGCGTCGCGCGGTGGATCGTGGCGCCATCATGTGAAAGTCGCGCGTTGTTCCGCTCGCTCGAGCATTCCACCTGAATTTCACTACGCCGATTACGGCTTTCGCGTGGCCTGCGACATAAAGGCGAATTCTACAGTCTGAGGCTTCAAAACAATTCAGAGGAGAAATGTTTCAATCCGATCTTCTTCATCCTAAGCGCATCCTAATTACCGGTGGCGGCACCGGACTCGGAAAAGCCATGGCGCACCGCTTCCTTCAGCTAGGCGCGACGGTTTACATCTGCGGCCGCCGCGAAGATGTTCTTGAGCAAACCGCCGCCGAGCTCTCCGCGGCGACGAATGGGCCAATTCACGCCCTCGTCTGCGACGTCCGCAATCTCGACGCTGTCGAAGCGATGATCGATTCCATCTGGGGAGCCGGGGCTCTCGACGTTCTCGTCAACAACGCCGCCGGAAATTTCATTGCCCGCACCGAAGAACTTTCGCCGCGCGCTTTCGAAGCCGTAATCGGCATCGTGCTTCTTGGCACGCTTCACGCCACCATGGCCTGCGGCCGCCGTTGGCTCAAAGCTGGTCACAAAGGTACGGTTCTCAGCATTTCGGCAACTTATGCGCCGGTGGGTTCGGCGTACGTTGTGCCGTCGGCCATCTCCAAAGCCGGTGTAGAAGCGTTAACTCGCAGTCTCGCGGTCGAATGGGGCAACCGCGGAATCCGCATGAATGCAATCGCACCCGGGCCAATTCCTACGCAAGGCGCGTTCTCGCGCGTGCTGCCGCGCACCGAACTCGAAGCTCTTGCGCTCGACCGCAACCCCTTGCACCGCTTCGGCACGGTGGAGGAGTTGGCGAATCTTGCGGCTTTCCTGATAAGCGACGGCTCCGGTTACATTAACGGAGAAGTGATCCGCATGGATGGTGGAGAATTTCTGCAAGGCGCGGGTGAGTTCAGCAATCTGGGCCGCGCTCTGAGCAACGAAGATTGGGAGTCGCTAAAACCGCGCAAGCGATCCAGCCCTTAAGCCGAGGCACTATCCCCCTCCCGCTGCGGCAGTCTGGCTTTTGGGCTCTTTCCGGATCAGCAGCGCAAGCCGCGGAAACAAGAACCTGCCGCCGGCGTCGTCGATCACGTTTACCTGGCAGGTATAAAAACCCGGCTTGAGCGAGGTCAACGGAACGTCTAATTGGAAGACTGCCGCTTTCCGTGCGCGGGCATTCAATTCTGTCAGCTCAACCAACGAACTTTCGTAGGCCTTCGCCTTACCCTGGAAAAACGCAACATCCGTCAAGAGCTTGATGCCAGGTTTGTTGTCTCCCCCGTTCGCGGAGGCTGTGGCCGAGGAACGCGCGGGATCGTACACCTCGTAATAAAGAAGCAGGTGCTGTGTGGCTGAGAAAACATGAGTGATATTCGGAATGATCTCAGAACCGTCGTGAATCAGCGGGTTCAGACTCGAGCTCTTCTTTACCGTTTGAGTCTGGCTGGCCAGCACGATCGAACTCATCTTTAGGGGCTGCGTCTTTAGGTCCGGCACCTCGATATCGGTTTCGAATGATCCCATGCGGCCGGTCTGATTCTCACGTACGACGAACTTCAAGTGATATTTGCCGCTGAGCAGGCTCATCCCAGTGTCATACTGCACATTCTTCTTCTGCACTTCGGACGTTGTATTCACCGCGAGCTTTACGGTGTCGCGAATTCTGTTGAGGGGGTGATGTTCGCTGTCGAGAACCACGCCGATGACATCGAGAGTTGCTTTGTCACGGTCGCTGCTGCGGACGAATGGAATCTGCGATCCCGGCACCACCAATGAGATGGGAACGAAGAACTTGTTGCCCTCGAGGCGGAAGTAGGAGACGCCTAGATAGAGCGGTAAATCGGTGGCCGGAAGTTCGGAAGCCAGTTCCTCCTCAAGCTGGCGCTCCTTGTCATCCTGCGTGGAATGCTTAAAATCCGCGGGGGCGTAGTAGCCGCGGCGATAGTCGATCTTCACGCCGGGAACATTGGTCTTCACGACGATGCGCCGGTAATGGCCGTCCCGCGCGGGGTTTGTGCTGTGATAGCCGAGCAGATAATAGGTCGAGGTGTCGTCCTGCACGCCCTTGAAAATCTTGCTGAAGTCGTTGGAATCGAGAAACGCACGTCCGCCGGTATCGCTGGCCAGGGTGACTAGCGTTTCCTGCGTTGTGAAATTGGAATTCAACGCATTGAGCGTAGCTTGACCCGAATACGCCGAAACGCCGCGCAGGCTCGCGTTCTGCGCTTCGCCGCCAGCCACCAGCGCCTGCAAGCCGCGCATATCCATGGTGTAAATCGCGAGGTTCGAGCGCACCGCCGCGTTCACGGCCGCACGCAGCTCCGATTCGTTTTCAATTCCGGTACGGTCCATGCCGCTGGAAAAATAAATCAGCGATTTTTTCTGTTGCACGAAGGAAAGCTTCTCCGCTACCGATCGCAATGCCTCCAGCCTCCGGTCGGTGTTGAAGATGTTGTATTCGGTGTCGTCGGCGGTAAAGGGCTGACCTGTGTCGGGAGTTCCCTCGGTAGTCCCGGTCGTGCCCTCCTCGAAGCCTTGGCCACTTCCTGTACTAAAGGCCTCCAATTGTTTTTTCAAAAGTGCGTGGTCGGTCGTAAAGTCCTGATTTACGAGCAACGAACTGCCCAGCGAAACAATCGACACAAGGTCTGCGGGCGCCATCTGCGTATCTACATAATGTTCGGCTGAGGTGACCGCGTGGTCGATTTCGTCGGGCTCCATGGCAGATAGATCGAAGAACAAGACGATGAGGCGACGGTCTTTGAACTCGGCTGCCGCGCTTGTGGTAGAAGCCGCGGGTTTGGTTTGCTCTGGAGTAGACCCAGGCTCCGGCTTTGCCTGAGCCACGTCCAGCGACGGCACGGCATCGACATTTTCCACATCGAAAGAAACCACCTTCTGCGGTTTGTTGTCTTCTAGAATCGTGAAGTTTTCCGGCTTCAGTCCGTCAACAAACTTTCCGCTCTTGTCCCGAACCGTGACATTCACCAGCACGAGATCCGATTGCACGTGAATCAAATAGTTCGATTGGTCCTGCGAGGGTAGATGGGGACACAGCAGGATAAGAACCAGCAACGTCGCCAGAGCTTTGCCGAAGAATCGAGTTGAAGTGAAAGTCATTGCAATTCTTTTCGTGCGACCATGAATTGCGTTCCCCTCAGAAACGAAAGCGCGCGGTCATCGTGAACTGCCGCATCGCCCCCACGCCCGTTACCCGGCCGAAGGTGGGCGAGCTAAAGTTGGTATCGATCGACGAGTAGTTTGGGATATTGAAGATGTTCGTCGATTGCACCCGGAACTCCAGCATGCGCGATTCTTTCAACGGAAACAGTTTCGTGAACGCCATGTCAAATACTTTGCTGCCGGGACCGATGATGCTATTGCGGCGAGCATCGCCGTATGTGCCCGCGGGCGGGGCTACGAATGCCGCGGTATTGAACCACTCTGCAATCGAGCGGTGCGCAAGGCTCACAGATTGCCCCGGAACCAAGTCCGCCCGCAGTGTGCCGTTCGTCCCAGCGTTCACGTCATCGATGTCGCCGAGAAGCCGGGGCGTGAACGGGAGGCCGGATGCCATCGTCCAATCACCGCTCCATTGCCAGTCACCGAGAATGGCGCGCAACGGGGTATTGCCGGTGAGCCAGCGTTTGTCGTGGCCAAAGGGCAGCTCCAATAAATAGTCCGCAGTAAATTTATGCGTCTGGTTGAAGCTGGAAAGCCCGCGCTCCGCAGACAGGTCGAGCGGATTCTGCGCAACGTTCGTAGCGCCGCTCGAAGCGCTTGCGCCGCCACCCGCTGCGGCGGTTCCTCCCGCACCCAGTCCGGGTGTACTCGCCACCGAGGTCGCGCCCGCGCCGATGGAAGACGCGTCGTCCAGCGATTTCGAGAACGTGTATAAACCGCCGATGGAGAATCCTTTCGCCAAGCGTTTGCGCAGGCGCACCGATCCCGCGTTGGCTTCGGAATCTGCAACCGAGCTTTCGTAGGTGAAAGCATCAACTCCAGAAATGAGAATTCCGGTCGGAGTCCGGTTCGGCGCTTCCAGAACGTCGAGATCCGTTCCCTTGGTTCCGGTGTAGTCGATATTCAGTAACAAGGTGGGACGAATCTGCTGTTGAATGTCGAGATTGCGAATCTGCACGTAGCCTAGCCGGTAATTCGGATTCACCGCATAATTGTTGGTGATGCCAGACGCGGCAGGGAATCCGTTTTGCAATGTAAGCTCTCCGGGAGCGGTCTGAATGTTGGTCACGGTGGTGGCGAACGGCGGCTGTAGAGCAAGTTGCTGCGCGATGCCCTGGTAGGCGCCGGTATTGTAGTTGACACCGTATCCGCCGCGCACCACAGTCTTGGAAAATGGCTTCCAGGCAAATCCAATTCGCGGCGCGAAGTTGTTGCGATCCGGTCGTACCAGGCTCGCTGGCAAGGGGCCGTAGTACGGCCCCGGCTGCCCGGGCGATATCGGCGTAACGTTGAATGGCAACATCTGGGTCAGCACGCCGGGAGAAAGGTCGAGATTCACAAGCCGATCGTTAATTTCCGTGAGCGGCGAAACGTACTCGTAACGCACGCCGAGGTTGAGCGTCAGGTTTGCGCGCATCTTCCACTCATCCTGTGCATACAAATCCCAGTAGTTGCCGCGGAAATGATTGCCGTTGGTAAACCCTGCCGTTTGCTGAGGTTCTCCCAGGAACTGCTCCGTAGTTTGTTGCGGCAGTCCGAGCAGAAAATCGGCGAAGTCATATCCGGTACCCGGCACGGGGTTCCCGCTGCTATCGAGCTGAGAAGTATTGATACCGGTGAAGACGAACGAACCGCGCGGATTGCCGTCCGCTTCCGTATTCACCTGCACTCGGCGGAAATCTGCGCCCCAGCGCCAGGTGTGTTTGCCATGGTTCCAGATCACATTGTCGGAGAAGGTGTAAGTCTGGTTTCGCGTGAGCGACGGGGTCGTGTCCTGAAGGCTGGCAAAATCTGTAAACGATAAATTCGGCAGACCCCAGTCAAACGGATTCTGCGAAACTCCCGTGATTCCGAGAGCACCGGTAATGTTGTCGTTGAAAGCGTAGAGATTTTGTGTGCGCGAGCGGCTGCGATTGAAGTCGGCGCGAACGATGTTCGTGAGCTTGCCGATGCTGCGGGTGTAAGAGATGGGCACATCAAGGCTCCGGACGCTTGTGTTGCCCCCCACGCTTGGAAACGGATTCGTCAGATTGGCGCCTGATCCGTGGTAATGGAAGCCGAACTGGAGGCTGTTGCGAGGAGCGTTGCGGCCTCCGCCGCGGCGTCCACCCGCGGGCGCCGCGCCGAAGCTGTGGTTGATACGAATGTTAAGGTCGTCGCTATCGCTGTTCGCGGAGGTCACGTAGTGAAAATTCTGGAGACTGCCTGATAAGTTCGGACACGGAATATATTGCAGCAGTCCCGCCGTGATGCCGCTTGACGGTCCGGTCCATGGACATGCTTGTGAGCTGAATCCCGGAATCAGGTTGTTCAGGTAGGGAGAGCGAACGCCGGTGGTCAGGTTTACCGAGTAAATCTGGTCGATTATCTCGTCGCTGCTGTTGCGGTCGTCGCATATCCCGCTCGTGAACCCAGTCTGGCACAGAGCTGAAAAGTTTCCCTGACGTTCCTGCAACGTAGGCACAGTCGAAAACTGATCAAAAGGATTTTCCGCGCGCTTGCCGTTGTAGTTGATGAAATAAAAAGTCTTGCTGCCGCCGTGGTAGATATGCGGAATGTTCAGCGGTCCGCCCACCGAACCGCCGAAGCTATTCTGAAGGTATGCCGGTTTTTCCGTCGGCTGGCCGGTGAGCGAGAATGGCGACGCGTTCAAAGCAGAATCGCCGACGCCGTAATACAACGATCCATGCGGGCGATTGCTGTCGAACCCCCGGCGTCCGAAAATCATTGCTCCACCTCCACCAAAACCTCCGCCTCCATGCCCACCACCTCCGGGACCAGCAAATCCGCCGCCGCCGAATCCTCCTCCTTGTTGGCGAGCATCATTGAAGCGCTGCTGCATTTCGTCGGCGCTCATAGCATTGAACGAATTCGAGGTGTTGCCCGAGACCGCCACCGATTCCGTTGCACTATCCGGCGCGATGCCCGGAACCGGCATACCGGAAGGGACTAAGTCGCTCGCGGAGCCGCCTGATGCGTCCTGTCCGGTTCCACTCTGAAAAACGGAAAGATTTTGGAAACCGCGTCCGGCCGCGCTCGCCCGTCCCTGCTGCTCGGTGTGCGCCTCGCGAGCCCGCGAGAGCAGAATCAATTCAAAATTCACCTGCACGTCCTGATGCGCGGCATCAACTGCAACATCTTGCGAGCTTCCGGCAAACGCCGCCATTTGTACACGTACGCTGTAGCGCCCATCGGCTGGAATTTGCAACTGGTAGCTTCCATCCACATCCGTCCAGGCATTGACTTGTTGCTTCGTAGCCGTATTCGACGCAGAAACTTCAGCCCCGGGAATCGGCATATTTCCCGACTTCACCACGCCGTGAATCGTTCGTCCATCTGCCGTGCGAGATGAGGTTCGCTCTGCAGCCTGCCCGCGCAACAAGTGCGAGTGGGAAAACAGGATGTGACACAAGAAGAGAAACTGAAAGACGGACTCGGGGCGCAATCTCCTTTTGGTCACCAGAAACCGAAAAAAAGAACCCCTCATAGCGTCGCGGACGATTTGGCGCCGTCTTGCTCGGATCATACCGCTCTCGCCAGCCTCGCAACTGTAAAATTTTGTGGTGCATGTTTGGAATTCCAAATCGACCCTGGGCTTCGTAAAGTTATGCAAAGATTGGTTGACTCTTGGTTTCTTGCGCAACTTCTGGTTCATAATTCGGTTTATAGGTGTAGATAGCAATACGAAGGAGACTTCCCATGATGAAGCAAAGCGTGCTCGCTCTGGTTGCGGCAGGCCTTATCTCGGTCGGCGCGTCGTTCGCGGTGGCCCAGGATAATGCGCCGAACGATCAACAATCCGCGCCCGCACAGGAAAATGGAATGCGGCGTCACGGTCCGGCCGATCCGGCCCAGCGCACCGCAGAATTGACCAGGAAACTTAACCTAACGTCCGATCAGCAGACCAAAGTGCTGGCCGCTCTTCAGTCTGAGCGCTCACAGATGGAGAGCGTGCACCAGGACAGTTCTCTTTCTCAACAGGATCGGCACGCGAAGATGATGGACATTCGCAAAGCTACCGACTCGCAGATTCGTGGTTTGCTTGACGTTAACCAGCAGAAGAAATGGGACGAGATGCAGGCCCGGCGCGAGCAGTGGATGCAGAACCATCACCAGGGCCCGCCTGATGCCGGCTCGGCGCCGCCTCAGCAATAACTATTTCGAAAAGACAAAGGCCGGTTCGTTTTTGCTGGGCAACCAGAAAAACGAACCGGCTTTTGTTCGTAGCTCTGGACCTACTGCTCGATGCTCGTATCCGATTTGGACGGTTTCTCCGTTACCTGCTCGGTGGTCGGCAATTGGGAGCGATCCCAGCCCCCACCGAGAGCTTCGACTAGCGCTACCGCATAGGTCATCTGTTCCACCTGAAGAGCGTTCAGAGTCTGCTGGTCGGCCAGCACCGTGGTCTGGGCAATGAGCACGTCGATATAAGGATCGATGCCCGTATCGTATCGCGACTGTTCGAGCTTAAGGAAAGTTTGAGCGGAATCAACCGCCTGCTGTTCCTGCTGGATCTCCTTCGATAAGATGCGAACTTCCGCAAGACCGTCTTCCACCTGCTGGAAGGCGGTCAGGACTGTCTGGCGGTACGCGGCGAGATCTGCATTGTAGGCAGCGACGTATTGTTGAACGGTGGCGCGGCGCAGGCCGGCATCGAAGATGGTTTCCGACAGCGTTGCACCGACGGACCAGAAGCGGCTTGGCCACGAAAGCCATTGCGTGAAGGCCGAACTTTCAAAGCCGCCCGCCGCGGTCAGGCTCAAGGTTGGATAATAGGCCGCATATGCGATTCCGATCGTGGCGTTCGCTTCGGCCATGGTGCGTTCAGCGGCTGCGACATCGGGCCGGCGTTCGAGCAACTGAGACGGAAGCCCTACTGGGATGGGCGGGGGAGCGACGGTCATCGGTTTGACCGGAATAGAAAAACTTGTGGCTGTCTTGCCCAGGAGCACTGCAATTGCATGTTCATACTGAGCGCGTGCAATTCCTACGTTGGTGGCTCCGGCTTGCGCGCTGTGCAGAGTGGTCTCGGCTTCTACGACGGAGATCTGGTCGTCGATGCCAGTCTCATAAAGTCCGCGAGTCAGGTCGTAGGCTTTCTGGTCAGCGTCCACGGTATCGTTGAATATTTTCTGCAACTGGTCCTGGCCCCGAATCTCGAAAAAATATTCCGCCAGGCTGGCTTGCTCAGAAAGGCGCTCGTTCTCGAGATCCGCCGCGCTCACCTGCGCGGCGAATCGGGCCTGGCGCACCGTGTTGCGGACCTTACCAAAGAGGTCCGGCTCCCAGGAAGCTTCGAGTGGTAGTGAGTAGACCGTGCTCTGCAGTTGTGGTTGAGCCACGGTGCCCGGGCTGGACGTATTGACTGGTGTGGTGTTCAGGGTTCCCGAGGTTCGCGAACGGGTGAATGAAGGCGCGACGCTCAGCGTGGGAAAATATTGCGAGCGGGCTTCGCGCACCACGGCTCGAGCCTCCATATAGTTCTCGAAGTACTGTTTGATGTTCTGATTATTAATGTCGAGCTGCTCTTCGAGAGCGTTAAGTTCGGGATCGTCGAAGATTTCCCACCACTTGCCGCGTAGCTTGGCGTCGGCGGGCTGCGCCACTGTCCAGTCTCCAGTTTCCTTGCCTTGGGCGGGCGACTCCTTATAGTCGGTGGCGGGCGCCTGAGCAGTGGGCGGATGGTATTTCGGCCCTGCCACACAACCGGATAATGCCAACGAGAACGCAGCCACGCATAGGGGCTTCGCGCGAGTCAAAAGTTGATGACGGAGTTTTCGGAAGGTCATCATAGCGTTTCACCTGAATAACATCTGCTCATCGTTTTATCTCAGTTCGCAACTTCGGCCCACGGCCCTAGCCTAGCTCCGCCGCTGGCGTTGGAAGCGCGCCGTGCCGCTTGCCCGCGAGCCACAGCCGCAAGCGATCAAGCAATAGATAAACCACCGGGGTGGTATAGAGCGTGAGCATCTGGCTCACGATCAACCCCCCGACAATTGTGATCCCCAATGGCCTTCGCAGCTCC
>JBEKHS010000039.1:0-59506 GCA_050012155.1 Candidatus Sulfotelmatobacter sp. | reverse complement strand
TCTGGTGAAGGTCCATTCATTCGACTCCTTCGAAGCAGATTGGTCAGCACCATCAGCTTCTCCGGTGTTGCTTGAATGGACTATTCACTTCTCGGGAACAACGTGTTGAAAGATCACAGGTGGCCCACGTCTCCGTCCCGCTCCACGAAAAAGGGGTGCCCCATGTTTCGCATCTTTTGCGAAACGTGGGATTCCACGGTCCCGTCCCTCTGGATGCCTTGATGATCGGTCTGTAATTCAGTCCAGGATTCTGTGACATCCGACCTTGTCATCCACAGCCCAGCCATCTGAAGATGAGTGCGGAGGCAAGTGTGCGACTCATGATCCGGGGGCCAAACAACTCCCCGCTTTTCTATATTTTGCCTCCACCTTACTGATTGCAGAGATTTTACGGTCGGAAGCCGGATCGCGGTAATAAACTAGTTGACACACATGTGCGCTTCTGGTATCGTTTATTCATGGACGCGACCCAGATGCCCGAACCGAAAACACTCCAAGAAGCAATCGTCTACTTTGCCGACCCCGACCGCGCCTTTGAGTTTGCCAAGAGGCTGCGTTGGCCGGATGGCACCGTTGTGTGTCCGCGTTGCTCGACCGCCAAGAACTCGTTTATCAAAACCCGCAAGCTGTGGTTCTGCTACACGTGCAAAAAGCAGTTCACGATCAAAGTCAAAACGATCATGGAAGATTCGCCAATCACTCTTGACAAGTGGATGACTGCGTTTTGGCTTCTGGCAAATGCGAAGAACGGAATCAGCTCTCACGAACTTGGCCGTTCTCTGGGCGTGACGCAAACGACGGCATGGTTCATGCTTCAACGAATCCGCGAAGTCATGGAAGGGCGAAAGTTCGGAGCCAAGAACAAGATCGGCGGCGAAGGCAATGAAGTGGAAGCCGATGAGACTTTTGTTGGCGGTCGCGTCAAAAACATGCACCGCACAAAGCGCACGAAGTACATGCTCGACAGCAGAGGTCCGAATTTCAACAAGACCATCGTGCATGGCATCCTTGACCGCGATCTGCGGCAGGTTCGTGCTCGAGTTGTTCCAAACGTTACACGCGAGACTTTGCAAGATCAGATTCTCAAGAGCGTCAAGTTTGGCTCTACCATTTACACCGATGCCGCCGTCGCATACGAGAGCGGATTGCAACGGACATTCGTTCACGATGTAGTGGACAAGACTCAGGCTTACGTGCGCGGTCGGGTACACGTTAACGGGATGGAAAATTTCTGGTCGCTGATGAAGCGGACGCTCAAGGGAACTTACGTTGCTGTCGAACCGTTTCATCTTCAACGCTACGTAAACGAGCAAGTATTCCGATTCAATAACCGGGCGACGAAAGACAATCCCTTGAATGATTCTGACCGCTTCGTGTTTTTGATGTCTCAGGTTCTCGGGCATCGTCTTACCTACAGCGATCTAACGGGCAAGAGTGAATCGCCACATCACGCGCCGACAGGGACGCGGCAGACGCCAGAACCGTTCTAGTCCCTGTCGGATTTCTTCACGTTCTTTCGAGAGGCAGACTTCTTAGTTTGCCTCTTTTTCTTTTTGGCCGGAGCCTGTAGAATCGCGGTCGCTAGCCGCTTAAAGCTCTCCAATGCTTCCGGGCCCTCCCTGTATTCGGGTGTTTTCATAAATCAAGTGTACTTTACGGCAAAAGTCCAGACACGGAGAAAAGCATCCATTGGCCAACCCAGACAAACCCGGCGGAAAGCAGCACCCCAAGCGCGAGCACGACGTTCACGTTCGCGGCATCATACATACCGATCTTTCCCCAGAGGAAGAAAAGAGACACCGCGCCGAGCGCGCAGAAGACGCAGCCACACGCATAGCCGAGCGCGATGTAGACCTTCGCCGTGAATCCCATAAAGTTTGGCTGGAAAGGCTTACTCTTCTGGCCGTCGTTATCTACGCTGGAATCGCGGCTTGGCAAGGCTGCCTGACTCGACAAATCGCCGAACTGACGCAGAGAACGTATGACACTTCGCAACGTCCCTATATCGGAGTTAACGGAATAGCCTCCACTTATGTTTTCTTGGACAAGGGGGGCCATGCAGTATTTGGTGCTGGCCCGGTCGATGAAGCCATCGGCATGGATTTTAATGCTGAGGTTAGAAACTTTGGGCCAGTTCCAGGACTCAACTTTAAGCCTGAGTGGAGAATATTCGTCAATGGCGTGGAACTCGCAAATCAACACGTCCCATCTACTCCGACGACTCTCTACCCCACACAATCCGTCACCTTTCGCGGAGGATTCCGACAGGAGAAGTTCAGGAGGATAGCTAATGGTACTGACATCTTGGAAGTCGAGGTGACTATTTCTTATGACGGCCCTACTGGTAGCTATCCGACCGACTGCGCAAAAATGAGATATGAGAATACCTTGAACGCGTTCTTCAATCTGGGAAACTGCACCTACTAACCTTGTCACAGCGCGATTAGATACTTGAGGCACATGGATTACGTTACTCGCCAATTTATCAACCTCACCAAGAGGCTCTTGCGCGACTCTAGGAAGGCTGCTGCGTCCCTCGGTATTGACCTCCATCACATCAAAAATGCCATTCAGTCCATAGACAAACACACACGCGCTAATCAGCAACAAGAGCAACCCAAAATAGAAGTGGTCGCTCTCCTGCATGAGCCAGAAGGCGCAGAAGCCAAGCGCAAGGCCGAATACGACCGCACTCAGAGACGGGACAGGATAAGGCTGGTGGCGGAATGGCTGACTTTCTTTGCCGTAGTTTTCTATGGATATATGGCCGTGCGCCAATGGCGAGAACAGATTTCCGCTAGACACCAAACTCAGCTTGTATTGAAGGCTACTGATACCGCGAACGAAATTACTAAGGCGTCGCTGGTGGATGTGGAGCGCGCTTTTGTCTCTATTTCCCCCTCTGAAGTCTATCCCAACAACATAACTGTTGGCCAAGGGGGGGCAAATAGCCACGTTAGAGTCAGATTTCGCTGGAGTAACTCGGGGTCCACTCCAACCAAGAACATGCGCTATCACATAAGTCGCAAATGGAGCCAACAACCACTTCCGAAGGATTTCTCTTTCCCCGATATACGAGCCATTGCCCCCCGCACCGGACGCTTGGAACCTCCAATATTCAGAGCTGTACTGGGGCCAAAGGGAGAAACCGACGCTACCATCGGACCTATTCCAGATGCCGTCATGCTCGCAATGAGTCAGGGCTTGACGCACATTTATGTCTGGGGCTGGGCGAAATACAACGATGTGTTTCAGGACACCCGAGAACATGAAATTCAATTCTGTTACGAATGGGCACCTGAAAAGCTCAACCTTGGAGAAGGGCACCCGGAAACCAGAACGACGTTCTATAGTTGTGAAACCCACAATTGCTACGACGATGAGTGCAGAGCTGAAAAGTAGACACACTCCCGCTACGCTGCCCTGTCGAAAAGCAGTATGCAGTTTCCTGCACATGTGCGTCAAGTAGGTTATTGCCCGGATCGCTCCCCGCGCAAGCCAAACAAAATAGAGATTTTATCGGAACGATCTGCAATTTTTTTCGATCCGGATCGAACCAGGCTCACGCACCCACTCACGCCTTCGCCGTCCCGCCCACGAAAAGAGGTGCCCCATGTTTCGCGCACTTTGCGAAACGTGGGATTCCACGGTCCCAGCCTTCTTTGTCATTCATTTGAAGTACAATAAAACAGGAGCTTTCCTCATGCCTGCAAACGCCTTAGTGCAAACCCGCATCGATCCCGCCGTGAAAGAGCGCGCGGCGGCCGTGCTGGAAGAGATGGGGATCACCGTCTCGGAAGCGGTACGCATTCTACTGACGCGAACCGCCAACGAAGGCGCGCTCCCATTCGAACTGACCGCTGACGCCGCCGCGCACGACGCCTGGTTCCGCGCCAAAGTGCAGCAAGCGCTGAACGATCCGGGCCCCGGAATCCCGCACAAGAAGGTCGAGGCGCACTTTGCAAAGAGAAGAGCCGCCGCGCTGCGCAAAGCGCGATAATTCATCATGCCAAAACGGTTGCGGCTGGAATGGTCCGCCTACGCGTTGACTGATCGTACCGCCGGGTGCCCCACTTCTCGCTTCCAGTGCGAGAAGTGGGCCCGATCATTTAACTCACGAGCTGCTACTTCGCCGGAATCAGATCGAACTTCCCCGACCCTTCCTCGTAGAACAGCGCGCCCTCCTTTTTGTCGCCGCCGCTCCAGTGTTTGTGCCCGCCGGGGACGCGCAGAAAATCGCCCGGCCCGACGCGCTTCTCGCCGGCATCATCTTTGTAGAGATATGCCCCCTTCAGGACCACGATCCACAAGTCATTCGTGTGGGTGTGCATGCCGTTGTCCTGCCCCGGGTCGAACTTGGTGAAGGTCGCGTGCGCTCCTTCGTTGGGATCGCCCCAGATTACAGCCTCCGATACGCCCTTGCTCATCGCTTTGTAGTCGGCCTTGGCGGAAGAAACATAGATCACCTTCTCCTCGCCTTTCTGTCCCTGGACCCGCCCCAGCGACCACGCACCGATGATGGTCACTCCCATTGCAAACACGAAAAGAGATCGCTTCATTTCACTTCTCCTTACTTACCTCAGTTTTGGATTTCACCCCAAGACCCACGCATTCTACAACGCCGGGTGCTAGCCTGGTCACTCGTCGGAAATGACCGGCTATAATCGCATGCCACAGTGGTCATTCAGAGGAGTCCATGGTCTTTGCAAAGCGTCTTCGCGAAGCAGCGGTTCGCGGCGACATAACTTGCAGCGTCAGGATTTGGACTAGGCCCCATGTCACGGAAGGCCGCCGCTATCGCATGGGAGACGGCGAGATAGAAATCGAGTCGGTCACCCCAATCGGGTTTCCTGACATTACTCCGGAACTGGCGCGGGAATCAGGCTTCCTTGGGGTACTCGATCTGCTAAAGGTTGCAAAGCACAGTAAGGGCAACAACATTTATCTGATTCGATTTCACTATATTCCGCCTCGCAGGAAACGCAGGGGCGGCCCAAACAGAAAATAGAAAGAGGAGCGCCTCGTCGAGCTCAGTGGAAGGATTCCTTGCCGCCGCCGCGACACGAGTACTTAGATGAGTTGCCACCCCCAGAAATGCTTTTTGGGAAGCGGCGCTTCCAGCGCCATCGAGATCTCCGGGTACGCGGAAGCAGATTTCGCTATGCCTTTATCACGCTCGCGGCTGACCAACTTTTAACAAATTCTCCCAGCCGGTCCAGGGCTTCGGGAAATTTGTCGGTCATCACCGCGAACCCAAGGCGAAAATTCGAGGGCGCATCCCAACAATCCCCGGGGGCGAGCAGGATGCCTTGTTTCGCAGCCGCCTCGCAAAAGGCGCGGCTGTTCTCTCCACTGACTAGCCAGGGGAAGGCGGTCACTCCGCCACGAGGAGGAATCCAGCCCATCGTCTCGCGATGTTCAGACATGAAGGAGGCGAGCTGCCGAAGATTCCGGGTTGCGGTTTCCTGCGTTCTTCCCAGGACGATATTCCGGTGCCGCATCGCGATCTCCGCCAGCATTTCTCCGGCAGTATTGTTTGATATGGAAAAAATGGTGCGCGTATTCCAGTAACTCTCGCGGCGCTTGGGATCGTGCTCGATCATCCAGCCGGTTCGCACTCCGGATAAAGGGAAAGCTTTTGAGAAATCGTGGATGACGGTGGCATGCGGCAGACGCGACGCGGATTTTGTCGGCTGTCCGTGATAGATAGGGTGGTACACCTCATCGCTAACCAGTTGAATTTCACGAGACGCCGCGAACTCGTGCAAGCCGTCCATTTCCGCATCGCTAATCGTGGCGCCAGTGGGATTGTGTGGGCTGTTCAACAGAATCAACTTGGTATTTCGATCCGCCAGTCGCTTGATCTCGTCGAGATCGATGCGGAAGTCGTTCTCCTTCCGAACCGCGTAGTAGCGAGTCTCGATCCCGAGCGATTCGGGTAAGGCGGAAAAGGGCGGATAGCCGGGTTGAGGCAGGATAACGTTGGCGGCAGGTTCCGCGGCCAGCCACATCAGAATAAGCAGCGCCTCAGAGGCGCCGGTTACGACTTGAACGGTGTCGACATGAACATCGTGCATGTCGGCGATTGCCGCACGCAGGCCCTCGGCTCCCGCCGGGCGGCTATAGACCAAATTGTGATTCAAGAAGCGTTGCCGCTCCTCCTCACTAGCGAGACTCAGGATCTCATTCAGGGTCCAGCGCGGTCCTTCGCTCGAGGCCAGGTTGAATTCGATGTCGTGCTCGTAGGAATCCAGCCAGATGTCCAGCAGGAAGGGCTTCAATTGCATTTCGCACCTCGAACCGATTAGATCGGCCGATCGTCAGGCCGGCCTCACAAAACTTTCGCGTGCTCAATTCTGGGATTGGCATGAGCGGGTGGCGCCCTCCTTCCGGTGAGAATACATCGAGCCTTCCGCATGCTGGGAGCGTAATTGTTCTTATTCTGTCACATCAATTCGGCGCCTACTTCTGTTATGCTTCCTGCGCTTGTTTCCGGAGCAGGCATGGACAGGGCTCCCGCCGCGAGACTAAGGAGGAATCAGATGCTTCGAAGCTTCACTCGAATTTCATGTTTCTTTGGGCTAACGCTTGCCGCCAGTTTCGCGCTGGCGCAGGCTGAATTTTCTGCCGAGATCGTCGACTTGCAAAAGCCGGGCACGCCGACCACGGCCAAGATCTACTTCGCCAAGGACAAGATGCGCATCGAATCGCAAACCGCCAGCGCTCATGGCGGAGGCGCGGTCATCGTGAATTTCGGCACTCAGACATCGATGGTTCTGATGAGCCAGCAACACATGTATATGGAAATGCCAATGCAGGCGCAAAGTCAGCGAATGAGCTATACCGCTGCTTTCTTCCAAACTGGCGACGTGGAGAATGCCTGCGGCGACTGGCAGAAGATAGGGAGCAACCAAGGCAGTAGCTGCCACAAAGTCGGCAGTGAAACTGTCAACGGCCGCAGCACCGTGAAATACGAAACCACCAACGCCAGCGGCGATGTCAGCTACTTCTGGCTCGACCCCAAGTTGCGGTTTCCAGTGAAGTGGCAGGGCAAGAACAACAGCGGAGAGTTGCGCAACATTCAGGAGGGGACGCAACCCGCCACCCTGTTTGAGGCGCCCGCAGGCTACAATAAGATGGTGATGCCCGGTGGTATGATGCAGCGGCCGAACTGACAGCTCGGCTCGGCTAAGAGTCTGTGAGAATCGAGCGGCTGCGTTGACGCCCGCGAAACGCGATCGCTATACTTTGACATCGCGGTTCCAGGAGATGGAATGCCTTTTTCTGCAGTAATCGTGGACGATGAACAACTCGCCCGCGACGAACTCGCTTTCCTGCTCAAGAACTCGGGCGACGTGAACGTGGTGGCCCAGGGAAAGAACGGCCTCGAGGCGGTGAGCCTCATCAAGGAACACAACCCGGATCTCGTCTTTCTCGATGTCCAAATGCCAGGACTCGACGGCTTCGGCGTCATCAAAAAGCTTCTCGACAGGAAGATTCCGCTGCCCAAGATTGTCTTCGCCACGGCTTTTGACCAATATGCGGTGAAGGCATTCGAGGTCAATGCGGTGGACTATCTTTTAAAGCCCTTCGACAAGAAGCGCGTCGCGCTGTCGGTGCAGAAGGCACGCGCCCAGCAGGGAGCCGAGGGATTGCCCTCGGAAAAGATCGATACCCTGGTTCGGATGTTGCAGGCGCCAAAAACGCAAACCTCGAAGATCCTGCTCAAGGCCGTGGGCCGCATGTTCCTGGTGGATCAAAAGGAGATCTGCTACGCGTCTATTGAAGACGGAGTGATCACGGTCGTGACCTCTGGCCCCACCAGCATGGAAGGCCATTCGAACTGCCGTACTTTGGAGGAACTACTAGCCAGTCTGGACCCCGGTCTGTTCTGGCGCGCCCACCGCTCCTACCTCGTGAACATCAACCGGATTCGAGAGGTCGTGCCCTGGTTCAAGAGTTCCTACCAGTTGCGCATGGATGATAAGAAGCAGAGCGAGATTCCAGTCAGCCGGGCTCAGACCAAGCGGTTGCGCGAATTGTTCGGGCTCTGAGCCGTCCAGTCTCCGATTGATCTCACGCTGGGCGCATGCCACGGCACGTTCCGTCTTCTCGACCGAAGCGATCAGATCGCGAATCAACGTGCCGGTATACAAGCGAACTCACTTCCACTCGGGTTTGAATTGCAAGGCCCTACAGCTGGCAGAATCGGAGGACGGCCCTAATTTCGAACCGCCCTCCATGGGTGGGGGAAGGTCAAACTGCAAGGGCTTCCAGCCCGTTACGGTCGCGAATTACGAGAGTCGCTCCTTCCAGGCGGATCAGCCTCTTTTTCTTTAGGTCGCTGAGCAAACGCGTTACGGTTTCTCGCGAGGACCCGATGCGCTGTGCCATCTCTTCGTGGGTCATCGCGGAACGCAAGTGCAATTCATTCGATTCCTGGAACCCCGGAGGCACGCACGACAACAGCAGCCTCGCCAGCTTTCCGGACGAAGAGCGGGCCAGCACCAGATCGTGGATGTCGCGATACGCGCCCTGGAACTCGTGGCTCAGCCACATCGCGGCATGAACTCCCACTTCACTTTCGTTTTGCAAGAGGGCCATGAAGTCCCGCCGTCCAATAAAATTCAACTGGCACGGCGAGGCGGTTTCGGCGCTCATTTCGTAGTTTGTTCCGGAGATAGCCGCGCTCAATCCCAGCGCTTCTCCGGCCTCAGCCTGTTTCAGGATGAGTACTTTCCCTTCTTTCGAGGTGGTGGAGAGCTTGACCTTGCCGGAACAAAGAATGAACACACCCCGCGGCGTCTGCCCTTCCACGAACAGCAAGGCGCCAGGCGGCATGACGCTGTGATGGCTGACCTCGTCAATCGACCTCAGCACCCCGGGCGAGAAGCGGCAGAAGAAGCCTTCCCGGCTGGCTTTGCACCCCATGCAGCTTTCAATGATTTCGAGACCATAGGGAGTTCTCATTCCCACCTCCGTTGTCGAACTTCGCCGGTATCGCTGGCCTGTGGGAGTATCTTGCCGGGGTTGCTGTCCGGTCTGCTCCGAGCGCTCAAGCAGGGAAAGCGCATGGGCTCGGGTATCCGCATCTGCGCTCCTCACGGCGGAAATCACTTCCCACGCCGCACTAGGGTCGGCGAACTGTTCCCACTCCAACTGGCAGGCAAACAAATACAGCGGATCGCGCGCCTCTGGGTTAGGCGAAGTCAGAGTATGAGCAAGTGGAGCTTCTGATTCGTTCGTCCTCAACTCGGGCAGAACGGTTGCCCAAGCTTCCCCAACCCCATATCGTCTTGCCCGCCCAGCTTCTGTCTTTGAAGCTCCTGTGGCAATCACGGGCGAAGCGGGAAGTAGGCGAACTAGATTATTCGGCTGGTAGTTCCTCGCGACAAGCACGGCTCGCTCCCGATCCGGATGCAGGCTGTCGACGGAGAACGCAAGTCCATCCGTTTTCAGGAAAAGCCGCCCCAGCTTCCCGATCAAGAACTGCCAATGCACTTCTAGTACCAGAATGGCTCACTTGCGGAAGAGCCTAACGCGCAGAAAGCAAAGCTCGATCCCGAGGACGTCGGTGGTCGCACTATCAGCCAAATGCCGATTATTCGGCAACGGGACGACGGGTCGGCACTTGAAGCCCATTCCGATCCAAGTTGAGGTGACTTAACCCTAGGCCGATTTCTCACCGGAGTAGTCTGCGCGCGAGATTCCCAGCCGCTGCATTTTCGATTGCAGGGTGCTACGCTTCAATCCGAGCCGCCGCGCTGCCCCGGCGGGTCCGGAGATCTTCCCGCGAGTCTCCCGTAGCACACGGATAATATGTTCCCGTTCCGTCCCCTTTAATGAGTGTTCCGCGACGAAGGTTTGCGTCCGGAGTTCCGAAAGCGGTGCACGCAAAGCAGTCCCATCCGTGAGAATAACCGATCGCTCAATGAAGTTCTCCAGTTCCCTTACGTTTCCCGGCCAGTGCCAATTGATCAAGGCTTGCATGGTTTCCGTTGGGATCGTCTCAATGCCACGGTTCATTGCTTGAGCAAATTTCCGGACAAAGTATCGGACCAGAAGCGGAATATCCTCGCGCCGCTCGCGCAGAGACGGCATACGAATGGGGAAGACGTTAAAACGGTAGAAGAGGTCGCTGCGAAACTCCTTTTCGGCAACGCTTTTTGCCAAATCCCGATTCGTGGCGGCGATCAATCGGAGATCAACTTTGATAGTCCGCGTGCCTCCCAACCTTTCGAATTCGTGGTCTTGCAGAACGCGGAGGAGCTTGGGCTGCAGCTCCAGGGGGATTTCCCCGATCTCATCCAGGAACAGAGTGCCCTTATCCGCCAGTTCCAATCGTCCGACCTTCTGACTGACGGCGCCGGTGAATGCGCCCTTTTCGTGCCCAAACAATTCGCTTTCCAATAGTCCGGTGGGAATGGCGGCGCAATTTAAGGTGACAAAATTCTTGTCCTTGCGCTTGCTGATGCGATGGATGGCGCGCGCGATCAGTCCTTTGCCGGTTCCGGTTTCTCCCAGGAGCAGGACAGTGGCATCGCTTTCAGCGACAACTCCGACCTGGTCCAGTACCCGCTCGAGCGCCGCACTCTCTCCGATGATCTCCTCAAAATGGAACTGCGCTCGCGGTTCACCCTCGAGATTGCGTCTGTCCTGCTCCAGTTGGTTTCTAAGTTGCTGAACTTCGCGGGCGGTGCGCGCGTTTTCAATGGCAATTGCCAGTTGAGCCGCAACCTGGTTCAGCAGAGTCAGATCGTCGGTCTTAAAAGCGCCCGCCCGCGTGCTGCCAAGCACGAGAACCCCCACGGCAGCTTTGGGCCGGAGCAGTGGTACACAGCACAGCGACCTGAGCCCTTCTTCCGTCAGGCTGGCCGCAATCGCAGGATCCGATCCTTGGATCTCGTCGCGGGTAAGGATTAGGGAGGAACGCTCCTGCACAGCTTTAACTCCCGAGCTGCGTGCCGTGCTTATTTCCCCTCCAGCCCGCAAATTCCTCCCTAAAGGAAAGTCCACTGCTTCCCGCACCAGGTGTCCAGTCTTCTCGTCGCGTAACGCAAGGGCCGCATATTCCTGCCGCAGAACTCGGCGCAGGTACGCGGAGATCTTCGGAAAGACGTGCCGGACATCCCACTTTCCTGTCAGCGCCCGGCCGATTTCAAGCAGCATCTCTTGCCGCTTCCTCTCCTCCCGCAGCGTTTGTGAAACACCTCGAAGGGAGTCCTCGAGTTTCTTGCTTTCGGTAATCTCAGTCGCCACAACTCCGATTTGCGCAACCTTGCCCGCTGCATCCTTGATGGGAATGTATTGCTCCAACCAATGGCCGGGTTCGTCTCGCGTGGGAAGCTTGCAGCTGATTTGAAAATTCAAGATGGGCTGGGCAGTCGCCAACGCGCGACTTAGTTGGGGCTCGATCAGTTCGGCGAAATCACCCAGCATTTCACGGATGCTTTTTCCCAAATGCATTTCCGGGGGGATGCCATTCATCTCTGCCATCGTGCGGTTGATCGAGAGATAGCGGAAGTTAGTGTCCAAAATGCAAAGGCCGACTTTATAGGCGCTGAGATAGGCGGTCATCAGCGGTTCCGACTCGAATAAAGCCTCGGCACTACCGAACCAGACTCGATTGCCCTCCTCAGAGGGTTCGGGCGGTTTGCTCATGAGCAGAAGCTGTGTCCGCGCCGCCGGCTGGGCCTCTTTCTCGGTATGGGCTCGCTCGATCACCAGGCGCAGTCGAGCTTTTTCTTCCAGCAGGGCCGCCTCGGGCAAGTTGGCATCCACGCAGAGCGCGACTATATCTGCTATCAGGCGCAGGAACGGGAGATTGCCGAAGCTGAATCCGCTGGCCCTCTTGCTTCCGAATCCCAGCGCACCTAGTCTTCTCTGTAATATGGTCAGCGGAAGCACGCGGTAGGAACGTATTTCCGCGGCCCGCAGCCATCGCAACTCCGGCTCGAATTGTTTTTCCGTCGTCAGGTCACCGATAGAAAGTAAGTTTTGATTCCGCCAGACTGAGCCGACAGCAGACTCTCCCACACCTATCTCCACAGGCTGACGCAACCGGTGCGTGCCTTCCCACAGATACATTTCCATTATTTTTCGAGCGGGATCGTACAGAGCGAGTGTAAGACTGTCAAAAGAAAGGAGTGCGCGGAGACGAATTACCAGATCCCGAAATAGATCGGCTGGCGGGCGTCGTCGAGACACGACATCCGCCACATCCAGCAGCGCAAGCGAGCGCTGCACATCCCATGCTGGGTCAAAGCTAGGTGCGCTCAAGGGTAAGCTACACTGCACTCCCTGCGGACGCCCCCCCTCAAAGACGTTCCCGCTCAATCGGCCAGAGGTAACTGCATTAGTACCATATATCTCAATGCGTGCATCGTTTTTCTTCGCGACTTGGGTTTTCGGAACGGCCTTCCCAGAATGGGAATGTTTTGGTAACTGTATCTCGGATGTAGGACCTGTCCTCGAAAGAGCTGCGCCCGCCAAAATCGGTATAATCGCGGCATGGCTCGCGGCTGGGAGAGCAAGTCCGTCGAGGCACAACAGGACGAAGCGGCCGGAAGAACCGCATCGCAAAAGCCGCGCCTGACAAGGGAAGAGGCCGATCGGCTACGCGCAAAAGAGAACCTTCACCTCTCGCTTCAGCGTGTCATTCGGCAACTTGAACATAGCAATAATCCCCGTCACCGCAGCATGCTCGAACACGCTCTCGCCGACCTTGAGCGAAAGATACAAGAACTCACCTCGTAAGGTTCGGTGACCAGACCATCAGACCTGAAACGGTTTCCTTAAGAGGATTGAATTGCATCGATTCTTGCTCCGCGTGTACCCAACCTTGCCGCGGCAGCCTCCTTTGTTCCCTGACGTATAATTAAAGCTCCCATGAAAGCTTACGTTTACGTTTCGCTCAAAAAGAGCGTCCTCGATCCCCAAGGTAAGACGATTCACGGCGCGCTCAGCAAAATGGGCTACAAGGGTCTGGAAGAAGTCCGCCAGGGAAAGTACTTCGAGCTTACGCTCGATGGCGGCTTGAGCCGTGAAGAAGCGCAAAACGAAGTAGAGCGTATCGCTCGCGAAGTCCTGACCAACCCCGTGATTGAAGAATTTCGCTGTTCCCTCGCAGACTGAACTTCTCGGAGATTCCCGCATGTGTGGCATCGTTGGCTACGTCGGTAAGAAGCAAGTCGTTCCAATCATCATCGAGGGTCTGCGTCGGCTTGAGTACCGCGGCTACGACTCGGCTGGAATCGCCGTTGCCGGCAATGGAGACAAATTGCAGCTTCGTCGCGCCGAAGGCAAGCTGCGCAATCTCGAAGAAGTCATCCGCCTCAAACCACTCGACGGCACCTACGGCATAGGCCATACCCGCTGGGCCACTCATGGACGTCCCACGGAGGAGAATGCTCATCCTCATCGCGACTGCACCGGCAAAATCGTGGTCGTACACAACGGCATCGTCGAAAACTATCTAAGCCTCAAGAAAAAGCTGATCGAGGAAGGCCACACGTTCTCGACCGAAACCGATACCGAAGTGATCGCCCACCTGATCGAGAAGCACCTATTCAAAACTGGGAACGGTCACCATCCTACGCTCGAAGAAGCCGTGCGCCGCACCGTGAAGGAACTCAGCGGAGTCTTCGCTCTGGCAGTGATCTCCGTCGATGACCCCAACAAGATTGTGGCCGCGCGCAACGGCCCTCCTTTGGTTGTTGGCTTAGGCAATGACGAGTATTTTGTGGCCTCCGACGTTCCCGCCATTCTGAACCACACGCGCGACATCTTCTTTCTGGCCGATGGCGACCTCGCTGTGGTCACCGCCGATGGAGTGCAGCTGACTGATTTCGATGGCAAGCCGATTCGGCGGCAGGTACAGCACGTCACCTGGGACCCGATCATGGCGGAAAAAGGCGGCTTCAAGCATTTCATGCTCAAGGAAATTTACGAGCAGCCGCGTGCCATCCGTGACACAACTTTAGGCCGCATTTCGCTCGACACCGGCCACATCTTCCTCGATGAAATGCAGCTCGGCGAAGCCGAATTCCGCGCCGCGAAAAAAATAAACATCCTCGCCTGCGGCACCAGTTGGCACGCCGGACAGGCCGGCAAGTTCATGATCGAAACCTTCGCCCGCGTTCCGGTCGAGGTCGATTACGCCAGCGAGTGGCGTTATCGCGATCCCATCGTCAGCGAGAACACCATCACGCTCGTGATCTCGCAATCCGGCGAAACCGCCGATACCATCGCCGCCCAGCGCGAGGCCAAGGCCAAAGGCTCGCATACGCTGGCCATCTGCAACGTGGTCGGTTCCATGATCACCCGCGAGGCGGCAGGAACCATCTACACGCATGCCGGACCAGAGATCGGCGTGGCATCGACCAAGGCTTTTACCTGCCAGCTGACTGCTCTCTATCTCTTTGCTCTTTATCTCGCACAGGTACGCGGCGCCATGACCGCCGAGCAGATCCGCACCGCAGCCCAGGAACTCACGCTCATTCCCGGCAAACTGGAAACGATCTTCACGCACGACGCTGCATGCGAAGACTTAGCCAAGCGTTTCCAACGGGCTCACGATTTTCTCTTCCTCGGCCGCGGCATTCATTACCCCATCGCCCTCGAAGGTGCGTTGAAACTCAAGGAAATCTCCTATATCCACGCCGAGGGCTATCCAGCCGGCGAGATGAAGCACGGCCCCAACGCCCTGATCGACGAAAATCTTCCCGTCGTCGTGATCGCCACCCGCGACACCAACGATGCCGACTCGATGCTGCGCTACGAGAAAACGATGTCCAATCTGAAGGAAGTGAAAGCACGCTCCGGCGTGGTGATCGCGCTCGCCACCGAAGGCGACGAAGAAATCAAGGAATCTGCCGATTATGTCCTCTACGTTCCTGCCGCACCAGAAGAGCTCTCACCAATTCTCGAAATCGTCCCGCTGCAGTTGCTGGCTTATCACATCGCCGTCCGGCGGGGGTGCGATGTGGATCAGCCGAGGAACTTGGCCAAGTCCGTTACTGTGGAGTAGCTCGCTCCGGCTCGTTCAGAGTTTGTAGTAGGTCGGTCATTTGCTTCCACCAAACCGAATGATTATGCCGGCGGCGATGCGAAGATTGTTTTGATGATCGTTCACTCCGTTATCGAAGCGCGTCAAATAGTAGTCGGCTTCGAAGGCTCGCAAGGCTATGTGGTGGGTGAGGCCGATATCGAGTCCGCCCCCCGCGATCATGGCAAAAGCATTGGCCGATCCCGCAAGTCCAGAGTTGCCCGGAGCCAGACTTCCACTGGCATGGGCGCCACCCAGCAATACCTGAGCGAAGGGCGCGAAGTGGTGGGCGCGCCCCCAGGCGTAGCGCGGACCGACCAGATACGACGTGAGAGTCAGGTCCGCACCGCTGCTGGAGATGTTCGACGCATACTGACTGGCGATTTCACCGACGATGCCGACGGAGCGGCTGAAGTTGAATGCCACCCAGCCGCTTCCGCCGTTCATCGCGAAGCATCCGCAGTCTCCGGACGGCGCATTCGTCCGGACGTAGTTATAGTCGACGCCCACATCCACTAAGTTACCCCTCTGTGCCAACGCCGGACGGGGAGCCAGCGCTTCGAATCCGAGAGCCAGCAGAAGGAAAGCGACCGTCTTGATTGATGTTGATTTCTTCATTGGATTTATCCTCGTCCTTATCTTGTTCGCTGCCGGTTTGTTGACTGTGGTTGTCCGGGTTCGCTGGGTGAAAATCATTCTCATTCCACCGCCAGCGTCACCGTCGTCGAGGCCTGGAACGATCCGCTCGTTCCCGTGACTGTAATCGTGTAGTTTCCGGCCGGCGTGGGGGGAGTATTTGCGAAACCGCCCCCGCACCCGCTGAGCAGCGACGTCGCAACTCCCAGACTCGCCAGCGCCAGAACCAGCACCAGTCCCCTTGGAATGCGCTTGCGTCCCAGCACCGCCCCAAACAGGACGAACCCCATGCTGATCGGCGCAAACGGAAATCCGTGGTTAGCAGGAAAGCGGTGCTTGGCGGGAATGTCGCGGACGGGACTGCTGCTCGCGGCCAGAGTCGCCAGTTGTATCGTCAATACGGCCGTCGCGCCCGCGACTCCCGGCGTAACCGTCGGAGGATTGAACGTAGCCGTTGCACCCGGCGGAAGTCCGGCGGCCGAGAGAATGACTACGCCGTCAAATGCGCCTCCGAGCGGCGGTATCGTAAGGTTGAAGGTCGCGGCCCCTCCCGGCGCGACCTGGACTGGTGTAGTGGGACCGGTCACGGTAAAGGCTGTGTTTACGGTCTCGCTGAGAGCGGAGGAAGTGGATGCCGCGAAGCCGGCATTACCCGGATACACCGCCGTAATGCTGTCGGCCCCAACCACCAGGCTGCTGGTGGTGAACGTCGCCACTCCGGAAGCGTCGAGGGTGCCGGTACCGAGCAAGGTAGTTCCACTGTAGAAACTGATGATGCCGGCGGGGCTGCCCGTCGGTGCGGGAGTCACGGTCGCCGTAAGCGTTGCAGGTTGTCCGTCGGCCAGCGGATTGGGCAAGGCCGTGAGCGTGGTGGTGGTCGCGGTAGTCGCCGCCGCCACCGTTTCCGCGAATGCGGCTGAGGTCGAACTGGCAAATCCCGCGTTGCCCGAATAAACCGCGGTCAGACTCAGCGCCCCCAGCGGCAGGCTGCTGGTGGTGAAGGCGGCGATTCCGGAAGAATTGACGGCGATTGTGCCCAGCAACGTTGTGCCGTTATAAAAGCTGACCGTGCCCGCAGGCGTTCCCGTGGGCGCGGGCGCGACCGTGGCGGTGAGCGTAACCGACTGTCCAACGATGGCCGGATTCGGCAGCGCCGTCAGCGTGGTCGTGGTGGCAGCCGCCGATGGCGAGGTTACCGTCTCGGTGACGGCGGCCGAAGTCGAGGCGGCGAATCCGGTGTTGCCGGAATAGACGGCGGTAAGACTCAGCACTCCAGTCGGCAGGCTGCTGGTGATGAAAGTTGCGATGCCGGAAGAGTAGACCGGGCCACTGCCGAGCAAGGTCTCGCCGCTATAAAAGCTGACTGTGCCAGCCGGCGAACCCGCTGGCGCTGGCGATACCGTACCGGTGAAAGTGACCACGGTCCCGGCGACGACGGAGCCGCTCGGCGCGACCCCCAGCCCAGTTGTGGTTGGAGCCGCCGCCATCACTGCGGTAGCGGTATTGCTGCTCGCCAGAAACGTGTCTTCCACACCCTGATAGTTGGCTGTGATGGTGTGCGAGGTTCCGGCGCTTCCACTCAGAATCACTCCCGTCAAACTCGCCACGCCGGAGACAAGCGTGACCCCTGCGCCGCCGTTCAGACTCCCAGCCACCGAATCGCTAAAGGTCACGGAGCCGGTCGGCACGGTGCCGACATTGGTTGTGTCGCTCACCGTCGCGGTAATCGTCGCCGCCTGGCCCACGATCGGCGGATTCGGGCTGACCCCGACGGCCGTGGAAGTGGAGTCCGCGGGGATCGCGGTGCCGCTTAGAGAGATCGACTGGGCCGCGGCGGTTACATTCAGATTGTTGTCGGTCAGGACAAACGATTCCGAGAACGAGCCCGTCGCTTGTGGTCCGAACTCGAGGCTGAGGTTGCAGCTTGCGCCCGCGGTCACGGTGCCACTATCGGCGCAATCGGCCGGGCTTCCGCCGCCCGCCACCTGGAGAAAGTCGGTGGGTGCGGCCAAGCCCGAGGCAGTAAGGTTCAGTGCGGCATTGCCGTCGTTGCTTGCGGTGATGGACTGCGCGCTGCTAGTCGAGCCTACCCGCGTGGAAGGAAAAGTGAGCGCCGGAGGATCGGCGAAGTCCAGCTTGGCTACCGTCGTCGTGCCGCTATCGCTGACGAAAAGATTTCCGCCGCCGTCCAGTGCGACGCCGACGGGATGCAGAAAAGTTCCACTCAGAGTGCTCACGCAAGTCGATGAGGTACAGCCGCTGGGAATCTTTCTCACGGCAGATGCGCCTTGATCGCCCACGAAGACGCTCCCGCTTGCATCCACCACCACGCTGTAGGGTTGGCTGATTCCTCCGCCCAGAGTGCTCACGCAGCTTGCGGCGGTGCAACTGGCCGGAAATTCTTTGACAGCCGCGTCGCCGTCATCGGCGACGAAGACGTTGCCGTTCCCATCTACCGCAATCCCGTAAGGGCTTCCGAAGCCGCCGCCCAGGCTCACAGTGCAGCTCGAGGCAGCACAGCCCTGCGGAATCTCGAAGACAATTGCGTCGCTCGAATCGGTTACGAAGACATTTCCGAAGCCGTCGACCGCAAGGCCGGCGGGCGAGCCGATCGCTCCGCCCACCGTGATTACGCAACTCGAGAGGATGCAGCCGCTCGGAACCTTTTTCACCGCGTTGTTGCCGTTATCGGCGACCCAAACGTTGCCCGCACCGTCCACCGCTATTCCGTAGGGCGAACTGAAGCCGCCACCAATCGTGGTGACGCAGCTCGAGGCGCTGCAGCCGGCCGGAATCTTTTTCACCGCATTGTTGGCCTGATCGGCGACGTAGATATTTCCGCCGCTGTCGGTGGCCACGCCATCGGGCTGGCTGAATCCCCCACCCAGGGAGGACCGCACCTGGGGAGAGAAAGTGAGCTGCGGGGAAACGCCGATGGCGGTTATATATTGCGTCGCCAGCAGATTTCCGCCGCCGTCAAGCACTTCGACGGCCCCATATCTCGGCCCGGGATGCGCAGGGGTGAAGGTCACGTTCACGCTGCAGCTGGCGCTGGAGCCATAGGTAGTGGCGGCGCAGCTGCCGGAGCCTGCGTTGGTAAAGTCCAGGCCGGTAGCGCCCTGGGTGACTACCGAAATAGTGCCGACGGTCGTGCCCGCGCTGATGGCAAAGTTCGCCGTCGCCGACCCGGTCGATTGCAACTCAACCGCCCCCGCGCTGACACTGGCCCCGGTGGTGACAGTTCCCGCGGGTGCAGCGTCGATGTTGAGCGTAATGGGACTGGTTACGTTGCTCGAAAATCCCGCGCTGCTGTCCGTCGCACTCACCGACGGGCTGCCCCCGCTTACGTTGGCCGCTACCCTCACGGTGATGGTGACTGGATCGGTCACGCCGGCGCTCCAGGCCGAAGTCAGGGTGCAGGTCAGCGTTGAAATATTGCAGCTGTAGATTCCCGCAGAATCGGTCATGCTCACTGGAGTCAGGCCGGCGGGAAGCGTCACCGTAAGGTAGACGGCAGGAGTGGTGGGAATTGCCGAGGCTCCGGTGTTGTCGACCGTGACGGTGATGGTATCGCCGGCATCGCCCCCGGTAAAGGTCGAGGGACTGTGCGTAATGCCGATGGAAACCGTCGGCGCTACCACCGGCACCGAGAAGTTCATCAGGTCAAACAAACTGTATTCCAGCATGTGCTCTTGCGCGGTGAAGGCCGCTGTTTTGGCCAGGCTGCCGGTGCATTCGGCGGGGAAGGTGACGGTGTCGTTCGTAGAGGTGGTGTCGACGTGATACTCGTTGTACATCACCCTGCCGAACTGGTTGGCTACAGGCGAGCCCACCGGCGCGTAGAAAGAGAGTTGCAGGATGGGTTGCGCGACGCCGAATTCGGCGCTATTGAAGGTCGCCCAGGACTGCGTCGGCAGGTTAATGCCGGTCTGGTCGCTGAATAGCGAGCTCATCGCCACCTGGCCGAGCGTAGTGGTCGCCCCGATATCCTGCAGCCATTGCGCCAGCGTCATGCCGCTCGAAAAACTGGTGTCGATCGTCGCTTCGCCGGAGCCGATCGAGTCGCTGTTCGCATCGCCCCGCCAGATGGCGGCCCCGTCGATGGCGGCATCCTGATCGAGATAAGTATCGCTGTGATGCGTGGCAAAAATCCGCCCGCCCTCGCCAGGTGTAGCCGAAGGTGCCCTGGCAGGGCAGCAGCAAGACGTTGTAATTGCCCAGCAGCGACCCGGCAATGGTAGCGCTGGTGCTGCCCACCAGTTGGCTCTCCGAATGGACCGTGCCGCCCGCTTTGGCGCCGGAGTTCCCCGCACCCTCAAACAGACTGATCCGCCCGGGCTCGGAAAGCCCGGTTGCATTGACGGTATAGTCGGTGAACTCCGTATCCGCGATGCCGATTTTGCGCAGCGAACATTCCACAGCGTCCACCCCTCCGGTAGCCAGCGCCATCTTCGGAATGTCCCCCTCAACCTGGGTTTGGGGAAACCTGGCGAAGACATCTTGCGGGGGGTTGAAATTCGATACGGGCGTGTTCACACAGGAAGTCACCGACGGCACAGTCAGCTGCCGCCGCCATCGGCCTGCCTGCAGCACCAGCGGGAAGCCCGTGCCCGCGGGGACATCGGTCAAAGTAAAGGCGCCGTTCGCTGCGGTCGTCGTGCTGACCAGGGGCGAGCCCGTCACGAGCGACGCCTCCGTGTCGTCCGCCGGTCCGTCGACGAAGGGCTCGACCGTCCCATTGGGAACGTAAACCAGCACATTCGGAATCGGATCCGCGCCGTTTGGCGCGTAGACTGTTCCGCTGATCGAGGTCGTGGCGCTGCCCAGGCACGTGACCTGAAAGCACTGTAGATTGACGCAGCTCTGGGCTGCCGCCTGGGAACTCAGCCCGATCGCCATGCCGAGGAAGGACGAAGCCGCATATCGCAAGAACCGTCCACGCCAATGCACCGGGCGCGAACTACTCGCGCCCGTGCTCAACCTCAAAACTGGAGAAACAGAGAAGTCAGTACCAGCAACGGCCGGCCGAGTCAAGACTCGCCGAACCAGCACCCAGACGTACGCAATAGAAAGGAGACCGAAAAAAGCGTTGATAGCTTTGGGCATACTTACTTTCGACATGGTTGCTTCGACCTCAAATGGAATCGGAAGATTTGTTGCTGGCTGAGAGCGTTCTTAGGAACGTCGCTCACTCGGGAGGGAATTAAGCATCTGGATTTCCAGATGTTGCGCCTGCTTGTGGATTTAGCGCACGCAGCGATTCACGAAAGGTCGGAGCCATTCGGAGTGCGGGCGCACTCCGTCCTCAGCCGCCCCAGAATCCACGCCAAAGCCGCCATCGCCGCTGCCCAGACCGTGAAGGCCGTGTCCACCACCCAGCTCGGCGCGGCTCCCACTCTTCTTAACAGGAACGGCAGAAAATTCCACGTCGTGATGTGGACGTAGTCCCACGGATCTTCCTTCATTGACTCGGTGTTTAATCCCCACGCGTCCATCTTGCCCAAAGCAAACGCCACAATATTCTTGAACCGCAGCGCGATCACAAATGTAGGATGCCCCAGCGTTTCCATCTGGTAAATTTCCAGCGGCAGCCAGAAAGCGAGAGAGGCAAGTTGAATGATCAGGCTGGCTGCAATCAGCACGATTCCGCCCCGCCAGATCCATGCGCTTAGGTTCTCGCGATAGCGCACTAACAAGGGCACGGCAAGCAACGCGGCCAACTCCACCGAAGTCGAAACGTAGCGATCGCCCCAGGCAAAATCTCCCGCCCAGTAGGTATATCGCGCGTAGAAGCTGATGTAGGCGAACAATAGCAAAAGCGACATGACTCCGTACGCACGTACGTCCGGCGGCAAGCGCTTCCACAGCACCAGCAACAGCACAATCGCCAGTACCAGAAGCGGATCGAAAAGGAAGATCGACTTCTCCGGTGTGAACAACGGACCCAGAAAGCCCTCATAAAGCGGCGTGGTCCAGGGATAGTTTGCCGGCAGCGTCGGATCCAGCAACCGTTGTTCTCTGGCAAACAGCGACAGATATGTGTTGGTGAATGATCCAAAACGGTAGTACTGGTAGAGCCGGTCAACCAGCAGGAAAAATGCATACACGGGAGCGGCGACCTTCGAGTAGCTCGCGAAGCGCTGCCAAAGCTCGCGTCCTCGCACGCCTTCGAACCAAAGTACGAGAAGAAGAAAAACGCCTCCTGCCATAAGATCGAGGCCCGTCGTCAGCCGAGTGAGCAGGTTCAGTCCGAAAGCCGCGGATCCTGCCAGCAGGGCCCGCTTACTTCCCGTCCGCAACCACTCGTACTGAAAGGAAAATCCGGCCAGTGTGAGAAGCATGATGTAGTTGTTTTCCATCATGTTCTGTGTGTAGTGCAGATGCGTCGTGCAAAACATCAAGGCCAGCACTCCCGGCACCGACTCCCGGACTCTGAATCGGAGTTGGCGCAGCAACCGAAATGCCGCCAGCGCCGTCAGCACGCTCACCAGCATGCCGATGCTGTAGCTGACCACGATGCTGCGCACCGCGGGGTCATCGCCGTAGCCAGAAAAAATCTTCCAGTGCGCGATCCATGTTCCCACCAGGTCCGCTGGCAGCATCAGCAACGACTGCCCGATGCCATACCAGCTATAGAGCCAGCCTCCGCGCCCGTGCAGGCCAAACTCGGGGTACTCGTTGGGAAATACCTGTGGCTCCGGCGTCCACAGCCAGTGCGTCGTCTGCAAGCGGTGCGTAGTGTCGGCCGTACCGAGCTCGCCCGACTGCACAACAAACGCGAGCAAACCCGCCACCAGACACAACAGCACCAGCGGATCACCCAACCAAAGGCGGAGGCGTGAGTTCATCGTTTGGATGGTAATACACGTCGCGAGCCAAACCAGGCGATTGCAGGTTGCATCTCGGATCAGCCGCCTTGACCGCGAACCTTTCTTTAACGGAGCCTGCGAAACCGACGCATTAAAGAGGTCGTATGTCTATCGGCGAGACCCTCCTGCTCGTCTCCAATATCCGTTGCCATTCCCGCAGGCAAGCCACCAGCGGGTCAATTACCCCCGTAACTACCGAGGCATGTGTGCCTATGTTAGAGATTACTAATGGGTAGTAGCTGGAGGGGGACGCAGGTCTAATCCAAACATTCTGCCAAGCGATTCAGGTCAGGTTATAGGAGCGATTTTGCGCGTCACGCAGTCGGTCTTCTTAACTAGCGCGTGAGGATCGCGGCCCGGATCGCAGGACGATCGGAGCGCCGGCTGATTCGCCACGCGCAGCGTCCACAATTAGGTCCTCCCAGTGTTGCTATCGCCTCGGCATTACGGTTCGAGGAAGTTCGAGGGATACAAATGTCAAAGAAAGTCCTTGTGGTTGACGACTCCAAAACAGCCTTGATGATGGAGCGCGAGATTCTGGCAAGGCGCACGACGTACGTGTGCGTGACTGCAAGCGACGGACAGGAAGCGGTCGAGAAGGCGCAACTCGAACACCCCGACCTGGTCCTGATGGATGTTGTGATGCCGCGTATGAACGGATTTGAGGCTTGCAAGTTGATGCGTCAGCAGCCGGGCACGCGCGAGATCCCGATTGTTCTGGTCACCACGCGCGGCGAAGAGTCTTACATGGAGGCGGGCTTCCAGAGCGGGTGCAACGACTACATCACTAAGCCCGTCGATGGCGCCGAACTGGTGGCTTTGTTACAGAGCTACCTCGGTGAGTAGAGCGATGAGCGGGTGCGATTACCCAATCAATGAATCGGTGCAACGAGGACTTTCATGAACGTTCAGAAGAGTGCCGCCGCTGTGAAGCGCTGCGCAGCCGACCCGGTGAACGATCCCCGCTTGGGAGCCGCGCGGAAGAGGCTAGCCGAGAGCAGAGGGAAAGAGGATGCCATCGAGGGCCTACGCGAGATTGTAGCCAACTTCCTCGGTTCCGAGGAAATGGGGTTGTTCAGAGTAGATCAGAAAGCCGGAAGTTTCCAGGTCTGTTGGTCGTTCGGAATCGACCTTGATAATTACGACTTGCCGCGGGCGCTGGGCAGGGATGGCCTGCGTCGCGTCCTGGGTGGTGAGTGCCACATCGACTTCTCGGCTCGTGACCGGTCTAGTGCGACGGCCAGGGCCCAAGCCTTCATTCCCATCCGGGTGGCAAACCAGACGATCGCGATACTTGCGATCCTGCGTTTGCTTCCGCAGAAGCTCGCCTTCGACAAGGGTGACATGGAACTATTCAAACTTCTTTCCGAGGAAGCCGCTCAGCCATTGTTTGGTGGGCACTCGAATCCGCAGACCGTGCGACCGGGGATGAACGCATGAGCGACGCCGCTTCAAAATTCAATCCCGCCGTGCTGCCCGCAGACTACATGAAGAAATTTGAGTCGGCCAACGCAAGGGAGCCTCGGCACTTCCTGTATCCCGGCCAAGTGTTTGTAACGCGCGATCCCATGACTATCTCCACCATACTCGGATCGTGCGCGGCCGTCTGTCTCTGGGACCGGCAAAGGAAGGCGGGAGGAATGAACCACTACCTGTTGCCTGAGGGGTCGAGTGAAGGGCCTAACCGGCTGCGTTACGGCAATGTGGCCAATCCCGAGCTGTTGAGCCAGGTTCTGGCGCTCGGATGTGAAATGCGCTACTTGCAGGCTAGGATCTTCGGTGGTTCCAGCTCCTTTGGTGGCGATCCCGCGCACACGTTGGGAACAAGAAATGTTGAGCTCGCCGAAAGTTTTCTTCGTGACGCGGGCATTCCGGTAGTTGAACGAGAGGTTTCCGGGAAACACGGCCGCAGATTGATGTTTGAGGTCTCTAACGGCACGACGACGATTAAGAGTTTCGACCAGGCGTAGTGGAAGCCCTGTAGCGAGTGAAGAGTCAGGCTCGCTCCGAGGGAGTGATCGGAAGGAGAGGAACGGTGGATCTAGCGGACTTTGACCGTGATGCAGTCTTCGCGTCGTTCCTCGTCGAGTCGGAGGAAGGCCTGGATCTGATGGAGCAGACGCTGATTCAGATGGAAACGAATCCCTCTGATCCGGAACTTCTGCACACTATTTTCCGCATCGCCCACACTCTCAAAGGAAACGCAACTTCATTGGAGCTCGCGGAGCTCGCAGGGTTTGGTCACGTGGTGGAAGACTTGTTGGAGGTCTTTCGCGAGCAGCAGATGGTGCCCGGCACAGACCTGATTTCGCTGCTGCTAAAGGCGGTGGATGAGCTTCGTGCCATGGTCTCCTCTGCCCCGGTTGGGCCGCAGAAGCTGACGCCGGCGCAACAAGCTCTCAGAAAGAAAATCGCGCAGGAAGCGGAAAAGTGGTCGAAGAGAGCCGTGAAAGCTGGTGAGGTTACGGGCGAATCCAGTCTGACTGGAAAGGCCGATGTGCTGCCCGGCCCGCGCCACCGCACGCTGCGCGCCGATGTCGACAAACTCGATCACATGTTGAATCTCACCGGGGAAATTGTGATTGCGCAGGGCCGACTGCGGCGGATGATCGAGAAGCTCGGCACCGAGCAAGGACGCGCCCTGCTCGAGATGCACCGCGAAGCGGAGCGCCTGTACATGGATCTGCAAAGTGAAGTCATGAGCATCCGCATGGTGCCGGTTGGTCCCCTGTTTCGCCAGTTTGTCCGTCCCGTGAGGGACCTTGCCCGGAGCCACGGCAAGCTGGCTCGTCTCGAAGTGGTAGGAGAAGACGTCGAGGTTGATACGACGGTGCTCGAACAGTTGAAAGATCCCTTGCTCCACCTGGTGCGGAACGCGGTTGATCACGGTCTCGAGACGCCGGCTGTGCGTAAAAGCCAGGGTAAGAATCCCTGCGGACTGATCCGGCTGACGGCTGCCCACAGCGGCGGAAACATCACCGTAAAGCTGGAAGACGATGGGGCCGGGTTCGACCGTGCCCGCATACTCGACAAAGCGAAAGATCTCGGGCTCTTGTCTGGCAAAGATAAAGATGAGGTTCGCGACCAGGACCTTTACGATCTTGTTTTCCGGGCCGGATTCTCCACCGCGGCCTCGGTTTCCGATCTTTCCGGCCGTGGAGTCGGGCTCGATGTTGTCCGCCGCAACATCGACACTTTGCGCGGCACGGTAGAGGTTTCGAGCACCGCCGGCAAAGGCAGCAGTATTACGGTCCGGTTGCCGTTGACCCTCGCCATCATTGAAGGATTCTCGGTCAGAGTGGGCGCGGAGACTTTCATCGTCCCGCTGGAACATGTGACCGAGTGTACGGAATTGCCCGCGGAACAGCGCTCTTCAGAAACTAGCGGAATCCTCAGTCTTCGCGGAACCGCACTTCCTTATATCCGATTGCGGCGCGTGTTCAGCATGTCTGGTGAACCCCCCGAGCGCGAGAATGTGGTTGTCGTGAAGATCAATGATTTTCATGCCGGAATCGCAGTCGACGAATTGCTGGGTGGCATGCAAACGGTCGTGAAACCGTTAGGCCGCGCGTTTCAGGGCGTTCCGGGAATCGCCGGTTCTACGGTTCTTGGGGACGGTCGAGTGGGTTTGATCGTCGACGTTCCAAGTCTTCTGCGCGGAGTGAGGCAGTCAACTTTGCAGGCACAAGCTTAAAGAGCAAGGCAGTTATTGGAAAGGGTAGACGATTATGAAGACCTGGCAAGATCGAAGCATCGGTACGCGACTGGGTATTGTCTTCGGTGCCATCCTGATGTGCGTGATTGTGGTTGGCGGATTCGGGTTGAGCTGGCTCGGGCGGCTGAACTCCGACATGTCAGCTTCAATCCAGAAGCGTTACAACACGGTTGAGTTGACGCACGAAACCATCGAACACTCGATTACTAACGCCCGCATCACGATGCAGTTGTTCGAAACCACCGACCCCGAACAAGCGAACAGGCTGAACCAGCAAAACGATGCGATCAGCCAGGAGATCAGCGGGCAGATCGCAACCATCGAAAAGAGTCTCAACTCCGCCCAGGAGCGTGAACTATTCGATGTCGTCGCCCAGGACCGGCAGGCCTACGTGGCGGCCCGGCAAAAGGCGAAGACGCTGTTGAGCAACAAGAAGCGAGACCAGGCGCTGGCTGCGCTGAGCGGAGAGGTCATCCCCGCACTCGACAAATACCGCGCTACGTGGAAGAGGTTCATTGAGGTTCAGACCGCTGCTATGCAGCAAACTATCAAAGAGAGCCAGGAGGATTACGCTGCAGGGCGCCGGATTGCGTTGTTGCTCCTGGTCGTAACTCTGATTTTGGCCACACTTGCGGCAGCCAGCGTAACCAAGAGCATCACCAGGCCGATCCAGCAGGCAGTCGAGCACGCGCAACGGATCGCGAACGGCGATTTGACCAAGGAGATAGTTGTCACCAACAGTTCCGAGACCGGCAAACTGCAACAGGCGATGCAAGAAATGAGCGGCAGGCTATCGGGCATCATCCGGGACGTCCGGGAAGGGTCGGCCGCGGTCGCTTCCGCAGCTCATCAGGTCTCCGCTTCCTCGCAGAGTCTCTCCCAGGGAACCAGCGAGCAAGCTGCTTCTGTGGAGGAAATGAGTTCCAGTCTGGAGCAGATGAACGCCTCCATTACCCAGAACGCCGACAACAGCCGGCAAGTGGAGCAGGCAGCGGCCAAAGGCGCCCTTGCCGCAGAAGAGAGCGGCAACGCTGTGAAAGAAACTCTGAGCGCCATGAAGCAAATTGCCGCCAAGATATCGGTAATCGAAGAAATTGCCTACCAGACCAACCTGCTTGCGCTCAACGCCGCCATCGAAGCGGCGCGCGCGGGAGACCAGGGCCGGGGCTTCGCCGTGGTCGCGGTCGAGGTTCGAAAGCTGGCCGAACGGAGCCAATTGGCCGCACAGGAAATCGGCGGCCTTGCGGGCAAGAGTGTTAGCGTTGCCGAGCGCTCTGGCCAACTGCTGTCGGATCTGGTGCCCTCCATCAAGAAGACCGCCGACCTGGTGCAGGACGTTGCCGCGGCTTCGACCGAACAATCCGGCGGAGTCACGCAGATCAACAAAGCGATGTCCCAGGTGGATACAGTCACGCAGCGCAACGCATCGTCTGCCGAAGAGCTTTCAAGTACGGCCGAGGAATTGGCTGCTCAGTCTGAACAATTGTTGCAGTTGATGACCTTCTTCCGTGTCGCTGGAGAGCAGAATCACCATCGTGGCGGTGACGGCAAACAGCGCGTGACCATGCCCCTGCACCCCGCGTTCAGGAGCGATTTCGCCCCGCATAACCGCACTCAACCGGTCGGCGCCAAAGTGGCGGAAGAGGCGAACTTCTCTCCGTTTTAAGGCTGGGCGATGATGTCCGCCTTTGGCCTTGCAACCAAGAACAGCCAGCGGCACTCGACGATGCAGCAGAAATGTGAGGAGCGAAACTATGGGAGCGTCGGACCGAACAGCGAAGAATAACCTCCCCGTGAGCACTGTCCAGTACCTTACCTTCCTAACCGCGGGATCGGAATACGCCATCAGTATTGTGAAGGTGAAGGAGATCATTGAGTACGAGTCGGTTACCGCCGTGCCCAATACTCCGATCTGGATCCGCGGCGTGACGAACTTGCGCGGCCGGGTTGTCCCAGTGGTTGATCTGGCAGTGAAGTTCGGTTTGCCCGCCAGTGTTGTTTCCAAATTCTCTTGCATCATTATTACGGAAGTGATGTTCCAGGGCGAACAACTAACCATGGGAGTTCTGGCCGACGCCGTGAGCCAGGTCATTGATCTTTCCGCTGACCAAATCGAAGCCACCCCGCCATTCGGCACGAGAGTAAAGACCGAATACCTGCTTGGCATGGGAGCGATGGGCAAGAAATTTTGCCTGATTCTTGACATCGACAAAGTGCTCTCCGCCGACGAATTGCTGGTGGTGACGGAATCGGTCGCCGGTCCGGAATCTTCGGACGACTCGGCGATCAATGCGCCGATCAAGAAAGAGTCGCACTTCGAGGCGGGAGCGTAAGCTGTGTCCGCCGGAACGGCTGCCGCCAAGGACTCCGGATCGTCCCGCCATGGTGAGGCAGACCTTGAGCAGTCGCCGCTTCTCTCCGTTAGTCCTGTGCTTTTCCAGAAATTCCAGAAGCTAATCTACGCCGAAACTGGCATCTGGCTGGGCAGTTCAAAAACGGCCTTGCTGTGTGGGCGGCTCTTTCGGCGGCTTCGGGCGCTGGACATCGATTCACTCGAACGGTACCACGAATGCGTCGCGCAGCCCGACCAGCACGAAGAACGCACGCGGATGATCGACGCAATTACCACCAACGAAACCCGCTTTTTCCGCGAGCCCAGGCAGTTTGATTTTCTGGTGCAGAGAGTGTTTCCCCGCTGGCAGGCGGAAGCTGAACACCAAATGCGCCCGAGGAGGCTGCGCATCTGGAGCGCAGGATGTTCTTCAGGAGAAGAACCTTACACCGTGGCGATGTTGCTGGCCAAGCATCTTCCCGCCGCGAACGGCTGGGACGCGCGGCTTCTGGCCACGGACATCTCAACCCGCGTTCTGGAAAAAGCACGCAAGGGAATCTATCCCATCGCCAGATCGACGGAGCTACCCGAGGACTTGCTGCACAGTTTCATGCTGCGAGGACGGGCCGAACGGGAAGGCGAGATGAAAGTAAAAATCGAAATCCAGCAGATGGTCGAGTTCCAAAAGTTGAACCTGAACGAGGATTGCAGTCTCAGGGACGGACCCTTCGACGCCATCTTTTGCCGCAATGTGCTGATTTATTTTGACCTTGTTTCGAAGGGCAGAGTGCTTACGAACCTTTACCGTCATCTCATGCCCAACGGTTTCCTGTTCGTGGGCCACGCAGAGAACTTGAGCAGTATGTCATCCCAGCTGCGAAGCCTTGAGTCGACGATCTACACAAGGGCGGCGTACCAAGAGGAACCGGGCGGAAGGAAGCCTGCGGCCTTGAGTACCTAGAAGTGCAAGGGAGTGTGCCACGTATGCATGGAGATGAATTGCACATCCTGGTAGTGGATGACTCCGCGATGGTCCGCCAAGTGATGCAGGCCATCCTGAGCACTAATCGCAGGGTCAAGGTCAACACCGCCGCGGACCCGCTGATTGCATGGGGAAAGATGCAGAAAGAACCACCCGACGTCGTGATCACGGACCTGGAAATGCCGCGGATGGACGGCCTGACTTTCATTCGAAAAATCATGCTGGAAATGCCTACGCCGGTCGTCGTCTGCTCCGGTTTGGCGGCCCGTGGAACGGAACTCGCATTGCGCGCGCTTGAAGAAGGCGCGGTTGAAGTAATCACCAAGCCCAAGGTTGGCGTGCGAGACTTCCTGCACGAGTCGGCGGTGACCCTTCTCGATGCGGTCTGGAGTGCGTCTCAAGCGCAGGTCAGGCTCCGGCCGAGGCTGGCTGTATCGGCGGTTCCTCGCCTTACGGCGGATGCTGTACTTCCGCGCAAAAGCAAGTCCCCCGGTGCCGGGCCGCCGAAAGGTGTAATAGCAGTGGGCGCATCAACCGGTGGAACCGAGGCTCTGCGTGTCTTCCTCGCGGCACTGCCGATTGATTGCCCGCCGGTTGTGATCGTGCAACATATGCCCGAGGTCTTTACGCGGGCCTTCGCAGAACGCTTAAACAACGAATGCGCAATCGAAGTCGCGGAGGCCCGTGAAGGCGAGCGGTTGCGAAACGGCCGGGCACTGATTGCGCCGGGTAATCGGCATATGCTCGTTAATCGCGGTGGCGAAGAACTTATCGTCCAAGTTGTCGATGGGCCGCTGGTCTCGCGCCACCGCCCCAGCGTGGATGTGCTTTTTCGCTCCGTGGCAAGCGCGGCCGGCTCCAAGGCAGTTGGCGTGATTATGACCGGAATGGGCGACGATGGAGCCCAGGGTCTCTACGAGATGAAAGAAGCGGGAGCAGTCACGATAGCGCAGGACGAAGCCAGCTGCATCGTGTTTGGAATGCCCAAAGAGGCGATATCCCGCGGTGCTGTGGATGTGGTTGTGCCGCTGCCGCAGATCGCGGCCGCGGCTGTGAGCGCTCAGAGTAAGTCGGCCGCATGCAGATAAACGGGAATGTGGCCACTAACTCACAGGAAAAACGGTCACTGGCGCCAGCCAAGGTGTTCTTCGCGACCTTGAAAAATGTCATGCAGCACTCGTACGATGCGCTGTCTTAGCGTTACGGGCTGCGCTTCGCTCGTTTCTGTAGTCTCGGTTTTCGTCTCCGCCCTTGGTTCGGGGGCGGGAGCGGCTCCAGTCGCCATGGTTTGGTCTCCTTCTAGAAATTGATTCTTATGACCTTGTCGCTTTTATTTGCGACAAGATTGGCGGCAATCGTCTGCCGAGAGGAGGTCGGACGGGATTCCAATCGACTCTGATTCTAAGGAGATCCTAATGCCGGCAGGAGATCACCAAGGGCATAGCACATCAGATTAGGCGTAGCGTCAGTGGCGGCTACGACAGTCCGTAAACCTTAAGGGACCAGAAATCCTACGCGTAGGGCGGTCCAAGCTCCGATGTTTCGGAACCGCGCCCGCCCCTGTGGATCAATGGAGCAGTCCTGTTCCGGTAGCCCCGTTCGCGCGATGGTTGCCCTCGACCAAGCGGTGGGAACGTACCATTGTCACTTCCAGATACAGGCTCCGAAGGGTAGATTTAGATGAAATGATGCGCCGACGATGGAAGGACAGGATAATGTCAACGGCAAGCCTCTTCAAGCCGACCGTGGCTGGACGCTGCGGCGGCCCCGCCGTCTTCATCCCGTGCCTCCTTTCCCTTTTGATTCTCGGACTGCACGGCACATCTGCCAAAGCCCAGAATGTATTGGTCCTGGTGGGGTCCGGATCGAGTGCGCCAGCGCCTCTCTACAGCCGGTGGGCACAGGAGTATGACAAGCGCAACCCCAAAGTTCAGATGCGATACCTTTTGTCCAGCACCGTCGAAGGGATCAAGCAGATTTCACACGGTGCTGGCGATTTTGGCGCCGGGGAAACTCCCCTCACGGAAAACGATCGGCAAGAGGGCAATTTGACCGAACTGCCAGTCGTGGTCATAGCGATCGTTCCCATCTACAACCTTCCCGATGTACACCAGGAGCTGCGGCTCTCCGGCGAAGTGTTGGCTGATATTTTCCTCGGCGATGTGAAGACGTGGAATGCGCCAGCGATCGCGAAACTCAATCCGGAAATCGCTTTGCCGAATCTTCCCATCAAGGTGGTCAACCGTCCCGCGGGAAAGGGATCTAACTACGTCTTCACTGATTTTCTCTCGAAAGCGAGTCCCAGGTTTCGCGCTCAAGTCGGCGTAACGTCCTCACCGAAATGGCCAGTTGGCGAGGCGGTGGAGCGAAGTTCCGACATGGCAGAAGAGGTCAAAAACACCCGCGGTTCCATCGGCTATGTGGAGTATCAATATGCGGTGAAAGGTGGTATCTCCCAAGCCGCAGTGCTGAATCCCGCCGGTAAGTTTGTCGAAGCTTTCAATGAGAGTATTGCCGCGGCATGCCAGGCGGCAGAGGAGCCAGGCTGGAAGAGCTTCTCCGCCTCGTTAATTGACGCACGCGGAGCGGATTCCTATCCCATTGCCAGTTTTAGCTGGATTTACCTGCGAACCAACCATGCCGACGCGGCTCGTTCAGCCGCTTTGAGCGATCTCTTGAGTTGGATATATACAGACGGTCAGCGATATGCGACTCAAGAAGGCTACTCCGCACTCCCGGCGCCGCTGCTGGACGCACTGAAGAAGAAACTCAAGAGCCTGGAGTAGGTTGCGTTGCACGGATCTTGGCAGCACAGGTAAGATTCGCTGGGCGTGTTGATGGAGGAGTGATGAGAGCTTGCCTGGCATTCGTTTGTATCGCGATACTAACGTCCCTGGCCCTGGGGCAAAGCGCGGCAATGCCCGCCAAGACCGGTGAGAACCCGCCATCGAGTAGCGTCTCGACCGACTCCAGTCTGAAGGATATGTTCGACGCGAAGATCAAGGTGGAGTGGGAGGCTCTTAAGAACAAGGACAAGAAGGCCTACGGAGAATTGTTAGCAGACGACTATGAAGGGGTCGGAGTCGATGGCAGAGGCGAGCGAAATAAGATTCAAGCCATGAGCGATCTGGTCGATGGAAATGTCTTCAACTATACGTTATGGGGACTCAAAGTAATCCCTCTGGGGTCCGATGCGGCCTTGGTCATCTACGAAAGCACCATGCAGTTTCCGCCTAAGTCGCAGTTGCGGTACTCGCGTGTGTACATTAGTGAACTCTGGGTGAAACGGGCCGGGCAATGGAAGGTAGTGCATTACCAGGAAACCCACGTGAAATAGCCTCCGATCTTCGGCAAAATTTGTTGCAACCGCGGCAATCGCGTCGCCATCCCATCCTATGAGAGGAGAATTTCTATGAAAAGCTTGTGGCTCGTGATAATGCTGCTTTCGTGCAGCTTTCTCCTGGCGCAGGACAATTCCGGCGACACCCGCCAGCAAAATGCCAAGGACTCCAAGGGGCAAGTGACGGTACGAGGTTGCGTGAGCCGGTCCAGCGGCGATTACACATTGATCAGGCAAGACCCGGGCATAACGTATGAACTTCAAGCGACGAACAAGATAAAACTGCACCGCTATCTGGGGCAGCGAGTGGAAGTTACGGGAACAGAATCACCATCGTTGAGCACAAGTTCCGATTCCATGGCAAGAACGGGCTCTGCATCGCCCGTCACTTTGACGATCACCTCGATTAAGACTATCGATAAGGAATGCCCGGTACGCTAAGTTTCCGCAGCGCTGGTTTTCGAACGTAGTGCGTAGTTCGACTCGACGCCTAATCGCAATCCGGCGGCATAGCCATGATCTCGGATTCGGAGTCGCAGGGGGGCTTTTTCCTGGCCGGCTCGAGTGTGGTCGGGCGATTGTAGCGGAGAATCCACAGGCCCTCGTTGTTCGTAAGGTAGATCAAGCCGCGGTGACTGTCGGGAAGAAGGCTGGTGACTTTGTTAAAAGTCTCCAGAGTTTTGGGGTTGCGCGGGTCGCTCAAATCGAGGACGCGAACGGTCTCGGTAGGATGGTTGCTGCTGGTAAGAGTCGTCGCCGTTTTCTCCGGAGCTTCCGCCAGGGCCACATCGGAAGTGACGATCTGCAGGTTTCCGGCGGTTGCCTGATTGGACTCCGCTGTTCGCTTCAAAAGGTTCGGTTGCTCTGGCCTGCTTACGTCCACCACCATGAAGCCCTGCTTCGCGGCCTGCTGCACGTACAGGTACTGTTTCGAGTTTTCCTTCTGCAGCAACATCTGGCTTCCAGTCGCCTGCGGCAAAGGCAAGTGGGCGATTACCGTGGCAGGAACATCAGTGGGCCGGGGCGTGGCTTGCTCGCTTGCAGCGGCCACCGCGATGAGCGAAAGCAGAAGCGAAAACACAAGCGCATTGGTCCGGTAGTCTGCACGAGAGGAAATATTCATAATCACTTCACAATTCCGAACGCGAAACTCCGCTTCCATCTCGCGTCCAAAAACCAACTATACCACCTGCGGCAATGCCTCATACCTCTCTTCACTGTTGCGCGATGACGTCAATGCAGCCGGCGCCGGACTGCGTCCCGCAGATGGCGCCAGATTGCTGGGGCATGAAAACCCGGTTGTTATTCGGATCGACCGCAATGCTGTGCGCATTGGTGTTGACCGGAAGGTTGTAGAGCCAAAGGTTGGTTTTGGCGTCGATGACTCCCATCACAGGACTGGGAAGCATGTCGCGAGCTGCCAGATAATACCGGTTGTCGCCGGGGTTGTACCACGTCTCGTCCACACCCCCTGTCTGGGTGACTACTGTGCAGTTGGTGCTGGGAGCGGGTGGCATGTTGCAGGCGATGTTCAGGCTCGGAGTGTTAGTGATGATGTATTCGTTGGCTGGAAAAGCCTCACCGTCGTGGTCGGCACAGCCCACGAGGAAATTGTTGCCAGGTCCCGGCGTGATCCCGGTGGGCATGCAGTTCAGCATGGGAAAACTGTTGATTACAACAGGACCGACGGGGCTCTTCGGATTGATTACGTCTATGTTTCCGACGTTGGTAATACCGGTGGAGTTCGCGTTCGAGAGCAAGAAGTAGCCCGTTGCGGGATCCCAGGCGTGAGCGCCAAGGCCGGCTGGAGAAATCGCTGCAATGCAATTCGATCCCGCCTGGGGCGTTGGGTTGCACAACGAATAGCTGCCGGTGCTGTTATCGAGGACTGGCCCGTGCTGGCACGGGATGGTGTAGGGCGTGTTGTTGGGAGTGGTGCCAATGCCAGAGACACCCGAGAGCGCGGTGGGATTGGAGGGATCGGGACAGGGCCCGTTTACGTTGTCCACCACAACCGGAGTGCTGGAGGGGGGCACGCCATCGTAATAGATCTGCCCGAGGATGCAGCTCGGAGGATTCAAACCATTCGCGGTACTCGGCAATATCGACAACGATTGTCCTGCTACTGGGCTGCCAAATGGCAGGGCGGCTGGGCCATAGGGAGTGGTGGGGTCGATCGGCAGACAGTTTGAAGTGCGGGCTATCACGCCGGAAACATCGATGAAGGTAATGAAGGGAAGTCCGGGGTCGCCGTTGATAACGGCGAGAATTTGGTCCGTGGTGTCCAATGACATCTCATCGCCACGGTCATCGCCGCAAAACGCGCTGGATCCTGCTTCGCCCTGCCACGAGACCAGGCAAGGCCCTAGACCCTGCGGGCCGTCGTAGTCGGCAGAGACTCCCGTGGGAATGTCGGCGATTACAACGGGCGGATTTGTGGTGAGGTCAAAAACCACAACGCTGGAGCTGCCGTTTCCAACAAAAAGAGTTTTGCCGTCGTTTGTCACCACTATGCCGTCAGGACCAGACATGGGGTTCACCCCTTGGCTGCGTGCTGCACAGCACTGAGCACCGGTAAATCCCCCGAAATTGCCGCTGGGTCCAAATCCTGAGGGAAGTTGGAACGGGGGATTCCTGCAGCCGAATCGCGTGAAATTCCCGTTTACAGAAACGAGGGGTGGGATAGTAGGAACACAAGGGCTAGCATTGTCTCCAGCCCCGGAGACGCCATTCTGACCGGCTATGGAATTCACGGCCAGGTCAGTGGTGGTGTCGATCACCTGGACTGCGATGCCGATGCGGTCCGAAACGTAGTCCAGGTTGTCGCCGCTGCCGCTGGGATTTGACGCGATCCAGCTAATGTCGAAGGAATTGAATGGACCGCCCGGCGTTCCCGTGTTGTTGTGCTCCGGCACGGGGATGACATCGATGACCGCATAAGTGCCACCCGTCGTAGTGCCGCACGTGGGACAGTTTGAAACGGTTCCGCAGCCGCTCAGGATCACAAATAATACCGCGACAAAAACCGTAAGCAGAATCCTCGGTCTCATCGAATTCCCTCCTGCGATTTCCTTCGGGACCAGGTCTGCGACCAGCCCCTGCATCTACCAAACTTGTTAACCGTTCTGACAGAAATGGATGCCAGACGTAACCGCTCCTTAGAACCTGAACTGCAACCGCTGCGTCACAACATAGAAGTTCTGCGGCTCCTGTCCGTTTATGCTGGGCTCCTTCAGCTGATCTATGCCCACATTGACCACGTACTTGACCCAATAATTCGGATACCAGTTAAGCCCTACGGTGAACTCGTCGGTGTGATCGTTAAACGTGGGCACAAAACCCGGCGTGTAATAATTCTCGAGATTAACGCCCGGTTCGTTGGCTTGAATGCCTGTGTACCGGAAAGCTAGCTCCCATGCTCCCCAGCCACGTCCCTGGCCACCAGGCGTATCGGGACCGAAGGTCGGACGATGGACGCGAGGAGTGCCATTTTCCGGCCGCTTTTCCCCCGTCAGCAGGTAAGTGGTGCTGATGTCCCAAGCCTTGGCTCTGATCGGCGGAAGACTCAGGAAGCCAAGTCCTCCCTCCTGCAGCGAGCCCACACTGGTGCGATCCATATTCAGTTGATCGTATTCGCCACGCAGAGCGAGAGGCCCTCTTAGATAGGTAAATTCACCGTTGTAGCGCTGAATATTCCCGTTAATCGCGAACTGCGGGAAGAAATTGTAAGCTGCATCGGGCAGCGTAGCGTTGAAGCTCTGGTCGCCGGAAAGACCGCGCGAACGGCCAAAGTCGACGGACCCGCCAAAAGCGAACTGCTTGAGCCAATCGCTCGTGGTTTTGCGCCACGGATAGAAGCGGAGCCGGCCAACGACTTCCGGCTGATTAGTCGTGTTAACCAGCGCATATCCCTTGCCGTTAAACGCACCCAGCCAGTACTGCATTACGCCGCCGTCAATGTCTCCGTGAAAGGTTGCACCTGGGCTTCGATACGCCGTGGCCGCCGAGGGGTAAAGCATGGATTGAAATCCGCGCTCGACAAAGTCAAGGCTGGTGTCGCCGATCCCGGTTTCCTGGCCAAAAGGGGCCTTGAACTGGCCGGCCTGGAATTGCAACTCGGGCCTGTACCTTATGTTGAGGTAAACGTCGCGCACGACTGAACCGGAAGTCGCTGAGGCATCAGCGAGAATGGCAAAATCGAAGTGCGAACCATAACTGCCCTGAAATCCGAAACGGGCCTGGCGCAGGACAAACGTGTCCGAGGGAGCGCCCGCACCTTGGTAAGCGCGGTAATCCGTGTTCACATAGCCGTACGGACTGATGGTGAACTGCCCATCGGGACTTTTGATGAAAAAGTGTTCGCCGTTCCATCCTGCCGTCAGCGGGGTGTCTTTCTTGGGGCCAGCCGCGGGAACCTGATCCATGGTCGCAACTACGGGTTCGGGCCGCAGAAGAACCGCATTCATCAGCCAGGGTGCGCCCGTACCCTCAACCGGCGACTTGGTCGCCGCCGAAGCAGTCTCCGCCACCGGTTGAATCTGGGCGGAGCCGGCATCCGACGCCAAAGCTTTCCCCCCCGCCAGTTTCTCCACCATGGCCTTCAGTTCCTCGATGGTTTTGCGCTGTGCGGCAACCTCGTTGCGCAGTTGGTTGACCTCTTCCTTGGTGGCGGCCACCGAGTTCGATCCATCGGTTTTGCTTGCGGGTTCGGCGCCTTGAGCGTGAGCGAGCGAACCGGTCGCAATCAATAGCGCGAAGAACGCTGTTAGCGAGCGCATATGCATGTGTTTCCTCTGCGAGGTTTTTGCAAACGGAACCCCTGCCCACCGAGCGGGCAGGCACACGAGCCCGGCTCCGCCTCGTTGATCGGCAGAAAGTTTGTGACTGTCGCAAAATTACGAAATGGATTTCCCGTGCTGGTCTGCAAAGTGGGCCATTTCATTGGGGCGAGTACTACTACATCGGCGCGGTTACTGTCAAGGTATTTGTGCAGCACGGTGGCGTTCTAGCTAGTTATAGCTTCCTTGGAGCAGCGACTAATAGGACAGTACCTTTGGAGCACGCATCATTGGTAGTGCCATGCATGGTTACCCGTGATTTACTAACTACGACTAAATCGCATTCGCTAAGTTGCGAGTAACACCTCTCACGGGACAATGCGGATAGACGCCGCGTTCGCTGCAGGAATTCCTGCTAAATTGATGCCGGTTACGATTTGCCGTCCCAGAGCGGGTCACTGCTCAGGACGCCGCTCCTCTGGTGGGTATGGGTCTACATATCGGTCAGGCAATGTTCTTGCTCGTCGCGGCTGGAATTGCCGGCGCGCTCAATGCATTGGCCGGCGGCGGCAGCTTCATATCATTTCCGGCGTTGTTGTTCGTTCGCATTCCGCCTGTGGCCGCCAATGCCACCAATACGGTTGCGCTGTGGCCTGGGTTGGCTGCGAGCGCCATCGCTTACTTGAAAAGGCTGAATGCACCAACGCGTGTGTTAGTCCCCTTGCTCGCGACGAGTGTGGGCGGGGGTTGGGCCGGAGCGCTGCTATTGCTCAGAACGCCGCAGCACACCTTTATGCGCCTTGTCCCCTGGCTGCTGCTGGGTGGCACTTTATTGTTTGCCTTCGGCAATTCGATTCGTTCAATCGCCGGCAAGAGCGCGGTGGTTGACGATTTGCAAGGCTCATCCTGGCGCGCGATCCTTGCGAGTTCAATCGCGGAATTCCTGGTGGCGATCTATGGGGGATACTTTGGCGCTGGGATCGGGTTCGTCACGCTGGCAATGTTGGCTGTGCTGGGAATGCGCGACATTCATGCCATGAGCGCCATCCGGACGTTGCTGGCCGTCGCCATTAACGCGGCCGCAGTCGTCACCTTCATCGTCGCCGGAGTTGTCTTGTGGCCGCAGTGCGCCGTCATGATTGCTGGTTCGCTCGCAGGGGGCTGGTTCGGCGCGCATTTCGCGCAAAAGACCGACCCCCGCAAGGTGCGGGTTGTTGTGATCGGCATCGGCATCGCCATGAGTGCATACTTCTTTGCCACAGTTCGCTAGCGGTGGTTTCGCCGGTTTCGACTGCAGAGAAAGCCCGCCTGACCTTCAGGGGTTCCTCTACCTTAATCCCCCGACAAAAATATTTACCGGGGGCTCAACAATGGGGTATACTCCCTTGGTCCGCTGGTCCACTTATCGGACCACTTGGAGCGCACCATGCCAACTCCCGTCAAATTCGACTTCGAAGCTATTCGAAGGAACAAGGTCTACGAAGAGGTCGCCAGGCAGATCGAACGTCTGATCCTGAAGAAGCTGAAACCTGGGGATAAACTCCCCTCGGAACGCGAGCTTGCGGAGATGCTGCAAGTGAGCCGCAGTTCTATTCGGGACGCGATTCGCGGTCTCGAATTAGTGGGCTTGGTCGAGCCGCGTCAGGGCTCCGGCACAATCGTTCGCGAATTGTCGGCGGAGGCACTGGTCAACCCGTTCGCGAGCTCATTGAAGCACAAGCAGGCATTGGTGAGCGAACTGCTCGATTTTCGCAAGATGCTGGAGCCGGCACTCGCCGCGCGCGCTGCCACGCATGCGTCCCCGGAAGAGATTTCCGAGATGGAAGAGATTCTGCAACGGCAGGAAGGGAAGCTGTCTCGCGGAGAAACGACTATCGCCGAGGACGCCGAGTTCCATTACAGTATCGCTCTCGCTTCCGGCAATAGCGTAGTGCTGAAGGTGCTCGACATTCTCATGGACCTGCTGCGGGAGACACGGGAACGCTCTTTGCAGGTGGAAGGCCGCCCGAAGAAATCTCTGACCGGCCACCGGCGGATTCTGGCTTCGATCAGGCGGCACGATGCGGAAGCCGCTAAGGCGGCCATGCGACGGCACATTGAAGACGTCGAGGAAATCGTGCTCGACGAGTTCTAACAGCAGGAGATTTACTCTACCTCCGTATCTGGGATTACTAAGTGACTGAGTTGGCAAAGAAGATCGCTGACGCCGTGACAGAACCCGCTCCATCTTCTCTCACGGCGAGCCTCAAACTACGCGTCACGGAAGCGCGGGTCGAAGATATCGGCCGCGCTATTGCGAGACTTGCGCCGGGCGATCTGCGGCGCATGGGCGCGCGAGCAGGCGATGTCGTGAAAATTACTGGAGGTACAACTGCAATCGGCCGCGCCGAACTTTCCGACGAAGGCCACGAAGGCATGATCCAGATCGACGGCACCTGCCGCAGCAATTGTGGTGCAGGTTTGCAGGAGCAGGTCGCGGTGTCGCGCACGGAGAGCGAGCAGGCAGTTGCCGTTCGTCTCTCGCCGTTGTGGGTGGGGGCCGCGCCGGCGACTATTGCGCCGGACCGGATGCTCGATGATCTGGTAGGAGTCCCGGTGATTGCAGGTTGCGTAGTGCGGGTGCCGACCTTCGCCAAGGCGGTGAATTTCCAGGTGGTGCGCACGATCCCCGCAGGCCCGGTAGTCATCGGAAAGCGCACGGACTTGCGGGTGGTCGAAGGCGATCAGACGGTAGCCCGTGCTCCTGCGGTCTCCTACGAAGATATTGGCGGACTCGAGCGCGAAGTGGAGCGCGTGCGCGAGATGGTGGAATTGCCGCTCAAACATTCGCGCATTTTCGAGCAGTTGGGAATTCTGGCGCCGAAAGGCGTGCTCTTGTACGGCCCGCCAGGAACCGGCAAGACTCTGCTGGCCCGCGCTGTAGCCGCCGAGAGCCGCGTGCACTTCGTTCACCTGAACGGCCCCGAGATCATGCGCAAGTTCTACGGCGAGAGCGAGGCCAAGCTCCGCGAGGTGTTCGAGGAAGCGGCCCGCCACGCTCCGGCGATCTTATTTATCGACGAGATTGACGCGGTCGCTCCCAAGCGTACCGAAGTCGTGGGCGAGGTTGAAAAGCGCGTCGTGGCGCAGCTTCTCAGCTTGATGGATGGTTTTGTCGCGCGCGGGCAGGTCATCGTGATCGGAGCGACCAACATTCCAGAGGTGCTCGATCCGGCGCTGCGGCGCCCCGGCCGCTTTGATCGCGAGATCGAAATCGGCGTTCCGAATACGCAGGCCCGATTGCAAATCCTCAAGATTCACACGCGCGCCATGCCGCTGGCGCCTGATGTCGATCTCAAGGAGATCGCCGAACACTCCCACGGCTTCGTCGGCGCCGATCTTGAAGCGCTGGGCCAGGAAGTCGGCATGATCGCCTTGCGTCGATTTCTCTCCTCCGCTCCCCTCGATACCGACGGTATCGCCTCCGAGGAACTGGGAACGCTGCAGGTCACGCGCGACGACTTTCTCGGCGGGTTGAAGGAAGTCGAGCCCAGCGCGACCCGCGAATTCTTTATTGAGAAAAGTTCCTCGACATTTGCATCCCTCGGAGGTCTCAACGAGGTGAAGCGCCTGCTCGATGGCGTGGTCGAGCATTCTCACGTGCGCGACGAAATCTACGAGCAGGTCGGACTGGCGCCCCCGCGAGGCATTTTGCTGGTCGGGCCCTCGGGCACGGGAAAAACCGCGATGGCGCGGGCGCTGTCCGGCGAAAGACAACTTCCCCTCATCGCCATTGATGGCCCACAACTCTACTCGAAGTGGCTGGGCGAATCTGAAAGAGCGCTGCGCGAAATTTTCAAGAAGGCGCGACGGGCAGCGCCCTGCATTCTCTTCTTTGACACAATCGACGCAGTCGCCCCAAAGTTCGGTGCGGAGCAGTTTGGCACCGACATCTATCAACGGATTCTCAGCCAACTCCTGCGTGAGATCGACAACCTGCGCGACGTCAAGGGAGTGATTCTGCTCGCCGCGTCGAATCGTCCCGAGCGCATCGAACCGGCCCTCTTGCGCAGCGGGCGTTTTGACTATATCCTCCCGTTCGCGAATCCTGATGCGGCCGAGCGCGCCGCCATTATGCGTCTTTGTTGCCGGCGCGTGCCGGTGGCGGCCGATGTCGATTTCGAGGAGTTCGCGGGTCGCACGGAGGGCTTTACCGGCGCTGATATCGAAAGCCTGTGCAAGAAGGCCGCCCTGTCAGCAATTGTGGAATTTCAAGACCGTACTCGCACCGCACCTTTTGTTGTCCTGCGGCGCGATTTTCTCGCTGTCCTTGAATCCGAGCGCGCCAGTCTCAAACGACTGTCGCGCTCAACATATGCCGCTAACGATGCAGTGAACCACAGCGCGGGAGAACTGCCTCCTTACGCTTCGACTAAACTTGAGGGATAACGAGGTCATCATGAGTTACACCGAGCTCACTGTCTGGACGCGCGGCATCATTATGGACAAGGAGGGCCGCGATATCGTCAATTCCATCTCCGCGTCAGCCCGGATCGAAGGCAAGTACGCGCAGGCAATGGAGAATTATGTCGACAACCCTGATCGCACCAATTGCCCGACGCGTAAGTATTGCCGTGTGAGTGACGAGGTGCTCGAGAACGAGCTCACTTACGAAAATGAACATCCCAATGTCGTGGTGCTGGTCGAGGGCACGATGGTCAAGGGCTGGGACTACATGCGCGGAATGCCTCCGGGCGGGACGCTGGTGATCAACACGCACTACACGCCCGATTACATGATTCGCTTTGTGCCTGGACCGGAGCGGCTGGCCCAACTCGTCTGCGTCGACGCCGCGAAGCTGGCCGATCACAAGTGGCTCTACTACCGGCTGGGCGAACTGGGGCTCGACCGGCTTTCGACCGAAGGCGCCGCCGAAAGAAATAAGTCGATCGCACCCGATATCGCCGCCCCGCTCATCGCAGCCGTGGTCAAGACGACGGGCATCGTCAAGATGAAAACGATTGAGCCGATGATTGCCAACAAGCACGCATTCCAAATGGCACTCGACGAGTTGCACATCATGCCGCTGAATCCAGTGGCGGTGTAAGAGAGGACTAATGTCGACTAAGGGCACACGCATTCCCGATTGGCTAACCGTACCGTTCGCGGGCATCACTCCCGCGCCCTCGCAGGAAAAGGGGCAAGATTTGTTTCCCACCGGCAACTGGCGCTCGATCCGTCCCGTGTATCGCGACAAGTTGCCGCCGTGTAACAACGCCTGCGGTACCAACGAAAAAATTCAGGGCTATCTCGACCTGGTGAAGCGCGGCAAATATCTCGACGCCTACGCGCTCATCAAGGAGGACATGCCGTTTCCCTCGGTCACTGGCCGCGTGTGCTACCACCCGTGCGAGCAGGCCTGCAATCGTGGCAAGTACGACGAAGCCATCTCGATTCGCGCCGTGGAGCGCTTTCTCGGCGATCTCGGGCAGGCGTTGACGAACGACGTCGTGAAAGCAGGGAAGCCGAATGGCAAGAAAGTCGGCGTCGTCGGATCGGGCCCGGCCGGGCACAGTGCCGCCTACCAGCTTGCGCGCCTGGGCTACCAGGTTACGATCCTGGAGAAATCGCCGAAAGCGGGCGGACTGAATCGCGGCGGCATTCCGGACTGGGTGCTTCCTCAGGACGTGCTTGATCGCGAGATCGAGCGTCTCGAGCAACTCGGCGTGACGATCAAGACCGGCGTCGAAGTCGGCAAAGACGTTACGTGGGACGATTTGAAAAAGAATTATGACGCTTGCGTGCTCGCCGTGGGCCTCACCGAGCCGAATAGCGTGCGCGCCGAGGGCGAAAATAAAAATGGCGTGTTCTATGGACTCCCCTTCCTGCGCGATATAGGCATGGGCACATCGAAGGTCAAGATGGGGGCTCGCGTTGCCGTAATTGGCGGCGGAAATACCGCGATCGACTGCGCCCGCGAAGCGCTGCGGCAAGGTGCGGTGGAAGTGACCATGATCACCGTAGAAGCCAACCAAAAAGAATGCCCGGCCGTGCCCGAAGATATGCACGACATGCTCGAAGAAGGCGTGGAACTGATGCATGGGCGGGCAGTGACGGCCGTGCTCGGCAACGGCAAGGTCGAAGCTTTGCAATTACATCCCGCGCGCTTTTCCGGCGCTATCAACGCTTCGCCAATCACCGTCGATCGAGAGGCCCCCGCTGAACGCTTCGCCGTCGACAACGTGATTATCGCGGTTGGACAGCATTCATCGCTTGCATGGCTGCCGCCGGAGTTCAAAACAGAACGCGGGACCATCAAAATCGACAAGTTTGGCCGCCTCGGCGATACCAACTTTTTTGCCGCGGGTGACATCGTGCAATTAGGCTCCGGTCAGCCGCTAATGGTGGTGAACGCCGTCGGCGACGGCAAGCGCGTGGCGTTCAATCTGGACAAAGTGATGCGCGGTGAAAAGTTGCAGCCGCGGACGATCGCGGTCGACGTCATCTTCGATTTGAATCGCATGAACATGACGTACTTCCCGCACTTCCCGCGCGTGCAGCAGGACCTTTTGCCGCCTACGAGCCGACGCAAAACGCAGGACGAAGTGATTCAGGCCTTCTCGGAGGAACAGGCAGTCGAAGAAGCCAATCGCTGCTTCAGTTGCGGAACCTGCAATGCCTGCGACAACTGCTATCTGGTTTGTCCCGAGCCTTGCATCGCGCGCCCCGAGCGATCGAACGGACTTTATAAGATTCTGGTCGACTACTGTAAGGGTTGCCGCGTGTGCATCGAGGAATGCCCCACAGGATGCCTTGAAGGCGTTCCCGAGCTCGATTTCGATACCGGCGTCGTGCGCATGGATACGGCATTTGCCATTTCGCCGGGACTGCACGGGCGGCAGGCGGAAGAACTCAGAAACCTGGGCGACCGGGCGGCGAAGAATATTTAGAACTTGGAGTCAGCTCAATTTCTGGTGTCTTGCCTTCAGGCGGAATGTGCGGAGTAAATTATGGCAATGCTGGCGGAAGCAAAAAAGAGAATGGTCCGGATCAATGGCTGCGTTTCAGCGGCGCAGGCGGCGAAGTATGCCGATGTCGATGTGATTGCCGCGTACCCGATTCGTCCTTACACGGCGACCATGATGGCGCTCGCGCAGATGGTGGCCAACGGCGAACTCGACGCCGAGTACATTGTGGCCGACAGCGAACACTCGCAATTGAGCATCGCGCACGGCGCGGCATCGGCCGGAGCGCGTGTCTTCACTGGCAGTTCCGGAGTCGGCGTGCAGTTCGCTTACGAGCTCTATTCGCCGATCTCAGGCAGCCGTATGCCGGTGCAGATGATGATCGCCGACCGCACGCTCGATCCGCCCGGAGATTTCGGTTCCGAGCATACCGACGCACTCTCCACGCGCGATATGGGCTGGATCATGGGCTGGTCCTGCGATGCGCAGGAAGCGTTCGACAATCACTTGATTGCCTATCGAATCGGCGAAGATCCGCGAGTGCTGTTGCCGCAGATGGTCTGCCAGGATGGTTTCTTCGTCTCGCACATCACGGGAGATGTCGAACTGCCCGACTCCGGGCAGGTGAGAGAGTTCTTGCCGCCGTACAAGCATCCCTATCCGCTCGATCCGCGGCATCCGGTCTCGCACGGCCCCCAGATTATGCCGGAGCAAGGTCCTCCGCTGCAGTTGGAGCGGGCCCGCGCCATGGAAGAATCGATGGCGGTGATCGAGCAGGCGCACGACGAATTCGCTAAGATCTTCGGCCGGCGATACGATCCCTGGATCGAAGAGTTCATGACCGACGATGCCGAGATTGTCTTTTTCATGCAGGGGGCGCACGCGGTGACGGCGCGCTTCGCGATTCAGCACATGCGTGAGCGAGGGTTGAAGGTCGGCCTTGTACGGCTGCGAACGATCAGGCCCTATCCGACTGACCGCGTGCAGGAGTCGCTCAGCAAGTTCAAAGTCGTGGGTGTGATCGAGACTAACATGGGTCTCGGCGGCGTGAGCAGCGGCGGATCGCTCTACGCGGAAGCTGTGGCCGCTCTTTACGAAAGCCAGCAACGTCCGCTCGTCCTCTCATTCATGGCAGGCATGGGTGGTGAGGCGATCGTGCTCAAGGAATTCTATTGGATGACGGAGAAAATGCTGGACGCGCAGCGACGAGGCAAAATCGAAAAGCGCACGCATTGGGTCGGATTCGAAGAGTAGGAAATCATTTGTTATTGCGATTGGAGAACTGATATGGCAACCATCGAAGTTCAACGGCAGCTATTGCCGATTCTCGACAGCCCCAACCAGGGTGCGCGTTTCTACAACCCTGAGCTGCCGTCATCCGAACCGTTCGTCCCCGGTCACCGCACCTGTGCGGGCTGCGGGCCGTCGATTCAGTATCGAATGACGAGCAAGGCGGCGGGCGATAACACGATTCTGGTGGGTCCGACGGGCTGCATGTATGTCGCGAACAGTTCGTATTTATGCACGCCTTACAACGTGCCGTGGGCGCATACTCAGATCGGCAGCGCCGGCAGCTTTACCGCGGGCGTAGCGGCCGCCTACGAAGCTATGATCCGCAAGGGCAAGTGGAAGGGCAAGTTCCCGAACATCATCTGCGAGGCGGGCGACGGCAGTGCGTCCGATATCGGCCTCGCATCGATTTCCGGTGCGCTCTATCGCAATCACGATTGCCTGATCATTTGCTACGACAACGAGCAGTACGCCAACACCGGCATTCAAGCCTCCTCGCGCACGCCCTACGGCGGCATGACAACATTCTCTCCCCCTGGTCCGGAAGTTCCGGAAGGGAAGAAACTGTATCCCAAGGATCTCGCGCGCATGATGGCTGCCGGCCATCCCCACTGCTACGTTGCGACCGCCAGCGTGGGCTATCCCATCGACTTGATGAACAAAGTTCGCAAGGGCCTCAATCACAAAGGCGCTGCGTACCTGATGGTCTACACTCCCTGCCAGAAGGGCTTCGTTTATGAAACTCCGCGCTCCATCGATCTTGGCCGGCTGGTTGTGGAATGCGGTCTCTATCCCATGTGGGAGTGGAGCCCGGAAAAGCGCGCGTTCGATTACAGCTTCCGTCCGGCGAGCATGCGGCCGGTCTCGGAGTATCTAAAGTTGCAAGGACGCTTTGGCCATCTCCACGCCGAGCACATCGCCAATTTGCAGAAGTTTGCCAATGAGCAGTGGCGAATGATGGGCGTCCAGCTGCCCGAGGCTTTGATCCATGCGGCGGATGCGAAAAATCTTGTGAACATGGCGGCTGCAGCAGAAGCCGAGACGGTGGCACAAACTGTATGAACACGAAAGCTGTCACTCCCGGTCGTCCTGAGCCTGAAGTCGAGCCGGAAGGCCAGGAAAGCTACATCGTCACCGAAGGCAAGAAGCGCGGCGCCACGCGCGACGTGCGGCCGGAAGCGGCTTACGACCGCTACTACACCGTACTGCGCGTGCACCCGGGCGATGCCATCCTTACTGACAACTGGCATACGAACCAGGTGCTGGATCATGCGCGCAACAATTTCGAGGGTGTCACGTTCGCCATGCGCACGCTGGAGGCTTGGGGCGCGATGATTGAGAATGATCACCGTGCCTACTACACAGCCGGCGGCCGAATTTGGGTCATGGATATCGAGCCCTCGGAAGGCAAGAAGAAGCGGCTGCCCGGTACCGGACCGGGCAAGAAGTAGCCTAAACTTGCACCGAATCCTGCTTATCGACGACACCCCGGAGATTGCCGAGCTTCTCACATTCTCGCTGCGTGACCTGGGCTACGAGGTCTTCGCAGAGGGATATACCAGCGCGGTTAACGATCTGATTGTCGAGCAGCACGCTGACGCTCTCGTGCTCGACTGCTCCGCTTTCGATATGAGCGAGTCGCTTTTCGACTCAGTGCGTCACCACCCGAATCATGCGGAGCTTCCTGTGGTCATCATCACCGATACCCCGGAGGTAGCGGAACCGAGCCTGCGTTCGCGGAAGGCGCGCAGAGTGCTCCTGGTTCTAAAACCCTTTACCGGCGCTCAAGTTGGAAGAGCGCTGGCACAGTTGCTGGGATAAGCTGCTTGAATCGATATGCCCTTGTGGAGCATGGACGAATGGCAATACCTTGAGCGCGAAGTCGTCACCGACCCCAAGGGCAGGCAGTGGACCGTGGCGCTGATGGATGTGCTGGGTCAGGAAGGCGATCCTGACATGCCCAACAAGTTGATCGAACTTCAGTATTCATCGGGCCGCTTTTACACGCTGATCTATGCAGACGGTGGAGCATTGCAGCGGGAACGGGGCTACACCTCGTTGCCCGAGGCTACGAACGCTTATGGAAATTTGCTGGTGGGCGTGATCGATGGCAGCCTCGATCCATCACAACCCGTATTCCGGCAGGATCTGGAAGATTAGATTCCGCTTACCGGCCGGGATCGAGATCCTGCATGATCACATGCAGCACCTGCCCCGTGGTTCGTGCATCGCGCTCAGAGACGGTTTCATTCGACGCGATTTTGCCATCGGGATTCATATGATCTCGATACGCTCTCGCCAGAGCGGGCAGTCGTGCGCATCCGCTGCGAATCAGTCCTGCCCTCTCGGCGACGGTGAGCCGCGTCTCGAACGACCACTCGGAGATCTTTTCGGCGGGCGCGCCAGACGCAACCAGAGAACTCAATCCCCTTTGCTCCAGTGCATCGGTAACGATGGCCTCCAGAATTCCGCAGGAAGTTCGCAGCGCAAGATCATAGTCATGGTGCTCAAGGGCGCGCCGACTATCGATGTAGGCCTGCTCGAGAACCGGCCGAATCTCGGGATTGTGAACGAAATCGAAACGGTGGGGAGGCGGCGCTTGCGATGACGCCAAAACAACGGGGCCTTCGTCCATTTGCGAGAGCGTGGCGACGGCTTGCTCGAGAACACTGATAAGTCGCTCGACGATCTCCGCAGGCGCTGCTCCCTCTGCTGCGCGGCCGTCTGCCGAGCGCATCAGAAACGCTGCGCTGAACGATCGGGCAAGCCAGTGGGCCTTGCTGCCTCCGGACAGTTGATTGATGGTTACGCCGCAATCTTCCTGCCACGCGCGCGTAGCTTTAATCGCCGATACATCGGAAGGATCGGTCTCCAGTGTCTCCCTGAGCTTGCGCCCGCGGCCGATCAGGCCATCGAGGTGAGAGAGATAGGTTTCGATCTGGGCTCGCAGATTCTCGTCCATCGGTAGCATCTCACATTGGCCCTGCTATCTCGGCCACCCACTACCAAATCTTCTTGACTCCTGTTTAGCACAGGTGATAAATTCCGTGCCGCAAGTGGTTCGATAACTGGACCAGTATATATTACAATTTTGTCGGGGCCGAACTCACATTCGCGTTTACGGGCCCGCATGCGTGAGTGGCAAACATGGTGGTTCTGGCAGGCAGTGAGCTGTTAGCGTTTTAACAGCCGTCATGGAGGTAATACCGGTGGCTGCATCTCCAGCCTCTCTGATTCATCCGTCGCGGATTCCCAATCGCTGGGTTCAGCTAATAGCCGGCATTGTCGCGATGATGGCGGTGGCCAACCTTCAGTATGCCTGGACGCTGTTTACCAAGCCCATCCAAGCTCATCTGCACGTATCGCTGGAGGCGGTCCAGTGGACCATCGTTTTATTTGTGGCCCTGGAAACATGGCTCGTTCCTTTTGAAGGATTTCTCGTCGATCGAATTGGACCGCGATTCATGCTGGGTTTTGGCGCAATCCTGGCTGGACTCGGCTGGATCGGATCGGGCCGGACGGAATCGCTCTACGGCCTCTACTTCTGGTATGGGTTGGGTGGTATCGGCGCCGGAGCCGTCTACGGAGGAACGATTGGGAATGCGCTGAAATGGTTCCCGGACCATCGCGGACTGTGCGTGGGCCTGACTGCCGGTGCTTTCGGGGTAGGCACTGCGACGACTATCGCCCCGGTTGCAGCGATGCTGAAAACCTCCGGCTATCAGCACACGTTCATCGTCTGGGGAATTATTCAGGGTGTGGTTGTGCTGTTTGCTTCTCTGTTCCTGGCCCGGCCGCCGGTGGGATGGACGCCGCCAAACTGGAAAGAGAAAGAAGCGAAGATCAAAGCCCGGGTGAAGACCTCTTCGGTCGACATGACGCCGTGGGAGATGGTGCACCAGCCCTCGTTCTACGTGATTTATCTGATGATGACCATGTTGGCCTTCGGAGGTATCGTGGTCACCGTACAACTCAACCCCATGGCCTCCTCCTACCACGTAGATAAAGTCGTGGTGGCCTGGGGTATGACCGCTTTGGTCATGGCCATCACCGTCGACCGGATCTTGAACGGATTGACGCGTCCCTTCTGGGGATGGGTGTCGGACCACATCGGCCGCGAGAATGCCATCTTCATCTCCTTTATTCTCGAAGCGATCGCAGTGTACGCCCTGCTCCAGTTGATCGCTCATCCCGTCTGGTTTATTACGTTGTCCGGTCTGTGTTTCTTCGCGTGGGGCAATATTTACTCGCTGTTCCCTTCGATCACCGGCGACCTGTATGGGAAGAAATGGGCCACCACGAACTACGGGATCGTATACACCGCCAAGGGAGTGGCTACTGCATTTGCCGGCCCAGGCGCAGCTTGGTTGTTTGCCAAGACCGGCTCCTGGACGAAAGTTTTCTGGGCCATGATTGTATGCGATGTGATCGCTGCGTTCATGGCTTTGCTCTGGCTGAAGCCTCTGGCAGCCCGCGTCGTGCGAGAGTCGGAGGGCGTTGCAACTCCCGGTTCGACCGCCGGCGCCACGGCGGCGATCAAAGCACAGGGCGTCGCGTAGCGCATGGCAATGATGTTCGATCTTCCCCTGAGCGCAACTAACATCGAATAAGTCAAGACGAACCTAGCAGATACCCAGGCCGCGATGGCCATGGAGGGTGCCGGTCCTGAAGTTGGGCAACGAATGGGCAACGGATGTACCCCTCACTCCGCAATCCGCTGCTGTAAACTAAACTGACCTCACATGTATGACCGAGTGGCCCCGTAGCTCAGTTGGATAGAGCAGCGGTTTCCTAAACCGTTGGTCGGCGGTTCGACTCCGCCCGGGGCCCCCATCCAATCTCATTGACCCTTGCCTGTGCCGCAGTCGCGGCAGAGATCTCCGGTTATTCCCTTGCCTTCTTCCACGGTAAGAATGCGGTCCACTGCGGATAGCTTGAGCTGTTCCACCGCCCCGCTCGGCCAATGAATCTCGAGATGATCGACGGTGGCCGCATCGCCCAGCCCGAAGTGTACGCGAAAGTCATTGGACGACAGATAGCTGCCGCCGCTGAGCACGTCGCCGCGCTGGCGTATGCCACCGGCGGTCAAGTACACGGTGGCGCCGACGGCGTCGCGCGGGCTCTTGGGCCCGCCGATGAGCTTCAGTTCGACCCAGTGATGGTGATCCGAACTCACGTTGCGAAGCAGCACGGGAGCCCCATCAACATTGTTGATGACGACATCGATCTTGCCGTTGTTGAACAAATCCCCAAAAGCGGCTCCGCGGCCCACAGAAACCGTCGCCAGCCCGGTTCCTTCGACGGCCGGCATCAGCTCAAATTTTCCGTTTTGTAAATTATGGAAGAGCAGCGGGCGCTCTGCGTAGGATGTTCCCCAGGCTTCCTTGTCAACTTGCGGGTAAGTGTGGCCGTTGACAAATAGGAGATCTTTCCACCCGTCGTTGTCGTAGTCGAGGAATCCATCGCCAAAACCTACGAAGGGAATGGTCGGAACGGCGACGCCGACCTTATAGCTGACGTCGTTGAAGTTACCTGTCCCATCATTTTGGAAGACAACCTTGTAGTCGTCAGAGAACGTGGTGGTCACGAGATCCATGTGCCCGTTGTTCTCGTAATCGCCGGCGGCGATGCCCATGTTCGCCATTTCGCGGCCGTCTCCATTCAAGGCGAAGCCGCTGGCGTAACTCTGATCCTCAAACGTGCCATTCCCTTTGTTGATGTAGAGATAGTTCGGGGTGGAGTCATCGGCGACGACGAGATCGGGCTTGCCGTCGTTGTTCACATCGACGAATAGAGCCCCTAGACCATAATAGCGATTAGAGTTACTAACTCGGAGTCTCTCACTAACATCTGTGAAAGTGCCGTCGCCGTTGTTATGGAAAAGATGGTCGAGTTCCCCACGGATTCCCTGCGGGCCGCACATCACGGGCACGCCGCGGAATTGGCAGGAACTGTAGTGCACGGCCTTAGAGCCCGACACAGGCGGCTGCCTGACATCGTATTCGAGATAGCCTGCGACGAATAGATCGAGCCTCCCATCGCCGTCGTAGTCGCCAAAGGTCGCGCCGGTCGACCATGCGCCGAGGGCTACGCCGGCCTTATCTGCTACATCGGTGAAGGTGCCGTCGTGATTGTTGTGATAGAGACGGTTCTTCCCGTAGTTAGTAACATAGATGTCGGGCCAGCCATCGTTGTCATAATCTCCAACAACAGCACCATAGCCCCACCTGTCGTTAGTTACACCCGCTTTGGCGGCCACATCGGTGAACGTTCCGTCGTGGTTATTGTGAAAGAGGGCCGCATGGGGCGGAGTTACCTTGCCTTCCAACGCGTCATAAGTTGTGCCGTTCACCATGTAGATGTCGAGCCAGCCATCATTGTCGTAGTCAAGGAGGGCAACACCGGCGCCGTTGGCTTCCAGAATGAAGCGCTTCTCGGCAGAGCCAGCCGTGTGATGCCAGGTGGTGAGGCCCGCTTCCTCAGCGGCATTCAAGAAGATCACCGGACCGGTTTTAACGAAGCCTCCAGCTGTAATCGGACGATGTTCTTTGTCGAATTCCGCTTGATGGACTCCGCCGGTGGCCATGCCAGCATGTGCCGGTGCTTCCTGCGGCACAGATGGATCTGGAGCGCCGGAACCCGTCTGCGCCGACAACATCGCTGTAAGCAAGACGCCGGCCGACAACATCGCTCCCAGCACTGCGGAAAATTTACGCTGCGATCGGCGCGCACCTTTCTTCGCTGCGACGTTCATCGCTCCCGTCGTCGAGTTCCGAACGCTTGCTCTTCGCATCAATTTTTCTTGCAGCATGAAAGTGAAAACCGAATTCCGAAGGCTACGGGAGGTCGGCTGTAGCCGGAATGGTTTCCTGCTGGGGTAATTGAGCGCGCCGCCGGCCTTGCTCCTCGAACTTGTTTTCTCGTCTTTGATCCCGCGCCGTTTTCATTTTGCCGAAGGCAGCGAGTGCCTCCGCGGCTTCCTGAGTGCGATGGAGATTTCGATACAGTATTGCCAGCTGATACCAGGACATAATCCTGAGCTGTTCCGTCCCTTGTGGATTGGTCGCCTGCCGGAAGTGTTCGATGGCCGGCTCATCCTTGCCCAACGCCGCGTCGCCTTTCCCCAGGTAGTAGTGCGCGTCGCTGATGGTCGGATCGAGAGCCAGCGCCCGCTCTAACAGCGGCACGCCGCTGGCCGCATCGCTGCGCGTTACGCGCAGACTGCCAAGCTTGTACAACGCGACGGCATTGGTGGCGTCGTTCTTGATCTCCTGCGCATACGCATCGTCGGCTTCCTGGAACTTGCCCGCCGTCCAGCAGGCGTCGCCGAGTTCCTCATTCAGCCCCGGCTGGTGCGGCGCGGCTCGAATCGCAAGCTGGAAATCGGCAATGGCGTCGTCTTGACGGTAGGCCTCGGCATCTGACTGCCCGAGCACTTCATAGACGCGCGACGAGTCTGGATTAAGCTTGAACATCGCGGAGTAGCTCTCTTTGGAAATCAGCAAGTGAGCCCGGCCTCGATGGTAAAGGATATCCAGGTTGTTGGGGTCGAGCGCAGCCGCCTTGTCGAGCGCGACCGCAGCCGCATTGGCATCGTTCTGAGCCAGGTCCACTACGCCAAGCCACATCCAGCCCGCCGCGTTCTTGGGTTCGATCCGCGTCTCGCTCACCAGATCGTCATGTGCCGCGGAGAGATGGTTCAGCTTGTAATTGACGATTCCGGTGAACAACCGGACGCCATGCAAGCCGGCTTGCAGAGATGCCGCCTTGCGCAGCGCGGTGAGCGACTCGTCCAATCGGCCGGCGGACTGCAACGCGAGGCCCAGGTTGAAGTAGCCCTCCGCCGAGCCGGGCTGCAGCCGGAGGAACTCCTGAAAATCGCGGACGGCGTCGGTGGCATTGCCTTTTCGGAGGGCGTCGTTTCCCTGCTCGAACCACGTCTTCCCATCGCCATCCTGAGCAATTCCGAGCTGCCAGCAGAGGATCAAAACCAGCGCAATCGTCAGCAACCGCGAGGAAGGATCGAACACAACCATAAGCATAGCCGATCCGAGAGAGAAGGGGCAGGGAGTTGCTGCGTCACAAAACGATCGCGACTTGGTAGCGCAGTTTCAGGATCGCCCGGCAACCGTCATTACAGTCTGCCGGGCGATCGCCCCCTCTCCTAAGGCCTACGGTCTCCTACGGCCTGCGTGCCTAGAAACTAATCCGAAGCACGAACTGGCCGTTCCTCGGACCAAGCAGCGTACTGCCAACCTGGCCGAAGTTAGTGTCCTGAACGCCGGAGTCCGGTTTGTTGAACACGTGGCGGTTGAATGCGTTGAAAAACTCTCCGCGGAACTCCGCCTTCACTCGTTCCGTGATGGCGAAGCTCTTGGCAAGGCTGAGATCCTCGTCGTAGAAGGGGAACGAACGGATGTCAGCAGAGTTACGCGGCATATCGCCGAAGACATAGGGAACGTCAACGCCAGGACTGGGGTTAGGATCCGTAAGAAAACCGCAGTTCCAGTACCCGGTGGTGCACGCTCCCGAAGTCGGGTCGTACCCGGTGGTACCGGTGTTGCTGAACAACAGCGGGTTGAAGGCGCCCTGGCGGCGCACGGCTTGACCCGGCACACGGTTTGGACGAATGCCATTGTCGAAGCCGGGAATGCCATTGGCGCCAAAGAAGCTGATCGGCTGGCCGCTCAAATAGCGCAACACGCCGCTGATTCTCCAGCCGCCGATGATCGCGTTCACCGGTCTCGGGGTGCCGGCGAGGAAACGCTTCCCGCGGCCAACCGGCAGCTCATAAATATAGCTCGCGACAAAGTTATTGGGAATGTCCTGGTTGCTCACCGCCTTTTCAGCCCTCAGGTCATATGGATTCTGGGTTCCACCCTGGCTCTGCAGAGTGCTGTAGTAAGGTTGAATGCTGTCCGCGTCCGTGATCGTCTTCGAGAAGGTGTAGGAGACAAGCACGTTCAGACCATTGTGGAAGCGTCGTTCCAGCTTGGCTACCAGTGCGTCGTAACTCGACTGCCCTACGTTCTGCAGGTAGCTGTCCTCATTGATGTAGCCTACCTGCGGGAACGGGCGTAGGGCTTGCTCCACCGGTTCGGAGATTCCATAGGTACAGCCAGATGCGCAGGAGAAGCCGGCATAGGGCTGAATCGGAGGCGAGCTAAAGCCGTTGGGACATGGCGCGACGGCCCACCACAAGAGACAGGTGCCCTGACTCAGAGCGCTCTGCGGAATATCGTTCGGATAGTTGAGCAATCCATGCAGGTGCGTCGCATGGTTGCCGATGTATCCGATCGAGAAGTAGAGGTCGGGTTTGAGTTGGATTTGGTTGTCCAGGTTCCACGAGCTCACCATCGCCGGACGTCCGAAGCTCGGCGCGATGTAATCCACCCCCTGCCCATTCGACTGGGTGGGATCGAGGTCTGGAGTGCTCGGGAGCGCGGGAAGCCCCGCGTCGACCTGCGGACCGGAGAGAGGATCTCCGGTGAACAGGGTTTGGTTTGCGGTGAAACCTTGCAGCGTTCCCTGCCCGAAGTCGGCATAAACCAGCGGCCCATAGTAGATCCCAGCGCTGCCACGAACTACGACCCGGTCGTGCAGGAATGACGGTGACCAGGCAAATCCGACCCGGGGCTCGAAGTCCTTGTAATAGGTGTTGGCCCAGGTTTCCCCGACGTTTCCGTTGCGTCCGGTTCCGTTTCCAGCGAAGACCAACGCACCCGGGTAGCCGCTCGCTCCCGGATTGGGCGTGGTTGGGTTGAAGATGGCTGTGTCGCCGTCGGCCTCGTGGCGCGGGGTGTCAAAACTCCAGCGCAGTCCGAGATTGAGGGTGAGGTTTGTTTTCACCTTCCAGTCGTCTTCTACAAAAAGCGCCGTCGTGTGAGTGATCCAGCGCGGCGCATGAAGCTGTTCCAGCGCATTTGCCGTACCCGATTGACCCAGGAGGAATGCGGCGAACGCGCTGCCGTCTCGTCCCCAGTACGTGGTATCGGATGCCGTCTGGTTAGGCCAGAAAGTGAAGCATCCAGACGTGCCACTGCAGGTGCCTCCGATTTTGCTGACGAAGGAATATTGGTGATATTGCACCTCCCCACCGAAGCTGAGGCTGTGCGGGCCATGTTGCCAGTGAACGATGTCGTTCAGCGCAATGGTATTGTCCACATCCTGGGCATCGTCGTTCTCGCCGAAGCTCGGATAGGGGCTGCTGACGAACACAAATCCGGGAAAAACCGGGCCGGAGCCGTTGGCAATTCCCAGCTTGCTATCCCAGTCGGTTCCCATGCGCGCCGCTGCCGACAAGTTGTAGTTGTTGGAGCGGTTGCCGCCGAACGTCAAAGAATTAACCAACGCCGGGGTTACAACCCAGTCCCATCCCGCCCGGGTCAGCTTGCCATACTGATCCACTCCGCCGCCGCCGGCTGAGGTCAGCGGTGGGGGCAGGTTGGCTCCGTTGCCATGGTCGGAGTTTTCTCTGTCACTGAAGAAACCCCATATCTTATGTTTCAGCCCCAGGTTTTGGTCGATCCGAATGCTGAAGACTGTCTGCGCGATGCTGTCGGTCGTACTGTAGACATAATTGTTAGTCGCCCCGGATAGATTTGGGGTTGGCATGTACTGCAGCACGGCCTTCGCCACCTGGCTCTCGCGGCCGATTGGGATCTGGTTATTGGGGAACGGAGTGTCGTTGCAATCGTTCGACTCGGCGGCGGGATCAAAGATCTCACCGTAGTACACCGGGATCGAGTTGTTGCACCCCCCGTAAAGTTGGTTTCCGTTACTGTCGAGGATCGGGCCGCCCAGCGTTGAAGAAAAATCAAAGTATTGTCCGTTGCTGCCGAGCTCGGCAGGAGTTGGAATATTCGAGGTGACCGAAGCACCCGTGTGGTAGAGCAATTGCTCGAAGCTGAACAGAAAGAAAGTCTTGTCGTGACCGTCGTACAAACCCGGTATGCGCAGCGGACCGCCGAATGAAATGCCATAGTTATTTTTTGTGTCGGGCGGGCGCTTGAGCAACTCGCTTTCCGCGGGATTGAGCGCCAGGTAGCCGTTGTTGAACCAGTTGTTGCCGTCCAGCACGGCGTTCTTGTAGTAGTCGAAGGCCGCTCCGTGGTAGGCGTTGGTGCCGGAGCGCGTTTTGTAATTCGCCAGCCCGCCGGTGGTCCTGCCGAATTCCGCCGGCATCCCGGAAATGTCAACGTGAAACTCCTGAATCGATTCCAGCGAGGGCGCGACGATGTCAAATGAGCCCGACCCATTCTCCTGCCGGTTGGTGGTGATGCCATCCACCAGGTAGTCCGTTCCTTCGGTTTGGCCGCCAGCGATCTTGGTCATTTGAAAGCCGGATCCGCCCGAGGAGGTTCCCGGACCAATTGCACCCGGCACCAGAAACTCCAGCGAGGAAATCGATCGCAGGTTGCCTGTCACCGCCAGCGGAAGATCGTAGACTTGGTCCTTGGTAATATTGGCGTCAATCTCCGAACTCTCTGTCTCCAGCGTCAACGTGTCGGCCGTCACGCTGATTGTCTCGGATACCGCACCCACCGCAAGCGCGATGTCCTGGCCAACATGCGAAGCTACAGTCACGACGACCCCTGAATAGATCGCAGTCTTGAAGCCTCCCGGGGGCTCCGCCGTTATCTCGTAGGTCCCGGTCCGCACAGACGGGAAGACGTAGTATCCCGTAGCGGAGCTGACCGTTTTGTAAGTTGTGCCGGTGCTGGTTTCGTTCGCGGTAAGCTTGACATCTTTGACTGGGCTCCCGGAAGGATCGGTGACAGTACCGCTGATCGACCCTGTGTCCAGTTGGGCAAGGGCTGGCAGTCCAGTGAGTGAGAGGGCGAATAACGCCACTCCCACCGCCTTGACCGACGAACGAAGAAGTCTACGAATGCACGGTTGCACCTCATGCGTCATAACGTTTCCCCTAAAGCCTCAAGCATCGAGATGCCGGGCGGAGTTTGGATCACTTCAATTCCATCGGTAATATTTGTCTTGCAACCCACTGCCGCAAATTGGCAGGTAGCCTTTCCAGCTTCGAGGCTTCCCACTCACCTACAATTTCCAGACCAGAACCGTCTACGTTCATTACCTATGCGACCCAGAAGTCCCACGTTCCTTCTTTGCTTCCGAACCGGGATCGGTTGAAGTTCCGATCACTGGCCAATCGTTGGTCCACGTCAGCGACCTCACAAACAAATAGTCCAGTCCGTTCTGCGACAGTAGCAGCGCATGAAACACGATCAAATCGCCGTCTGTTGGGTCGACGTACGCCGTTTGCCCGCCCGGCCCGGCCCACATCGCGTCGCCCTGCAACAGGATCGTTCCGCCGCCCGTGGCCATGTCGACACCGCTCTCGTCAGTAAACGGACCATTGGGACTGGTTCCGCGGCCCACCACGATCTTGTAGTCGCTCTGCGCTGGATTCGCCTCGCAGCAGTAGTCCCACGAAACGAACAAATAGTAGAAACCGTTTTCGTAAATCAGCGACGAACCTTCGATCGGGTCGTTGGGGACATTCGAGGCGCGCTCGGCCAAATGGTAGGTCGCTGAGCCGGATTGGATTTGCCCGCTTGCCGGGTCGATCTGCTGCTGGTAGATTCCGCTCCAAAAACTTCCATAGGTCAGCCAGACCGAACCGCCAGCGTCGATCAGAATATTGGGGTCAATGGCATTGAAGTTGTCGGAAGTCGAGGACTGCAAAATAAGGCCCTGATCGACCCAGTTGTAGTTCGGGTCGGTCGAATCCAGAGTGGCGTTGGTCGCGAGTCCTATGGCCGAGACATTCGACCCAAAAGACGAAACGGCGTAATACACGTGATAAGAGCTGTTGAAATAGGACACGTCTGGAGCCCATATCTCAGTTGCCTGCGGAACTGCTCCGGAGATCCACGACGGCAACGTGGCGAAGACATAACCACAAGCGCTCCAGGCGATTTTGTCAGTCGAGCAGCGGATGGGAATGAAGCCGCCCTGAGTGGAAGAGGCATCGGTCGAAAACAAGTAGTACGTCGAGTCCTGCCTAATTATGGAGGGATCATGCACCGGCGAGGTGTCGCCGGTAAATTCGTAATTGGTCAATGGACCTACGGCCGCGATCACGACACTGAGGCTGGCCGTCGCCATGGTCCCTGAAGAATCCGTCACTTGGACGGTGAAACTAAAGGTTCCCGTCGCGGTGGGCGTGCCGGCCAGAACGCCGCCGCTCGCGAGAGTCAGGCCTCCCGGCAACGCGCCCGCAGACACCGTCCAAGCATACCCAGTCCCAGTCCCGCCCGTCGCCAATAGCGTTGCGGAGTACGACACTGTGATTGTGCCACCCGCCAGAGACGTCGTTGTGACTGTCAACGGAGGTGGGCTGGTGGAAACCGAGGACCCGCCGCCGCAGCTTTGAAGCAGGGAGAGGGCAACCGTACAACGAAGCACAAACCAACAGTTCTGCACTAGAGCGGCCGAGAAACGGCTGCGGCGAATGTGGACCACGCGGAACTGGCCAGTGTGCATGAGATGCCCGGGTTCGGACAGGGACCCCGAGTAAACGTTTGCTTGCGACGTGCCGACTATGCTGCTCCACC
>JBEKHS010000038.1:0-44119 GCA_050012155.1 Candidatus Sulfotelmatobacter sp. | reverse complement strand
CGCAATCGGCGTACAGTCGCCGCTGGCCGGCTGGATGGGCAAGCCCGGCACCCGCCGCGAACCCGTAAAAACCCTATCGCCGATCCTCCCCCACCTCGCGCGCTAGGAGTGAGTAGAAGTAAAAGAACAATCATCGAGCAGGGGGAGCATTTTGAAGCAGATCGTGTGGTTGGTGGCAGTGGTGGTGGGACTGGCAGGACTCACGGCTTGTGACCGCGGCGAGCGGCAAAAAGGACCGGAGATCACAACGCCTTACGCAGCAGTCACGCTGGACAACAATCAGCTTTTCTATGGCAAGCTGATGAACGCCGATTCGAGCTTTCCCGAGCTGACGGACGTGTATTACATTCAGAGCGGGGTCAACCAGGAGACGAAGGCAGTAAGCAGCGTGCTGGTGCCACGCAAGAATGACGTGCACGGGCCGGATCGAATGTTTCTGAACCGGCGTCACATCGTTTTGATCGAGCCCGTGGGACCGAACTCGAAGGTCGCACAGCTGATCGAGGCCGATAAACAGGGCAAGCATTAGCGGGCTGCGTCCCTCCGCGGCTGAAGCTGCTTCCAAATTCTGCGGCGTCTACGGCGCAGTTCGAAGCCGCGCCTTTTCAGAGCGGATCTTTACCTACTCGCGCTTCCCCAACGCTTCTGGGTTAGAATCGAGACGCGGCACTGCGTTCCCCCGACTTATCCTGAGACCAAGATGATTCGATCCCGTTGGAGCGTTTCTTCCCTCGGCAATTCTAGCCTCGGCAATTCCGCCCTGCTTTCTCTTCTTCTGGCCGCGACCCTCGCGGTTTCCGGGTGCCGAAGTACGACTCGGGCGCGGGAGCACACGGAAAAAGGGAACCAGTACTTCGCGCAAAAGCAATTTCCGTCAGCAGAGGACGAATACAGGCAAGCTATCCAGATCAGTCCTGACTTCGCCGATGCGTATTACCGGTTGGGGTTGTTGCAGATTCAGCAGGAGCATCCCACAGCGGCGAGCCAGTCATTCGCCCATGCGGTGGACCTTGACCCCAAGAATCTGGATGCGCGTTTGCGCCTGGGTGACCTGCTGGTTTCGTCGACGCAATATGCCGAAGCGCGCCAGCAGGCCGAGGCGGTGCTGACCCGAGACGGCAAGAATGCCGGGGCTCACCGGCTGCTCGGGCAAGTGGCGCTGCACCAGATGCAATATATTCCGGCGGAGAACGAATTGCAGCAAGCTATTGTTCTCGAACCGCACGACCCGCAGACGTACGAAGCGCTGGGGCTGGCGCAGTTGCTCGATGCAGAGTACGGCGCCGCGGAAAAAAGTTTTCAAACCGCGGTCGACCTGAAACCGGATGATCCGCAGACTCACATCAACCTGGCGAATTTTTACAAAGGGCAGAACGCTGCGGACCGTGCCGAGCAGGTGTTGCAGCAGGGAATGGCGAGAGATCCGAAGGCAGTTGAGTTGCCCATAGCTTTGGCCGGGCTCTATTTGGAGCGCAACCGCGCGGCGGATGCGAAGCGCGTGCTCGATCAGGTCGAAGCGAACGCGGGCGATTACCCCGACGGGCGCCGGGCTGTCGCCAGCTTTTATTTGGACAACGGCGATGCGGCTTCAGCCTTGGATCGATTTCGCGCGCTGGTAAGCCAGAACGAGAATGATCAGGCGGCGGCAAAGAAAGTCGCCGAATGTTATTTGCAGTTGAAGCGCTGGCAGGATGCCGAACAATGGATCGATCAGCACGACAAGGGCAAAGATCAGCGCGACAAAGATGGCAAGGACGTCGACTTCCGCCTGTTGCGGGCGCGGAGCGATCTGGGAGCGCTGCGACTGCGCGAGGCTGCCGCGGAACTGGAGGGCCTGATCAAAGATTCTCCAGATCTGCCGGCCGTTTATTTCTATTTGGCGCAGGTGGATTTGGCCGAGGAGCAGCACGTGCAGGCGCAGCAGGCGCTGACGGACGCGCTTCGGGTGCAACCGGGATATTTGCCTGCGCTGCTGGGCTTGGGCAATATTAGCTTGCAGCAAAACGACGCGGCATCGGCGCTGGCCTATGCCAGCCAGGTGATCGCCACCAGCTTTTGGGTGGCCGATGCTCACGTGATTGCGGGAAGCTCTTATTTGCTGCAAGGCGATCTGAACCAGGCGCAGAGAGCTTTCGAACTGGCGGCGGGATTGAATCCACACAGCCCCGCGGCAGAGGAGCGCATGGGGCGAGTGCTCGCCATGGGTGGAAAATTTGCGGATGCCGAAAAAGCCTATGAAAGTTCGCTGGCAATTGCGCCGGATTACGCTGCCGCGCTGAGCGGCCTGGCGGAGACGCTGGAAAAAGAAGGCAAAACAAAACAGGCGAGCGCGCGCTTGGACCGGCAGATCGCGGCACAGCCGAAGGCCTTTCAGTTGTACGTTGCCAAAGCGGAATTTTGCATTGCGCAGAAAGACTGGGGTTGCGCGGAGCATAGCTATCAGCAAACCTTGGCCATCAATCCCTACTACGTCAACGGCTACCTCGCTCTGGCTCATATTTATGCGGCAACGAACCGGCCGCAGGCGATGATTCAGGAGTACGATGCGGCGCGCAGCAAATTTCCAGAATATCTTCCTACTTACATCCTGCTGGCGCAGGTTTATGAATATGTCGGAAATCTCGAGGCGGCGCGGCAAACTTATCAGGATGCGTTGAAGGTGGATGCGAATTCGTATCAGTCGATGACTGGGCTCGCGGAGATCTACGCCGACCATGGTGGATCTTTGAGCGATGCGCTCGAACTGGCGGAGAAGGCAAAGGCCACGCAGCCGGACGATCCCGGAGTCAACGACACGCTGGGCTGGATCTACTATAAGCAGGGGCTGTACCGTTCGGCGGTTCCCGCGCTCGAGGCCGCAGTGGCAAAGAATCCGCAGGTTGCGAAATTTCAGTTTCATCTGGGGATGGCTTATCTGGCCGCCGGGCAGCCGGCGCAGGCGCACAGCAGCTTGCAGATGGCGCTGCAAGCGGGGCTGAGCGGGGAAGATGCGCGATCCGCGCAAGAGGCGCTGCAGAAGGCCGGGTCGTAGCTGGATTGGCCACGTCGTTTATGCAATCAAGCGAGTGCGGTAGTGAGTTAGAATCAAAGTATCGCAAATAAATTAAAGGAGTCATGCCAATGTATCCGGAGATAATGGTGATCCCCATGCGCGAAGAATTAACCCGGCTGGGCATTGAGGAATTGCGAACGGCCGAGGATGTGGACCGCGCTTTGAAAGGGCAGCCCGGCACCGCGATGGTGATTGTGAACTCGATTTGCGGGTGCGCCGCCGGACGCATGCGGCCCGCGGTGCGCATGGCTCTGGAAAAGGCCACTCATCCCGACCGCGCATTTACGGTATTTGCCGGGCAGGACACCGAAGCCACGGAACGCGCACGCGGTTATTTCACGGGGCAGCCGCCGTCTTCGCCTTCGATCGCCATTCTGCGTGACGGGCAACTGGTTTATATGATGCCGCGCCGCGACATTGAATCGCGCGAGGCGCCCGCCATCGCTGCGGAGCTGAAGGCGGCGTTAGACAAATTCTGCGCAAGACCCGTGCCTGCGCAATAACGCCGCGCGATAACACCGCAGAAAGCTACTTCTTCGCAATTGGCCGTACCATGAACGCCTTCACTACGATTGCGTTTGGCTGCATCCCTACGGGAATCATGGTGAGCAGCGAATACTCGGAGGGCTCCAGTTTGCGCGGCGTTCGTTTCTGAATCACGGTCACATCGCCTGCCTGCGTATCCAGCACTAGAAGATAACGCTGATCCTGGGACAGTGCCAGGCCGTCTGGCCGGCTGCCTACTGTCAGAGTCGCGATCTGCTTCCCCAGGTCAATGTCATAGACGGCGATGCTATCCGAGCCGAAGTTGGTTGCGTATAGCCTCGAGTTATCGAGCGTGACCACGGCGCGGGCGGGATGCTGGCCCACCAAAGCGCTGCTGCCGACTTCGTCGTTGCCGGTTTCGATGATGGAAATGCTGTCGGAATCGAAATCGCACACGATGAGCTCGCCGCCGTCTGGTTTGAGGACGAGACTCACCGGGGTGCGGCCGACGTCGAGCAGCGCCAGCACGCGGTCGCTCGCTCCTTCGCGATTCGCCAGGGCGATGGAAACTACTTGCGACGATCCGGAACAGGCTACGTAGGCTTTGCTGGAATCCGGGAGAATGGCGATGTCCTCGGGTTGCTGGCAGACGGGCAAGGTCGCGCGAACGCGCAGTTGTTTCGCGTCAATAATCGAGACGGTGTTGTCGCCGCGATTGGACACGACTACGGTCGCGCCGTCGGGCGCAACCCGCGCCAGCCCTGGCGATGTGCCGACGCGCACATTTCCCAGAACTATGCGCTTTTCGAGATCAATGACCGAGACATTGGCCGAACCCGAATTGGCCACGTAAGCGCGCCTGCCATCTTCCGAAACATCGATGAAATAGGGTTTCCCGTGCACGCCGATCGTAGCCACCACAGAGTTTTTTTCGGCATCGATCACGCTGACATTGTTCGAGCCTGAGTTGACCACATAAATCTCGTTCTTCATGGCGTTGGCCGCGATGCCGGTTGGTGAGATGCCCACAGCGATGGTCTTCGCCAGTTCGAACGTGCGCAGATCGATGACGCTTACCGTATTGCTTTTGCCGTTGGTGACGTAGGCGTACTCGCGGTACGCGGGGCCGTAATCCGGGAAGGGGCGCTCGCGGAGATACCACCACGCGAGTGCGCCGAGCACCGGAATCAGAACAATGATGATGAGGAATTTTCGCAAGATGAAGGCTGCTCGCCAGATCAACAATATCTAGATCAACATTAGGAGCAACAAGATTACCAGAGCGCATTCGATTCAGGGCAGCTAGCGCGGCACGGTTTCGGAGGCGGCTGGCTGGGATGCGGATTGCGATGCGGATCGTCCCTTCAATTCGCTGGCCTTTAATTCGCTAGTCAACGCGGCCGCGTTTTCGTTTGAAACCCGGATGTCTCCGTCCAGTACAGCCACAAGTTTACCTGCTCCCGTGCCCTCGAATTCTGCGCGGCGCAGTGTGACATTGCCCTGCGCCGATGGAGGCAGTATAGCTTTAAAGTCGCCGCCCTGGCGCACGGCGGAGAGAACCGCCTCGCTGACTTTTTCGCGCAGTATATCTCCCAGCGAACCGGAGCGCAGCGATTCGCCAAGCAATCCCTCGGCATCGACGCGCGAAATCTTCGGCGCCAGGTGCAACGCGCCGTCGTTTCCAACGGCCGGGATCAGGTTCATCTCCACCGTGCCATTGCCCTCGGCGATTTCGCTGGCTTGCCCGCCAAAGCAGGCCCAGCGCTCGAAGTGCAACTGGACGACGACCAGGCCCGCGGGTTCCTGCGGAGTGAGGACGGCGTTCTGGACCGCAATCTGCTCGCCGCAGCGGTTCGCTTTGTCGAGCTGGGAGCGCAGGACCTCGGTAAAATCGTGTTGCAGGTCCGACATATCTGCGGTGAGCTCAAGTTTGAATTTGTTCTGACCGTTATCTGCGACTCCTCTGGAAATCACTCCCGAGGCTGTGACCACGACGGACTGACCCGCAGATTGACCTGGAAAGATAATCGAATTCCTGACCGGAGGGATTTCAAAGGCCGCCTGCTCGCCGTTCCTGGCCGCGATGCTCATTTCCTCTCCCAAATCAAGTTGCCCGGTCTGGAAACTTGTGAGCGCCTGGTCGAGACCCTGGGCTACGCTTGCGATCTGGGGGCCAGGTGTTTTCGCGTCTACCACTCTTTCATCCAGCTCCCTGGCTTGTTGCGCAAGGTCGGCATCGGCCTTCAGCAGCTTCTTGGTAATTTCTTTCAGGCCAGATTTCTGTCGATCGGAGAATCCATCCAGAAACTTCTTCTCTTCAGTTCGTGCGGCTTCAATCGCTTGATTGAGACTGGCGACGCGGCTGGCAAGTTCTTGAGAGCTTTGCTTGCCAAGCTGATCGAGAAGCGTTTTTAGTTCTGCGCTGGCAGCGGCCGTGGTCTTGAGCATCGCGGCATAGGCGACGATCTGCTGGCTGGTGGCTTGCACGGCGAGCATCTCGTGAAAGTCCTTCAGGTCGTCTTTCACGTCGACGCCGGTGGCTTTGCCGATGGAGCTTAATGACTCCCCGCTCTCGACGCCTCCGCCGGTGTGGCCGCCGCCGGCGCCGCGCTGGGCGAGCATTTCGGACGGGTGGGCAAGAAGTGCGGCTGCCAGAACGAATACAGTTAGTCCGGAAACACAACTACCGCGAAACATACATCCCCCAAGTGGCGCTTGCACAGGCCGAGGAGCCTGCGGAGAAATTCAAGAGCGGGACAGCGATTCGCAATCGGTCCCGTAGGTGTAAGTATGATGCATCGGGGCTTTATGCGCCAGAGGGAAGAAAGGCCTAAATTGGTTTAGGTCTCAAAGAGCGCCCACGAGCTTTACATTTCTTTGCAGGGCGGGGAAGAAGGAACAGTGGGGTTACGCGCGGCTACTTGTACAAGTGGAATGAAACCTCGGCGTTTATGTGTACGGCGACCGGCTTGCCATCTTTGGTTGCGGGTTCGAATCGCCACTGTTGAACGGCTTCGACTGCCTTCTCGTCCAGGCCGCTTCCCAGACTCTGTGTAACCTTGATCATCGTGGGATTGCCGCTTGAGTCGACCACGAGGCTGATAAGCACCGTGCCCTCAACTTTCGCCCGCCTTCCTTTGTCGCTGTATTCCGGAATGACATTGTGGATCAGGTGGGGAACTGTGACACCGTTGCTACCCGCCTTGTAAATAGGTTCCTGATTCTGTTCGGCAGGCTGGTCGGAAGATTTGTCGGGCTGGTTCTGCGCAGGCGAGGGGGCGCAGAGAGCTAGCGCGATGAGCATGACGAGCAGAAGGCCGCGCGAGATAGTTTGTGGAAGAATCTGCATACAACCTCCAGAAGGGAATTGTAGCAATCTGCTTGAAGGAAGGCGGGCCAGTCATCTGGGCTCGATTACTTTCAGCCCGCGTACTTGCGTAAAGTGGCGCTGGTTGAAAGTCGCTACCGCGCTTCCACGTTCCAAAGCGGTGGCCGCCACAATGAGGTCATAAAAGCCAATCATTTTCCCGGAGGACTCAAGTTCGGCCCAAATGCGGGCGTGTTCAAGGGCAGTCGTCTCGGTGTAGGGAAGGATATTCACCAAAGCCAGGATTTTGCGAATGTAGTCTTGTCGTTCAACCCTGTATGCGCTCGATGCCCGCTCTACGCCGTGCCACAACTCAGCGACCGTAATCGCCGCAATCTGGATCTCCTCGTCCCTCTGCGAAGCCAGCCAACCATTGAGGTCGAAGGTTTCACGTTCGCCTCGAATAATGACGTCGGTATCCAGGATTATTGCCACTTGTCTTCCGGGGCCTTGAGAATCTTCCGGCCCCTCTGCAGATCGCGATACCAGGCCTTCGCGTTCGCGGGAGATAGCTTAACTTTTCGCAGCGCTTCCGCCAATTCTCTGGCCGTGCAGGTTTTGGCCTCATGCGGCACAATGCGTGCCACCGGAGTGCCATTCTTGAGCAGCACGAACGTCATATTCTGATAACGCACGCGGTTCACGCAGTCGGCAAAGTTGCGGGCAGCTTCGGTGACGGAGATGGAGGTTTTTTTCATAGAATCAGATTATCTGATTATACACAAGACGAGCCATCTACAGGGCGTTGGAAGCAACCGGGTGGAGCGTCTTTGCCAATCTCTCGTCTCCAAGATGGTATACTCCTGGCCGAAACAGAGGCGGTTTAATGAGCATGTATAGTGTTTTCGGACCGTTCGAGATACCGAGAGACGGCGCCATGGTCGATAGCCATGCGAAGAAGATGTTTTGGGGAGGGCTCGAGCAGGTTCACGCTCGCCTCCCTCGCGCCGTGGGTTGCTATGTTTTTGCAATTCGCGCAGCGAAAGGGTCCCGACCATGGTACGTCGGAAAAACGGAAAAGGGCAGCTTCAAGGGCGAGGTTTGGACGCCTCATAAGCTCCTCCTTTACAACGAAGCACTTCATCTGCGAAAAAAGGGGAAGCCCCTACTGTATTTCATTGCAAAGAACACGAAAGGCGGTAAATTTGCCAAGCCCAGGAAGGGTGGCATTGGCGATATCCGCGCGCTTGAGAATCTCCTGATCGGGACCTGCCTCCTTCGAAATCGCAAGCTCCTGAACGCAAAACAGACGAAGCATCTGCGTGGCACAGTTGTCCCGGGATATATGAATGAGCAGCCGGGCGCGCGCTCCAAGCCAGCGAAAGAACTCGCTAAGCTCCTAGGCACGTAAGGCCGATGTCACCACTTCCCTAACCCCAATCTCCGGCACGGTCCTTCCCACGACCGCCGCGATCTGCCGCACCTGCTTCATGAGTTCGTCGAACTGATCGGGGAAGAGCGATTGCGGGCCGTCTGACATGGCTTCGTCTGGCTTGTTATGGACTTCCACCATCAATCCGTCGGCGCCCACGGCTACTGCCGCGCGCGATAGCGGAGTGACTTTGTTGCGCTTGCCGGTGCCGTGGCTGGGATCGACGAAGATGGGCAGATGGCTCAACCGCTGCACGGCCGGAACCAGGCTGAGGTCGAGTGTGTTGCGGGTGTGGTCGGCGAAGGTGCGTACGCCGCGTTCGCAGAGCGCGACGTTGTAATTGCCTTCGCTCAAAATATATTCCGCGGCCATCAGGAATTCTTCCAGCGTGGCCGACATCCCGCGCTTCAGCAGCACCGGCTTCTTCGCCCGTCCAGCGCGCTTCAGCAACGAAAAATTCTGCATGTTGCGAGCGCCGATCTGGATCATGTCCGCATATTCTTCGACCAGATCGAGCGATTCGTTATCGATCGCTTCCGTGATGATCTTCATGCCGTACTGCTGGCGAATCTCGGCCATAATCTTCAGGCCTTCTTCGCCTAATCCCTGAAAAGAGTAAGGAGAAGTTCGCGGCTTGTAAGCTCCTCCGCGAAAGAATTGCGCTCCGGCGCGATGCACGCGCTCGGCGACGGCGAAGGCTTGTTCGCGGCTCTCGATGGCGCAGGGTCCGGCCACGATGGCAAGGCCGGCGCCGCCGATGGTAGCCGCGGTCCCACCAAAACGAATCACAGTGTTGTCTTCTTTAACGTCGCGGCTGACCAGCTTGTAGGGCTTGGAAACTTTGATGACTTCCTGCACGCCGGGCATTTCTTCGATGGTGCCCTGCTCGACCTCGCCCTTGTTTCCGGTAATGCCGATGGCGGTACGCTGCGCGCCGGGCATGGCGTGAGCGCGATAGCCGAGCGACTCGATCTTCTGGCAAACCGAACGAACTTCTTGTTCGGTAGCGTGCGCCTTCATCACGACTAACATGAGGATCCCTCGAGACAGGACATGCCGCCCGCTAACCCAAAGGCGGCGATTACATCAAGTCTACCTTTGGCTGGTCTGCGCGGCAAACGAAGTTTCGCTCGGGGACGGCCGAGAGCGGCTGTCCCCGCACGCTTTGTAAGCCAAGGCAGGATGCTTCCTGGGTTATGAGTCGCGAAGCACCGGGCGGCATCCAAAGATGGAAGAAGCTAGTCGGATCATCTAAGCCGATTTTCCTTGGAAGAGATTTGCAGTCATCTGACCACAACTTAGCGAAGAGTCTCTGACTAACAACTAAGGAGGACTTATGAATGCGCAGTTGCAAAGTTTGTCAGCAAGTCTTAGTGGGACGGTTACTCTTGGCGGCGAACTTACTGTCAATCGATTAGGTTTTGGCGCCATGCGCATCACCGGCGACGGAATTTGGGGGCAGCCCAGAGATCGTGCGGGGGCGATCGCCGTGCTGCGCCGTGCCATCGAGCTGGGTGTGAATTTTATCGATACGGCGGATTCTTACGGGCCGAACGTAAGCGAAGAGATTATCGCGGAAGCTCTGTCGCCCTATCCTAAAGATCTGGTGATCGCGACCAAGGGGGGATGGAATCGCCCGGGACCGAATCAGTGGACGCACGACGCCAGCCCGGAACATCTACGCAGCGCGATCGAGGGGAGTTTGAAGCGGCTGCGTCTTGACCGCATCGACGTGTACCAATTGCACGCGCCGGACCCGGTGACTCCTTTCGACGTGTCGGTTGAGACCTTGGCCGACCTGCGCGCCCAGGGAAAGATCCGTCTGGTCGCGCTCTCGAACGTGACGCGGGAGCATGTCGAGCGCGCACTGAAGATAGTGCCCATCGCTTCCGTACAGAACCGTTACAGCTTCGCCGATCGAGAATGGGACAACGTCGTTGATTTTTGCGAACAGCACAAAATCGCCTTCATTCCGTGGTTCCCGCTCGCCGCAGGCAAAGTTGCCCACGACGCTTTGAACAAGATTGCCAAAGCGCATCAGGCGCAACCCTTCCAGGTGGCGTTGGCGTGGCTGCTGCAGCGTTCACCGATCATGCTGCCGATCCCGGGAACGTCTTCGGTGAAGCACCTGGAAGAGAATTTAGGAGCGGCTTCTCTGCGCTTGAGCAGCGATGAATTTCGGCAGTTGTCAGAGGTCAAGCGTTCGGCCGCTAGAGCGTTTGTTCGGAATGGCTGATCCGTCCGCGCCACTCCGACCGGTTGTAGAGAGGTTGCACCGTGACGATGAACGAGACGATCTATATGCTTCCTCAAATCAACTGGATTAATATAGGGTGGACGAACGGCACTTTGAGTTATGCGTTTCCGTTTATACCGTAAATCGACGTGCACGAATCAGAGCCCCACATGGCTGCCGATGAACATGCTGAACAGATGAAGAAGAGCCGAGCAACCGCAGCGTTCGGCGCGCGCGCGGCAATTGCAGCGTTCCCGATGCAGGTTTCGAAAGAACATTGCTCCTGGCGGTGGATCGTGTCTTATTTCGCTATCATAATGGCCGCCTTAGCCCTAATCACGCCATGTACGGGACAGGATACGGCGAAGGTTGATCCGGATTTTACAGCAGCCATGATCGGAAGAGTTCTGGGCAAATCACACACATCAGGCTCACTTGCTTACCATGGGCAATGCCAGGATCGTGGCGGGACTTGGGATCTCCCGGCTGTGAGTTCCCCTAAGCAACATGAGACGGATCCTGTTCAGATGCTGCGGGAGATGTTTGCAGACGATCCGAAGATGCAGGTAGCGCGGGATACCAATGGGGACATTCGAATGGTCGAGACTGACGTTCCGCGCGATCTCTTGGATCTCAAGATTGTGCAAGTGCCATTCTTGTCTGACTCCAGGATTCATGCTCCGGGGTGGGCTGTGTCGCAGATTATGGTAACTCCTGACGTGAAAAATTACATGACGGTCAACCACATCGGACCAGTGGTGCCGGACTTTCGGTTGTTCATCGGCCCTTTGTCGCCGAACGCGCCCAAGATATCAAACGATCTATACTTTGTCACGGTTTCGGAAGCGCTCGACTATATTCTCAAGACCTATCCCGGATTTTGGGCCTATGAGGAGTGCAAGGGCGAAGCCGGCAGCCGCAAGGTGTTTTTTCAATTTTTCCCAACTATTTCCGAGGAGGTTGTCAGGCTCCCATGATGCAAAAACTGGAGTCTCAGCAAACGCCGAGGAACCGCGCGTCAAAGCTGTCATGCAATGGTGCAACCTCTCTGCGGTTGGGCTCGACGCCGCCACTTATACTGCTTTTATGCCTCGCTCTCTCGCCCGCGAACAGGACATCCTCGCCCGGCGCCGTCCGAAAGTCCTGCCCCGCCTGACTTCCCGCCGCATCGGCATTCATACCTCGACCGCCGGAGGAGTGCCCAACGCCGCGGAGCGCGCCTACCGGCTGGGCTGCAACACACTACAAATCTTTTCGACCAGTCCGCGGCAGTGGGCGCCATATGAGTTGAGCGAATTGCAATGCGCGGAGATGTCTCGTCTGCGGGTGAAGTATGATTTGAAACCGCTGGTGATTCACACCAACTATCTGGTGAACCTGGCGAGCTCCAACGAATTGTTCCTGCGGAAGTCGGTCGAGGCGTTTCGAGGCGAAGTCGAACGCGCGTTGTCTTTGTGTGCCGAGTATCTGGTGCTGCATCCGGGGTCGTTTCGCGGCGCTGACCGCGAGCAAGGGTTGTTGCGTACGGCTGCCGCCATCGCCGCCGCCACGCAGGGTCTCGATCTGGCGAAAGCTGGGCTGACCATTCTGATTGAGAATACGGCGGGATCGGAATTTTCTCTGGGCGGCAGCTTCGAGCAGGTCGCCGAAATTCTGGATCGGCTGCGCGGCCTTGTGCCCATCGCCGCCTGCATCGACACCTGCCACACTCATGTAGCCGGATACGACATGGTCGGCGCGGAAGGCATCTACCAGACACTGCTGCATCTCGACCAAACCGTCGGGCTGAACCACGTGAAAGTTTTTCATTGCAACGACGCGAAAGCGGCGCGGGGATCGAAACTCGACCGGCACCAGCAGATCGGGAAAGGAACGATCGGCAAAGAGCCGTTTCGCGTGCTGCTCAATGATCTCCGGCTGGCTCATGCCGCGTTCATCGCGGAAACGCCAATCGAGAAGCCCGGCGACGACCGGAGGAATGTCGAGGCGCTGAAAACGTTGGTAGCTTGAAGCAGTTTGCTCACTGCAAGTTGCCGTTTGCTCGTACTTCGTCGATCACCTGTCGCACGGCTATGACGATGGAGTCCGGTGATTCCTCCATGCCGTGGCCTGCATCGACCACCACTTGCCGCCCATGCGTTGACAAGCGTGCGAGGCTGGCTTGCAATTGATGTACCTGGACGTCGTGATATTCGGCTGCTTCCTTTTCGAAACCGGGAGGAGCCCAATACCTTCCAGCGGTCAGCACGACGAGCGGGCGATCACCCAAGCCGCCGGCATTGCGCACGGCGTTGTCGATCTCGGGATTTCCGCCTCCGGTTCTCGGGACGATTCTGCCGTCGTCGGTTGCAGCGCAGGCCTGCTGCATGTCTGTCTCATACGCCTTCGGCTGCGCTGCGAGCTTTGCCAATATGCCGGCTTGCTCGGTGGTGAAATCAGGCGGTGCAAAGTGCCGCTCCCCGCTCGTCACGAAACGTAGCACACCGAACCGAGTCATCATGGGCAGAGCCATACAAATCAGGTGTCTCGTGCTGCCCGACATGCGATTTACGGGCGCTAGCGCGAAGTCCGGCTCACGCATGTCCGGAGTCGCGGAATCAACTAACACCAAACCTGCCACGTCCGTGGCGTAGCGCGCCGTATAGATGCGAACATATTCGCCTCCTACCGAACCACCAGCCATCACGTATGGGGGCAGGACCCCCGCGTGCCGCAGCGCCTCGTGCAGATCGCCGGCAATGCTGGCACTCGTTCGAGGCGAGGATGGCGGATCGCTCCACCCTACACCCGCGCGGTCGTACCAGCAGGCGCGAGTGAACGCCGCCATTTTGGATTGAAGCAACAGCCACTCGTAGCCGGGTGAGTTGCCTCCGGTTTCAAGAATCACCGTGGGGGTGCCCTGACCAGAGCAGTAGAGGTTCAGATTGCGTCCACCAATGTCAACCGCCTCTCCAACTCGTGGAGGCAGTCGACTGGCATCCCTGGCTCTCCCGACCTGTTCATATGTAAAGCCCGCCAGAAGCGCCAGCACCAGCAAAGTCAGAAATAGGTACAAGATTTTCCGAACCCACTTTCTCATTTGCCTGACCCCTCTAAGAAATCTCCAAATCACAATTCGGCGCGCACATTCGTTACGAAACGCTCCGGCTACTGGCGGATAGGCCAATCGAATAAAAAGCTTCCGAATGCAATAAGGAGCGGCACTGCTCCGGCGATACCCCCTACCACCCACTTCCACATTCCCGACCGCACGATCCACTGCCGCAGCAGAGAGATGACGGCGTCATACAGGAGCGGCGTCGCGCCTGATGCGTCACTGGATTCGTCGAATATCCAAACTAGTTCCTGCTCGAACCGCAGGCGAAAGGCTGGTGGATGCAGACAAATGAGCCAACGATACAGGGAGCGCGTCATCATGCCCTCTCGGGGCGGATCTTGAGATGTTGTCTTGCTTCGCGGACCAAGCCTTCGAGTCTCGCGATCTCCGTAGACAAGAGTCCACGGCCAAAGCGCGACAGGCGATAATAGCGGCGCCTGGGATCATCGCCGGCCGAACGTGAGGGGCGCTCTTCCACGATGCCTTGATCGAGCAGTTTTTGCAGATTGTCGTACAACGTGCCGGGGCCCAGCTTGTAGCGCCCCTCCGACTGACGGGCCACCTCTCGCATGATCCCATATCCGTGACGATCTTCACTCGCGAGCGCGAGCAGGATATGCAACGCGGCAGATGAAAGAGGCACGAACTGACCGAAATCTTCTTTCATAGTCGGAGTCCGTTATATCGGACTCCGACTAATAAAGTCAAGTGCTATCATTTCGGACACGCGACATGGTTTGGCTGCCTCATTGTAAAATGTAAGGTTTACCCGGAACTCCTATCTTTTATGTCGCAGCAAGACAAAATGCAGGAAGAAGCAACAACCACGGGCGATGATCAAAATGGCCCGCGCAACGACCATGATCGCTCCGGCCGCACCGACGACCGCTACGATCCGCAGCGCGTCGAAACCAAATGGTTCGAGCGCTGGAAGAACGATCCCGATCTCTACGCGGCTGAGCCCGACTCGAGCAAAAAGAAATACTACGTGCTCGAAATGCTGCCCTATCCCTCAGGCGTGTTGCACATGGGGCACGTGCGCAACTATGCCATCGGCGACGCGCTGGCGCGCTACATGTGGATGAACGGGCACAACGTGCTTCATCCCATGGGCTGGGACTCGTTCGGCTTGCCCGCGGAAAACGCCGCCATTCAGAACAATACTCCGCCGCGGCAGTGGACGCTCGGCAACATCGCGAAGATGAAGGCGCAGATGAAGCGCCTCGGCTTCGCCTACGACTGGTCGCGCGAAGTCAACACCTGCTTTCCCGAATACTACCGCTGGAACCAGTGGTTCTTTCTCAAGCTTTATGAGAAGGGAATGGCTTATCGCAAGAAGAGCATGGTCAACTGGTGCCCGAAGTGTCGCACCGTGCTGGCCAACGAGCAGGTGCTCGCGAACGGTTGCTGCTGGCGCCACGAAGACACGCTGGTGGAGCAGCGTGAGCTCGAGCAATGGTTCCTGCGCATTACAAAATACGCCGACGAGTTGTTGCGCGATCTCGATAAGCTCCCCGAGTGGCCGGAAAAAGTGCGCACCATGCAGCGCAACTGGATCGGCCGCAGCGAAGGCGCGCTGGTCGATTTCAAACTCGATTACGCAGAGAACCACAAAGGGTTCGGCGCCGCGGGTGCGGTGATCAGCGTCTTCACCACGCGGATCGATACCATTTACGGGGCGACCTCCGTGCAACTCGCGCCACAGCATCCCGTTGTCGCGGATATTGCGGCGGGTAACCCAGCGTTGCGCGTCAAGGTCGAGCAACTCATCGCCGAGCAGCGCAAGGCCAAAGAAACGGGCGACATTGGCGAAATCGAAAAGCACGGCGTGCCGACCGGGCGCTATGCCATCAATCCGTTTAACGGAGAAAAAGTTCCCATCTGGGTGGCGAACTACATCCTGATGGATTACGGCACCGGCGCCATTATGGGCGTGCCGGCGCACGATGAGCGCGATTTCGAGTTCGCGCAAAAATATAAGCTCGAAATTCGTCTCGTGGTTCTCCCCATCTCGAACGATCCGGAAGAGACCATGACCGAGCCGCCGCTGCCGTTTGTGGCCCACCAGGGCATGTTGATCAATTCCGGGCCGTACAGCGGCCTCGAGTGCGCGGATGCGATCAAGACGATGTCGGCATTCGCCGAACAGAACGGCTTCGGCAAAGCGACGGTTACCTACCGTTTGAAAGATTGGGGAATCTCACGGCAGCGCTACTGGGGTACGCCGATTCCGATGCTCTATTGCGAGAAGGATGGCATCGTTCCCGTGCCGGAAAAAGATTTGCCGGTGATTTTGCCGGAGAACGTTGAGATCGCGCAGGCCTTAGGTTCGCCGCTCAGCGGATTGCCGGAGTTCGTGAACACGACCTGCCCCAGGTGCGGCGGTCCCGCGCGGCGCGAAACCGACACCATGGACACCTTCGTCGATTCGTCCTGGTACTTCTACCGCTATACCGACGCGCACAATGACCGCGCTCCATTCGATTCGAAAGTGGCGCAGTACTGGTTTCCCATCGACCAATACATTGGCGGGGTTGAGCATGCCATCCTGCACCTTATTTATTCGCGCTTCTGGACCAAATTTATGCGCGACATGGGCCTGGTCAGCAACGACGAACCAGTCGAGCGGCTTTTCACGCAAGGCATGGTGATCAAGAACGGCGCGAAAATGTCGAAGAGCAGGGGCAACGTAGTTAGCCCGGATGACATGGTCGCGCGCTACGGCGCGGACGCAGCGCGACTCTACAGCCTGTTCGCAGCGCCTCCCGACCGCGATTTAGATTGGCAGGATGCCGGTATTGAAGGCATTCAGCGATTCTTGGGGCGGGTATATCGCTTCATGGCGCGCAATGCGAAACCCGATCATCCGGATTGGGCCCAGCCTTTGCCTGCTCAATTGTCGCCGGAGGCGCGCAAGATTCAGCGCAAACTTCACCAGACGATCAAGCGCATAACTGACGACTTCCAGGGGCGCTGGCACTTCAACACTTGCATCTCCGCGATTATGGAGCTGGTGAATGTGCTTTACGGCGCGGAAGACGCGATTGCCGAAAATGCCATTCCAGCTCCGCTTCTGGCTGAGGTGCAGCGTAACCTCGTCCTTTTGCTCGCGCCTTTTGCTCCCTATCTCGCCCATGAACTCTGGGAGACGCTCGGCGAAAAAGGAAGTTTGCTCAAGGCCGCGTGGCCGCAATACGACGCGGCGCTCGCCAAAGAAGAGGAACTGCAAATCCCCGTGCAGATCAACGGCAAGTTGCGCAGCCTCATCGTCGTTCCTGCCGACGCTACGGAGGATTTCGTGGTGGAACGCGCCCTCGCCGATGACAAAGTGCGGGCAGCGATCGCGGGAAAACAAATTGTCAAGAAGATTTACGTTCCGGGCAAGCTGTTGAATCTCGTGGTGCGATGAGGATGCACGATAAGGTGGTGCGGTAGACCATGGCCCGCGTCTCGCCCACACTCGAAGGTTTCCGCGCCGCGTTCCGGCGGCCGTCGCTCACCTTTGCCGAAATTGCCTGGCGCTGGACGGTGGGCGGAGTTGGGTGGGCTTTGTTTTTGTTCTGGCTGATCGAATACCTCGACTCGCTCCCGGTATCGAACGGTGACGCCACCCTGCTCCGAACCAGACAACCCATGCTCGTAGGACGGGCAATCTCCCACATTCTGCGCGGGAGCATGGGTCGCGCCCTGCTGGGAGCTTTGCTTGCGGCGTTGGCAATTTCATTCCTGTGGATCGTGGTCGGCTCGATTGGCCGCACCGCGACGGTTCGCGCGCTGCTCGATTACTTCCGTAGCCGCGTTTCGCAAGAGGCGCCGCCTGAAGCGCCGGAACAATCTGCGTCCTTCCGCTCGCTTCTCGGGCTCAACTTCCTGCGCGTCGCCGTGGCATTAGGAGCGATGCTGGCATTGTTGGGCGCGGCAATTCTTACCGGCTTTGCGTCTCCTGAGGCGAAACCGCGGCCGGGCCTGGCGTTCATTTTGTTTCTGCCGTTGGCGGGATTGATCTGTATTGTCTGGCCGCTACTGAACTGGCTATTGTCGCTAGCCTCGATATTTGCCGTCCGCGATCAGCAGGACTGGCTGGGTTCACTTCTTACGGCGGTCGCTTTTTTCCGCGAGCGCTCGGGTCCCGTGCTCGCGGTGGGCACATGGACCGGGCTGGCGCATCTCGTGGCTTTTAGCGTGGCCTCGACGGTTATATCGATGCCGCTCGCTTTCCTGCAAGTCGCGCCGTGGCGGCTGGTGATGATCGGCGTGAGTCTGGTGACGCTCGCCTATCTCGCAGTTGCGGATTGGCTTTACATGGCGCGGCTGGCGGGATATGTATGCATCGCGGAGATGCCGGAGGAACCCGTGCAGTCTGCGGCGCTGTCGGCGCCTCCAGATGCGGGGCAGAATGTTATCTCGAGCGCGGCGGCTCAGACGATCGATCGCGATGAGGTGATTCTCAGCGATCTTCCAAATTTGGCGATCGAGACCAGCTAGCCCGCTTTCAAGCCTTTACATGGGCCATGCGATTTGAGAAACTCATTGGTGGAAACCCAATCCAGAGTTAAACAGCCGCTGCTCAATCCATCCATCGTCATTCTTGATTTCGGCTCGCAGTTTACGCAGCTCATCGCGCGCCGCATTCGCGAACAAAATGTCTTTTCCGTGGTGCTGCCGTGCACGGTTGCGCTCGATGAAGTCAAGGCTAACGCGCCCGTCGGCATTGTGCTTTCGGGAGCGCCGTGGTCGGTGTACGACAAAGACGCGCCGCCGGCTGACCCGGGCCTGTTCGAGCTTGGCCTGCCTGTGCTGGGCATCTGTTACGGCCTGCAGTTCATGGTGCACACGCTCGGCGGCAAGGTTCGGCCCGCGGATAAGCGCGAGTACGGCCACGCGGAAGTCGACATCGTCGCCGAGTCGATTTTATTTGCCGGGCTGGCGAAGCGGCAGACGGTGTGGATGTCGCATGGGGACAATGCGCTGGAGCTGCCTCCGGGATTTGAGCTGACGGCGAAGACTGCTCAGGCGGTCGCCGGGATTCAGAACGTGACGAAGAAGTGGTACGCGGTGCAGTTCCATCCTGAAGTTCATCACACCCACCGGGGAACCGATATCCTGCGCAATTTTGTTTTCAATATCTGCCGAGCGAAACCAACCTGGACGCCGCAGCACTTCATCGATTCGACCGTAGAGCAAGTGAAGCGCCAGGTGGGCAAGGGGCGCGCCATCTGCGCGCTTTCGGGCGGCGTGGATTCCTCCGTGGCGGCTGTGCTCGTCGATCGTGCGCTGCGTGACGCCAAGGGAAAGCATGCCCCGAGCGGAGCCGAAGGGTCGCGCCTGACTTGCATCTTCGTGAACAACGGTGTGCTGCGCAAGAACGAGTTCGAGAAAGTGCAGAAGACGCTGCGCGACAAGTTGGGGCTGCGCCTCGATGCGGTGGATGCGACCGGGCGTTTCCTGGGCAAGCTGAAGGGCGTCACCGATCCCGAGAAAAAGCGCAAGATCATCGGCAACGAATTCATCAAAGTGTTCGAAAAGGAAGCCCGCCGCATTGAGAAAGAAGAAGGCAAGGTGAAGTGGCTGGTGCAGGGCACGCTTTATCCCGACGTGATCGAGTCGCGCTCGGTGCGGGGTCCGTCGCAGGTGATCAAGTCGCATCACAACGTGGGCGGTCTGCCGGAAAAGATGCAGCTCAAGCTGATCGAGCCGCTGAAAGACTTGTTCAAAGACGAAGTCCGCAAGATTGGGCGCGACCTGGGTGTGCCGGAAGAAATCTTGCAGCGGCAGCCATTCCCCGGTCCAGGCCTGGCAGTGCGGGTTTTAGGGGAGGTGACGCCGGAGCGGCTGGCGCTGCTGCGCGAGTGCGATGACATTGTAGTCCGCGAAGTCAAAAACGCAGGGCTCTATACGAAAATCTGGCAATCGTTTGCCGTGCTGCTGCCGGTGATGTCGGTGGGCGTGATGGGCGACATGCGCACTTATGCCTATACGTGCGCGATCCGCGCCGTGAGTTCTGAGGATGGCATGACCGCCGACTGGGTGGCGCTGCCGCACGAAGTGTTGAAGACGATCTCTACGCGGATCGTGAACGAAGTGAAGGGCGTGAATCGCGTCGTATACGACATTACTTCGAAGCCTCCGGGAACGATCGAGTGGGAGTAGGAGCCGCAAGTCTGCTGTTTCTGCAGTTTCTCGATATCTGCTCGCCAGGGCAGGAGTTCTGTTAGGGTAAGCCAGTGCGCCCCCAGCCTCTCATCTGTGTCACGGATGTCGAAGCCAGCAGCCGGTGGTATCAGCGCCTGCTGGGCTGCCGCAGGGCTCACGGCGGCAGTCAATATGAGCAACTGGTGAAGGATGGGTCGCTCATCCTGCAATTGCACAGCTTTGAACTTGAGCATCATCACGGCCCCATCGGCAATCGCGCCGACAGACCCTACGGCAATGGTGTGCTGCTCTGGTTCGAGGTGGAGGACTTCGACGCGGTACTGCAGCGCGCCGCCGAAATGGGCGCCGAGATCGTGCTGCCCCGCCATCGTAACCCTCCCGATGGCGAGGGCGGCCCCAACCATTGGGAGTGCTGGATGCGCGACCCAGATGGCTACACTGTTGTGGTCGCCAGCCCTTATGGAACCGCCGACGGCGCCTGGAGCCCCGGCCCTGATCTATTCACCTAGTCTGCGGCTCGGGTGCCTGATGGCGAGCTACGCAAGTCATCTGCGGTGAAGCATCTTCGATCAGGCGCGCTCCAGACCGGTGGCCGTCCCTACAGTGGAATGAGAAGCCTCCGCGCGTGTAGCCGAGTCTTGTCCAGCGGAATCCAGCAGGCCCAGCTCGATCAGTTCGCTGCGAAGAGCGGAAGGATCGGTGAAAAGAATGCCGTGCATCCCGAGAGCCTTCGCGGTCTCTACATTCGGTTTCGTGTCATCGATGTAGACGGCGTCGGCGGGATCGACGGCATGAGTCTCAAAGAAAAGTTTAAAGATGCGTGGATCGGGTTTGATCAGGCGGACTTCGCCGGAGAGCAAGGTTCCGTCAAACCAGCGCAGAAATTCGAAACGCTTCAGCGAAATCGGAAAAGTTTCCGCGGACCAGTTGCTGAGGGCGTACAACGGAATTTTGCGCGCGCGCAACTCGGCGAGAATGTCGACCGTGCCCTGGATCGGACCTGACACCATCTCGGGCTGGCGCTGAAACCAGGCGTCGATCAGCTCGTCGTGACCGGGATGCTCCGATTTTAAAATGGAGCAGGCCTCTGCGAAAGGCCGTCCCGCATCCTGCTGGGCATTCCACGAGGAGGTGCACACGTTGGCGAGAAAATGCTCCATCGCGGCGTCGTCTCCGTTGAAGATCTTGCGATAGAGGTTGCGCGGGTTCCAGTCAATCAGCACGCCGCCGAGGTCGAAGACTGCGATGGAGCGATTGGCGATCATCTCTGTAATTGTATCCGTCTGTAATTGTATCGAATGAAATCGTATCCAATGAAAATCAGGACGGATCGCGGTGCACTGTTTCCATGGAGAATGCCGGCAGGCAGACCGCGATGTATTCTGCGCCGTCTTCGTGCGGAGTGGAGTAGCGGATCCATTCGCCGGCGTGCGCGATGACGGCTTGTCCGGCGGCGACGTCGAGCGAACCGCCTTTGTGCTCGACCCGCAACATGCCTTTAAGCACGATGGTGAATTCGTCGAAGGCGGGAGTCTGGCCGGGCTCGAGCCATCCCGAAGGGCTGCGCATGTGGGCCACGCTCGCGGAAGAAGTGCGGGAGTTAACCCGTCCGATGTATTCGTCGATGAGCTTGGGTTTGTTGCCTGCGGATTGAATGCGCGTGGGTTGCGGGATCAGGGTGGGCATGGATCGCTTTCTATTTTTTTCAAAAGCTGCGAATGTGATTTTACTAGAAGTATCCTGCCCTGGGACGCCTTGCCCGGGATGTTTTGAAACGATGCTTTGAAAGGGCGCGGCTTCAGCCGCGCCGCAAGCGATTCGTATCAGGGGACGGCTTTAGCCGTCCCGCTGGATGCATCTATAAACGAGGGCTTTAGCCCCGGAGGAACGCCAAATCCAGCGCTTCGACCACCGCGTCGTGAAATCGAGGACGGATTTGTTTGATGGCGTGATTCGAACAGTCCGGCCAGGTGCGGTTCGTCAGCAGCGTGATCGAGAGTTGACGGGCTGGGTCGATCCAGAGCGAAGTTCCGGTGTAGCCGAGATGACCGAACGATTGCGGTGAAAAATACCTTCCGGATTGCGACGGGGCCGAGGGAGTATCCCAACCCAGGGCGCGGGAAGTGGCCGGGGGCGCGGATTCGCGGCGGGTGAAGAGAGAAACAGTTTCGGGGCGGAGGATGGGGCTGCCACCGTCGAGCATGGAGTGGGCAAACTTTGCCAGGTCTTCGGCAGTGGAGAAAAGTCCGGCATGCGCGGCCGCGCCGCCGAGCACGCTGGCATTTTCGTCCTGCACTTCGCCTTGGATGATGCGGCTGCGGAAGGTTCGATCATCACAGGTCAGAGGAATCTGCGAGCGAATTTCCGCCGGCGGATTGAAGGTGGTGTTGGTCATCGCGAGCGGGGCGAAGATTTCGCGTTGGCAGAAGCGATCGAGGGATTCATCGGCGAGGCGTTCGAGGGCGATGCCGAGGATGATAAATCCGATGTCGCTGTATTCCGCGCGGGTGCCGGGATCGGCGGTGAGCCGCATCGTGAATGCGGCTGGGAGGAGTTCGTCGCGCGTTCGCGCTTTCAGAAATAACTTCTCATACGCAGGCAGGCCGGAGGAGTGAGCGAGCAACATGCGTAGGGTCACGTCGCGGCGGCGTGAGTCTTTCTCGGCATCGGAAATGAATTCGGGGACGATGGCGGCGACGGGGGCGTCGAGATCGAGCAGGCCGCGTTCGTAAAGAAGCATGGCCATGGGCGTGGTGGCGACTACTTTCGTGAGGGACGCCAGATCGAAGAGCGTGGAGGGCTCGACCGCGCCTTGCCCACTTCTCGCAAAAGATGCGGGAAGTGGGGTATCCGCGTCGTAGGTGAAATGGCCGAAGGACTTAAGGGCGAGCGTGCGTCCGCGGCGAGTGACGGCGATAGATGCGCCGGGAAAGGCGCGCTGCGTAATAGCGTCCTGCAATATGGAGAACGCCGAGGCGAAGACCCGTTCTTGATGCTCGTAAGCTGAGAGCAGCGGCGGAGATGAATCCGGCGAAGTCATCGAGAAGTCCATGATATGGCATGTGGCACCCGCGGTACCCCTTACTTGAGTTCCTTGAGTCATCCTGTCCGGGTTGTGTAGAGTCAAAGCATCCTTTCCTTTCAATCAAATTCGCGGACGCGGAGATGCTTGTCCGTCCTCAGTTTTTTCCTGGTGACAGCGACCTTTTGCCTTGCGCACCTTGAGGACGCAGGTGCAGCCGGATTGCGCCCGGATGGATCCTTCGTCTCAGCTCAGGGCAGGCTCTCGACAGCCGCTGTCCCCACACGTGCGCTGTCGACGGTCGATGCCGTTATCCAGAAGGCAATTTCTGACGGAAGCATTCCCGGTGCGGTGCTGGTTGTCGGGCACGACGGCCGGGTGATCTACCGCAAGGCCTACGGGGAGCGGGCCTTGGAGCCGCGGCGCGAAGCCATGACGCTGGATACAATTTTTGATATGGCCTCTCTGACCAAGGTGATAGTGACTACGACCGCGGTGATGCAGTTGGTCGAGCGCGGCGAAGTGCGGCTGAATGATCCGGTGGCGAAGTACCTGCCGGAGTTCGCGCAGAATGGAAAGGACGACATCACGGTGCGGCAGTTGCTGACGCACTACTCCGGGCTGGAGCCGGACCTGGATTTGAAGACGGCGTGGGAAGGGAAGCAGACGGCTTACGCGATGGCGTTTGCGGAAACGCCTCAGCAGCCGCCCGGTTCGGGCTTTGTCTACAGCGACATCAACTTCATTACGCTGGGAGCTCTGGTCGAGCGCGTCTCCGGCGAGACGCTGGATGAGTACGCCAGGCGGCATATTTTTGTGCCGCTGAAGATGACGCGTACGCGGTATCTGCCTCCGGCGGCGTGGAGTGGGAAGATTGCGCCTACGCAGTATGATGAGAATGAACACATGCTGCGCGGAGTGGTGCACGATCCCACGGCGAGGCGCATGGGAGGCGCGGCGGGGCATGCGGGATTATTTTCGACCGCAGACGATCTGGCGAAATTTTGCCAGGCCCTGCTGAACGGCGGCGACGGAATTCTTTCGCCGCTGTCGGTCGAGAAGATGACGCGGCCGGAGCAGCCTCCTTCGGCCCCGGTGCTGCGTGGCTTTGGGTGGGACATCGATTCTCCGTTTTCGTCGAATCGCGGAGATTTGCTGCCGGTCGGCTCGTACGGGCACACGGGCTTTACCGGAACATCCATATGGATCGATCCAACAACGAAGAGTTACATTATTTTGCTGACTAATGCGGTGCATCCGCGCGGCGGGAGTGCGGTTGCCTTGCGGTCGAAGGTGGCGACGGCCGTCGCGGCAGCGCTGCCGTTGACTGCCAGCGAGAAAGAGGCGCTGCGCTGGGAGAGCATTACGGGCTACAACGAGGCGCAGAGCGCGACGCGGCGCATGAACTCGCGCAACGGCTGCGTGAAGGCCGGGATCGACGTGCTGGAAGAACATGAATTCGATGTACTGCTTGCAGGAGGCAAGAAGAGAATCGGGTTGGTGACCAACCAGACGGGCTTCGATGCGCAGGGTCGCCGCACCATCGATGTGCTGGCGCAGTTGCACAATTCACATCCCGGATTAACGCTGGATGCGATTTTCAGTCCGGAACACGGGGTAACCGGCACGCTGGACACTACGGACGTGAACAATTCGAAAGACGCGGCGACCGGGGTTCCCGTATACAGCGTGTACGGCGCGAAGGATGCAGCGCGCAGGCCCCCGCCCGATGTGATGAAGCAATTGGACGCGGTGGTCTTCGATGTTCAGGATGCGGGAGTGCCATTTTATACCTACGAGACGACACTGGGATATTTTCTGGAGGCCGCGGCGCAGGCGGGAGTTGAGTTGATTGTGCTGGACCGGCCTGATCCGATTACGGGGTCGTTCGTGCAGGGCCCGGTGGCCGATGCGGGGCACGAGAGCTTCACGAATTATTGGGCTGTTCCGGTGCGGCATGGCATGACTATGGGCGAGTTGGCGAAGATGTTCAACGTGGAGCGCAACATCAACGCCAAGCTTACCGTGGTGCCGATGGAAGGCTGGCAGCGTGGCGACTGGTTTGATTCCACGGGGCTCGAATGGGTCAATCCATCGCCGAATTTGCGGAGCGTGACCGAGGCGGCGTTATATCCCGGCGTGGCTTTGATTGAATACACAAATGTTTCTGTAGGGCGGGGCACCGATACTCCGTTCGAGCTGGTGGGCGCGCCCTGGATCAAGAGCAGGGAACTGGCGGCTTATTTGAACGGCCGCGGGATTGCGGGAGTAAGATTTGTTCCGGTCACGTTCACGCCGACCTCTAGCAATTATTCGGGACAGAAATGTGAAGGCGTGAATATTGTTCTGACCGAGCGCAACGCGCTGGATGCTCCCGAGCTTGGGATCGAGTTGGCGGCGGCGCTAAGAAAACTATATCCCTCCGATTACAAGATCGAGCGTATGGCGGAGTTGCTGGTGAATCAGGCGGCATACGACGGGCTCATAGCCGGGACCGATCCGCGGAGGATTGCCCAAGATTGGCAGGAGGAGCTGGAGAAGTTCGAGGCGGTGAGGAAGAAGTATCTGATTTATTAGCGTGAGGAGTGCCGGTACGCGCTAAGGACAGTCCCCAATTACACTACTATAGGAACGAGCAGTACGTCCCGCGGCGGGTCTTTGAGCGTGAACTCTACAGTCCCAGTCTCAATGGATCCGCCCTACCCCCGCCGAAGAATGAATGTTGCTTTTTTTAGGCCGATACCGTCATGCGCCAGCCAGCGCAGAACGTCGTCTGCGCCCCTTTTTACTTTGACATTTTCGTGGCGGGTAGAGTCGCGTTCCGTTAGATATTGTGCGATTGACCCAGCGGCTACGTCCGGCACGCTGAGCAGATCAAGCATTTCCAGACTTCGCTCGGCAAAAGGCACGGCACCCCCGATCACCGGGAAGGTATTACCCGGTCGAACATAGATTTGCAGAACGCGTTCGAATAGCGAAAGGGCGAAATTATGCATTTCTTTGTTAGGGGAGATCGCATCGTGATCGGTCATCCAAAGAATTCTTTGCCCGTCGTGTGTTAGCAATGCTGCGAGAAACGCCACGAGGTGCACGACGCGTAGGAGCTTCTCGGCCGCGCCCGGTTTCCAGTCCCCGAGGTTTCCGGCACGCAACATTTCTGAGAGTTGCTTCGGCGTTGCGTCCTCCGGGCCAAATAGGCTTTTCAGTTTCTTATCGACGGCCAGCGTGCACAGAAACCCCGGTACTCCATCTAGAGCGGACAAGTACTCCGGCAGGACAGCGCGTAGTTTCCCTATCCGAAAATCCTTGAACTCGATTTCCTTATCATGAAGGTCGTGCGCGGAACGCACTGACCTCATATGCTGGCTGAAGGGGGCAGTCAAGCCGTAGCTGCATATGAGTGCGGAATACACATCATAGTGCCCGGCTCCTTCTCCGCTGTAGTCTGAGAACACGGCTACAGAGGTGTTCCCGAACGCCCTGAGATTGGGTAGTAGAAGTTTTCCGCGTGCATTGCTCTGCGTGAGTTGGGATTGCAAAGCCTGTGAAATCAGGGGGTATTCCGGGATCGGCCTATGCCGCAGCAGACTGAGGTCGCAATCTTTCCAGACGAGGTCGTTTGCCAGTTCAACCAAACGACTCATCTGATCGGGCGCTATAACCGCCGTTTCCTCACCCATGGCACCTACATTTTACCCCGACACCTTGCTTGGGCGGCCTTGGAGAAACTCGGGGTGATCATCTCGTCCCTAACGCCGGAAAATCAGCAGTTTCCGCTGACCGGCTGACCGCAAACCGTTCCGCTCACAGTGCAACTCGATACGGGCGCGTTGGTGATGGAGTAGGTCACATCGACCTTACAACTTCCTGCGGGGTTTGGGCCGTAAGAAATGCCGCCGCTCTCCATGAAGGTGATCGGATAGGTGGGCCCACCGGAGGTGAAGTTAATTTGGCCGTTCAGCGTGATGTCGGGATCCCCGTTGATCGTGGTGCCGGAAACCGAACAATTCGCCGGCGTGACCACGATTTGGGTTGCAATCGACCCATCGCCAAAGTTGTTTAGAGTGCCGTCGATGTCGCCGGAAATCGCTATGGTCCCGCCCCCGGAGCACGGCCCGGTATAGGACAACGGAAAATTGCAGCTTTCCCCCGATCCAGCCGGCGTGCAGCCGGAGGAAGAATCCGGGCGAACGGCTGCGACGGCAGTCGACAAACTCGGGCGAGCGCCGTCGGGCAATATCCCGCCAAATGCGCCGCTCAACGCAAGGGCGAGAGTGTCTGCAACCTGCGCTGAGACGGCCTGGGCCTGAGCGGCCGACAAGGTGTTGTTGCTGGTCATAGAGCTGCTGCTGCCACATCCGCCGCTCGCAATCGCCAAAATCGCCGCAACCACGGCCAGGGAGCGATAGCCCTTCAGCTCTGCCGGGTGGTTCCTTTCGCTATCTGTCTGGTTCGGATTCATAGCTCCCTCCTGCGTGCGAAATTCTACCAGCGGTGCGTCCGGGACTTGTCAATCACAGGTAAAAAATATCAGCATTGGCCCCTCCCGGTGAGGGGATGCGACGCCCTGATTATTCCACAGGTGAGGCCAGGATTCTAAAATAGCTGGCCGCATGCGAGGCAGCGCCGCACCGGAAATCCGCATCGTAGCCGCAAGAATGCGTGATATTCTCGGGCTGATCGGGCACAAGGCGCAGCTTTGGAGGTATATTATGCGCGGACTTTTGACGGTTCTACTTTTATCCGGGATGGCGCTGGGGCAGGCGGCGGAGACGGCGAAGCCGCAGAGCGCGCCCGCCACTGCTACCGCGGCCGCGGGATCGAATTCGGGTCCGGCTGCGGCCGCCAATCCGAATACATTCAAGATTCCCTCGGGGACGAAGATTCCTTTGTTGCTGAAGCAGGCGATCTCGACCAAGAATGCGCGCGAGGGCGATCCAGTCTACGCGGAGACGGCTTTTCCCTATGTGGTGGATGACCGCGTGATCGTTCCCGCCGGTTCCTACATTCAGGGCAAGATTTCGCATGTGGAGCGCGCCGGGCACGGGACCGGACACGCGCAGATCCTCATTCATTTTACTTCGATGATTTATCCCAGCGGATACACCGTGATGCTGCCGGGGTCGGTGCAGAACACGCCGGGGGCGGAAAGTAATTCGGTGAAGGACGAAGAAGGAACGATTCAGCAGGACAGCGACACCGGAAAAAAAGTTGAGGACGCAGCCAGGGACGGCGCCTACGGAGGCGCGGTCGGCGGCATCGGCGGCGGAGTGGGCGGAGGATTCAGCGGAGCCCGCCTCGGGGCCGGGGCGGGTGCGGCAGCGGGCATCGCCTATGCCCTGCTGAAACGTGGCAGCGACGTGAGGCTGGATGTGGGAACGTCGATCGAGATGGAGATTCAGCGTCCGATCACGGTGGATACGACCAGGATCGGTGCGGCGCGGGCTGGGTCATAGGGCTGCGGGCAGAAGATCAAAGAAGAACAAAGTCAAAGGCAGCGGACAAGAGTGTCCGCTCCACACGAGCGATTCTCCACGCGGGCATTTTTCTAACCCCAGCGTCTCATTTCAAATTAAACAAAGCGTTCACATGCGCGGTTACGGTTACGTCTTGCGGGGTGAACTCTTCCGTGGGGGCTGGAGCCGCAGTGGCCATCGCAGACATAGCGCGCGCCATACGCGGAATCGGGGAGCGCTGGTTTTCGAAGGTATCCACCGACGCATAAGACAATTCGCCCAAGGTGCGGCCGCTGGCGCGGGCAATGGCGTCGGCGGAGTTGCGGGCGCGGCGGTAGGCGTCTTCGACCGCTTTGTTCTTGGCCTCGTCGATATTTTCCAGCGTGTAGTTCAGAGTCTGGCTCTCGCTGACGTTGGCGTCGGCGAGCTGCTGGGTGATGGGGCCGACCTTGGAAAAATCCTTGAGCTTCAGCGTGACGTCAGTGGAGACGCGGTAGCCGATGAGCTTTTGCTTCGCGTTTCTGTAGTCGTAGACGGGGTGAACGGACATGAATCCGATGGTCGCGGCCTTGGGCTCGATGCCGTTGGCGCGCAGAACCTGGCGCACATCTTCGACCTCTTTGGAGGCGTGCTGGTAGGCGGCCTGAGCCGTGTCATCCTGTACCGAGACGTTGAACTGGAGCACCGCAGTGTCGGGAGCGGATTCAAATTTGCCGTCGGCGCCGACATAAACAGAATTCGGCAGCGCGCTGACGGCGGGATGATCCTGTGCGAAGGATGGGATGCCGAGGATGCAGATGATAAGTAATACGAGGGCGGACTTCATGGAATGCCTCCAATCGCAGGAATGACTGCGTTCCTTTGATTGTAGGTCGCTCAGGGGCAAAAAAGTCTGCTGAAAAACTCACATCTCCATCAGGCTTCACGATTCGTATCAGGGTATGCCCTTTAGGCATACCGCACTTGGTGCGCTTTCGATAGCGCCTTCACAGAGTGCTGAAAAACTAGGACGCGCCCCCGCGGCGCCTGAAGGCGCTGCTGAAAACGCAGCATTTGCGGTATGCCTGAAGGCATACCCTGATACGAATCGTGCGTTTTTCAGCAAACTGTTCAGGCGCTGCGCAAAAGCATATCTTTACGATCACTGGGAACCTTTGGCGCTGGCGGAATAGCTGAAAGGATAGCTTTGGGCGTTGATCTCCCGGCGCAGATCTTCGAAAATGTCGTCGGGCATCTTGAGAAAAACATCGACGACTTCGGGATCGAACTGGCGCCCGGTCCAGACTGTAATCTCCTTGCGGGCCTCGGTGAGAGTTCTTGCCGGGCGATAGGGGCGGTCGGAGATGATGGCGTCGAGCGTGTCGGCCACGGAGAAGATGCGTGCTCCCAGCGGGATTTCAGCGCCCTTGAGGCCGCGGGGGTAACCACTGCCGTCGAAGTGTTCCTGGTGGGAGTAAACAATGTCGCAGGCTTCGGCGAGGAAGGGAATTTTCTTGAGCATCTGGTAGCCGTGGTAGCAGTGCTCGCGCATGATGGCGCGTTCGTCGTCGTCGAGTTTGCCGGGCTTGCGAAGAATGTTATCGGGAATTGCCATTTTGCCGATGTCGTGAAGAAATGCGCCGCGCGCGATGACCAGAATCTGCTCGCGGGGCACGCCCATGGCTCGGGCGATCGCTATGGTAAAGGCGGTCACGCGACGGGAGTGTCCCTCGGTTTCGGCGTCTTTAAGATCGAGCGCATCGCCCAATGCCTGCAGCGTGATGTCGTAGGAGCGCTCCAGATCGGCCATCGCGGCCTGAAGCTGGTCGGTGCGGGCTTCGACCAGAGACTCCAGATTAGTTTGATAAGTGCGGTTTTCCATCTTCAGCCGGCGGTTCTCAAGCGCCCGGCCCACGGCATTGAGCAACTGTTCGCGCTCGAAGGGTTTGAGCAGGTAGTCGTAGGCGCCGTTGCGGATGGCCGCGAGCGCGACGGAAATGTCGTGAACGGCCGTGACCATCACCACCGGCATCTCGGGAAACTTTTCCTTGGTGCGCTCGAGCAGGCCGATGCCATCGAGATCCGCCATCATCAGGTCCGAAAGCATGAGCTCGAATCTCTCGCCGGAATCGAGCAGGGCGAGAGCTTCCATGCCGGAACTGGCCTGCTTCCACGCATAGCCGGCCGCAGCGAGGATGGCGCATACGATCTCGCGGATTGCCTCTTCGTCGTCGACTACGAGAATGCGATCGGACATTAGTGTCTCTGCATACTATCGGCGATTTTACGCCAGCCGATATGTTCCGAAAGTAACCAGACAGGTCCGGAAACCACATCAATAATCATTGACAGCGTGATATTCAAGAGCAGGGCACTGTTACGTCTGGACATGCCTGATACGAGATGAACGCTTCTCTCTGGTCTTTTTGGAGTACTGCACAGCCGGCGCTCGCCGGGCTGAAGGCCGGAGATTGGGCGCTGCTCATCATGCTGGGAGCGTCGCTGCTGGTGCTCTCGGCGCTGCGGGAGAAGTACCTGCTGGTCTGGACGGCAGGATGGGCGCTGCTGGTGAGTTCACGCCTGGCATTGCTGCACGGAGCGGCGTTGCGGATTCCGGCACGTGACGTTGCCGCATTTGAGCAAGCTGCCTTTGTGGCCGCGATTGGACTTTTCGCCGGTGCGGTCTTCGTATATATCCGGGAGCGCAATCTCCTGGTGCCGCTCGCCGTGGCGACTGCGGTTGTGGCCGGCTTTGCGGTGGCGAGGGTGCTGCTGTGGCCTGGGGTTCTGCCCCTGCGCTTCGCTCTGGAAGTCTCCTACCGAATCATTTTGCTTACCGCTGCCATCGCACTGATCCGCGCCCGCAAAGGGCGTTGGGAATTTTGGGCGTGGCTGTTGGCGACCTGCCTGCTGGTGCAGCACCTCAGTTGGCCGCCCTTCACAGACGGGGTTCCAGCCAAACTCGTTGTTGCCTGCGACGTGTTGCTGGGGCTGAGCCTGTTGTTGGTCGCACTTGGGGAAGCCCGTGCGCGGACCCAGCGCCTGCGAGTGCTGGGAGCTTTGACCGACAGCATTGTCCACGCTCAACAGCAAAGCGGAATGATGGAAACCGCCCTGGCTGAATTGCAGCGGCTGACCCGCAGCAAGGCCGCGTGGTTCCGTTTGATCGATGGCGGGCAACTGGTAGCCACGCACGCGGTTGGCGTTTCGCAGGATTTCTTGCGCGAGGCGGGTTTTGCGGATTTTACGGAAGGCGCTTCGCAAATGCTGCACCGGGGTACGCCCGTGGCCACTCACCGCGCGGGAGCGAGTCCCGAGGATGCGGGGCTGCTGAAGTCGGAAAAAATTCAGTATGTGGTGATGACGCCGGTTCTTGGGAAAAAGGCGCCGGTCGGATTACTGGTGCTGGGCAGCTCCAGCCACAGAAAGCTTACGGCCGAAGAACTGGAGTTCCTGGAAACTTACGGACGCCAGTTGGGCATCGCGATCGAGAATTTCCGCTTGCTCGAACAGGCGCTGCGCTCGCAACGGCAGTGGAGAAACACCTTCGACTCGGTGCACGACATTATCCTGGCGCATGACGCGGATTACAGAATCATCAAGGCCAATCAGGTTTTGCTTGAGCAGTTGGAGATGGCTTCGGCGGATGTGATCGGCAGCACCTGCGAATCGGTGTTGCCGCACCGCCTGGGCGAATGGACCGGATGCCCGTACTGCGCGCGCGGCGGCGAGGAAGTGAGCGAAGGAGCAGATCCGTGTTTCGGCGGATTCTCCATGGTCTCCACTTCGTCGTACGCCGAGCAGGGCAGCAAGCAAAAGGGAATCATTCACGTAGTACGCGATATCACCGAGCGCCGCTCGGCGGAGGAAAAATACCGGCTGCTCTTCGAGCAGGTGCAGGAAGGCGTTTATGTGGCCACGCCGCGCGGCCGTTTGATCGATTGCAACGACGCTTTTGTGAGCATGTTGGGATACGAAAAGCGCGAGGAATTGCTCACTTTGAATCTGGACGAAAACATTCGTGTGGATGCGGGCCAGCGCGACGCTTTCCGCAAGGAGATTGAGCAGCAGAGTTACGTCCGCAACTTTGAAGTGACGATGCGCCGCAAGAATGGAACCCTGCTGCTGGCGGCGGAGAGCAGCTTCGCTACGCGCGACGGGGCGGGAAATGTCGATCGCTATCAGGGATTCGTTCTGGACGTAACCGAGAAGCGCCGCACCGAGGACGAAATGCGGCGCCGCAATCGCGAACTAAATGCTTTGAATGCGATGGCCGTGGTAGCGACGCAATCGTTCGATCTGGATGAAATTTTGAACCTCACGCTGCGCCAGGTGGTTTCGCTGTTCGGAGCCGAGAGCGGAGCGGTCTATCTCTCCGATTCCGATGCTCCGACCTACCGGCGGCGAGCGGCCTGGGGACCACGCAGCCGTGACAAGTCGCGGCCGGCGGAGATCAATTTTGCCGAGGGCTTCGGCGATCTGGTAATGCGGTCGCGCGCCGAAGTGATCACGGCCGAGTATTTGCCGCACTTGACCGGCGCGGTGGCGGAATTCATCCGCTCCGACAGCGACGGGTCGTGGATCTGGGTTCTGTTCTGGGGCAAGGACAGTCCGATCGGCATGATGGGACTGCGCAGCCACGCGGAGTACGCCTACTCCAACGGGGAAGAGAATCTGATGGTGGCAATCAGCCGGCAGCTCGCCACCACGATTGAAAAAGTTCGTTTGTATGAAGAGACCTGCAAGGCCTACGAAGATCTGCGGCGCACCCAGGAACAACTCTTGCAGAGCGAAAAAATGTCGGCAGTGGGACAGTTGATTGCCGGTGTGGCCCACGAGTTGAACAATCCACTGACCGCGATTCTGGGATACGCGCAATTGCTCGAGAGCGAGGGCTTGAGCGAGCGCGCGCAGGATTACGTGGGCAAGATGTTCAAGCAGGCGCAGCGCACGCATCGGGTAGTCCAGAATTTGCTCTCCTTCGCGCGGCAGCGAAAACCGGAGCGGGCGGAAGTCGACATCCGGAAGGTGCTGGAAGAAACGCTGACGTTGCGCGACTACGACCTGAAAGTCAACAACATCGACGTACAAAAAGATCTGGGACCGGAGCCGGCGCTGGTGGTGGCCGATCCACACCAGATCGAACAAGTGTTTTTGAACATCATCAACAACGCGGTCGATGCGGTTCTCGAGACGGGACGGGCGGGAAAGTTGAAGATTCGCGTCTATTGCGAGCGCGGCGACGTTTGCGCGCAGTTTGCAGATGACGGCCCTGGGATTAAAGATCCCAAGAGAATCTTCGATCCCTTCTACACGACGAAGAACGTTGGCAAGGGAACCGGGCTGGGCTTAAGCATCTGCTACGGGATTGTGAAGGAGCACGGCGGCGACATCACGGCGCACAATGCGTCCGAGGGCGGAGCGGTGATCGAAGTGCGGCTGCCCATGGCCGTGACGGCGGGGGCGACCCAGAAGGAAGTTCCCGTCGCGGCTCCTAAGCGCGAAGGCGCGCTCCAGGGCCGCGTTCTGCTGGTGGAGGAAGAAGAATCCGTTCTCGAGTTCGAGCGCGATGTGCTGGTTGGCGCTGGCGCCAACGTGGTGACGGCCGCGAATAGCGAAGACGTTAAGACCCGTCTGCTCTCCGAGCCCTTCGATGCCGTGATCATGAGCGGCAAAATGCCGGCCGACTGGAATGCCAGAGAAGCCTGCGCGTGGGTTAAACAGCATTGCCCCGAGATGGAGAAGCACGTGCTGTTCACCTTCTCGCATGGGGTGGAACAGGGCGATGAGCGCAGGTTCCTGCAAGAAAACAACGTTCCTTACCTGGTCAAACCCTTCGAAGTAGCCGAACTGATTTCGCAGGCCAGACGCCTGTTGCAGAAAGAACAAGCGATGGCCGCTAGCGTCTGAGTTTGATTGTCATCCTGAACAAGCGTCCTTTGCGCAGTGAAGGATCCGGGCGAGCCGCGCGAAGTGTCGCGTTCTTTGCGACACGTTAATCGCGCGTTTGGCTCGCTTCCCTATCAAACTAAGGTACCGATCCAGGCAAAACCTTCCATCACAGTTGCGTGCGCAGGCTCTTCACCAGGCGGCGCAGGGCTTTTTCGTTGCGCCTATACCAGCGCCACTGGCCCTGTTTCACGGCATCGACCAGGCCGGCCTTGGTGAGAATCGCCATGTGATGCGAGATCGTCGGCTGCGTAAGGCGGACGCGTTCTTCAATGTCTCCCGCGCACAGGCCATTCTTCTCAACGGCGGGCAAACTGGTCGTACCCGGGCCGCGTTGTTTCAGAGTCCGCAGGATGCGGCGCCGCGTGGGGTCGGCGATGGCATGGAGCGTCAGGTCGAGAGACGATAGAGTAGTCATGGCCGATTGAAACAGAGATGGACTAGGAATAGCCGTTAAATCGACGCCTGTCAATATGCAAGTGAGGACAATCAGGCGCGCTTCCGCGCCGCGCGCAGCCATTCGATGCGGGTGAATTCGAGGTAGCGTACGTCGTTGTCCGGAAGAGAGCAGGTCGACTTGTCGAGCTGAGGGGCGAGGGTGCCGCCGCGAATCCAGTAGCCGGTTTCGTCCCGCTTGAGAATCGTCGAGTCGAGCGGGTCCATGCCGTGCAGCTTGAAGATGACACGGCGATTCAGCAGAGGGTCAAGCTTCATAGGTCTGGCAGCTTATTTTTTCAGGATCGGGTTGTAGCCGTCGTTGATGAGGCGCGAGCGCGTGGCTTCCGCGTCCTTGATATCGGCGAAGGGGCCGATCTGCACGCGAAACAGCTTGTCGGTGGCCGAATTCGTGGCCACCAAAGCAGGATACTGTTTTTTCTTGAGCGCATCGACCAGGGCGTCGGCATCTTCCTGTTTGCTGACCGCGGCGACCTGCACGAAGTAGCCGCCCATGGGAATCGCAGCCATAGGATCGGGCGGGCTTGAAGTTTGAGACGGCTGCCCCTGCCCTTCGGGAGAAGCCGCAGAGGATGAAGCCGCGCCCGGCGCCGCCGCGGCGGGTTGACCTGCGGTTGAATTCGCGGGCGCAGCCTCGGTCGAGGCCGGCGTTAATTGGGCATCGCCATCTTTCTGCTCAACCGCTTTGTAGAAAGTCATGGGCGGTGGAGCTGGTTGGGCAGGCGATCCGGAGACCGCGGGCTTGGGACCGTTGAAGGTTTGCAGCGGAGCGGCGGCGCTGGCGGTGGTGAGTCCGGCGTCCGACTTCCGTCCCAGCGTGTAACCGAGCGCGAAGAAGACGGCGCAGACGATTACCAGGCCGAAGAACAGGCCCAGCAGCTTCGCGGTGCCTAGTGTGATTTCAGTGTCTTGTGATGGTTCCACAGCAATATACCTCAAGCGTTAAAGCCCATATTCATTGCACACTCTAATCGCAGCGCTGAAGCGCTGCGCCACACGTAATCCGCTAAGCGGACTTGGCTGGCTCATCAACCTTGCCCAGCATTTTCTGCAGCCCAGAGAAAAAATCCACGGGGACCGGGAAAATGACGGTGGTATTCTTCTCGACGCCGATTTCCGTCAGCGTCTGCAGATAGCGCAGCTGCACGCTGACCGGTTCGGTGGCCAGCAGGTGAGCCGCGTCCACCAGGCGCTGCGCGGCCGAGAATTCGCCCTCGGCGTGAATAATTTTTGAGCGCTTCTCGCGTTCGGCCTCGGCCTGCTTGGCCATCGCCCGCAGCATGGATTCCGGCATGTCGACCTGCTTCACTTCGACATTGGTCACCTTCACGCCCCAGGGCGCGGTGTGCTGGTCGAGAATGCTTTGCAGACGCAGGTTGATTTTTTCGCGGTGGGCGAGAAGTTCGTCGAGCTCCTGCTCGCCCAGCACCGAGCGCAGCGTGGTCTGGGCAAACTGCGAAGTCTGGTACGCGTAATTGGTCACTTCAACCACCGCTTTGTTGGGATCGATCACGCGCAGAAAAATGACGGCATTCACTTTGAGCGTAACGTTGTCGCGGGTAATGACGTCTTGCGGCGGGACTTCGAGCGCTTCCTGGCGAAGCGAGATACGCACCATGCGGTCGACGGGGGCAAAGACGAATGCGACGCCGGGGCCCTTGGCGGCGCTCAGAAGGCGGCCAAGACGGAAGATAACGCCGCGCTCATACTCGGCGAGAATCTTGATCGAGCTTAAGGCGTAAAGCACGACGACAACGACAATGATGGTGACGAATCCGACCCCGATGCCAAAGATTTCCATCTGTACCTCCAAGCGTGGAGCGGGTTGCGCCCTACCGCGGATTGTAACGCAGGGGCCAGTGATAGGCGCGGAATTCGGAGGCGGGCGGTTGCTTGCGTTGGTGCGCCGACCCATTAAGAAACAGCGTGGGCCGGAGCCTGTCCCGGTACGGAAAGCGGCTCGACCTGTAGTACGAGACCATTGACCCGGCGCACGACGACGGATTGGCCGATCGACACATCAGCGGAGGAAACGGCATCCCAGAGTTCGCCGTGGACGAATATCTTACCTCGCGGCGAGAGGGTGGTTTGAGCGATGCCGGTCTCGCCGATCAGTCCTTCCGAGCCGCTGACTCTCTTATTGCGCCGAGCTTTCAGGGCGATGCTCATCAGGAATGCTGTAATCAACCCCAGAGGAACGCTGACGGCGAGCGCGGTGAGAAGGTGAACCCGCATTTCCGGGATGGGCGAATCGACGAGCAGCAACCCACCGAGCGTGAGCAGCGTGATGCCGCCCACGGTGAGCACGCCGTGGCTGGCGAACTTGGCCTCGGCGGCGAAAAGCGCGAAAGCGGCAAGAATAAGGCCCAGCGCGGCAAAGCGCGTGGGCAGCAGGTTGAGAGCAAAGACGGCGATCAAAATGAAAACTACGCCCACCGTTCCCGGAACGACCGCCCCAGGATGATTAAATTCCGCATAGAGTGCGAGCGCGCCGATGGCGAGCAGAATAAAGGCGATATTCGGGTCCATCAAATGATCGAGGATGCGCTCCTTGAGCGTCATTCCAAAAGGCACGACGGCCTCGCCGGAAAGCTTGAGCGCCACTTCCTGGCCGGTGAAGCGCTTGAAACTTTTGTCTTCCATCTGGCGGAAAAGATCGTCCTCACTGGAGGCGATGTAGTCGATGAGATGCTCGGAGAGGGCTTCCTGATCGGTAAATGACTTGGATTGAAGCACCGCACTCTGGGCGGCCTCGACGTTGCGGCCGCGCCGGGAGACGACCGAGCGCATCAGAGCGGCCGTATCGTTCTCGATTTTCTGTTTCATGATGTCATCGAGTTTTTCCCCGCCGAGCACGACCGGATGCGCGGCTCCCGCGTTAGTTCCGGGAGCCATGGCTGCGATATCGGCTGCTTCGAGGATGAAGATTCCAGCCGAGCCGGCGCGGCTGCCGCTGGGTGCGACGTAAACAATCACCGGAACGGCTGATGTGGCGATTTTTTCAATGATCTCGCGAGTGGATTCGACCAGGCCGCCGGGTGTATTGATCTCGATCAATACAGCCTGGTCGTTGCGGCGCTGGGCTTCGTCGATGGCGCGCGCAATGTATTCCCCTGTGATCGGCTGAATGGTGTCATCGACGACTATCTTGAGGACTTCGGCGGAGGCGACCGAGCTAAGAATAAGAGCTGCCGCGAAACCGAGAAGAATTCGCGCAAAGAGGTTGCTTTTCATGAGTCACTTTTCATCTATAAGAATACTCTCTCACTTATGCACGATGTCGGGCGTTTCTGTCTCGGCTTCGCCCGAGCCGGAATGCTCGGGCGCGCCCGTCCAGCCAGGAAGGCTTGTACTGCCGGTAATCAGGCGCGCGCCGCGTTCATAGGTGAAATACGACCACGCCCACTGAATGAAAACCAGCAATCGATTGCGGAAGCCGATCAGAAAAAGAATGTGTATGAACAGCCATGCCAGCCAGGCCATAAAGCCGGAGATGTGAATCTTGCCGAACTGCGCGACGGCAGCGGCGCGTCCGATGGTGGCGAGGCTGCCTTTGTCGAAATAGTGAAAAGGCGGGCGGGGCGCGGGTCCGCCGTGAATCTCGCGGCGAATAAGTTTCGCGACGAATCGCGCTTCCAGAATCGCAACCGGAGCCACACCGGGCAATAGCTTTCCGGACGCGTCTTTCAATGCGGCGAGATCGCCGATGACGAAGACTTCTGGATGGTTCGGAATGCTGAGATCGGGCTGAACCAACACACGTCCGGCGCGATCGACAGGCACGCCAAGTTTCTTGCCGAGCGGCGAAGCCGCCACGCCCGCGGCCCACAGGATAACGGCCGCATTCATCGGCGTGTTGCCCATATAGATGACGCCGGGCTCAATCTTCGTGACCATGGCCGACGTGATCACTTCCACCCCGAGCTGGCGCAGTTGCTCGAGTGCGCTGCGCGAAAGATCTTCGGGATAAGCGGGAAGGACTTGCGGTCCGCCTTCGATGAGATGGATGCGCGCGCGGCGTGGATCGATGGAGCGAAAATCCTGAGCCAGCGCGTGATGGCAGATTTCGGCGAGAGTTCCGGCGAGTTCCACTCCGGTGGGTCCGGCGCCGACCACGACAAAATTCAAGGGCTCGTGGGTTTCGCCGGCAGCAGCCTGGCGTTCCGCAAGTTCGAAGGCGAGCAGAACCCGGCGGCGGATTTCGAGTGCGTCCTCGATGGTCTTCAGGCCGGGGGCATAAGGCTCCCATTCGTCGTGGCCGAAGTAGGCGTGGCTGGCGCCGGCGGCGACAATCAGCGTATCGTAAGGAACCTCTTGATCTTCCCCTTGCGCGGTCGTTTTCACCGCGCGGCGATCGAGGTCAAAGCCGGTCACCTCGGCCATAAGCACCTCGACGTTCTTGTGATCGCGCAAAATCGATCGTATGGGTGAGGCGATCTCGCCGGGAGATAGCCCGGCCGTGGCCACCTGATAAAGCAGCGGCTGGAAGGTGTGATAGTTTTTCTGGTCGACCACGGTAATGCTGACGGGCGCGCCGGCCAGCGATTGAGCCGCGCTCAAGCCGCCGAAACCCGCTCCTACGATCACCACGCGATGTGCATTCTCGCCGTTCTTGCTGTTCATGGCCCTACTCTATAAGATTCAGCGCGATGGCAATCGGCTCCAGAAGTTCCGCTGCGGACCTGCGTCCGGCTTGGTTGCAATGGCTCCTGCCCTCGGCGAGTGACTTGATTTTTGTGGCGCTGCTGGGTCTGCTGACGTGCACCACGCTCTCCGTGCGGTTGCTGGGCGATGCGGGAATCGGCTGGCACATCCGCACCGGGCAACTGATTCTGGCAACACACATCGTTCCCCGCATCGATCCCTTTTCATCGATGAGCTCAGTGACGCCCAGCTCAGTTACGATCAGCTCAGTCACGATCAGCTCAGCTACGCCCAGCTCAGTTACATCGGGTAAGCCATGCTTTGCCTGCGAATGGTTCGCCTGGGAGTGGTTGTACGACGTGCTGGTCGGCTGGCTCGAGAGCGCGGGGGGATTGAACGGCGTCGTACTCTTCACAGCGTTCCTCATCGCGCTGGTATTTGCGTGGACGTTCAGGCTGATGCTGCGCCGTGGGACGAATCTTTTTATAGCGGTAGTTCTCGTGCTGCTGTCGGCGTCGGCGGCGATGATCCATTTTCTGGCCCGGCCCCATGTCGTGAGCTGGTTGTTTACGGTGGCATGGCTCTGGATTCTGGAATCGTCGGAGAAAAGCTATCGTGGCTCGCATTCGTTAGATTCCTCAGCGTCCTCGATTGAGAGCGGACGCAACTGGCTCTTGTGGCTTTTGCCGCCGCTGATGGTGGTGTGGGTAAACGTGCACGGAGGATTCCTGCTGGGTTTTGCGCTTCTCGGAATTTACTGGTGCGGCGCCGCATGGCAGTGGCTGCGCCTGAAAGAGGATCGCATCGAAGATGTTTTGCGGAAGATTCGTCTGGCACGCCGCGTCCGGCTCTTGACTGTGATCGGCCTCCTCAGCGCGGCAGCAACGCTGGTGAATCCTTATGGTTTTAAGCTGCACGTTCATATCTACGGCTATCTCTCGAACCGATTCTTGATGGATCACATCGACGAGTTTCAATCTCCGAATTTTCATTACGTGGCGCAGAAGTGTTTCGCTGCTCTATTGCTGTTGACACTGGTTGCCTTGGCCGCGAAAGAACGGGTCACGAAAGGACGCGAGATCGGCGCGAGCCAGGGCCTGGTTGTGCTCTTCGCGGTGTATTCCGGGCTTTACGCTTCTCGCAACATTCCAGTTTCATCCCTGCTGCTAGTACTGGTGATCGGGCCATGGCTCTCGGATGCGATGCAGAGACTCGCAGAAACGCCGGCTGCGATGCGATGGCGAGGATTGGTCTCCGGCGGATTCTTTCAGCGAATGGGTGCGATCGAGTTGCGCCTGCGCGGCCATCTTTGGCCGGTCGCCGCCGTCGTGCTCGCCTGCTGGATCGCAGCGCATGATGGCACGCTGGGTACAACTAAGTTGATGGACGCGCACTTCGACGCCAAGCGCTTTCCCGTGGCGGCGGTGAATGATCTCGAAAAGAACGACGTGCAGGGACCGGTGATGAGTCCCGATTACTGGGGCGGATATTTGATCTACCGGCTTTATCCGCGCGTCCGAGTGGTGGTCGATGACCGTCACGATTTCTATGGCGAGGAATTCTTAAAGTCATACTTGAAGATGGTGCACGTGGAGCCGGGCTGGGAAGATTTTCTTCAACAGCACCGGGCCCGCTACTTGGTTGTGCCCAAGAACTCCGCGTTGGCCAACATTCTGAAGGAAACGGGTGGCTGGAACGCCGTCTACACCGGCGAAGTGACGGTCGTGTTCATTCCCGCTCGGATAGCAAGTAAGTAAAAGTTGTCCTCCGCTGTTGCACCACTTACTGCACGTTTACTGGATTACGCGCGCGACCGCGCTCGTGGCCAGGAACCGGCTGCCACTATCCGTGCCCTGCACCGCCACGGTATGAATGCCAGGCGTCAGGCGCAAAGTATAGGTGTAGCTGCCGTTTTGGTTCTTTAGTATCGTCTGCAGGTTGCCGTCAACATACAACTGCAAGACGGTTGGCGGGACTGCATCGTTGGCCTGCACCCGGATTGTGAGCGGTCCCTTGATTACGGCCGCGTTCAGAGGGCTGCACAGCGTCAGCGACGGATTCACCGGATTGAGCGGACAAGCAGTCGATGGCACGACGCTGAACTGCTGTTGGTCCTCAGTTTGCGAGCCGTTGGCATCCTTCACCACGACAGTGGCGAGATGATTGCCGGGAGCGACCGGCAACCAGGTGTCGAACTGGGCGGCGTTCAGGCTGTACGCGGACAGTCCATCGATCGATAGCGCGATATTAGTTGCGGCCTCGACGTTGCCGTCCTGACTGGTAAAGTGGATCCGTTCGGAAAGAGTATTGTCGGCGGAAATCGTGCAGATTTGCACTCGTTCTTCGGCGCTGGGGCAGAGGCCCGCAAAGTCAGTGTGCAGCAGGTAGCCGTCATCATTTCCCTGGTAGGCAGGCTGATATGCATCGGGGGTGGTGGCGAACTGACTCCCCGCGTCGCCAGCCACCCACAGGCCTCCGGAGCCGTCCGGAGCCGCCGCAAAACCATCGTAATTTTCGGGTTCCCCGGTTGCACCGAACACTACTGAAGACACAGCCGCGAACTGGGGATTGAGCTTCACGTAAAAGGCTTGGTTAACGCTGTCCAGCGGCGTCGGGTTTCCGTAGGCGGTCGTAGGAAAATCCCAGGAAGCTGTGGAGCCCGCGACGTAGGTATTGCCGTCGCCGTCAACCGAAACCTGTCCTACGAAGTCAAGGTTTCCACCGCCGAGGTAGGTTCCGTTCAGCATTAAGCTGCCGGGACGGTTCAGCTCAAACACGTAGGCATTGGGCACGGTTGGCGCTTCTGTCTGGAAGGCCCATGGGCTGGTGAACAGACCGATGTTATAGGTCCAATTGCCCACGTAGGCGTTGCCCGACTGGTCGACGGCGATAGATTCTCCGGAAATGAAGCTGTTGGGGCTATGGCCGGGATTGCCCGCCAATGCGGAGTAAACCAACGATGACGAAGGAGGCCGCGAGGGATCGAGCTTAACAACCGGAGTCCACGCGCCGCCGGGTTGATTCAAAGCTCCCGCGGTACGCGGGAAATCGGGCGACTCGGTGAAGCCGGTGATGTACAGCTTATTCTCACTGTCGATGGCCAGCCCGTTGGCCTCATCTTCGCCGCTGCCGCCTATCTGGACCGACCATGGGACCGCGGTGCCGGCAGGATTAATCTTGGCGACCCAGAAATCGTCAACTCCGCCGAGAGGGCCGATGATTCCGGTGTTCCCGTTGCAGCAGTCGCCGGCGGGGCCGCTGCCGGTAACGAATGCAGCCGCCAGGCGATCGAGCACGAGTTTGGGGCTGCTCTCGATCGAATTGGGCCCCAGGGTCACGGAATAAACCATCTGCGAAGCGGTTGAGTTCAGCTTGGTGACGAATACGCAGCCCTTCGGACTGCCGGCAGTGCTGGGAAATCCCGGGCCTTGAAATATGCCGGCAACGTAGACGTTCTCATTGGAATCAACCTGAATGCCGCTGGCTATGCCGAATTGATACGATCCGGGCCCCAGGAAGGTCGACCAAACCAGCGATCCCGTTGCCGAGAACTTTGACACGAAGACCACATTGTCACCTGTGGGACCGGGGTAGGCGGACTCGTAGACTCCGGCCGTGGTGGGGAAATCCGGCGAAGTGGTAGTGCCGGTCACATAGACGTTTCCAGCCGGATCGCGAACTGCCGCGGTGATGGCGCCTGACCCGGAACCACCGAGATAGGTGGAGTAGATCCAACTGGGCGGCGGAGTGCTCTGCGCCGGGCACATGAGCCCACAAGCGGCAAGAATAACTGCGGCAACGATCTTCGCGGCTGAAAACATAGTAGCCTCCTAAGGCGTGACTTATGATGTGGCGCCGAGAGCAAACGGTTTGTTGGCTATTCCCAGGCAGGATGAATTCGTCCGGTAGCGAGGAATCCGCCGAGCGGCAGCCTCGCCTCGGAGTGCAAAACCATTCACGTTGACAGCGCCGACATTCCGGGATATCTTCGGCGTCACGGTCACAACTATCGTGCATCGTTGATGTCCACGAATGTCCTGCCATTCGCGGAAGCAACTCGGCGCAAGCCAAACCCAATTCTGAAGACAAGCTCTGAAAGACAACGCTCTGAGGACAATCCCGATGATTCGCACTCTCTCCGCTTCTCGCACCATGCATTTCTGCGCGGTTGGCATCGCTCTGCTGGGCCTGTGCGTGGCGTCTGTGGCTACGGCGCGCGCGCAGGAGGCCTCCGTCATTTCGCTGACCGAGATCAGCTCCGACCCTTTTACGGTTGCTCCGGGGCAGCACGCCACCGAAGTTGAGCCCCACATGCTGGCGAATGGCACCACGCTGGTGGCGGCATTTCAAACAGGACGCATCGCTCCCGGCGGCGCGACCGCCATCGGCTGGGCCACTTCGACCGACGGCGGCAGCACCTGGACCCATGGATTTCTCCCCGGCCTTACTACCGGAAATGGCGGCGGTCCTTACAGCGCGGCCAGCGACCCCGCCGTGGCCTATGACGCCAAACACGGAGTTTGGATGATCGCGACCCTGCCGATCTCGAACACCTCCGAGACTCCGGCAGTCGAGGTAAGCCGCTCGACCGACGGTGGCCTGACCTGGAACGACCCGGTCAGCGTCGGCCCCAATGTTGACAGCTCGGATAAGAACTGGATCGCCTGCGACAGCACCTCGACCAGCCCCTTCTACGGAAATTGTTACGTCGAGTGGGACAACCCCGATACCGGCGACGGAATTCTTATGAGCACTTCGAGCGATGGCGGCATGACCTGGGGTCCAGCCACCGCGCCGGCCATGAAGCCCGAGGGCATCGGCGGCCAACCGCTGGTGCTGCCGAACGGCAC
>JBEKHS010000037.1:0-46245 GCA_050012155.1 Candidatus Sulfotelmatobacter sp. | reverse complement strand
ATCTCTCACCCTGGCTCGAGCATTACAACTTCCACCGCCCGCATGGTAGTCTCGGTTACGCTCCGCCCATCAGCCGGGCTGCTCCACCGGGTACAACGTCTTGATAGATCACAGCTGGCCCAGCCTTTTAGAGCCCCAGCCGCCCCACCGCCTCGCCCGCTGAAACAATCGGAATACCCCCGATTGTCCGCAGGTTCAGCAGGTCCGTCTTGTCGCCGGTGACGAGCAGCGTTGCCTGCCCGTCCACTGCGGTATTCAGGAACACATCGTCATCCGGGTCGGGGCTCATCGTGATCCGCGACTGCAACTCGACTCGCTCCGTTTGGTAGACAAGATAGGCAGCGATATCCGCGACGAATGCGTCGGTGATGTTCTTGAACCTGCGGATGCGGGGATAGTCGAGCACGCGCAGGTACTCTTCCACAATCGGATCTGAAACCAGGTGAACGGCTCGCCTGTCTCGCACGGCGCGCGGGATCCGCGCCGGTGAGCCTGCGCCCGAGATCAACCCGCTGACGAACACGTTGGTGTCGATTACAAGACGCGGAGGGAGTCTCTCTTTCTCCACTTCAGATTCTTGCTTTCGATATGTCAGGCCCACGCCGGGCGTTCCTGACCGCCCTCACGGCCGTTGCGACCGATTTCTCCACTTCCGCCGCAGACAGTCCCCGGTTGGCAGATTGCACTTCATCGATAGATTTCCAGGGATCGATATTTCTGAGAGCCCGCCGGACGATTAGCGCTTGCGCCAGAATCCCGCTGATGGACGTTCCCTTGTCGAACGCTTCCTTTGCGACTTCCTCGTGAACTTTTGGCGGAACCCTGACGTGAATTTGGCCGTTAAATGCCCGGGGCATAGCGAACTCCTATATACCACTATACCATGGTATATGATCCGCACGTGAGACCAACCTTCAGCATTGACTCTCGAAGAAAGCTGCAGACGAATTAACCGCCGAGGTCGCAGAGAGCGCGGATCAATCAGAACTTGAAAGGCTTTTCTCAGCGTACTCGGCGTGCTCGGCGGTGGAATTGGTTTTCAAGCGTCTGCCGTTGTGGGAAATGGGCAGGGCTGTTATTTTGATAAAGCTCAATGACACAAGAAGCACAAGCGCGCCGCTTCGTGGTTCGCGGACGCGTCCAGGGCGTGGGCTACCGCTGGTTCGTCGAGCGCGAAGCGCATATTCTCGGCATCGCCGGCTGGGTGCGCAACAACTCAGACGGCAGCGTCGAAGTCATGGCGCAGGGCAGCCGCGATCAGCTTTCCGGCTTGCGCTCGCGTCTGCGCGAGGGGCCGCGGGCTGCGCGTGTCGACGCCGTCGAAGAATCTGAAACCCGCGCCGTAGCCAATCTAGGTTCATTTCGCATTGAAGGAGCGTGGTAGATTGTCTCCCAACTTAAGGATGAATGAAGATCAACTCAAGCATCTTATTCGTGAAGTGCCCGACTTCCCTAAAAAAGGGATCCTGTTCTACGACATCACGACGCTGCTGAAAAATAAGGTTGGCCTTGCCACACTCGTCGACCGGCTCTCCGAGCACTATGTCGACCAGAAGGTCGATCTGGTTCTCGGCATGGAAGCTCGCGGCTTCATCTTCGCCCCCGCGCTTGCCTATCGCTTGAACGCCGGTTTTGTCCCGGTGCGCAAGGTTGGCAAGCTTCCGGCCGAGACAGTGAAGTTCGATTACGCCCTCGAATACGGCACCAACTCCCTCGAGATGCATAAGGACGCGATCCAGAAAGGCCAGCGCGTCTTGATCGTCGACGATCTACTCGCCACCGGAGGCACAGCTCAGGCCACAGCCAAACTGGCCTCTCTATTGGGCGCAGAGATTGCCGGCCTCGGCTTTGTCGTGGAGTTGGATTTTCTGAACGGGCGGGACAAACTCAAAGGCTACGAAGTAATGTCGCTCTTGCACTACGACAAGTAGCTATCGATAAGACGCCGGCGAGAGGCGCTCACTTCCAGAGGCGGCCGAGCATCACCGCCATGCCCGCCCAGAAACTTACACTGACAACACTTGCCAGCGCGAGACCCAGCAGCATGTTCCAGTTAATACGTCGCGCCGGAAGCTTCGCCTCAAACTCGGAATCGTACTCCAGCCACGAGCGCAGGAACTGTACATCCCGCAACTCGAACGCAGAAGACCCCCAAAAGCGCCCAATATTCTGGCGCGGTGCTTTCCAGGTGATTGCCACAGGAAATAACTTTGTCTTAGGACGCATATACTGTCACCTCCTGCACTAGCATGACTTCTGCCAATCAGTTAGATGAGTGCGACCCTTCGGATGTTGCGCGTCGTCTTTCGGAGATGCCCTGTCGGCGTAGGTAAAACACTGTATTCGTGTCTGGACTCCGTACCATAAAACGAGCGCTCTCCAGATAGTTTCCGCCAGTGGTTACAGCTCTTCCAGTAGCAACTTCGAGTCCTTACCGAGATAACTCTTGCGCCTGAACCAGTCCTCCATGGCTTCGCGAAGTTGATCCAGCGGCACGTGCGTGCCAATCTCCAGCAGCCCATCGGAGGCGGGCACTGTATCGTCAAATACGCTGGCGTTGGTGAAGTTGCGCATGGAAAAGCTATCCAGCCATTTCACAGGACATGGAATCCTCCGGCCACCGTCTTCATACTCGACGCGAATCTTGCGCGCGAACATGTCTCGATTTAATCATAGATGTCATTCCGAGCAAGCGTTCTTTGCGCAGCGAGGAATCGGGGCGAGCTGCGCGAGTCCACAGAGCCTGCCCTGAGAGAGCGGAAGCGACCGAAGGGCGCGTTTGGCTCGCTTCCTTGTCAAACTACCCACCGTGGTTGACAGATCCGCTCGCGGTCACTACTCTGCCAACACGCTTACCGGGTTGTCGTCGCGGCTAAAGATTCCAGCATTTCCGAGGAGGATCGCATGCTCACGAACCTAATTTGGTGGATCGTCGTTGGACTGATTGCGGGGTGGGCTGCTGGCAAGATCATGAAAGGCGGCGGCTACGGCGTCATCGCAGATATCATCCTTGGCATCGTCGGCGCGGTCGTTGGCGGATGGCTCCTGGGTGCGCTCGGCATCTACGCCGGAGGCCTGATCGGCACCATCGTAGTGGCGATCATTGGCGCAATCTTCCTGATCTGGCTGAGCCGGCTGCTCAAGAAGGCATAAGCTGCGCCGCGCGGCTTCGAATCAGGATTTCTGCAGACGCGGGGGCAATCGTCTGTCTTACGCTGTGACTGGCGCCTGCATCGCCGCAACCGCCGCCTCCAGGTGGGCCAACGTCTCTTCCACCGTGAGCGCATACATCTCGCGACCCAGACCCTCGCCGGCTTCCAGCGCAGACTTCAGATAATGGCCGGCAATCTCGATCGCGAGCGAGTCGGTGATGACTTTGCCGGTGCGCTTCTTATATTCCACCCACGCCGGATGAGGAAGCGCCACCCACACCGTCTTTCCATCCACCAGAAACTTAATATCGACCGCATCGGCGTGCCGCGTGGAGATGGCGACGATCAGCGCCTGGTAAATGCAGTGAACCTGCTTCCGGGTCCAGCGGTCGCTGACGGTAAAGTCCTCAAACATGGCTACAAAAACTATAGCGGAGGACATGGGTCAGAGCAAGGCGAGTAGAGTCTCCCGAATCTCGGCGTAAGGAAATGCTCATGTGGGGACAGCCGCCCCCGGCTGTCCAGTCGAGCGCAGCTCGACGATTCCTGCCAGCAAACTGAACCCACAGTACGACCACCCTACCCGCCCGCAATCGCGCCAATAATGAGAAGCGGCTCACTTCCCGACGCGACCGCATCGGGCAAAGAAGCGTCCGCCGGTTCGTGCGACAGATCCTGCTCGCAGGCAAAGAATCGCAGGAACGGCCGTCGCTCCTGCGTGACCTGATCGCGAATAGTCCCGCGCAGCATCGGATAGCGGCCTTCGAGCGCATCGAGCACCGACCGCTGCGTAACCGGCTCCGCGACTTCGAGCGTCACCTCGCTCCCCGCATGAGCCAGCGTCCGCAGATGCTGCGGGAGTATGATCCGGACCGTTCGCATTCCCCCAACCATGCATCATTCATAGATCGTTCCCACGATTTGTCAAGTCGATCCTTGTCAAACGATGTTGTGTCTCTTGCAGAGATCGGGAAGGGCACGACGTTCAGTCGTGCCGTATACTGCCGCAAAGGGGCTGCGCTTTAGCGCCTGAGGTACGCTTTCGTTTGGAACCTACATGCGCGACTCGCCGCGCGCTCACTCCCGCCGCTCAGCCAGCAATTCTTCCGCGCAACCCTGAATGCTGTCGATGGGTGCCCCGGGCACAAGACCCTCTTCAGGACCAGCGCCCCGGTGCATCATGTGAATCGCGCGCGACGGGGCAGGTGGGGTACACTGCTCCCCGTGGACGCGATCCTCTTCAGCGCGAATCCGAACATGGTTACGGTCGATGATGCGATCAGACATTTGGCCGACCACAAAGAACTCTACTGGGCAGTTCCGTTCCGAATCGTCAAGGATAACTTCTCTTATCCGTTGTATGGCTTCATGCACATCAGTGGCGGACAAGTCGAGTATCGGGTGACCGTTTGTGACATCGTTTCATTTTCACCCGCGCACTACGAAGGCGAACTAGCCGCGCGAGTGAAGCCTCAACCTTGGTTGCAGAAGTGGAGGAAGAACGCCAACGATACCCGCTCGAGGTCGTGGAAGAATGCTCTTGTAATGACGGATATCGTGCCCGTTTCCTACGATACGTGCTCCTTCAAGAAAGCTGACGGAGCGCAGGTTCAAGCGCCACCGCGGAGCTATGTCCGCGTGCTCCCGCCGGACCAGATCCCGCAGCTGCAAGCCCTGTGGCGGCGGACACCAAGCAAGCATCTCGCCGAAAGAAATCTTGAGGACTTCGTGGTGCAACGACTGCAGGAGATCGAACCGGGGCTGCGGCTCGTGAGCAGGCAACTGAGCACTCTAGCGGGCCGACTCGATTTGCTATGCATGGACGCAAGTGGATGTTACGTCGTAGTAGAACTGAAGCGGATGCAAGGCACCGATCAGGTAGTAGGACAGATTCTCCGATACATGGGCTGGGTCAGGGAGTTCTACCACACGGAAAAGGTACGCGGCATCATCATAGTTGGAAAGAAAGACCCAACACTGAAATATGCCGTCATGGCCGCCCCGAACGTGCAAGCAAAGGAATTCAAGCTTCTGATCGACTAGGCTAGCCCGTCCCCCTCGAAAGCCTACCCTGACACCTCAAAACTTGATCCAATTTCTTTAGCCACGACATCTTTGTAGGCTTCTTTCCCTATCTGATGGCTGTAATGAGTAAGCTTAATCAACCTGCAGTATTCATGCTTATCCAAGTTCTCGCTCAAAAGCTTGTGGGTGTCCCGACCGAAGGCCAATATTACCGGCGCCGTAGCCTTGAGATCCTGCATCTCCTCCCGGAAAGTCCTTAGGTTCTTTTCAATGGTCTCCGGACGTTCCCTTAAATATTTCATCACATTCTTGGAATCTACCTCTTCGAGGAACTTTATGATGTCGGTCATGTAAGCTCCGTAATAGGCCGAATCCTTAAAGGAGTATCGAATCTTGAAATCATTCGCCCTTGGGTTGGGATCATGGAAATTAGTAAACGGTTCAGAAACTGGTCTAGAAATATTGAGTCCAACCATGACAACGTTATTCCTCAGTACCCCTAAAACACTTTCGTTTTTGAAATGACTAACGTCTCCCATATTTGATTTTGGTTTTTCCGACGCATCCGCCCACACAGCCCAACTGGCATAGGTACCGTGCTTTTGTTTGATATTTTCAAACTGTTGAATGTCGATCATCGGATTCCCTTTGTCGGAGCTGGCCTTTTTCTTGCATGACCAAAAGAGACTGCCCCCATCCGCCGCGGCTTTCGACGGATGCGAACCACGCCAAAGCAAAGGCCCCGAGGATCACTCGGGGCCTGCGATACCAAACGACGCCTGTCAATTCAATCGTAGCAAACGGCTAAAGCATGTCAAGCGTCAATTCGAGGCCCGAGTGACATTAGAGGGCGAGGGAATCGAACCCTAGTGGCTGAAGCCACTCGAACGCGTGACAGGCGTCGTCCAGTACCCACTGGCACCACCCTCCAAACGACCCTGTTGCGTGATCGATTGTATTTTGCCGGTGAATGTATTTCACGACGAAAGACGGAATATTTCGATACGAGATGCCGATTTGGGAAGAGAAAAGGCGCGACTGAAGCCGCGCCCTAAAGAAATCCGTGTTGATCCGTACAAATCCGTGGCTAATTCTTAGTCCCGAACCCCATCCATAAACGCCCTTAACTTCCTCGACCTCGACGGATGCCGCAGCTTCCTCAGCGCCTTGGCTTCGATCTGGCGGATGCGTTCGCGGGTTACGGCGAACGACTGGCCCACTTCTTCCAGCGTGTGCTCGCTGCCGTCTTCTAAACCGAAGCGCATCTTGATTACTTTTTCTTCGCGCGGGGTCAGCGTGCGCAGGACCTGTCCGGTCTGGTCTTTGAGGTTGACGTTGATCACTGCTTCGGCCGGCGAGACCACGGCGCGATCTTCGATGAAGTCGCCGAGATGCGAATCTTCCTCTTCGCCAATCGGCGTTTCTAGCGAGATGGGTTCTTGCGCGATCTTCAGCACCTTGCGCACCTTCGCCACCGGGATGTCCATGCGCTTGGCGATTTCTTCGCTGGTGGGCTCGCGCCCCAGTTCCTGCACCAGCTGCCGCGAGGTGCGGATCAGCTTGTTGATGGTTTCGATCATGTGCACCGGGATGCGAATGGTGCGCGCCTGATCGGCAATGGCACGGGTAATCGCCTGCCGAATCCACCACGTGGCATACGTCGAAAATTTGTAGCCGCGGCGATATTCGAACTTGTCCACGGCTTTCATCAGGCCGATGTTGCCTTCCTGAATTAAGTCGAGGAACTGCAGGCCGCGGTTGGTGTACTTTTTCGCGATCGAAACCACGAGTCGCAGGTTGGCCTCAATCAGCTCGCGCTTGGCCTGCTCGGCATCCATGTCGCCCTGGATGATCTCCCGCTGCGTGCGCTTGATCTCCTGGAACAACAGTCCGGCTTCGGCTTCAAGCTTTTCGATTTCGCTTCTTACCGCGCGCGCCTGGCGGCGGTATTCTTTTTTTTGATCTTCACTGCGCGTGGCGTCGGCTTTACGCTCGAGATTCCCAGCCTGCCGGTCGAGCGAACGCATGCTGTCGACGGTCTTATTGACGCGGTCGATCAGCCGCTTGCGCTCGGCGTTGGTAAAGCCCAACATGCGCACCGCCAGCGAAACCCGTACGATGGCGCGGGCCAGGTTCTTGCGGGCGCGGCGATGGTCCTTCGGCCGCTTTTTCTGCGACATCTGCACGTATTTTTCCTGCAGAATGCCGGCTTTCTTGTACAGCTTCGCCATGTTGTCGATCTTGCCGGTAAATTCGTTCAACCGGTTCTGCAGAATCTCGTCGGTGATTTCCTCCTCGTCAAAGGTCACAACCTCTTTGATGGAGCGCACGCCTTTCTTCAGGTCTTCACCCATGGCCAGCAGTTCATGGATGACAATCGGGGAACGCGACAGAGCTTTGAGCACGCGGATTTGGCCGCGCTCGATGCGCTTGGCGATTTCCACTTCGCCTTCGCGCGTGAGCAGCGGAACGGTTCCCATCTCGCGCAAATACATGCGCACGGGGTCGTTGGTTTTTTCCATCGCCCCGGGAGTCAGGTCGAGTTCAACGTCCTCGCCTTCTTCGCCTTCGTCGAATTTCTTGTCGAGTGCGGCGGAAGGCAGTTTTGGGCCTTCCAGCACGTCGATGCCTTGCGTGCCGATCGTCGTCAAGAGATCGTCCAGGTCTTCGGGACTCACCACGTCGTGTGGTATGAGCTCGTTAACCTGATCGTAGGTCAAATATCCCTTCTCTTTTCCGGCATCGACCAGCTTTTTTATGTCATCGTACTTGTCTTCAAGAGCCAAGAAGTGTTCCTCAAATTCTTCAATTCGCTCGCGCGGAGCGTATGGTAATGTCTCTGCAGGTGGGAATCTGGGGCAGTGCGGAGTTGTGCACCTAGCACAAACTTATCGAGTTTAGCACATTAGTGCTGACCCGTCTATCACTTGCCCGGTGAATATCCCTTTGTCCGCCGCTATCCCTAACTCTGCTAAATACTTAGATGGTATGAACCGCCGTTTTGTTTCAGGCAGTTCTCTTGTTTTCATGAGCGGTTCTTAGCCCGTTTTCGGCCAGACCGCTTCCCGCCAGACCGTGCTCTGCCAAAGCAGGATCTCTGAGAGCCCGGCTCAATCGATCTTTTTCGAGTAGCAACTCGTTTCTGAGGGCTTTGTTGTCGCCCAGTCCGGGCTTAGTCAACTCACGCTGCACCTGCTCCAGCTTGCGCCGCAGGTGAATGCGCCGCAGCGCCCGCACTGCGCCTTCCAGGCGCTCGGCAGTAAGTTCTTCGTCTTCTTTCAGCAAAATGGAGGCCAACATCCGGCGCTCGCTCTCGGAACAGGGTACTTCCATTACATCGGCAACTTCAGCCCCGGCATTGAGTAATGCTTCGACCAGCGATTCCGTAGCCAGCCCATGGTGCAGAGCTTCGCTTTGGAGCACATAGTGCGCCTGCCGGGCGGGATCGAACTCCTCGTCTTTGATAATGTCGCGGGCGCCGTCGCGCGGCGACAAATGCTCAGCGTCAGGATTCATCTGCCTTGCTGAGGCCAGCGCGCGGATGAGAATTCGCTCGGCATCGGTGGCCTGCGATTCCGCGGAAGCCTTTACCGACGCCGCCGAACGCTCCGACGCGACATGCCGCAACTCCTGCCGCAAGACCGCCGAATCGATCGCCAGCTTCTGCGCTATTTCCTGGCTCAGTTCGTCGCGGACGATGCGGCTGGGCACGCGCTGAATGTGCGGCAGCAAATAATTCACCGCCTTTTGTTTGCCATCGGGGCTGCGCACGGGAAAAAGGCTTCGCGCCCGGTCGATGAGATAGTCGAAGTATTTCTGCGAGCCCCGCAGAGCCTCGCTGTAAGCGTCTTTGCCCTTGCGCCGGATGTATAGATCGGGATCGAAGCCCTGTTCCAGCGTGAGCACCTTGATTTGAAATTCTTCCTCCACCAGCAGACCCAGCGTGCGCTCCGTAGCCTTGGCTCCGGCAGTATCGGGATCGAAGTTGACGACGACGTTCTTGCTGAAGCGTCCCAGCAGCTTCGCCTGAATCTCGGTAAATGCCGTGCCCGAGCTGGCGATCACGTTATGAAATCCGGCGGCGTAAAGCGAAATGCAGTCCATCTGACCTTCGACCAGGATGGCGTAATCGAGCTTGCGAATCGCCTCTTTCGCGTGATCAAGGTTGAACAGAATTTTTCCTTTGGAGTAGATTGCGGTTTCGGGAGAGTTTAAATATTTCGGCCCAGCCTTCTCGTCAGTGGCGAGGGTTCGCCCCGTGAAGGCGATGATTCTTCCCGCGTCGTTGGTGATGGGAAACATGACACGGTTGCGGAATTTGGAGTAGATAGCTGCGAGCTTCGAGCCGCGAGCTTCGAGCTTCGAGCCTTGCCCACTTTTGTCATCTTGAGCGGAGCCAAGGAGATCTGCATCTTCGGAGGCAGCGTTCTCCACAAGCCGGCTTTGGTTGCTCGCAGCTCGCGGCTCGGAGCTCGCAGCTTCTTTCCACGAAAACAGCCCACTCTCGCGCAGCACCTCTTCACTGAACTCGCCTGCCAGCCGGTCGCGAAGCAGGAAGCCGGAATCGGGCGCGTATCCGATTCGAAAGCGCGCAATCGTTTCCGCATCCAGGCCGCGGCCAGCCAGATACTCCCGCGCCCGCGCTCCCTCGGGACGCTTCAGGCACTCCTGAAAAAAAGCGGCGGCGCGCTCTTGCGCATCGAGCAACTGCGCGCGCAGCTTGGCATCCCGCTCCTCTCCCGGACTCGAGTACGTCGCCTTCGGCAGCGGGATACCCAGCTTCTGTGCCACCAGCCGCAAGGCCTCGGGGAAGGTGATGTTCTCGATCTTCTGTACGAAGCTGAACACGTCTCCAGACACGCCGCAGCCGAAACAGTGATAAAACTGCCGCGTGGCGTGCACCGAAAACGACGGCGTCTTCTCTCCGTGAAACGGACAAAGGCCGGAATAGTTCTGCGCACCGGCCTTCTTCAGCTTGATGTAATCGCTGATGATGCGGACAATATCCGCCTGCTGCTTCACCGTCTCTTTGAAGTCTTCAGTGGGCATGAGTGGTGGTGGTCGACACTTCTCCCCTCAGGATTCTGAGCCACGAAATCTCTCATGGGAATATACCCGATCAGGATTGCTGTGGAGAAGCTGTGGATTTATAGCGATATCGGTTGACTATCGAGGAAAAACAAGCCGGGTACTGGCAATTGCCGTTCCAAACCTCGACGGCTTTTTGTCGAACCGCATGATCGCCACCGCCGATGTAAACTGGTGAAACGCCGACAGGCCTATGCCACATGCCACAATCCGCTTCGAAAGTCCGCCCCGGTAATTCGAGGACTGGCATCTCTGCAGTTCTTCGTCGCCACCTCGGACAGCGCACAGTGCTGGGAGTTGCACTCCCTGTGCTGTCTGGGCACCGCGATGCGATGAGGAAGGGCGAAGAATTCAGAGGCCTTTCCGAAAAGGAGATCGAAATCGCTTTTCGAGGTCTGAACTCGAAATTCGGTAAGAGCGATTACCACTCGACTTATCTTCACAGGGGCTTGGCGCGGTTCCTTGAGACGTCGGGGAACCGCTACAAGATACGCAGCGCCCTGCTGTCCGGGATCAGCGCGGGAGAGATCGATTCACTCCGGAAAGAGCTTATTGAATCCTTGCGGACTGCCTACGAAAAGCGCCAGGCGGTTATACGGACTCTTGTGGATACTTGTTCGCTTCCTGTTGAGGAGGTGGAACAGCGGCGGGCCCTGGTCGACTCCTATTTATCACAGTTGACGGGCAACCGCGGCGAGATGTTCGAGGTTGTGTCCTTCGCGGTACTGCGCGAATATTTCCGTACCTTCGGCTTCGCTCTGCAGCGATTCTCAACTACACACGCGAACGATGGCGGTATGGATTTTGTCGGGGGCGAAGCGATCTATCAGGTCACGACTGACGAAAGCATTCAAAAAGTACGAAGAGATCTTGCGAAGTCTCCAGGCACAAAGCGCGTACTCGTAAGACCCACGGTGACCTCGGAAATAGGCGACCTGTGCGACGGCGACGTTCTCGAAACAATCGAGCTTAAGGACTTACTGAATCATTTCATCGCGTGGTTGCTGGCAAGGGACAGCCGATCAAGAAAGTCCCGACACCTCCAGAGGATACTCGAGACCGCGCTGGCTGAATTCCGCAGAGAAAACAAGGCCGATGGCGCTTCAGCATAAACGGAGGGGGACCGCCTACGAGGGAAGCTGGCACGGACCCTTCGGGCACCGGGTCACCGGGTGTAGGCTATTCAGCGCTCCTCTGGCTGATGAAAAATTTCCAAGCATTCGGATCGTCCGGGGCATCACAGCCGAACATGCCAGACCGAATCCGCTCGGAAACGATCTCGGCGCGCTCGCGTAAAATGGCTTCGTCCTGTGCCTCTAAGGTCACAACAATCGTGATTTTTGCCATATGTTTTATCTCCACGGTAAGGGTAGCTACTCTTCGAGAACACTTCCCGACGCGCTCACACCCTTAACTCCACCACGGTAGACCCACCCCCGCCCTCATTCTGCGGAGGCTCGGCTACCGACTCGACGTGGGGATGCTGTTGCAACGCCTGCACTACACACAGCCGGGTTACTTTCCCGGCCACTGTGCGTCCGGATCGACCGAGCGCCGAATCATGTCCACGACCTGTCGCATCCGAGTCGAAGATAACATTCGCCTCTGCGGGTCCAGGAGATTCTTCTTCTCCAGTACTTGAATAAAATGAGCTTTAAGGTAGGAGGTTCCTGGCAAACCGGTTTCGCCAGCTGGCAGCGAAACAACCGTCGGGCCCTCTTCGCCGTAGCTGCCGAAGGGGACGACCAGGATCGAAGACGTGTTGTTGCTAAGATTGCGATTGTCCAGCGAAACAACCACGACCCAGTGACGTTTTGGGGCGTCGTGAAGGTAGGCCGTCCAGATTTCTCCGCGCCGCGGTTTAGGGCTCGCGATCAAAGTCGATCCCCTTGGCGCTGTTGGCCAATGCCGCAGCGAGTTGGTTTTCCTCTTCCATTGCCTCCGGAGACAAGTTATCAAAATACGCGGCGGTATCATTGGCGAGGCGCTCGCGATTCTCATAGACCAACAAACGCTCGATGGCCAGGTCGATCGCCTCCGCCATGGTTCGGACGTGATCTTCGTTAATCAGCTTTTCCAGGTAGGAAAGCGTTGTCGAAGAGACGGTAGTCGAGATCTTCTGGCGGGTCGGTCTCGGCGCGGTCGCCATATAAATGTCCTCCACTTGTCCGATACATTATCGCATGAAAGACAGATGAAATACATCCTCATCAATACTTTCGTTTTCAATTAGTTATGGCGATGCCAGATTCATACCCTCAACTCCACCACGGTCGCCCCACCCCCGCCCTCACTCTGCGGAGGCTCGGCTACCGACTCCACGTGCGGATGCTGTTGCAGCGCCTGGCGCAGCGCTTTGCGCAGGATACCCATGCCGCTGCCGTGGACTACCCGGACCCGCGGCAGTCCAGCGAGAAAGGCGCGGTCGACAAACTTTTGAACTTCACGCGTGGCATCGTCGACGTTGTAGCCGATCACATTGATTTCTGAAGCCGCGTTCTGGCCTTCGTTTTCAAGAGAAACCGAAATCCCGCGGGCCCGCGCCGCTTTCACCGGAGAATCCGTAGCGCGCGCGCTGCCAAACACTTCCGCGATATCGTCGCGCGCGACCTTCATCTTCATCGCGCCCATGGCGACTTCGAAATGAGAATCATCCAACTTGCGTAGGACGGTTGCGGCGCGGCCGGTCGATTTCAATTTGACGGTGTCGCCTTCAGAGACATGCTTCGCGACTTGCGGCTGCGCGTGAGGGTCGCCCTGGTCGGCTCCGCTGGCGTGGGCGACGACGGTGGAATCGAACTGCTCGCGAAACTCGCGGCGCAACTTCGCGACCTTCCTCTCAGCCTCCTTTGAGAGCTTCTGCGCGGCGGCGCGATCCTGAATGGCATTCACTGCCTCGCGCGCGTGGTATTCGAAATCCCGCAGCACGCTCTCCAGTTTCTTCTCCATCTCGCGGATCTTCGCCTGCTGTTCTTTTTTTCCTTCAATCGCTAAACGGACTTTTTCGCGCTCAAGTTCCTGTTGGCCCACTTGCAGACGCAGGCGCTCGCCTTCTATCTCGCGCAAGTCAGCATGAAGCTTGTCGAGAAATTCGCCGACATCGCGAGCCTGCGTGCCCAGTCGAGCTCGCGCCGTTTCGATGATCGCGGAATTCAGTCCCAGGCGCTGCGCAATGTTGATTCCTGCCGACGCCCCGGGCACTCCGATTTTCAATTCGTAGGTCGGTTGCAGTGTGGCCTCATTGAAGCCGACCGATGCGTTAATCACTCCCGGTGTGTTCGCGCCATAGACTTTCAGCGAAGTGTGATGGGTGGAAATCACGGTCATGCAGCCGATGCGGCCGAAGTGTGCGGCAATGGCGACGGCCAGCGCCGCGCCTTCCTCAGGATCAGTCGCTGAACCGAGCTCATCGAGCAAAACCAGAGACTGCGGAGTTGCCGTTCGCGAGATGAAATCGATGTTGGTGACATGCGCGGAGAAGGTGGAAAGATTCTGCTCGATCGATTGATAGTCGCCAATGTCGGCGAGCACCGCGTCGAAGACAGGCATTTCAGCGCGATCGGCGGGAACCGGAATTCCGGACTGCGCCATCAATGCGAGCAGGCCGACGGTCTTGAGTGTGACGGTCTTGCCTCCGGTGTTGGGCCCAGTGATCACGAGCTGACGGCGCTCGCCTTCAAGCTCTATGCTGACCGGAACCACAACCGCGCCTTTGAGCTTCAAGTTGCGTTCGAGCAGCGGATGGCGGGCGTTGTGCAGAAGCAGGCGAGCCGGCGTGTCCGCACTCAACTGCACGGCGATGCAGTTGTAATCTTCGGCGAAGCGGGCTTTGGCGAACTGCAGCTCCAATTCGCCGAGCGCTTCCGCCGACGCCAGGATTGCATGCGCCTGTTCGCCGATGCGGCGCGTCATCTCAAGCAGAATGCGATGAATCTCCGCTTGCTCGTCGTCGAGCAGACGCACGAGTTCGTTATTTTGTTCGATCGTCTCCAACGGCTCGACGAACACGGTTTGTCCGCTCGAGCTCGCGCCATGCACCACTCCCTGCACACGGCGTTTCTGCTCAATCTTGATGGGGATGACGAAACGCTCGCCGCGAATCGTGATCAGTTCGTCCTGCACCGCGCCGCCCTCGGCCAGCCGCCGCAAATATCCACGCAGCGATTCCTGAATCGTGCGGCGCTGCTTTTCGATTTCGCGGCGAATTCGCGCCAGCTCCGGCGATGCGTGGTCTTCGAGCGTGCCATCGGGCTGAATCTTGTTGCGAAAAGAGCGCAGGAAATCAGTGAAGTCGGGGATGGCTTGCGAAAGCGTGAGGGTGCGGCGCCATTCTATTTTCATGCTCGCGGGAGGATGCAACGCGATCTCGCGCCATTCTGCGGCGCGGTCGACAATCAGGATCACGTCGCGGATCTCCGTGATTTCGAGAACGGCTCCATCGATGCGGGACTTCTGAATCAGCTTTGTAATATCCAGCAGGCCGGAAAATTCGAAGCGGCCGCCGACGCGGCGGAACTCTCGCAACTCTGCCGTCAAGTCCTGTTGCTCGGCGATCCAAGCCGCATTGGTGGAGGGCGAAAGTACGGCGATTTTCGCCTGGCCGAGCGGCGAGGAGGCGTATCCGCGCAGGAGATCGCGGAGTGCGTCGAACTCGAGGACCCGGGCGGAGTTGTGCAGAAGCGGTTGAGACATCGGAATTTATGTTACAGGAAGCAGGAGGGTGAAAAGGTGAGTCCGCAGACCGTTTCTTACGTTTGGGCGGCAGCCAGGGCCTGGGAATCAGCGTGTCTGGCCACAGGCAGGCGGAGGACGAACACGGCCCCGCCTTCGGGCTTGTTCTGGCAGGTGATTTGACCGTGATGATCTTGAACCACGCCATAGACGGCGCTTAAACCCAGGCCGGTGCCCTTGCCGATCGGCTTCGTAGTATAGAAAGGATCGAAGACGCGCAGCGGCTCGCGAATACCGGGCCCGCTATCGGAGAATTGCACCATGACGTCTTCTCCCTGATGTTGGGCGGTCACAAGAAGCAGACCTCCACCCGTTTCCTCGAGGGCATCTAAAGCATTTTCGACGATCTGCACGAACGCCTGGAACAGCTGATGTCCGTTCCCCCAGACTCGGGGCAGGTTCGCATCGATCGAAATCTCGATGCGGATTTTCTGATCGTGCTTTTGCAGTTCGCGCATTTGCACGCTGCGCTGCAGAAGCATGCGCAAGTCGACCATCATCTTCTCTCCAGAACTCTGCTGCGCGAAACTCAGCAGATTGGAGACCAGCTCGCGGGTCCGCTGAGAGTGGTTCACAATCTTGCGCAAAAGAATGTCCTGCCCACCGGTCAACCGTTGTTCACTCGACCACAGTTTCTCGCAGTACTCCATGATCGCGGTCAGCGGATGATCGATTTCATGCGCCGCGCCCGCAATCAGTTGCCCCAGAGACGCCAGTTTCTCTCTCTGCACCAGGTGGCTCTGCAAGCGTTGTTCATTCTCGAAGCTGCTCCGCGAGTTTTCCAGGAGACGAATCAAGGTCTGATCCTGAAGATACTGACGGGCAAAAACGAATGCCCCCAGCACCACCATCGCCGCCAGAACCATAAACAACCGGAAGTTGCGGGTGGGGGCGGAGTGGTCCCATCGATACGACCAGAATCCCAGCAATGGCAGGGAAAGCATGGCCAACATCGACAAGCGCAGCGCCATGGCGCCCCACTTGTCATCCGGCTCAGGCGAAACGGCCTCCGGCGGATGCTCATGCGCGGCCAGCGTGGTAGCCGCCATCCAACACATGGCGCCCATCAGCGGAACGTCATAGAGACTTCCCGTATAGTACGACCCGCTCGTAAGCGCCAGGTTCAATGCTTGCGAACCCAAAGCATATACCGCGCTTGCCACCGTCAGGTTCAGGTAGACCAGCCTCCACCCGGAGGATGCCGCACGAGCGGCCAGCCCCAGCACTAACACCAGCACGCCGCAATCGACGAGATAGAGTGGGCCGAAATTCCTGTCGTACTCCGCGACATTCAGCGTGACGTATTGCGACGGGAAGACAACGAACGCGTACAGGAACACCCACCAAACCAGCAGCATGAGAAAGTCCAGCGTGCCCGCGCGGAATTTCTGCCCGACTTCGCTGCGATGCGGACGCAAGCCGACGGCCGCGATCATCGGCACTGGGTGTAGGAACAAAAACACATCCATGAAGGATGGATCTGGAAACGTGGTGTGCCGCAGGACCTCGAAATAAACCCATGCCGCCGCGTTGGCAGCCCAGAGAATGCACCCCGATCCCATCAGGGTCCAAAAGCTGCGGCTGGGCCCCTGCGCGGACCATGCGTTGGCCAGCATGGCCGTGCCTACGCCGAGGGTTAGCAGAAGATATAGAACATCGACAATTCCCGTCAGCGCCGGGCCACGGGGGACCGACACCGAGGCGGCGGCCAGCCCCAGCGTGATCCCACCAGCGAGCACAAACCAGCGATGTCGATGGAACAGACTCATGCCCCTCTATCTTATGGATGAAGACCTATATTCCCGGATCGCTTTCGGCGCTGGCACTGTTACTTTCGTCACCTTACTTCTGCCCGGCAGACTCAACCGCCGCCTGGGAATCCAAAAAGCGCCCAACTGGCACTGGGCCTGCGCCGCACGTATCCTGCTAGAATCAAGGGTTGAAAGGCGCTCAATTCTGCCCAGGTGGTATGCATGGCCTTTCCCGTTAGCCGTCTTCGTCGCCTCCGCCGGACTGCCCAACTTCGCGACCTGGTGCGCGAAACCCGGCTCACTCCCAAAGCATTCGTGTACCCCATGTTCGTTTGTCCGGGTGAAGGTGTGCGCAAAGAAGTTCGCTCCATGCCCGGAGTGTTTAATCTTTCCGTAGACGAAGCGGTAAAGGAGGCGCAGGAAGTTCACTCCCTAGGCGTGCCGGCAGTGATTCTCTTCGGCCTTCCGGATCAGAAGGACGATATGGCCACCGGAGCCTGGGCCGACGACGGCATCGTGCAGCAGTCTGCCCGCGCCATGAAGCGCGAAGTGCCAGATCTAATTCTGATGGGCGACGTCTGCCTCTGCGAATACATGTCTCACGGGCATTGCGGCGTGGTAAAGCCGGGATCAACTCCCCAATCGCTCGGCGCAGCGGCCAGAGACGCTTCGGGCGCTCGGCGGGGAGCTGTGGTCGTCAGGCATCACGAGGAGAAGGAAAAATTCATCGAGGAGCTGGCATCGATCGTGGCCGACGCGGTTGAATCCAAGTTTGAAATCGACAACGATGCCTCGCTCGAACTCCTGGCCCGCACTTCCGTTTCGCTGACTCGCGCCGGCATCGACATCATCGCGCCTTCCGACATGATGGACGGCCGCGTCGCCGCCATACGGCGCGCGCTCGACGACGCTGGCTTTATCAACACGCCAATTCTTTCCTATGCCGCGAAGTTCGCGTCGGGATTCTACGGACCGTTCCGCGAAGCCGCCGACTCCGCGCCACAGTTCGGCGACCGCCGCTCCTATCAAATGGATGGAGCCAACCTCCGCGAAGCCATGCGCGAAATCGAACTCGACGTGGAAGAAGGCGCCGACATGATCATGGTGAAACCCGCGATGCCCTATCTCGATGTCATTGCGGCCGCTCGCGAGCGCTTCGACCTGCCGCTCGCCGCGTATCAAGTCTCCGGCGAATACGCCATGATCGAAGCCGCCGCCCGCAACGGCTGGATCGAACGCGACCGCGTCATGATCGAGTCTCTGCTAAGCATCCGCCGCGCCGGGGCCAGCATTATCCTGACCTACTACGCGAAACACGCCGCCAGATTGCTGGCTTAGAGAGTAAATCTTTTTGGTGGATTGCGCGGCGGCAGGTTACACAATCGCTGCCGCCGCTTCGAACCACTACATCGGATTACCTAACTAGGGAGTATGCGTGATGTTTAACTCATTCACGTAGACTTGAGGACTGAGGCTCGCGTTTGAAGTCCCATCCAATTGCACTAAGGCGGCGAAGTCTCCGTTGTTGCTTCCCGAGCCGGGAGTTTCATAGGTCGGAGTGTAGTTCAGTGTATAGGTTGTTCCGTCGAATTTTAATGAGGTGTATGTCACGTAGCCGTTCCCGTTACTATTGTCATTGCGCACAAAGTTCCAAACGATGTGATGCCATCCCGTAAAGGAAGGGTCGGTCGAATTCGGCCACGGGGTCGAAAACAGGCTGGTTGTGCAGGGCACGTTCGGCGCTCCGTTGGTACCATTCAGATATGCCCACCCACCGTTGCCCCCATATACGGCCCAATATCCTGGTCCACCGTTATAGATAAAGGCGCATTGAGTTGTGAATGAAGTCCACACGCTGTCGATCACGTAGTAGGCATCGAGTTCCAACGATTGATTGGCCGCTGGGTCCGGGAGATAGACATATTCATCCAGTACCCAGTGCGAATCCGTGGTTGAACCCGTCGTAGTGGGGCTGTACGCAATGAAAATCACATTCGAATAAGGGCCCGAGGGCGTTTCCGACAAGAGAAGGGACTTTCCATTCAAGGTCGTGTCGCCCCCGTCCGGGATCGGATTGCTCTCGGTGGGCTGAGAGATGCTGATGCTCTCTGGCTCGGTGCTTCCACCACCTTGTGCTCCACATGGATTTCCCACCCATAGCGCTTCTTGCGGCGGGTCGCAGTTACTTTGTGGATTCTGGATGCCAAGTTGATCTAAGTTGCACTGCACAGTGCTGGAGTCGGTGCAAGACTCCGCCACGGTAAAAGTCACGCTGGCTTGATTGAGGACTCCGCCCGACCCGCCCGCCGCCGTCACCGCGAGCACGGACAAGGTATGCGTCCCGTTCGGCAAAACATAGACCGCGTTCGGCGTTGATGTTTTCGGAACGGTGCCAAGCTTGTAGCCTCCGAGGCTGCCGCTGGTGTCCCAAATTTCATAGTGGTCGAAGGAAGATGGTTCGTTCGATGCATGGGCCGTAATTTGAACTGCGCTGGGATTAGTGGAGTTATTGGTGGGGCTGGTAATCGTTACTGACTGCGCTGCGGCCGGAAGGCCAATTAGCAAAACTGGAAGTAAGTACGTCAACCTTTTGCGCACGCACAAACGTGAAACGCCGATTGCGAACATGAATTCTCCTTTTCTTTATCGTGGAAACTCTGTTGAGTCGTCAGTATCCGACTTCCGGCTTCGGAATACTGAGCACAATTGATCGCGTTGAGAGTGAAGAGTGCGCGGGCGAAGGTATAAATGCCGCAGCGGTACGGATAATTACAGTAGCGGAGTCTTCGGATGATACTAAGCCCTAAGATACCCTACTTACACGAGCTGGTATGTAGATACACTAACTGGCTGGCGCGCCGCATAGGCTTATCGGACTTAGAAAGTCGGCGCTTACCTCGGGAGGAATAAACATCTTGCGCGCTGATGCTCAGGAATGTCCTTAGCGCGCTTCCTGCGCAACCAGCACCTTCAGAAATATTCGCTGCGATTGAGCACGCGCTGTTTCATAGTCCGGCGAAAACTGCGCTCGCGGAATCGCCGCACCAGAAAATATTCGTTCACCGGGCGATCGTCGCACAGGGCGGGAACTTCGGGATCCTCCGCGACGATGCTGGCCACGGACACTTCTCTGTCAAGAACCAGCTTGAACTGCTGCTCAGGCGAGGCGCTGGGCCCCCACTCGATCAAGTCAGCGGCGGCGCTCGCGGGCAGGCGCGAAGCCAATTGCGAAGCGGAGTCGGAAGCGATGGGACTCATGCTGGCTAAAAAATGGATGCCGTAACCGTCGACCGATCCGAAGGCGCGCGTATAAGGAAAAGATTCCTGCAGGGCGCGGGCTACAGAGGCCCAGGTCGCGCGATCTCCGTCCGGTATCCACTGCTGCAGAATGCCGCCCGGGCGCAAATGCGCCTTCGCGGCGGCGTAGAACTCCTTCGAATAAAGCAAACTGGAGCCCGCCGCTTGCACCGGCGGAGGCGGGTCGATCGCTATCACGTCGTACTGATCCGGCGAGCGTTCCAGAAAGGAGCGGCCATCGTCGATCACAATGTGTGCCAGCTGCGGATCGAGGTTTTTCGCGTCCGGATGAAAGAAAGAAAACAGAGCTGGGACGCTGGGCACCAACTCGACAGCGGTCGACTCAATGTGCCAGGACAAAGCAGAACGAAAAGTGGTTCCCATGCCAAAACAGATGATCAGTACATTGGCCGGAGGCCGTTGCAGGAAAGCCAACGGCAGGTGAACCATCATCTTTGTGATTGGCGACAAGGTGGTGATGCCGACGCCGTTGATCAGGAGCCGCTTATGCATACCGGAGCCGGTCGCTATCACAGTGGCAGTGTTGTCGCGGCGCACCTGGCGCTTGGCGTATTGCTCTTCGTATCCTTCGGTCGAAACCGCCAAAGCCAGCGAGCTGAGGATGAGGATCGACGATGCCACCAGGCTTGCAGCCGACTTTCGCAGCGAGAAAGAAGCCGAGGAGTAGGCAAAGAGAAAGGCAACCACGAACCAGGGCAGCGCAAATACGCACAGAGCCAGGCGCTCGCCAACCCACGGCAGCAGTACGAAACCTGAGATCAACGGGCCCACGACACAGCCCGCGATGTTGACCGCGTAGGCGCTGCCGGCAAGATCGGGGTCGCCCCGGGAGTATTGATCCATAATCATCGGCGTGAGGAATCCGGCCAGAGCCGAGAAGGGCGCGACGCCGAACACCAGCCGAAGCAGCGCAGGCAAGGGAGCTCTGGGATCGGCGGTGAGAAATGGAAAAAGAATGCAGAAGCCGAACAGAACCCAGAGCAAGCTGTTTTCCACGCTGAACTGGTTGCGCTTGAGCCGGTAGGCCCAGGAACCCAGATAGGTGGCACCGAGATACGAAGCCAGGATCGCGGCAAACGCGTAGACCACGGTTCCCAGGTCCGGAGTGTAGATTCTTATCCAAACGATCTCGACCCCCATGCTGGTGAGGCCAGTGCCGAAGAGAAGCCAGAGCAAACGCGATTGCGCCTCGCTGCGCAATCGCTGGGTAAGCGGAGTTTCGACCTGCACCGCCTCGGTACGGACTGCGGGGGAGTGGCGCAGCGACAAGGCGAATGCGCATGAGGCGAGCAACAGGTTCAAAGTCGCTCCCACATAGAGCGTCCGGTGAAAGCCCAGCAATTCAATCAGGAATAGGGGAATGATGGCGCCGGAGACCGCTCCCAACACGTTGGCCACGTAAAGATAACTGAATGACCGGCCGCCGTCTTTCGCGCCGTTGCCTTTGATCGCCAGCATGGCGAAAGGAAAGGTCGCGCCCATGCAGGCGCACCACGGGATCAAAGCAATCGCGATCCACAACCCGGAGGACAAATAATAGCCGGAAGACGACAATGAATTTGAACTGAGAATTCGCTGCACCAGCTCCCGTCCGCCGGCGAGTTCGCGTGGCACGGCAATCGCGGAAACTCCGATCAACAGCTCGGTGATTGCGTAAAGACGCAACGCAGGGAAGTGGATCTTGTCGTGATAGCGGCGAGTCAGATATCCGGAGCCCCAGGAACCCATGCCGAGGCCAACCATGAACGCAGAAAGCACAATGGAAACCAGCGCCGTGGTGACGCCAAACTGCGCCATCGCCAGCCGGACCCAAACGATTTCATAGAGAATGCTGCAAAAGCCCGACACGAAGAAAAATCCGAAATACCACCGCATCGCGGATCGGCTCCGGAAAATGTATTTTGACTCGGAGCCCACATTTAAGCAGGAGACGATCCACAACGCAATGCTGAAGTGCCAGCTCGACGACGCCCCGAGAAATTACGTGCTCCATCCAACCCTACAATTTTGGGCTTGAGCTTATTGTGGCGGCGACTTGCGGTCGCGCGTGACCGGCACGGGATAGTCGTGAGCCTCGACGTGACTCAACTTAACGACGCGGCCTTGCTTGGAAAACGTGAGCACGTTGCCGTCGGGCGAAAGACCGTCGATAGTGAGGTCGCCATAAACGTATAGGCGATTATCCAGGCAGAATAAAGGCCGATGGCTGGTGTACTCGATTTCTTTCACCGGCTTCAGTTTTGCGTCGAGCACGACGATGCGATTCACGCCGCGCGGGCTGGTGTCGCTCTTTACGACCTCTTGCACATCCACAACCGGATATTCACCGCCATCGATGCGCAGATTGCAGGTGCAGGACAAATGAACCAATTCACGGTCTGGATTGAGCACCTTGGACTCGAGCAGCGCCGAATACAATCGATCGCGCGAGCAGACTTGCGCCGTTGCAGCCAAACTCAGGAAAAGCATTAGGATGCGCTTCATGGAGTTTTCGGAGGGGTGCGGTTGATTTTCGTGAACAGAGCGAGAACATAAACCAGCTTGGCGGCGTAGTCCGGATCGCCACCGCCGTTGTAACGATCGGCGACGACGGTCATCGAAGTAAAATCCCGCCAGCCTGTAATGACGCGCTGGATGCTGGCTTTCCTGTATTTCAGAACGTCCTTGGGATGAATCATCCTCTTCGCCGCGGGATTCAAAGCTTCCAGCACCTCGACAGTCGTGCCGACCTTTTTCGCGATGAGACTGGGATTGTCTCCCGGCACCACCGTGTAGTCATAAACCCTGGGAGGATTTTCTGTGTCCACGGATCGAAACTCCGAGAGGCACATACGAGTGAAAAGATAGGCGATTCCGGCTTGAATATTGAGAACGGGATCGCTTCCAACCTGAGCGGTGTTCTTAACCGCGGCCGCAAGCGTCGCGCTCATGATTAATGTCGACCCGTCGGCGCCACTCTGTAAGACTCCGAGCCCCGGATCGCCGCTTACGCCAATCTGCATGGCTTTGCCGGTCCAGGCGGACGAACTGGGACCGCCACTCTCGATCCAGACCATGGCTTTGCAGAGATGCCAATCGACCGCCCGGTACCCAGTGGTGCTCTGGAACTTGAGGTTGTAGGCTGCGATCTCCCGTTGGATAGCGGCGTCGTAGGCGTCCCAGGTGGCATCCGTCACACCCGCGTCCATGGTGTTTTTCCAGCCCTGCTGCAGCGACATGGGGCGAATTATGAGACACGGCCGACACTATTTCAAGTGCCGAGTTTGGCGGGTGTTCTCGGAAGCGAACGACAAAGAGTCGAGTCTAAGCTCCGGCCGCGCTCTGGCCCTGGAACTTCACCTCGACCAGCTTGCGGTCGTCGTCGGAGACCTGGAACATGGCGCGCGGTTTCAGGTTCATGAAGCTGGCTACAAAAACTTCCGGGATCTGGCCGATGCGGGTGTTGTAGGTGTTGACGTCGTCGTTGAAGAACTCGCGGCGGTCCGCGATACGATCTTCCAGTTCGCTGATGCGGGTCTGCAGCTTCAGAAAGTTTTCGTTGGCCTTGAGCTGCGGATAATTTTCGGCCACGGCAAAGAGACTGCGCAGAGCGACCGTCATGGTTAAGTCGGCTTGCGCTTTCTGACCGATACTGGCTGCGTTCATCGAAGCGGCCCGCGCCCGCGTCACCGCCAGCAGCGTTTGCTGCTCGTGCTGCATGTATCCCTTGACGGTCTCAACCAGATTAGGGATCTCGTCGTGCCGCTGCTTGAGTAGCACGTCAATGTTGGCCCAGGCGCGGTCGTTGTCGTTGCGCAGGCGCACCAACTCGTTATAGAGGATGACGGTGTATACCAGCACTCCCACCACAAACAGCAGAAGCGCCGCGCCCTCGATTACGCTGCTACCCATTGTCTTGATTGACCTCGCCTGCCCACACGTCCCCGCTCGACCTCTCAGGAATAGTCCCAGTGAAACAGCACAGAGGGCAAACACGCAAGTGCTGACCGGGCTGCAACCAAGGTCACCTGTGGCAGGCGCCGGCCCGGCCACAAACGCGAAAGGGCTGAGCTTGCGCTCAGCCCTTCCTCAAGCGCGACTGGCGTGATTCGCTAAGGCTTATGGGGAGTCAGGTCGCAGGCGTGCCTTACTTCATCCAGATTCAAACCCGCGGGTGAGAACTCGGCGATCGCGTAGCCGGTCCTGGTTCTGACTTCCACGTTGAACACTTCGGCTCCGATCGCGCCGCGAATCGTGCCCTTGTCCATGGCAAGTACGCGGTCTTGCTCCCAGTTCCAGCCCTTATTGTCGTGGCTGCCGTCGATGCGGACACGAACCTCCATCTTCGGCTGGCCCCAGAAACCGGGGTAATCGGGCCTTCCCAGCCGGGCGCCGGGGTTAAAGACGGCTCGCTTGTATTTGCCATCGGTGCATACGAGTTCGATTCGCGGCTTGTAGTCCGGGTCCTCGCGAAGATAGTTGTTCGAGAGCAGTTCGAAGCGGACCTTTTTCGCGCCCGTCATCTTATCTTCCGAACGAAACTCCATCCACTTCCCGCCGGCGCTGACGCCATCCGCTTCGCCCTGATAGGGGCTCATCGCCCCCTGCTGGGCATGGGACGGCAAGGCGGACACTGTGATTAACGTAAGGCTCGCGAACATCCCCGCCGCGGCCAGGACAAAACGATTCTTATTCTGAAACAAGCGCAATCCTTTCAAGGTCTCCTCCACACAAAGCACATCTTCATCTATTACCTATTGAACCCTGCGAGCTGCTAAAAGTTGCTTGGCCACGCTCATTTCGAGTCCAGCCTTCAATGACCGGGCTCAATGAGTATCGATCTTGAGATCGATGTAGACCTGGGAGCGTTCGTCAAACTGGCTGACCGACTTGGTATCGCTCTTGTGGCCTTTGTAGTCGGCGTAGACTTCGTAATCCGTCATAGCGAGGCCGGGAAAGCGATAGGTGCCGTCCGGTCCAACGATGTAGGTCTTCACGGCGTGAGTGCGCATGTCGCTGACATAGACGATGGCGTTGACCAGTGGATTATCCTGCTGGTCGAGCACCTTGCCCAAAAGCAGGCGGCTTTGCACCTTGTCTTTCTTGTCTGCGGCGGTCGCAGGGGTAGACAGGAAGAAGACGGACAGGAAGAGGACAGACACGATGAGGAGAAGCGAGCAGGCGATGACAAAAGCGTTCCTGGCCGACGGTTTGCGACTCATGCAGGTCTTGCTCATCCTGTGGTGAAACCCCTGATTTTATCTTTGTCCCGATCGCGTCATCCCTATCGCGTCAGGTGCAAACCAATATCGACTCGCTCATCATATTCTACGTGGACATCGACCTCTTGAGCCAGATGCAGCTTCTGGCCGTCCGCGGTTTTCACGCCTTTGAGGTCGGCCCAGACTACGTAATCGGCCTTGCCGGCCGGGACCCGCTGCGCGAATTCGCCGCTATGGTCGGAATACAGCTGCCATTTAGGCCTTTTATCGGGCACGCGGCGAATCTTGACGGTGACGCCGTAGACGGGACGATCATCCGGGCCCCAGACCGTTCCGAAGATAAGCGCGTAGGGATCTCCCGGTTTCAGGTTCGACGCAGGGCTGCCGAAAATTGGAGCCGCAATGGCTGCGGGCAGGACGCGCGGGTTCAGAGCGGAGAAAAAGAAAACAATCAGCAGGCAGAGAAAAGAGCAACGCGTTGGTGAGACTGAGTGCGGGAGTCTACGAATCGTCACCGTCTTCGGTCTCCACTTCTTCCTCTTCTTCCACATACCCGGCTTCGATCGCTTTCAATTCCAGCGGACTCGTAGTAACCACTTCGAAGTCCGTACCGCACTCGGGGCAAGAAACGATTTCCCCCTCGTCGACTTCTTCCTCTTCCACATCCAGGTCAGTTTCGCATTCGGGACAAAGAACCATGATTCCTCCGCTCCCATTCGATGCCACTGATAATATTTAGATTCTCCCCCGCTTAAGTCAAGGGGTGGGGGCTGTAGGGGTTGAAATTTTTGTTCGGCGGCAATGGCCGCCGGCCTTGACATTTCTTTACTCTGATGAGCGGGAGCCTGCATGATTTCTATCTCGAAGAAGAGATTTTGCCTTGTCGGAGTGTCGCTGGTGCTGGTTTTCGGAGGGCTTTCGGCGCAGGAGAAGCCAGCCTCCACTATGTCTGAGCCCATGGCCGTAGACGGCCGCATCTCCGCGGCGCTGCAGCAGGTTTCGGCCGATCGCATCCGGGCCAATATTGAGAAGCTGGTGAGCTTTGGAACGCGGTCGACGATCTCCGCGCAGGATCCGGCGGCGATTGCATCCGGACGCGGCGTTGGCGCGGCGCGGGAGTGGATTAAGTCGGAATTCGAACGTTATGCGCAGGATTGCGGCGGCTGCCTGGAGGTAAAGACCGACACCTTCACCGAACCCGCCGCCGACCGGATTCCGCAGCCGATCGAAATCACCAATGTTTATGCGGTCCTGAAAGGGGCGGACGAGGAAAGTGCGAAGCGCATTGTGCTGGTGACCGGGCACTACGATTCGCGCAACAGCGACATTCTCGATGTGAAGGGCGACGCTCCCGGCGCGAACGACGACGCCAGCGGAGCGGCGGTCAGCCTGGAATGCGCGCGGGTTTTGAGCAAGCTGAGGTTTCCGGCGACGATTATTTTTCTCACCGTGGCAGGCGAGGAGCAGGGCCTGAACGGCAGCCACCATTTCGCGAAAATGGCCAAAGATCAGGGCTGGAATGTGGAAGCGGCGCTGAACAATGACATCGTTGGCGGCGACAAGAGCGCGGAGCAGGATCATGCTGTAGTGCGCGTATTTTCGGAAGGATTGCCCGCCGCGGCCACGGAGCAGGAGATTAAGCGGATTCGCGGGTTGGGCGGGGAGAACGACTCGGAATCGCGGCAACTCGCGCGCTACATCGCCGATGTGAGCCGCTCCTATAAAAAAGACGTGGACGTAAAGCCGATGCTGGTGTTCCGCCTCGATCGGTATTTGCGCGGCGGAGACCACTCTTCATTCAACCAGCAGGGCTTTGCCGCAGTGCGATTCACTGAGTTTCGCGAAAATTTTCACCATCAGCACCAAAACGTGCGTGCAGAGAATGGCATCGAATATGGCGATTTGCCGAAATTTGTCGATTTCGACTACGTAGCGCATGTGGCGGGGCTGAATGCGGCGACTCTGGCTTCGTTGGCATCGGCTCCGGCACCTCCGGCCAACGTGCACCTGCTGACCAAAGATCTGGAAAACGACTCCACTCTTACCTGGGAGGCTTCGCCGGGAGGTCACGCGGCGGAGTATGAAGTCCTGTGGCGGGCCACGACCAGCCCGGAATGGGAGTACGTCCAAAAGGTTGGCACCGTAACCCGCGCTACGCTGCAACTTTCGAAGGATAATGTCATCTTTGCAGTGAGAGCGGTCGATCCCCAGGGACACCGGAGCCTGCCTGTGGTGCCCTTGCCGGAACGCTGAGTTCAGTATCTACTGCTAACGAGGAGCCATCTTGCGCAGTCGCGGTCGAGAAATGATGTTGAGCTTCCCGCCGTTCACTCCGGCGGTGATCTGGCTGCTGGGAATCAATACGGCGGTGTTCCTTGCCCTGCTGGCCTTCGGTACGCCTGCGGTGAACGATTGGGTGGAGCTCTATCTCGGGCTCGTTCCCAGCATGACGGTCTTCCACTTCGCAGTGTGGCAGATCGTTACTTACAGTTTTATTCACTTCACATTCTGGCATTGGTTCGGAAACATGCTGGGGCTTTGGATGTTCGGCGCAAGCTTCGAGAGCTCGTGGGGCAGGCGGCGCTTTCTGGAGTTGTTTTTTGCAGGCGTGGTCGGAGCGGCATTGACAACCATCATTTTTGCGTTCGCCCACATTCTAAGCACTCCCGCCACGGTCACCATCGGCGCTTCGGGCGGCGTTTTTGCCATTCTCATGGCATTCGGCATGGTCTTCGGCGAGAACGAGATCATGCTCATTCCGTTCCCCTTCCTGATCAAAGCCAAATATTTCGTGCTCATTCTGATCGTCGTGACTGTAGCTTTTGCCATCGGTGACCGAGGAGGGGTTGCGTATCTGGCTCATCTGGGCGGTTTGCTTTCTGGATATTTGTATGTGAAGTTTTCGCCTGCGCGTGGCATGTCGGGGAAGTTCTCGTTCTCGGAGTGGTGGTACGGCTTGAATAATTCTTATTACCGCTGGAAGCGGCGGCGGGCGGCAAAGAAGTTTGAAGTTTACATGCGCCAGCACGACCGCGACGTTCACTTCGACGAGCACGGCAATTACGTGCCTCCTGATGACGATTCACGCAAAGGCAATGGCGGGTCGAAATCGGGTTGGGTGAACTGAAGGCAGGCCATCAGGTTTCGCGGATTGAGCAGAAGTAATCCGAGACCAAAAGCAGGTCCCTCCACTGCGCTCGCTTTCGCTCCGCTCCGGTCGGGATGACAGAGTTTACGCGGGGACGAGTTCTTCAATCCGCAAAGAACGCCTGAAATTCGGCCAGCACGGTTGCCGATAACCCTTCCTTCTTGGCTTTTCCCTTGAATCCCAAATCGTGACCGGCACCCTCAACGGTGAGCAGCTTCGTCTTCGCCGGAATCAGCTTTAAAGCTTGCTCAATTTCCGCAATTGAGCCGAAGGGATCGCGTGTGCCTTCAACAAAAAGGGCGGGCGTGTGCAGATGGAAAAAGTGCTGGGTGCGGAGCTGTTCCGGCTTACGCGGCGGGTGCAGAGGGTAGGACAGCAAAAGGAGGCCGGCGGGAACCTCCGGAGGACCTTCCGGCGCTTTTTCTGAAGCAAGTTCGGCACAGAGCATGCTGGCCTGGCGTCCGCCGTAGGAGTGGCCGCCCAGGAACACGCGGCGATTCGCAAAGGGTTTGATGGCGGCGAGCGCATTCTTTAGTCCGGCGCGATCGCGCTTGGCGTCGCCCGGTCCCGGCGGACCGTAAGGACGATCCTGACGGTAGGGTAGATCGCAGCGCAGCACGAAGAAGCCCGCCGCGGCAAAAGTTCCGGCCAGGGCTATCAGCAGAGGAGCCTGGCAGTTCGATCCCGCACCGTGAGTAAGAACCAGGCCGTTGCCACTGGGATTGGCAGGGCGATGCAGAAGGCCGCGCACAAATGGATCCGCCGATACATCGGTGAAAACCTGCGGGCTGGATTCCGTGGACATGGGTGATGGCTGGCTCGTGACGCGGTCGTCGGGCGGGCTAGACTCCGGCTTCTTCCAGCTTCTCATAAACCTTCAGGATTTGAATCTCGTTTCCCAATCGCGCCCAGCAGCGAAGCATCTCTGGATCTTCCTGCGCGGCGGCGCGAGCCTGCTCGGAGTTCCAGTAACGAAGCAACACGTAATGAGACTCGGCACTGCGGTAAAGAAGATCGCGTCCGTAACTCTTGTTCGAAATGATGGCACTCAGTTCGCGGATGGTCGCCAGCGACGCGGCCTCCATGCCGGGCAGAGGTTCCCAGATCGCCAGGGATAGGAATTCCTGCGACATATTTCGCGATTATAGACTCTGGCGCGCTCGGCTGCGCTTGCGTTTGGGCCGCGCGGCTGCGTTGGCTTCGTCCGAAGTGACCACGTGCAGGCGCATGAAGTTAGTGGAACCGGAAGCCTGGCGCGTACCCGCAACCACTCCCAGCACGTCGCCGGATTTGAGCACGCCGCGGCCCAATAATTCCTGCTCCGCCATGCGAACCATGCCGTCAGTCGAAACCGCCTGGCCGCACTTCACGGGATGTGCGCCCCAGTACAGGTTGGTACGTTGCGCTACAGCCACGTTGTGGGTAAAGGCATAGATGGCGGCCTGCGGCCGGTATTTGGAGATCATGCGCGCGGTGTTTCCGGTCTCGGTGAAAACGGCGATGGCGCCCATGGGAAGATCTTCAGCGGCGTGGGCGATGGATTCGCAGATGGTTTCAGCGATCGAGAGCCCCTGGCGGTCGCGGCGGCGGCGCTGCGTGAACTCGCCCATGTTGCTTTCGGCCTCGATCACGATGCGCGACATCATGGCGACGGCCTCGCGGGGATAGCGTCCGCTGGCGGTTTCCGCCGAGAGCATAACCGAGTCGGAGCCGTCGAAAATCGCATTGGCCACGTCGCTGGCCTCGGCGCGCGTGGGGCGCGGGTTTTCGATCATCGACTCGAGCATCTGCGTGGCCGTGATGACCGGCTTGCGCCACTCGGCGGCGCGGCGGATCACATGCTTCTGAATGACGGGAACTTTCTCCGGCGCCATTTCCACGCCCAGATCGCCGCGGGCGACCATAACTCCGTCAACCACTTCGAGAATTTCTTCGAGGTGGTCGATCGCCTGCGGCTTCTCGAGTTTAGCGATTAAAGGAGTGTCGCTGCCGCGCGCCGTGACGATCTGCCTAACCATAGTGACGTCCGCCGCGGAGCGCACGAACGAGAGAGCAACGGCATCTACTCCATGTTTCAAGCCGAACTCGAGATCTTTGTGGTCTTTCTCGGTCAGCGCGGGTATCGATAATGCGGTGCCGGGCAGATTGATGCCTTGATGCTCGCCCAAGGCCCCGCCGTTCAGAACGTCGCAGATCACATCCTTGCCGCGCACGGTGCACACGCGCAATTCAATCAGGCCATCGCGCAGAAGAATGCGTGCTCCAGCAGCGACTTCGCGGGCGAGATCGGGAAAGGTGGTGGAAATGAGCGTCGCGCTGCCGGCAATGTCGCGGGGGGTAATGATCACGGTCGAGCCGCTTTTCAGCAGCACGGGCTCGTGGCCCTCCAGGCGTCCAGTGCGGATCTTGGGGCCTTGCAGATCCTGCAGGATGCAGACCGTACGGTTTTCCTTTTTCGCAGCGCGGCGCAGGCGTTCGATATTGCGGGCATGATCGGCGTGCGTGCCGTGAGAAAAGTTCAGGCGGGCGACGTCCATGCCGAGGCGAAGCAGGTCGCGCATCGCGGCTTCGGAGTGGCAGGCCGGGCCGATGGTGCAGATGATCTTGGCCCGGCGGGCAGCGCTGGAACCGGCGAGAGCCGACCGCGGAATCTCTTTGCCAACGGAGCTTGCCCTCTCGAATTCTGGCTTGGGTGGTCTCATGAATTTCGGATCGGGGTTTTCGACATGGTCGCACTCAAAGAAGTGAAGATCATTGTAATTGTTTGGGACAATCTAAATCCGTACACGCCAGCAAACTTTGAAATGAATTCCATTTGAAATTTTCTGTGGAGAACAAGCGTCCAGACATGTGTCTCAATAGAAGATCGGCATACTTCGCGTTTCTTCAGCGCGGCGCGCTCACGCTTTAGCGTGATTGATGGCAGTCAGCTCTTTTCCCAGCATGGCGCGCGGGAAGAGCATGGCATTGAACTCCGCGCCCACAAGGATGATCAGCGAAACCATGTACATCCAGACCAGCAGGGCAATGCCGGCGCCGAGCGATCCGTAGAAAATGCTGTAATCGGCATAATGCCGCAGATAGGAGCCAAACAACAGAGTGGCCGAGAACCACAGGCCGGTGGCGAGCGTCGCTCCCGGAATTACGCTGTGCCAAGGCTGGGTGCGCGGAACCGCGTGATGATAGATGAGCGAAATCACGGCAATGCTGGTAAGCGTGGCGATAACCCAGCGGATGACGGCCCACATGAGCAGAATGTAGGGGCTGAATTCGCGAGCGGTATAGAAAAGAATGTCGGTTTCGATTTTGCTGCCGAAGGCCACCAGCAAAGTGGCGAAAGTCATGGGGAGGAGTGCGAAGATGACAAGCAGGAAGGAAATCATTCGCTCCTGCACCAGGCCCCAAACTTTCGGTAACTCGTAACAGCGGCGGAAGCCTTCCATCCAGGAAACCATTACGCCTGAGGCGGTCCACAAGGTTAACAGCGAAGCCGTAACGAGCAAGCCCACCGGGCGTTGCGCCGCACCGCGCAGAAAAGTCATGGCTGTATTGCTACCGGCGGGCAGAATGCGGGAGAGCGCATAAGAGATCTCGCGCATGTAAGGCGCGCCTTTGCGCCAGGTGGCAAGCACAGAGCCTACAACCAGCAGCGCGGGGAAAAAAGTAAGAATGGAAGAGTAGGCGGAGGCTTTGGCGATGGAAAAGGCGTCGTGCTGAAAGGCACGCCAAAAGGCCAGCCGCAGAAGGCGCAGAAAGCGGAGCATCGCTGGCCCTAGCTTAGGGCCAGGAGGCGCAGGTTGCAACGAAGGAAGCGGGCCAGGTTCCTCGTAGTGCACTCGCTGTGCGTTTGCGTGCATGGTTGATAAGCACTTGCCGTCATCTTGAGCGGAGTAGCCGATCGCGAAGCGAACGGCTGCGAAGTTGAAAGATCCCTTGGGTCTTAACCGACCTCAGACCTATCGAGGAGTCTTCACTACTGTACTCGCAAATACTCGGCTGCAACGTGAGAACTCCCTCACTCATCCCAAGTGTATGCGGATAGGGATCCTTCGACTACGCAGTGCTTCGCTTCGCGAACCACCTGGTCCGCTCAGGATGACAAATAACTACGGGGGCGAATTCGATTCGCCCCCTGTAGTCGGCTCCAGTTTCCCTTACTCTGCTGCCAGTTCCTCGGTCTCGCCCTCGTGGCGCATCATTTCGAGAGCGCGCTCGGCCTCTTCGTAAGCCGCCGAGACTTCCGCCTGTACCTTGGCCGCGGCCTCTTCCATTTCCGGCGAGAGGCGCACGTTGCGGTAGTACTCCATGCCGGTTCCGGCAGGGATGAGGCGGCCGACGATGACGTTCTCCTTGAGGCCGCGCAGGTGATCGACCGCTCCCTGAATGGAAGCTTCGGTGAGCACGCGCGTGGTCTCCTGGAAGGACGCCGCCGAGATGAACGAATCGGTTGAGAGCGATGCCTTCGTGATGCCGAGGAGCAGCGGGCGTCCGGTAGCCGGCTTGCCGCCCTCCTTGATCACACGCTCGTTCTCTTCGCGGAAGCGGAACTTATCCAGTTGCTGCTCCAGCAGGAACGTAGTGTCGCCCACGTCCTCGACCTTCACCCAGCGCATCATCTGGCGGACAATCACCTCGATGTGCTTGTCGCTGATGTTGACGCCCTGGAGCCGGTAGACTTCCTGGATTTCGTTCACCAGGTAGGACTGCAGCTCTTTTTCGCCGAGCACAGCCAGGATGTCGTGCGGATTGAGCGGGCCATCCATAAGCGGTTCGCCCGCCTTGACACGCTCGCCTTCCTGCACGTTGATGTGAACGCCGCGCGGCACCGAGTATTCTTTTTCCGTGCCGTTGTCGGCCTGCACATACAGTTTGCGCTGACCTTTGGAGACTTCACCGAACTTGACCGTGCCATCGATTTCGCTGATGACCGCGGTTTCGTGCGGCTTGCGCGCTTCGAACAATTCGACCACACGCGGCAGACCACCGGTGATGTCTTTCGTCTTCGTTGTCTCGCGCGGGATTTTCGCCAGCACGTCGCCCGGGAAAACCGTGTCGCCATCCTGCACCATGAGGTGAGCGCGGGAAGGCATAAGGTAGCGCTTGCTGCCCTTGCCCTTGACCACGATCGCGGGCTGGCGCTTCTCGTCGGGAGAATCGCCCACCACGTGCCGCGACAAGCCGGTGACTTCGTCTACCTCTTCATGCAGCGTGACGCCTTCCTGCAAGTCCTTGAACTGCGCCGCGCCGCCGATTTCGGTAAGGATGGCGAAAGTGTAAGGATCCCACTCGACCATGACCTTGCCTTGCTGCACCGCATCGCCGTCGTTGACTTTCAGCTTCGCGCCGTAGATCACGGAGTAGCGCTCGCGCTCGCGGTTCTTCTCGTCGACGACTGCAATCGAGCCCTGGCGGTTCATCACTACCAGATCGCCGGATTTCGACTTGACCGTCTGCAATCCGATGAAGCGAACGGTGCCGTTGTTCTTGGCATCGAGCCGCGACTGCTCGGAAACCCGAGACGCCGTGCCGCCGATGTGGAAAGTACGCATGGTGAGCTGCGTTCCGGGTTCGCCGATTGACTGCGCGGCGATGACGCCGGTCGCTTCACCGAGTTCAACCAGGCGGCCAGAGGCCAGATTGCGGCCGTAGCACATGACGCAGACGCCGCGCTTCGATTCGCAAGTGAGCACCGAGCGAATCTTTACCCGTTCGATTCCGGCAGCCTGAATCGATCCGGCGAGTTCCTCGGTGATTTCGTTGTTGATGTCGACGATCACGTTGCCGTCGTAGTCTTTGATTTTCTCGAGCGACACGCGGCCCACAATGCGGTCGCGCAACGGCTCGATGATTTCGCCGGCTTCGACGATGCCCTGTACGTAAATGCCATCGACCGTGCCGCAGTCGTACTCGCTGATGATGACATCCTGCGCCACGTCGACCAGACGCCGCGTGAGGTAGCCGGAATCCGCCGTCTTGAGCGCGGTATCGGCCAGACCCTTGCGGGCGCCATGGGTTGAGACGAAATATTCGAGCACCGTCAACCCTTCACGGAAGTTCGCCGTGATGGGCGACTCGATGATTTCGCCGGAAGGCTTGGCCATCAGTCCACGCATGCCGGAGAGTTGGCGAATCTGCTGTTTCGATCCGCGAGCGCCGGAATCGGCCATGACGTAAATCGGATTGATTGCGCCTTCCTTGTCGCGCTTCTGCATTTCCCCGAACATCTCGTCGGCTACTTTTTCGGTAATCGCCGACCAGATTTCGATGACTTTGTTGTAGCGTTCGCCGTTGGTGATGGCGCCGTCGAGATATTGCTGCTGGACGTTCACCACCTGCTTTTCGGCGTCGCGAACAAGAGTCTTCTTGCTGTCGGGGATGACCATGTCGTCGATGCCGATCGAAAGGCCGGCTTTGGTCGCGTACTTGAAGCCGAACTCTTTCACTTCATCGAGCATCTTGACCGTGGTCTCGAGCCCGAAGCGCAGGTAACCATAGTTCACCAGCGCGCCGATGCCTTTTTTCTTGAGCAGCCCGTTGATGAACGGCATGCCCTCGGGCAAGTGATCGTTGAGGATCGCGCGGCCGACCGTAGTGTTGACGAAAGCGCGCTCCACCTGAACCGGCTCGGTGTGGATGATGTCCTGATCGTCGTACGCGGTGGTCAGGTCAATCAGCTCGCCCGTGTAGCGCAGGCGAATGGGAGAGAGAGTTTCCACTTCGCCCATTTCGAGCGCGAGCAAAACTTCTTCAATGTTGGCGAACACGCGGCCTTCACCCTTCGCGCCAGGCTTGGCTTTGGTCAGGTAGTAGAGACCGAGAACCATGTCCTGCGTAGGCACCGTGATCGGCTGGCCGCTCGCGGGCGAAAGGATGTTGTGCGATGCCAGCATCAGGACGCTGGCTTCGACCTGTGCTTCCGGAGACAGCGGAATGTGTACCGCCATCTGGTCGCCGTCGAAGTCGGCGTTGAATGCCGTGCAGACGAGCGGGTGAATGCGGATGGCCTTCCCTTCCACCAATACCGGCTCGAACGCCTGAATGCCGAGGCGATGCAGCGTGGGAGCGCGGTTCAGCAGCACAGGATGATCCTTGATGACTTCTTCCAGGATGTCCCAAACGATGGGCTCCTGCTGCTCCACCATTTCTTTAGCTTGCTTGATGGTGGTGACGTTGCCGGTCTGTTCGAGCCGGTGATAGATGAAAGGCTTGAACAGCTCGAGCGCCATCTTCTTGGGCAGTCCGCACTGATGAAGTTTCAGCTCCGGACCGACCACAATGACGGAGCGTCCGGAGTAGTCGACGCGCTTGCCGAGCAGGTTCTGGCGGAAGCGTCCCTGCTTGCCCTTGAGCGTGTCGGAGAGCGACTTCAGCGGACGATTGTTGGCGCCGCGCAGCACGCGGCCACGGCGGCCGTTGTCGAACAATGCGTCGACGGCTTCCTGCAGCATGCGCTTTTCATTTCTGACGATGACTTCGGGCGCGTGCAGGTCCATCAGCTTCTTCAACCGGTTGTTGCGGTTGATGACGCGGCGGTAAAGATCGTTCAGATCGGACGTGGCAAAGCGGCCGCCGTCGAGTGGAACCAGCGGGCGCAGCTCCGGCGGAATCACCGGGATCACATCGAGAATCATCCAGCTGGGCTTGTTCCCGCTCTTGCGGAAGGCCTCGACCACTTTGAGGCGCTTGGTGTACTTGAGCCGCTTCTGCAGCGAGCTCTCGTTCTTCATTTTCTCGCGCAGCTCCACCGCCAGGCCGTCGGTATCGATGCGCTTGAGCAGTTCCTTGATCGCCTCGGCGCCCATCATCGCCTTGAAGCCGGCGGGACGGTACTGCTGGTCGAGTTCGCGGAACTTGGTCTCGTCCTTGATGACCTCGCGCTCTTTCACCGGAGCGTCGCCGGGCTCGACCACTACGTAGGCCTCGAAGTACAGCACGGACTCGAGGTCGCGCAGCGAAATATCGAGCAGGTGTCCGATGCGGCTGGGCAGGCCTTTGAAGAACCACACATGCGAGCAGGGGGAAGCCAGCTCGATGTGACCCAGGCGTTCGCGGCGGACTTTCGAAAGTGTGACCTCCACGCCGCACTTGTCGCAGATCACGCCGCGGTGCTTCATGCGCTTGTACTTGCCGCAGAGGCACTCCCAATCGGTTACCGGGCCGAAGATGCGGGCGCAGAACAGGCCGTCCCGCTCCGGCTTGAAGGTGCGGTAGTTGATGGTCTCCGGCTTGGTGACTTCGCCATGCGACCAGCTCCGGATTTTTTCCGGAGACGCCAGGCTGATGCGGATGGCATCGAAATCCGCAATCGTGTTTTGCATTTCGAACGGGCTCGAACGAAACAAGGTGTTCCTCCGCTTTCCTCGGCAGTGTCGTTGCCGCTTACGGCACCCAGGAGAAAGTGGCCAGTGGTCAGTGACCAGTGGCCCGCATTCCTGATGGGCCAAGCTGCGCAGGTGCTTCGCAGCCGGCCATTATTCAATAGATCAAATTCCAGAGCCGGGACCTGTCAGCGCCGTACTGCCCACTGATCACTGGCCCCTGGCCCCTGCTTTAATCCGCCGCCGCGCTCGCTGCCGGCCGCTTCTCCCCGGTCTTGATCAACTCCACATCCAGGCAGAGCGATTGCAATTCGCGGATCAGCACGTTGAACGATTCCGGCACGCCCGGCTCCATGGCGGCTTCGCCCTTGACGATGGCCTCGTAAATCTTGGTGCGGCCGTAAACGTCGTCGGACTTCGCCGTCAGCAACTCCTGCAAGATGAACGCCGCGCCGTAAGCTTCGAGCGCCCAGACTTCCATTTCTCCGAAGCGCTGGCCGCCGAACTGCGCCTTGCCGCCCAAAGGTTGTTGCGTGATCAGCGAGTACGGCCCGATGGAGCGCGCGTGAATCTTGTCGTCCACTAGGTGCGAAAGCTTCAGCATGTAGATGTAGCCCACGCATACCGGCTGTTCGAACTGGTCGCCGGTCATGCCATCGTGCAAAGTAGTTTTGCCCGAAGTTGGCAGGCCCGCATGCTCGAGCAGTGCTTTGATCTCGCCTTCCTTCGCGCCATCGAACACGGGTGAACCCATGTAGACGCCGCGCGCGAGCGTTGGCGCTACAGCTTCGAGTTCGTCGTCGCTCATGTCGGCGATGATGTCAGCCAGCTTCGAGTCCTTGAACAGGACCTTCAACTCGCGGCGGATCGCCTCCGTGCGCGTGTTCTCTTTGAGCAGGTTGGCGACTTTCTCGCCCAGTGCGTAGCCCGCCCATCCCAGGTGGGTTTCGAGAATCTGGCCCACATTCATACGGCTGGGTACTCCGAGCGGGTTGAGAACAATTTCGACCGGCGTTCCGTCTTCGAGGTAAGGCATGTCCTCTTCCGGCAGAATGCGCGCGATCACGCCCTTGTTGCCGTGGCGGCCGGCCATCTTGTCGCCAACGCTCAACTTGCGCTTCATGGCGATGTAGACTTTGACCAGCTTGATCACACCCGGCGGCAGTTCGTCGCCCTTGGTGAGTTTCTCTTTCTTCTCGTTGACGATTTTCTTGAGCACATCGATTTGGCGAGAAGTCATTTCCTCGATCTCGTCGATCTGCTCGTTCACCCGCGGATCCTTGTCGTTGTACTTGATCCGCTTCAGATTGCGGGTGGAGATGCGCTCGATCGCGTCGCGGTCCAGAATGTTGCCCTTGGTCAGCAGGCGCTTGTTGGTGCGCTCGTCGTGCAGGTCGGCCTGCACTTCCTTGCCGCCGAGAATGTTCTCGAGACGCTTCAGCCGCTCGTCGGTGAGAATACGGATCTCGTCGGACAAGTTCTTTTCCAGCTTGCCGATCTGCGCCGCTTCGATCGACTTGGCGCGCTCGTCTTTTTCCTGGCCCTTGCGGGAGAAGATTTTTACGTCGACGATGACGCCCTCGATGCCCGGCGGGCAGTACAGCGAAGCGTCGCGCACGTCTCCGGCCTTTTCGCCGAAGATGGCGCGCAGCAGTTTTTCTTCCGGCGTGAGCTGGGTCTCGCCTTTCGGCGTAACCTTGCCCACCAGGATATCTCCCTGCTTGATGCTGGCGCCGATGCGGATCACGCCCGCCTCGTCCAGATTGCGCAGCATGGTCTCGCTGACGTTGGGAATATCGCGCGTCACTTCTTCTGGTCCCAGCTTGGTGTCGCGCGCTTCGATCTCATACTCCTCGATGTGCAGCGAAGTATAGTAATCGTCCTTCACCATCTTCTCGGAGACGAGAATCGCGTCTTCGAAGTTGTAGCCGCGCCAGGGCATGAAGGCGACCAGCACGTTGCGTCCGAGCGCCAGTTCACCGTGATCCGTGCAGGGACCGTCGGCAATCACCTCGCCCTTCACCACGCGCTGACCTTTCTTGACCACCGGCTTCTGGTTGATGCAGGTGTTCTGGTTCGAACGCTTGAACTTGGTGAGCTGGTAAATATCGCTGCCCACCTCACGCGAAAGCTGCGTGGGATGGTGCTCGCCTTCGACGCGCACGATGATGCGGTCGGAGTCGACCGAATCGACGATGCCGTTACGGCGGGCAAGAACGACTGCGCCCGAGTCGCGGGCGGTCACGCCTTCCATTCCGGTGCCGACGATCGGCGCTTGCGCGCGCAGCAGGGGCACGGACTGGCGTTGCATGTTCGCGCCCATCAGCGCGCGGTTCGCGTCGTCGTGCTCAAGGAAGGGCACGAGCGACGCGGCGACGGAGACCAACTGCTTGGGGCTGACGTCGACGTAATCGACTTCGTCGCGGCTCACCAGCACGAAGTTTCCCGCTTTGCGCGCGTTCACGAGATCGGCCACGATGCGGCCCTTATCGTCAAGCTCCACGTTGGCCTGCGCGATGGTATGCCGGTCCTCCTCCCACGCGGAAAGATAGAAGGAGAAAGGATCGACCTGCGCGGGCTTCTTGCGCTTCTCTTTCAATTCGGCGTTGATCTTCTCGATCTCATGCTTTTCCATGTGATCGCCGACCTTGTAGTCGCTGTCGCCGGTGTTGACCACGCTGACGTAATCGATCACGCGGCCGCCCTTGATTTTGCGGTAGGGCGACTCGATGAAGCCGTAGTCGTTAATGCGCGCGTAGCAGCTCAGCGACGAGATCAGTCCGATGTTCGGACCTTCCGGCGTCTCGATCGGACAGATGCGGCCGTAGTGCGTGGGATGTACGTCGCGCACTTCGAACCCCGCGCGTTCACGAGACAGACCGCCCGGCCCAAGCGCGGAGAGACGCCGCTTGTGCGTGATCTCGGAGAGCGGATTGGTCTGGTCCATGAACTGCGAAAGCTGCGACGACCCGAAGAATTCCCGGATCGCGGCCATCACCGGCTTGGCATTGACCAGGTCGTGCGGCATGGCCGTCGACATTTCCTGGTACACGGACATCTTTTCTTTAATCGCCCGCTCCATGCGGACCAGGCCGATGCGGAACTGGTTCTCCATCAGTTCGCCGACCGCGCGCACCCGGCGGTTGCCGAGGTGATCGATGTCATCCACCGACCCGATGTTCTTGCGCAGCTTCAGCAGGTACGCGATCGTGCCGTAAAAATCGTCGGGATCGAGGGTGCGCTTGTCGAGACTGGTGGCATCCTGGTTCTCGAACAACTTGATGTTGAACTTCAGCCGGCCCACTTTCGAAAAGTCGTACTTGCGCGGGTCGAAGAACATACCGTGGAACAGCGCCGTGGCGGTGTCGAGCGTCGGCGGATCGCCGGGACGCAGTTTGCGGTAAATCTCGATCAGCGCTTCCTGCGGCGTCTTCACCGAATCGCGCTTCAGCGTCTGGCTGATCACCGTGCCCACGTCATCGCGCTCCGGGAAGAACAGGCTCATCTCCACCACGCCGGAGTCGAGAATCTTCGAGACTTTGTCGGCATTCAGTTCGGTGTTGGCCTCAAGCAGCACTTCACCGGTGGTCGTGTCGACCACGTCGGCGGCGGCCCATGCGCCTTCCAGATCGGTGACATCGACTTCGATCTCGCTGATCTTCGCCTTTTGAATATCCTTCAAAATCTGGGCGTTCAGCTTGCGGCCAGAGTGCGCAATTTCGTCCCCGGACTTGTTCTTGATGCTGTGCGCCAGCTTCATGCCCAGCAGGTTCGTGGGCTTCTCGCTGGCCGGGTCGAGCGTCCAGAACAGCTTCTTATCTTTGATCGCGATGCGATCGACGGTATAGAACGAGCGGAGAATATCCTCGCCCGAGCGCAAACCCAGGGCGCGCAGGAAGATCGTTCCCAGGAACTTCCGCTTGCGGTCGATGCGGACGTAAAGCACATTCTTCTGGTCGTATTCAAACTCCACCCAGGAACCGCGGTAGGGAATGATCTTGCCCAGGAAGTAGGTGCGATTGTTCGCGGTCTCGAAGAACACTCCGGGTGAGCGGTGCAACTGGCTGACAATGACTCGTTCTGTGCCGTTAATAATAAAAGTCCCGTTCTGCGTCATCAGCGGCACGTCGCCAAAGAAAACTTCCTGCTCTTTAATGTCGCGGATCGAGCGGTTGCCGGTCTCGGCGTCCTTGTCGAAAATGGTCAGGCGCATCGTGACCTTGAGCGGCGCGGAGTAGGTCATGCCGCGCTCTTCGCACTCCGCCACGTCATATTTCAGCTGCAGTCCGACCGGGTCGCCGCACTTGTTGCAGAAGTCGGGAGTGTTGGCGTTGTAGGTGCCGCACTTCTGGCAGAGCACGTCGCCGGGATGAAACGGGTCGGTGATGACCGTGTTGCCGCAGTTCTTGCACGTAGTGCGCAGGTGATGCAGCCCCTTGAGGTGACCACACTTGCACTCCCAGTTACCAATGGCGTAGTCCACAAACTCAAGTTGTGATACGTTGCGGAAGTCGGTGATCGGGAAGACGGACTGAAACACCGCCTGCAATCCGCCGTCTTCGCGCTCGCTGGGCAGCTTATCCATCTGCAGAAAGCGGTCGTAAGAGCGCTTCTGAACCTCGATCAGGTTCGGAATCTGGATGGTTGCTGGAATTTTCGAAAAATCAAAACGTTTACGGAAGGCATTCTTCTTCATCGTCAAGAAACTCCCAATGTCAGGCGCAGCCATGCGCTGCGATTACCCGCGGAATGTGGGGCGCCCATTGCGCCGCGCTGCTTAAGACGTTGCTGTGAACCTGTTTATGCCGGAAAACACGACGGGGCGTCTGCAGGGACAGTAGTTCCCGCAGACGCCATGCAAGGCGTTTCGCCAATCTTGGTTTGTATCTTTCGCGCCAGTTTCCTTCGGCCGTTTCCGTTCCGCCTGCCCACGGAACAGTGCCCAAGCTTCCCTGCGGGTCTCGCCCGCGATTGAGTGAGGCCAAGGGAAGCGGTGTTATATAGATGCTAACACCACCGCCCCAGCTTCACAACTAGAACGTGAATATTTCCTTGACTTGCACCGGTTTGGGTGCGAACCGTGTGGCGCGGGCGCCCTCGCCTGCGAGACCGTTATAATGCTGCCGGCAAAGCGGGCGAGGCACCAGCTCCACACGATTCGGCTACTTCACCTCAACAACCGCGCCAGCCTCGGTAAACTTCTTCTTGATGGTCTCGGCCTCGTCCTTGGAGACGCCTTCCTTGATGTTCTTGGGCGCTCCATCCACCAGCTCCTTGGCTTCCTTCAAGCCCAGGCTGGTGACCTCGCGAACCGCCTTGATCACGTTGATCTTGTTGGCGCCGACTTCCTTCAGAAGGACGGTGAACTCCGTCTTCTCCTCCGCCGGAGCCGCTGCGCCCGCTGCCGCGCCGCCGCCGGCTACCATCACCGGGGCTGCCGCTGCCGCCGAGACGCCCAGCCGGGCTTCCAGCTTTTTGACCAGCTGCGCCGCGTCCAGCAACGACAGGGCCACGATTGAATCTTCCAACTGTTGCAGGTCTGCCATGTTAAGTTCTCCACTCTTCGAGTTATGAATTTGCTTGCTTTCGTTACCTTGAATCGGGTTTCCAGTGCGGCTGGTTCAGCTCCCGGCGCCAGACAACGCCCGAATACGAACCGCGCAACCCCTGATTCGTGATAACCAAATGTCTTCGGACGGCTTTTCGCCGCCCCGAAACCTTCGTGGCGCGGGCGCCCTCGCCCTCGACTCCCGAAATCACTTAGGCCCCAGCCGGCGCCTCGCCTGCGAACTTGCCCTTCTCCACGCCCTGGCCCAGCACAACCGCGACGTCGCGCCCCACGGCATTCATCACCGTCACCAGCCGCTGCGCCGGCGAACTGATCAGGAACAACAGCTTGGAGTGAATCTCTTCCTTCGACGGCATGCTGGCCAGCGCTTCGATCTCTTTGATCGAAATCACGCGCCCCTCGACCACGCCCACCTTAAAGGTGAACTCCGGCGTGTCTTTTGCGTATTTAGTGAGCGCCTTGGCCATGGCCACGGGATCGCCCGTCGTATAGGCGATCGAGGTCACGCCCGTGAGGTTCTTCAGCCCGTCCTCAATCTTGGTCCCTTTGGCGGCGAGTTCGGCGAGCGTGTTCTTCACCACCTGATACTTCGCGCCCGCGCCCCGCAAAGCCTTGCGCAGCTCGTAATCCTGGGCCACCGTCATCTTGCTATATGTGGCCACGACCGCGTTCGAAACATTCTTCAGGTCCGCACTCAGCTTCTCGACTTGTTCTTTCTTTCTCGCTTTGGTAACTGGCATTGTCCAATCCTCTGAGATCTCTGCTATTTTGTCATCCTGAGCGAGACGCTTTTTGTCTCGCGAAGGATCTGGGCGCGCCGCGCGATCACCTCGGAGCCTGCCCTGAGAGAGCGCAAGCGACCGAAGGGCGCGTTCGGCGCGCTTCCTTAACTACGCCTTGGCCGCGGTCTCAATTGGCGCCGTGTCCAGCAAAATTCCCGGCCCCATGGTCGAGCTCAGCGTGCAGCCCTTGATGTACTTGCCCTTCGCCACCGACGGCTTGGCCTTGATCACGCTGGTGATCAGCACGGTCGCGTTCTCGATCAACTTGTCGGGCGAGAAAGAAATCTTGCCCACCGGAACGTGCACCAGTGCCGTTTTGTCCGTGCGGAATTCCACCTTGCCGGCCTTCACTTCCTGCACCGCCTTACCCACGTCGACGGTAACCGTTCCGGTCTTCGGATTCGGCATCAAGCCCTTGGGACCAAGAATCTTGCCCAGCCGTCCAACGGATTTCATCACGTCCGGGGTCGCAATCAGCGCGTCGAAGTCGGTCCAGTTTTCCTTGGTGATCTTCTCGACCATCTCTTCGCCACCAAAGAAGTCGGCGCCTGCGGCTTCGGCTTCTCTGATCTTGTCGCCTGATGCAATCACCAAAACTTTTTTCGACTTGCCCAACCCGTGCGGCAGCACTACCGTCCCACGCACCATCTGATCGGCGTGCTTCGGATCGACCCCCAGGCGCAACGTAATCTCAACCGTCTCGTCGAACTTTGCGAACTTGACTTTCTGCAAGAGCGGAACCGCATCCTGCAGCGTATAAGGCCGCTTTTCGACTGCCGCGTGCGCCTTGGCGATATTTTTTCCTTCTTTTTTCATTTCACTTTCCTCGTCTCCCACCGCCGGTCGCTGTTTCGATCAGCCGTGGTGCATTTGACAATTTAGTAATTGAGAAATTGAGTAATTTGGTAATTTGAAATCGCTCGCGCACAAGGTTTTTCAATTGCTAAATTCCAAAATTACCCAATTACCAAATTCCTCTTACCCAATCACTTCGATTCCCATCGACCGCGCCGTTCCCCGAACGCTCTTAACCGCAGCGTCAATCGAAGCCGCGTTCAAGTCGGGCATCTTTTGCTTTGCGATATCCTCGACCTGCTTCAGCGTGACTTTGCCAACCTTATCTTTATTCGGCGTTCCCGACCCCTTGGCAATGCCCGCCGCGCGCTTCAACAGAATCGAGGCCGGCGGCGTCTTGGTGATGAAGGTGAACGAGCGGTCGCTGTAAACCGAAACCACGACCGGAATGATCAACCCCTCCATCTCTTTCTGATTCGTGCGCGCGTTGAACTGCTTGCAGAACTCCATGATGTTGATCTGCGCCTGGCCCAGCGCTGGGCCCACTGGCGGCGCCGGGGTCGCTTTTCCCGCCGCGATCTGCAACTTTACGAAACCTGTAACCTTCTTTGCCATCTAAGATTTCCTTCGGTTTTCAATTACTAAATTACAAAATTACCCAATTACTAAATTCTTACGCCACCTTCTCCACCTGGTTGAACTCCAGCTCCACCGGTGTCGATCGTCCGAAAATCGTGACCATCACTTTCAGCGTCTCGCGGTCTTCGTTCACTTCGTCCACAATGCCCTGGAAGGTGGCAAACGGACCCTCGGAAATACGCACGGTTTCGTTCTTCTCGAACTTGACCTTCAGTTTGGGCTTCTCGCGGCTGTCGGCCACCTTATAGACGATATGTTGCACTTCTTCGTCGGAAAGCGGCGTGGGCTGCTGCCCGGTACCCACAAATCCCGTCACGCGCGGCGTGGATTTCACCACGTGCCAGACATGATCGTCCATGTCCATTTCCACCAGCACGTAGCCGGGATAGAACATGCGCTCGGAGGTGTACTTCTTGCCGCCGCGCACTTCCGTGACCGACTCGGTCGGGATCAGCACCTTGCCGATCTTCTCCTGTAGCCCGAAGGCAATGACGCGCGACTCCAGCGACTCCTTCACCTTGCGCTCAAACCCGGAATAAGAGTGGATGATGTACCACTTCATGTTCGGGTTGCGAGGCGGCTCGCCGGTCACGGCGACGCCATCCACACTCGGTGGCTGCTCGCCACCAGGGGCAGCTTCGTTTTTTTCTTCATCCTGCATGATCAAGTTGAACTCCAGCCTGCTCTTCCGATTTAATGACCCCGGATTAATGACTCCCAAAATAGCTGTACAGCATGTTCACGCCCCGCTGGATCACGTTATCGATGATGAAAAAATACAAGCCAAAAATGAACACGGTAACCACCACCACCGCGGTCGTGGCCTGCACTTCCTTCCACGAGGGCGCCGTAACCTTGCGCATCTCGGTGCGCACGTCGTTATAAAACGACTTGATTCGCTCCGGCCAGGCTTTGAGCCGGTCACCGAAATTGTCGCCCGCGGCTGCGATTGAGTTTGCCATCTTCTTCGTCTCCACCCCCATACTGCTCCTGGCGTCTCCGCGTCCTCGCAAAAATCTGGCAGGGGCGGAGGGATTCGAACCCCCAAGTCCGGTTTTGGAGACCGGCAGTTTAACCGTTGAGCTTACGCCCCTGAAATCAGTGGCCAGTGATCAGTGATCAGAAAGCCTCATTCTGGCCACTGGTCACTGACCACTGGACACTGCTATTTCACTTCCTTATGCGGCGTGTGCTTGCGGCAACGGCGGCAGAATTTCTTGAACTCCAGCCGCTCTGTCGTCGTCTTCCGGTTCTTGGTGGTCGAATAATTCCGCTCTTTGCAATCGCCGCACTGCAACGTAACAATTTCTCGGGGCATGAAAACCGCTCCTATGCTTCTAGCTCTTAGCTTCTAGCTTAAAAACTTGTCATCCTGAGCGAGACGTTTTTTGTCTCGCGAAGGACCTATGCACGTTCTGCCTATCTAGTCACCGAACGATCTGGGGGCTCTGCCTGCTCCCTCTTGCCGCTCCACGTTCGCCGAACCCTAGACAGAAAGTTGAAGGCCAAGCCCCATGGCAACCAGATCAGCAGAAGCAACAAAACCGTGCCCGCAGCCTGCCACTCTAGCTTTGTGGGCATACCAGCCTCACCGATAGACCTACGTCACAATCTCCGCAATCGTACCCGCGCCGACCGTGTGCCCGCCTTCGCGGATGGCGAAGCGCAGGCCTTTCTCCATCGCCACCGGCGTGATCAACTCGATCACGAGTGAAACATTGTCGCCCG
>JBEKHS010000036.1:0-47620 GCA_050012155.1 Candidatus Sulfotelmatobacter sp. | reverse complement strand
CATACCCATCTCGCACCCAAAGAGCGTGAGACGACGACCGCGAAGGCTCGCGAAAATTAGCGGTTGAGCCACGCTTTCCACTGGAGCCATTCCGGTGCCACTACCCACCTTCCCCTATGCTATCTTCAATAGGTTTACCCTAATAAGCAGTCGCCGCACTCCTTGAAGCATGGCTACGTCCGTGGGAAGTTCCAAACCCGCCATAAAAGTCTTCGTCGCCACCACGGTGATGTTGACCTTCATCTCCTTCTGGCGCGCTTCCGCCATCGTCCTCTCCGACCTCGCTTCCTCCGCTTATTATGCCGGCGGCGATGCTGAGAACGTCATCGGCAAGAGCGCCCCCTGGTTCATTCTCGCGGTCATGTTGTTCAGCTACTGCGTGCGGGCGCTCTATATCGAGTCCAGCAGCATGTTCGTCCGCGGCGGCGTCTACCGCGTCGTCAAGGAAGCCATGGGCGGTACCCTGGCCAAGTTCTCCGTCTCCGCCCTGCTCTTCGACTACGTGCTCACCGGCCCTATCAGCGCCGTCTCCGCAGGCCAATACCTTGCAGGCTTCATCAAAGACATGGGCCTGTACCTGCACCGTCCGCTCAATTTCTCCGACAATCAATTTGCCGCCGGTCTGGCTATCATCGTGGCCCTTTATTTCTGGTGGAAGAACACCCAGGGCATGCACGAATCCAGCCAGAAAGCCCTGCAGATCATGGTCATCACCACCGTAATGGTCGTGATCCTGATCATCTGGTGCACCATCACCGTACTCCGCGCTCCCATTCAGTTACCGCCCAACCCGCTGCACGCCGGCGTGGTGCCGCTGAATAAAGAATCGCTGGGCTGGCTGGATACAACGTGGTTCCGGCACCTGCCTCTTGGCATTCTCACCACTGTCATCCTTTTCGTAGGCTTCGGGCACTCCGTCCTGGCCATGAGCGGAGAAGAAACGCTGGCCCAGGTCAACCGCGAGATTGAGCATCCCAAGCTCAAGAACCTGGAGAAGACCGGGCTGGTAATTTTCATCTACAGCCTGCTGTTCACGTCGCTGGTCTCGTTCTTTGCTGTGATGATCATCCCCGACCACATCCGGCACGAGCACTTCGCCAACCTGATCGGTGGCATCGCCATGTATCTGGTCGGGCCGCCCAGCCTGAAATTGCTGTTTCATGGTTTCGTGGTGTTGGTGGGCGTGCTCATTCTCGCCGGAGCGCAGAATACTTCCATCGTGGGCGCAAACGGCGTTCTGAATCGCGTAGCCGAAGATGGCGTGCTCACCAGTTGGTTCCAGAAGCCGCACCACCGCTTCGGCACCAGCTACCGCATCATCAACCTCATCGTAGGCCTGCAGATCCTCACCATCGTCCTGAGCCGCGGCAACGTCTACATGCTCGCCGCACTCTACGCCTTCGGTGTCATCTGGAGCTTCGCCATGAAGTCCCTCGCCGTGCTCGTGCTGCGCTTCACCGAGCCCGGCAACCGCGCCTGGAAAGTCCCCGGCAACCTGCACATCGGCAAAACCGAGATCCCCATAGGCCTGATCGGCATCTCCGCCGTGTTGCTGATCACCGCCGTCGTCAACCTGTTTACCAAGTATCAGGCCACCATCGCCGGAATCATCTTCAGCGTCGCGTTCTTTACCATCTTCACCTTCTCCGAGCGCCACGTTGCCCGGGAGCGCCACGGTAAGCCGGAGCAGCTCGACCAGTTCCGCGTCTATGGCAATCAGGAACTCGGCAGCGGCGCCATGGGAGTGCGCCCGGGAAACATTCTCGTTGCGGTTCGCGACCCCCGCAATCTTTACTACCTGCGTCAGGTGCTGGCCTATACCAACACTGCCAAGCAGGATGTGGTCGTCATGAGCGCCCGCCTCTACCATCGCGAGCCCAGCTTCGGCGGCAGCTCTGTGATGGAGGCCAGCCAGGTCTTCGACCACTACGAGCAGGAGCTCTTCACAGCTGCCGTGGCCGTCGCCGAAAAAGAAGGCAAGCCGATTTCCCTTCTCGTCGTTCCCGCGGCGGACGTCTTCGACGCCATCATGGTAACTGCGCAGCGGCTCGATTCCGTCCGCGTGATCTGCGGCCTCTCCAATAAGCTCACCGCCGACGAGCAAGCCAAGCTCACCGGTGACGCGTGGGAGCGTATGCCCGAACCCCGTCCCCGCCTGTGCCTCGAAGTCTGCGCCCCCGACGGCACCGTTCGCGAATATACGATTGGCCCGCACACCCCGCGCCTGCGCCCGCAGGATGTCGAACTCATGCACAAGCTCTGGCTCAACATCACCACCGATCCCAGGTTCGCCGGAGCCCACCACTATCACATCGTCGCCCTTGCGCTTGAAGAACTTCAGCGCGAACTGAGCACCGACCAGCGTGCCCAGCTTCTGCAAAAACTCTTGGAGGAAATGAACCGCTCCCGCGACGCCGCCCCGCCAAATTGAAGACTTAACTTGTCATCCTGAGGCGGGCGCTTTTTGCCCGCCGAAGGACCTGAGCGAGCCGCGCGAATTCACGGAGCTTGCCCTGAGAGAGCGCAAGCGACCGAAGGGCGCGTTTGGCTCGCATCCTTATCGGGTTCGCCGCACGGTCAGCAGACTTACCGCTTCAGCAGCCCCTCCAGCGCTCCCCTCAACTCCCGATACCGAAATGGATACCCACTCGCAATCAGCTTCCCCGGTTCCACCAGTTGGCTGCCCAGCAGCAGTTCTTCACCCATCTCCCCGAACATCACCTTCGCCGCAAACGCCGGCATGGGAAAAATCGCCGGACGCGCCAACACGCCAGCCAGCGTCTGCGCGAACTCCGCGTTCCTCACCGGCTTCGGCGCAACCATATTCACCGGCCCCTGCAGCAAATCGTTCTTCAAAATGTGATGGATCGCACCCACCATGTCCCGCACATCGATCCAGCTCATCCATTGCCGCCCGTCTCCCGTTCGCCCGCCCAGCCCCAACTTGAACGGCACCAGCATGGCTCCCAGCGCCCCTCCCTTCGGGCTAAGCACAATTCCGGTCCGCAGGTGCGCCGTGCGAATATCCGCCTGCACCGCGGGCATCGTGGCTTCCTCCCACTCCTGGCAAACCTCTGCGAGAAATCCCGTGCCCGGCGCGCTCTCCTCCGACAACATTTCGTCTCCGCGATTGCCGTAGTACCCAATCGCCGACCCGCAAACAAAAACCCTCGGCTTCTCCTCGGCCCGCGCCAGAGCCTGCGCCAGATTCAACGTCCCATCCACGCGGCTCTCCCGAATCTTCCGCTTCTTGCCCGCAGTCCAGCGTCCGAAAATGCTCTCCCCCGCAAGATGAATCACCGCATCGAGTCCCGACACCGCCTCAGGCGCAATCGCCTTCGCCGGATCCCACGCAATCTGCCCATCCCCCGCAGCCGCACCACGCACCAGCCGCACCACGGACCATCCACTAGTTTTGAGCGAAGGCAGCAGCGCCGCCCCAATCGGCCCCGACACCCCGCTGACCAGGATTCTTGGATTCATAATTTCCCGATTGCCACTTTACCAGCCTTGCCAGTCCTCAGTTCCCACGCCCCGGCTGTCATCCTGAGGCCCGCGTCCTTTGCGGGCCGAAGGACCTATGTAGTTTGCCGGCAGCGCCGAAGCTGTGTGGTTTGCATGGATATGGACCGACCAGCGGAATGCGCTTATTCTGCCAGAGGTTATCTAGGAAAGCATCCTTGCGGGCTCGCCGGGCGGCAAATTCTCTTGGAGTTAAAACCGCATAGTTGATTTCGCGCCCCAATTGCCGCTCAAGCTTGCTCACCGCTTGCGCCAGGGCGGCTTCGTCGGGCATGCCGATCACAAGTACATCGATGTCGCTCGCCGCATTCTGCTGACTGCGGGCGAACGAACCGTATAGATAGGCCTCGTCGATGCCGCCGATTTTCTTGAGCAACTGCGAGATCAGCGGAGCGGCGCCAATGGTTTTGTTTACGATCTTGCGCACTTCATTGAAAAGCGGATACCGGCGGTTGAGCTGAAAATACTTTTGCCGGCCACTCACTTCCGAGCGAAATAAGCCCTCGCGCTCCAGGCGACGAAGCTCTTTTGACAGGTTGGAGGGGTCCAGATTCAGCCGCTGCGCCAGGTCCCGCAGATGGAGGCGGGCCGTCGGGTTCGTGAAGTAATAGGCCAGCAGATGCTGACGAAGTTTGGAGCGAAGGTCGAGCATGTGGTATTAACATACCACACATGCGGTAACACGTTACCGCCCCTATCGCTCCCGAATTTTCGATGAACACGTCGCGGGTTCAGCCCCTCGTCCGGATGATCCCATCCGAAACGCATGAAAGTGCCGCTGTTCCACCGCATCTCTCCAACCCCGCCCGCTGCCCGCAAGCTATAATCCTACATGGCGAGTCTGCGCCAACAGATCGCAACCACCGCTCTTACGCTCACCAAATTCCGCGAACTGATGAAGCGGATGCAGGAAAGCCGTCCCCAGGACGATCTCTCCATCGTCAAAAAAGCCTACGACTACTCCTTGAAGCATCACGAAGGCCAGACCCGCGCCTCCGGCGAGCCTTACCTCGTTCATCCCCTGGAAGTCGCGCTGGTCCTGGCCGAGATGAAGATGGACCCCGTCGCCATCGCCGCCGGCCTGCTCCACGATTCCGTCGAAGACACCTCCGTCACCATCGTCGACATCCGCAAGGAATTCGGCGAGCAGGTTGCCCACATCGTCGAAGGCGTCACCAAAATCAGCAAGATCGACTTTGCCACCCGCGAGGAGGCCCAGGCCGAGAACCTGCGCAAGATGATGCTCGCCATGGTCGATGACATCCGCGTCGTGCTCATCAAGCTCGCCGACCGCCTGCATAACATGCGCACCCTCGAGCACCTCCTGCCCGACCGCCAGCACAAAATCGCCGAAGAGACGCTTGAGATCTACGCTCCCATCGCCCATCGCCTGGGCATGGGAAAAATTCGCGGCGAACTCGAAGACCTCGGCTTCCGCTTCCTCGATCCCGCCGGTTACGAACAAGTTGAAAAAGCTGTCAACGCCCGCCGCAAACAGGGCGAAGCTTTTCTCGCCAAGATGCAAACCATCATCGGCGACAAGCTGAAGGAAGCCGGCATCCAGGCCAAAGTCGAGAGCCGCATCAAGCGCCTGTACAGCATCCACAAGAAACTACAGCGCCAGCGCATTTCCGTCGATCAGGTTTACGACCTGTTTGCCATGCGCATCATCACGCGCTCATTGCAGGATTGCTACGCCGTGCTCGGCATCATTCACAACATCTGGCGTCCCGTGCCGGGACGCATCAAGGATTTCATCGCCATGCCGCGGCCCAACTTTTACCAGTCGCTGCACACCTCGGTCATCACCGAAGATGGAACGCCATTCGAGATCCAGATTCGCACCGAAGAGATGCACAAGATGGCCGAGGAAGGTATCGCGGCCCACTGGAAATACAAAGATGGCCCCGTTTCCGCGCAGGACGAGCAACGCCTCGCATGGCTGCGCCAGGTGGTCGAGTGGCAGCGCGACGTCAGCGACCCCAACGAATTCCTCACCGCCCTCAAAGTCGATCTCTATCCCGAAGAGGTTTACACCTTCACTCCCAAAGGAAAAGTTGTCGTCCTTCCGCGCGAGGCCACGCCCATCGACTTCGCCTACACCATCCACACCGAAGTCGGCCACACTTGCGTCGGCGCCAAGGTCAACGGACGTATGGTCCCGCTGCGCCACAAGCTTCATTCCGGCGACATCGTCGAAATCCTCACCCAGGCCGGCCACAAGCCCAGCCGCGACTGGCTCGGCCTGGTCAAGTCCTCGCGCTCGCGCAACAAGATTAAGCACTGGCTCAACGTTCACCAGCGCGAGCGCTCCATCGAAATCGGCCGCAAGGTGATCGAGAAAGAAGCGCGCAAGTACCGCATCGCTCTGAAAGAGATCAAAGACGAAGAGTTGATCAAAGTTGCCGCCGCCTACGGCCTGGGCCGCGTCGATGACCTCATGTCCGGCATCGGCTACGGAAAGTTTTCCGCGCGGCAGGTCCTGGCGCGCCTCCTGCCAGCAGGCGCAACCCCCTCGATGGCCGGCGATATCGAAGCCGAAGGCTTAAGCAGCCAACCCGGAGCCATCGCCAGCGTCGTCCGCCGCGTCTTCGGCGATCACAACGCCATCATGGTCAAAGGCCAGGGAGACATGCTGGTCTACCGCGCCCGCTGTTGCAATCCCATCCGCGGAGAAAGCATCGTCGGCTACATCACTCGCGGCAAGGGAGTCGCCGTCCACGCCGTGAACTGCCCCAACGTCACCAATCTCATGTACGAACCCGAACGCCGCATCGATGTCGAGTGGGCCCGCGATGAAACCACGCCCACTGCTTACCCAGTCAAGCTTACCGTCTACTGCGACGATCGCTTCGGCATGCTGAAAAACATCACCAGCGTCATCGGCGACGCGCAAAGCAACATCCGCAACATCGGAGCCCGCACTGAAAACAGTCAGGCCAGCGTCGAAATCGTCCTCGACATCTCCGATTTGAAGCACTTGGAATCGATCATGGCCGGCCTGCGCAAGATCCCCGGCGTGCATGAAGTACAAAGGCTGCAGAAGATTTAGGAGCGGTGGCCAGTGATCAGTGATCAGTGGTCGGTGAACCAAGTAAGCCCTCATGGTGTGTGACTGTTACTGGCCACTAGCCACTGATCACTGGCCACTGCCTTTCAGCCTCTCAGAGCAGCATTTTCTTCGCGGAGAAAGTCTTCCAGGCGGGCGGCGAGCCAGCAGACCAACTGCTCTTTTACTCCAGCGGGAACCTGAATGAATTCCATTCCTGAAGATCCGGCAGGGTTACACCAGCAGACTTCGGCGATTATCTTGGCGTCGGCATGGGTGCGGGGCAGCATCAGGCGCAGGGTCACCCTATCTCCCGCCTGCAGGCCGGGCGAATTGGTGAGGGCAATGCCGACCTCGCTGATATTGGCGGAAGTGGCCATAAACTCAGGCTGGGAGCCAATCGTGACATAGACCGGAACCCGCACGGGGCAACGAAAGGAGCGCCTTTTTTCGTTTACCATGAGGGGATAGGAGACGCGGAGCGTCCGCATCAGGACGGCGGGAGACAGCGGCTTGACCAGCACGAAGCTGGCGCCGGCGCGGAACGCGCTGGGCATTTCTTCGTTGCAATTCAGGACGGCCAGCACGACCGAGGCCTTGTGAGACGTCATTTGGCGGGACTTTTTTAGCAGATCTAGGGCTTCAGCCCGGTCCTTGAAATCCACTACCAGGGCTTCGAATTTGGAATGGCAAAGTTTGTAGGCAGCCGAGGAGAAGGAGCAGATGTCAACGTGCATCGACATCTTTCCCATCGCCTCGCAGAGAGTGTCGATGATCTGAATGTCGCCGCTTACCAGCAAAACCCGAACCCCGACCGTGGGGGGTGGGCCTCTTTTCAATCCCGTTGGTTTCGATTCAGGCGTTTTCGATCCGGCGGTCTCTTTGTTTTCGTTCGATCCAGTCGCGGATGCCAGGATCTCGTTCATATGGCGTCCTTCATACGGCGTTTCTCATTCATACAACCAGGGCCTCGGGGATTTCCATCTCCCCGTGCTCGAAGGCATGGACGAATGCGTCCACTACCCCGGGGTCGAAGTTTGACCCTGCGCTGGAGACGATGATTTGCCTGGCTTCAAATGGGGTAACGGCCCGGCGATAGGGGCGATCGCTGGTGAGAGTGTCAAAGGCATCGGCCACCGCCAGGACTCTGGCTTCAATCGGTATTTCGTCCCCTCGGGCAGGACCGTATCCCGAGCCGTCGAACTTGTCGTGATGCGCGAGAATAATGGGCAGCACCCGGCGCAACGATCCCCCGACCGGTTCCAGCAAGGCGACCCCCTTCTGGACATGCTTTCGCATTTCCGCCATCTCTTCCGGCGTCAGACTAGCCGCTTTGTGGAGGAGATCGCGGCTGGTTTCAAGCTTGCCTACGTCATGGAGCAGGGCCGCGGCCCGCACGTCGTCAATACGATCCTGGGTGAATCCCATGCGCGCGGCGATCGATGAGGCGTACAGCGCCACCCGGTAGGAGTGATTGTGGGTATATTTGTCGTTGGAGATGAACTGCTGCAGAATCGTCAGGAGACCGAAGTAAGTTTGGCGGAGTTCTCCCATATGACGTTCGGTCCGGTCATAGAGGGTTCCCATGGCGTAGGCCGTGATCAGAAGCAGGCAGGCCCATGTGACGAGCTCGGACCATTCGTCGTAAGTCAACACGAACGGAGCTGAACCCGAAAAAAGACCAGTATTTTTCCACAGCAGTATGAGCACCATGAAGATGCTGGCACTGGCCGTGAGCACAGCGTGTCTCCGGCCATAGACATAGGCCGAGAAGATCGTGGGCAAGGTGTATAAGCCCAGAATCATACGATGGGAAGCGACGAGCCAGTTGAATAGGCCCGCGATGACAAAGAGAGACAGCACCAGCCATAACTCCTGGTTGATCCTGGCCAGTCCGACCTTAAACTTAGATTTGTCCGGAGAATCCTTTGCGAGGCTTCCGTGCGTGCCAAGGACGCGCTCGTTAATCAGCGTGGATTTCATTTCGTTTTCCATATCAACTGCAACTCCGGCGGATGAGCTTCCCCTAAGCTCTCTATCGGCCAAGTTCTCGCACAACTTTAGAGCAGTGGTCAGTGTCCAGGGCCAGTAAAAGGGCTGTTCCATTGACCTTTGCCCCTCAATCTGAGTTAATTGCTGAGTCGTGGCGCTGACTGACCACTAGCCACTGACTACTGGACACCGCTTCATGCGCGAAATCATCTCCACCAAAGACGCACCTCAGGCTATCGGCCCGTACTCGCAGGCAATTAAGGCTAACGGATTTGTATTTGTCTCCGGCCAAGTCGCCATCGACCCCGCCACGCAACAAGTCGTCACCGGAGACGTGGCCGCGCAAACCGACCGCGTCCTGCGCAATCTGTCGGAGATCCTCGAAGCCGCAGGCAGCGGCCTTGGCAAGGTCGTTCGCTCCACCGTCTTCCTCAAAAACATGGACGACTTCGCCGCCATGAATCAGATTTACGGCAAATATTTCAGCTCCGCGCCGCCGGCCCGTTCCACGGTCGAAGTCGCGCGCCTGCCCAAAGATGTGCTGGTGGAAATCGACGTGATCGCGCTTGAGTAAGAAAACTCTCACTCACAGGCACGCAAGGAACCTCACAGGCATCGGGAAACCTATATGCATCTCTCCGCTTCCTATGTTTAAGATGTTCTTGCAGGAGGCAGGCATGACGAAGTTCCTCATAGCAACCGCCATCATTCTTGCGTTAAGCGCGGCGTATGTCCTCGCGCAGAGCACAACCAGAAAGTCGACCGCCGCCAATACCAACGCTCCCACCAAAGTGACCGGCCCCGGCACGAAGACCGACTCCGGCCTGGAGTACTGGGATATCCGCATCGGCAACGGCGACCTCGCCAAAGAAGGCAGCCACGTTCGCGTCCACTACACCGGCTGGCTCACCAACGGCAAAAAGTTCGACAGCTCATTCGATGCGGGAAAGCCTTTGGATTTCACAATCGGCAACGGCGAAGTCATCAAGGGATGGGAAGAGGGAGTTTCTGGAATGAAAGTCGGCGGCAAGCGCCAGTTGCGCATTCCGCCAGCTCTGGGCTACGGCGCAGAAGGCACTCCGGGCGGCCCCATCCCGCCCAACGCCACCCTTATCTTCGATGTGCAGTTGGTAGGCGTGCAATAGAACTAGAAGCTAGTTTGGGAAGGGCACGACGTTCAGTCGTGCCGTCCCAGAATCGACAAAGACAAGGCTTTAGCCGCTGCGGGCCTCAAAATTATCTCTCCGCGATCTCGGCGGTTGACTTTGCCTACGCTTTGACCACTTTGCCGCTGCGCAGGCAGGACGTACACACGCGCATGCGTTTCGTCGTCGCCCCCACGCGGGCGTGCACCGGGCGCAGATTCACGTTCCAGCGCCGCTTGGTGACGTTGTGGGCGTGGCTGATGCGGTTTCCTGATTGCGGCTTCTTGCCGCAGATATCACACTGTTGTGCCATGACTTCCGTAGATCCTTTCAAAAGCCTTCACTGCAAACTATTATTCTATCGGATTCGCCCCCTTACCACAATTTGCCTTGGCCCGGCGAGCCCGGAAAGGTAGAATAACCGAGTAGTTTGCGCGAAAAAGGGAGACACTTATGTCGAGTCGCGGTAAAGGAACATTGGTAGAAAGCACGCTCGTCCTGGCTTTGATGGGCATTCTGGCTGGAGCCATCGGAGGCCTGGCCATCGGCGTCGCCACCAGTCCTAAATCCACAACATCCACCTCCGCCGCTCACTAGCCTCAACCCTCCCCCGTAATTCCCCCTGTGCGATACTGAATTCATGCAGTCCCCGCTTCAGGCTCCCACCGCGGCAACCGACCCAAAGTCGGTGAAGGTGAACCTCACAACCGGCGCCGGTGTCGACATCGAGTGGGCCGACGGCCACACATCGCACTACTCTTTCGTCTTCCTCCGTGACGCCTGCCCCTGCGCCATGTGCGAAGAAGAGCGCGCCAAGACCGGACGCCGCCGCGGCGACCCTCCCAAACTCGCTCCCGGCACCCTGCCCATGTTCAAAGCCGCCGCCAAACCGCTCTCCGCCGAAGGTATTGGCAAATACGCCATCAAGTTCAAATGGAACGACGACCACGACCTCGGCATTTACTCCTGGAAGTTCCTGCGCGAAGTCTGCCCCTGCGAAGACTGCAAAGCCGCGCAGGAATCCGCCAGCGCGTAGAACAATTCCTGAACGGGCCTGAGAGCGCGAGCTTCGCAGTCTGCTGGAAGACTGACGATTCGTATCAGGGTATGCCTGTTCAGGCATACCGCAACTGTTGCGTCTTTAGAACCCTTTACAGGCGCGGAGAAATGCTGATTTCGGCACGACCCGGGAAGGGCACGAGTTTTACTCGTGCCATAAGTCGCCGCAAAATCGATGCGGCTTACAGCCGCTGAGGTTCGCTCTTGCGCGTACAACGCTTTTTCAGCAGCTGTTCAGCCGTACTCGCACGCAACAAATACAAATTAAAGACGCGGTCCTTTAGCGCCTGGGATCCCGTACGCACCCTCTATGAGAAGATGGCTTCTTGACCCTGGCGCTCTCAATCCAATTTCATGCAAGAAGGTAAATTCAGCCGAACCGCCCACCGCGTCGCGGTCCGGCGCGCCGCGCATCAACTCCTCGACCAGCCCAGGGTACTCGACGACCCTCTGGCCCTGCTCATCATTGGAACCGCAGCCGCAGAAGAGTTGCGCTCCAATCCGAAGGAGCACCACGCCTTCTCCCGCGCCTTCCGTGCATTCATGGCTGCGCGCAGCCGCTATGCCGAAGACGAACTTGCCAGTCCGTCGCACATGGTGTCATGCAATACGTTGTCCTCGGCGCCGGCCTTGATACCTTCGCCTACCGCAATCCTCACTCCGGCCTGCGAGTCTTTGAGGTCGATCACCCCGCCACGCAGGCCTGGAAGCGCGAGTGCCTCCAGGCAGCGGCCATTGCAATCCCCACGTCTTTGACCTTCGTACCCATCGACTTCGAACAGCAAACGCTCGCCGATGGCTTGGTACGATCCGGCCTCAACACCGACGCGCCCGCGTTTTTCTCCTGGCTCGGTGTCACGCCCTACCTTACGCGCGAAGCCTGCATGACCACTCTGGCGTTCGTCGCGAAAATGCCCTCGGGCAGCGGCGTCGTCTTCGATTTCGCCGTCGATCACAAACTGCTCAACCTGGGCCAGAGGATGGCGCTCGCCGCACTTTCGAAGCGCGTCGCCGCGGCCGGAGAGCCCTTTCAACTTTTCTTCGATCCCAAACAATTGCAGGAGGATTTGAAGAATCTGGGATTCCATCGCACCCAGCTTCTTCAGGGCAAGGAACTCAACGAGCGCTACTTCGGAGACCGCAACGACGGCCTGATGGTCCGCGGCGGCCTGGGCCATTTAATGGGCGCATGGGTGTAACCGGTTTGCTGAAAATTCAAGATTCGTATCAGGCGATGGCCTCACGATTCGTACCAGGGTATGCATTCGCGATTCGTACAGGATATGCCTTCGCGATTCGTATCAGGCTATGGCCTCGCGATTCGGTAGTGTCTGAATTTCAGACGCTATCCGCGATTCGTATCAGGGTATGTCTTTAGACATACCGCAAGCGCCGCATCTTCGACAGCGCCTTCAGGCGCCGCACCCGGCATCCGAGTTTTCAGCAGACCGGCGCGGCGCGGCAAGAACGCACACAAAGAAAAGCCACGTTCGGAATTCTGAACGTGGCTTCGCTACGCGTTATGCCGCAGCTTGATGTTGATAGGCCGGAACGAACGACTCCTCGACAAAAGCTTCGAACGGAGTCGGAGTTGTATTGCCGGGACCGCGTGCCTCGAGCGCACGCATGTACCCCCGGTTCAGCGCGCCCGTCATCTCGAGAAGGTCCCCAGCGAAATTGTCCGACATCCCCGTCTGAACCAGGGCGATGCGAACCTGTTCGTCGGGCGCCTGCACATACTTGAGATCAGGTTTGCCGATCGCTTTGCCGATGATGCTGGCGACTTCGTTGTACGTGATGTCGCGGTGTCCCTGCAGTTCATGCGTTTGTTTGCCGCGGAAGGCCAGCTGCAAAAGAGCGTCGGCGGCGGCCGCTCCAATGTCGCGCGACGCGATCATCGGAAGTTTCAGATCCGGGCGCAGCGGTCCGGTGACCGCGCCCATCGCGCGAATCGCGCCCGCCTGCGGCAGAGTGTTTTCCATAAAGTAGCCCGCGCGCAGGTGTAACACGTTGGCGCCATCGATGCGGTCGAGCTTCTCTTCGAGTTTGTGTAGGCCCACGACGGGTCCGGTTCCGCTGGGCTTGTCGGCTCCATAACTGCTGAGCGAAACCACATTCTTGACTCCCGCGTTCTTCACGGCGGCCGCGATGGCGTCGCTGACGCGATCCTGGTAGGCGCGGAAATTATCGCTGGTCGGGTTCGGTGGAATCATGACGTAAGCTGAATCCGCTTGATGGAATGCTTTGGCGAGTGCAGGCGCGTCGGTGAGGTCGGCAACGAATATCTCCGCGCCCTGAGCCGCAAATGGTTGCAGATGAGCCTCGTTTCTGCCGACGACGCGAACTTTTTGGCCGCGGGCCAGAAGGGTTTTTGCGACTACGTGTCCAGTATTACCGCTTGCTCCAAGAACAACGTACATAGGTGCCTCCATTCTTAAGTTGGATGCACCGATCGTCCTCTAGGCTTCCACGCAGAAGGACTGGGAATATCAGGCTTGTAACGCCGCAGCCGAATCGAACACGCCGTCTCCTCTGACATCCCTGTGGTTCTGTCCCGGAAAGGTTCGCATCAGGAAAGGTTCCTATCAGGGCATGTTCCTATCAAGACAGGTTCCTATCAGGACAGGCTTGTATCAGGGCAGGCCCGTATCAGGGCAGGCCCGTATCAGGAAAGGTTCGTATCAGGGCACGCCTTCAGGCGTGCCGGACGCGACGCTCTTTCGGGAATTGCGCCTTCAGGCGCTGCGAGGGCTGAAGCCAGCCTATGCACCGGCGATCGCTTCCACCCCGAGCGTAGCCAGAGTTATGTCCTCACTTGACGACAGCCCGCTTACCGCCACCGCTCCGATGACTTCGCCATTCTTCCAGACCGGCACTCCGCCGCCCCACCCCACGTATTGCGGATCGCCATAGTAAGCAATGTCGTGGCTCTTCTCCTCGTGTTTGACCTTCTCGCCGATCTCTTTGGTCGACTTACGCTCGCGCGCTGCGGTCCACGCCTTATTCATCGCGATTCGGATCGAAGACACCGGCGCCCCGTCCATCCGCGCGAAACAGATAAGATCGCCATGCACATCGGCAACCGCCACCACCGCCGCCTTCCGCAGCTGCACCGCTCTCTCAACGATGAGATCGACGGCGCGCTTCGCCTCGGAATAGTCGATGGTTTGGAAGGTTCTCATGAAGGAAGGATACAACGGGTTGAAGCAGAGAAATCCGGGAACAGTCAATGCGAACCGGCGCACCTGGAAGGAACAATCCGGGCCAGGAGAGAAGATTCCTGGCCCGGACCGTTTCTTAGAACCGCACTATCAAAGCAAATTGGATCAGCCGTTCCGCGTTCGCGACACCGCCGAAGACAGTAGACGTTATTTGACCGAACCCGTTGCCCGTGGCCGTACCGTTGTAGCCCTCCCCGGGAGGGGAGAAATACGGGTGGTTGAACAGATTGAAGAACTCCGTCCGGAACTCAACACCCACCTTTTCCTTAATGGTAGTTCTCTTGAATACCGCGAAATCGAAATTGTCGATTCCGGGTGTCCGGAGGGTTGCGTCGGTGCGAGATTCGGAGCCATAGCCCCATTCCGGGGGGGCCGCAAAGCAAGACGTGTTGAACCACTGCGCGATACTGCCTCCGCCGGATTTCTTGTCGCATCCGGGCACGACATTGGGGCGTATGTTGGCAATTCCAAGATTTGCCGCTTCCAAGCCGGTCGCAGCACCAGCCCAACTAATCTTAAGCGGGAAACCGCGCTGTAAGGTCGTGATTCCATCGATTCCCCAACCAGAAACCAGGCCGTTCGCTACTCCAGTCAAGTTGGAGGCGTATGCCCTGCCATGCCCAAAAGGAAGATCAAGCACGTAGCTGATTACCAGCCGCTGCGAAACGTCCTGCGAGGAGAGTGATTTTTCCCCAGCCAAGTTATTCCAGTCCTGAACCGATCCCACGCCTCCGGTCGGACCCTCCAGCCAACTGGTCAACGTATCGGTATTGGTTAGCAGCTTCGCATTGGTGTAAGCCACCAGCAGCGTCCCTCCGCCCTGGAACCGGCGCGTTACAGTCGCTTGCAGCGCGTTGTAATCGCTGAAGCAGCAACCGTAGCCACCGAGATTCAGCCCGGTATATTCCGGATACGGGCGATCGAACTGTCCCGCTGCGATCATCGGACCGCCGATTGTGGCGTTCGCACTCGTTCCCATCATGGGATTTGATATCAAGGTTGCGATGGTTGGGGTTGCGGCAGGATTAGCTGCGTACTGTGCTGCCGCCTCCGCAACAAACGAATCTGGAATTTGGTCGACGTTGGTTGAGTATTGTTGCAGATGCACACCACGCGAGCCTGCGTAAGCGACATCTGCGAAGAATCCCCCAGGTAATTGGCGCTGGATGTCGAGATTATATTGCTGCACATACCCGTACTTCGGCGTGAGATAAGGCGCCAGGGTCGGGCTGCCGTTCGCCGCCACAAAAGCTGAAAGGCTGGGCGTCGCATTGCGGCCCGGCGGCAGAATGATTCCACCCGCGGTGAACGGCCCCGAATTGGCGCACGAGAAGCCTGCGAAGGTGTTCCCCGTCAATGTGCAGGTGTTGCCGTCCAACGTGGAGTACGGGGTCATGTAGGAATCAGTGGAGGCCGTGAAATCCGTGGACGCAAGGTTCACTACATCGTTGTCGGGATTAAGACCGAACGAAATGTAGTTTGGAATGAAAAAGATGCCATACCCGGCGCGGACCGCAGTCTTCTGGTCTGGTGAATAGGCAAAACCGATTCGCGGAGAGAATGCCTTCTTATCCAGCGGCAGATTGTTGTCGCTTGAGTTTGGCCCAGTTCCTACATACATGGCATCACCGGGACAAGTGGATCCCGCTACACCGGAGCAGCCCGTAACTGTGCCGTTTGTCGCATTAGGATCCCAATAGGTCAGCCGGTTATAGGCCTCTGACCATGTCCCCTGCAACTCATAACGGAGGCCAAGACTCGCCGTGAACTTGGGCGTAACGTGCCAGGTGTCGTTTACGTAAAACCCACGGTAGGTCTGTTTGCCTTTGGTCTGCGCCGGAACCTGTGCCACGCCTTCCGATTGGTTTCCCGCGAAGCTGCCCTGGTTCAGGGCCAATCCCAGCAGAAAGTCAGCATATGGGAATCCCGAACCGTCGGTCGCCGTTGCGGTTGACGAAGTCCAGTTCCCCTGGTAGCCGAATGCACCGCTGGCAATGTTGGTTTGGAAATAGTTATCCAAGCCTATCTCGTACTGAATGCCAGCCTGAATGGTGTGCTTGCCACGAATCAGGGTAAGTGCGGGACTTAAATTGTACTGCGTGTTGTGATCTCCAATGGCGCTGTTGCCTTGCGAGTGTCCAACGTCGTTCGGGAACGGGAATTCTGGAGTAGGCGGAGTCCGCATCGAGCTTGGCGGCGCGTTATAGGTAGACGGCCAGCCCAGTGTGGTCAAATCATAGCCGGAGAGGAGGGGCTGCCGCGCATATACGAAACGGCTTCCCGAGATATTGACGTCGAGAATGGTGGTCGGCGTTAAAACATGATTCACGTCAAAAGCGAGCAATTTGCTGTGGTACTTCTCGGCACAGCGATCAAGACAGAGGCCGGTTCCCAAAGGATTTTCAGGCAGATCCAGCAACCCATAGTAGGAGTACCTGCCGAACAGGCGGGTCTTGGTTCCAATATTTTGATCCCCGCGCGCCACGAACTCATTGGTATTGCCGCCAGTGGCGTAAGCAGTGTGGTAATTATTGACCGTTCCAGGAAGGTTGGCGGCCGGGTAGTACAGCCCCCCCAAAATGCCATCCGCCATGCTGAATTCAGCGCTCGGGATGCAGTTGCCTGGGCAAGTTGGATCGCCTGGGTCCAGCCCGTAAGGTTGGCGACCTCCGGGGCTGTTCACGGTGTAAGGGTCGAAAATCTCGCCTGCCGTGCTATTGCAGACTCCTGAAGCGCTGAAACCTGCCGTGCACAGCGCGGAGAAATTTCCTGTAAGCATGCCTGGACCAGGAACAGTGGTTGTGAATGCTGCCGACGTGCGTTGCCGGTACTGCTCCCAGCTTGTGTAGAAGAATGTCTTGTTCTTGATTACCGGCCCGCCGAGCTGGAATCCGTATTGATTCTGCTCCCAAGGCAGCGGAGTGTTCGACGTCCCCGCCATCAACTCGGACTGCTTATTGAAGTACTCGTTGGCGTTCAGCACTTTATTGCGGAAATATTCATAGACGGAGCCGTGCCAGTCGTTGGTTCCCGATTTTGTGCTCAAGTTCGTGACGCCACCAGAGAACTTACCCCACTCTGCGCCCAGATTGCTGTATTGAACCTTGAACTCTCCGATGGAATCCTGAGTTGGAATGATGACTGGCAGGTTGATGTAGCCGATATTCAGCGGCTGACCATCCAGGTATTCCGCGCCCTGGTTGGCGAAGGAACCACCGATCTGGTAGTTGCCCCAGCTGAAAGGGTTCTGGCCCACTGGTGAACCGCCTGATCCGCCCTGCGCGACCGCGGCCGGAGAAACCGTGATTAGATTGAAAATATTCCTGCCGTTCAGCGGCAACTCGTCGGCTTTGCGCTGATCCACCACTTGGCCCAAGGAAGCAGATTCGGTTTGCAGCAGCGGCGTTTCCGAGGTCACCTCGACCACCTGGCTGACCTCGCCAACCTGGAGCGCGGCGGCGATGTGCGTGTCCTGCTGCACTTCGACGGTCACCGGATTTCGGACAAAGTGCTTAAATCCCTGTTTCTCCACGTCAACTCGATACTGGCCGGGGAACAAATTCACAAACGTAAAAATCCCGTCCGCGCCGCTGGACTGCGTGCGCTTTTCGCCCGTGCCCAGGTTCGTCAACGTCACGTTGGCGTCCGTGACAACGGCACCCGTATTATCGTTGACCGATCCCGTCACCGAACCATAAGTGGACTGCGCGTATGCGGAGAGGTGCAACCCCAGCACGACAAAACTCAGAGATAGAACAATCGTCCAGAACTTGCGAGCATCCATGTTGACTCCCCAGCAGAATGGAATGTGTTGGAGGATAGGGTTGCAATACCGTGACTCGAACAGGCATCGACACCGGTATCTTCCTCTAGTCTCTTTTTACTAGTACGGGGGGGCCTCGCGATGTGTACCAAGAATTTCTATTAGCGAAATCGGTTAGTCAAATACCCAAGAAGGATATTCTTGGCTCGCAGACTGCGGAAAAACCCCTGATTCTGGACGAGCGGACAGAGGACGAGTTTGGAGGTTGCGGAAAAACTCACGGTTCGTATCAGGGTACGCCTTCAGGCGTACCGCAAAGCGCTGCATTTCAATCGCGCCTTCAGGCGCCGCACGCGTAGCCTCCTTCACTCGGTATCGCGGGACTATTCAGCAGCCTTCTACGGATGGTTGGCTTCTTTGCGCAGAAGTGCGTAAAGGAAAGGCTTGCCGGTAGGTTTGGAACTGCCACCATGCGGCTCCACAGTAACGAACACGGCGTCGATCTCGGCCAGCTGTTTCGCGTCATCGAGGCGCAGAACCCAGCGGCGATTCGATTCGCTATCCATATATAGAATGCCAAGGTTCATGGCGTGAGCCTTCTCGCTGAGTTCGGCATCCTTTTGCCCCCACACCTGGAAGATGCTGGCGTTCTTCACTCCCGCCTGATGATCCAGATCGAAGGCGTAGAAAATCAGAGATTTGTTTTGCGTATAAAAGACGCGGCCGAAGGGCTTGCGTGTGCGGCTGCCGCTGTCGACGTCGAAGACGTCGGCGATATAGAGCTTGCGCGCGCCCATGAGTTCGCGAATGTCTCGATCGGAGGCGAGGAACTGTTCGTCGTCTCCGAGCCTTCGTTCCTGCTCGCGATTCGTGGCGGAATACTCCTCGACCTTCGACTCAAGCGCGGCCGTGTGCAGCAGCGCGCGGTCATGTTCACCGCGAAGGCTCACCAGCTCAGCTTGCAGCTTTTGATAAGACTGTTCCGCCTGCCGAAGCTGGACTAGCTCGGCGTCACGTTGCTCGGATACCGCCCGCAACTCCGCTTCTGCCTGGCTTCCCGCGGCGGCAAGCTCTTTGGAGTGATGATCCAGCGTGACCAGCGACGCCCGCAATCTGGCGATCTCCTGCTGCTGCTGCGCGTTCTGCTCCTGCACCTGCGAGATGGTCGCCGCCTGCGACTCGACAATATCGTCGCTCGACTTCTTCTCCGCCGCCAGGCTGTGCACCTGTTGCTGGAATTGCAACGATGCTCGGTCTTCCGCTGGGTGCGTCCGTCGGCCTATGCGGTATGCGCCAAGGCTAACCGCCACTGCCAGGCACGCGGCAACCGCCCAGCGCACATTCTGATTGAACGCCAACTGCTTCAGCGCCAGCGCCAGAAGCGAGTGAGAAACTCCCGACGACGTGCCAGCACTTACAGTGGTGGCTGGATGTTCCAGGCCTTGAACGCGGCCGAGGATCTGATCCCGTGCTTCTTCGCAAGCGTCGGAACCATCCCAGTGCTCCTGCTCCTTTTCCAGCTCTTGCGTGTGGCTATAGGTCGCCGCCAGGTAGGGCATTCCAACGCTGCAGATAAGTCGATATTGATCAAAGATGTGGCGGCAGTCGTTGCACGCTTGCAGATGATGCTCCAACTCGAAGCTCTCCGCAGCGCTCAGCGTGCCGGAGTTCGCCAAAGCCGCTAGTTCTTTGAACCCTTCATGGCCATCCAGACTCCGGCCTTCGTGCTTCATCTGTCGTTTCCCCGGAGCCTCTGCACGGATGGGCTCTTGCGCAGCCGTTCCAGGCCACGGTAAAAGTGGTGGCGCACATTGCTAAATGGCTCATGCAGTTGCACGCCGATCTCTCTCAGATCCATGCCTTCGAAATAAAATAACTCGATGGTCCGCCGCTGCATCTCGGTTAAATCCTCAAAGGCGCTCTGCAGATGCTCCAGATCGAGCTTCGCCCCGATCTCACGCTCAACATTTGTCTTGCCTATTAGAGTATCGGTCACAGATTCAATTTCTGTACCAACGTAAAAACCGCGGCGCGATAAATGAGCTTTGCGGTCAAGCGCTCGGCTGAACGCGATCTGTACAATCCAGGCCTTGGCGCCGCCCTTTTCAGGATCAAATAGCGCCGCCTTTTTGTAAATATAGAAGAAAGCCTCCTGGACGACTTCCTCCGCTTCACTGTAATCGTGGAGAATCCGGAAGGCGATGCCGATCACGAGCCGGGAATACCGATTGAACAGAGCCTCCAGCGCAGTCGAATCTTTCGCCTGCAAACCCGCCATTAATTCTTCATCGCTGGGGGACCGGACTTGCGCCGCTTCCGGTAGGGCAACAGCATAGCCTCGATTCCGAGTCCAAACCAAGGGAAAAGCGAGGGCGCGGCCATTCGGGGGAGAACTCATATCAGGCGAGTTAGCCGAGTTTTGGGAACCATACATCAATGGGTAATCGATTTTCCAGATAAAAGCGCACTGAACAACAGCAAAAGAAAAAATTCCCAGTTTGGTACATATTTGCCTCGAACGACGTATCGTTGTCTTAAAGTATTTATCCGCTCCGGGCCGCGGCCAGGGAAACCTTCCTGCTACTTTAATTCTTGCGCCACAGGGTACAGTAGAATTCCTATGCGCCGAGTGGTCCGAGCCGTGCTCTTCAGCGCCCTGCTTCACGGCGCTCTTCACGCCCAGTCCACTAATGCTTCGTTGACCGGACGCATCACCGATCCTCATAAAGCCGTCATCAAAGACGCAACCATCACCGTCATCAACACCCGCACTGCCGTCCACTACCAGGGAATGACCAACGAGACCGGCGCCTACTACGTCTCCAACCTGCCGCCCGGCCGCTATCGCATCGAGGTCGAAAAGCTCGGCTTCAAGGCCGTGATCCAGTCCGGAGTCATTCTTCACGTGCAGGATGCCCTGGAAGTTAACTTTGAAATGATGCTCGGTTCGACCTCGGAGAGCGTCACCGTGGAAGGCGAGGCGCCCTTGCTCGATACCGAATCTTCGACCGTCGGCACCGTAGTCGAGCAGCGCAAGGCCAATGAACTCCCGCTCAACGGTCGCAATGTTTTCAATCTCATCGTCTTGGCTCCCTCGGTCATTCCTCAGGGCAGCTCCACCGGCACGCCCGTTGGCGTAAACCCCTTCGGATGGAATAACTATCAGGTGAGCGGAACGTTCGGGAACCAGAGCGCCGAATATCTCGACGCGCAGCCCCTCAACATCGGCTACATCAATTTGCCCATCCTGATTCCGACTCAGGATTCGATTCAGGAGTTCAAAGTTCAAACCAGCAATCTGGGCGCGGAGTGGGGCAAGTTCGCCGGCGGAGTCACCAACCTCAGCACCAAGGGTGGAACCAACTCGCTGCACGGCGAGGCCTACGAATATTTACGCAATCGCATCTTCAACGCCAACGATTTTTTTCTCAGCAGCGCCGGCCAGCCAAGGCCACCCTGGGTGCAAAACCAGTTCGGAGTAGAAGCCGGCGGACCCTTGCGCCTTCCGCACTACGATGGCCGCAACCGTACCTTCTGGTTCGCAAGCTGGGAGGGCTTCCGCTTGCGCACCGGAGAACCATTCACGACTACGGTTCCCACCTCCGACGAACGGATGGGAAACTTTTCTGCCATCAGCACGCAAATCGTAGATCCCTGCGCTGGCACAATAAACGCTCAGGGAGCATGCCCCGGGAGCAACGCCGTGCCGGTGCCGTTCGCTCAAAACATGATTCCGGCAGACCGGATCAATCCCACCTCAAAAGCTCTGCTCTACTTGTGGCCGGCCCCAAACGCTCCCGGCGTCGTAACCCCCTCCGGCACCATCAACAACTTCACCACGGTCGCGAGCACCGGCGGAGATCAGGATCAGATCGTGGCGCGCATCGACCAGGACATCAACAGCAAGCAGCGACTCTTTGTCCGCTTCAGCCACTGGAGCGTGCTCGATCTGCCCGTCGATCCCCTCGCGAACGGCTTGTGCGCCGACCGCTGTTCCGAACACTACGCGACCAGCGCCGGCGCGGCCGGATACAACTACAATATCGGCCCGCAAACAATTTTCGACTTCAACGCCAGCGTCAGCCGCTTCAAATACAACCGCAATCCGAAAAATGCCGGCTTCGATTTGACCTCGATCGGCTGGCCCTCCACCTACAACGCTTCCGTCCCCGCCAACATGCGGACGCCGCCGACCCCTTGCGTGGCCAACATTACCGACAACATCATGTGCACCCAGGGGCAGAGCTTCATCCAGGACCGAAACACGCAATACAACATTTCTCCCAGCCTCACCCTCATGCGCGGGCGCCATCGCTATCATCTTGGCATCCAGTTCGAAGCCGGTTACGACAACTACGCGCAGACCAACGTAGCCAGCGGCGCCTTCGATTTCTGCGCTCCCAGCCAGGCCTGCTTCACCGGATTTTCCTTTGCCGATTTTCTGCTGGGCTACGCCGATAACTTCAGCAACTTTGAAAATCACTTCTTTGCCCAGGCGGTCGTTCCTGACTTCACCGCCGGCAAGCAGGTCTATCGCGCTTTTTATTTCGACGATGCCTGGCACGCGACCAACAAGCTGACCGTGAGTCTTGGCCTGCGTTACGAACTTCAGGGGCCGTGGTCCGAGCGCTACAATCGCCTTTCCTATTTCGACCCCAATGCAAGCAACTACCTCAATCAGTTTCTTCCCGCAGGTTCGCCGACGGTGAAAGGAGATGCGTTTCTGATTCCTGATGGGACGCGGAATAATATCGCTCTCGATAAAGACAACCTGGCGCCGCGAATTGGCCTCGCTTATAGCATGACGCCGAAGACCATCCTGCGCACCGGATATGGAATCTTCTGGGTCCCGAACTATATTTCGTTCGCCGTCAATCCCAATAACGACATGGTGAACGCGGCCAGCACCACCTACACCGGCACAGTCGACGGCACCCATCCCTTTAACTCGATTTCACAGCCTTTTCCCGATGGCATTTCGCCTCCTCCCGGCCGCACGCTCGGAGCGCAGGGAACGCAGCAATTCCTTACCCAGGTCGTGCATTCGATCACGGAAGTCGATCGTGATTACCATCCTTCAGCGTATGTGCAGCAATGGAATTTCAACATTGAGCGGGAGCTTCCGGCAGGATTTCTCTTGTCCGCGGCTTATGTCGGCTCGAAAGGCACTCACCTCGAACAGTACTCGCAGCAGGTAAATCAAATCTCTGATTCCCTGTTGGCGCAGGCCGCCTCGCAGTTTGCTGTCGGCGGAAAATCGGCCGTGACCCTTCTGCAGTCCGCCCCCAACCCCTTTGTTGTGAATGGCCAGGCCCTGGCTCTTTCGGCGCCCACGACCACGGAAGGGCAATTGCTTCGGCCCTATCCGCAATACACCGGCGTCGAACTTGCGGGGCAGGGATCGTTCGCCAGCATCTATCACTCCTTGCAGCTCACCGCGCAAAGGCGGTTTGCAGGCGCTGGTACGCTGCTGGTCGCGTATACCAATTCCAAACTCCTCAGCAATACTGACACTCTCACTTCGTGGCTGGAAACCGCCGTGGGCACGATTCAGGACAACAACAATCTTCGCGCAGAGCGCTCGCTCTCATCGCAGGATGTCCCTCAACGCCTGGTGATCAGCTACGTCCTCGATTTGCCGTTCGGCGAGGGCAGGAAATATTTTTCCAGCGTGGGCGACGGATTAAATAAGGTTGTTGGTGGATGGGGCGTCGATGGAGTGACGACCTTCCAACGAGGATTTCCTTTGGTTTTCAGCAACGGCCAGGCCAACGACGCTACGCTGTTCGGCTCGGGATCGCGCCCCAATGTCGTAGCAGGATGCGACGATTCCAATTCCGGCGGCAATCTCTCGCGATTGACCGAGTGGTTTAATACCACCTGCTTCTCCGCGCCCGCGAACTTTACCTTCGGCAACGAGGCCAGAGTCGATCCCCGGCTGCGCTCCGACGGCGTCGCGAACTTTGATTTTGCCGTCTTCAAGAAAGTTCTCTTTGATCCCTACGAGCGCTTCGGCCTCGAATTCCGCATGGAGGTCTTTAATCTTTTCAACCGCACGCAATTTGCTCCGCCGAACACGATATGCTGCACCTCGAACAACGCCGACTTCGGCGTGGTAACAGCCACGGCGCCGGGAACGAACCCCCGGCTGGTCCAATTCGCGCTGAAATTTTTGTTCTAACGTCGGTCCGCAAACACGCGGCGTAAGTTAGAGGGGTAGAGTTGCAGTTTAATTGTCATTCCGAACAAGCGTTCTTTGCGCCGTGAGGAATCTGGGCGAGCCGCGCGAAGCGTCGCGTTGTTTGCGACGCAACAATCGCGCGTTCGGCTCGCTTCCATATCGCAATGTTCATCCGCTCTCAAATCGTCCGCACTCTGCTTCTGACCGCCGCTCTCGCCGCGGCCGCAACGCCTATCTTCGAAGTTAACCTCCCGCGCGGAATCGATTTCACCCTGCAGAATTCCCCGACGCCTCAGAAATATCTGATCGAAACCATGCCGGGCGGTGTGGCACTGCTCGACTACAACAACGATGGCCTGCTGGACGTATTCCTGGTAAACGGCGGCCGCGTCGACCCCGCGCATCCCGACAATTTCGACCGCCACGATCCCAAATATTGGAACCGCCTTTACCGCCAGAACAAAGATGGCAGCTTCACCGACGTAACCGAACAAGCCGGTCTCGCAAATGCCGGAGATGGAAACTACGGCATGGGCGTCGCCGTCGGCGATTATGACAATGACGGTTATCCCGATCTCTACGTAACCAGCTACGGAAAAAATATTCTCTATCACAACAACGGCGACGGCACCTTCACTGACGTCACGGCCAAAGCTGGCGTTGCCGGCGGCGGCTGGTCGGTTTCAGCGGGATTTTTCGACTACGACAATGACGGCAAACTCGATCTGTTCGTCACCCGCTACATGGATTGGGACATGCAGCACAGCAAAGACTGCGGCGGCAATTTCCACACTTACTGTCCGCCCGGAGAATTTCCCCGCACCACGAACATCCTTTACCACAATCGCGGCGACGGCACCTTCGAAGATGTCAGCCAGCGCTCGGGCATTGCCGCGAAGAAAGGTCACGGCCTGGGTGTGGCCTTCGCCGATTACGATGGCGACGGATTCACCGATATCTATGTGGCCAATGACGGCATGCAGCAATATCTATTTCACAACAACGGCAATGGCACCTTTACCGAGGTCGCCCTCGAAGCCGGCGCAGCCCTCAACCTCGATGGCGGACCGCTCTCCGGCATGGGCGTCGTCTTTCAGGATTACGATAATGATGGCAAGCCTGACGTAATCGTCACCACTTTGCCCCGCCAGACTTACGCCGTCTTCCACAACGACGGCAAAGGTTCATTCAGCGATCGCGGCCTGCAAACCGGAGTGACCATGCTTTCCGGAGTGACCTCCGGCTGGGGAGTTGGCCTGGAAGATTTCGACAATGATGGCCAGAAAGATCTATTCATCACGCAAGGGCACGTGCTCGATAACGTGGAAAAGATCGACCCTTCACTGCACTACCTGGAACCAACCCTCCTCGCGCTCAATCACGATGGGCGCTTCGAGCAGGTCGATTCCGGAAGCAGTGCGCTGCTCGCGGGACGTGGCGCGGCATTCGGCGACTTGAACAACGATGGCTGGGTTGACGCCGTAACAACTGTGCTCGGCGCGCATCCTCAGTTTTTTTACAATCGTGCTTTTTACAATCATGGCGGCAGCACGCACTGGTTGACGATCACGTTGCGCGGCACGCGCAGCAACCGCGATGGTCTCGGATCGCGCGTGCTAGTCAATGGCCAGACCCGCTTCGCCACCACCGCCGGCAGCTACGAATCGGCAAACGACAAGCGCGTGCACTTCGGGCTGGGCGCGGCCAAGTCCGCCAAAGTTGAAGTATTCTGGCCCTCGGGAACTCATCAAGTCCTGAACGATGTTGCCGCCGATCAATTCTTAGAAGTACGGGAACCGGAGCGACCATGATTCGAATCTTGTTAGCCCTGTGGCTGGCGTGGCAGGCGATTTCGCCCCAAGCAGAACACGACGCAACGCAACACATGGAAGCCGGCCGCAAAGCCGAAACCGAGCGCCACTTCGACGTTGCCGTGGCTGAGTTCCGCAAAGTCACGGAACTCGATCCCTCTTTCGCCGCAGGTTTTGTCAGCCTCGGTCAGGCCTGCATGGAGCAGCGCGATTACGCCGCCGCGATTCCACCGCTGAAACACGCGCTGGAACTCGATGCGAGCCTGGCCCCCGCGCATCAGTTGCTCGGCTACGCTCTGCTGGTGCAGGGATACGCCGCCGAAGCGATTCCACATCTGCAAACCGTCCACGAGCAAAGCGCATTAGGTATTGCCCAGATCGAGACCGGTCAATTCGCCGAAGCCATCGCCAACTTGCAGGCCGCACTGCAGCAGCGGCCCAACGATCCCGACCTGCTCTACTACCTCGGACGCGCCAGCGGTCTGCTCTCCAAGCAATCGATCGACACATTGCTCGCTTCTAATCCCGATTCTCCGCGCGCGCATCAGGCGATGGCAGAAAACTATTTCGTTCTGCGCCGCATGCCCGAGGCCGAGAAAGAATACGCTGAAGCACTGAAGCTGCGTCCGGACGTTCCCGAAGTTCACCTCGAACTCGGCGAAGTCTACGCCAGCGCATCGCAATGGTCCAAAGCTGAAGCTGAATTCCGCGCGCAAACCGAGCGCCAGCCCGGCAACGCCGAAGCCGCATACCGCCTGGGAACCGCATTGCTCGAGCAAGGCAAAGTACACGAGGCCCGCACCGACCTCTCACGCGCCAACCGCCTCATGCCCGATATGCCCGAGACGCTCTATTCCCTCGGCAAAGCCGCTTCCCTCGACGGCGACTCCGCCGCCGCCGAGAAAGCCTGGACCAAACTTCTTTCCATCGAAAAACAAAGCTCACTCGCGGCCCAGGCGCACTTCGGACTAGCCGCCCTCTACCGTAAAGAAGGAAGGACAGCCGAGGCCCAGCGCGAAATGCAGGAATTTCAAAAACTCCAGGACACACCCACCCCGCCGCAATAGCTCGTATTATGCTCAGCCTTCCCCGGCCCGCCAGCAAGCCCCGAAGGCGCTCCGAATGCAAGTTCTTTCATACTATCGGCCCCAGCCGAATGGGTGTATGCTCATTGCCGCTTATTCGGTTCTCAGCAGGCTTGCGGGCAGTAGCCTGCGCCGCATCGTGGCGAAGGGTGGATCGCAACGCAAATCCCCTGATCTGTGTTGAGGAAATTCTTGCGCCCATTTCGTTCCTACCTCACGACCGACACCCGCGATTATGAAACGCGCAAGCCGTTCGCATCACTATATCCATTGGCGAGTTCTGAATGACGGCGAATTCTGAATGACTCCGAGTTCTGAATGACGACGAGGTCTAAATTACGAGGTCTAGATTACGAGTTCTAGATTACGAGTTCTAAATTACGAGGTCTAGATTACGAGTTCTAGATTACGAGTTCTAGATTACGAGGTCTAGATTACGAGTTCTAGATTACGAGGTCTAAATAACGAAGGGTTCTGAATAACAATGACAACAGCAACAATAATGACGCGCAAATTCCAGATGTTGGCAGTAGCAGTCCTAGCTCTCGGCCTTCAGTTCAATCACGCACTCGCGCAGGATGAACGCAGCCCGCTGGAAGCTGCGCGTCCCGGCGGCGCCGCGCCCCTGGTCATCATCGCGACCCCAACCGCGTCAGTCCTCGTTTTCCATGCCGCGGCGGTCGGCGTTTCCGAGGCCTCCGCGCAAAAGCTTGTCGCGACCTTCGACGTCTCCGGCTACAGCGGCACCTTCACTCCGACGGCGGGTTTCCATTACGGCCACGATTACGCCCGCGGCCCAGTGACCTGCGTCGTCAGCGGCAGCACCGAGACTTGCAAGGTAACCATTTCGTTTCTACCCACTCTGCCCGGCGCCCGCAAAGACGCTCTGCTTCTGCTCGATGGCTCCACTACCCTGGCCACCGTTCTTCTCGGCGGCACCGGGCAAGCTCCACTGTCACTCATTCAGCCCGGGGTCGTCACCAGCCCCGTTCTCAACGCTGACTACTACATCTATCAATCCGTCGTCGACGAGAACGGAACGGTCTACTACCTCTCCGATAACAGCAACGCAGTTTATAGCATCACCACGGCGGGCGTCGTGACTCAGTTGCCGGTCACCGGCCTCACTTCCCCGCACGCCATTGCCATCGATGGCGCGGGCACGCTCTACATCGGCCAGAATAACTACGGCACCGATATCGTGACCTATACCGCCGCCGGAGTGCAGGGCTCGATCACCGTGATCCCGCCCTCGCCGCCATACTCTCCCTGTTCAAGCTTTGAATATCTCTATTCGGTGGCCTTCGATCAGTCCGGAAATCTCTTCGTCCTCGATATCGAGTGCCAGCAGATTTTTGAAGTCAAAGCCAACGGAACTTATGTGACCAACGCGATTGATCCTGCCATAACTCAGCCCGTCGAGATTTCCGTCGACGCAAATGACAACGTCTTCATCGGCGGATACACCATCAACAAGCTCACCGCCAGCGGCGTCCAAACTCAGATCAACACGGTTGGCGCCAGTGAAGGGGTCCCCGTCGACGCAGCCGATACTCTTTATGCCACCCGGTACACCGGAGGTGGTGTGGCCGAGCTGCCAGCCTCAGCTTATTCAACTTCCATTACAAACCTTGATCCGGCCGCTTCGCCCCTCGGCGATTCCGTAGGCTCCGACGGCACTGTTTACGTCGGCAATTACTATGACCTCGACAAGGTCGACCGTTCGCAGGGCGTGATTGCCTTCGGCGAGCAGTTTGTCGGCGTCGCCAGCACCGAAGAAGAAGTCGGCGTTTATAACGGAGGCAACAAGCCTCTCACCGTCGCCTCCATCGCCCACACCGGCTCCGCCTTCGCGCTCAAGGCCGCTTCCACTCATAACTGCGTCGCGGGCATCGTGATCGCCCCCGGTGCATACTGCCAGGTCGAATCCACCATGACAGCCCCGCACGCCGGCACTTACTCCGGGACCATCACCTTCACGTCCAACTCCCTGAACACTGCCAGCACCACGCAGACGGTCGCGCTCTCGGGATACGTCTATGGCGTCTACGCCGTACCAACGCCCAAGTCGCTGACCTTCCCCGCCACAACCGTCGGCGCCACCAGCGCCACGAAAAATGTGAAGATCACCAATGAAGGCGACCTCTATGCCGGAGCTTTTGGCAGTCCTGTCGCTCCTGCCGGTTTCAACGTCACGCTTGGCACCTGCAACGTCTCTCTCCCCGTAGGCTCAAGCTGCGAGCTCGATGTCACCTTCAGTCCCACCATGGCAGTCGCTTACAGCGGCACCGTGACCATTCCCGTCAGCAGCGCCGGCGGCGGCACAACGCCATCGGTTACATTCAGCGTGAGCGGGACCGGCGTCGCCGCGGCCTCGCCCACCCCGTGAAACCGGACGCCGTGACCCGGCGGCAAGGCGCTTCGTTTCAGTCGCGCAGCGGAACTTTGTAGTAACGGATCAGCTTGAGGCGTCATCCCGAAGCCCCGCGTTTTCACCAGCGGGGCGAGGGATCTCCCGCAAAACATCTCCAGCCCCCCATCCCCGTAAAACTTGTCAATAGGCAAACTGACCCCGACGCCGCTAAGTTGCTGGCAACACTACGCAAATATTTTTGAAACTATGTCGCTTTTACCCCTGCAGTGTGATATAATGGAATTATAAGTTAAAACTTTAAGAAAACGAGGCGCGGCCCATGGGCCGCGCCTTTTCTTTTGCGCGACAAGAGGATGTGGACATGGCCAAGTGCAAGGGCTTCAGAACTTTCAAAGAGCGCGGCGAGTGGGTCGAGCTGCAATTCATGGCGTGGGCTCTGCGCAAAGGCTTCAGGGTGACTAAGCCCTGGGGAGATTCCTCCTCCTACGACGTCGGCGTCGAACACGGACGCCAGTTTCTTCGCGTGCAGGTCAAATCAACCAGTTACCGGCTCGCCAACGGCTACCTCTGCGGATTCCGGCCCAACCAGCGCCGGAAACGCTACGCCCGCCGCAAAGTCGATTTCTTCGCCGCCTACATCGTCCCCGAAGAAGTCTGGTACGTCATCCCCGCCGCCGTCGTCCTCAGAACCAAAAGCTCCGACCTGATGCTCTGCCCCGTCCAGCCCATGCGCCGCGATTGCTACAAATACGAATCCTACCGCGACGCCTGGAAACTCCTGCGCAGCAAGAAAAGAAAAACCTTGTCATCCTGAGGCAGCGGAGTCCTCGGCAAAGCCGAGGACTCCCAACGAAGGACCTCTGCACTTGCACTTGCACTTGCACTTGCACTTGCACTTGCACTTGCACTTGCACTTGCACTTGCACTTGCACTTGCACTTGCACTTGCGCCAGTGCGCACGGTCACGAGGCCTTCTGCGGCTGGTAAGCGTGCCTCTCGTACCACTCCGCGCTCAAGTCTTTCCACTCGGGATTCACCGAAACGATCAAAGCGATTTTCTTGATTCGCAGCCAGCCCTTGATCTGCTTCTCGCGCTCAATAGCATCGCGTATGTCGCCAAAGCGTTCGAAATACGCCAGGCGATCAAGCCTATATCTCGCAGCAAAAGTACCGCCGATCCCGAGCTTGTGCTCGCGCACTCTGCGCACCAAACTGTTCGTAACGCCGGTATAAAGAGTTTTCGAGCGATTCGTCATGATGTAGACGAAGTACGTCTTCTGCGGGCGTGGCTCCATAACCCGAGGATGACAATATCCAACCTTCGCCGTCTGTGACGCATGAACATTCCCCCCCACCCCTTGTCATCCTGAGGCAGCGGAGTCCTCGGCAAAGCCGAGGACTCCCAACGAAGGACCTCTGCACTCGCTGGCAGCGCCGGAAAACCCACCGTTTCGCACCGGCGAACTACACAGGTCCTTCGGCCCGCACAAAACGCGGGCCTCAGGATGACAAGTCGAGGTACGAACTGGAGCTTCGAAAGCCCCCCTACGCGTACACGAACGGCCGACTTCCATGACTCTTCCAGAAATAAGCAAGAATGATTACGCTCGCGACGGCGGCATACGCACACCACAGCGAGGTGAAGGCATAGCGCTTGACCTCCATCACAATGAGGAGAATTGCCAGGTTGGCCACGCCGAAAAGGATCATCGGCCTGATTTTCGAAAAGAAAAGCGATCCGCAGGTTGCAATTACGTAGAGCACCGCAACCGCCTCATTGTTGGTCGCTTGATTGATGTAGACAATGCTGTTCGCCCTGACGTAGATCTGCGTCGGAAACGCCGTCAACGCCCACAGGATATAAAGCGTGGTTCCTGCGCCGAGCAGGAGGAACGGCAACATGCGCTGGCGGCTGTCCGCGGTGGGCTCGAAGAGCAGCACGCTGAGCGGCAGCAGGAACGGGAGCAATCCCTGCGCATAGAGCATGAAAGCCGCCCCCATATCGTGCGCGACCGCAGGCGAGAGAATGCCGTCGAGGCCGAGCCACACGAATCCCTCGATGAACTGATGAATGGCAAACAACAACGGCAGCGCCGCGAAAAGCACTTCGCGCCGGTGCTTCACTCTGGTTAATGTGACGACGCCAACCGCGCCAAGCACTCCGCTGCCCACAAAGTTCGCTGTCGCTGAAAAGCACATAAGAAGTTCGCTCTGTTGTAAGGATTAGCCCACGCTCACGCCGGAAATTATACTTGTCATCCTGAGGCAGCGGAGTCCTCGGCTTCGCCGAGGACTCCCAACGAAGGACCTCTGCATTTGTTGGCAGTGCCCACAGACCACGGCAGCACTAGCCACAGTTCTGTCATGCTGAGCGAGGATTGAGCTTCGCGAACGCGAAGCACAACCGCAGTCGAAGCATCCCTACCCGTGATTCGCGGCAAGGAGAAGGCGGACTGCCAACAGAGCCACTGCCCGTTTTGAAACCCGGCCCCATTTCTGCAGACACGCACTTTCGTGCGAGGTGGTTTCGGTTTCAACTGAGCTTTCTCTAACTAGAATCGGTGGTGATTAAGGCCCACTTATGAGGATTCTGATTGCCGAAGATGACGCGGCGCTGGCCAGCTTTGTGCGCCAGGGGCTGCAAGGCGAGCACTATGCCGTCGATGTGGTCGAGGATGGTGAGCAGGCGCGCGCCATGGGCACCGAGTTCGACTACGATCTGGTGATTCTCGATTTAAATTTGCCCAAGCTCGATGGCGTGAGCGTGTTGCGCCATTTGCGCCTGAAGCGTCCCAGTGTGCCGGTCCTCGTGCTGACGCAAAGAAGCCGGGTCGAAGATCGGGTGCAGTGTCTCGACACCGGCGCTGATGATTATCTTCCGAAGCCGTTTTCGTTCAGCGAACTCTCAGCCCGCATCCGCGCGTTGCTGCGCCGCAGCCATTTGCCTTCCGAGTCCGTGCTCGTGGTTGACGATCTCAAGCTCGACCGCGTCGAACACCGCGCCGAACGCGCCGGCCGCCGCATCGAACTCACGTCAAAAGAATTTTCCCTGCTCGAATACCTGATGCGCAACGCCGGCCGCCAGGTCTCCCGCGCCATGATTATCGAGCACGTCTGGAACCTCACTTTTGACACCACAACGAACGTGGTGGACGTTTATATCAATTATTTGCGGCGCAAGGTGGACGATGGGCACGCGCGCAAGCTGATTCACACGGTGCGCGGCGTGGGTTATGAATTGAGCGGCGAGCCGGGAGTGCCGGCGTGAGTGCCCGCGCCACCGCCGGCCCGATTGCGCGCACTCCGCTGGCGCAGTTGCTGCATGCGCTGAATCAGCCGTTGACCGGATTGCAGTGTTCGATGGAGGTGGCGCTGGCCAGCCCGCGCACTCCCGAGCAGTATGTGCATGGGCTGCGGGAAGGGCTGGAGCTGACCGAGCGCATGCGCCTGCTGGTGGGGGCGATCCGGGAGGTGGTGGATGTCGAGGAGGAAAGCGGGATCGATCGAATCAGCAGGCACGAGGTAAACAAGAACGAAGTAGACAAAAACGAAGTAGACAAAAACGAGGCAAGCCAGAGCGAGGTAAACAGAAACGAGGTAAACAGAAACGGCGAATTGCAGACGGCGGAGTTGCAGGCTCTGCTGCGGGAAGTGGCGGACGACCTGCAGCCCGTGGCCGAAGGCAAGGGCGTTCGCATCGCGCTCGGTCCCTTCGCAGGATCTTTGCCGCCGCGAACTTCGTTACCGCGAACCATGGAACGGCGAAAACTCGACAGCACGATATTCCGGATGCTCGATTCGGCGCTGAGCCTTGCGGCGCGGGGAACGGAACTGCAGATTGAGACCGGCGAATTTTGGTTGCGCATGCGCTGGCGCGGAAGCCGGGGAGCGTCCGTCTTTTCCCGGCCGGAGCTGGGCCTGCTGGTGGCGCAGGCGGGCTGGGAGCGCTCGGGCGCGGTGTGGGAGCGGGAGCGGACGGAGGAATTTGAGACGGTCACGGTGCGGCTGCCGAACGCTTCACTGAATCTGAAGCCAGAAGACTTGCCAGGAGAGCTGCGATGAGTGCCACGACAACATTTCCGGCGATCGCAACAGCGACGACCGCCACGCCGACGACCGCCACTGCGATGTTCGCCACGGGCGCGGGCGGAGCGCTGATTGCGAGTCCGAGCAGCGCCCTGCGCGAGCAGGTTCTGCACAGCATGAACGGCCGCTGGCGGCCGGTGCAGCATGCGCTCGGCGGAGCCGACGCCCTGGCGAAGCTGGAAGCGGGCGATTGGCAGATTCTGTTTCTCGACCGCCGCCTGCCGGATCTGGACAGCGACGAGCTGATCGCCCTGGTACAGCGGCGCTTTCCGGGGATTCAGGTGGTGCTGCTCGACTCCGACGTTCCATTTCCCGCCGGCGACGCCGGGGAGATGCGACAGACCAACTCAGAAACGACCAACTCAGAAACGACCAACTCAGAAACGACCGAGGCAGAGATGCCCGAGGCTGAAGAGGTCTCCCGCGGCTACGCGCCGCTGCCCGGCATGATCGGGCGCAGCGAGGCGATGCAGCGCGTCTACCGCATGGCCGGGCTGGTGGCGCCGCGCTCGACCAGCGTGCTCATCGTGGGGCCGACCGGAAGCGGCAAGGAGCTGGTGGCGCGGGCGCTGCACGAACTGAGTCCGCGGGCGGCGCGGCCGTTCGTGGCGGTGAATTGCGCGGCGATTCCGGAGGCGCTGCTCGAATCCGAACTTTTTGGCCACGCCCGCGGAGCCTTCACCGGCGCGGTGCAGGCGCAGGTGGGGCGGATTCCGGCGGCGCACGGGGGCACGCTGTTTCTCGACGAGGTGAGCGAGCTGCCGCTCGGCATGCAGGCCAAGCTCCTGCGCTTTCTGGAACAGAAGGAAGTGCAGCGCCTCGGCACCGCCGAGCTGACCCGCGTGGATGTGCGAGTGATTGCCGCCAGCAACGTCGATCTGGCGGGGCGCGCCGGAAGGGGAGAATTTCGCGAGGATCTTTTCTACCGCCTCTCGGCGTTTCCCCTGGAGCTGCCTCCGCTCACCGAGCGGCGCAGCGACATCATCCCTCTGGCCGAGCACTTTCTAGCCTGCATGGCGGCGGCGATGAGCGCCGCCTGCCCGCGTCTGAGCCCGGAGGCGGTGCGGGTGCTCGAAGCGCATCCCTGGAAGGGCAACGTGCGCGAGTTGCAGCACGTGATGGAGCGGGCCTCCATCCTGGTGGAGAATGGGAGCACGGTGTTGAGCGAGCATCTTTATTTTCCCTTTCAGCATGCGCTCGCGCCCAATGCGGCGCGGAGCCTTTCGTGCGCGGGGCGGGCGAGTTAAGAAGAGCGATAAGAATGAAACGCGGACGTAGACCCGTAGTTGTCGGGGGTCTATGGAGTCTGTTTAAAAATGTCAAATAATGTCCGGCGTCAAAATATCAGGCGTCCCTACGGGGCGCGTATCGATTGATCTCCGTCCCCCGGCGCTAGAAGCGCCGGGCTATTTTCGAACGGCCCCTTCGGGGCGTGGAAGCGTCGATGCCACGGCGGGAAACGCAGCGCCTGAACAGAGTGCTGAAAAACTCGGACGCGCCGACGCGGCGCCTGAAGGCGCTGCTGAAAACGCAGCATTTGCGGTATGCCTGAAGGCATACCCTGATACGAATCGTGCGTTTTTCAGCAAACTGTGAAGGCGCGATTCGTGGTCTGGCCTTGGATGGCATGCCTTGAAGGCATGCCCTGATACGAATCTCTGATACGAATCTTCGCGCACGCCCGATGGTGCGCGCGTCTCTCTGCGCGATTCCTGAAGCACTGGTGAAGCAACACCAAAAAACCCCACATAAGTGTAATCTCAGCCTCCCCACCGCCCTCTTGGCCATTACCGTGCAAATGTTGCCTGCATCCATGACTTCTTTGCCCATGCCGTCCTGCCTGGCGACGGCGGCCACCATGCCTCCGCCGGGAAGCGAGGACGCGGCGCGGGGCGAGAGCGAACGCTTTCTGCTGCAGGCGTTCCGCTCCTTCGCCGAAGCGGCGGATTCGCTCGAACGCTCTTATGGCATGCTGCGCTCGGAAGTGGCGCGGCTGCGCGGCGAACTGAAGGAGAGCAACGCCGGGCTGCAGCGGAGCCTCGAAGAAAACCGGCGGATGCGCCAGCACCTCGACCGCATTCTCGACGGGCTGCCCTGCGGGGTGCTGGTGGCGAAATCCGACGGCGCGATTTCGCTGTTGAATCCGGAAGGGCGGCGTTTGCTGGGTGCAGGCTCGGCGGAGAATGTGGCCGGCTTCGAATCTCTGTCGTCGGTGTCCGGCGAGCTGCGCGAACTCTTGCGGCGCGCGCGCGCGGAAGCGGGCGAACAAGAGGAGTGCTTTGCCGACGGGCAAGGCGGGAAGCGCTGGCTGGCGGCGCGGCACGCCGTGGTCACGGATGCCGGGAACACTCATGCCGGGAATCACGATGCGGAGAATCGTGGCGGCTGCGTCTCGATCTTCATCCTGCGCGATGTGAGCGAGGCCGGGCGCCTGGCCGAGGAGCGGGACAAGCTGCGGCGGGAGCAGGCGCTGGCGGAAATGTCGGCGATTCTGGCGCACGAAATCCGCAATCCGCTGGGCAGCCTGGAGCTGTTTGCCGGACTGCTGGCCGGGGCCGGACTTTCCCCCGAGTGTCACGGGTGGGTCGAACAGGTGCAAGCGGGGCTGCGCACGCTGGCCGCGACGGTGAATAACGTTTTGCACTTCCACAGCCTGCCCGCACCGGAGCGGGTGCCGACCGATCTCGGCCAGCTGCTCGACTGGGCGGGGGGGGTTCTGATGCCCATGGCGCGGCAGGCGCGCGTCGAGTTGTGCCTGCGCAACCGGCTGCAGGGAGTGTGGTTCGCGGCCGACCGCCATCGTCTCGAACAGGTGCTGTTGAATCTGGTGCTGAATGCGCTGCGGGCCATGCCGGGCGGAGGCTGGGTGGAGATCTCCGGACACCGCATCCATCACGGGGACTCGGCCGCGGCGGCGATTTCGGTGAGCGACACCGGGCCGGGAGTTGGGATGGGAGACGCGGCAAGAATGTTTGAAGCGGGATTCAGCACGCGGGCCGGCAGTCCGGGGCTGGGGCTCGCGGTGTGCCGCAGGATCGTCGAGCAGCACGGGGGATCGATCGCGGCGGCGAACCGCGCGGGCTCCGGGGCCAGCTTCACGCTAACGTTTCCGTTGTGCGAGGGAGCGAAGGTGCGAGGGAGCGAGGGCACGAGAGTTGGCAACACGTCAGTTTGATAAGGAAGCGAGCCAAACGCGCGATTAATGTGTCGCAAAGAACGCGACACTTCGCGCGGCTCGCCCAGGTCCTTCACTGCGCAAAGAACGCTGGTTCAGGATGACATCGCGGAATGAATCGAGTGCTGGTGGTCGACGACGAAGCGGGCATGCGGGCGGCGCTGGAGGCGCATTTTGTGCGCCGCGACTGGCGGGTGGACACGGCGGCCAACGCGGACGAGGCGCTCGACGACTGTTTGCGGGCCGGAGTTTTGCGGGCCGGGGTGTCGCTGGAAAACATGGAGCGGCGGCTGGTCGAGATGACGCTTGAGGCCACGGGCGGAAACCGCTCGCGGGCGGCGGAGCTTCTGGGGGTGAGTCTGAGAACCGTGCGCAACAAGATCCGCAGCTACGGGCTGCCGAGCTGGAGCGGCTATGTCCATGATTGACGATTCCATGGTGGAGGCGCTCAGCCGTTTTCTCGACGTGGACGTGGCCCGCTACAAGCTGATCGGGTCGAACATGGCGAACCTTGACACGCCCGGGTACAGCACCCGGGATCTGGACTTCCGCGCCGAGCTCGAGCGGGCGGGGATGCGGGCGCGGATCGAGGGACGGGAAGAGGAACAAGAAGAAGATGGAGGCAACATGTTGGCGGGCTGTCCTACGCCTCGTATGCTCCCGCTTCTTATCCTGCGTACGCTCCGGTGGTTTACTCTCCGGTGGTGCGGCGGGTGCGGGGATTGCTCGAGCGTCCCGATGGCAACAACGTCAGCCTGGAGCGGGAGAGCCTGCTGCTGGCCGAGACCCAGATGAAGTACAACCTGGGCGTGCAGCTTTTGAAAGACGAATTCCATTCGATTGCGCAGGCCATCAACTCGGGAGGGAGCGCATCGTCATGAACCTGTTTGGCATGCTCGAAGTAAGCGGCTCGGCGCTGGGGGCGGAGCGCTGGCGGGCGGAGTTGGGGGCGGCGAACATGGCGAACGCCGAAACCACGCACACGGCGCTGGGCGGGGCTTATCGGCGGCAGATGCTGGTGTTCCGGGCCCAGCCCATGCCGCGCTTTCCGCTGATGCTGGCCGCGCTGCGCAAAGGGCCTCCCGATGGCGGGGTGCGGGTGGAGCGCGTGGTCGACGATATGTCGCCCATGCCGAGCCGCTATGAGCCGGGGCATCCCGATGCCGACAGCGCGGGCTATGTGACGTATCCCAACGTGAATCCGGTGATGGAGATGGCCGACCTGTTGAGCGCGGTGCGCGCCTACCAGCTGAATGCGGCGGCGGTGCAGGCGGCGAAGAGCATGATCCAGACCTCGCTGCAGATTTTGAGTTAGGCGGGACGGTGAAAGGAACAGCAGAATTATGAGCAGCCCGATTTCTTCCCTGCGCATCCTGCCCGCCGAGATCGAGAGCGCGGCGGCGGAGTTTCCGGCGGCCCCGGGCGGCGGTTTTGCCGACACGCTGCGCGGAGCGATGGAGGAGATGGGGGACCTGAGCTCGCAGGCCGAAGGCAAGGTGGCGGGCGTGCTCGAGGGCAACGGCGCCGACGTGCACAGCGCGCTGATCGCGGTCGAAAAGGCCGATCTTTCCTTTCAGCTGATGATGCAGGTGCGGAACAAGATCGTCTCCGCCTACCAGGAGATTGCGCGCATGCAGTTCTGAGCTGAGTTCCCGTTCCCGCCCGCGACACAGGGAAAGCGATGGCCGACAACAAACCCCAATCCTTCGACGACGTGCTGCACCGGCTGGGGGAGTTCTTCAAGGGGCTGAGCTTCCAGCAGCGGCTGCTGCTCGCTTCCGGCATGGCGCTGGTCGCAGGAACGCTGTGGGTGTTCGTGGCGCTGCTGGGGCAGCCGAAGTATGTGACGCTTTATTCCGGGCTGCGGCCCGAGGAGGCGCAGGCGCTGGGCGCGCGCCTGGCGGCAAAAAACATCGCCTACCAGATTTCTCCCGATGGCGGCAGCCTGCTGGTCCCGGAAGACAAGCTGGACGCCAGCCGCCTCGAAACCGCGGCGGCCGGACTGCCGCGCAGCGCGCGCCTGGGCTTTGAGCTGTTCGACACTCCGAACTGGGCGGGCTCCGACTTCACCGAGAAGGTGAACTACCAGCGCGCCCTCGAAGGCGAACTGGAGCGCACCCTGGCGACTTTGAGCGAAGTCGAGGCGGTGCGGGTGCACCTGGTGATGCCCGAGGAGTCGTTGTTCACCGAGCAGGAGCACGAGGCGAAAGCGGCGGTGATCGTCAAGACCCGCGGGGGAAGATTGTCGGAACAAGCGCAGCAGGCGATCCCGCAACTGGTGGCGAGCGCGGTCGACCGCCTGCGCCCGGAAAACGTCACCGTGGTCGACGCCGACAGCAACCTGCCCCTGCTGCACGGACGCGACGGCGCCGGCGGACACGCCTTTGCCGCCGACGAGGAGCTGGCCAAAACTCTGGTTCACACCCTCGAGCCGGTGGTGGGAGCCGACCACGTGCGCGCCAGCGTGCACGTGGAGTATGACCTGGGTACGAGCGAAGACTCGCAGGAGACCTACGATCCAAAGACTCCGACGCCGCTGACTCAGGAACATTCCGAGGAGAGTTCGACCGGGGGCGCCGCGGGAGTTCCGGGCACGGCGAGCAACGTTCCGCCGGCAACGGCGCCGGGAGCACCCACGCCGCCCGCCACGACGCCTTCGGCAACAACTCCAGCGCCGGGCGCAGCAGGGGCGGCTGCCCCGGCAGCGGGCTCCGCGGCGGGCACGGAGCAGTCCTCCTCAAAATCGGATTCGACCACCTACGCCATCAGCAAGAGCCTGCACCGCAGCGTGGAGCCTGCGGGCCGGGTGCGGCGGATCGCGGCGGCGGTGCTGGTCGACGATGCGGTCGAGGTCACCGAACAGGGGGGCAAACGCACCACCACGCGGCGCAAGCGCACCCCGGATGAGATGAAGGAGATCGAGCAACTGGCCAGCGCCGCCATCGGCGTCGATACCCAGCGCGGCGACGTGCTGGCGGTCGAGAACCTGTCGTTTCAGGAGGTGCCGCTCGAAGCGCCCCCCGCGCCAACCAAATCCGAGCACTGGCGGCAGTTGCCCGAGCCCTGGTCCTGGATGCTGCGCTATGCCGGCCTGGCGGCGCTGTTTCTCGTCATTTATTTCCTGATCCTGCGGCCGGTGAAGAAGCAGGCCGTGGCTGCCTTCCGCGAACTGCCGGGCAAGCTCGGCCACAAGGATCCGGCCCAACTTCCGGCTGCCGCCGGCGGCCCGGGCATGCCGGAGGAAGCGGGGAAGCCGAACGCCGAGGGACAGCGCGCCAATCAGTTGAAAAAGATGCTGAGCGACAAGGTGAAGGCCGAACCCGCGGCCACCAGCCGCCTGGTCGAATCCTGGGTGCGGGAGGATAAAGTCACATGACCGCCCCGGCCACCGTCTTGCACGTCACCGGCCTGCGCAAGGCCGCCATCCTGATGGTACTTCTGGGGGAAAACGCGGCCTGCGACATCTACCGTCATCTGCCGCAGGCGGAGGTGGAGAAGATCACGCGCGAGATCGCGGTGCTCGATTATGTCAACGCCGAGACCGCATTGGCCGTACTCGAGGAGTTTCACCGTCTGGCCATGGCCGGCGACTACATCAGCCAGGGCGGGATGGACTACGCGAGCAAGCTGTTGGCGAAGGCCTTCGGGAAGGACGGAGCGGGCGATCTGTTGCGCCAGATCTCGCAGGCCGCGGAGGTCGGTGGAGACAAGCTGGATTCGCTGCGCAAGGCCGATCCGCGGCAGCTGGCCAAGTTCATCGAAGGCGAGCATCCCCAAACCATCGCGCTGATCCTGGCTCATCTCGAGTCCAAACAGGCGTCGACGGTGCTGATGCGGCTGCCGGTGGAGTTGCGCGCCGAGCCCATCAAGCGGCTGGCGCAGTTGCGGCAGTTCTCGCCGGAAATGGCGCAGCGGGTGGCGGTGGTCCTCTACAAACGGCTGGAGGCGCTCGGGGAGCAGAGCCGGCGGGCCTATGCGGGGCTGCGGGGGGTGGCCGACCTGCTGAACCGGCTGGACCCGAAGACCGGCAAGGACATCCTGGAATCGATTGAGGGGGAAGATCCCCATCTGGCGCTTTCCATCCGCAACCTTATGTTCACCTTTGAAGATCTGCTGACCGTGCCCGAGGCCGGCATCCGCGAACTGCTGGGGCAGATGGACAAAAAGACGCTGGCCACCGCCTTGCGCGGCGCCTCGGAAGAATTGAAGAACTACATCTTCAAGTCCATGTCTTCGCGGGCCGCGGAAATGTTGAAAGAAGACATGGAAGTGCTGGGGCCGGTGAGATCGAAGGACACCACCAACGCGCAACTGGAAACGGTGTCGGTGGCGCGCAAGCTGGAGGCCGAAGGCAAGCTGATGCTGGCTCCGGAGACAGACGATGAGTTCGTCACCTAGCCGTTCGCCGGCTGCGCTTCCGCCGGCTCGGAGCGGGCAGGCCGAGGTTACGCCCTTCATCTACTGCGAAGTGACCGCGCCCGCGGGCGCAAGTTTGACGGGCCCGGTTCAGCCGGGCCCGGGAGAAGCCGAGGGTTCGTCGGCGCTGGCGCATTTTGCCGAACGGGAGGCGCAGGCGCGGGAGCTGGGGCGAAGGCAGGGCGAGCAGGAGTCGCGCGCGAAATTTGAGGAACAGCTGGTCCGGGAGCGGGCGGGGGTGGCCCAGGCGCTGGCGGATTTTGCCCGGGAGCGCGCGGACTACTACCAGAAGATCGAAAAGGAGGCGGTGCTGCTGGCCTTGAGCATCGCACGCAAGATCCTGCACCGCGAAGCGCAGGTCGATCCGCTGCTGTTGATGGGCATTCTGCGGGTGGCGCTCGACCGGATCGAAGGCGCCACCGGCGTGGTGCTGGCAGTGCATCCGCAGCAGGCGACGGTGTGGCGCAGCTATCTGATTTCGCGCATGGGTCCGGGAGAGCTGCCGGAGGTGGTGGAGGATCCGGCCATGGCGCTCGAACAATGCCAGCTGCGCACTTCGATGGGTACGGCGGATTTGGGGCTGGAGGTGCAGCTCAAGGAGATTGAACAGGGATTGATGGATCTGCTGGCGGCGCGGCCGCGGGAGCGGGAGAAAAAGCCGTGAGCGCGGGCGAATTGCTGGCGCCGTATTTTGCCCGGCTGGAATCGTGCCCGGACTTGCGCTGGCAGGGGCGGGTGACGCAGGTGATCGGTCCGCTGGTGGAGTCGGCGGGACCGTTCTGCTCGGTGGGCGAGGTGTGCGAGATCGTCGACTCCGAGGGACGAGTGTTGCCGGGAGAGATTGTGGGATTCCGGGGGACGACGGTGCTGTCGATGCCGCTCGAGTTGCCGCGCGGAATTCGTCACGGCGATCGGGTGTCGAGCTGGGGGGAGCGGCCGACGATCCGCGTGGGTGACGGACTGCTGGGGCGGGTGATCGACGGCGGCGGGCGGCCGCTGGATTCATTGGGCTCGTATGGCGGGAGCGAGAGCCGGGCGCTCGAAGCGGCGGCTCCGCTGCCGCTCGAACGCATCCCGATTCGCGAGCCGCTGGGCTGCGGCATCCGGGCGGTGGATGCGTTTTTGACCTGCGGGCGGGGTCAGCGCGTGGGCATCTTCGGAGGCAGCGGCGTGGGCAAGAGCACGCTGATCGGCATGATGGCGCGCAACACCAGCGCCGATCTGACGGTGCTGGGGCTGGTGGGGGAGCGCGGGCGCGAGGTGCGCGACTTTCTCGAAAACGCACTGGGCGAGGAGGGATGCAAGCGGGCGTGCGTGGTGGTGTCGACTTCGGATCAATCGCCGCTGTTGCGGATTCGCGCCGCACTGGCCGCGACGGCGGTGGCGGAATACTTTTGCGCGCGGGGCAAGCAGGTGCTGTTGGTGGTCGATTCGCTGACGCGGCTGGCCATGGCGCAGCGGGAGATTGGACTGGCGGCGGGGGAGCCTCCGACGGCGAAGGGATACACGCCCTCGTGCTTCACCATGCTGGCGCGATTGATCGAACGCGCGGGAAAATTTGGCGCGGGCAGCATTACGGCGTTTTATACCGTGCTGATGGAAGGCGACGACGAGCAGGATCCGCTGGTGGATGGAGCCCGGGCGCTGCTCGACGGGCATGTGATGCTCGAGCGGCGGCTGGCGGTGCGCGGCCACTATCCTCCGATTGCGGTGCTCGACAGCGTGAGCCGGTTGATGTCGGCGGTATGCTCGCCGGCGCATTTGCAGAAGGCGCAAAACCTGCGGCGCTTGCTGGCGGCCTATTCGGCTTCGGAAGACCTGGTGCGGATCGGGGCTTACCAGAAGGGCAGCGACTCGACCCTGGATAAGGCGCTGACGCTGATTCCCGAGCTCGATCAGTTCCTGATGCAGAAGCCGGGCGAGGCTGCGCCGCTGGCGGAGACCATCCATCGCCTGCTGGCTCTGCCGGGTTAAGAGCGGGATTTTCGGATTATGGCTTTTCATTTTGCGCTGGCGGCGGTATTGCACTTTCGCCAAAGCGTCGAACATCAGCAGGAGCTGCGGCTGCGCGCGGCCAACCAGCGGGTGGCGCGGGTGCGGCATCTGATCGAACAGATGGAGGCGCACCGGCAGGAGCTGCGTTTGCTGCAGTCGAAGGAACTGAGCGCGGGCATCACGGCGGCGGAGTTGCGCTTCGAATTGCAGTGCGAGGGGGAGCTGGTGCGCCACCGGCGGGAACTGGAGCAGCAACTGGCGGGTCTTGAAAAGGCGCGCGACCAGCAGCGCGAGATTTTTCACCAGGCGCGGCGGGCGCGGGAGACGCTGGAGAGCCTGCGCGATCAGCAACTCCGGCTGTATCAAAAAGAACTTCTACGGCGCGAGCAGCGCAATCTGGACGATCTGTTTCTGATGCGGCGGGAATATCTGCGCCGCGGCTAAAGTTGCCGGGGCGCATGGTCACACCTTGCCCAGTGAGCCTGATTCTGGACATCCGATTTTTCTCATTCTTCATCGGCACAATCTGGATTCACTTGAATGCAGGCTGGTTGGCGGGTTCGCGAGATTGCGAGTGCGGGCACGATCCTGGTGGCTACTCGGATGCAGTAAACGTCACGCGAGCTTCCGGAGATTGGCCGGAGAGAGATTCCCGTGATCCCGATGCCAAGCGCCATCCCGAACATTGTTTCTTCGAACATGGTTTCCGCGCTGACCTGGCGCAAAATACCGCGTCGGCGAATAGCAAAGATTCGGCGACTGCAAGCAGCAGCGGAAGTCTGCAGGCGGCGCCATCGGTTCACGCGGACGGAAGCGTTGCGAGCGGCCCCGCGGTTGCCTCACAAATTGCCGCGCCACCGGCAGCGGCATCGCCGATTGCGACGGCGGCAGCAACCGCGCCGGTGGGTGGGCAAGCGGCGCTTGCGAACCCGCCAGCGAATCCGGCGACGACTACTGCCGGCAACACAACAAACCTCGTCCCGGCAACTCCACAGACCCCGATCGCTGCGCCTCCAGGACCGGTACAGGTCGCACAGATGGTGAGCCGGATCGAGCAATCCGAGATGCGGATCGGGATGAACACATCGGCATTCGGAAGCGTGGAAGTGCGCACTACGATTCACGCGAGCGATGTGGGGCTGGTGATCGGCAGCGAAAAGGGAGACCTGCGCGGCGTGCTGGCCAGTGACATGCCGGCGATCGCGAATTCGCTGCAACAACAGAATCTGCGGCTGAACAGCGTGAACTTCATGCAGGGATTCGCCTTCTCGAATAATTCGCCGGGCGGCGGTGGTTCCGAGCAGCAGGGGTTTGTGCCCACGCGCGCGACGCCGAATGGGACGGGAGCGGAAGCTCCGGTGGAGGCTTCGATGGAAGCCGCGACCACGGGCGGGGGCGGCGGTCTCAGCATTCTTGCTTAATGGAGGGTATTTGACATGAGCACAACTCCGGTAACTCCGCCGCCGACCACAAGCGGCTCAACCGGCCTGCCGAGCGCGCAGAGCTTGAACAATATGTTTATGCAATTGCTGGTGGCGCAACTGCAGAATCAGGATCCCACCGATCCGGTCGATCCTTCGCAGTTCGTTTCGCAGCTGGCGCAGTTCAGCGAACTGAGCGAGGTCACGTCGATCTACCAACTGATGCAGCAGTATGTTCCGGCGTCGGGAACCACGGGATCGAGTGCGACTTCACCGGCGACCGGAGGCACGGGCAATGCAACGGCGGGGGCGATACCGGCGGCTTCTGCATCGAGCGCCAATCCGGCCGCGGCGCTTGCACCGGGCTCGGTTGCACCGGGAGCGGTTGCACCGGGTTCGAGCGCATCACCCAGTTTCACAGCGCCATCGGTCTCGGCGCTAATCGGCAAGATACAAGGAGCGTTCTAAATGCCTGATTTTTCCATTCCGCTTTCCGGGCTGACGGCCGAATCGACCGACCTGTCGGCCATCGCCAATAATCTTTCCAACCAGAACACCACGGGCTACAAAGATACCAGCGTGCTGTTCAGCGATTTGTTTTACCAGAGCCTGGGCACGACGGGGTCGGGCGACCCGATCCAGGTGGGCGCGGGCACGGAGATCAGCGAGATGCCTTCGCTGTTCACCCAGGGCAGCATCAGCGCGACCGGAGTGCCCACGGACGTGGCCATTCAAGGCACGGGATTTTTCGCGGTGCAGAATACGGACGGCACCATCGATTACACCCGCGCCGGCAATTTTTCGGTCGACGCCAACAACTTCCTGGTCACGCCCGAGGGACAGGAGGTGCTCGGCTACCCTGCGGTGAACGGAGTGGTGAATACGGGAGCGGGGATCGTCCCGCTGCAACTGGGGGCAGGAACCATCAGCCCGCCGACGGCGACGGCGAATGTGCAGACCACGTTGAACCTCGACGCGAGCGCTGCGGTGGGCACTACATTTTCGACGCCGGTCACAATTTACGACTCGCTGGGGGCGCCTCACACCTTGACCGCGACATTCACCAATGCCGGGCCGGGGGCGTGGAACTACACGCTCAGCATTCCGCCGGGCGACCTCAACCCGGTGGGAGGGGCGCCTGCAAGCGGAATTCTGTCTTCGGGCACGCTGGACTTCAACGGAAATGGGGTGCTGGTCGGCTCAAGCGGCGGAGCCGGAGCTCCAGTGTACGGCGCGGCGAACGTAGGAAACGGAACGGTCACGGGGGTGGCGGCGACGGCGACGACCGTCCCGCAGACCATCACACTGACGGCGACGAGTGCGACGCAATTCACGGTCGTGGGCTCGGTTTCGGGTGCGCTGGGGACGGCCACGGTTGGGACTCCGTTCACCTCGGGCCAGCTCGATTTTACGGTTGGGGCGGGGTCGACGGCCTTTGCCGTGGGCGACACGATCACGGTGCCCACAACGGCCGAGACGCTGGCGAACGTCGAGGCAATCCCGATCACGGGATTGGCCGACGGCGCTACCAATCAGACTTTCAACTGGAACCTGCTGAACGGGACGTCTCCGGTGATCACGCAGGTGGCGGCGCCGAGCAGCGCCACGGCGATCGAGCAGGATGGCAGCAGCAGCGGCTCGCTGGTGGATTTCGCCATCGGCTCGGACGGCACCATCACCGGCTCCTTCAGCAATGACGACACGCTGGCGCGCTGGCAAACTTCGCCAACGTCAATGGGTTGCAACTGAACGGCAGCACCGACTTCACGCCGACGCTGGCTTCCGGCCCGCCGACGGTCGGGATCCCAGGGACGGGAGGATTGGGGACGCTTTCGGGCGGCTCGCTGGAGTTGTCGAACGTGGATATTGCCACGGAGTTCGCGAATCTGATCGTCGCGCAGCGCGGATTTGAAGCCGATGCCAAGGCGGTGACCACGTTTGATCAGATCCTGCAGGATACGATCGCACTGAAGCAGTAAGAAGTTTTTTCCTGGATTCGTCTCCGGCGGCGCAGCGACCGCCACCGGAGACGAAGGAGTTTCTGTTTCCTAGAGGATCTTCATAAAGGTTCTCTCAATAAGGGTTCTCTCAGGCGAAGATAAAAACTCCGTTAAGCAAACCCGGCCGAGGGTTCCCGTGCTGGGGGAAAAATTGCCTATCTGTTGACCTGCGGAGAGTTGGGAATCGCGGGCTGAATCCGGCCGCACCCCTCCCTTTCGTGCCCACCCACGGACCCTCGATTGCTTTTTCTTTCCCGCATGCCCCCCACCAAGAAAAAGGCGGAAGGCGAAGCGCCGCGGTCGGGCCGAACGGGTATCGCTTTGTTCGCGGTGGCATTGCTGGGGCTGGGGGGATGGTTTTGGAGCACGCATCGCGGCCAAGCCGGGGCGGGTGGATTTCCGCGGGTGAAAGGAACCCTGCACCTGGAAACCTTTGTTTTGAACCTGGCCGATCCCGGCGAGAGATCGTACCTGCGTGTGGGCATTGATCTGGGACTGGGCCGGGAGCTGGGCCGGAGAGAGACCGCGCCGGTCGGGCAGGTGCGGGACACGATTCTCGGCGTGCTGGCGCAATCCCGAGTCGAGGAACTGTCGACGGCGGCGGGCAAGGAAAAGTTGAAGGAGGACGTGTTGCACGCCCTGCAGCAGCGCATCCCGGGGCTCGAAGTGGAAGAGGTTTATTTCACCGAGTTTCTGATTCAGCGCTGAGGGCCGCAGCGGCAGGGAGGGAGTTGCGATGGCAGTGGAAACCGGGCTGGCTGCGGCTCCGGCGGGGAAGCCCGCCGGGGTGGCGGAGGGCGGGGAAGCGGGGGGCCGGGAAGCGGAGCGCGGGGAAACAGAAGCCGAGACCACGGAGGAAGACGCGCGCTGGAAACCGGCGCTGGGCCTGCCCTGCGAACTCATCGTCGATCTGCCCCTGCCCGACTTCAAGATCTCGGACCTGTTGAAGCTGCGGGTGGGATCGGTGCTCGACGCCCATCTGCGGGTGGGCAAGGACGTCCCGCTGCGCTTGAACGGCACGCTGATGGGCTGGATCGAGTTTGAAGTGGTGGGCAACAGCCTGGCGGTGCGGCTGACCGAACTGGCTTGAAGCGGGAGCGGAAGTTTGGCCGGGTGGTGAATCTCATGGCGACAGCAACACTGCGAATTCCGGCGAACCGCCTCCGGGGATGGGTGGCGGGGTTGTGGGCGCGGATTTTGCGGCTCAGCCGCCGGGCCCCGAAGCGCCTGCGCTTGTGCGAAAGCCTGCCGCTCGGGGAGCGGCGCTTCGTGGCCGTGGTGGAGTTCGATGCGGCGCGCTTTCTGGTGGGCGGGACGGCGTCGTC
>JBEKHS010000035.1:0-48099 GCA_050012155.1 Candidatus Sulfotelmatobacter sp. | reverse complement strand
TCCTTCTCTTCCTCCTCCACCAGCCCCGCCATCGCCCGCATCAAATGCTGGCTCATCCGCTCCACCGTCTCCCGCTCATACAAATCCCGGCTATACTCCACCGTCACCCATTGCGACCCATCCGGATCTTCCAATAAAGTGAAACTCAGGTCTAACTTGGCTGTGTCCTGATCGAAATCTACTGCTTTAATTCGGCTCTCTCCGAACCGCATCTCTTCTCTTCCCGCAGTCACATGGTTCACTAGTACTTGGAAGATTGGATTTCTCGCTAAGTCGCGTTTTGGTTGAATACTCTCAACCACTTTTTCGAAAGGCACAGCCTGGTGATCCTGTGCCTCAAGAATTCTGGCCTGCACGTTTCTTAGGAGCTGTTTGCAGCTCATATTCAGCGCCAGAATCCTGACGACTAGCGTGTTCACGAACAACCCAATCACATCTTGGACCTGCCAAGGATCGCGATTGGCCACAGGCACGCCGATGCAGATATCGGGTTGGCTGCTGTATCGCTTTAACAACAGATACACAGATCCCATGAACAGCACAAATGTAGTAATTTGCCGCTTTTGACAAAACTGAACCAGTTCCCCGACATCGTCTGCTGCCACATGCAAGCGCACTTGGCCGCCACGACCACTCATCTGCGCAGGTCGAGGATGGTCGGCAGGTAGCCCCAATTCCTGATACCCCGCTAGTTGTTCACGCCAATAAGCAAGCTCTCGCTCCAGTCGCTGTTGCGTCAACATCTCATATTGCCAAAGAGCATAATCTGCATATTGCACAGGCAGACTTTTCAATACCGGCGACATTCCCTGACTATAGGCGGTGTAAGTGGCAGCCAACTCTTCTGTCAGCAAACCCATGGACCATCCGTCCGAAATGATGTGGTGCAGGCAAAGGGCAAGTATGTGACTATCGTCACCCATCCTAATGAGACCGACTCTCATCAACGGCGCTTCCGTCAACACGAATTCCGCGCAACACAGTTCGTGTAGGGCAGCTTCCAGATCCCGAGCGCGCATGATCTCGCTGCGACCACTCACATCGTAGTGCCGCATTCTTAGCCTGCGCGGTTCTTCTATATGTTGGAATGGCTTACCCTGTACATCGCGAAAGCTTGTCCGAAACACCTCATGGCGAGTGATGAGGTGGTACATCGCCTCCTCCACTAAAAGAGCATCAACCTTTCCCGATATTTCGAAGGCACGAACCACGTGGTAGCCTTGGCTATACCCAAGCTGTGAGAGGAACCACACCCTTTCCTGGGCGTAAGACAGCGGCACCAGCGGAGGTCGGCGAAGAGAGCCTATAACAAGGCTTTCGAACTGTCTTTGACTCCTAACCGCCCTTGCTACATTTTCGATCGTGCCAGACTCGATCAGCTCCCTAATCCCAACTTGCAGACCCAATTCCTGATTCAATCGCGACACAATCTGCATCGCCCTTATCGAATCCATTCCCGCTTCAAGCAAGTTGTCTCGCAGGCTTATTTTCCGTACGCCTAAAATCTCCGAGCATACTTCGGTTACCAGGTTTTCCAACTGCTCGAATTCAACAGAATCGTGCCCGTCAGGCCGGTTGTTCTCTTGATTTTGAACAGCGATCGATATGTCACTCATAACAATCTCTTGGGAAGGCTAGAGGAATTGCGTCCCCTGAAACGAGGACCCGCTCTACATATGGCTCGCGAGTAACTTCCTTTGGGCTCTGGGTTTATGCCATTGAGAAGGGAAGGCTTACTGGGCTCTTACTGTAATGTGAACACTCTGACTTTGTCGGCGGAATGTATAACAAGTGCTCCCCACAGTCGCGCATCGTTTGGGTTCATTCTTTAAATGGAAAGCTCGGGTATTGGTTCACGCAGCGCGAGCTCACTAAAGGTAAAATGAGCCACTGTTGCAACGCGGTGTATGATGCGAGGCGCGTCTCGCAAATCGCTTACTCGCTCAGCACGCAGACCTCAACGCGCACCAGATGTCCCTTGCCTCCCAACGTGCTCAGATCTATGTCTGCAATACACTTAACTCTTACGTAGTCCAGGGTAAGATTACCTTCCACGTGAACACATCCCTTGCCATTTTCGAAATCAGCATTGCTGAAATCTGAAGTACTTTTGTCCACCTGCAAGCCCACGTCGGTGTCTCCACTGCTTTGCGTAAATTTGAGGTGAACGTAGTTGCGATCGATCGCCTCTTTAAAAGACTTGGCGTTTCTCTCGGGGCGCAATGCCACTTCAACCGAGTGATCCCCTTCGCACAGGTGTTCCACGAGCGTCTGCTTTCGTACGGCGTCGGGATCCCGTACTGGAGGAGGGGGTGGAGGGTCTTTAGCGAGATCCTCCATTTTTTTTCTCAAACTGAGAGGCCTCATGTCAGTCCAAACTTTCTCGATATAGGCCAGGCACTCGCTCTTCGGTCCGGATTTCCCAGTATCTTTCCACCCGAGCGGAATGCTTTTGTATTCTGGCCAAATCGAGTATTGCTCCTCGTCGTTCACTACCACCTTGTATATTGTAGTATCCTCTTTTGTTTCATCATCTTTCCAACTCATGGTCATCTCCGGTCGACATATTTTTCTTGATCCTTGAGATTTGGTCCTTGGATCAAAGAGTAATTGATCCACTGCATGCCACCCTTCCAACTCACGAATTTGCGCGAGGCAATTCTGGACCGGAGCACGATTCTGTTGTCTGCTGTGCCACCGATTGCTGCGGAAAGGGTTCGAGGTTCACGAGAGCTGGATGGCAGCTCCATATCACTCATGTCAACGTCAACCATGACAACCTTCATGATCAACTCGAGTGTGAGGACTACTCAAACCTTAGTTCTTGTCTCGCACAAGTACCACCCTTGGCATAGCTCCAGAGTGAATGCGTACACGTGCCCCACAGTGGAATGGGGATTGGATTTACCCTTGGCTTGGCTAAGCCCTCTTTGAGAGGCCGATCTAAGAAATCAGCTACGGCGATATACCCTCGTCCGGCACATCGGATGCCAACATATCTTTCACGTTCTTTAACTACGGTAGGTCAATCGAGCATGGCTTCGCCCTTCTCAGTTGGAAAGGCGATTTTCACAAGCGGCATCGGTTCGCGAATCACTCACGGAGAAGCCGCCAACTTCCTGCTAACCAAATCCTGCAGAACACCGTTGCTACTCGTAGTGGCGTGGCAGACAGTTCACTCTCGACCAGTGCATCCTTCCCGCTTCCACCTCACAAATCGAGAATTTTTAAGTTTCTACACCTACTTTGGCTGCGTGTCAAGTTATCAATAAACGGTGACGTAACATCGATTGTGTAAAAGCGAAGAAGGCGTAAGTTAGCTTTGGCCTCGCAAGCTAAAGCCTTTCCGAAAAGGAGACCTACTGCGGAATGGCGGCAACTGGTCCTGAAAACCAGGGCATCGTGATGAGCGATAGGCGTTCGATTCGCCTGCCTCCCGTTTGCACAAGTGCGTGAGCCCGGCTGAAACGGACCGCTGCGGGGGTTCAACTCCTTCCCTGTGCACCAGAGTGCCAGCGTGTGGGAATTGGAATAGCAGCCTGTTTTAGAAACAGGTGTTGAGAGTTCGAATCTCTCCGAAGTTGGGAGAATTCCTAGAAGCGCGGTTCTCGCAATCGTTCTATCCAGATAGGGCGGTCCGGGCCGCCAGCGCTCCTATCTAATGAACGACCGTTAACTCCGCGCTCACGCAGCGAAAACCCAAATGGTTAGTTCCAGTATCCGGGTCGCCCTTGCCGCGCGCGCCGGAAATATAGCGTTCACAATATTGATCGGTGCAGAGAAACGATCCCCCTTTTTGCACGCGCTTGGGGATGCCCGGCTCCTGGGGATCGAAACTGTCGTAGGGTCCTTGCGGATCGATCGCAATCCCATCGCGACCAAGTCGCACGTAATAGTCGGGACGGTACCAATCCGAGACCCACTGCCAAAACATTTCCTGCCATGTCGTACAGACCAAAATCGTTGGGCGGGAACGATGCGACCGGCGCTACTGGCGACTTTCCGACAAAAATACAAGTTTTACAGTATGGGCACGGTTCTCCCTTTTCATTAACCTGTTGCTCTACTCAACAGAACGCCCCCATCGAGCAGGTGCCGATTCACTGGGAGAAACGGCACCTGCTTTCTTCTCAACCTCCGTAGTGATGTTCTTACAGGGACGGGAATCGCGAAATACAGATTGAAGGGAATTCGGAGGCGCCTGGTTCAAAGCTATTGTTTCCTCAGCACAGACATCGATAAGGAGGCACCATGCTCTACTGGACACTAGTATTCCTCGTGGTAGCACTGATCGCCGGAGTTTTGGGCTTTACCGGCATAGCGGTTGCGGCCGCAGGCGTGGCGAAGCTTCTGTTCATCATTTTTCTGGTTCTGTTCTTGATTTCGCTCTTTTCCCATCTCACGCGCCGAGGGAGAGGAATCTAGCTCGATCAGCCACCAAATGCGGAACGAGGCCAGTTCGCGATTCTCTCGCGATTTGCAGAAACTGCCGATCTCCTGGCATTCCGCAGCTTCCCGCGACTCGATTGATTGCGATTAGGGGAGATGAAGTCTCTCGCAACCTTTGCAATCTCTTGCCGCAACTAAGCTCTGAATAGCGACAAATTTCAAAGGCGCGGGAAGTCCCGCGCTTTTCCAGGAGGAAAGCATTTATGGCAGACGATATGGAGAAGAAGGGTCAGCAGGGCAACCAAACCGGACAAGGCCAACAGCAGACCGGCCAGCCCGGACAATACCAGCCGAAGAAAAGTGGCCAAGGTCAGACTGGAGCAGAAGAAGACGAGCAGGAGCGTGATCGTCAGCGTCGTGCTTCGTAGTTTTCTTACGGCAGTGTTCACTGATCACCTGGAAGTCCCGGCCCGGCCGGGACTTCATTTTGTTCGAAATCGCTTTTTTCTGGATGCCCGGGCACGGAAACTCTTCTCCGCTGGCGCCGACACAATCGAAGAAGACCAGGCATTGGATGATGCCCTCTACGCCCTGCGAGCTCTCCAGAGTTGCCTGAATTTCCGCGCAGCAGCCTAACCTATCGCGCCATCTGCTCGTCCTTCGAACAATCTTTATCGCCCAATATTGAGAGGAATCGCTGAGTTTCAAAAGACCTTACATCTTGTCCTCCTTATAAGTAAGGAAACCATCCCCGGCCAGCGAGGGCTAAACAGTATTGCGGACGGATAGAGGTCACTTTACAGTGCGAAGGTGCAAGAAAGTTGAGGCCCTTCCCAATGGCACCCAAGATTGCAGGACGCTCCCTTGAATCCTATCGATCGCTCTCGGCAAATGATCTGAGACGTGCGTTCGAGACAGCAATATCCGAGCTTCGCGAAGCTGATTTCGCTGCCAGGAAGCGAGTGCAGTATCGCACCCCCATTGTTCAGCGCAGGGAAATCTTCGGCATTTCCCAAGCGACTACAGAAAAGCGGGCGCTGACCGACGCCGCTCGAGCTTTAGCTCAGTTGTGGAGGATTTGAGCCAGTCCCGCTTGTGTAACGGGGGAGTGGAAGAGTCTCGGTGACCGGAGAGTGTGCACCCTAAAATAACGATTAGCTCACTTTGCGCTGGGAGCAAACATCTATTTCTTCTGTTTCAGTGGAGTCATCGACCGACTTGCTTTTCGTGTCCTTCCGCTCGTCGACCGCTTTCTTTGCGGCTTCTTTCGCGTTGCCCAAGGCGTTCTGGACTTTTCCCTCAACTTGCTTTAGCGCTCCATGGGCTTGTTTCTCTTTGTCGCCGGTCCATTCACCCGCCTGGCGCTCGATGCAACCAGCGACATCCTTGACTCTACCCTCCACTTGATCTTCATTCATGACTAAACTCCTCCTGGATTTGGTCTCGGACTTCAAAAGTAAGTCCATCCTACCAAGCCGTAAAATCAGAGTACCGGGCTTCGGCCCTGGATCAGGCGGATCAAAACCGCAATCACCGCCAAGACGAGCAGAATATGAATAAATCCACCCAATGTGTACGAACTGAGGCCCAACAGCCAGAGAATCAATAGCAAAACTGCGATCGTCCAGAGCATCGGCACTCCTCCCGTGCAAGTCTATGTGTCTTCCGATCTTGCAACTCCGAGAGAAAAGTGTACGCAGGTGAGATTGCGTGAGGTATCCAGTGAAGCCCCTAGTTACGAGGCAATCTCCCTTTATTTGCGGTGGATTCCGCGACAGCCAGGGCTGATTCTCAATCAACCTACTTTTAATAAACCTGGCTTTTAATAAACCTGGACGATGCCGTTCCGCACGGCGTAGAGCGTAAGATCCGCGATGGAATGCAGGTCCAGTTTGCGCATGAGGTTGGTTCGGTGGGTTTCCGCCGTCTTCACGCTGAGACTAAGCGCTGTGGCGACCTCCTTGGTGCTCTTTCCTTCGGCGACGAGCTGGATCACTTCCCTTTCCCGCGGCGTCAGAACACACTGACCGGAAGTTTCGCTCTCGTTATGCGGACGCAGATACCCCTCGAGCATCATCTGCGCTACTCTTGAAGTGAAGAACGTTCGGCCGTATTGCAGAGCTTCCACAGCAGCCACGAGATCCCGGCCAGTGTCGGACTTAAGCAAGAAGCCACGCGCTCCAGCGGCCAGTACTTCCCGTACTACCTGTTCCGAATCGTGGACGGTCAGGATCAGAATGCGAGCTTCAGGCATGATCGTGAGGATTTGTCGTGCCGCATCCAGCCCGTTCAAGTTCGGCATGCCGATATCCAGCAAGAAAACGTCTGGCTTCAATTTGCTGGCACACACGACGGCTTCACGTCCGTCTCTGCCCTCACCACAGATCTCCCATCCCGCATGATTTTCGAGCAGGGAGCAAATACCTTTTCTCGCCACCTCGTGATCATCCGCAATAAAGATTCGAAGGTTGCTCAAGTTACACCTCCCAGAACAAAGACAACGAACTGCCGATGCGATGGTTCGGCAACTTCGCGTCTGAGAATAGTTGCGCTCAAGACCAGTGTAGGTTGCAACGAACCTGCGCAAGCTGAACGCGCTCATTCTTCTGCGGGAACGAGATTCAACAAGCACGGAAGTTGCCAAATCTGGAATTCTTTGAATTCCAATGTCTTAGCAGGAGCCCGCAAGCTGACTCTAATGTAAGTTTTTCCCACGGGCGCACCCCAGTTGGCTGACACTTGGTCAGATCTGGCGCACATCGACGTCGAACTGAGGAATATTCGACACAAAGACCCAGTGCTACGGGGCTGGCTGTGTCCTCTAAAGCGAGGCGGGTTTAGCGATCTTCAGGCCATTGTAGTTTCTGTCGGGCGTTGGATCTGCGGCGGCATCTGGATCTGGATAATGTTGTTCTTGATGGCGTACACAACCAGATCGCGGATGGAGTGCAGGCTCAGCTTCCGCATGATGTTGCTGCGATGCGTTTCCACGGTCTTGGTGCTCAAATTCAAGACCGTGGCCACCTCCTTGGAACTCTTTCCTTCAGCCAGAAGCTGAGTGACCTCTCGCTCCCTGGCGGTCAGGGTTGGCAAGTTCGGAGCCTCATTCCGGGATATGGCGTGACCCTTTTCCAGGAAGCCCGCCAACACCAGATCGTTCACCCGCGGCGTGAAGAACATCCGTTTGCTCTGCAGGGCTTCGACTGCCGACACTAGATCGCGGGCTGCGTCGGACTTGAGCACAAAACCGCGCGCCCCGGCGTCAAGGGCCTCACGGATAATCTGATCGGAATCGGTGATCGTCAGGACTATGACTCTGAAGTGGGGATCATGCTGCAGCAGTTGGCGTGTCGTGTCCAAGCCGTTGAGATATGGCATGCCGATGTCTACGATGATGACGTCGGGCTTCAACTGCTTGGCCATTTCGACCGCTTCGCGGCCATCGGATGCTTCCCCGCACACTTCCCACCCCTCGTGTTTCTGGAGAAGCGCACACAAGCCTCGACGTACGATTTCATGATCGTCGGCCAACAAAATACGCAGTTTCATGGCACCCTCCACTTACAACCTCAGAGATAGACTCGGACCCGGAATTTTCAACACGCCTGCGGACCTCGTGCCAGTGCTGTAAACACACGATGCTGGCTCACCGCCTCCACAGCATCCAAGAGATCACGCGCCGCATTTGACTTCACCACATAGCCTCTGGCGCCTGCATCCAGAGCCTCACGCATCATCTGCGGAGAATCGTGTTGCGTGACGACCAAAACCTCAAGGCCGGAGGACTTCTGTTTTTGCTGAATTAGCCGGCACGCTTCCAGACCATTCAGTCGAGGCATGGTGACATCCAGCACCACAACGTCGGGCTGCAAACTTTGGACCTTTTCCAAAGCCTCGATCCCATCCGACGCTTCGCCGACTACTTCCCAGCCAGGCCTTCCCTCTAATAAGGTACGCAGTCCTTGCCTCACGATAGGATGATCATCCACCAGCAGTATGCGGACTGCCATAAGTTTCGGTTCTCGGAGGCAGTCCAGTGGAAACCCCTTCACTAGCGATTTCACGGCTGGCTCTGGTTTCACTCTTGCCCGTTCCCGCCGCAGGAGTCACTGGTACCAGGCGGAAAGTATCCCCTAAGTAAACGCCTTGAAATTAGCATGGTACTACTCCCGCCCGAATACAGGGAATCCTGTATTTTAGTCGACGGCGGTGTCTCACGCAGGATCCCTAGTTGTCGACTGAACTCATTGTTGGGAAATAGGTTCCGTCATGCAAAAGTGCATCCACGGCCTCGACAATCGAGCCCACATCTGATTTCGCACAGGCGCCGCGGATCCCCACCCTTCGGGCCTCCTCGGCCAGCTGTCTGGATAGATGAATGGTGACCATCAGAATGGGAATTTCGGGAAACAGTCGCGAGATTTGCCGTGCAACGTCAAGCCCGTTTAGATCCGGCATTTGGAAATCCAGCACGATCATGTCGGGCGGGTTCTTCTCAACCCGTTGAAGAGCTTCCCTTCCGGTCCGCGCCTCTGCGCAAACTTGCCAGGTGCTTTGCTGCTCGAGAAGAGCCCGAAGATAGCGCCGGACTGCCGGGTTGTCGTCTACCACGAGAATTCGAACCACTCGGCACTTCCTTGGACCCAGAACTTAATCAGTACGGTTTTTGATTGAACCTGACAATTCGGTTTTGATACTGGCTGAGGCCAACACACCTGCCCATTAGATCAACCAGCACTCAATGTCCCTTGCCATGACCTTCTGCTTTGTGCTTCTTCAGCACCGTCCGCGCCGCCACTTCCTTGGCGCGATCACCATATCGACCGGACCGCTGCGCACTCTCCTTGATATGCTCATACTCCCTCTGCTCTTTTGCGCTCACACCACGAAGATGTTTTTTACCTGGCATAGGCTTGTCTTTTCACAACATTTTTTGTCTCTCCTTAACATAGGAGTTTCAGTCGTGTTCTCGCAATACCGTAAACTCCTGAGCATCAAACACAGCATGGCCTCAAGTCACATGTCCCTTTCTTACTTCGTGGTGTAATCCTCAGCTCCAATGCCGCCGCCACTGTCTCGACAGATAGTCCTACTTGTTTATCCCACTATACGAAAGTGAAAGTTGGGGCCGATCGCTTTTCCTGGTGCTGTCCGGAGATGAAGTAGCGAACGTATCCCTCATTGCGGGCCGCCGCAGGATTCGCTTCGGAAAGAGCAAGTCGCGCATCTTCATCTTGGCTTTATGCAGTTGCGATTTTGAATTTCCGACTGAGCAGTCCAGCATCTTGGCAATTTCATGATGCTGGTATCCTTCAACCTCGTGAAGGGCAAAAATCCGTCGGCAACCCTCAGGGAGTTCCCGCATGGCGCGGCGCAACGTGATACGGTCGATTGCGCCGCTGAGTTGCAGGTCCGCTTTGCCGACATCACGCCGAAGGGAAGGCGATTCTGACGATACGGGCTCATCGAGAGAGACTATCGGCGGGGACTTCCGCCGGCGCAACTTCATCAACACCGTGTTCACAGCCACCCGGTACAACCAGGTGGAAAAGGCGGAGTCGCCGCGGAATGAGCCGACGGTCCGAAACACTTGCAGGAAAGCTTCTTGCGTAAGGTCCTCCGCTTCAGCGATATCTTTTGTCATCAGCAAACACACGGAATACACGCGCTTCTTGTGACTCTGAAAAAGCGCGGCAAAGGCCTGCTCGTCGCCACTCTGTGCGCGCTGAACGAGGCTGCGTTCGGATTCAGGTCGATTGGTTTCGTCGCTGGCTGGAATCAAATTTGTTGCCGTCGCGGAAATTACGCAAGTCGCCACTGTAGTCTCCTTCGATCAAACTAGAGTGATTGTCTGTGCTCTCGATGATTCCGGGAGCATTCAACTTCCTAAACAGACTAGCGACCATGCGCCTCTCGGCCCATCGGGATGCTCCTGTAATTGATTGGCAGACTTGCTGTACAACTCGGTGGGATTAAAATGTTGAGGCAATGGTTTATGAGTGGCAACACGGCGAGACTTTTATTGGCTGAGAGTGTTGCTGACAAGGATAGCGGTGCTCAATAACGAAGGCGCATGCGCTGGTCACGCGCCTCAGACAAAAGCGAATCGTCGATCAGGAGTAAGAATGGCAGGAGCGGATGCTCCTGCCATTCGCCAAAACACGGAGGCACCGGCTTCGGAAGAACTGATCGAGGTCACGAAACTTTACAACCGTCCAGCCAGAAGCAGTACAAGCAAGACCACGATCACCAAGCCGAGTCCGCCGCTGGGGTAGTAGCCCCACGCTCTGCTGTACGGCCAAGTCGGCAGAGCCCCCAGTAACAACAGCACAAGCACGATCAGTAGAATTGTCGACATGAAACCTCCGATCATCGTTTAGTTCCTTCGTTGAAATGTCGGCCCGGCTTGAAACCAAGCCGGGCCCGGAAAAGCTGCCTTCTCGCGCTACCGGCTCGCCGTGTTTGGGATCCCCGCAGGCGGCTTCAGTTCTCCATGTTCCCTTGCTTGCCCCGAATATCTCCTGATTGCGGCCAGGAACGGTTCACTTGCTCCTCTTGCGGGGACTTTCCCGCTCAAAATCTCCCCGAACGGTACGAAGGTCCCGTAAAGAATTCGAGTCTCGTCTTTGTCTTGCGTGACGACCGAGCCGTTCAGGTCAATTCCCGCGAAGATGCCCCGCGATCGTGAATAGGTCAGCACTTCCGCCCTCATCTTCCAGTCGGTGTCGGCGCCAGCGTCACGTCCAACCGGCCCTGCGGCCGCCGAAGCATCCGCGCCCAGCTTGAAGTGGCTCGATATCAGATGCTGCATCCCGTCTTCATTCGTCACAATCATTACCAGGTCGACTGCCTGGCCGCCGAGCTGTAATCCCCAGCTTCCGCCCGTGATGGTGATCGGAGCCGGAGCGCTCCAGGTACCGCTTTCTGTCCGGCACGTAGCCACACCCTTGCCATGGCTTCCTCCGAAACCAACAGCGATCTTCACCATGGAAGGAATCACCGCGACGCACTTCGCATCGCTCATCACCTTGTCAGGGATTGCTTTGTCCGGAGTGGCCATAATTTCGTTCAGAACCTTGGTGGAGGCATCGAGGCGTTTGTCGATGTCTGGCTGGTCTTTGTCATCCGCGCACCAGGCCATGCTGGTGACGAGGAGAAGACCAGCACCGAGCACCAGGAGACATCTCGGCAATGCGGAGCTAATTCTTATCATTTTGAAACCTCTTCCGTGCTCGGAGCGAGCAACTGTTGGAATTGTCTTGCAAAGTCAACCTAACTTTCCCGTGTTCCTTATTCCATCCGGTTTACGCTGTAACCTGATCCAGGCGCACGTCAGAGAAGTAGGGATTTCTTTAAGAGATCTACAGGCTTGGGAGGTTGACGGCCTCGGCGAAGTACAGTACCGCCAGTATTGATAGCATGAGATCCGAACTAGAATTGGAGTCGCAGAAACTGCCCGGATCGAACCTACCTGCCGGGTAGGGTTGCATCTTAAAATAGTCGGCGGGGCTTACGGTAACTGGAATCGAATCTCCATAAAGGATATTTCAAGCTGGTCGCAAGGAAGCAAAGTTCAATATTTCTGCGTTGACTTCCGACGAAACAATGTTTACGGGGAAAATCGCGGTGACTCTCGTTCCCCCGCTTCCGGACTCAATTTCCAGCTGTCCTCCCAACTGTCGCACTCTCTCCCTCATACCCTGAATGCCCACGCCCGCGCGAATTGGCATCGACATTCCCTTGCCCTGATCGCGGACTTCGATCGTTACACTGTGCGTGTCGTGGCTGATAACGACGCTCGCGGAGCCGCTGCCAGAGTGCCGGTGGATGTTCGTGAGGCACTCCTGCACGATGCGGAACATTGCCGTCTCAAGTTCAGGCGGCAGCCGCTCAAGTCTAGTGTCGAGATGGAGATCCACATCGATTTTGCTCCGCTCGGCAAACCCTTCGACATACCAGCGCACCGCCGACTGCAGCCCGGCCTCGTCGAGCAATGGTGGGTGTAGTAGGTGAGACATGGTCCGCAAATCTCTCGACAACTCTTCTATAAGACGCAGGCTCTCCGCAATTTGCCCAACGAGCCCGGAGTTAGTCTTCCGGAGTTCCTCCTCTACCGGAACCAGGTTCAGGCTCAAAGCAATCAAGATCTGGCCAGCGGTGTCGTGCAGTTCTCGGGCGATCCGGCGTCTTTCGTCATCCTGCATCTGCAGCAGCCGCGCAGACAGCATGCGCAACCTTTCCTGGGCGTGATCGAGTTCGGAGGTGCGTTCCTTCACTCTCGCCTCCAATTGCTCATGCGCGTCCTTAAGGGCCTCTTCTGAACACTTGCGTTCGCTGATATCCCGGCACACGCCCATCATGATCTTCGGACGTTTTGATGAATCGTAAATGACCTGCCCATGCGCCTCTATCCAGCCGAACCTTCCTTCTGCCTTTTCTTGGCGATATTCCACGTGATATTTCCCGTCGCCCTCAAATGCCTGCTGAATTGCCTCTCTAACTCGCTGGCGGTCTTCGTCGCCAATGCCTTCTAGAAACGCCTCGACATTCCCTCCGAACGATCCTGGTGGCTGCCCGTGGATTCTCTCCATGTTTTCGGACCAGCGGACACTCCCACTTTCAATGTCCCAATCCCATGTACCGATATTCGCGGCCTGCAGACAGAAACGCATTCTTTGTTCGCTGTCTCGCAGAGCCTGTTCGATCTGCCTGATCTCGGTAACATCGCGAGCTATTTTGGACGCACCCACGATCCTGCCAGACGAATCCCTGACTGGCGAAACGGTCAGCGAGATCAGAACTCGCTTCCCGGCTTTCGTGACCCGTACAGTTTCAAAATGATCGACGCGTTCTCCTGATCTCAGCCTGCGTAAGATGTCCTTTTCCTGCTCCTGCAATTCGGGGGGGATAATGATCGTAATCGGTTTTCCGAGAACCTCATTTTCGGTGTAGCCGAAAATGCGCTCCGCGCTGCTATTCCAGTTGGTAATGATCCCGTTCAGGTCTTTCGCAATAATCGCATCATCCGAACTCTCCACGATCGCTGCCAGCCTCGAACGCATCTCTTCGGCAGCCTTCCGTTCAGTAACGTCGACTATGAAAGCTCCATCGCCTGGCAGTCGGGCGTTTTCCATATGGTTGTTACCGTACCGATGCATCTACGAACTTCGAGCATCCACCAAAACGGCGGATGACTCTCGTAAGAGCGAACTCGAGGGAATAATGAGTTCAACCAGGGTTCCAGGATGCGCATTCGTCAGTCTTAACTCTCCACCAAATTCGCTGGCTCGCTGCTTCATGCCTCCGATGCCTACGCCAACGCTATCCGGCTGGAGTTCGACAATTCTCTTGCCAATTCCTTTGCCATCGTCTCGCACGGCAACCACGATACTCCCGTCTCTTTGAGTCAATGTAATCCAAACCTTGTTTGCCTGTGAATGCCGGAAGACATTGGTCAGTGCCTCTTGAACGATTCGGAAGACTGCGGTCTCTACCTCCGCACCCAGCCTCGGAAAATCGCGGGGCTGAACCTCGAGATACGTTTCGATGCCGCTGCGCTTTGTGAGCCCGTCCACATACCAGGAAAGCGCCGAGAGTAAGCCCACTTCATCGAGCAAGGGGGGATGCAAAAGGTGCGACATGGTGCGGACTTGCTGAATAGCACTATCGACAATATTGCTGGCTTGGACCCAAGCTTCCTCTGGGAACTGGGCGGGTTTTTGCAGCAACACTTTGTCCAGGATCATCTTGGCTACAGCGAGTTCTTGTCCTAATCCGTCGTGCAGATCGCGCGCGAGCCGGCGGCGCTCTTGATCCTGCATGGTCATCAGGCGGATTGAAAGACGCCGCAATTCGTTCGTCCTCCTATCGACCATTTTCTCCAGCTCTGCGGCGTTGTCGCGAATCGACTGTTCCAGCAGCTTGCTGTCGTGAATGTCGGAGCAGGTTCCGTACCATTTGACGATCTTCCCGTCCGGATCCCGAATCGGCACGGCGCGGGACCGGAACCAACGGTAGGTGTCTTCTTTGGAGCGCAGCCGATACTCGGCTTCGTAACTCCCCCCCGACTGAATGGATTGCATCCAGTCCGCTTTAATTCGGTCAACGTCGTCAGCATGCACAAACTCTAACCAATGCACTCGCTGGCCGGAGTCTGCAGAAGTGCCTGCATATTCGTGAAACCGGTCGCTGACATACTCGTAGCACACGTCTCCATGGCTGCTGAAAATCATATCTGGTGCAGTGCTGACTATGGCATCGAGTTCCTGATTCTTTCCTACCAGCTCCATGTTGAGCTGCAGCAGCAATTCCGCTTTGCGCGCCAACTCTTCAGTACGCTCCAGGACGCGCTGCTCCAGTTCGCGATTGAGAGTTTCGAGCTGCCGCGTCTTGCGGTGCAACTCGGCGAATACCCGGACTTTCGCCCGCAAGAGTTCCGGAACCACCGGAACAGAAATATAATCCACCGCTCCGTGTTCATACCCTTTGAGCTGGTCCAGGTCGGTCAAATGTACCGCGGAAACGAAAATGATCGCGGTCCTCTGGAAACGCGGATGTTGCCGAATCATTGCAGCCAACTGAAATCCGTCGAGCTCCGGCATGCTCACATCCATCAGCACCACGGCGACGTCATTCTTAAGCAGAACTTCGAGGGCCGCTTTCGCGGAGGTGACTTTGATCAGGTTCTCGCCCAGTCCACCGAGCATCACCTCATAGCTGAGCAGCTTGGCCGGCTGATCATCCACCATGAGAATGTTTACTTTCTCGTTCGTGCTCATGACCTACACATCCCCTCGATTCAGGTCTCGTTTCACACGCAAGCCAGAGCTAACTGCTACCTGTGAAGCCACATCCTCAGCGACGAGAGCAGCTGCTCTGTGTTAACAGGTTTGGCCAAGTACTCGGATGCTCCGGCCTCAAGACATTTCTCTCGGTCCCCTTTCATCGCTTTTGCAGTCAGTGCAATGATCGGCAATCGCCGGAACGAAGAGTTCTGCCGGATGACCTGCATAGTTTCATAGCCGTCCATCTCGGGCATCATAATATCCATCAATACGATGGCAATATCCATGGTCGACTCGAGCTTGGCGATCGCTTCCCGGCCAGTTCCGGCAGTGATTACGGTCATGCCGCGACGCTCGATCACGCTGCTCAGGGCAAAAATATTGCGCACGTCATCGTCGACGACCAGCACTTTCTTTCCCACCAGGGCATCGTCGGAATGGTGCAACCGGTCGAGCAGTCTCTGTTTTTCCACCGGAAGGTCGGCGACTACGCGATGCAGGAACAATGCCGTCTCATCCAGCAAGCGTTCGGGTGACTCTACTCCCTTTACCACCACGCTGCGCGCCAGCGAATGCAGTCTGGCATCCTCCTCCGGAGAAAGTTCCTTGCCGGTAAAGACTACGACTGGCAGGTCGCTTAGTAACGGAGTGTCGCGGAAGCGCTCCAACACATCGAAGCCTGATATGTCGGGTAGACGCAGGTCGAGAACCACGCAATCGAACGCCTGCTCGTTAACCGCCTCGATTGCCTCCGAGCCCGTAGCGACGACCGTAACGTCAATGTCGTCGTAACCTAAGAGCTCCTTGATGCTGAGCTGCTCTGCCGGATTGTCTTCCACCACCAGCAATCGCTTCCGCCGGGGAGCGGAGTACTCCTTGATGCGGTTCAACGCTACTTCCAGCCCCTCCTGCGTGGTTGGTTTGGTAACAAATGCGAACGCGCCACGCGCCAGGCCGTGGTGCCGATCTTCGTCCAGCGTCAGCATCTGAACCGGTATGTGCCGGGTTGCCGGATCCTGTTTCAAGTGGTTCAGTATGGTCCAACCCAGCATGTCGGGCAGGAAAACATCCAGCGACACGGCAGTCGGGTGGTACTCATGAGCCAGGGCAAGCGCTTCTGCACCACGGGTCGCCACGAGAACCTTAAACCCCTTATCCCGGGAAAGGTCGCGCAGCACACGCGCATAATGTGGATCATCTTCAACAATCAGCAATACGGCATCGTCTGGTTGCAGACTCTCCCGGTCATCGGGAATCTTCTCGACTGGATGTTCCACAGACAACGGCACGGAAGAAACGGATGACGGAGATTTTCTCGAGACCTCAAAGGCGCCCGACGTGGAAGGACCAACATACGTCTGGGGCAAATAGAGTGTGAAGGTGCTGCCCCGCCCCGGAGCGCTGCGCAACTGGATTTCCCCGCCCAACAAACCGGCGAGCTCGCGGCTGATTGCCAGCCCCAGCCCCGTGCCGCCGTACTTGCGGCTGGTGCCGGCATCTGCCTGTTGGAACGCCTCAAAGATGATCCGCTGCTTTTCGAACGGAATGCCAATGCCTGTATCGGCAACTTCAAAGGCCACCACGGATGCGGCCTTTCCCAGGATCGGGTGATCCTCGCTCCAACCGCTCTTGGCCGGAGAAACTGACAAGCGCACGCCTCCAACCTCGGTGAACTTAAACGCATTTGACAACAAGTTCTTCAATACCTGCTGCAGCCGCTTCGAGTCGGTAACCACACTCCGCGCCAGGTGCGGATCGGTTTGTACCTCGAAACTGAGGTGCCGGTTTTCCGCTTCGTGCCGGAATGGACGTTCCAGCGCGTCCAGCATGCCTGCGAAGAAGATTTCCTCCGCCTCCACGGAAACCGTTCCAGACTCGATCTTCGACAGATCGAGAATATCCGTGATCAGGTTCAGCAAGTCTGTCCCGGCGCCATGAATCGTGCGCGAGAATTCAACCTGTTTCGGCGTCAGGTTCCCATCCGGGTTATCGCTGAGTTGCTGGCCGAGCACGAGGATACTGTTGAGCGGCGTCCGCAACTCATGGGACATATTGGCCAGGAATTCGGACTTGTATTTCGAGGTCAAGGCCAATTCCTTAGCCTTCTCTTCCAGGGCTCGCCGGGCTTGTTCGATCTCCTGGTTCTTGCGTTCGACTTCGACGTTCTGTTCAGCCAGCTGTTGCGCTTTTTGCGCCAGTTGCTCGTTCGTCTGCTGCAACTCCTTTTGCTGTACCTGGAGTTCGGTGGCCAACTGCTGGGACTGCTTCAACAGTCCTTCAGTCTGCATGGTGGCCTCGATACTGTTAAGCACGATGCCGATGCTGGCCGTCAACTGCTCCAGAAATGCCAGCTGAGAGGTTGTGAAAGCGCTCAGCGAGGCCAGCTCAATAACAGCCTTGACCCGGTCTTCAAACAGCACGGGGAGCACGATAACATTTCGCGGAACGGCCTCGAACAAACCCGACCGAATGGAAATCGTGTTGGGAGGTAATTCGGAGATGAGCATCCGCCGTTTCTCCGCCGCGCACTGCCCCACCAGCCCCTCTCCCAGCTTCAACCGCCGCAGATGCCCATCCTCGCCGTCACCTGCAAAAGCCGAGAGCAGCACCATCTCCGCTGATTCCTCGGTTCCCATCTGGTAGATCACGCCTTGCTGGGCGTTTACCAGAGGCGTTAGCTCCGACAGAAGCATGCGTCCCACCGCAGTCAGATCGCGTTGCCCCTGCAACATGCCGGTGAAGCGGGCCAGGTTCGTTTTGAGCCAGTCCTGCTCCGTATTGCGGTCTGTGGTGAGCCGGAGATTGTCGATCATGGTGTTGATGTTGTCTTTCAACTCAGCCACTTCACCGCTGGCTTCCACCTGAATGGAGCGCGTGAGGTCGCCCTTGGTCACAGCGGTAGCAACCTCAGCGATGGCTCGCACCTGGTTGGTCAAGTTGTCGGCCAGCAGGTTAACGTTTCCGGTGAGGTCCTTCCACGTACCCGCGGCACCGGGCACGTTGGCCTGTCCGCCGAGCCGGCCTTCGACGCCCACCTCGCGCGCCACGGTCGTAACCTGGTCGGCGAAAGTGGCCAGTGTGCCCGTCATATTGTTGATTGTTTCCGCCAGAGCTGCGATTTCGCCTTTGGCGTTCACAATCAGCTTCTGCGTGAGATCACCATTCGCGACGGCCGTAACTACCTTCACGATGCCGCGCACTTGTTCCGTCAGGTTGACCGCCATGACGTTGAAACTGTCGGTAAGGTCTTTCCAGGTTCCACCGACGCCGGGCACTTGCGCCTGACCACCCAGCTTGCCGTCGGTGCCGACTTCGCGCGCCACGCGCGTGACTTCAGCGGCGAACGCGTTGAGCTGGTCCACCATCGTATTGATCGTGTTCTTCAGTTCGAGAATTTCGCCTTTCACGTCGACAGTGATTTTTCGTGACAAATCGCCGCGGGCCACAGCCGTTGTTACCTCGGCAATGTTGCGCACCTGGGCAGTCAGGTTGCCGGCCATGGCGTTCACGGAGTCGGTGAGGTCCTTCCACGTTCCCGCCACGCCGGAGACGTTGGCCTGTCCTCCGAGACGGCCTTCGCTGCCGACTTCTCGCGCCACGCGCGTAACTTCAGCGGCGAACGAGCGCAGTTGTTCGACCATCGTGTTCAGTGTTTCCTTCAACTGTAAGATTTCGCCGCGCACATCGACTGTGATTTTCTTTGAGAGATCGCCGTTCGCAATCGCGGTCGCGACTTCCGCGATGTTACGCACCTGGCCGGTAAGGTTGCTCGCCATGAAGTTCACGTTGTCCGTGAGATCCTTCCACGTTCCGGCAACGCCGGGCACCTGAGCCTGGCCGCCCAGTTTGCCGTCAGTACCCACTTCACGCGCCACACGAGTCACTTCGCCGGCAAAGGCGTTCAGCTGGTCGACCATGGTATTGATGGTGTTCTTCAATTCTAGAATCTCGCCCTTCACATCGACCGTGATCTTGCGTGACAAATCGCCTCGGGCCACGGCGGTCGTCACCTCGGCGATGTTGCGCACCTGGCCGGTGAGGTTTCCAGCCATTGAGTTAACGGAGTCCGTAAGATCCTTCCAAGTGCCAGCCACGCCCGGCACGTTCGCCTGTCCTCCCAAACGTCCTTCCGTACCGACTTCGCGGGCGACGCGGGTCACTTCCCCAGCGAACGCGTTCAGTTGGTCCACCATCGTATTGATGGTTTCTTTAAGCAGTAGAATTTCGCCGCTGACGTTAACCGTAATCTTCTTGGAAAGATCTCCGCTAGCGATAGCGGTAGCAACCTCGGCAATGTTCCGCACCTGGCCGGTCAAGTTGCTGGCCATGGAGTTGACAGAATCCGTAAGATCCTTCCACGTGCCACCAACTCCTGGCACCTGAGCCTGACCGCCGAGTTTGCCATCTGTGCCAACTTCTCTGGCCACGCGGGTCACTTCCGAAGCGAACGAACGCAACTGATCCACCATCGTGTTGATAGTGTCCTTGAGTTCAAGGATTTCGCCCTTTACGTCGACCGTAATCTTGCGCGACAGATCGCCGCGAGCCACAGCGGTGGCGACTTCAGCGATGTTCCGCACCTGGCCAGTAAGGTTGCTGGCCATGAAGTTCACGTTGTCCGTAAGATCTTTCCACGTGCCGGCCACGCCGGGTACCTGTGCCTGCCCCCCCAGCTTCCCTTCCGTGCCCACTTCGCGGGCAACGCGGGTCACTTCACCAGCGAACGCGTTAAGCTGGTCGACCATGGTGTTGATGGTGTTCTTCAGTTCCAGAATTTCGCCCTTCACATCCACCGTGATCTTGCGCGACAAATCACCGCGCGCCACCGCGGTTGTGACCTCGGCAATGTTGCGCACCTGACCAGTTAGGTTCCCGGCCATCGAATTAACGGAGTCCGTAAGATCTTTCCACGTACCGGCAACGCCCGGCACGTTGGCCTGGCCACCCAGACGCCCCTCAGTACCCACTTCGCGGGCCACACGCGTCACCTCGCCGGCGAAACGGTTGAGCTGATCCACCATCGTGTTCAGTGTTTCTTTCAACTGCAAAATCTCGCCGCGGACATCCACCGTAATTTTGCGCGAGAGGTCGCCGGTGGCAATAGCGGTTGCCACCTCGGCAATGTTTCGTACCTGGCCAGTGAGGTTGCTGGCCATGAAATTCACATTGTCCGTCAGATCCTTCCAGGTACCACCCACTCCTGGCACCTGAGCCTGTCCGCCCAGCTTGCCTTCGGTACCCACTTCACGCGCTACACGGGTAACTTCGCCGGCGAACGCGTTGAGCTGATCCACCATGGTGTTGATGGTGTCTTTAAGTTCGAGAATTTCCCCTTTCACGTCGACCGTGATTTTGCGCGACAGATCGCCGCGGGCTACGGCTGTGGTCACTTCCGCAATGTTCCGCACCTGCGCGGTCAAATTGCCAGCCATAGCGTTGACCGAATCCGTAAGGTCTTTCCACGTACCGGCCACGCCTACTACGACGGCCTGCCCGCCCAACTTGCCGTCTGTGCCCACTTCGCGAGCAACACGCGTCACCTCGGATGCAAATGAACGCAACTGGTCCACCATCGTGTTGATGGCTTCTTTGAGCTGGAGAATTTCGCCGCGCACATCGACGGTGATTTTGCGGGAAAGATCGCCGCTGGCGACTGCAGTTGCGACTTCAGCAATGTTGCGCACCTGGCCGGTGAGGTTACTGGCCATTGAGTTTACGGAATCCGTAAGGTCTTTCCACGTACCCGCCACGCCCGGCACCTGTGCCTGGCCACCCAGCTTGCCGTCTGTCCCAACCTCGCGCGCCACACGCGTTACTTCGGCAGTGAAGACACTCAGCTGTTGAATCATGGTGTTGACGATGTTGGCTGAACGCAGGAACTCGCCTTCGAGCGGCCGCCCGTCCACGTCCAGGCGCACAGTTTGGGTCAGGTTTCCCTGGGCGACGGCTGCAATCGCGCGCGTCACGCCTTCGGTTGGCCGGAGCAGATCCTCAACCAGCGTGTTGATCGACACTTCCATCTCTCCCCATGCTCCCCTGGATTCATGGAAGCGGGTACGCTCGCGAGTCCGTCCTTCCTTCCCCACCACCTGCCCAACGCGCTTCAGTTCCTCTGCCATCTGCTGGTTCGCAGAGACGATGGAATTGAAAGTATCGGCGATCTTCCCTGCCAGTCCCGTCCAGGATCCCGGAAGGCGCACGGAAAAATCGCCATCCCGCATGGTTTGCAGGCTGGCGAGGATCACGCTGAGATCACTCGAGTCGGGCTGAGCGGCAAGGACAGAATTCCCATTATGCTTGCCGCTCTGACCTTCACCGGCTGCCCCATTGGCCACGGCAATCGCCGGGCCTTGATTGTTTCTCTTCATGGTCTTCTCCAAAACCCTGGGAGCGTCTGGCGTTGCGATAAGCCTTCATCGCTCGGTTTTCAATGCTCTCCCGATCCGCAACGGCCCCGCGCCCGAACGGTTCAGCAGTGGCAGGACGAGAAGTCGTCGCACCCCGGGTGCGAGGTCGGATGAACCACCGAAATCGGCGACAGCCCAGGCCATTTTGCTTTGGAAATATTCAAAACTCGGGTAATTCACGGACTAGCATGTTCTTGGTAACACGAAAAACTGTACGGTGACTCTAGGGTCTTTACTGTATGCAGTGGGGGAAAGCGGGGTTCTAGTCCTGCGCTGGCTCGAACCCTCCGTGGCAGAACTCATCGTGAGAGTGAAGATAATGTGACAGATTAGTGGATAACCCTTGTTAAACAGCGGATTTCCAATCGAAGGGCTCCCGCAACTACCGGATCGACGGAATCAAACGACAGGGTAGATCCCGTACCGCCGAAGGTGTGCCGAAAGGCTTTACTGAGGGCACGCGGCTCTGCCGTGCGGTTATTTCGCTTTGGCCTTCCACACATAGAACTTACCATCGTCAGCAACCGTCTCAATCTCCAAGCCGCTGGAGGCTGCTGCCCGATGCACCGCAGAACGGAGGTTCGCCAGACCGACGCCACCCACATCGGCGAGAGGAATCTCGAGCGCCGAACCGGGTTTCAGCGTTGCTAACTCCTGAACAATTCCCTGCATCAGGTCGTGGTGTTTGCCGTGTCTGCCCGTCTTTAGGCTGGCAATTTCAACCTGCCGGTACTTCGCCGGCCGCTGATTCTTGGTTTTCTGCTCGTTGCTCACACACGCCTCCCCCTGTTGCTTTTGCCCGCAAAAAATACCAGAGCACAATAATCTAGGTCAAGTATACTTTTCTATTTGACTACGGCGCGTTTCCCGTTCTAATGTGTTTGTGATACTTACATAATACGACACGTATACGTTTATTATACGGTGTGTTGCCTCCCGTAATGCGCCAATTGCAGTTGTGCTAAGGGTTCGTGACAGCTGCCACAGACGAAACCAAATATTCCACCTATTTTTAGTAGCGAGGGTATGCTCGAACCGTGCGGAAGAAAGGTCCTTCCATTGACGACTAATCGCTCGTGGCAGGAGCTGTACGCAGCGGCAATGCTCGAACTTGATCTCGCCAGCCTGAAAGGCAGGATCACACTCGCTCAAGCCGTTATACGGCAGGCCATGAAAGATTCGGGAAGCGCTCGCGAGGGCACTATTGAAGAGATGCGGGCGAATGTCTGCAGCTCTGGGGAACCTGCAGACGCTGCAGAGGGTAGCGCTCGGAGGATCCAAACCTGCCGGGCCGGGGCCTGCTTCCGACGGAGGAGCTAGTTATGCAACGCATGTGCCGCAAGACGGCAGCACCGAACTGGCGCAAACGGCAGTTGGAGGTGACGGAACTGCTTCGCCACGCGAGCGTCGTGACCGATCCCAACAAACTGGCCTGCCTGAAGGCCGAAGTTGCGAGGCGTAAAGCAAGAACCGAAAGCGACGCTCTGGTTGTTAAGATGTGAAGTGCCACTGTAAAGGACATTTGGACTATTCCTGACAATTCACTTTCGCTGAGAGACTCTGCAAGTTACGGGCCCCGGATGAGCAGTGATCATATTTCAGAAACTGGGAATAATTATGAGAGTGCGCGGCGCTACGCTCTAGCAATTCTGGCGTCGATCGTCGCTTTGCTGCTCCGCCAACTGCTCTCTCCTCTTCTGGGAGAGAGCAACCCTTATCACACCGTATGGGCAGCGGTGTTTTTCTCGGCCTGGTATTGCGGACTCGGCCCCTCCATTGTCACGGCCTTGATCTCCGCGGTCGGTGTCTGGTATTGGTTCCTGCCGCCTGCCGGGTCCTTCGGACTTCGAGATCCCAAGACTGCGATTTCTGGAATGCTCGGTTTCCTTATCCTCTCCGCTTTAATCATCGCCTTCGGCGAAGCAAACCGCCGCTCTCTTGCCAGAAGTCGCTGGGCTGAAGAGCAATTGCGGAGGGCGCATGACCAGCTCGATCAAAAGGTCCGGGAGCGAACCGCGGACCTGAACCTGGCGAACGAGAGCCTGCGCGAGCTGTCGGGCCGGCTGCAGCAAATCCGTGATGAAGAGCGAAGGCACATTTCGCGGGAGCTGCATGACAGCGTGGGCCAACTGCTCGCCGCGCTCGCCATGAACATTGCTATCGTGCAGCATCAGTCCGATCGGCTCGATTCGACGGGAGCCCGCGCCGTTTCCGAGAACGCCGCGATGGTGGAGCAAATCAGCCGCGAAATTCGCACCATCTCTCATCTGTTGCATCCCCCCTTGCTCGAGGCCGCCGGTCTTGCCTCCGCACTTCGCTGGTATGTGGATGGATTTTCGGAGCGCAGTAAGATCAGAGTCGATGTAAGTATCCCGGAGGAGTTTGGCCGGCTGTCGGACGAAATGGAAATTGCGATCTTCCGCATGGTCCAGGAGTGCCTCACGAATATTCACCGGCATTCTGGTGGCACTTCCGCCGCAATCCTCATGCACGAGGAAGATCACCGGGTCTTGGTTGTGGTTCAGGACCAAGGCAAAGGTATACCTCCGGAGAAACAACTTGAGCTCAGTTCATCAGTGCGGACGGGAGTGGGCTTTCGCGGTATGCGTGAACGCCTCAGGCAGCTGGGTGGAACCCTGGAAATTCGGTCGGATGGAGCTGGCACAACCGTGACCGCAACCCTACCGCTTGGAGAACCGACGACTACCGAAGGGGCAGCGTCGGATGTCGCCTGAAATGTTTCTCTCTGCCAATCTGCTGAAAAACCCGGATCGGAAACCAAACTGACTCCTTCTATCTCTTTATTCTTTGCATCTTTTGTTTTTGCATCTGAAAATCCTTTTCGCTCGTGGGTTTCCTTACAAACTCTAGGGTGATTCCAGTATTTTGCGGCGGCCTCTGGGTCAATAAGCTTGTAGAGATTTACATCGGAAAACAATCTCTATGCGCTTGTTGAGTGCGCGGCTCATAGTTTCTCTCATTGTCGGCATCACGCTGGTATCTCTGGGTTTTTCGTACTACGAGGTCGTGGGAGAGAAGCGCACTCTGCGGAGCGACCTGGAACGGCGGGCCGAGGTGCTCGGCGAAAGCGTTGCCGGCAATGTTGAGAAGTCATGGGAATCTGGATCGGAGCGGGGATTGCAGCGACTGGTGCAGCGCTTCGGTAACCGCGAACACCTGCTGGGGGTTGCTGTCTATGACCGGCAAGGCAAGGAAGTCGCGATCTCGTCCGAGCTCGGACAAGCCCTCAGGGCCGCGCCGCAGAGCGTTATCCAAGCCATGTCGGAGGGTCACGAAGAGGGTTCGTTCGTCCGCATGGGCAACGATCCGGTACACATTTTTGCATTGCCTCTGCACCGTCAGGATGAGGTCGTGGGCGGGCTGGCAATAGTCCACGATGTTAGTTATATCCATGCCCAAACCCTTCGCGCGTGGCGCGAGGCATTCCTAAGAATTCTTGTCCAGGTCTTCCTCATAGTGTCCATTACTCTGCTGATCGTGCGCTGGAGCATCGCTGGCCCAATCGCGCGAGCCGCGCAATGGATGCGCGCGCTTCGCATGGGTCGGGTTTCATCACGTCAGCAAATGCCAGACCTGGATTTATTCAAGCCGCTCGCGTCGGAAGTGGCTACCCTAGCCGAAAGCCTCAGTCAGGCACGGAGCGCCGCAGAAAGTGAGGCCCGCTTGCGCGAAGCCTCCGAATCCATGTGGACGGCCGACCGCCTTGCAGTGCAGGTCCAGACACGCCTGGAGGATGGCCGGCTTTTTGTCGTATCGAATCGCGAGCCTTACATACACCAGCGGAACGGCAAGTCCCTCGAAGTGGTTGTCCCGCCAAGCGGCCTGGTGACTGCTCTGGAGCCGGTACTCGACGCCTGCGACGGCACATGGATTGCGCACGGCAGCGGAGACGCCGACACCGAAGTCGTGGACACACAAGATCGGCTTCGCGTACCGCCGGACGATCCTCGCTATACGCTGCGTCGGGTATGGCTGAGCAAAGAAGAGGAGGAGGGTTATTACTACGGGTTTGCCAACGAAGGTCTTTGGCCGCTCTGTCACATCGCCCATACACGTCCTATCTTTCGGGCACAAGACTGGCAGCACTATCAAGAGGTGAATCGCAAATTCACGGCCGCGGTACTTGAGGAGATCGAAGAGACGCCCAAACCTGTGATACTTGTCCAGGACTACCACTTTGCGCTGCTGCCCCGGCTGATCAAAGAGAAGAGACCGGACGCACGCGTGGCCATTTTCTGGCACATCCCGTGGCCTAACCCGGAAGCCTTCGGCATCTGTCCATGGCAGCGCCAACTTGTAGACGGATTGTTGGGAGCAGATCTCATCGGATTTCATATCCAGTCACACTGCAACAACTTCCTTCAGACGGTGGACCGAGTCGTGGAATCGCGTGTGGATTGGGAACACTTTTCCGTGTTGCGTCAGAGTCACCGCACCATCGTTCGGCCTTTCCCAATCAGCGTGGGTCTTGCGGACGATGATTCTATCGAGAGCGATAGTTATGAAGTTAACTATCTCGAGCGCTCCGCCCTGCTGCATAGTTTGGGCGTGGAGGCAGCATTCGTGGGGATTGGTGTAGACCGGGTGGATTACACGAAGGGAATCCCGGAGCGCTTCCGGGCGATCGAGCGATTTCTGGAGAAGTATTCCAGCTATCGAGACAGATTCACCTTCGTACAAATAGGATCACCCAGCCGCACTCACATTAAGCGCTATCACGACCTTTTGGCCGAAGTGGAGGCCGAGGCGGAAAGAATCAATTGGCGCTTTCAAACCGGCAAATGGAGACCAATCATATTTCTAAAACGACATCACAGCCACGAAGAGATCGAGCGCTACTACCGGGCGGCCGATCTTTGTCTCGTGACCTCGTTGCATGACGGCATGAACCTGGTCGCGAAGGAATTCCTGGCCGCCCGGCGTGACGAACGCGGTGTACTGATTCTCAGCCAGTTCACTGGAGCCGCACGCGAGCTGCGCGACGCTTTGCTGATAAATCCTTACGACACGGATCAGACCGCCGAAGCCATCCGGGTTGCCTTGGAGATGGCACCGGAAGAGAAGCAAATGCGCATACACCAAATGCGCAAGATCATACGGGAACACAACATTTACCGTTGGGCGGGAAGTCTGGTCACGGAGCTCTGTGAACTCAGGCTCGATGTCGTGGAGCACGCTCAAGAGAAACTTCATGCGAGTGTGACAGCGGCATGATCAACACCTCCCCACAGTTGCAGCCCACGCCGCTCAACGAAGTCCTCGACTTTCTGACGCAATGGCTCAAGGCGGACCAGGAGCGAGACACACCCAGCAGTGACACCACAAAGGCGGTAAACGTGTAATGAGCGCATCGACGCCAATCTTGGTTCGTGCTTCGGTGAAACCGTTTTATTTCAATACCTCGGCACACCTTCTTCGCATTACCCGGCAGAAATCGAACACACTCGCCGAGTTCCTGGACGCGCTGCGAGATTGTCCGGAAGATTCCATCTTTCAACACAGTTTTCGAACTCTCCAGGAACATCACTTCATTCGAGAAGGCTTCTCCAACGACTTCGCGCACTGGACACTTTCGGCCTGCAATGAACCTGGCCTGGCGGAAGGACTGGCCACTGTAGACGTGCGTGAGTTCACGTCGGTTGCCGAGTTGCGCGGGCGATTTGTCCAGATTGTGGAGAACTTCCTGCAGCGGGCCCCAGCCGCCGGCACGCGAATGGCCCAGGAAACCTTCTATTTCTGCGCCTCCGACACCGTAGTGATTCCCACCAGCTTCGTGGCCCATACGCTCCACGAGTTCACAGAAGGCCTGCGAGGTGTAAGTGTGCACTGCATTCATCATCATTTCATCGAGGCACGCCTAAGGCTCAAGCTCATGTCAAACGACTTCTCGCAATGGCTGCACGAAGATCTGGGCCTGACCGAGGCGGCTCGCCAGTTGAATCGGATCGACATTTACACCATGACCATGGAGAACGTTCGCAACCAAATTATCCGGATCGTGAAGAGAGCGCTCACTTAGTACGTGCGCAGATTATATGGAACCAGTGGAACCACAAACCGAGAGCGAATTGGCAGCGAAGGAAAGTCAGCCAGGCAACAGCGCACCATCTGTTGCGGCCTCGTCAGTACGTCCCGAACGACGAAGGCAGCCCCGGACATGGGAGACGCCGCCAGCGCCGGTTCCTCCCCCACGCCTGGATGATTACAAGAACATAGTCGGCGCGGCAGACATCGATGAATTGAAGTTTCTCGCACAGGAAGTGAAGGGCAAGACGGTAAAAATGGTGAACTCCACCGCAGTGGGTGGGGGAGTCGCCGAGATGCTCCATCAATTGATTCCGCTGCTCAATGAGGTAGAGGTCAAGACACGCTGGGAGGTGATCACCGGAGGAAACGTCTTCTTCGAAGTCACGAAAGCGTTCCACAATGCGCTTCAGGGCAGCGATTACAAACTTACGCAGCAGGCTCGCGACGTTTTTCTAATGCACAACGAGCAGAACCGCAAGCGCATTCAGTTTTCCGAGGATGTTGTGGTAATTCATGACCCGCAGCCCGCCGCACTTATTGATGCTCGCGAGGGGTCGTCCCAACGGTGGGTATGGCGCTGCCACATCGATTTGTCCAACCCCAATCCTGAGGTGTGGGGTTTTCTCCGGCCATTCATCGAACGGTACGACGCGGCTATTTTTTCTTCACAGTCCTTCACCCGCCAGCTGCCGATTCCTCAGTATTTGTTCTACCCGTGCATCGATCCGTTGTCGGAAAAAAACAAGGATCTCGAGGACAGTTTTGTGCAACAGGTATGCGACGAATTCGGGATCGATCGCTCGCGGCCGATTGTGACGCAAGTTTCCCGCTTCGATCGGGCAAAAGACCCTGTGGGCGTAGTCCAGGCCTTCAAGCAAGCCCGGAAGTATGTGGATTGCCAACTCGTGCTGGCCGGCGGAGGAGCAAGCGACGATCCCGAAGGCGCGGCAGTTCTAAAGGAGCTCAGGGAGGCCGCCGGCGGAGACCCAGACATCATCATTCTCGACCTGCCTCCCTGGTGCGCCCTGGAAATCAACGCCCTGCAGCGTGCCTCGACCATCGTCGTGCAGAAATCGATCAGAGAGGGCTTTGGGCTGACAGTAACTGAAGCTCTGTGGAAGGGAAAACCGACAATCGCTGGCGCCGTTGGCGGCATCCCTAATCAGATCATCCACAAGTTGACGGGAGTCTTGGTGCATTCCGTGGAAGGATGCGCTTATCAAATGCGCTACCTCTTGACCCATCCGGATTTTGCCAGACAACTCGGCCAAAACGGACGCGAGCACGTAAAGGAGAACTTCCTAATGACAACCAATGTCAGGCGATGGCTACTGTTGTGCCGAATCTTGCTCGGTGGCGGGTCAAAGTGACTCCGGCCGTCAAATTTAGCCTTGATGACTGCAGCCCCTAGCCGACAGGAAGGTCTGCCGTTACCAGCGTGCCACCGCCATTCGAGTGGATACTAAGCACTCCCCCGAGTTGCCGTAACCTTTCGCACATTCCCTTGATTCCAACCCCGGAGCGAGTACTCGAAGGTTCCGTCGACATCCCTTTTCCCAAATCACTCACTTGAACAAGGGATAAATATTAAGGATAAGGATTAAGGATCAGTAACCCAGGGTTCCGGACTGCAACACTCACAAGGAGAATGGATCCTATTCCTCTAGGATCTCTCGGGTAGGTCAGACGGGAGCACTGAGGCAATAGACGTAAACCCCAGTCTGCTCCTTAGTTGTTCGATGCGTTCATGAGGATCTGCCTTAACTCTTCTGCGAGTCGCCGGACTTCTTCATCGTCTTCTGCGCTCACTGCGCGTGAACACAACTCAATCACTCGATTTTCGAACGAAGTGACGCTCATGTTTCACTTGCGCGCTGTAAATGTCGAGACGGCGACTGTAAAAGTGGCGTAGCGAAGAGCGTAGCGACCTAAAAGCGGGTGACCGTGAGAGCCGCAACGCTGCATACTCCCACATTCAATTAGCATTTAAGAGGATGATCTCAAGCGACGAAAGTCTGGAAGGTCAAATCAAGAGCTGCGACTGTTGCATTTTCCTGATTACGGCAGCCAAATGGAGCAGCGTCAGCTCGAATTCAACTTGCAATGGCGGGGAGTTCCACAAAGTGCAGATGCACCGCCACTCCTTCGATAATTGCTGACGGACCAGCGTGTGTCGGCTGCTCAGTGGAGGTTCGCGTTGGCGCCTGGAATTGGGAGCGAGTTCACGCCATTAAGCGTCTTTTCGATCTCCTTGCCGTTGCTCACGGGAAGCCAAATCACATCTTGCGATGTCCTCGCCCTGCCTGCAGCCGCAGCAGTGCGGCGACTAGTGCGTCGATTTCTTCGCGCGTGTTGTAGAGCGCCAATGAAGGGCGGACGGTGCTCTCGACACCCATGCGGCGCAGGATAGGCTGAGCACAGTGGTGCCCGGAACGTACCGCAATGCCTTCCTGGTTCAGAGCGGCTCCTATGTCCTCTGTGCGGACGTCGTCGAGCACGAACGACAGCACACCCGCCTTATCGCGCGCGGTCCCGATCAGCCGCAGACCAGGGACAGTTAGAAGTCCTTCGGTCGCATAAATCAGCAATTCATGTTCGTAGGCGGAGATGCTTTCCATTCCGACCTGGTCTACATAGTCCAGTGCCGCACCCAGCCCCACGGCATCCGCGATGTTTCCCGTACCGGCCTCAAAGCGCCCCGGTGCTGTCTGGTAAGTAGTCTTTTCGAAGGTGACATCCACGATCATGTTGCCGCCGCCGTGCCAGGGAGGCATGTGATCGAGCACGTCCAGCTTTCCGTAGACAGCCCCGATCCCGGTGGGACCGAAGATCTTGTGTCCAGAGAAAACGTAGAAGTCGCAGTCGAGGGCCTGCACATCCACGCGCATATGAGAGACAGCCTGCGCGCCATCGACCAGCACGCGCGCGCCGTGACGGTGGGCCATCTCCACCATCTCGCGCGCCGGTGTGATCGTTCCGAGAGCGTTCGATACCTGGCTGAACGACACAATCCGTGTGCGTGGGTTCAGCAGTTTCTCGTACTCTTCGAGGATCACTTCGCCGCGGTCGTTCACCGGCGCCACTCGCAAGCGCGCGCCTTTTTCTGAACACAGTTGCTGCCAGGGCACGATGTTCGCGTGGTGCTCAAGCCAGGTGATGACTACCTCGTCATCCTTCTGAACATTGCGGCGTCCCCATGCCTGGGCGACGAGGTTGATGCCTTCAGTCGTACCGCGGACGAAGACGATCTCACGGGTTGAGGAAGCATTCAGGAAGCGGCGCGTTTTTTCGCGGGCGCTCTCATAGGCGTCGGTGGCGCGGGCAGCCAGAGTATGGGCCGCGCGGTGAATGTTGGAGTTCTCATGCTGATAGAAATACGACAAACGGTCGATCACCGCATTCGGCTTCTGGGTGGTAGCGGCGTTGTCGAGCCAGATCAACTGCCGACCGTGGACCCGCTCTTGCAGTATCGGAAAATCCTGGCGAATCAACCGCGGATCGAGCGGACGCTTGGCGACGCCAAGCTCCCTTGGGGCCAGATCGGGACGGAACTCAAAGGACTCGACTCCTTTGGGCAGAGAGGCAGAGTGCTTCGGTGTTCCTTCCTCATAGGAAGTATTGCCGGGGACACTGGGAACCGCGGGCTGTGGAACGCCAGGAATCTTCGTGGCTGCGGATGCACCTGGGAGCGCAGCAGACAGCGCGCGAAGATCGGTTTCAGTTGGAGGCCGCGTCGGCCCAGACGAAGGCAGAACTGGAAGGCCTGGAGGAGACTGCACGCCGGGCACACCAGGGAAAGAAAACATCTCAGCGACGGGCGGAAATGCTGGCGCGGCCTTTCCATACACCGCCCGTCCTGCGTCCGCCGAATCAGCAGCGTTTTCCGGAAGCACAGGCGATTCAACGAATTTGGGGATCGCGGGAATCGATTGGGAAGCATTGGCCGAAGGCGGCGTGTCAAGCGAAGTAGAACTTGCCGGCGCACTCGGCTGCGACACGATCTGTTCGGGAACACTTTGTTCCGAGGCACCTGGGACAGACAAACCCGGAACACGCGGGAAAGAAAAAACTTCATTCGGAAAATTGGGGGCGGTCGCCCATGGATCCGTCCTGTTCCCGTCGCCCGAATTCCCTGGCGTCTGATATGCCGTCAGCGGAAAAGGGGCACCTGCGACAGATGCTGCGGCCGCCGGTGAAGGCGGGGCTGTTGCCAGATCCGACCCACTCGGCGGAGCGGTCGGCGGTGACGAAGGAATTGCCGGGACGCCGGGAAAAGAAAACATCTCCACGGCAGGTGGAAACTGCGGGGCAGCGGCCCAGGGCCCGACCCTCTCTCCTTCAGGCGAAGACGACGAGGGGCTGGGTATCGCGGGCGGAGCCGAAGGAATTGGACGCACGAGTGCCAATACGCCAGCCAATGAAGCGGCGATCGCCATAAAATCAGCCTCATTCAGCGCGCCTATGGGAGCCTTCGAGGGCATCTCTGGAAGCCCTGGAACAGAGCCGGTGTTTGGCACCGCTGGAAAAGAGAACATGTCCCGCTGATAATCCGGCAAGGCGGTTCGCGCTACAGATCCCGCGGGAACGCGCAGATCGACCCCATTCGGGGAGGCTGCTGGCAGGCTCGCGCCGGGCAGCGCTGCAAAAAACTCATTCGCGAGCCGCGCAAGCACTGCCGGGTCGGGGAGAGTTGCCACGAAGGGCGACGCACTCTCGACGTTCTGCACGCCTTCTTCCTGCGCGGGAGACGAGGTCAGCGAGTCGGCCTCGAAGCGATCACTTGTACTCGTGGTATTGGTCGACATTCACGTTCTCCAGTACCCCGATGGCGTCTTCCGTCAGGACTGCGATGGAGCAGTAGAGCGAAATCAGGTACGAGGCGATCGCCTTGTGATTAATCCCCATGAATCGAACGGACAAACTGGGCGAAACCTCTCCTGGCAGCCCAGGCTGGAATAGGCCGATGACCCCCTGCCTCTTCTCGCCGGTTCTTAACAGCAAAATGCTGGTCTTCTCACTTTTGACTGCCAGCTTATCGGAGGGCACCAATGGAACCCCGCGCCAGGTCAAGAATTGGGAGCCAAACAAATTCACCGTGGGTGGCGGAACGCCGCGGCGGGTGCACTCGCGTCCGAACGCGGCGATCGCTCGTGGATGCGCCAGAAAGAAGCATGGCTCTTTCCACACCTTGGCGATCAGTTCGTCGAGGTCGTCCGGTGTGGGTGCTCCCTTTCTTGCCTTAAGCTTGAACTCAGGAGCAACGTTATGGATCAAACCGTATTCGGTATTGTTGACCAGTTCGTTCTCCTGGCGCTCTTTGACCTTCTCGATCATGAGCCGCAGTTGCTCCCGGATCTGGTCGTGCGGACTGCGGTATAAATCTGAAATGCGGGTCTGCACATCGAGAACTGTGGTTACTGCATTAAGCGTGTATTCACGAGGTTTTTCTTCGTAGTCGACGTAAATTTCCGGCAGGTCGACTTCTTCGTCGGGGCTGCACTCAATAGTCCGCGTACCCGGGCGGGTAACTTTCACTTTGTTGACACGATAGGTGCCGGCTTCAACGGGCACCCACGACAAGAAAGTGACCAGCCAGCGCGGCGTGATCACCTCCATCATGGGGACTGTTTTGGTGACGTTCGCAAGCTGGCGCGCCTGCTGCTCGCTCAGCGTATGACGGACTTCGGCTTTCTCAGGCATGGATTAGCTCCTCGGTGGCAAAAGGGGAATGATTGACATGATGCCGCGATTATCCCACGAAATCGCGGGCGACCTGCTCATTTGATTTCTGCGGTATCGACATTTCTGACATTAGTTCTAAACGGCGATTGGCACTTCGGTCACGAATGGGAGTCGTGCCTTTTCCGAGGCTTCGTACTCAAGCAGGAGCCTTGACACATCGGATGCTTGGACTCGAAGTTCCGGAACAGCGATGGTCTCCCACAAGCTGCCTTTGCGAACCGGGCCGATGGCATAAAGAAGATTCGAAGCTTCGCCGTTAGCGTCGATCAAGGCGCCGTCGGAGGAAACATCCAGGCCCAGGAACAATGGGTCCGGCCGTACCAGTTTCTGTCGCATAAGATTTGTCAGTAAAGGATCGTCTGCCCTGCGGCAATCACTTTCGGGGCCGGTACAGTTGATTACACGGTCGACGCGCAATCGCTCAACTTGCCCGGACTTGCGGTCAAGGTAACTTACATCCACTCCGTTAATGTCTTCGGCATACGCCTTGATGCGGCCGGCGTGGGTCTCGATCTGGCAATCCTGAACCTGTAAAGCAAGCCGGACCCCGATCGCTGGCGCGACCCGATGACGATGCACATCCCAGTACGGACGAACGTGGCGCAGGAACCGGCGTCGCTCTTTGAGCGACAGGGAGCGCCATATCGCTTGCGTGAAAGGACGAAGCGAGTCGATCACGGCGCGCCAGCCGCTGCCTGCTCCTTCCGCCGCTTCCACCTGCGTGCGAATCAACCGCAAGAGTCCGCGAATAGTTGTCGGAGATTGGTCATCCCAGAATGGCGGCCAAAGAGACGTCGCCCTGTGGGTCTGGGGTAATAGGCCACGGCGCGAGAGGATGTGAATCGTGCCGCGGAATCCACGTCGACGCAAGGAGATCGCGACATCCACACTGGTGAGGCCCGAACCGACCAAGAGAATACTCTCGTCGTGAGACACATCGCCCAGCGCGCTAGCCATCCACGGATTCGAAACATAACGCAGGCTGTGCGGCGTCCTTCCCGGCAGCCGTGGATCGCCCGGCGGAAAATTGCCGAGAGCTATCACGACTTTATCGGCGAATAATGTCCGGCCGCTGCGGAGACTGATCTCTGCAGTCTCGCCAACGCGAGTTATTGACACGGCTTCGTCTTGCACATGTTCGAGCTGGCCGGGGTGACGTTCGATCTCATGCTGCAGCACGGATCCAACGTACTGGCCATACAACGGTCGCGGAAGATAATCGTCGGCAGAAGCGCTGGGGTTATGGTTAAGGCGCGCCCACCTCAGAAAGTGTTCCGGATCGTCTGGATAGGCGCTCATGTTTTTCGCCCGGACATTCAACAAATGATCCGTGCATTCGGTACTGTAGGCCACGCCGCGGCCAAGGCGCGCGGCTCTCTCGATTAGAAGCACCGAAACGCTCCCGCTCGACTTGCGCAATAACTGAGCTGCAAGCGTTGCGCCTGTGAATCCCCCTCCGACGATTGCAACCGTGAGCTGGGACATCTTTTGGTTTCGGTTAATTGGATTCATGGGAGCCGCTCGGCCCGCATCCCTCTAGCTGCCGGGAGCCACGGGGTGGATCGTAGAATGTCTAGTATCACCATCGACTATATAGTATACTGCCGGGAGTTCGACCGATATACCACTTTCGTGGTGGTCAGCGACAGACTGCGGAGGAGTTCTGTGATCGTTTTCCTTCAGAAGACTTGGTTTTTGTGGTGGATCTTAGCGACCCTGGTCATTTTGCGTTGGTTCCACCTGTTCTCGTCTCGCACGGACGACGAGGGAGCTTTCGAAGCAGCCGAGTCGCGCGAAGAGCAAGCCGCAGCAATCGGGAAAGCTGCATAAAGTAGCGAGCGAGTTCGATTTGTTCCTTCCCCTGGTACTCGTTGCACCGACTAATGTGGTGGGCCGGAAGGCTATCGGCCTGCGAACCGGGTTGTTGCTTCCGCGCGAAGGGCGAGGTAAATCAGAAATGAAGTTCAACTACTCCTGGGGAAAAACGCGCAACGATCTGCTGGCCGGCGTAACCGTCGCCGCGATCTCGTTGCCGCAAGCCATGGCTTACGCTCTGATCGCGGGTGTCGACCCGCGCTTTGGGCTGTATTCCGCCATTGTGGTCACCTTCGTAGCCTCGATCTTCGGTTCGTCCTCGCATCTGATCAACGGACCCACCAACGCGATTTCGCTCGTGGTTTTCAGCGCCCTCGGGTTCTTCAGTCCTGACGCACGTCTCGACGCCTACCAAGCCATGTTCCTGTTGGGGATCATGATTGGCTGCATCCAGATCCTGATCGCCATATTCAAGCTCGGAGACTTAACGCGCTACATCTCGGAGTCGGTCGTGATTGGCTTCATGGCCGGGGCTGGCACTCTCGTGGGTCTAACCCAACTGGGCAACCTGACCGGCTTGCGCGATCGGGGAACCGGGCAGCAGCATGTGCTTTACCGCATTTGGCTGACGCTTAGTGGCGGCCATGTGAATCCAAGGGCCCTTGGTATCGGAATAGGAACCATTGTTCTCGTTATCCTGCTCAGACATTTGGCGCGCAAGTATCGTCTACCGCAATTTGACATGCTGCTGGCCCTGATCGCTGCAGCGCTCGTGGCCGTGGCCTTCGGCTGGTCTAAGCCAGCATTTGATGGAACAACGGTTATCTCTGTCGTTGGCAGCGTCCCGCGTAACTTGCCGATGCCACATATCCCGCGGATTCAGTTCTGGTGGGTGAAGGAAATGTCGGGAAGCGCATTGGCCATTGCTTTTCTCGGACTCTTGGAGGCATTGGCGATCGCAAAATCGATTGCCAATACGACGCGCCAGTCGCTCGACTACAACCGGCAGTGTCTGGCTGAGGGTCTGGCCAATCTTACCGGAGGATTTTTCCAATGCCTGCCGGGTTCCGGCTCGTTGACGCGATCCGCAATTAACTTTCAAGCCGGCGCCGTGAGCCGCGTTTCCGGACTCTTTGCGGCGGGGACGGTCGCACTTGTCGTGGTTGCACTCGCGCCCTTCGCCCGCTACATTCCAAAATCCGCTCTGGCCGGTCTGCTCCTGGTCACAGCGGTCCGGCTGGTCGATTGGACGCGGCTGAGCTATGCGATGCGGGCCTCACGTTACGATGCCGCGTTAGTTTTGGTTACTGCCTTCTCTGCGATTTTCATCAGTGTTGAGTTTTCCATCCTGATCGGCGTGGCCTTGTCGATTCTGATGTTTGTTCCGCGCGCCGCGCTTCTCCGTTGGACCGAGTTGGTGGTGAGCAGTGACCGTGTCGTCCGGGAGCGCGTTCTGGCGGACCGGCCGTGCACGGCCATGGTGATCTACGATTTGGAAGGCGAATTGTTCTTTGGCGCCGCACCCGAACTCGACCGTTGTTTCGATCATTTGAAACGCCGCACCGAAGCCGAGGACATTCGCTTCGTCGTATTACGCGTTAAGCGGACCCGCAATCCGGATATGGTTTCGCTCGAACGCTTCGACCATTTCTTGCATGAGATGGAGGCACGGGGAGTGACGGTTTTGCTGTGTGGCGTTCGTCCGGATTTGGCGAAGGCTATGGCCAATCTGCGCTTTCACGATTGGCTCCCGGCCGATCGTGTTTTTCCCGAGGAAGCAGAAAAATTCTCTGCCACTCTCAAAGCGGTTCAGCATGTTTACGAGCTCTTGGAGGACAATCCCTGCGACCATTGCATGCAGGCGGTGTTTACAGGAACTGACCCGCGACCTCTGTATTACATGGTCTAGATACTGAAATCCTGGGTTCGCAGGCTCGATCCCGTGGGAAGGTTGCGGACACGAACATCTCTGGCGACAAAGCGTCCTTGTTGTGGATACAATCTCAATGAAATCCAACGGCTCCCATGCCAGGCCAAAATCCGTTACGCAAGCCCGGATTCACTTGAATGCGCCCCACCTAGACGCCCGTCGGTCGTTCTAACAATTCGTTCGATTTTACAAAAACCTACCGAGGATGATCCTATGCTGCGGAGAACTTTTGTCCTGGCGTTGCTGTCTGCTCTTTCCGCACGGGCTTGGGCTCTGGATGTTCCCAAAAGGACGCCACCAAAACAGGCCTCCTTCCACATCAGCAATGTTTTGACGGTCAAGGTCCCCAAAGGCGCGAAGACAGTGCGCACCTGGTTTGCGGTCCCGCAAGAGGACGCATATTCGATTGTGCGTAACTTTAATGTGAATGTGGACGGCGACTATGGGACGGAGTACGCCCGGGATTCGTGGGACAATAAGGTGGGATACGTAGGCGATTTGCCTGTCAACCATCCCCCACTTCGATTCTTGTTATTGATACTATGACTTACCTCTCTGACGGGCAGGTCAACTCGTGGTACAGATTGTAGTAAAATCTCGAGGGAGATGAACCCTTCGGAGGGATTATGCGCGCTGTTTCTCCCCGAATTGCTTCGCTAACTCTGCTCATCGTAATTGGCACCGGCTGTGGACAAATCGCAACCAGCCCGGCAAGTACTCCACCCAGTCCTTCCGCCGATTGCGTACCGTCGACCCAACCCGCATTCGCGTACGTGCTGAATCACAGCGACGCGACAATCTCCATGTACACCACAGACTCATGCACCGGCGCTCTCACGGCCACGAACCCGGCGACAGTTCCCACCGGAGTCGATAACGGTTTCAATGCCGAGTCAATGGCGATCGATCCGACGGGCAGCTTCCTTTATGCTGCGAATCTCGGGTCGAATGCAACCGATGCCGCAACCGTTTCCATGTTCACGATTAACCCCAGTACCGGCATGCTGACTGCAACCAGTCCGGCGCAGGTTTCGACTGGGTTCTTCCCTCAGGGAATCGCAGCTTCGGCCAATTTCGTCTACACGGCGAACAGCGATGACAATTCGGTTTCGATGTTCACGATCAATACGGGCAGTGGCTTATTAACGCCCTTATTGCCTTCTGAAACTGTTGTGCCTGCGCTGTATTCTTCGCGTTCTTTGATCTCCAGTCCGGGTTTCGTCACCGTTAGCCCCTCAGGACAATTTCTTTATGTGACCGACCAGGACAACGGCTCAATTTCGACGTTTGCCATAGATTCGGAGACCGGCGCCTTAACCCCGACGAACCCAGCCGGCGTCATCGCCGGCCCGTTTCCCTGGCAAGTCACCTTCGACCCTTCAGGCAATTACGCATACGTTCCGGACGAGGATATGGGCTTCGTTTGCATGTACTCAGTTGATCCCACAACAGGGACGCTGACGCCAAACCCGGCAGTTTCGGTCCCTGCAGGAAACCAGCCGGCATACATGGCTGTGCATCCTTCGGGCAAGTTCGCCTACGTAGTCAACCGTTATGACGGCAATGTGTCTATGTATACAATCGACGCGAGCACCGGCACTCTGGTTCCAAATACGCCAGCCACAGTTCAGGCGGGATCCTGGCCTTATCCGATCGCAGTAAACGCTGCCGGCACCTTTGCCTATGTGGCAAATCAGGATGACAATTCAATATCTATCTACGGAATCGGCTCGAGCGGAGTATTAACTCCGGCGGGGAGGGTTCGAACGGGAAATGATCCCGTAGCCATCGTTCTGAGAAACTGATTTCGGAACAGCATGGAAGCTTCTCCAACCAAGCATCCTTTCCAGACAGATGACGGACTAACCGGAACTTTATTCAAGGCAGCTTCTGGCGATGCCGCGACTTATTGACCGCTCGGTACTACGGGTTCCGAGTCCAGTCAGCCGGATGTCCCCAACCGCCTTCGAAAACGAAGTTGGTCAGCGGCTTTCGCTTTCGCGGACTCGTGTCTCTCTCGCGTAACTTCTCAGGAAGCTCTGCCGAGTTGCCAGGATATCCAACGGCTGCGGCGGTGACGGGTTCATAATCTTGAGGAATCGAAAACTCGCGGCGAGCTTTTTCAACATCGAATCCGGCCATCTGATGTACCACCAGTCCCGACACCGTTGCCTGAAATGTGAGATTGGAGATTGCCTGACCAACGTCGTGGAACGCGTGCCGGTTGAGTTTTCCTGTCGATTCAAACGTCAACTTCGCAACCGACAGCAGAAGCACCGGAGCGTGCTGGGCCCATTGCACATTGAATTCAAGCAGACAACCGAGCAGGCGGTCGAAATCGGATTTGTTTGCTTTCGTGGCCACGATGAAACTCCATGGCTGCTCATTCATGCAAGACGGAGCCCATCGCGCCGCCTCCATCAAGCTGGCCAAGGTTTCGGGCTCGACAGATGTTGACGCGAAGGCTCGAATGCTTCGCCGACCGGCAATCAGAGGATGAATAGGGTGTTCACAAGAGTTCTGTTCGTCTTCGAGAATAATTGGTGCGTCCTTCGCCATCAAATCTCCCGTTCTCCTCAGGCTTTCACCATTGATGCTCGACAACCGGCCGGCGTTGAAGCACGCGGCCAAGTATGCGTTCCTCGAGTGCTGCGAAGCGGGCGCTGCCGCGGGTTCGTGGTCGAGGTATGTTTACGACTTCGTCCAATGCGACGCGCCCTCCTTCAATCAAGATGACGCGGTCCGCCAAGCTTATCGCCTCGGCTACATCGTGAGTTACGAGCATTGCGGTAAAGCCGCGGCTTCGCCAGACGTCTTCGATGAGTTGCTGCATTTCGATGCGTGTTAGCGCGTCCAATGAGCCCAGCGGTTCGTCCAGAAGCAACAAATTCGGATCATGGACCAGAGCGCGAGCCAAAGCTACCCTTTGGCGCTGGCCACCCGATAGGGTGGCAGGCCAGTCGTTGGCTCTTTCTGCCAGACCTACTTGCGCCAGGACTTTTCGCGCCTGCGGGATAAGCGAAGGCTCCAGGCCAAGCATCACGTTGGGAAGAATTCGTCTCCACGGCAACAGGCGGGAGTCCTGGAACATGACCCGAACGTCCGGCTTGCCGCCGTGCTTTGCAACGTTCTCTCCAACGTTGCCCACAATAATGGTTCCTGCTTGCGGCGTTTCCAAACCCACGACGGACCGCAGCAGAGTACTCTTGCCACATCCACTGCGGCCGACAATGGCCACAAATTCACCGGCGGAAATCTCAATATCGAAGTTCTCCAGCACGGTACGTCCGCCGAAGGCAATGCTCACGTTCTCGATTCCGACCGAGACACCACGCGAGCCTCGCTGTTCTCCAGCCGCGATCTCTCTCGAACTGCAAGTGACAGGCAAAGTGGTCCCCTATCGTGCCGTCTGATACGCCGGATTCCAGCGCAGCCAGTAGCGTTCCAGTCCTTTCGCCAGCAGATCGGCGAGTTTCCCCAAAATTGCATAAAGCAGAATGCCGACCACCATGACATCCGTCTGCATGAATTCGCGCGCGTTCATCGTCATATAGCCAATGCCCGAGCGCGCTGAGATGGTTTCTGCGACGATCAAGATCACCCACATCAGCCCGAGAGAGAAGCGCACGCCTACCAGAATCGAGGGCAAGGCTCCGGGCAGAATGATCTCGCGGTATAGCGGCCAGCCAGACAGGCCGTAGGTTCGCCCCATCTCCAAAAGGCCGCGATCGACCGAGCGAATCCCGTGAAAAGTGTTGATGTAGACAGGAAAGAAAACACCCAGCGCAACCAGAAAAAGCTTGGCCGATTCGTCGATGCCAAACCACAAGATGACCAGAGGAATGAGCGCCAGAGGAGGGATGTTGCGGACCATTTGAATCGTCGTGTCGAGCAAAATTTCAGCCCAGCGCATTGAGGCGGTGAGCAACCCGAGCAACAGTCCCACCCCGCCACCAACCACGAAACCTGACAAGGCGCGCAGCGTACTGACCCGAACATGCATCCACAATTCACCGGAGGCGCTGAGCGCGATGAATGAACTCACCACTGCACGTGGCGAGGGCAGGAAGCGGCTGGGCAGAATCCCCGCGGAAGATGCCCACTGCCAAACAATCAACAGCAAAATGGGTACGACCCACGGCAACGCTTGCTTCGCCAGAACACTCCGCCGGTGTTGGCTCTTCTTTGCGGATGTTTTCTGTCCCTGATTCATGGTTCCTCGCTCACCGTTTGGCCTGGGTTCCCGTTGGCGTTCCCTGCAAGGTCGCATCACGGACATTAATGTGCTTGGGGATCAACTTGAGGTCGTAGAAAGCGTCCGCGATTCTTTGTTGCTCCACAAGCACGGCATCGCTGACTGGCGTCACCCCGTAGCCGCCCCGCGACAGTGCCAGCTCAAGCGTCGCTTGATCCAAACCGATCTGCGGTTGCAGTGCTGCGGCTGCGTCTTTTGGATTCGTTTTCGCCCACTCATCCACGGCGGCCACTTCCTCCAGAACTATCGCCACTACATCTGCCCGCTTCGCGCCATAGGATCGGGAAGCAAGAAAGAACTGGTGATTGCTGACAACACCGTTGCCATCGGCAAGAATGCGAGCGCCGGTCTGCGTTTGAGCCGCTGCGAGAAACGGCTCCCAAATCGCCCACGCGTCCACACTACCGCGCTCGAAGGCCGCTCGTGCATCCGCGGGGGTGAGAAAGATTGCATCGATGTCTTTGTATTGCACGCCCGCCTTTTCCAGCAGCTTGACCAGTAGAAAGTGAACGTTCGAGCCTTTATTGAGCGCCACTTTCTTGCCCTTGAGTTCGGCCACCGACTTGATGGGCGAATCCTTGGGAACCACAATGGCTTCAGCTGCGGAAGCCGGCGGTTCATTTCCGACGTAAACCAGATCCGCCCCGGCTGCCTGAGCAAAGATGGGCGGGGCTTCGCCCACCGTGCCGAAGTCGATGCTGCCCACGTTCAAACCCTCGAGTAACTGCGGCCCGGCGGGAAATTCGGTCCATTTGACCTCAACGTGCAGGGGCGCCAGCCGTTTCTCCAAACTGCCGCGTGCTTTCAGCAGCACCAGAGTGCCGTATTTCTGGTATCCGATGCGTATGACGTTATCGGCGTTCTGGGTCAAAGCGAATGGCGCAAGGGCCGTTAGGATCAAGACGCCCACCAGGATCGTGACGCGAATCTTTGCAGGTAGAGAATTGGTCATAAAATTTAGCTCCTTATGTTGCTCCCGCTCCACGAACACTTTTCACGAATAAAATGACGGCTTCGGAAGCTGACGGTTCAACACCCAGTCTCCCAACTCGCGAATCTTATAATCGACCGGATCGTGCAACGTGTGAGTGCGCAGGTTGCGCCAGAAGCGGTCGATCCGCGCGGGACCGGCAGCGGCACGCGCTCCCATCACTTCAAACATCCGGCTGGTAATCTCCAGGCCGACCTTGTTGGTAGTTACCTTCGAAGCGGCGACGTCCAGCGCGCACTTGCCACGCTGGTTCTCGGTGATAGCGTCTCCGCTCTCCCAGGCTCGCTGCAAAGAGTCTCCCGCGATGTCTGTGAGGGCCTGCGCGGCTTGAAGGCTGACAAAGAAACTGCCGTAATTCGCCAGAATGTAAGGATCCTCCGTGGCACTCTGCGCGGTTGAAGCAATCCAAGGCCGGGTTTGCGCCACAGTATAGTTGCGCGATTCCTCCAGCGCGCCTTCGGCGATTCCCAGAAAAATATTGCTTAGAATCAGTTGCGCAATGCATGAGCGCAAGGACGCTCTGATGCTCCCAAGCGGTCCGGGTGTCTTCAGGAACTCCTCCTGCGAGGCGGCTACGTCGCAGAACTCCACGGTTCCGCTGTCTGTTTGCCGCTGTCCCATAGCATCCCAGTCATCGAGAATGCGAATCCCCGGCCGGCCAGAGGGTATAGCGGCTACCATGAACTTTTCGTCCACCGAGCGAATCGCGGAAACGATCAGCATGTCGGAGTCGAGCGCGCCGGAACAAAAGCTCTTGCGCCCGTTGATGAGATATCCCCCATTCTTGGGAGTAAGGCCTGTACGCTTGTCGAGCGGATTGAGCGCGTTGCCCCAGAACCATTTATTGCGGACGGTTTCAGTAAAAAGCTCTTCAGTCTGTGGCCATGATCCGTAGAGCGATACGGAAGCCAGCATGAGATGCTGAAAACCGAACAGATGGGCAATCGAACTATCGACACGGGCGAAAACGCGTATGAGCTTCATCGTATCCGTCCATTCCATTCCCCAACCGCCCAGCTCCGCCGGAATCGTCACGTTGAGCAGGCCACTCCCGCGCAACAGGTCTCTCTCAGTCTTCGCCGTGCCGCCTCGCTTATCGCGTTCAACGGCAGTTTGAGCAAATGCCGCAGCCAATTGGTCGGCAATCTCGAAAGCATGTTGCCGGGGCGGAACGTTAACTGCGATGTGATTTACCGTAGAAAGCACTACAGTCCTTCCGTGTCGTCAGGCACGTGGCTCCATACTCCGCGTGCTTGCCACTGCTGCCCCAGCAGCACCTCTGTTGAATTGGTGTTGCTATAGCAGCACACCCCTATCGACTGAACCGCCTGACATCCGCTGTAACTGCGTGAAAACTCCAAATTCATGAACCCGGACTCACTGTTACGTTGGCACGACAATTGCCAAAGCGAGTGGGAACTCAGTCCTCCCCGGAAAGAGATCGAAAACATGGAAGTGTTCTGGTTCTTACCAACTCACGGAGACGGTCGTTACCTTGGCTCTGCCGAACAGGCTCGAACTGTCAACTACGGTTATTTGAAGCAGATTGCTCAAGCGGCCGACCAGCTTGGGTTTCAAGGCGTGCTACTGCCCACCGGCCGATCGTGTGAAGACGCTTGGGTCGTGGCGTCAACTCTGGTGCCAGTAACCACCAGGCTGAAGTTCTTAGTCGCGATTCGCCCTGGCATCACTTCCCCCACAGCTGCCGCACGAATGGCAGCGACGTTTGACCGGCTTTCAGACGGCCGGCTGCTGATCAACGTGGTTACGGGCGGCGATCCCGACGAGGCGCTCGGCGACGGTGTTTTTCTCACTCACGATGAGCGTTATGAAGTAACAGAGGAATTTCTCCAGATCTGGCGCGAAGCAGTGGCCGGTAAAGCAATTACATTGAACGGGAAGCATCTTCATGTGCAGAACGCAAAGGTCCTGTATCCGTCGGTGCAAAAGCCGCATCCCCCGCTCTATTTCGGCGGATCGTCGAAAGTTGCTTACGGGCTGGCAGCGCGACAGGTTGATGTTTACCTCACTTGGGGCGAACCGCCGCAAGCGGTTGAAGAGAAGGTTGCGGCAGTTCGACGTCTGGCGGAGGAACAAGGCCGCTCAGTCAGGTTCGGCATTCGCCTGCATGTGATTGTTCGCGAAACAGCGCAAGAAGCGTGGGCCGCAGCAAATGACTTGATTCGCTACGTCGACGACGACACCATCGCCAGAGCACAAAAAACATTCGCACGTTTCGACTCCGAAGGGCAGCGCCGCATGGCAGAGTTGCATCGCGGCGGCCGAGAAAAGCTGGAAGTAAGTCCTAATCTCTGGGCAGGCGTTGGCTTAGTGCGCGGAGGCGCCGGCACGGCGCTGGTTGGCGATCCGGCCACGGTTGCGAAAAGAATGCAGGAGTACTCCGACCTGGGAATTGAGACCTTCATTCTGTCCGGTTATCCGCACCTTGAAGAGGCGTACCGCGTGGCTGATTTGCTGTTTCCACATCTGCCGATTTCATCGAGACCGGAAAAATCAGTTGGAAACGTCACGGGCCCGTTCGGAGAAATAGTCGCCAACGAATACCTGCCGCGCACGACCGCGCCGACACCGGTGCCGGTGCAACAAAGTTAGTAGCGAAAGATTGCGCGCCCTATCGGCTGTTGGGCAACTCACCGCATTGCATCAGCCTGGCCCGAATGATGTTCCGGCTGATGCCGAGCAGGCGGGCCGTCTGCACTTGATTGCGGTGACAGAATTCATAGGCTGTTCTCGTAATTGCCGTTTCGATCTCAGCGTGTAGGTTGGGACGGCCATCTTCAAAAAGTGCCATTAGCGAATCATGCAACGCTTCGAGGGGCTGGACTCGACCACTAGCCGCGATTCGGAGCCCAAGAGGAGAGAGCCTTAAATCTTCCGGTCTGACTACATTTTCCCGGCAAACCAGCAGAGCGTGATGGATGACATTTTCCAGTTCTCGCGTATTGCCTGGCCAGGAGTGCCCGCTAACCAGTACATTGATTGCCTCCGCGCTCAGAACCGGATCTTTCAATCCCAGACGTTCTCCATAAACTCCCAGAAAGTACCGCGCTAAGGGCAGAATGTCACCCGGCCGTTCGCGCAATGGAGGAATATGCAGCGTGGCAACCTGGAGCCGATAATAAAGATCTTCGCGGAAACGTCCTGCGGCAACCGCATCCTCAAGATTTACGTTAGTCGCAGCTACCACGCGAACGTCGATAGCAACCGGACTACGCGAACCCAACCGAACTACTTGGCGCTCTTGCAGCACTCGGAGCAACTTCACCTGCATGGCGAACGGCAAATCTCCGATTTCATCCAGGAATAATGTTCCACCCCGAGCTGCTTCAAACCATCCCGCTCGGGCTACCGTCGCTCCGGTGAATGAGCCGCGCTCATGACCGAACAATTCGCTCTCGACCAGGCTTTCAGAAAAAGCTCCGCAATTCACCGCCACAAACGGACCGTCAGCACGCGGGCTCAGCTTATGCACGTGTCTGGCAATGAGTTCCTTGCCGGTACCGGTTTCCCCAGTGACCAGCACGTTTGCCGTGCTGGGTCCGATCAAGTGAATTCTTTCGAGTAATGCCATGGACTTAACGTCTTCAAACACCAGGGCAGACGCCCTTGGGCCCAATGGCACGACAGCTGGACCCGGAAAACTTAGAAGTTGCTTGGGAACTGGCGAGAGCGACATTGTATCAACTCTACTATATCAATTGACATGATAGGATATGCCGGTCGGCCGTGTCAAGTATCTGTACTCGTCCCTGATGCACAGAAAAGCCATGATTCCAATCCACATTCTGAGGATGAATTCCTCCCACGACATTCCACAACAATCATGTGAGACACGCGATATGCCGGCACCAGTCCGGAATCTCTCAGATCAACCGCCCAAAGCCGAACAGATATTGGCCGGGGAACGGGCAACCACGGAACATTAGGTGTCCTTCCGTTTAGACAACGCGGGCAGAATTCCCACGGCAGGATTCGAACCTGCATCTCCCGCGTTCGCGGCGAAGTAACCGTAGTCTTCACCACCGGGCAAACTAATTAATGCCTAGTCCAAAAAAGCCATATTACGCATGGCGTACGAGAGATTCTCTGTGTTACTGAGAACCTCGTGCCAGCCATCCACCATGACCGTCTTGTGGTCCGGATGGCGCACTCGGCCGCGTACATGCACTCTCGGATTGCGACGCATGACTCTCCAATTCCAGCGATTCCGTTCGCCTTCCGAAAGAGCCTGATATTGCTCGTTCGTTAGACCGTTTGGTACGCCAGGGCTGACATAAACCGTCTCCCCGCCAAAGCGATAAAGCTCTTCACAGACATGAGGCTTGCCTCCAACACGCGCGATAGGCTCGTTTCGCAGGACAAGGAACTGGTCCACTCGCGCATTAGGCGCTGGCACAAAAAACCATTCTCAGTGGCCCTTAGATTGGCTGAGTATGAATTCGTTGGAACGCGCTTTCGCAAGGATCGGAGCGCGAGTTGAATTTGGTCAACTTTTAAGGAGGAACGGGCTCTCGGGGCGAATGGTCTCCGAGGACCTTGCGCTCGACGTGCGTCAAGACCGGCACGGAGAATACTTCTTGATTTCTCGTGCCCACTAACTCAGTCGTCGACGCCTCTCACTGACATTGGATCTCTCCAGGAGACCGGTTTGTTATACCCGCCTCCCTGAAATCACGACGAACCTGCTCTTCGCGTTTCAGGACCTTGTTGAGTCCTAAACGATCTGCAGCAACTCATCGGGGTCTTTGGCTTGCAACGCGGCGTGGCACAAATCTCTCCAGTTCTTGGGATTTCCTTCCGCCATGGTGCATTTCCTCCGAAATTCGAGGTCGTATCTCACGTTTGTTTGTCGTGTTTCTGCACATGTCCTGGCGAATCGCTACAACACCTTCATCTCACCACGAAATTGCCTTGAGGAATCCTGAAGTTTTTCTGAACTTTCGGGTTTTGCGAGGAGAGTATTGGTCCTCGTTATCCCCAGCCTCATCTAATTCATTAAGAAGGTTTGTAGGAGGCGAGATATGAAAGCGCCGAGGTTGAAGGTAGGACCGACGAAAGAATGGCTTCTCGGCTTCTTCCTGGCCGCGATTCTATCTGCACCGTCGTGGGGTAGCGAGACGAGCGCACAATCTGCGGTACCAGGAACCCTTAATTATTTTGAAGGCCAGGTCTCAATGGGCGATCAGGCTCTCAACTCGAAGTCAATCGGCACGGCGGAGTTGCAGCCGGGCGAATCGTTAGTTACTGAGAAAGGCAAGGCAGAGGTTTTGTTGACTCCCGGTGTCTTTTTACGAATCGGGAACAACAGTTCGGTAAAGATGATTTCGCCCAGCCTCACGGACACGGAGGTCGAAGTTGACCGGGGGCATGCGATGGTCGAAGTCGCCGAGATCAATCCGGAAAACAGTATTCGTGTGGACGATGCTGGTACTACCACGCAACTGTTGAAGACCGGGTTGTATGACTTTAATAAGAATCAGAAAGAGATGCGCGTGTTCGACGGCAAGGCATTCGTCGAGAGCGGCCACGAACATGTCGACGTGAAGGGTGGGCGCGAGATCACGTTGGCCAGCAATGATCTGTCGAAGCCCCGTAAGTTCGACAAGAAGTCTTATGAGGAGGGCGATCTGTTCCGCTGGAGCAGTCTGCGGTCAGGTTACTTGGCAGAAGCTAACGTCGATGCGGCCGGCATGTACGCCCAGAATGGATGGGGCGGC
>JBEKHS010000034.1:0-49297 GCA_050012155.1 Candidatus Sulfotelmatobacter sp. | reverse complement strand
GGCGAATCCTCCGAACATCGAAGGTACAACTCGATTCGCCACACGCTGCAGATCGAGCTCCGTGGCCGGAGGGGGAATAACCCCGGGCGGAGGCGGCGGAGGGGGCGGCAGGCGACGTTCCGCCCGCGCTGGCGGCGGCCCCGACGCTACCACCAACTCAGGAGTGGAAACACTCACCTTGGGTTCATCTCCTGGAGCTTTGCCGCATCCGAAAATCGTGCAGCCTCCATTTTCGGCATAGCAGTCAGGATGATGGGCTGTCCCGCAGCCCTCGCAGATCAGCGGTTCACCGCCGGCGGCGATGTTCGTTCTGCAGTAGGGGCAGACTAGCGCCGTCATGAACGTTGCTTCTCCTTATAGCGGAAGGCGTAACGGCCAATCTGCAGCAAGTCGCCATCTTGAAGCACGCGGTCGTGCAGAGCTTGCCCCGCCCAAAGCACCAAGCCAGTTGCGTGAAGCATGACCCGCGCACCGCTTATGGTAATCGAGGCGTGGCGGGGAAGAATGTTGGGGTCCTTGAAGAGATAAATATCGGATTCCTGACGGCTGCCAATATTTGTCTCTGTCTTATAAAGGATGAATTGTTTGCCGGCGAGCGGTCCCGCAACCACGTAAAGCCATCGGTCCTTCAGCGCGCTTTCTACCAGGCCCATGCCAACCCCAGTGGCCAAGCCCAGCAATCCGAATCCCACCGCTCGGCTGACTCCTCCCACGTGAGTCGCCATAGCAATGGGATTGAAGATCACTCCGCCTATTCCGGCGCCAAGAATTCCCCCCAATACTCCGTAAGTTCCTTTCTTCGTCGATTGCCCCACAATCCCATAGACAACTCCCCCGGCAGCGCCAAAGACCGTCCAGGCTAAGCCTCGAACAATCCACAGAGCGGGGTTGCGGATCGATTGCGCGCCAGCTTCGTAGGCGATACGCATTCCCATTCCATAGATGGTTTCCGCCATCATGTCGAAGATAAAGCCCAAGAGGATTCCTAATGGTAAGGCGAGGGCCCCGCGCAACAGCGCCTTGCGTACCGACCGTTCGACAATGCTCTCCGAGATGCCGAACCCGATGCACATCATGGTGGTGATCAGCGGAAAGATGATGATGTTTCCCCAACGAGCTTGAGAGGGTGTGGAGATGCCATCAACAAAGCCTGGCTCCGCGATCGCCCAACCAGCGATTGCGCCCAGCAGGCCGGCCAGTCCGAGATAGAACCAGCCCTGGAGGAACACGCTGGCATGTTCCGCTGGAACCGTTACAAATTGCTCCGCAGCCTCGTTGATCGTGCCATACACCTTCGCACCGGACGATGACGCACTCGAGGCAGACACGGCGGGTTCCGGAATCACGATGCCGGCAAGGTCTTGCGCCGTGATCTTGATTGCGTCCCTCTCACTTGGGCTGGGCATCGTTCCCCTTCTTGCCGCTGGGATTCGTGGACGAAGGCTGGCCGGAATTGTTGACCTCTGGCTTAGCGGGGTTTGCAGGACTCGTAGGACTACCTCTTACGTTGGGCGAATCCGCGATAACCTGGCCGGTCTGCATATCGATCAGTTGGCCGGTCCGCGGATCGAGGAGAACCGGCATGACCACCACTCGCGGAAAAACATACCACGCCAGAGCAAAGCCCAATGCCGACGCTGCCAAGTAGAAAAAGACTCTGAAAACCAGACGCTCCAGCGACGAGTCACTGCTCTCTGCCCCTTCATCCACATCTCTCCCGCGAATTCTGATCGGACTGATTTTCTTCTTCTCGCGCGGTAAAGGGATCCCTTCTTCGTCGTTGGCATTCTGAGTGACGGGTTCAGACACTCCTCCTTCGCGAGCTTCTTCTCCGCCACGCCGATCGACAACTCCGATTTGCGTTAACCGCTCGATGCGGCCGCCCACCCACCCGAAGCAGCCTTCTTCGTCCGAGTGCGGATCGAACACCCACGCCACCTGTCCCGGGGAGGAGAAAAAATTCTTGTGAATGAATGTGTCGTGATCGGAAAGAAAAACGCCAAACCCCGGATGCGAGTGATACCAGCCTACAATCCGCGCCTCTGGATACTTCTGATCCTTCACTGCATAGATGTGTTCCCAGGTGTCCTGCGTGAAGGTGACGTGGGCTCCCGCTTCTTCGGCATTCTGGCCTTCGATGCAGGCAGCGACGTCGATCCGGTGATCGCGATCCTGTCCGATGAGAACGCCGCAGACTTCGGTCTTGCTGCTGGAGCGCGCATGCTGCCTTATCTGGCGCACAACCTCGCTATCCACTACAAGAGCCGGTTGTGCGTTCGACGGTTTTGCTTTGGCCTTCATGATTCCAGCGCGATGAAATCGCTTTGCTCAAATGAAAGCGGGCCCAGAACCTGATGCGCATCACCATGCGGAATATATGCAATCTCCCGCTCTCCGGCACGCGCGACAAAAACGTCCAGCAACGGCAGCCCCAGCTTGTTGAGCGGCCTGCCGCCCAACTCCTGTTCGCCCGCATACGAATGCAATGAAACTACTGTCCGCAATTGCCCATCGTTCTTGCATTTTGCACGCTCAAACGGAACGCTTCCCACGGGCTGGTAGAGTTCCTCTTCTTCGTTGCACGCTGGGCAAACAAACTTTTGCACTACATCGCGGCTAAACTCAATCACCACATCCGGAGATCGCAGATCTGACCGCGCTCGCTCGCGCAACTGCGCCAGGGTCAATTCGCCAGAGCTCTGGTGCAGATGCACAATCTGCGGCAGCGTATAGTGGCTCATGCAATCCGAGTTCTCCGTGTACTCGACCACATACGAAGAGTGATTCATCCCCTCAAAAACGTAGCCCTTGCTTGCCAGTGTCGGCAGTTCGTGGATCAATTTCACCGCCTCTTGTACCTGCACCCCCGCAATAATCGAAGAGATGGTCGGAGTTGTAGGAATCTTGCCTTCCACTGTCGGCTCCAACACCAGCAGGTTGCACGACATCCGCTTCTGCAGTAGAGCCCAGTCGACCTCTCCCAGTGTGCATTCGTAGCAAGGCGCAACTCCGGGCAGAAAAACCCTGACCACGCCATTAATCCCTTCGATGGCCCCGTCGATCCATGGACGATTCACCTTCCACGCCGAGCGGTTGATCCACAATCGCGCTTCACGATTGTCCAGCCCCGCTACAATCACGTCGCTCCACTCGAACAAACCGAGGCCGCACCCGTGAACAACGTTTGCAATCACGGGGTGCACCGTCGAACCCGGCGCCAGCGACTGGTAGGCGTCTGCCGCAGCATCGGCTTTGAACTTGCCAACATCCTTTGAGCGATAAAGAACAGCCCTTGAGAGGTTCGATTCCTCAATGCGATCCATATCTACGACCACAACCTGTGTGAACCCAAGCAGCGCCGCATTCTTCAAAATCTCGTTGCCCAGAGCGCCCGCTCCGATCACGAGCAGCCGGCACTTTGCGATCTTTTCCTGGTCCCACCAGGGAATCAACCTCAGCCGGCTGAAGCGATCCTCACGCGCGTCACTGTCAAACAGGTCTGTCATTGAAGCACGTCAACCGGCGGTGATTTCGGGCTGCAGCCTCAGGATGTCCCCATCCTGTACCTGCGCTTCCGACAGGGTTTGGGCATCCTGAATCTGGCGGCCGGAATTTTTGTGATGGAATTTGTAGCTCAATGGCGCTCCATCCGGACCGTTCGTCGGCAGCCGCAACTTCTGCACCAGCACCGCGACAATCTTGTTGCATGGAGCATCGTCGGGCAGCTCCACAGGTACCCGTTTATTCTCGGTCGAGTCGTAGACGGTAACGTTGATGTTAGGCATTTCGGTCGAGTCCATCCTGGCTCAGGTTCACTGCTGTCCTTCTGCCGGCACTGTTTTTTCTAGGGCCTCATCGTGCACAACGTAATCGCTCAATCGCCTGTGGCCGAAGTTCACAAACTCCCACGCAGACTCGTCCAGCAGCGCATCCGCCCGCACGGCAAAATTTAAGTTTTCCGCGTTGGGATCGCCATGCTTGTCGACCATGGAAGTCACAATCGCCACCAGGTTTCCGCGGTCATCGAACACCGGGCCGCCGCTGTTGCCCGGACTCACTGGCGCAGACATCTGAATGGTGCTGCCCTGCATACGCGAAATAATTCCGGTGCTCAACGTGAACCGGAGCCCCTCCGGATGTCCAATCACGAAAATGTTTTCCCCTTCGCTCTGAGGTGTCGCCTTCGCGACCGGCTGCACGAAGGTTGCGCTACCTCTTTCTCGTGGTACCCAAAGCAGGAGCAAATCCAAACTCCGGTGGCGGGCCACCACATCGGCCGTCCCCCACGTTCCCGCAGCCATCGCAATTAGCGCGCGGTCCCCTCCCTTGCCTGCATTGAAGGCGGGGCCATCCAGCACGTGCCTCGCCGTGACGAAAAGATATCCCTCCGCGGTAGCCTGCAATAAAGTACCCGCGCCAAAACTCGCGGTGGCCATCTCCTGATGCGAGAGCCATGAACGCCGCGCCGGAGAAATCATCGCTACTAAAGGCTTCAACTTCTCCGAGACATCCCTGGCTGACATGGCAGCCGCTGCCGGCAGATTTGGAAATGTCTGCTCATCCAGTTCGCTCAGTCCCAACCCCGCAACCGGCGGCAGTGGAGCAAAGGAGAATACCAACACTGTCGCGACCGAAGTCACGATCCCGCTCACGATGAGGAGGGTGGCTAGCAAGGAAGTCCATTCGTGCCGTGTGCGCGGCGGCAGCCCACGCATGGCCACACGCAACACGATGGCAACCAGGCAGAGCAACGGCAGGATCAGTACGAGCGGAGCCAGAGTCCATTTTGCCCACGTCGGCACAGCGCGGGCCAGCTTCGGTTCCAGCCGAGCAGGATGGTCCGCTGGAGCTTGAGTTTCGGCAACTTCCGCGGGGCTGATCACAATCTTTTCCATGCTAATTGCGCGAGACACACTACGCGGTCATCGGGGAAGGACCATATTCTGTTAGATATTCGTGCAAATTGCAAGGCAAGACTTTGTCGTTAGGGTTGCGGAATCAATGGGCAAAATGAGAGAGCTTAATACGGCTGCCGGTTGCTTGCAAGCAGTGGTTGGCGCCGAATTCTTTCGCTGGCAAGCTAGCCGTTAATGGCTGGTAGCTCCGCTGTTATTGCTGACCATGAGGCTGGAGACGTCCACCGGGTCGAAATCCGCCTGGATGAGACGCAGACTCAGTCTATTTCCCACGCAGCCGTGGCAGTAGCTCCCAATGGTCCTAGCCCCTTGGATCATGCGTTTCAGTTCACGAATCGAGGGACGCGTTCACGTAGTACCCTTGTGACGGTTCAGCAGACCCGACTAAACATCAAGGAGAATCCGGCGTACCCATGTAATCTCCGTGTTCTAGAGACGAGGCGATGGAATCCCGGCTTTGTGACCACGTGTCATGGTGCAACAGTTGCAGGTTTGGCGGTTGATGTTTAAGCTTGCAGGGCGAACTTTCACGAGTCGGCGGACGCAACATGGGAGGAAGAAATCCGCGCACGCCAGACAGCAACGAGCCCGATGGAGACCGATCCAATCCGATGAGCATGCCCGAAGCCCCAGTTAAGTCGCCTGTCCTCGCGCAGGCGGTAGCCGCACCGCTTACCCGCGCCGCGATCTTCCTGGTCGCGACGCTCAATCCAGGCCCTGACGCTCGTGCCGCTCTGCGCTCATTCTGCGGAGACCTTCCCGCGCTGGTGCGCGCCGTGGAATTTCGCGACCTGGAAGGAGGACTCTCCTGCGTCATGGGGTTCGGGTCTGACGCGTGGGATCGCCTTTTCGGGGCGACGCGGCCCGCGGAACTGCATCCGTTCCGGGAGATTCGCGCGGGAGCGCGTCATGCCGTATCTACGCCGGGCGACTTGCTGCTCCACATCCGCGCCAGGCGCATGGACCTATCCTTCGAGCTGGCCACGCAGATTATGGCGCGTATCGGCAATGCCGTTTCCGTGGTTGATGAAGTGCAGGGCTTCCGTTACTTCGACGAGCGCGATCTCTTGGGCTTCGTCGACGGGACGGAAAATCCGAGGGGCGCGGCGGCGGCCGACGCCGTGCTCATCGGCGACGAGGACGCTACGTTTGAGGGTGGCAGCTACGTCATCGTGCAGAAATATCTCCACGATCTTGACGCGTGGAACGTGCTCTCTACTGAAGCGCAGGAGCGCATCATCGGCCGCACCAAGCTCTCCGACATCGAATTAGATGACTCCGTCAAGCCAACGTCAGCGCACAACGCGCTCACTACCATCGTCGAGGATGGAAAAGAGATCAAGATCCTGCGCGACAATATGCCCTTCGGCCGGCCGGGACAAGGTGAATTTGGCACCTATTTCATTGGCTACAGCCGTTCGCCGCGCACCATCGAGCAGATGCTGGAGAATATGTTCATCGGCCGGCCGCCCGGCAACTACGACCGGCTCCTCGACTTCAGCCGCGCCGTCACTGGAAATCTATTCTTCGTACCGTCGGCGACATTTCTGGAGGACGTTGCTGAAGACCAAACAAATGAAGATCAAACGAACGACGGTCAGCCCGCTGTCGCGGAATCCAGTGCAGCGCCGGCCGTGGCCGAAGCTTCTTCATCCATCCCATCTTCATCCATTCAATCGGTGCGCGACGGTTCGCTCGGCATCGGTTCTCTCAAAGGAGACTTACGCCATGAATAATCTCCATCGCGAGCTTGCTCCCATTTCCGATTCAGCATGGGCTGAGATCGAAGAGGAAACTTCGCGTACGCTCAAGCGCTACCTTGCCGGAAGGCGTGTCGTCGACCTTAAGGGCCCAGCCGGCACCGCTCTCTCGGCCGTCGGCACCGGCCACCTGCGGACAATCGCCGCTCCAGCCAAAGGTATCGTCGCGAGGCAGCGCGAGGTAAAGGCGCTGGTCGAGCTGCGTGTTCCGTTCGAGCTGGATCGCCAGGCGATCGATGACGTCGATCGTGGCGCAAACGACTCCGACTGGCAACCGGCGAAGGACGCCGCGCGGCAAATCGCCTTCGCCGAGGACGCCGCCATCTTCGATGGATACGCCGCTGCTGGCATCGGAGGCGTTCGTCAAGGCACCAGCAATCCAATCAGGACGCTCCCCGCCGACGTGAGCGAGTATCCTGATGCGATTGCGCAAAGCTTGAGCCAGTTGCGTCTTGTCGGTGTCAACGGCCCCTACTCCGTGCTGCTCGGCGCTGACGCCTACACCGCGCTCGCCGAGACCAGCGACCATGGATACCCCGTGTTGGAGCACGTGAAGCGGCTGGTCAAAGATGAAATCATCTGGGCCCCCGCCATTGCTGGCGCATTCGTTCTGACCACTCGTGGCGGCGATTTCGAGCTTCACATTGGCCAGGACGTCTCCATCGGCTATCTCAGCCACACCGACGCCGCTGTCCGCTTGTACCTGCAGGAGACATTCACGTTCCTTCTGCTCACCACCGAGGCAGCCGTCGCGCTCATTCCTCCCGCGAAGGCGAAGAAGACTTAGCGCGTCGTGGGCATCGAGCTCGTCCTGTGACGGAAGAGCAGATCGAACCATGGTTTCCAGGTTTTCCCACCATCGGTGGATGTGGCGGCGGTCTCGCGAACATCTCGTTTCACGGGTTTCCACCAGCCGCGAACGAGAGTGTGATTTGCGTGATCTTCGCCGCTCAAAATCATCACGCCAGCGTCCAATTTTCCCTCAATCTCGAGCAACTCGCCGCGGTTCGTCACCCAGGTCTGGTGCCACACATCGCGGGCACTATCGTAGATGGTAAAGCTCTGACCTTTGTGTCCATCCGTGCCTTGGTAATCTTCCCGCAAAACGCAGCCATCGAGAATGAGATCCACGTTGGCGTGGGCGACCTGTATCGGACTGCCTACGTCAAAAACGTCCCAATCTCCCGCCCAGAAGTCGAACTGCCGGTAGGCGGCCGCGGCGCAATGGGGTGGAACGGCGGGTTCTGCCGCGAAGGCCAGACTTGCGGGCTGGTTCGCTACCAGTAGGGTGACCACGACGATGGTAGTAATCTTAAATTTCTCGGTCGGACTCATTCGATATTCTCTCCGCTGTTGGGTTACAGATACGGATTGTCGTTTCATGCAGATGAGGGGGCGGGAACTCGCCCGCCCCCTGTGCTGTCGCGCTTTTGAATGACACCGTAGTTTATAGGTCATTCTTCCGTTGTTATTTTGCTTCCTTCGCTTCGAATAATAGTCGACTGAAGCCAGTCAGCTGGGGCCGAAAATTGAACGGCGGAGTGAACTTGTGAGAGTTATTGTCGCGATCCGCCTTTGAAGCATTTGTTCCTGCGCCTCCATACGCGGGAACTGCGAGGAAACCAACCTGTTCGCCGCTCCCATCGATGGCGGTACCGACAATTTCACCGTTGTCGTTGATACCCTGGGCTAATAGCAGATAGAGGGAAGTTTCCCCCTCAACCATGTCATTAATATCCATCATCTTTCCGTGCTCGTAAAGAAATGCTCTGGCTCCGTATGGCTCGCTTCCACCATCCGAGATACCAACGATCTGGCCCTTTTCATTGATGTCGTAGGCGGCGCCGGAATTATCGTCGCCAATGAAAGGCAGAGACTGCATTCCGCTTTCTTGCGCCCACAGGAACCCCTGGGCGTTGTTCGCGGTGTTGTTGGCGAAGCCCACCACCTGGCCGTGGTTGTTCAAAGAAACGGGCGTATTCCAGGCTTGGGCGCCGAGATTACCCAGGTTAATGGTCTGGCCATTCTCCCAGAGCAGAGCGTGTATCGCACTCGTTCCTCCCACTGCGTTCGCGCAAAGACCGGAGATTCCAATGACCTGTCCCCGATCATTGATCGCGGTCGCGGCCGAATCCGGATCGCCGGGATACGGTGGCAATTGTGTCATTTCCGTCAACCCTGGCCCCCAAATCGCGGCTTCAAACTGCAGAAATTGGCTCACCGGTGGTTGGTTGTTGCAGGTCGGATCGAGGACGCCGTTCTCGGCCCAGCCTACAATCTGGCCGCGGTTGTTCACTCCGGCGGCATAACTGTCATATCCACCCTGGAAGGGCGGAAGTGGAGTCATCACACCGTCCCTCCATGCGAAGCCATTGCATATGTAGCCGTCCGGACCAAAAAAGAAAGCCGAGCAACTCCAGGCCTCACCCAATGGATTCTTTTCAGCAGTTTCGGCGATGCCCACAATCTCGCCGCGAGTGGTGTGGTTGGGCCAAGCAATAGTGCTGTTGGGCCCGCCGAGAGTGCCCAGGTCAATTGGAGTTCCGATCCAGAGTTCAGCGTTGACGGAGGTGTTGCCGGTCAGATTGTCGCCGCCTGAGATCCAGCCCAGGTTGTTGATGCCGACGGGCTCTGCGTTTCCGCCGAGCGGCGCTCCAAGATTAAACACGTAGTACTTTGGCGGCTGTTTTCCCTGCGCTTGAACAATTTGAACTGGGGTCATTGCCGCCGCGAATAAGGCTATTGCCGTGATACACAATTGTCTGGAATACATATTTCCTCCGTTCGGGCTTCGTCTGAAGTCGACTGCCGGTTCATGCTCTTCGAGCGGTTATCGATTCCGGCGAAGAAACACAAAGTCGGCAGCACACCCGCGACATTATCGAAATAGGCGCGGAAAAATTAGACGGTTACGGACATCGCTCTCGAAAGTTAGACGTTTGCGGACGTTGCTCTCCAGGTCGGCATCAGATCGCGAAGATGCCAGATCGAGAGCGCAGTCCGAAAACGTCCAGCCTTTGCCCGGATCGGAGCTATCATCACTGGAGAACAAAATGGAACTGGATTGGCAGGTATGTTCGCGAGCTCGCGTGACGCGCGATGCGCGCTTCGACGGCAAGTTCTTTATTGCTGTGCTCACCAGCGGCGTCTATTGCAGGTCGATTTGTCCGGCGCCCCCGGCGAAAGAGAAAAATGTTCGTTACTTTCCAACCGCTGCCGCGGCTGCAGAGGCGGGTTTCCGGCCCTGTTTGCGTTGCCGGCCGGAATGCTCACCTGGAACTCCAGCGTGGGTGGGAACTCCAAATACAGTTTCGCGGGCTTTGCGCCTGATTAGCGAAAGCGGGCTGGAAGAGGGTGGAGTCGAGGCTCTCGCAGAGCATCTTGGAGTTGGATCGCGTCACCTCCGTCGCCTGTTTCTTCGACACCTGGGCGCGACGCCGAGTGCTGTTGCCATGACGCGCCAAATGCACTTTGCGAAGAAGCTGATTGACGAGACAAGTTTGCGGATGCGTGACATTGCCCTGGCGTCTGGTTTCGGCTGCGTTCGAAGGTTCAATGCCGGCATCCGCAAGGTCTACCATCGAACTCCAACTCAAATCCGGCATTTAGCCAGGCAGAGGATGGTGCAGGCAGAGAATCAATATTTCTTCCGGCTTCGTTTCCGTCCGCCTTATGACTGGAAGGGAATGTTGGATTTTCTGGCGCCTCGGGCTACACCCGGCGTGGAAGCAGTTGTAGACGGAACCTATCGTCGCACTATTTCCTTGAACGGCAGTGACGGGTGCTTCGAAGTCTCGCTTGATGAAGGCAGCAATGTGCTTGAGGTGCGCCTTCAGTTTGGCGATCCACGCTCGCTCATCTTTATTACGGAGCGAATCCGCGCCATGTTCGATCTGAATGCCGATTGGGCAGCGATCGTGCAGAGTCTTAGAACTAACCCCGTGTTAGCCACAGAGGTTGATGCTGCTCCCGGACTCAGGGTGCCGGGTTGCTGGAATGGTTTTGAACTCGCAACGCGCGCGATTCTCGGTCAGCAGATCACGGTCAAGGGCGCGACCGCTCTAGCTGGTCGGTTGGTGAGCAGTTTTGGCAAACCGTTCTCCTCGGCCAATGGCCTCACTCATCTTTTCCCCACACCCGAGGTTCTTGCCGACGCGAAGCTTACCAGCATCGGACTGACCGGGGCAAGAGCCAACACCATCCGGACACTCGCGCGCGCGGTGTGCGAGAAGCGAATTGTTTTCGAAAGCGTCGTGGATTCCGACGCGTTCTTGAATCGGTTGTGCGAAATTCCAGGGATCGGAAAATGGACGGCACAGTACGTCGCCATGCGAGCGCTCGGGGAGCCAGACGCCTTTCCATCCAGCGATCTGGGGCTTTTGCACGCCATGGCACTGGAGAGTCCTCATCAACTGGAGCGCCACGCCGAAGCCTGGAGGCCGTGGCGTGCGTACGCTGCGATGTATCTCTGGAGAATCGCGAGCCGGCATGCAGAACGTAGAAATAGACCGGCCGTTCCCATCAGATGGGTTCGCGATAGTGGCGCAACCGGACTGCTGCGGCCAGACACATCGCAGCGACGAGCAGCCCCGCCCATAGACCCGGGCTGCTAAGGAATCTGCCGGGAGTGAAGTGCATCCCGGGATTGATGGGGAAATTGCCCTGCATGGAGTCGACAGCCTCAGCCCCCCCGCCGACCCGGTATTCCAGCAGCGCCACGAAGTGTGACGAATGGAAGGCTATTTTCTCGAAAAGGCCGATGGCGAAGGGCGGCAACACGGCCCAGAGAAATGGTGTGCGGCGCGCCCAGGCTGAAACCAGCAGCAGCCACGCATAAAGAGGCGCATACCAGAGCATATGGATGGTCACGAGGTGGTAGAGCAGCCCAAGCAATGTCTGGTATAGCTCCAATTGCGTCCACAGCGTCGTGGGGCTCAGACCGCTCGCCAACAAGACCGCGCTGCTCAGCATCAGCATGATGGATTGGGTGACCGCGGTGATTACAAAGGCGACGATGGGCAGAACAAGAAGGGGAATACTCGCCTTCGCGAGCACCGTGGTCAGATCGGAGACCGGCAGCGACTTCCAGAACAAGATGCTGCGATCACGGCGCTCGCCGTAGAGTGCGTCGAGAGAATAGAAGATGCTGACGATGAAGGCCGCGCCCATAATCAGACCCGCGACGATGTCATAGTGTTGGGCTAGCGCTCTGTGCTGGTGTGCCGGGTCAAGTGACGACAGAGTGCGCATGGTGTGCGGGAGACGGTACAAAACGAAGGTGAAGGCGAACAGGATGACTCCCGCGATGGCAAGCGGCGCAAGGTAAATGGAGCGGTACTCCCAGAGTTCGCGGCGCACTGACCAATAAAATGGCCGCGTCGCCGACAAGGTCGGGGGCATGGTTGCCTGGGAGCCAAAGGATTCTGGCGAGCCGTTCGATGGAGTATTCATTGAGCTGTTCCTTGTGGGGTTCCGAGCGTGCCGCCCATCACCGCAACAAACAAGTCGGCGATGCTGGGCGTGCGCACGTCGCCGAAGACAGCGACTTGTTGGCGGTCGATTTGCTGATTCGTGTCGCGATCGAAGAGCAAGATGCTGCGGCCAAGCACCTGGCGCTCGTGAATTGGTTTCAGCGCCCGCGCCGCAGTGACCTGCTCGGGACGCACTGTCACTTCCAGATAGCGCGACTCGAACTCTTCCATGCTGCAATTGAGCACGATGCGCCCCCGGTTGATGAACATGAGATCGGTGAGGACGTGCTGCACATCCTCCACCTGATGTGTGGTCACGACGATGGTGCGGCTGCGATCGAAGTAGTCGTTCAGCAGCGAATCGTAAAACTGCTTGCGATACAGAATGTCGAGGCCAAGCGTGGGCTCGTCCAGCACCAGCAATCTCGCGTCGATGGCCATGACCAGCGCGAGGTGCAACTGGGTCACCATGCCCTTCGACAATTCCCGGACCTTGCTGCCGCGGCGGATGTCGGTCTTCGCCAGGAAACCTTCCGCCTTCGCACGAACGAATCTTGGGTGGACACCAGCGACGTAGTCGAGCGCCTGCGAAACCCGCATCCAGCGCGGCAGCACGGCGACATCGGCAATGAAACAAACATCGCGCATGAGCTGGTCGCGCTCAGTCCAGGGATCGCGTCCAAGCACGTTCAGTTTTCCCTGATAGGAGGTGAGGCCGAGAATCGCGTTGAGCGCGGTAGTCTTGCCGGCGCCGTTGGGACCGACGATTCCGAGGATGTGGCCCTCTTCCACGCGCAAATCGACGCCGTCCAGTGCCATGGTTGCGCCGAAAGCTTTGCGGAGACCGCGTGCTTCGATGACTGGCGTAGCTTGGACTGTCATTCTTTCGGTTCCTTTTCTTCAGCATTCGAAGCAGTGTCAGGCGACGGCCGGGCCGAGCCGTTCAAGAGTTCTTTCGCCCTCAGGCCCAGCCGCTGAATCGTCGCGTGAACTCGCGGCCATTCTTCTGCAAGAAACTTCTGGCGTTCGCCCTGCAGCAGTAGATTGCGCGCACCCGCGTTGATGAACATGCCGCGACCCCGCCTGCTTTCGACCAGTTGCTCGTCGACCAGTTGTTGATAGCCCTTGAGAACCGTGAGTGGATTGACCCGATACTCCGCCGCGACATTGCGCACGGAGGGCAGCGGATCGCCTTCTTTAAGCACGCCGTCGAGTATCATCGCGACCACCCGGTCGCGAAGCTGGCGATAAATCGGCTGACTGTCGTTCCACTCACGGTCCATAATGTTTCCAGATGACCTTACCAGAGATACCACGCGTTTCAGTTCGTCCTGTGCAGGTCGAAGTGCGCATGCACCGGCTTGTCCTTCGCCATGAACGTCCAGTCCTCGGTGTGATGGTTGGCGTCGATGATGGTGAAGACCGAATGGTGCATGTGGTAGTCCGTGCTCCCGCTGATGTCCTTGAGTTCGAACTCGACCGTCTTGCCGTCGGGTGACGTCTTGCCGGTCATGCGTGGCCGGTTCCCAGCGTCGCAATAGTGAACCAGTGTGAGCTGGTCTCCGTCCAGGTAAAGCATCGTCACCGGATGGTCGTACTTGGTCGCATCCAAGGGCGTGCCTGCTTCCTGCATTTCGTGTATGAGGACGTTTCCCCGGGAGGTGACGCGGAGCGAGAGGTGCATCGGCTTACCGCCTGACATCGCCGGCATCTCCGGGACACTGACGGGGCCTTCCCACTCTCCCGCTAGACTCTTCATAGTTGTGAAGGACTTCTGCGCCTCGGACAGCACAGGGGCCACGGAGGACTTTTGCGCGTCGGACGGGGACTGGGACAAAGCCACGGTCGCGAGAGACAACAGAACTACAGACAGCATAAAACGATGGTGTTTCATAATTTATTCTCCTCATTTTCTAATTTGGATCGAGGCTTTCGCGCTCTGCTTGTATCCGAGCGCTTATCCTATACTGTTATAGTTAACTATAACAGTATAACGATGTCAAGCCTTTTCTTTAGCCCTCCTGTTGCCTCGACAGGCATGAGCTCCAGACAACAAGTGTGCCCTTAATCGGTTGCGATACAATCGCTGCCGCTGGAACCAACCCATGAGAAAACTGAATCGCGGGAATTCTGAGGCGAGTTCCGTTCCGCGCAGGCGCTGGGGAATCGCCTTCTTATTGGGATTCGGTGTGCTGGTGAACTACTTTGACCGGGTAAATCTGTCGGTATCGCAAGAAGCGCTTCACCGGGCATTCGGCATCTCTACCGTCACCTTCGGGTATTTGTTGAGCGCCTACAGTTGGACCTATGCCGCGTTGCAACTTCCTTCCGGCCTGATTCTGGACCGCTTCGGGGTGAAGATTGTCGGTCGCGTCGGAGCGCTGCTATGGAGCGTGGCCTCGTTTGCGGCAGCGCTCTCGACGGGACTGGCTGGTTTTCTGAGCGCGCGGCTTCTGCTCGGAGTGGGGGAGGCTCCAACGTTTCCCGGGAACGCAAAGGCAGTCGGATATTGGTTTCCCGCTAACGAGCGCAGCCTGGCCACGGCAATTTTCGATTCCGCAGCAAAGCTGGGTCCAGCGCTCGGCATTCCGGCGATTGGGCTGTTGCTGTTGCGTTTCGGTTGGCGATGGAGCTTCTCAGCCACTGGCCTTATCAGTCTGGCCTACGCGGTTTTATTTTATTTGTTCTACCGGAATCCCAGCGAAGACAAATCGCTTTCGCCGGCGGAGCGGAATTTTATCCGAGATGGCGGAGCGCAGCCCGAAGACCAGGTCAGAGCCGCCAAGGGCGCTCCTTTGGGATATTTGTTGCGCCGGCGCAAGGTCTGGGGTCTGGTGCTGGGCTTTGCTTCCTACAACTACACCTTCTATCTCTTGCTGACGTGGCTGCCTTCGTACCTCTCCTCCACCCATCACATCGATCTCATGCATTCCGTTTTTTATACCAGCGTGCCTTGGCTTTTTGCGACCTTTGCCGACATTTTCATGGGGGGGTGGCTGGTGGATCGATTGATCCAGCGCGGCCGCGATGCATCGCTCGTCCGGCAAATCATTCTTATCGGTGGCACCACGCTGGGTTTGGGAGTAGTGGGAGCGGCATACGCGCAGAGCACCGTCGCGGCCATCGTATGGATCAGTCTGGCCATTGGAGGATTGTCCGCCGCCGCGCCGGTGGGCTGGTCCATACCGTCGTTGATCGCTCCGCGAGAGAGCGTCGGAACGCTGGGGGGCATTTTGAATTTCGGAAATCAACTCTCGGCGATTACCGCGCCGATAGTGACGGGGTATGTCGCACAGATCACGCACTCGTTTTTCTGGGCGTTCGGTGCGGCTGCTGCTTTTCTGGTGGTGGGCATCTGCGGGTACGGCTTTCTGCTTGGCCGAATCGAAGTGATTCCCGAGCCGGCGTGATTCAAGGAGGCGGCGCGGGTCAGCAGGGCGTGTTAGCCATATATAAGAGAAGCTACGTTATTAAGGAGAGCAGCTCACGCAGATCGGTGGGGGTGGACGACTCTGTCGCTCGTGGCATCGAAGGCCCTATGGCCACAGCCTCATTGTGGTTTTCGAACCACACTAAAAATGAGGATTGATCGGCGCCCGAAAGCCTCTGCTGATTGATCCAGTTGTAGTAAGCGCCCATGTCGGCATCCATCAAGGAGCCGTGAGGGTCGAGTTCGGTCTCGTCCTCCTTCTCCGAGATCAGTTCATTCATCGGTTTTTGTCGTTGGCGGGGAGCGAAGCGAACCAGCAGGGTGCAGGGTTGAGCCCGGCGCAGGGCTTCACGCGCCGTCCATTGCACAAATGTAGTGCTGAAGATCTGCGTTCCTGAACCCTCCGTCAGAAGCTTCACCCGAAAACGATCGAGCACAGGATCTCCAGCCGGACCCAACCCTAGTTCGACCGGATTCATCTGCGCCAGCAGCGTCCTCAAGGCCTCTGGTCCCATGCCCGGCTCTGCTATCTCTGTCCGCATTTTGCGCAACAACGCCGACCGCACGGGCTCGAGCGCATGGTAGGAAACGCAGGTCAGGGCAGGGAAGTGCTCCGCTTCTTCGCCGCCATCGACATACCAATGACCGTATGGGATGGGATGCGCCTGGGCGCGAGCTGCTATAGCATTGAGCAATAGCCGGAGCCCGCCTTCCGGTTTTACACGGCTGAAATATCCCCCGTGCGGCCGCAGCTTGCGAAATAAAGGCTCGTCATAAGCCGATACTCCTTGTCCGATTACAGCAATTCCGAGGCGAGGAATTGGCGGCGGTTCCAATGGCACCACCGCGTGCAAACGATCGGCGTATTCCGTCGCCGCCTTTCGGAAAGCATCCAACTGGTGAGTCGCCCAAAGGTGCGTGGATAGTTGCTCGACAAACTGCGCCGGCGAATTTACCCAGTCCATCTGTTCGAGCTGTGGAGATAGCTTGATTTGCGCAAATCCCCGGAACCATTCTTGCGGCTGTTCGGAGGAGCGTTCCGCAGCATGCTCAGGTGAATGCTCCGTGGAACGCGGCGCAATTAGCGACTGCAGGTTCGCCAGTTCTCTCTCCAGCGCTCTGCGTTCCGCCGGAAATTTGAAGTCGTAATCGATGGCCTCCCGCAACAGGTTCGGAACAAAACTGAGCGGCAACGCTTGCAGCGCTACAAGATAGTCCGTAACCAGTTTCCTGGCCTCTGCAGGGTACCTGTTGAAATGCTCCGCTTTGAGATCGCGTGGCAGCATGGTACTAAGCCAGCTCCGAAATTGGCTTGCCTTGCGCGAGGGACGGTGAAAAATCCAGAATCGCCCCGATAGTCGGCACCAGGTCAGTCGATTCCATGGGGCGATCGAAAACCACATTCTCGCGGACGCCAGCGCCCAGTGCCAGCATCCAGGTAGTGCGAGAGGGCGCATCTCCGGTGCGATGGTGCTGGAATCCGTTGCCGCCCGAATCCTCGTCCGAATCCCTGCCGAAATCGGGCAGGATGAAGAGCGTTGTTTTGCCCGCGTACTCAGGCTCAGTTTGGATTATCTTCCAGACTTCGGCACACAGACGGTCCGTCCGCCGGATGCCCTCAACGTACAGCGAGTAAGCGCCAGCGTGGGCCACGTCGATATCGTGCATCGTGATCCACAGCAGGCTGGGAGCCTCCTGCCGCATCAGCTGGCGCACCACGTACACGGAGAGTTCGTCGGGACTCGACAGCGTGCGCGCGTGCCCCTTAAAGTCCTCGACCGAGAGGTTCAATATCCTTTCCAGTTGCTCCAGTTCAACTTCGCTGCCTCCGAGTGCGGGCGCGTAGAACGGAGTTTCGTAATTGTCCCGCAGCAAGTGCTGGTACTCGCTGTGGCCGCCGGAGAGCGCGGCCGTGAGCAAATGCTTCGGAAGAATCACTTGCGCCCCTAAGCCGGCCCCGTACGACCGATGGCTGCTTTCGCCGATACGATTGAAACCGTTGCTGGGAGCGACCACCCATGTGTCTGACGCCGGGCGTTTACGATCCTTGCGGAAGTATTCGAAGACCGTGGGATGTTCGGGAGGGAGCGAAGCAAAATTATTGATGGTTTCATAAACGCCAGTAGCCAGGCTGGCAGTCGCAACATAGTGGCCGAGGATCCCGCGATTCACCACCTGGGTAAAGAAACTCGACTGCGGAATGAGTTCACCCATGAGATGGGGGATGTTCACCTGGCCCTCGGGCGCGAACGTCTCTTGATCGCGAGCTCCACCACCGAAGGTGATGACGACCACCTTTCTGTTCTTCACAGGAATCCCCGACGCGAGGGCACGGGAGCCAAGTAACGCGCCGCCCAGCGCCACGCCCGCTGCGCTGCGCAAGAAATCCCGACGGCTCACGGCGAGCCTTCGCGTAAGGTCAAGCACCGTTGATCTGTTGGGGCTTACCATCCGGATTCTGAACTCCAATCCTTTCTCTTCACTGCTTCGCCGTGGGGCTGTCCTTGGACGAATAAACGAACTGTCGAATCTCGGCTCGCTGCTTGTCGAGATCAGCCAGGTGCCGCTCCCGAATACCTTGATAAACGCGGAACTGCTCCTGCGCAAGATCTTTCTGGCCAGTCCGCACGTAGGCTTGCCCGAGGCGATAATAAGCATCGGCGAGATCCGGATTCAGTTCGCGCGCGCGCAGATACTCTGGTATGGCTTCCGTGTACTTATTTTGGGCTGAATAAAGGTTGGCCATCTGCAGGTGCGCATCGGCGAAGGTTGGATCGATACCGATCGACTTCTTCAGCAACGATTCAATCTGCCGGAAATCCACGTCAGGATCTTCCGCGCGCTTTCCTTTCCACAAACTCATGGCGAAATAATATTGCGCGCGCGCATTGCCGGGATCGAGCTCCGCAAACCGCCGGAAGCGTTGGATCACTTCCTCTGCCTGGCTGGGAGAGCTGTCGTAAGCCTTGGAGAGAAACAGATAACAGCGCGCGTCGGACGGGTTCAAATCCGCGCCTTTAAGTAACGCAGAGACCGCATCGTCGTAGTTGCCGCGAGCGTAGAGGGCTACGCCCAGCCCGATCATCAGCCGGGCGGAGCGGGGATAAAGTCCCGTAGCTTTCTGGAAGACGTCGACCGCAGGCCCCAGCGTGCGGTGCAGCAGCAATTCACTCCCCCAATCGAACAGGTTGCTCTCGCTGGGGTCCGCATGCGCGGCGGCCTCGTATTCATTTTCCGCAGCTACAAATTGACCGTCCTTCTCTTCCAGTTCTCCCAGCAGATTGTGCAGCTCCGGGGTGTCTTTACGCTTGAGCAGGTCGTGAATCAGTTGCCGCCCGTCGGAAAACTTTCCCGTGAGAATGTAGGCCAGCGACAAATCGTACCCATTGTCATAAGAAGAAGGATCGACTTGCTGGGCTCGATCGAGGTATTGAATGGCCTGCGCAAACTGGTTTTCGCGAACATAGAATTCGCCAAGGTTGTGGTTGGTGTCAAAGTTTCGTGGATCCAGTTCGACCGCCTTCTGGAATTGTTCTTTCGCGAGGCCGAGTTTTTCCAGCCGTACCAGGTTTGCGGCGAGGTTGGTTCTGGCGGGCGCTGAATCCGGTTGTAGGCGAACCGCCTTGTCCAGATGCTGATTGGCTTCGGCGTCCCTCGATTGCGCCGAGTAAACCAGGCCCAGGAGTTCCTGCACTTCGAAGCTCTGCGGCACGTCGCGCACCAGATTCTCAAGCTTGGCGGCAGCCTCGGCGAATTTACCCTCGTTATATTGAGCAAGCGCCGCTTGGAAATCGCGATCCAGCCCCTGGCCCGTCTGCTCGCCGATGGAATGGAGTGCCGTACAACCCACGACCAGAAGAATACAGATTGACCGGTAATTCGAGATCACTGTCTTCGCATCGTACTCCCATCGGGGGCGGGGACGAAAGCTGGGTTGAGCGGCGCAAACAGAATCGGGGGAGAACATTCTCCCCCGATTTTTCATTCGAGCCTAGAAATACAGCTTCAGAGCGAACTGGATCTGCCTCGGATCATAAGGAGCATCGCGTGTCGACCCAATCTCGCCAAAGGTGGAACTCATGAAATTACCCGATCCGGAGACCGCAACCACGCCATTCCCGCCGAAATTTGGAGCGTTGAAGTTGGGGTGGTTGAAAATATTAAAGAACTCAGCTCGGAACTCCAGACGGAAGCGCTCGGTCAACATCATCTGCTTGAAAGCCGAGAAATCGAAACGCTTGAACGTGGGTCCGGCAAGCTGATCCGGTGGGCCGCCCAGGGTGGACGTAGGGCAAGGTAAAGCCGTGCAAGGTGCTGGTTGGGAGAATGCCGCCGGATTGCCGAAGAAGTTCACCTTCCCATTCGAATCGATGTGAATTCCTCTATCCTGCGCTTGCCCCGGAACGATCAGGTCATAGCAACCGCTCCCTGAACTCGTGTTGGATGGGCAACTCAAGGTGATGGGCTGGCCACCTTCAAGCACGAGGATCGCGTTGACGCTCCAGCCTCCAAACGCTTTACTGGCGATGCCGTTGTTACCCAGGTAGGGTTTGCCCTTCCCGAAGGGAAGCTCATAGCCGCCGCTCAAGTGGAAGACGTTGCGAATGTCAAAGTCAGCCAACCCGTAGTCGTAATGGATGCCAAGGCCGGGAACGTCGGGAACGCGGAACCCTGCATTGCTGCCGCCGTTAAGCAGATCGCCGGCGTCGGTTCGAGTTTGCGACCAGGTGTAAGTTGCCAGGAAATTCAGCCCTTGCGAAAGCCGTTTTTCCACCTTGGTTTGAAGCCCGTTGTAGAAACTGTTGCCGATGGTGGCGGCGTAACTGGCGCCATTGCCGAAATCAGGAAATGGAATTCCACCTTCGGAAGCTGGCCACGCGCCCGATCCGGGCGCACCATCGGGACCGGCAGTATTTGTGAGCTGCGTACCGGTAGGCAAAATTGCCGTCGGATTATTGGAATTAGGGAACGACTCCAGGTGGCGCGACAGCGAATTTACATACGCGGCCTGCACCGTCACCGTGGGCGTGAGCTGATATTGCACCGTGAAGTTCCCGCTCGTGGAGTAGGGGGTCTGATAGTTAAACTGGATTCCTCGCAATTGCAAACCGTTGGCAAGAACTGCGGTCGGAACCAGCGGCGTGCACGAGAATCCCGTCTCAAAAGTCGGCGTACCGCCGGAGGTTGTGCAGCCGGGGGTGGTGTTGCCGGCGAATGAAATCGGGTTCCCGTCATTCGGCGGAGTGTAGTTGAAGTTGAATTGGAAGGGATAGTTCTCTCCGAGGTTTGGAGAATACCCGCGGTTTTCAAAGCCATTGAAGAATATTCCCCACCCGCCTCGAACCACCAATTTGGGCGTAGCCTGGTATGCGAAGCCAACCCGGGGCGCAAAATTTCCCTTCTGCGAATTGCCCAGCCCCTTGCCGTACTTGTTGGTAATGTCGAGCCCGATCCCGTCCGCAGTGAGCAAATTGGTAAAGCTCGAGGAAAGGTCGTTGGCGTTCGTGCTCCCCGGCAGTATGTACATAGGAGCGCCAGTGGGCGCGCCACTGGGAACAAAGTTGGCTTGGCCGCCGTGGTGATCATACACCAGCGTGAAGAAGTCCCAGCGCAAGCCCAGATTAACAGTCAGCTTGGGAGTTATCTTCCAGTCGTCGTTAAAGTACGTTCCGTAATAATTCTTCCCATCATCGGTGAGGAAGATGTTGGAAGCGTATATGTTAGTGGAGCCTCCCACGTCGTTAATGGTTCCTCCGTTTTGCGCCGGGATGGGCGTAAGCAGGAATGCAGCCCGCCCCAAGTTGCCCTGGTCACCGCTGTTATCGGGAGCTCCGGCGGGTATTTCCGCGAAATTGCCGTTGTAATCGAATTCACCGTGGGACCAAGACGGCTGCAGCGTGGAGAACTTTACATGCTGCCACTCGAAGCCCATCTTGAAGGTGTGCTTGCCATAAATTTTTGTGAGGTCGTCGGTTACCTGGAATGTGGAACTGACTTCGTCCGAGGGCAGGAACGAGTTGCTGCCCAAAGTCGCAAGTCCATTGATCCCGAAGGCGGGAAGCCCGCCGTTCTTTGGAACTTGGGGAATACCCAGGATGCCGTATTGCGCCGGAAGACCGAAGTTGCTGGCCTCGGGACCCGCGCGCGTGGTGTTCAGGTAGTTGAACCCCACACGGGCAACGTTTACCAGGCTGGGCGAAAAGACATGCGTGTAGGCCACCGCGCTCTGTTGACCAATCGCTGTTTGGTTACCCTGTTGGAACGCGCCGCCGTCGGCTACGCCTCCGAAAATGCCGGGAATGAATTCCGGGTCGTCCTTGTAGCTAAAGCGGAGGTACAAGTCGTCCTTCTGGCTCACGTTAAAGTCAAGGTTGGTGTCAAAAGAGTTGCTGTGTTCAAACAGCTTTGGAGAATTGGCGAAGTTCGAGAAAAGTGAAGTGTTGGTCGGCGCGGGGTACAGATTCAGCAACGTGATCGCGTTCATGTCCAGCCGTCCGGCCGCGGCAGCAGCCGTGAGGTTATTCAGGCCGCATCCTGAGAGAGTAAAGGCCGTAGTAGTCGCGGGACATGTACCGAATGGATCCCGAGCATAACCTATGGGTGTTCCGGTTGTCTGGGTACCTGTGCATGGCACCGTTATCCCGCTGTAGTCCGCCACACCACAATCCACCGGACGTGTGGTTGAAGGGTCGAGAATAGTTCCGGTGGGCATCGTTCGGCCCAAGAGGTCGGTCAGCGTAGGAGAACTCGATTGCCCCGTAATCAGGTCTGAGAAATCAGTGTAGGCGCTGCTTCGCTCGGCAACGGTGGGCACCGAACCAGTCAGGATTGTTCCCTGCACCCTGCGGAGTCCTTCGTAATCGCCGAAGAAGAAGATCTTGTTCTTAATGACCGGTCCACCGATGGCGAACCCAAACTGGTTCTGGCGAAGCTCGCCCTTGGGAATACCACCGGCGTCTTCAAAATAGTCCGCGGCATCGAGCTTGTCGTTGCGGAAAAATTCCCAGAGCGCCCCGTGAAACTGGTTGGTGCCCCGCTTAATGGTTGCATTCAGAACCGCCGCGCCGGAGCGCCCGTATTCCGCGCCGAAGTCCGCAGTTTGCACCTTGAATTCCTGAATCGCGTCGACCGGAGGGAGAACGACAAAATTCGTGCCGTTCAGGAAGTCCACGGTGTCGGAGTTGTTATCGATGCCATCCAGCAAGTAATTGTTCTGCGCCGGACGGTTGCCATTCGCCGTGAACGCACCGGATGCCGCATTTCCCCGGGTGTCCGCCTGGGGGGTGTTCACTCCGGCAGCCAGTTGAGCGAGGAACGTGAAATTCCGGCCATTCAGCGGAAGATCGTTCACGCTACGCTGGTCGATCACTTGACCCACGGAGGCATCTTCAGCCTGCAGCGCGGGAGGCGTTGTGGTGACTTCCACGGTTTCGCTGACGGCTCCGGCTTCGAGCTTGAAGTTGAGCAGAACGCGCGCGCTCACATCCACAGCGATATGTGACTGGAGTGCTTTCTTGAAGCCCGTCGCGGAAACATCGACCGTGTAACTGCCGATTCTCACCGGACTGAACTCGTAGATCCCATCGGCTCCAGTGTTGCTTGAGAGGCTGGTGCCCGTGCCTTCGTTGGTCAGCGTAACTTTCGCCCCGCCCACGACGGCTCCCGAAGCGTCCGTGACCGTACCTGTGATGGAACCCGTATCCACTTGAGCTTGCAGGTAACCGACGGTGAGAACGGCGCAAACGACAAATGTCAAACAGCTTTGCAACCTGCAGGAAACCAACTGTCGGTTCATGAGCTCTCCTTTGAGCCGGGCTTGCGTCAAGGCAAGCCGCATTCCACCGAGCTACTCAGCCAAAAATGTAACCGTATACATTGTGGCGCCCACCTAATACTCTTATATAAGGGTGACCGCTACCATACGGCAGGTCCAAATTCTTTGTCAACCAAAAAATAATGGTTTTGTACTACCCATAAACCGATCACCACATTCCTGCTAAGTTCAAGGGTATGCAATACTTTTTCGGCACGCTCTCCCGCGCCTCGACAGCAAGTAATTCGCGTCACCGCTAAACCAAGATGCCGAGATGAGTTTCATGTTTAGAAAGAAGTGCTAAGATCGGCCTCGTGGAATTTCGGAGCGAGGACGTCTGAGGATGGCGCGTCGCGCTGACGAATCTCCTTCACACACGCTCTCGCGCAGAGCCTTCTTAAAATCGATCAGCTGGGCTCCCACCGCATTTCTTGCCGCACCTTTTCAGGCGTGGCCCGTCGTTGATTTCCTTGGACATCGACCGTCGGTCTTTCCGCTGGCGGACTCTCGCCTTATTCCTCACTACCCGAGCAAGGCACCTCTAGAGGATGTTTTGCGCCTCGTTACTCCAGGTTCGGATGAGTACATCACCGAGAAGTATGCCTTTGAACTGATGGACATCTTGAATGGATGGAGCACAGTTCTTCGGGGTGCGGCGCCTGGTTTTGCGCAGATTGCATCATTTCTCGCGCCCGCAATCGCCGCGACCCCTCTGCATCCCGCCCAGGAAGTCCGCTTGCGTTCGCAATCCGGAATTGAGGTTTGGCGCAGGCGCTTCACCGAAGCTGTCGTTATGGGCCGTGACAAATTTCTTGAGGAGATTACAGCCTACTTAGCTCAACTGGGGAAGCTGGAAACAGCCGAGTTCCAGATTGTCGGGATCGAGGAAATCGCGTCCTCGCCTCTCGCTGTGCGAGCGGACATTCGCTATGACTTCGTTGGAGCGCGGATCGACGCGAGTCGAGAGGAGCGGATCGGGCTCTGGCATATTCAATGGTCGCAAGACGATTCAAGGGGATGGCTTGCCAGCCGCTGGGAGGCAGTCGAGGAAACCGCTAGCCGGGTGCGCGAACCCTGGTTCGTGGATGTCACCACGCAGGCGCTCGGTCATACGGAATCCTATAGGACTCAGATGCTTCGCGGTGCAGACTACTGGCGCACCGTTCTGGACGGTGCTTGCGGAATCGACGTCTACGGTAACAACGGGTTGGCGGTGGGCGACATCGACAACGATGGCTTTGACGATCTTTACGTCTGCCAGCCATCCGGACTTCCCAACCGTCTCTATCGCAATCGCGGCGATGGCACTTTTGAAGACATAACGGAGGAATCAGGCTTGGGCCTGCTGGAGGGCACAGCCTGTGCGCTGTTCGCTGATTTCGAGAATAAGGGAATGCAGGATCTGCTCGTGGTTTGCGCGGGAGGTCCGCAGTTGTTCCTTAACCAGGGCAAGGGGAAATTTCAACTGAAAGCAGATGCCTTTAAATTTGTACAGCCTCCGCAAGGTACATTTACCCATGCAGCCGTCGCCGACTACGATGGAGACGGGCGGCTCGACGTTTACTTCTGCCTCTATTCCTACTACTTGGGACTGGATCAGTACCATTATCCGGCACCGTATTTTGACGCGCGCAACGGCCCGCCTAACTTCTTATTCCACAACGAGGGTAACGCGAGTTTTCAGGACCGTACGGAAGCTGCCGGATTGAACGTGGAGAACGATCGATACAGTTTCGCTTGCGCCTGGGGCGACTATAAAGGCGATGGCCGTTCTAGCCTGTACGTTGCGAACGATTTTGGCCGGAATAATCTCTACCGGAATAACGGCGACGGGACATTCACGGCGGTCTCGACCGAAGCGCAGGTGAACGATGTTGGCGCCGGTATGAGCGCCTGCTGGTTTGACTTGGATAATGACGGCAAGCAGGACATCTATGTTGCGAATATGTGGTCCGCGGCCGGCCAGCGTGTTTCGCAGCAGAAGAAATTTCATGAGCAGGAGCGCGAAGACATTCGTGCCTTGTATCGTCAACATGCGCGCGGCAATTCGCTTTACCGGAATCTTGGAGATGGAAAGTTTCTAAACGCAAGCTCCCCCGCAGGCGTTGAGATGGGCCGCTGGGCCTGGTGTTCCGACGTGTGGGACTTCGATCACGACGGCTACTCAGACTTGTACATCGCCAACGGCTATATTTCGGGACCCGATACTCGCGATCTCAGCAGCTTTTTTTGGCGGCAGGTCGTAGGAAGATCGCCTTCCACCGCGATACCAGAATCGAACTACGAGCGCGGATGGAATGCCATAAATGAACTGATTCGGTCGGATGTTTCCTGGAGCGGGTACGAGAGAAACGTTTTGTACTTGAACAATCACGATGGCACGTTCACCGAAGTCTCCGGCGCCATCGGCCTGGATTTTCCCGATGACAGCCGATCTTTCGCGCTTGCCGACCTGGATCATGACGGCCGACTCGAAATTGTGCTCAAGAATCGAAATGCGCCGCAACTGCGCGTGTTGCACAGCACAGCGAAAGATATTGGACATTCGATCGCATTCCGCCTGCGCGGGACAAGAAGCAACCGCGATGCGATTGGAGCCGCAGTCACAGTGGAAGTCGGAAACCAGCGCCACACGAAATACGTGCAGGCTGGTTCCGGATTTCTCGCCCAGCACACGAAAGAGCTTTTCTTTGGCCTCGGAACAGCCGAGGGAGACATTCGCGCCACGATTCGTTGGCCTAGTGGCTTGATTCAGCCCCTTGACCGCATGCCCGTAAATCGCCGGGTCGAGGTGCAGGAGGGCTCGGCGGATTTTGTTGTCCGCTCATTCTTGGCCTGCCCCGAATCATGGATGCATTCTGGCAACCCGCCAGCGCCGGCGCCGTTGCCTTCTTCCATTGAGACCTGGTTGATTGAGCCTTTAGGCGCTCCTGATTTTTCGCTGGCTGATCTTGCCGGTAACTTGCGCGATCTTCGGTCCTTCCAGGGCAGCTTCGTCTTCCTCCATTTCTGGACGACCACAGCACCTCTATGCGCCGACCAGTTGCGACTTCTCCATCAGCATCACGCGGCACTAATCGCCGGCGGCGTTCACGTGGTTGGCGTCAATGTTGACGATCCCCTCGATCTCAACGCGGTGAAAACATTCGCGGCCCGCGAGGAACTAGATTTTCCTAATCTGCTCGCGACGCCGGAGGTCGCCGGCATCTATAACATCATCTACCGCTATTTGTTCGATCGCCGCAGAGATATCCCTATTCCATCGTCGTTCTTGATCGATCCTTCCGGAATGATCCTCAAGGTTTATCAGGGGAGCGTGGATCCCAAACAGATTCAGCAGGATGTTCGCTCCGCGCCTCGAACAGCGGCCGAGCGTCTCAAGAAAGCGCTGCCCTTCGCAGGAATACCACCGGAGGGCGGATTCGAGCGTAACGATTTCACTTACGGAGTGGCCTTGTTTCAGCGGGGCTATATCGAACAGGCGGCTGAGTCGTTCAAGCAAGTGATTGTCGCCAAACCTCAGGCTCCCGAGGCCTACTACAATCTCGGCACTCTCTATCTCCGAAGAAAGAACCTGCCTGAGGCAGTTCAGTACCTTGAAAAGGCCCTGCAGTTGCGCCCCGATTATCCGGAGGCGTGGAATAATCTTGGAATGATCGCGGCCGAAGAAGGCCGCGCGGAAGAAGCCGTCGGCGATTTCAAAAAATCGCTTCAGTTGCAGCCGACATACGTGGTCGCACTGTTGAACCTCGGCAATCTTTATCGAAGGAGCGGCAACTACGGAGAAGCTGATGCGCTTCTCACGAAGGCCCTCGAGATCGAGCCCGACGATGCGGAAGCCAACTACTCTGCGGGAATGCTTTACGCGCGGCAGGAGAATTTCGAACGAGCTCTGCCATATCTGGAGAAGGCGGTGACGTTGCGCCCGGACTATTCCGATGCTCTTAACAATATTGGCGTGATTCTTGTGCGGCAACGGCGCTATGCCGAAGCGGAAGAAGACTTCAAAACTTGCATCCGCGTGGCCCCCGATTTTGACCAGGGCTATTTGAATCTCGCCCGCCTGTATGTCGTCTTGAAAAATGAGCCACAAGCCAAAGCAGTGCTGCAACAACTGCTCCTGCTCCAGCCTGGACACAAGATGGCTCAGCGCGCGCTGGAGATGCTACATTGACGTGCAGACTCAGCAGGGCCCGAATGCGGAGGCGTAATGCAGCAATGTTGATTGGCAGTTTACTTCTGCGTCGATCCCGTCGCACTCGCGGCAGACTGAAACTTCTTCTCACGCTCGTCCTGGCGTTAGGCACGATTCTTCCGTTCGGCTCCATCCACGCGGCTGCCCAACAGACGCAGATAGGAACGCAAACAAAAACAAATACCGCAACGGATGTACCGCGCGGCCCTGAATCGTCACCGTTCGCGGAAGCAGAAGATCTCTTACGTCAAGGTTCCGTCGAGCCGGCTAAACAGAAAATCCAGGAACAACTGGCTCTTCATCCTGCGAGCGTCGCTGGATATAACTTATTGGGGATTGTCTACACCGATGAGAAAGACTATGCCAATGCTCTGAATGCGTTCCAGCATGCGCTAAAGCTAAGCCCAAATTCCACCAAGACGCATAACAATCTTGGCAACCTATACGTCGCGCAAAACAAGACCGATCTTGCGGAAAAAGAATTTCGCACTGTCCTTCGCCTCGAACCGGCGGATCGCGACGCGAACTACAATCTCGGTCTCCTGCTGATGGCCAAAGGATTGCCAGCCGAGGCCATCCCTCACTTCCAGCGCATCCGCTCCGCGAGCATGGAGGCGAAATTCAATCTTGTGCGCTGCTATCTGCAGTCGGGACAGAGCGCGACTGGCCTCGGCTTTGCTAGAGCCCTTTCCGCTCAAAACAAAGACGACGTCCGGCTGCACTTTACTCTCGGCGTTGTTCTCGCGTCTGCCAGGCAGTACCGCGAAGCTCAGCGCGAATTGGAGAAGGCCAATGCACTGCAGCCTGAGACTTTCGAGATTCTTTACAACCTCGGAAGCGTAAATCTTCGGGCTCGCGACTACTCGAAGGCCGAGTCGGTGTTGAACCGCGCTCTAAAAGCCAAAGCCGATTCTGCCGACACCCTTTATTTGTTGGGGCAGGTGTACGCCGATCAGGCAAGGCCGGTGGATGCTCTGGATGCTCTGGTGCGGGCGCACAAACTCGCTCCCGAAAACACTGATGTAATTTTCTTATTGGCCCGGGTCAGCATGACGCAGAATTATTTTGAAGATGCCATCCCTCTGCTTGAATCCGGTTTGAAACTTGCGCCCCAACGAGCCGACCTCCATGCCGCGCTGGGTGAAAGCTATTTCATGGCGGGAAAAGCGGATAAGGCCATCGCGGAGTTTCAGGGTCTAATCGCCCTCGACCCTACCGCACGATCCTACGCTTTCTTGGGACTGGCTTACCGCAACCTCGGCCGCTTCGACGAAGCCACGAAATATTTCCAGGAGGGATTAAAGCTGGATCGCCATAACGATTCCTGCCTGTTCAATCTTGGCTACATCGAGGAGCGCCAAGGGAACGAGGTGGGCGCCGAGAAGATGTTCCAGGAGACGCTGCGCTCGAATCCCAACTATTCCGACGCTCTTCTCGAACTCGCCAACCTTCGAATCAAGAGCAAGAAGTTTGCCGATGCTGCCGAGTTGCTTAGACACTACGTCAAGAGCAGCCGCAATCCCTCCACCGGATACTACAAGCTCGCCATGGTGGAGCGCAGCCTCCATCAGACCGAGGCTGCGCAGCGCGATTTGAATGTGTTTCAAACTTTATCCAAGAACGCCTCGACGGGCCCCTACCCCTACGAGCATCTCTTCGACTATCTCAACAACCGTTCGGATCTCAACCCTCTGGCGCGTACTCAGTTGGACGTGGCGGAATTGACCGAACAAATCCGCAAGCACCCGGAGCAGCCTCAGGATCTATATCTATTGGCGGAAGCTTACCTCAAGCTGGGAAAGATCGACGATGCCCAAAAGGCAATCGCGCAGCTCGATCAGTTGAGTGCTTCGGACTTCCGCACTCAGACAGGAGTCGGCGTGCTGCTCGCACGGTTTCATCTGTACGACGATGCCATCCAGCATTTTCAATCGGCTCTGCGCGCGAATGCGGATTCCGATGATGTGAAGTTCGACTTGGCTGACGCCTTCTTCCGAAATGGCAAGTATCCTGAGGCGCTCAATATCGCACAACAGGTTTCCGTTAGGGGCCAGCAGGATGACGCGCAGCTTTCGCTCCTCGGAGACATTTACGCTCACCTGGGCGATAGTGTTCGGGCCAGCGAGATTTTCCGGAATGCGATCGCGCGCAATCCAGACAACGATCAGTATTATCTTTCACTCACTCTGGTTCAGCTTCGCCAGGGCGATACTGCCGGCGCAGAGGAAACGCTACAGAAAGGGCTGGCGCGAGTCCCGAGTTCAGGGAAGATCCTTTGGGGGATGGGGATTGTCTCGGTCCTGGAAGGCAGAACGGGGCAGGCGGCCGAACAATTCGAGCGCGCCGTCGAACTTCTTCCCGAGTGGGCGGGCAGTTATTCAACGTTGGGAGTTTTTTATTACGAAACCGGACAGATCGACAAGGCACGCGAGGTGCTCGCCCGTTTCAAGGGAAGCAACGCTGGCGGACTCGATGTGAATCGTATCGAACAGGCCTTGTCCGCTGCTCCGGCCGCGTCGCCAACCGAGACGCTGTCGAAGGATGCGCGCCAACAACTTCTTCAGTTCGCTTTGTTCCTTGCAGACCGAACCCTGTGAAGCTACGGTTATCGCAGTCCGAAAAATGTTGAGGTCATCGAAAACGCGAAGCAACTTGAGTCTGCAATCCAAGAGCCGCTTGCTCTTCGCCGTCTGCGCGGTCGTCGTCCTCGCTTTGTATCTCACTGCGCTTTCCGGGCAGACCTCGAAGAAGCCGGACTCGCCGATACCCGTCCACTTTACTGATGTTCGGGAAAAAGCCGGTATCACTTTCTTGCAGGATGCCACCGCGACCGACGAAAAAAACTATCTGGAAACGATGGGCACCGGCGTGGGATGGATCGATTACGACCAGGACGGTCTGATGGATTTATTTTTTGTTCAGTCAGCGGCCACTGATTGGTACAAACCGCCTCATCCTCTCCGCTCCGCTCTCTATCACAACAACGGCGATGGAACCTTTACGGACGTCACCGATAAAGCCGGGGTGGGCGGAGTCGGACACTACGGTCAGGGTGTCGCCGTAGGAGACTATGACAATGACGGATATCCTGATCTCTACGTGACCGGCTACGGCAGAGCTATTCTCTATCACAACAATGGCGATGGAACGTTCACCGATGTCACAGCGAAATCCGGAGTCGCCGACGAAGGCGGTTGGTCAACCAGCGCCGGCTGGTTTGACTACGATAAAGACGGTTATCTTGATTTGGTTGTGACCAACTACATCGATTGGTCGCCGAAAAATAATATTTGGTGCGGAGAGCGCCGGCCGGGCTACCGCTCCTACTGTCATCCGGGGAATTACAAGGGCCAGAGAATCAAGCTTTACCATAACAATCACGATGGAACCTTCACCGATGTAAGCGATGCCTCGGGCGTGGGCAAGCCGGAAGCCAAGGGCATGGGAGTCGTGCTCGCCGACTTCAACAACGACGGATGGACCGACATCGCCATCGCCAACGACTCCTGGCCGAATTTCTTATTTCTCAACAAGCATGACGGTACTTTTGAGGACGTATCATTCACCTCTGGTGTGGCTGCGGGCGAAGACGGCCGATATGAAGCCGGCATGGGGATCGATGCAGCCGATGTGGATGGCGATGGCTGGCAGGACATCTATATCACTCATCTCGATTTCGAACTCAACCGTCTGTACCTCAATCACCGAGATGGAACTTTCGATGACGACACCTTTCGCTCCGGAATCGGCAACAAAGCCATCCTGCTAAGCGGGGTTTCCATGAAATTCATGGACTATGACAATGACGGCTGGGATGACATCTTGCAGTTGAACGGGGCCATGCTCGACAACGTAAATCTTTACCACAGCGAAGTGAGCTACAAGGAACCGCTGCTGATGCTCCGGAATCTGGGAAAGGGTCAGTTCGCCAAAGTGTCCGATTCTCTTGGCCCTGACTTCACGCGCCCAATTGTCGGACGCGGCCTGGCTACGGCGGATTTCGACAACGACGGCGACCTCGACATTGCGATCAATGTTCGTGGTGATTATCCTGAACTGCTGCGCAACGACGGCGGAAATGCCAATCACTTTCTCGAGGTTCTCTTGATCGGGACGAAGTCCAACCGCGATGGCATCGGCGCCTCTCTAAAACTAACCTCAGAGGGATTTGTTCACGTCGAGCAGGCCAAGGGTGGAATGAGTTACATGTCGGCAAGCGATCCGCGAATTTTCTTTGGCTTGGGCAGTCGCAGCAAAATCGACTCGCTCGAAATTACCTGGCCGAGCGGCCAGGTCGATCGTTTGACAAACCTCGCCGTCGATCAAATCATCGCCGTGAAAGAAGGCGTTGGAATCGTCCTCCATCCGTTCCCAAAGGTGCCGAGTCGATAATGAATTTCCCCCGGCGGCATTTCCTCGGCTCTTCTGTTGTCGTTCTCGGCGCTACTCTGCTGGAGGCGCTCACTACGCCGCTTTGGCGTTGGAAGAAATCGTTGGCGCTCGCATCTGCAATCTCCACCCCTTCACCGGCGTCTCCGGTCGTCTTTGTCGACGTGGCACGCGAGGCTGGGCTAAACGCTCCCAACGTGTGGGGCGCGGTCGATCACAAGCGTTCCATCATTGAAGCGAAGGGCAGCGGGTTGGCGTTTTTCGATTACGACCACGACGGCTGGCTCGACATTTATTTGACCAATGGAACGCGGCTTGATGCCGATTGGCCGCTCGGAAAAGCTCCCACCTCTCATCTCTACAAGAACAACCGCGACGGCACCTTCACCGACGTAACAGAAAAATCTGGCCTGGCCCGCACCGGCTGGCAGACCGGTGTGTGCGTCGGCGATTACGACAACGACGGCTGGGACGATCTGTTCTGCTGCTTCTGGGGACACAACATTCTTTTTCATAACAACGGTGATGGAACATTTACCGACGTAACCCGCAAAGCAGGCGTCTATGATGAGCAAGTCCGTTGGGGCGCGGGTTGTACCTGGCTCGATTACGATCGTGACGGGCGCCTTGATCTCTTCGTATGCAATTACATCAAGCTTGATCCGGCCATGATTCCACCGCCGGGCAAAGATCCCCTGTGCCAGTGGAAGGGAATCCCCGTGATGTGCGGTCCCCGCGGCCTCACTGGCGACACCAACGTTCTTTTTCACAACAACGGCGACGGCACGTTCACTGACGTGTCTGAAAAATCCGGCGTCCTGAAACCCGGCCCGCGCTATTCGATCACGGCAGTTTCTTACGATTTCGATAACGACGGCTGGCCTGATATTTATGTGGCCGTCGATTCCGAGCCCAGCGTTCTTCTGCACAACAATCATGACGGCACGTTCACCGACATCGCCGTTCCCGCCGGCTGCGCCTACAGTGACAACGGCCACGAGCAGGCGGGAATGGGAGTCGCCGTGGCTGACTACGATTGCGACGGCTGGCTCGACATTTTCAAGACGAACTTCGCCGACGACACCTGCAATCTTTATCACAACAACGGAGACGGCACGTTTACGGACGAGACTTTTGCTTCGGGGATCGGAATCAATAACCGCTATGTTGCGTGGGGCTGCGGTTTCGTAGACTACGACAACGACGGCTGGCCTGACATCATTCAGGTCAACGGCCATGTATATCCAGAAATCGAAGGACACGGCATCGGCCAGGAGTTCAAGAATCCGCGTCTCGTCTACAGGAACCTGGGCCAGGGACGCTTCAAAGACGTCTCATCCGAGATGGGTCCTGGAATTACTGAGCGCTTCTCCAGCCGTGGCGCCGCTTTCGGCGACTACGATAACGATGGCGATATCGACGCGCTCATACTTAACCTCAACGACCTGCCCTCGCTCCTTCGCAACGACGGCGGGAACGCGCAGAACTGGATCAAGCTGAAGCTGATCGGGACCATGTGCAATCGCACGGCGATCGGCGCGCGTGTGCGCGTAGTCACGGGCAGCCATACGCAAATCGATGAAGTTCATAGCGGTGCAAGCGTAATGTCACAGAGTGATTTGCGTCTGCACTTCGGCCTGGGAAAATCGCAGGTGATCGATCTGATCGAAGTAAAATGGCCAACCACTCAGAAAGTCGAACGGTTCACGCAAGTGAACGCGAACCAGATTCTGACGATCCGCGAGGGCAGCGGTATCGTGGACTCTTTCAAGCCGAAAACGAACGGCGTGGCAAAATGAAGGCTTTGCTGCTCTCCAAATATCGCTCGCTGGAAATAGCGGACCTCCCGGTGCCCACGCCGGCTCCCGATGAAATTCTGGTTCGGGTTGCGGCTTGCGGAATCTGTGGTAGCGATGTGCATGGCTACGACGGATCGTCGGGCCGCCGCATTCCGCCCATCGTAATGGGGCACGAGGCGGCCGGCACGGTTGCTGCGATCGGCAAAGAAGTAAAAGGCTTTAAAGAGGGGGATCGCGTCACCTTCGACTCGACCATCTATTGCGGCTCGTGCGGGAACTGCCTTCGCGGCGACGTAAATCTGTGCGACAACCGGCAAGTCCTGGGAGTTTCTTGCGGCGACTACCGGCGCGCCGGAGCCTTTGCCGAATTCGTTGTTGTTCCCGCGCGCATCGTCTATCGCTTGCCGGAAATCCTCTCGTTCGAGGAAGCCGCCATGCTCGAGGCGGTCTCGGTCGCGCTCCACGCGGTATCGCTGGTTCCCGTTCATCCTCAAGACAATGCTTTAGTGGTGGGCGCCGGTATGATCGGACTCCTCATTGTGCAAGCTCTCCACGCAGCGGGCTGCTCTCATGTATACGTATCCGATGTCGATCAAACGCGTCTGAACCTTGCGCAACAGCTGGGAGCAGTCGCCACACTCTCTGCCGGGCCCAGCCTCATCCCACAAGTGATGGCCGCGACCAATGGAGTTGGCATGGACCTGGTGATTGAAGCCGTCGGCATCAACGCAACCGTAAATGCCGCGATCGACAGCGTCCGCAAAGGCGGCAACGTAGTTCTCGTCGGCAACGTGACGCCGGAAGTCACGCTGCCTCTGCAAAAAGTCGTCAGCCGTCAGATCCGCTTGCAAGGATCATGCGCATCCTCTGGCGAATATCCTCGCGCCATGGAACTCATGAGCGGTGAAGCGATCCGGGTGAAGCCGCTCATCAGCGCGATTGCGCCGCTGGAAGAAGGTCCGCGATGGTTCGAGCGGCTCTACGCCCGCGAGCCTAACCTGATGAAGGTTGTTCTTGCACCTGGGAAGACATCGTGAGCAACAACCTTTTCGATCTCGACGGACGAGTGGCAATTGTTACTGGAACCAGCCGTGGCCTCGGTCAATACATGGCTCGCGCGCTGGCCAAAGCAGGCGCGGATCTGGTTCTCACCAGCCGCGATCGCGATCACGATCACCTCTTGACGTTTGAGAAAGAGATTCAGGCCCTCGGGCGTCGTGCAGTTTCCCTGCAACTCGACGTGCGGGAACAGGCGAGTATCGAGCGCATGGCGGCGGACGCCGAGCAGGCATTTGGCCACCTGGACATCCTGGTCAACAATGCCGGCTGCAATGTGCGCAAACCCGCGCTCGACGTGACCTGGGACGAATGGAATCTGATTCTCGATACGAATCTTCGCGGAAGTTTTTTTGTGGCCCAGGCCGTCGCACGCCGCATGATTCCTCGTCAATACGGGCGCATCATCAACATTGGGTCCGTCACCAGCGTTGCCGGTTACGCCGGCCTGGCGCCTTATGGAGCCAGCCGCGGCGGCATTCGACAACTTACGATGAGCTTAGCCGACGATTGGGGCAAGCACGCAATCACTGTGAACTGCCTGGCTCCCGGATGGTTTCGCACCGAGCAAAACAAGGTGCTCTACGAAAATAAAGAGTGGGTGGAATATCTCTGCGACCGTATTCCCCTCAAGCGTCCGGGTCAGCCAGAAGATCTGGATGCGGCCGTGGTCTTTCTTGCCGCGGAGTCGAGTCGCTACGTCACAGGTCAAACCTTGCTGGTGGATGGAGGCATATCCACAGGCGCAACACGCGCGCTCGTTAGCTCCGATGCGCAAGGGCTAAAGTCGTTATGACGAGCTAGACAAGTTCTGGTGCAGCCGGAGCAATCGCAATTTCAATTTGATCTTTCCCTAACACCGGATGAATCCCCGTCAGTCGCACCGTTCCATGTTCTTCCTTTGCCCGAATCCAAATCGCCCCGGTACCGCCGATTAGCGCGAAGGGATTGTCTCCGATGATCTCCGCGGGGCCTTCCAACTTCAGCTCGATCGCATCGTTGGCAAACGGCCGGATTGCCCCAAATTCATCGGTCACGCGCAGCACGACCCGAGTTGCATCCGCTCCATCGGCGATCAGCGCGGTGTCATCGGGAACGAGCGCAAACTTTACATCGATGCCTCTTCCGGAATAATTCTTCGCAATCACCAGCTTGCCTTCAATGTATCCCTCGAGCCGCAGATCTCCCCACTTATGCCAGGGATCGCCTAACTCCAAGGTGAACGGTGCATAGCGAAGGTGCGGAAACTGTTTGCGGTCGGGATCGGCTTCAACGACCATTTCGTCACGAACGTAGAGCTTGATGTGATCGCAGTTGGAGCAGACCACCGCATTCCTGAATCCAATGGAAGCGTCGCCTCGCGCCCAATGAAATGCCGGTTCCAGCACGATCTCCTCCGCAGGATCGCACTGTGATCTATAAAAGCCCGCGGCGGGTTTGGGCTCGCGAAAGATATCGGTTACGCCGTGATAACAAATGCGATCTCCGGATCCGAAGTTGCCGTGCGTGTTGTAGTCGAAGGCGCACCAACCAATGCCTCCAGCATACTGGGGATTCGACGCCAGTTGGTCGTGAACCCGGGCATGCCGAATCATATGCTCCGTCAGGCGCTCGACCTGGTCGATGGTCTTCGTCGGGTACGTATGACCAACGAACTCCGTATTCAGGTAGCGCGAATGATTGGGCGGCTTGAGCGGGAAACCGAAGTCGTTCATGGTGAACACATCTTCCAGAAACTCCGATTCCTGGAAATACCGTATTCCTCCCGTCTGCCGCGTTGGATCCAACTTGTGCGCCATCGCATTGGTGCGCACATAGAAATCATGATTGTCTCTGGATTCGTTGATGCGCACCCCCCACAGAATGATCGAAGGATGGTTCCAATCGCGCCGGATCATGCGGCTTACGTTGTCGACTGAAATATCCTGCCAGGCCTGGTCGCCGATATGCTGCCAGCCGGGAATCTCCTCGAGCACGAGCAAACCGGCTTCGTCGCATGCATCCAGAAAGTGCCGCGACTGCGGATAGTGCGACGTTCGCACAATATTGCACTTGAGCTTGTTGCGCAGAATCTGCGCGTCGCGCCGCTGCACTCGGCCGGGCATGGCCTGCCCCACGAACGGAAATGTCTGATGCCGATCCAATCCGCGCAGCTTGATTACTTTGCCATTAAGCTCGAATCCGTGATCGGTGAATCGAGCCTCGCGAAATCCGATGCGGCGCGAGACGCTATCCACCTGCTGACCTCCGCGCCACAAAGAAACATCAACCCGATACAGATTCGGATGCGCGAGACCCCATAGTTTGACGGAACTCAGGTTGGCAAAGTGAACGGTATGCACAACCGCCTCGGCGGTCGCGGCAGAAGCAGGAATGTTTTGCGAACCTTTATCGACTACGCGATCGCCATCGCGCAGCACGACTTCCAATCGCAGCGGTTCCGCCGACGCGTCCAGATACTGAACATGACAATCTACATCTAAGCCGGGACGCTCGCTCAGCACATTGTTCGGCCTGGCAAACACGTTCTCGAGAAATGTTTCCGGAACAATCCGCAGAGAAACCTCGCGATAAATCCCCCCGAACGTCAAATAATCGATTTCGTATCCAAAGGGAGGAATGTCCGGTCGCTCGCTGGAGTCGACATCCACAGCCAGAACATTATCGCCATCAAAATCAATGTGAGGAGTGAGCTCGAATGTAAACGGAGTGTATCCGCCCTTGTATTCCCCGAGGCGCACCCCATTGATCCAGACCGTCGATGCAGTCATCACTCCTTCGAAGTCGACAAATACATGTTTTCCCCGCGCCTCCGCGGGAAGCTTGAAATGACGCCGGTAATTCGAAACAAATTCATAAGTCTTCTCGTCAAAACTGTGCCACGGCAAACGCACATTGGTGTGGGGAACGACCACTTTTTCGTAAGCGGAATCGTCAAAGTTTTTGAGGTGTGCCCCTTCCCCCACGGTGCGGCTGAACAGCCATTTTCGATTCATGGGCAGAACCAAACGGCCTTCGGCGGTTGGCTCCTCCCACGCGAAGGCTGACGGAACTAGAGTTGCGCCTGCGATCAAGGTACCTGTCTTTTTGATAAAGTTGCGGCGATCCATGTCTCCCCCGGCTCCTCCGGCCCGTTTTGCCACGGGCATTATCTCCGATTGAGTTCTGCATGTAAACGTTTACGAGCCCGCTATTGGGCGATTTAATTCAACGGGGAACTCCCCACTCGCTCCCGCCACCGTGCTAGTTCACCCTATGATCCCCGCGATCGTAACTCAGGATGGTCCGAGAAGTATCCGACTAACGGCGGTTGACACGCCCCATGGATGCCCTTATCGTTTTTCCTGCTAATGTAATCGCTTGCACCTCGTCTCAACTTTGCGGTTCGACCGGATTGGCACAACTTCTGGAGCTGGGAAAATGGAGTTGAAGGAGCTGGGCCAGAAATTCGCCGGCATGTTCGGCGGGCAGCCTGCTATTTTTAGCGCGCCCGGCCGCGTCAATTTAATCGGGGAGCATACCGATTACAATGACGGCTTTGTCATGCCGAGCGCCATCGGCCTGCGCACTGAGGTCGCCATCTCTCGCGCCCCGGAAGCCAAGCTGCGGATTCACTCCCAGGACTTTCCTCAGTCCTTCGAATTCGATTCCAATAACCTGCCCCAGCGCGCTACCGGAGCGTGGTGCGACTATGTTCTCGGAATTGCCGTTGCTCTACAGAAGAGCGGTCAGCCTCCTCGGGGTGCAAATATATTCGTACAGAGCGAAATACCCATCGGCGCCGGCCTTAGTTCTTCGGCGGCCATCGAAGTTGCCAGCGCGCTCGCACTCCTCAGTCTCAACCGCGCGACCCTCCCGTTGGAGGAGGTGGCCAGGCTCTGCCAGCGCACCGAAAACACATTCATCGGAGCTCGGGTCGGCATCATGGACCAGTTTGTCTCCTGCCTGGGAAAAGCCGGCCATGTACTTTTTCTCGATTGCCGTTCGCTTGATTTCGAGTTCATCCCCATTCCCGGCACGGTAAAGTTGGTGATCTGCAATACCATGGTCAAGCACCAGCACGCAGGCGGGGAGTACAACCGGCGGCGCGAGGAGTGCGAAGAAGGCGTAAGAATTTTTGCTAAGTGGTATCCGGAGATTCGTGCTCTCCGCGATCTGTCGGTTGCTCAGCTGATGAAGCATTTGCAGGATGTTCCCCCGATCATCTTCAAGCGCTGCCGGCACGTGGTTGAGGAAAATCAACGGGTACGCGATGCTGCCAGTTGCCTGCGAGCCGGGGATCTCAATGGGTTCGGCCAGTTGATGCGCGAATCGCATCGCAGTCTTCGCGATCTGTATGAAGTCAGCTGCCGCGAGCTCGATATCATGGCCGAGGCTGCTGAAGGCCTTCCCGGCTGTTACGGCGGCCGCATGACCGGCGGAGGTTTTGGTGGATGCACCGTCAATCTGGTGGACGCGACGGAGGCCGAGCTGTTTGCCGATGAAATTTCCGCTCGCTATCAACGAACGGTGGGGATCAAGCCGGCTGTCTACATCTGTTCAGCTGCCGATGGCGCAAGGGCTGAAAGCAGCGTGGCGGGATAGCGCAAGCGTTTTTCGGAACGTACTTCATCATCGATACTGGAGCATTCGCAACCATCACTCATTTTGCGTTTGAGAAGATGCTTTGACCCGCGCCGTGGACTCCCGCAAGACCAGAGCAGTGCTGACTTTGATCTCTCGTCCAGAACGCTGCTGGCCGCGCACGGTCTCGTACAACAAATCGAAAGCCCTGCGTCCCAGTTCGTCGCGAGACAGCCGAATCGTCGTAAGCGGCGGCTGAGTGAACCGGCTGAGCTCGATGTCGTCGAAGCCGACGATCGAAATATCCTCGGGCACATGCAACCCGGCCCGCGCGATGGCGCGCAGCGCCCCGATTGCCGTCAGATCATTCGAAGTAAGCACGGCGGTGGGCGGCTTGGGAAGTGAGAGCAGTTGCGTCATGGCCACATCTCCCCCGTCGATTTTGTGGTTTCCTTCGACCACGCTGCGTTGATGATCACCGACGCCGCACGTTTCAATGCATTTCAGGAACGCCGTGCGGCGCGTCCGCGCGGACTTCAACGTGAGTGGGCCGCTGATAAATCCGATGCGCTGGTGTCCCAGCGAAACAATATGCTCAACCCCTTGCCCTATTCCCTGAGAGTAATCGACCTTGATGTTGCTGATCAGCGGATTCAGCTTCCCCACATCCAAAAATACAATCGGCAGACGACGATGCGAAAGTTCCTGAAGAAGATGGCGGTCGAGTTCCGACGTCATAATGGCAACGCCATCCACCTTGCGCTCAATCATCCGGCGTACGCACCCGCCCATGCGTTCGGAGTTGTAATCCGTGTTGGCGACGATGACTTCGTATCCGTGATGAATGGCGGAAAACTCAAAACTCTTCACCAGCTCCGGAAAAAACGGGTTGACGATGTCGGAGATAATCAAGCCGAACATGTGGCTGCGTCCCGAAGCCAGCGCCCGCGCCTGGGTGTTGGGATAGTAGCCAAGCTCGCGGATGGCGCGTTGCACCTTCTCGGCGGTGCGTGGCCGCACCAGTTCGCTGTTATTGATCGTTCGCGACACCGTGGCGGTCGACAGACGGGCGCGGGCCGCGACTTCCTTGATGTTCATGCTGGCTCAGATTACCACTGCAGGCCAGAGATTTATATTTGGCTGTCGGTCGGGTTCATCAAAGACTGTCCCCCAGACGAGCCCACCGCGATGCGAAGCTGTGCACGATTTGAGAGGGAACCCGTGAGATCTCAGGTGCGTCCAATTCACAGTGGCGGCTTTACGTTGCCGTATTCGAGACGTTCCGAGGTGTGGACCTTGTCGACATCCGTCTCCATGCGCAGCGGCAATCCCTTCGCTTTGGAAATCCAGATCTGCATGTCGACCTTACCCTTCGTGGTCTCATCGTGTGAGCTGTAGACCGCCGCCATCTTACCATTTACCGGCTCGTCCTTTACATAGTGGCACGTTACCTTATCCTTGTTTTTCCGGAGGTTGTCTTGCTTCAACTGCTCCGCATCCTTTATGGACTCGGTCACACGCCATTTGCCGTTCATCTTCCCGTAAATGGAGCCCGCGGCGTAGATCGACTCACTGGTCATAGTTTGGCTGCCGATCTTCATGCTGACGTAGACATGAGCGGGGATGACGTCAAGCTTGCTTTCAGCGTCCAATATCGCCTTGCAATCGTCTTGGGCCGCCAGAGGCGACGCGCCCGTCAGCAGATATCCGGTCATGAAGCTAACCAGAATGTAGAGCAATCCCGTCCGCATCGTTTCCATAATCTGAAACCTCGCGCCGATAGTAATCCAATCTCCCGCTTCGGGCCAATCTCAAATGCATAGGATTTCTTCTTCTTTGTCCCCTGCTTTACACTGGCAGTTTGAATCAAGACATCCAGGCATGGATCGACCAGCTCCGCGCCGGCGACGTGCGCGCGCTGGCTCGCGCCATTTCGACCGTCGAAAACCGCGCGCCGGGATGGTCCGAGTTGCTGAAGGCTTTGTTCCCTCACAGCGGGAAGGCCCGGGTGCTTGGATTGACAGGCCCGCCAGGAGCGGGAAAGAGCACGCTGGTCGATCAGCTTGCCCGCTTCTATCGAAGAGGGAATGACGAAGATAAGCGGACCCTGGGCATTATCGCAGTCGATCCCACCAGCCCCTACACGGGCGGAGCGATTCTGGGCGACCGCATCCGCATGCAGGAACATTTCTCCGATCCCGGCATTTATATTCGCAGCATGGCGACACGCGGCTCCCTTGGCGGACTGGCGCGCACCACGGGTGACATAGCCACGGTGCTGGATGCTGCTGGCCGCGACCTCATCATGATCGAGACCGTGGGCGTGGGCCAGGATGAGGTCGATATCGTGCGGTTGGCCGATGTCACGATTCTGATTCTGGTGCCCGGCATGGGCGATGATGTGCAAACCATCAAGGCCGGCATCATGGAGATTGCGGATATCTTCGTGATCAACAAGAGCGACCGCGACGGCGCCGACAACGTGGAGCGCGAAATACGCATGCTGCAAACGCTCGCCACGCGCCACGATGGCTGGACGCCGCCGATCGTAAAGACGATCGCCAGCGAAGGAACCGGCGTGAAGGAATTGGCTGCGGCCATCGCGAATTATGAATCGTATCTGCAGAAAAACAATCTGGAGTTGACCAAGAGTGTCGAGAACTGGCAGGAGCGCCTGATCGAAATGCTGCGCGACGCGATGCTGGAGAAAGCGCGTACGCAACTCGGGGACGGCGACCTGGCCCGACTGGCAGCGGAAGTGGCCGAGCACAAGCGCGATCCCTATACGCTGGTGGAGGAGATCGCTGCGAAAGCTGGGAAAAGCTGATGGCACGGATCGATCATATCGGCATCGCGGTGAAGTCGCTTTCAGCAGCGAAGTCGATCTACGAGAAACTGGGCCTGAGCGTCTCTGCCGAAGAAACTGTGGAACAGGAGCAGGTGCGGGTGGTAATGGTTCCAGTGGGTGAAAGCCGGTTGGAATTGTTGGAGGCGACTTCGGAGAATTCAACTATCGCGAAGTTTATCGCCAAGCGCGGCGAGGGCTTGCATCATGTATGTCTGCGGGTTCCAGATTTGCCGGCGGCGGTTGCGCGCTTGAAGAAAGATGGTGTGCGCCTGGTCTCGGAAGAAATCAAGACCGGCGCAGGCGGTCACAAATACGTGTTCGTACACCCGTCGAGTGCGGATGGAGTGCTTTTGGAACTGGTACAAGAATAGAGTCAAAACTGAATTGGGCGCGACTGATTCATCCGCATCTTCGCGGACAGAACAACGTCGCGATTCTTCATGCTTCTTCTGGCCATCGACACTTCCGGCAAACAAGGCAGCATCGCGCTGGCGCGAGCGGGAGAGCCAACTGCTGAGGGCGAGTTCGAAGTGGTCGAGATCGCACCACTGGTGGGCGGCACTTTTTCGGCGCAGCTCATTCCCCAAATCGCCGAGTTACTCTCCCGCAACGGATTCATGAAGAATGCCATTGGCGCTTTCGCGGTGGTCTCGGGACCGGGATCGTTCACGGGGCTTCGTATCGGCTTGGCGGCGGTTAAGGGTATGGCCGAGATCGTGGGCAAGCCCATTGCTGCCGTTTCGCTGCTGGAAGTGTGCGTCTTTACCAGCGGCGCGCAAGGCAGAGTCATGGCTGCACTTGATGCGGGGCGGAACGAGGTCTATGTGGGCGAGTACGAAATCCCGACGCGCTCTGAACGAGCGCCGCGGGAATATATTTTGACCAGAAGCGAATTTCTTTCGCAGGCAAAAGGATGGACGGTGGTCACTCCAGATTCCGTGATCGCCGAGGCAGCGATTGCCGCAGGATTATCGGTCACGACTCTCGCGCCGATCTCCGCTGCCGCGGTTGCCCGCCTGGCCTGGCGCAAAATTCAGTCCGGTGAGACGGTAAGTCCCGACCAGTTGGAGGCGAACTACATCCGCCGCACCGACGCCGAGATGCTCGAAAAAAGCAGGTCCTAGCATGCGCATTCGCCGGGCAAATCCTGCGGATGCCTCCGCTCTGACAGAACTGGAGCGCGAAAGTCCAACTTCCGCGAATTGGCCGCACGAACACTACAAGTATCTTTATGGAACTACAGTGTCGGAATTGTCAGAGATTTTTTTCATCGTGCTCGAAGATCCGGCAGAATCACAAAGCGCATCCCTACTTTCTCCAAGGCTCCCCATAGCCGGGTACTTATTCGCTCAAGGTGTCGCTGGCGAGTGGGAATTGCACTACATTATTGTCGGGAAAAAATACCAGGGGCACGGTTTGGCGACCATGTTGTTGAGCGAGCTGATTGCGCATGTTCGGGGCAAGAACGGAAGTCGAATATGCCTTGAAGTTCGCGCCTCAAACCAAGCCGCGCAAGCTCTTTACCGTAAGTTTGAATTCCAAGTCACAAGAATCCGCGAAAATTACTATCCTGCCCCTCAACAAGAGGATGCCATTTGCTATATGCGCGCCCTTTCTTAACCCTTTCTCATAACGAGACTGCACCAGAATTCGGCATTGAACCGATTTTGTAGCTGTGGTAGCCTTTGCGCAGTAATCCCGGTTGGAGGTCCACTGGATGCTGACTCAGAAGGACACTCTCCTGACCAATGACGATGAATTTCGCAAGCTGGCTCAGGAGCATATGCAGTATTCCACTCGCCTTGATTCTCTCACCCAAAAGCGTTATCTCAGCGAAGATGAAAAGCTAGAGGAAGTTCGGCTGAAGAAGCTGAAGCTGCGGCTGAAAGATCAGATGCAATCGATTGAGCGGCAGTTTCGGCAGCAGTTCGGAACTCACGTAGCATAGCTTTCCTGGCCATTCGATGGCGGCAGTCGCCGCTACGGGCATTTTGTATCTACGCACTGGCGCTCATCGGCGCCTTTCTTTATTTGGACTTACACGCTTTCTGATCGAACTCAACCCGGCGCCGCCCACCTCTGCTCTATAATGTCACTCTGCTCCCATGGTTCGTGACGGCTACTATTACGGGCTGGCGTTTATTACGGCGGCGGGTCTGGTGGGCTGGTTTGCCCGGCCTGTGTGGGCATTGGTGCCACTGCTGCTCGCTGTGTTCTTTCTCTGGTTTTTTCGTGACCCAGAGCGGGTTATCCCGGATTCGCCGGGCGCCGTGGTCTCGCCGGGCGATGGAAAGGTCACGGACGCTTCAATCGTGATGGCGGACGGCGAAAAAAAGGTTCGCATCAGCATCTTTCTGAGCGTCTTCGACGTGCATGTCAACCGTTCGCCGATTGCGGGGACCGTGCGCGAAGTTCGCTATCAGCGCGGGAAGTTCCTGAACGCCATGAACCAAGCCTCGGCGGAGCAGAATGAGCAGAATATTGTCCGCGTTGAAGGCGACGGTCATGTCGTCGTCTTCAAGCAGATCGCCGGATTGCTGGCGCGAAGAATCGTCTTCCACCCGAAGGTCGGTGATCGACTCGAGCGTGGCCAGCGTGTGGGGTTGATCAAGTTTGGTTCCCGCGTGGATGTGTTGTTCGACCCTGACGCCCGCGTGCAGGTAAAAGTTGGCGACCGGGTTCGAGGCGGCGGCAGCGTTCTGGCGCACCTGCAGCCGAAGGCGGAAATGGCAACTGCCGCGAGTCACTCTGCCAGTGAAGGGACGCGCTGATGGATCTTCCGGTTCTAAAACGCAGACGGAACGACCGGAGCCCGCGCCGGATGCGCAAAGGGATGTATATCCTCCCGTCCCTGTTTACGACGGGGAATATGGCGGCAGGCTTCTACGCCATTCTTGAGGTTGTACACGCAAGCGCCACGGCCACCTGGCATCTCGATAACGCCGCCAAAGCGATTGGCTTTGCGGTTTTGTTCGACGGCCTCGATGGCCGCGTTGCGCGCATGACCGGGACCAGCAGCAACTTCGGCAAAGAACTTGATTCACTCGCGGACGTGATCACATTTGGCGTCGCTCCGGCAATGCTGGCCTGGACGTGGGGATTTCACTTGCTGCCTTCAGTCACGCTCGCCGATTGGGAGTGGAACTGGAACATAAAACTCACGCAGCTCGGTGCAATCGCCAGCTTCCTGTTTCTGATGGCCGGAGCCAGCCGTCTGGCCCGCTTTAACATTACAACCAACCCGGAGCCTTCCAATCCCGGACGGCCGGGAAAGAAATATTTTGTCGGAATGCCAATCCCGGCGGGCGCGGGAGTGATCGCGGCCGTGGTTCATTTTCAGTCGGGTGTTCCGCTCGATTCCTGGTACACCGCCATTACTTGGTTGGCCATGGTAGCCGCAGTCGGCTACCTGATGGTGAGCACGTGGCGTTTCTACAGTTTCAAAGACATTGATTTTCGCTCCCGCCATCCCTTTCGCCTGATTGTTCTTTTCGGAGCTTTGTTTGCTGGCATCTGGTACTTCTCCAAGCCTCTGCTGTTTGCCATTGCGCTGCTCTATATGTTCTCGGGAGTTTTCTGGCGCCTGCAGTGGATCGTCCGCCGGCGCAACCAGCCTCCTCCACCCGCCTACAAGGAGGCTTCGCAGACCTCATGAGTAGTCCCTCAAAAGTCGCGGCGTCGCTGGTGTCGTCTTCATCACGCGGGCAACTCTTTCGCGCAGCCATCGTGGGAGCGGCAACGCTCAAGGGGAAGGAGATCGCCGAGATGCTCAATGAGCGCAACTTCCCGGCCGTGGATGTGCGCCTGCTCGACGACGATGAATCCATCGGCCAGCTCGAAGCGACGGGCGATGAAATCAACTTCATCCAAAGCGTGCGCACCGAACAATTCACGCACGTCGACTTCACCTTTTTTGCCGGCGACGCTGAGTCTACCCGCAACAACTGGAAGCGTGCCCGCGACGCCGGCAGTGCGATCATCGATCTATCTGGCGCCTTGGAAGAAGAAGCGGGCGCCGAGGTGCGCTCCGTCTGGCTTGAGCGTGAGCGAGGAAAGATGTGGCAGCCGGAGTTGCAACCGGCTCCCTGCATCGTGGCTGATCCCGCGGCCGTCGCTCTGGCTCTGCTGCTCTTGCGGGCGAGCAAAGCTGGAGCGATCCGAAGTGCGGTGGCGACTGTGTTCGAGCCCGCCTCCGAGCAGGGACAAAAAGGCATGGACGAGTTGCACCAGCAAACCGTAAATCTGTTGTCATTCCAGCCGCTGCCGAAAGATGTGTTCGATGAGCAGGTCGCGTTCAACATGCTTGCGCGCTACGGGCAGAAATCGCGATTGTCGCTGGAATCGCTGGAAGCGCGCGTGCGCCGCCACTACCAGAAAATAGCAGGCGCCGAGGCGCTTAGCCCCGCCGTGATGCTGCTTCAGCCTCCGGTTTTTCACGGCCACGCCCTCGCCATCTTCCTGGAAATGCATCAGTCGGTCGATCAGGAAGAATTGTCGCAGGCTCTCGCCGGGGACCACGTCACGCTCGCGGGACCGGAAGACGATTCGCAGCCCAGCAACGTGAACACGGCCGGTCAGGCCAACATTTTGCTTGCCCTCAAGAGCGAAGCATCCCGGCCCAATGGAATCTGGCTGTGGGCGGCCATCGACAACCTCCGCATCGCGGCGATGACCGCGGTGGAATGCGCCGAAAGCATGATCGCGACCCGTCCGCTCGGAAAAATCCAATGAAGCCGTTGCGTCTCGTTTGGCTGGTTCTACTAGCTGCGAGCGCCGGCTGCGGATACCACACTGCCGGCCACGCCGTGCAACTCCCGGAGAACGTCAAGACCATCGCCATCCCGGCGTTCGTAAACGACACCACCACGTACCGCATCGAACAATTGCTTACCGCCTCGGTGGTGCGCGAGTTCACGACTCGCACGCACTACCACATTCTCAACGATCCTGGCGAAGCTGCCGACGCCACCCTCCGCGGCGTTGTGCTCTCCGCTACTTCGTCACCGCTCACTTACAACTCCGCGACCGGGCAAGCCGCAAGCGTTTTGGTGGTGGTGAGCATGAAGGTGTCGCTCACCGACCGCCAGGGAAAAGTGCTGTATCGGAATCCCTCGTATTTGTTTCGGGAGCAGTACGAAGTTTCGCAGGATCTGGCCAGCTTTTTCGAGGAAGACTCGCCCGCCTTCCGGCGGCTCTCGCAGGATTTCGCCCGCACCCTGGTTTCAAACATTCTGGAAGGCTTCTAGCTCACGTTCGTCGCAGCCTCCGGCGACCCAGAACCACCTTGCATTTTGCCCAACCTACTTTTGCGGCGTGTTCGGATTCGGCTGCGGCTTCTGCTGATCGGGTGTTTGCTGGTCTTGCTTCTGATCATCTGGCTTCTGACCCGCCTTCGGAAGTTCCTTGCCCTGATACAGAATCTTCACGCTCGAACCGAAGCGCTTGTAATCTTCGTACTTCACGATTTCGCGGATGTGGATATCGCCGGTGTTGAAGTGAAGCGTGTCGTCGGCGCGAGTGTAAGTGGGGAACCAGTACTGGTTATCGATCTGTTCGCGCCAGGTGGTGAACTTCGGGTAAAGGTGTTCTGTCTTGCCCTTCTTTTTCGTGTCGCGAATCTCCGGGACGGCCTGGCCGTAGGTCTTCACGATCTGGAAATCGTGATCGTCCACCCAGATGCGCCCCTGGAAGTAGCGCTTCTTGCCGACAATCTGTTTGGGAGCGATGTCGAAGACGTAACAATGCAACTGATCTTCCTGCTGCTGGCCCACGTAGAGAATGTTGTATTCCGGAATCTCGTCGGTGGTCAGCACGAACGGAAGCTTGTTGCGAAAATCCTGGACGTCGCCTTCGTCGAGCGACAGATTGCCTTGCTCCAGGCTCGACTGTGGCGCGAATACCACGTTTTCGATGCGATGGCCCTTGTCGTCATAAAGCACGTCGAATACTTCCTGATACTCGCCGGTCACGGTGTCGCCGTCGCGAGTCTGTACTTTGATCGATTGCCGGTAGGTATAGTGGTCGCGCGCCTCCTTGAACAACTTTTCCTTGGCGGCGAAGCGCGTGATGATCTCTTCGGGCGTAACGCCTTGGGGTGGAGTGTTATCGAGAGAACCCTCTTGGGCGGCGATCGGGGAAGCGGCGAATGCGCAACCTAGTACGGCGAGAAGCAGGACACTACGGAACAACAGTTTCATTCCCCTATTCTATCGAATAAGCACGGGCTCGGCTCTACGAGGATGGGAGCTGTGGAGAATTTTCACCAGAGACAAAGCCTACCGCGGCGGCCCTCCCCCGACCCCTCTCCGCTCAGTGAGGCCGGGGTAAGGGCGCTGCAGTTCTGCCGCGTACTTGGATGCCATGTTCACAAAGAGGTTGCCGTGGGAAAAATCGGCGTCCGGCCTTCGGCTGTCGAACTTCGGCATCCTGTCGCACGGGAGATTGGCTGGCGCAAGCAAGCCGAAGCCCGAAGCCGGAGCTCCGTTGGTGCAATCAATGCCATCAATGCTATCATTGATGGCATGGCCAGCATCACCATCCGAAAACTCCCCGAAAATACAAAACGCCGCCTGCGCATCCGCGCTGCCCGCAACGGCCGCTCCATGGAGCAGGAAGCCCGTGAGCTTCTCGAAACCGGGCTGGCACGCGCCGACGCTGAGCCGGAGAATCTCGGAGAATCCATCCGCCGGCGTTTTGCGCCGCTGGGCGGAGTCGATCTGAAGATTCCTCCACGGCGCGGCGCCATTCGCGAAATCCAATTCAAGTGATATCCGCGATCACGATTCTGGACACAAACGTCGTTTCCGAACCGATGCGGCCTTCGCCCTCTGCGGCCGTGCTGGCGTGGTTATCCCGAAAGCCTGACGGCGGCCATTTCTTCGTGACCACCATCACGGTGGCGGAAATCCTGTTCGGCATCGAACTTCTTCCCAAGGGGAGGCGGCACGACAAGATGCTTGCCCAGGCCGAGGCGACGTTCGTGGAAGACTTCGCCGGACGAATCCTTCCTTTCGATGAAGCGGCCGCGCGCGCCTTTCCAGAAATAGCCGCCACGCGC
>JBEKHS010000033.1:0-95177 GCA_050012155.1 Candidatus Sulfotelmatobacter sp. | reverse complement strand
TATTCCTGCCAGGAATAATCGGGCGTTCGATTGGTTTTTGATCGGCGAGAAGGAAAACCGTGAGAGAAGCCCGGCGGAGAGCCCGTTTCCGCAGAATGCTATTGTATTAAATTAAAATATGTATGTAAGCGACTGATAATAAACAAGTTATTTGTTGAGGCGGCGGGAGTCGAACTATTCAGCGTGTTGACAGCGCGTAAGTTATTGATTTCATAAACTGCCACAAGGGCTAAAAAGGCCCCATTGCCCGATCCATTGTACGTTTATTGTACGAAAATGCTTTTTGTATCAGATACGAATCAAGGCATCAACGGGCCCAGTATCCCATAGATTCGTCATATTGGTTGAACGAAGATGTATCTCCGGTCCGAGGGTTCTTGTGATTGATGTGGGTCGGTCACTTATACTTTTTCCGACGCGTCGGCAACTCCTACCGACGGCACAAACTCCGGCAGATCAAGACGCGCCACGCCGATCCGGTAGTCGGCCATCCCATAGTAGACATCGAAGCGATCCGGTGAGCCGAGATCGGCGCGCCGGTCGATGCCGGTAGGGAACACCACGTTGGCGATGATGCCGTGGCGTTCCTCCGACATCAGGGGCGTCAATACGGGCTCCGGGGAACGATAGCGGATCACCTGCGGATGCTCTTCGGAGAGCACCATCACTCCAGCCGAGTAGCACAGTTCGTGTACGTTGCCGCCGCCCAGTTCCCCAATTTCGCCGACGCCGTGGTAAACGATCAGCCAGCCGTTCCGAGTCAGAATAGGCGGAGTGCCACCGCCGATCTTGAGCCGCTCCCAGGGCGACACCGGAGTCGCCAGCCGGTGGTGAGAGGTAAAACGGCATACGCAATCTGGTTCACTAGCCTTTAAGGACATTGGGCAGTAAGAAATCCAGATGCTTTCCCGATCAAGATCCACCGCACGCGACGCGGGGCGGCGCGCAGTTTCTTTTGGACGAGTGCCGGGAAACAGCGGCCGATGGAGGATGGCCAGTTCCGGTTTGCCGGATGGATTCGGAATGGCAACGGGGAACAGGGTGGCATCTTTGTCATCCACGTCGCTGAATTCGATGCCATGGCGCGTAGCAAAAGTCGCCAGACCCAAGCGTTGCCAGTGAAAGAGATCCTTCGATGCAGCCAGGGCGATCCGTGGACCTCGGGAAGAAAGAGCCGTGTAAGTCATCATGTAGCGCTGCATGGGTTCCACGAATGTGATACGAGGATCCTCGCAGCCACCGCTCCCATCGGGCCGCAGCTCATAATCGGCTTCGGGCTCCACGGCGATGCCGAGCCGTTCGACCCCTACCGGATCGCCCGCTTCATTGAACAGTACTCGCGCAATGCCGATGCGAGAGTAATTCCCCTGCGCGACCAGCCGCGGGAAGAGATAGAGTTCACCGTCCCGGCCACGAGCGGCAGCCGGATTCAGCACGCCTTCGACCTCCTGGGGATTACCCGGCTCCGGCTCCATCAATATTCCCAGGCGTTGCAACTTAAATCCGCTCATCAGATTCTTTTCACCCATGTCACGTTTCTAATTGCAATCTGCTAAACAAGCGACGATCGCTTGGATAACCCGTTTCGTCTGGTTGGGATCCTTCACTGGGATGGAAACCACACCGGCTTGTTCGGCGGGGTAGTCATTCCCTCCTACGTACAAGGCATCGCCGATGAAAATCATCTCTTCCAATGAAATGCCCAGGATGTCTCTCAGTTTTCTGATGCCGTACGCTTTATCAATGCCGGGCTTGGTGATATCGATGGATGTCGAGCCCCCGGTTCGGACAGAAAACTCGGGAATAAACGTATCGAGGATCGCTTTGATCTTTTTGCGCTTGGTCACATCGGGATCCCATTTGAGTTTTTCCGCTAAAGGGGCCTGCTGACCCAAGGCGGAAAATGTTATCTGGCTGCCCCGGTCCTCAATTTGGTCTCCCCAGAGCTTTGCGATCTTGAAGTCCGCGACTCCGATAGCCTTTTTGAGAGAACTGAGGATCTTCTCTCGTTCCTCGGTGGTGAAATCTTCTGAATAGATCTCCTTCCAATCTCCTGAATCGTATCGGTAGAACTTTGTACCGCATGTGGGAAGGAGAGATAGATTCGTCAGGCGTTCGTCACGGGAAAGATTGGAGAGTAGTTGTTTCTCAAACTGTGGCCAACCGCCGCCGGAAATCACGGCCACCTTGACGATCGCGAGAAGGTCGTGCAGCAGCCCTGACATTTCGGGATCAAGGGGTGATTTACTTTCGGCAAGTGTGCCGTCCAGATCAAAAACAATCAGTTTTTTCACTGTTCTTGCACCCTCCGAATCATTGCGATCTCAATCAGGAATCCCAATTTCCAACAAGCTCACTGCACCGCGGGGCAAGAAGGCACAGGCTCCAACCACCGCTGGCAAGAGCAATACATCGCCTTTTCCGACGGCATAAATGGCGCCCTCGTGCTCAACGTTCCCCGCACCCTCGATGCACACCAGCACACGCGGCAGACCGGCGGTACCGACCGTAAACGGTGATCCTCCGCGCAGACGCCACAACCAAAAATGTTCACAATCGAAGAGTTTCTCGCGCTCCACCGGTGTCATTCCTTCCACCTTGGGCGTTACCAGACCCGCCGCACCCTGCGCAAAATCAATGCAAGCGATCGCTTGATCGATTTGGAGCGGCCGCGCCTGGCCGGTCTTGGCATCCACATGGTCCCAGTCGTACAGGCTGAATGTCACATCGCTGTTCTGCTGAATCTCGAATGCTACGACGTCGCCGCCCAGAGCGTGAACCGTCCCCGCCGGTATGAAGACACCATCGCCGGGCTGCGGAGTGAAGCACATGAGCCGGTCCACCGCCGTCCCATTCGCGAGCGCCCGCCGTAAGTCGTCTGGAGTAGTGCCTGGCTTCAGGCCCGCGTAGATGCGACTTTCCGGCGATGTCTCCACCACGACCCAAGCCTCGGTCTTCCCGGTTTCGCCCGGTGGCAGCAGGTTCTTATTCGCATCCGAGGGATGCACCTGGACTGAAAGCATTTCATGCGCATCGAGGAACTTCAGCAGTAGCGGGAATCGGCGGAATCGTGCGGCGAGCTTTCCCAGCAATTGCTCCGGGGAATGCTCCAGCAGTTGACCGATGGTCCGCCCTTTAAGCGGTCCATCGGCTACTTGGCTCGGATGGTCGTCGCGATCGCTAAGTATCCACGCTTCGCCGACAGGACCTCTCGGCAGCGGAGCCGTAAGCAGGCCGGCCAAGTGCCGACCGCCCCAGAGCCGATATTGATAGATCGGTTCGAATCGCAGCGGATACAGCGGTGCTTGATTAATGGTGTCTCCCCTTGCCTTATCCAGGCAGCAGGCTCCCGACACCGGCCTAGCCTGCCGTCGCTTGAAGATTGCACAGGGGGAGTAGTGCGAGTACTTGCGCGGGCACAGACTCACAGGAAAGTCGACTGTACTGGGCCCCGACTTCGATCACCGTGCTGTTCTTATCGATCGCTATCTTCGTGGCCTGACCGAGGTCGGAAATCTGTATGTCTTTTAAATCGATGTGGGTGCCTTCGATGATGGCTTTGCCACCGGTGAGGAGGGCAATGCCCTGCAAGAAATTCTTGCGCTGGTTCCCAAAACCGGGTGCCCTGACCGCAGCAACTTGCAGTGGGCCCCGCAACTTGTTCACGACGAGAGTAGCCAGCGCCTCGCCCCCAACATCTTCTGAAATGATAAGCAGCGGCTTGCCACTCTCTCGAATCTGCTCCAGTAGTGGGAGCAGGTCTTTTTTAGAATTGATTATCTTTTCGTGAATGAGAACGTAGACATTCTCGAAAGTAACTAGCATGCGTTCGGGATCAGTAACGAAGTAGGGCGAAAGGTATCCGCAATCGAATTGCATGCCGCCGACTTGTGGTTTATCGCTTGCGGTCTCGGGAACAATGGACCCGTTGCGAATAGAGCGATCTTGCCACTCACGAGCCCAAAGTCGGTCGTCCGCTGTAGCGAGTTGCGCACTCATGCTTGCCTCCGTCAGTTGTGCTTCGTGGCACCGAAAACAGTTTTGTATTCAACACTAGTTCCTTGGGTTCCTGAATGATTCCGATTTTTTCGCGCTCACGCGGCGCGTTATCTCTCGCGTTTCGCTTGTATCTTGCGTTTCTCTCTCAGTATGTCTGATTTCAGCTTCGCATTATGGTCAGTTTTGTACACTCTGGAATGAACTGCGAGGCAGCTTATGGTCGAACACCAGTCGGATCAAAGGGCCTCCGAGCTTTCCGCAAGTGCAGATAGCCGATCCTCGCGGACCGCAGCTTTGTTCGCAGGGGCTTCTGGTTGAACTTCGGGTTGTGTCGTGAACGCGGGATACTGCGCACATCGATTACACGTGCGCTCGCATAAGACTCCTACTTGCCCGACGGTGGAATATTCGTCTTCCCGACCCTCGCCAGCCCCAGGCGAAGGGACGATCTATGGGGACGACAGAGAGCAGAACCTCCTCCCCCTTGAGACGGCGGTTCCCATTCAACAGACCGGTCCGTGTTAAGCAGCAGCGTATCCTATCGCCGAGAGGTTTAGTTCATGAGCGAAAATTCCATGCAGAGCCAGTCGCACATAGACTCGATTGTCAGGCAAGAGGAAGAAGCGCTAGAGCGAAAATCCAGCTCAGAACGTCTCGCCGATGCGGTGGGGGGCTTCGCCGGAAGCCTTCTGTTCGTTGTGCTTCACCTAGTACTCTTAGTCGCGTGGCTGTTGATAAATAGCGGCAAGATTCCCAGCACACGACCATTCGACCCTTACCCGTTCTCGTTGCTCGGAGTAATTGTTGCCGTGGAGGCGGTCATTCTCTCGAGCTTCATACTCATGCGTCAGATCAAGGGTTTCATCAGGTTCAGTTCGCTTAGGCGACCCGGAGGCTAACATGCTTTGGACTATTTTCGTTGTTTTACTGGTTTTGTGGCTGTCGGGCTTCAGTTTGCATATCGGCGGAGCCTTGATCCACTTACTACTCGTGGTTGGATTGGTCGTTCTGGTCATTAACTTACTGAGCGGACGACGAAGCGCAGTTTAAAGAAAAGCCGTAGGAGTCCCGATACCGAGACGCCTTGAAGTTAGCCCCTTGGTCCCTCCTCCTTGTGTCCAACTCGTGGAGACAGAACGAAGTTGGCCCGTGGCCAGGCAACCCAGCTCGCGCGATCTCGCCGAGGTGGCCTGTGTCCGGTCACCGTCCCGTTGATTGTTGACTCCCTCAACGAATTCGACTGCCCCGTCGGAGGGCGCCCGATTACGAACCTGAAACCGCTTACCGTCTCGGTCTCCGGCACGATGATCGGCCGATTACTTCCATATCTGTATCTGCTCTATTTCGCCATCTTGAGCGACATGACGTGGACTTCGTTCTTGTCCGCATAAACGTGCGCTGTCAGAGTGACGTGGTGTCCTTCGTGCCCTTTTACGGCGTCTGGGTTTGTGATGGTCCAGCTCTTGTTGTCCGTATCGCTCACAAAGGTTTTGCCGTCATCGCTAACCTTGCCTGTGACCTGAACCGCCTTCTTCGAGGCGTCAGCTTTCATGCTGTCATTCTGCATGGTGTCCTGAGCCGGAGCCATTCCGGCCGCTAATAAGGCCAGCGCGAAACAAACTGCCATCAGCTTTTTCATTTTGTTCTCCTTAAGATCTGCCAACTCGGTCAACACCAACCTATGCCTGTCTCAAAGGACTGTCGGTTTCTTTGGGCGCTGCGCTGAGCAAGCGGACATATTAGTGTCACCACCCAAAATGTGACTGTACAAAATTGCTCATTTCTTGAGATTGTTTCAACCCATCCAGGAGCCTGAGCAGATTGCGAAGCAATCAGCGGACTAACGCGATTCAGAGTTACCCAAGCCGTGAGCAGTCAGAGGGAGTGCGCGCTTTTGACCAGTTTTTTGGGAGCACTTCGTCCATGCTTGAAATTGCGAGAAAACCACGCGCTAAGGACACGAACGTTCGAAGTGGGCAGCACTGTCTCATTGGAGGAATAGCGAGATGCATAGCTGCTTCAAAACGTGCGAGGGGGTGCAGTCGTTACTGGCGGTGAGACTGATTCAAAGACCCATGGCTCTGATGGTGACGATCATCCTGCTCGGTGTGCCCGCGCGTCCTCAGTCCGTTCTCAACCCCCCAGTGTCGGCCAACGACCTTGTGCGGCGGGTAGTCACTAGCGAACTAACCTTCCAAGGTGACCACACAAACTGGATGTACCGACTAGAAAAAGAACAGTATGGGAGGAAACAGGTCGAGGAGATTGTTGAGACCAAAGAAGGTTCCCTCAGTAGACTCCTGTCTATTAATGACCGCCCCCTTACCGCGAAACAGCAGGGGGAAGAGGACGAGCGTGTGCGGGAGTTAATGGCCAGTCGAAATGCCCAACAAAAATTGCGGCGATCTCTGGATGCTGAGACGTTACAGGGGAGACGGTTGTTCAAGATGTTACCGGATGCATTCGTGTTCAGCTACGCGGGGGGTGACGGAAACCTGGTGAAGCTGAGTTTTAGACCAAACCCAAGTTTTCGCGCGCCATCCCTGGAGGCCCGTGTTTTCCATGACATGGAAGGCGAGATGTGGGTCGACTGCAAACAGGAGCGCCTGGCTGGGTTTGATGGTCATCTCACACAGGCGGTGAAATTCGGATTCGGCCTGTTGGGACACTTGGACAAGGGAGGTCACTTTGAGGTCAGGCAGGCAGAGGTTGTCCCCGGCCATTGGGACATGACTACCCTGAGTTTGGAGATGACAGGCAAAGCGCTTCTGTTCGCGAGCATCGGTGTGCAGAAGAAGGAAAACCATCAGGATTTCCACCGAGTACCCGATGATCTGACTCTGACGCAGGCCGCGGACATACTCAACCGATCGATAGTCGTAGCAGATAATCGGTAGTTGATGCGGCCGAAGGTGTAACAACAGGGCCTTATCACTATTCGAACGATATCTGACGTCAAAGCGAACTTATCGAGGAGAAGGAATGTTGTTAGCTGGCAAAGCCGCGAGCTCTGGGATTGTCCTCATATTGCTAACGATCGGGGTCTCGGGACCACGACCAACGCCACTCGCTTTGGGAGCCAACTTCCCCGAAGGAGCGCCAGCGGTCAGGAACCGGAACGATGTCAGGAAGATGCAGCAAACTCTGCAAGACAAAGGACACTACCGCGGGGAGGTCGATGGCGTCTTCGGTCTTCGAACCCAGGCGAGCATTCGCGGATTTCAGAAGGCTGAGAATCTGCCGGTTACAGGGCAGCTTGATACGCGGACAACCGACAAACTCGGAGTCAGCCCCAAGGGTCGCGAGGATACTGGCTACGAGACTACGAAAAGTAAACCTTCGGCCGGCATAAAATGGGCTAAAGGTTCGAGACGAACAGGCAAACCACTAAAGAAGCCAGTCAAGACAGTTGCAGATGCTGAAAGCGGACGGGGATCCCGCCAGAAGGCACTTCAGGCTGAGAACGACACCCACCCACAGTAGTTTGAGTTCTTTCCAGCGGAGCTACGAAACAGAACGATGTCGCTTCAGCCTATCGAAAATTACGAGATTGTCCGGCAACATGCCCACCAAGCACTAGGAGAGTTCATGCCGGATCCAAGACAGGGATGCGCGACAGGAAAACCCGGCGAAGAAGCAGCGTCCGCCGATGCTCTAGTTCTATTCGGCGCCATAGGAGACTTAGCTCATAAGAAGATCTTCCCAGCTCTTTATCACATGGTCCGACATGGGCATCTGGATGTACCCGTGATTGGGATTGCCAGGGCTGCGATGCGAGGGCTTCCCGCGCCGCCGGTCCAGCAACCCGTTGTAGCCCTCTTCCACGTAGCGCTCCCTCCATCGCCGCATGTGCCGGTCGCTGATGCCTAGAATCTCCGCCGCCTGCCACCACGTGATCTTCTTCGCCATCGCCTGCAACATCACGTCCTGTACTTTCATCGCCCGCTCCATCGCGGCCCTCGGATAAGCTTCCATGCTCCGCATGGTCTCCCATCCTCGGCGCCCGCAAAGCGGACATATCACTTGCTATCTCAACCGGACATATCATGTGCTACCGACAGGCAGATGTTTTGCGCTTGACTAGGCCCTTCTACCGGCACATAATCCGCGGCACCGGCCTTCGCAGGGGCAAGGCGCGGTCCGTTTACATCCCGAATCCGGTCCTCTCTGGAGGAGACTATGTTCCCGTCGAAGACGCCAAAGCGTGCTTCCCGCAAGAATCCCTTTCCAGTTTCGTTGAACCACAGGCTCGATCACAAACTGCTCGGCTACGCCGCGGCTGCCAGCGCCGCCGGAGTAGGCATGATGGCCCTCGCGCAACCCGCTCAGGCGGAGATCGTTTATACGCTGGCGAACCAAACGGTTCCGGCGGGCGGAAGCTTGTCACTCGATCTGAGAAACAATGGAATCACGGATTTCACTATTCACAGTAGCCAAGGGGCGTGCTCCACCGGGCCCGATTGTGAGTCGCAGCAGCTTACCGTGACTCCCATGCGGCGAAACCGCGTTTTGGCGACTTACGGTGGGATAGGCTTTGCTCAGGTATTGCCAGCTCACAAAATATTAGGAGAGGAAGACAACTTCCGCAACGGCTATGTGAAGATGGATCGCTGCAAAGCCACTCGTTCGAGTGGCTATGTCTCCGGTTCGTGGGGCGACGCGAATGAGAGGTATCTCGGCTTGAAGTTCTTCATCAACGAGAGGATTCACTACGGATGGGCCCGGTTTAACGTATCGGTTAAAGGGCACTGCGACGCCACCGCTGTTTTAACCGGTTACGCGTATGAGACGGAGCCCGATAGACCGATTGTTACTGGAAAAATATCGGGCGAGGATGAGGCGGACACGGCGGAGAATCCGCAAGCGACGCTGGGGACACTGGCGCTAGGCAGTGCGGGACTGGTGGCGTGGCGGCGAGACGAGGAAGAGGAAACCGAGGCTTTCTGAGGGCACGCTGCCGCCGCTGGGGGCGTTGTTTTTGAAGGCGGGATAGCTTGCCGATCTCCGCGTATCCATGAGTGCGGCGAATCCTCCCTACGAATTTCCTTCGCGCTCAAGAAAGCGCTTCAAATCGCGCTTTCCGTGGAGAACGCGAACGACGTGGAGGGCATTATCGTCCGCAAGGTAAAAGATTCGAATGGCCTCAAATCCGGCGACCGGCCATGAACGTAGATTGTGGAATTTCGAGTGGCCTAAACGATAGCGCGCTCCAACCAGAGGACGTTGCCGAAGGAATTCAATGGTGTCACGGACGGCATCTCTAAAACGAATGGCGACTTCCGGGAGATCCCGCTCAACCAGATAATAGCGAAACTGGCGAATCGCATCATCGCGGGCGACTTGCCGATAAAGAACCTTCACTTGCTCATGCCGGTCTTGCGTTCGACGAGCAAGGCATCAGTTTCTCTATTGACCGACCTCCAGAATTCAGCTTCCGTCAGTTCCTGCGATGCCAGTCCTTCCGCAAGGAGAGCGTCGAGTTCGTCCGGTGTTCCCGCAAAACCAGGAACCGTGCGCTGCTCGACGGCGGCCAAAGCAGCTTCGACAACTTCTTCGGCGGATTCGTAGGCACCGCGGCTCATGACAGCCTGAACCCGCCGCTCCTGTTCTGGCGTGAGACGGATGGTCATGTGTTTTCCTGTGCCTCCTGATTACTCAGCCCGCAGCACTTTGGAAGTTCTCCGGTCAGACGGCTCACCAATTTCGCGGACCCACCGAACTGCGTCGGCTACGTCGCGCTTGTCAATCCCAAGTTGAGCCAACTGGGCGCGCACTTCATCCGCGCGTCCGACTGACGCCCTGGGTAACTTTAACCGGTTCTCGGCTCTCTTTCTGGCTGGCATGAACTGTTTGCACAAAGGAACAAGAAAATTTTACCAGAAGAGACGTGGCCCGGCGTAGGCCGCATCAGGTTGAACAGAAGCGGTCTCATAATAAGCCGAAGGAGTAAACCGCCGAGTCCCTCAGCGGCTGAAGCCGGCTTCTTTATTGGCTCTGGACGGCACGACTGAAGGTCGTGCCCTTCCCAAACCCATTTATGGGATGACTTCTGGTCGCTTGTCGTGTCCACTGCCCGTGCTATCCTGCCCTCAGTAAACGCGTCTCCATGCGGATTCTGACTCGTTACATTCTCCGCGAAGTCACCTCGCACGCTCTGATCGGGGCGGCGATTTTTACCTTTGTCTTGTTCACGCGTGACTTGGGACACATTCTGGAACTGGTGGTGCGTGCCAGCGCGCCGCTGCCCAGCGTCGCCGAGATTTTTTTCTACACGGTGCCGCTTGCGCTCACTTACACCATCCCGATGAGCGTGTTGGTGGGGATTCTCATCGGACTGAGCCGGCTCGCGGCCGACAGCGAAATCACGGCGATGCGCGCCAGCGGCATGGGAGTGTGGAGTTTCGGCCGCGTGCTGGCAATCTTTGTTGCCGCGGCATGGGGTCTGGCCCTTCTAAACAGCATCTATCTCGCCCCCTGGTCGCTGTCGTCGCTGGGACGGCTTGAGGATCAACTCAAAGGCTCGCAGGCGTCGTACGAAGTGCAGCCGCGAGTTTTCTATGAAGGTTTTCCGAAGCTTGTGCTCTACGTGCAGGATGTCCACAGCGCCCAGGGTGGTGCGGTTTGGGAGGACGTTTTTCTCGCCGACATTTCGGACGCCGCTAATCCGCGCATCACGCTCGCCAGAGAAGGCATTCTTGTTCCCGAAGGGCAAGACCGGCTGCATCTGCATTTAACCAATGGATCCACGCACGAGACCGATCCCGCGCAGGCGGACCATTACCAGATCTCGACCTTTCTGGAGACCGATATCCCCATCGATCTCGCATCTTCTGACACCAAGGAAGAGCAGATTCCGGTTAAGGCGATCGGCACAAGAGAGTTATATGATCGCGCTCGCAACGTCGATCCTGTATCGAAGCGCTTATACCTGATCGAGTTTTACAACCGCTTTGCGCTGCCCACGGCGTGTGTGGTGCTGGCCATGGTCGGAATTCCGCTGGGCCTGTCGTCGAAAAAGAGCGGCAAGTCGGGCGGATTCGTGCTCACCATCATCCTGGTCTTTGTCTACTACTTCGTTTCGCTGATCGGAGTTTCGCTGGCCAAGCAAGGCAGGGTGAGCCCGGCGCTTGGAGCCTGGCTGGCCAATATCGTATTCTTCGCCGCGGCTCTGTTTTTGCTGTGGCAGGCGGAGCGGCGGCCGCTATCGCTATCGGCGATCCGGTTGGCGTGGAAGCGGGACCGGCTTCCGGCGACCGTGCCCATACAGGAGCGCAGGCACAAGCGCAGAGACGGTTCGACGGCCTTTGAGCGCGCCTCCACGCGCCGGCGGGTTTTCAGTGCCAGCTTTCCCACGCTGCTCGATGACTACGTGCTTCGCGATTTCTTCATCTACCTCGGCATGATCGTCGCTGCATTCCTTGTGCTGCTGCTGGTATTCACTTTGTTCGAGTTGCTGGGCGACATCCTGCGCAATCAAACGCCACCGATCGTGGTCGCCGAGTATCTGCTCAACGCTTCACCTTATTTGCTCTACAGCGTCGCACCGCTGATCATGCTGCTGACCGTTCTGATCACCTTCGGGCTGATGAACCGCGCCAACGAAATCACCGCCATCAAGGCGACCGGAACCAGCGTCTACCGCATCGTCACGCCTGTGCTGGTGGCTTCCGCGATGCTCGCAGGTGGCCTGTTCTTCGCCGATCAGTTCTATCTGCCCCGGACCAACAAGCGGCAGGAGGCGCTGCACAACCAGATCAAGGGCAAGCCGCCGCAAACCTATCTGCGTCCGGACCGCCGCTGGATATTCGGCCAGCACCACGACATTTACTATTACCAGTTTTTCGATACCGATCGCGACCAGTTCGCCAATCTCACCATCTTTCAACTCGACCCGGTCAGCTTTGCCATTACGCAGCGCATACACGCCGAGCGAGCGCACTGGGCCGACAGTATGAGCCGCTGGATCTACGAACAAGGCTGGGAGCGATCTCTGCGTGGAGCCGCCATCGCCAGCTATCGCACCTTCGACGTCTCTACGTTTCCCCAACTCAGCGAAGCGCCGTCGTACTTCAAGAAGGAGGTAAAACAATATTCGGAGATGAACTACGAGGAGCTGCGGCGCTACATCCGCGATCTGCAGCAGAGCGGCTTCGATGTGGTCCGGCTCCGGGTGCAGCTCAACGAGAAGCTCTCCTACCCAATGATCACGCTGATCATGGCCGCGCTCGCCGTGCCCTTTTCGCTGTCGGCGGCCAGGAAGGGCGCGATCACCGGAGTCGCGGTTGCGGTGGTAATCGCCGTGGTCTATACGGTGGTGTCGCGGTTGTTCGAGGCCATGGGGAATATAAGCGAACTGCCGCCGGCGCTGGCCGCCTGGTCGCCGGATCTGATCTTCTCTCTGGTCGGCGCGTACCTGATCCTGAAGATTCCGACCTAACCGCGTCTCCCAGCGAAGCGATCGTTCAGCACCAACCTTACCTGACCGCAACCCCCGAAGGATAATTGAAGGTGCTAACCGGTTGGGTTGTCGGCAGCAAAGCTCCCGTGGCAGGTACGATGGCATACTGCGAGAGGGTGTTGGAGTTGATATTGGCTACGAAGACCCAACTGTCGTCGCTTCGAATCGCAATCGAGTTTGGTCCCAATCCCGTAGATATTGTGGATTGATTGAATGCGGTCAAACTACCGCTGGATGGATTAATTGTGAACGCGGAGAGTTCATTCGATCCCGTATCCACCACGTACAAGAACTTGCCATAGGCATCCACGGCCAGGGGTCCCGGATCATCGCCCGTCAGGAATAGGTGACCCGTGACTGGGTGCAGTCTGAAGTCGGCGATTGGGCAATTACTCGCGTTGTTAACGGTATTGCAGATAGTGTAGGCGCTGATTGTGTTGTCGGGAGTCTGGTTCGAGACGTAAACAAAGCGGTTACAGGGATCAACCGCGACACCCGAGGGTACGGTGCCGGTCGGAACTCCAATGGCCGTCGTGGCGGGAACCAGCGAAAGCGTACCCGCGGATGGGTCCACGGAGTAGTTCAGGACAATGTAGTTGGCGGCATCGGTCACGTAGAGGTTCTCCGTGGTCGGGGGCGTAGTCGCCGAACAGTACGAATACAGAATGGGGTAAACGGTTGGGGTCACGGCCAGCGCCGAGGCGCTGGAGCACAGTACTTGAGACCCACAGGGGCCGGGCATGGCAGACGCATTGCCGTTAACCGGAAGCACGAAAGGCGAACCCGTGACCTCCGTCGGTGTGCCGTTGCTGATGGAAAATACGGAGATCGCTCCTGGTATCTGGTTCCCGGAAGCATCGGCCGTCGCGATGTCGGCCACGAAGAGAAACTGGCCTGCGGAATCGATGGCGATCGCCTCGGCCGGAACCACCGGAACGGTCTCAGGAGTGGTGCTACCGGGAAGATAAATGCTTTCGGGGTTGAACGGCACGGTCGTGATATTGGCCAACTTGCCGTCGGAAGCAATCTGATAGGCCTCGATCCCGGTGACACCCCCTCCAGTTATCGACGGAATCTGGATAGATATTGCCGGATTCTGGACAACGATGACGAAAGCGTACTGGCCGGAGGGATCGACCACAACCGACGTCGGGAGCCCGTTCGTGATCGGGCCGTTGTCGTTGTAGATCTGCGAAACTGCACCGTTGCTCAGATTGATGCTAAAGCTCGACATCACAAATAGATTCTGGCTGGGAACGACCACCAGGCCATTCGAGGAAGCCGTGTACTTGGTTGTACAGGCCATCAGGAAACCGATAGCAACTACAGCCAGAACCGCCACAATCCAGGCAAGCCTTATCCGCATTCTTCTACTTATCTCCTGTGGGAACGTACCAGCGCATCCCCCGGCCGCCACCCGCCGGACGCGAACGCTATTTGAGGGCGTGAAATGCCATCCATTTATGTATCAGGAATGAGCGGGAAGAGCAAACCCGCCAGCACTCATTGGAACCTCGGAGATGGCCGCGAGTTGCCTGAGAGCAGTGATCAGTGACCAGTGGCCAGTAGTCAGTGGGCAGCGGAATCTCTCAGAGCCCTAATCACTGATCACCGACCACTGACCACTGCTGGTTCCAGGGTTTCCGCCACAGCGGCCGTCGCCGGCACAAGAGGCAGGCGAATCTCGACCATCAGGCCGCCTTCGGGACGGTTCGTGGCTGTAACCCGGCCCCCGTGGAAGCGCACCGCACGTTCCGTAATGGCCAATCCCAGGCCAACCCCGCCCGTCTGCCGGCCTCGGGCGTCATCCAGGCGGTAAAATGGCTGGAACAGCTTCTCCAAGGAATCGGCTGGAACACCGGAGCCGCAATCGGTGACTCGAACCAGGGCGTCCCCACTACTGGAGCTTTCCGTCTTTTCCAGATGGATTTCAACGGTAGTTCCTTCCCGCGTGTACCGGATGGCATTACGCACCACGTTCTCGATGGCACTGTGCAGCAGCGATGCATCTCCGCGGACTCCCCAACTGCCAGCCGGAATCGCGCTGCTCACATGGCAGCCCCTCGCCTGAGCTTCGAACTCCGCATCCTCGGCCACACTCAGCACAACTTCGTCCAGGAGAACGGGGGTGGGAGGTACGCGCTGCTCACCGTCTTCCAGACGAGCCAGGGTCAAGATGCGGCCGATCAATTCGTTCAGGCGGCTGGCTTCGAGTTCGATGCGATCGAGCATGGGCACACTCTCGGTATTGGCGCGTTGGCGCGCCAGCCCCAAAGCCACATTGAGCCGCGCCAAAGGCGAGCGCAACTCGTGCGAAATGTCGTTGAGCAGGCGGGACTGCGCCTCGACCAGGTTTTCCAGCCGCTCCGCCATGCCGTCAAAGTCCCGCATCAGGCCCGCAACCTCGTCGCGCCTGGTTACGTTGGGAGCGCCAGCCCGCGCGCTAAGATCCCCGGCCGCCAGTTGACGGGTGGCGGAACGCAAGCGAACGATCGGCATGGTCAGGAACCACGCCAGCAGGTAGCAGACCAGCCCTGAGGAAATGACAGCAATGATCAGGCCGGGGATGGGCAATCCCCGCGGACCCAGGAAGAGGCGCGGTCCCGGCGGAGGAGAGAGCACCAGCGTGTAATGGTGCAGTCCGTCGGACGAGGCCCTGGAATCGCGCAACACCGGAGGAGGTGCGGGAAAGATGAAACCCTCATGCGAAGGAATTCTCGGCCCGCCGGCTGCGACTCGTATCGCCCAATCGGGCGCGCCGCGGTGAGATATTTCCTCCATGTTCTCATTGAACAGGAAGCCGCGAACATGCTGCGTCTTCTCCAGATTTGCCAAATATTCCTTTAGCGCGCTATTGCCTCCCTGCTCGTAGGCGTTCACAGAGTCATTCAAGGCGACCGAAAGCAGAGATTCCCAAACCGAACTCCGCGGGCGAAACGCCAGCGTCACAACGATGGCAAGCACAAGAAACAAGGCTTGAGCCATCCAAAAGGAAAGAAATATTTTGAGGAAGAGGCTCTTCATGAAGTGGTCTTTACCTTTTCCCCGGCCTTCTCGCGGGGCCGGGCAAAGATGTAGCCTACACCCCGGATAGTCTTGATGTGCTCGTCGTTGTCCGTGTCTCCAAGCTTCTTGCGGACCTTGCTGACATGCATGTCGATGCTGCGGTCGAAGGGCGAGAACTTGCGGCTGAGCACGGCATTGACGAGGCGTTCGCGCGGGACCACGCGGCCGGCCTCACGCAGCAGCACTTCCAGCAAGTTGAACTCGACCGAAGTGAGGTCGACGGGCTGCCCGTCGCGGCGCACGCTGCGGGTGGCGGGATCGAGTTCGATTTCGCCGACACGGACAATATCGGGCGCGGATGGAACCGATTTGTCACTGCGGGTGCGGCGCAGGATGGCTCGAATGCGCGCAACCAGTTCCCGAGGATTGAAGGGCTTCGGCAGATAGTCGTCGGCGCCGATCTCCAAGCCGACGATGCGGTCTACATCTTCACCGCGAGCCGTGAGCAGCAGAACCGGCAGGCGCGAGGTGGCGCGGATTCTGCGCAGCACTTCGAAACCGTTGATGCCGGGCAACATTACATCCAGGACAACGAGCAGGTAGCCGCCGCCGGTGGCGCGTTGCAGTCCGTTCTCGCCGTCGTGCACCGCGTCGACAACGAATCCCTCGGCCTGCAGGTACTCGCCGACCAAGGTGCAGAGTTCCACATCATCGTCGATAACTAAAATGCGCTCCATGTTGACTCTCATTGTGCACCAGGCTGCTGGCCGCAGCGGTAAAGAATTGTCAAACCTTACTGTTGACCAAGGACTTTCGTCTTTGACAAAACTTTACTCGCCTTGACGCACTTTTTACTACTTTTCCGCAGGGGCCGTGTTTTTATATTGAGTACGGATGTGAGTTCGAGAGTTTTGAAGGAGTCAAGAATTATGAAATCGATTCGTTTTCGCCTCTTCGCAGCGGCCCTCGCGGTTTTATTGGGCGGCGCTATTGCCAAATCGCAAACCAGCGACACCGCGCCCCCGCCACCAGGCATGCATGAGCACGAGTTCGGCATGGGCGGCCCGATGATGGAATTCTTTGGCAAGTACCTGAACCTGAGCGACGACCAGCGCGCGCAGATGAAGGCTACCATGCGCAAAGAGCACGATACGCTGAAACCGCTGATGGAGCAGCTCCACCAGATGGATTTGCAGCTCAAGCCGTATGAGGAGGGGACCTACGACCCGGCTAAAGTGCAAACCCTGGTCTCACAGCAGTCGGAGACGATGGTGCAACTGAAGGTTCAGGAAGCCCGCATTCACAACGAGCTGTTCCAAATGCTAACTCCCGATCAGCAAACCAAGATGAAGGAATTCGAGGCCAATCGGGAAGCACGCATGCAGGCGCGTATGCAGTCTGCCCCGCCGGCTCCCGATCAGCAGTAGGGCAGCCAGTTGCAAGTGGACAGTCGGATGGTTACGTTGGTTAGCAAGGGAGCAGGATTGGGCTAGATTAATCCTGTTCCCTTCTGTTGGAGTATGTGCCAAGGAGCGATGCCATGGATCTTGCTCAGGCGCTCATTTTTGACATGGGATGGATTTTCTTCGCTGCCTGGGGAATGGTGCTGACGGCGGCCAGCGTGATTGCTTTTCGAGGGGATATAGCTGCCGCCACCGGACGGACGAACAGCGCAAGAAACGATCCCCGGCGAAACCGCTAATTAACCTTCTTCCGATGGTGGTTTAGCGAGCTTCACGCCGCGGTTTCTTCTCCGATCACGGTCCTCATTCTCAATAATTGCACCCCTCCTGCTAGAATTTCATCTACACAACCTGCATGATTCCCAAGAGCCTGCGTCCGCTCCTGCCTTACCTGAAGCGCTACCGCTGGGGACTGGTGGCCGGCGCGCTATGCGTGGTGTTGAGCAATGGCGCCTGGGTTCTTTTGCCCAAAGTAATCGGGAACGCGGCCGAGAGCCTGAACACCGGTGTCAACCGCCACAAGCTGCTGATTTTCGCGCTGCAAGTGCTCACGTTGGCGGGAGGGCGCGCAATCTTTCTGTTCCTGACCCGGTGGATCGTTATCGGCATCTCCCGCGACATCGAATTCGATCTGCGCAACGATCTGTTCGCGCACCTCGAGACGCTCTCCTACTCTTACTATCAGCGGATGCGCACCGGCGATATTATGGCGCGGGCCACGAACGATCTGAATGCCGTCCGCATGCTGCTGGGGCCGGCCATCATGTACTCGGCCAACACTTTCGTGTTCACCGCTGGGGCTTTGGCGTTCATGATCTCCATGAGCCCCATGCTGACGCTCTACGCATTCTTGCCATTGCCCGTCGTCAGCGTGGTGATTCAGTCTTTCGGGCGGCGGATTCACGAACGCTTTGAGCGGATTCAGGCGATGTTCTCCGATATCTCGGCGCGAGTGCAGGAGAATTTTTCCGGAGCGCGTCTGGTCCGCGCCTATGTGCAGGAAGAAGCGGAGATTGTCTCCTTCGAAACCGCGAACCAGGAATATGTTTCCCGGAGCCTGAAGCTGGTTAGGTTAATGGGGATGCTTTGGCCGACGCTGGAACTCATGCTCGGCCTAGCCATGGTGCTGGTTCTGTGGATCGGCGGCCGCGAGGTGATCCATGGACTCACGCGGGTGGAATTTGTTTCTTACCTGGGAACGAAAACCACCCTGATGCTTTCCGGCTCCATGTCGGTGGGCGACTTCACGGCGTTCACCATTTACATGATGCAGCTTACGTTTCCCGTGATTGCGCTGGGCTGGGTGGTGAACATCTTTCAGCGGGGCACCGCGTCGCTGGTCCGACTGAATGAGATTATGCAGGAGCAACCGGAGATTAAGGATGTTCCCGACGCTCGCGACCTGCCGGTGGAAGGCGAAATCGAATTCTGCGGCCTGAATTTTGAGTACGACGGGAAACCCGTGCTGCGCGACGTGAACCTGCGCATCCCCGCCGGCACCAGCATGGCGATCGTGGGGCCGACGGGATCGGGCAAAACTACGCTGGTCAATCTGATTCCGCGGGTTTACGATGCGGCTCCGGGGATGGTTCTGGTGGATGGCCGGCCGATCCGGGAGTTCTGCCTGGCATCGCTGCGCAAGAATATTGGTTTCGTGCCTCAAGAAACATTTTTGTTCAGCGATCGCATCCGCGAGAATATTGCGTTGGGCGTGGACGCGGCCACGGATCAGGAGATTCACGATGCTGCCGAAGCCGCCGATATCGCCTGCGATATCGAGAGTTTTCCTGAGCAATATCAGACCATGGTGGGCGAGCGCGGGATCACGCTGTCTGGAGGGCAAAAGCAGCGCACGGCAATCGCGCGCGCTTTAATTCGCAACCCGCGCATCTTGATTTTGGATGACGCGCTCTCCAGCGTCGACACCCAAACCGAAGACAAGATTCTCAATCATCTGCGCGAAATGATGAGGGGCCGCACGACTATCTTCATCTCCCACCGGGTTTCCACGGTGCGCAATGCCGACCGCATCGCCGTCCTGCACGAGGGACGCATCGTGGAATCGGGCACGCACGACGAACTGCTCGCCTTGAACGGCTACTACAGCGACCTGTATAACAAGCAGTTGCTGGAAGAAGAGCTGGCCGAGGTCTGAAAATGATGCTCATGAGTAGGTCTAGCCGCATATCTATGCTCCCGAATATATATTTCCTTTCGAGGTAAACATGGTTGCTCGTCATTGGCGCGGTTGGACAAAACTACAGGATGCGGACTCCTATGAGCGGTTGCTAAAGAAAAGAGTACTTCCCGAGTTGAAGGCAATCGAGGGCTATCAGGGGGGATACATTTTTCGTAAGGATGGTCCCCGGGAAGTCGAGTTTGTGGTGGTCAATTTGTTCGAGTCCCTGGAAGCCGTGAAGCGGTTCGCGGGCCCCAATTACAACGTACCTGTCTTCGAGCCCGAAGCCAAGAAGCTGTTAAGCAAAATCGAGCCGGTGGCAACGCACTACGAAGTCCGCGCTAACACTGTGTAGTGGATTCCTTGGTTTCTGCGCAAGATCGGACCAGTTGCCATGCGGCGCCTCGACGCACCTGAAATTCTCGATTCCGATGCTTGCTCACCCGCCGACGTGCAAGTTGCGATGCGCGATATCGGCCGCGTCAACCGCTGGTTCGGCGGAGTCTCTACCACGCGGAAAATGGTGGAACGCGTGGCTCGAGTCTCCGGAACGCATCATCTTTCTCTGCTCGAAGTGGCGGCTGGATCGGGGGAAGTCCCGGAACTCGTTAAGCGGAAACTCGCGCGCCGCGGGATCGTTCTGGATGTGACGCTATTGGACCGGGCTCAATCTCATTTGCCCAGAGAAAATGCTTCTCCGTCAAATCGTGATGGACGAAGTCACTCGGTTGTCGCCGACGCGTTTGCCCTTCCCTTCAAAGATGACGCATTCGATCTGGTGAGTTGCTGCCTCTTTGCGCATCATCTGAACGCGCAGGGACTCACTCAGTTTGTGCGCGAAGGTTTGCGGGTAAGCCGGCGGGGACTCCTGATCAACGATTTAATTCGGCATCCTCTGCATCTGGCATTGGCATTTGCGGGATTTCCTTTCATGCGCAGCCGCGTGGCGTGGCTGGATGGGCTGACTTCCGTGCGTAGGGCATATGTTCCGGCGGAGATTCAAAGCGTGCTCGCGTCCGCGTTTTCTGGTGAGGCAGGAATCGAGATCTCGCGCCATTATCTTTTCCGCATGGGAGTAGTCGTATGGAAGACATCGGGGAGATGCAGCGCCTGAAGTCGCAAGTCATTATGCGGCGCTTGCGGCATGCCTGTGAAGGCATGCCCCGATACGAACCTCTCATCGCGGACATCGTGCGTTTGGCTGCGGGTTAACGGACCACCAGCACTTCACGAATATTGTCGCGGGCGAGGAAGAACTTGATGGAAGCGAAGTCGCGGAAGAGATTTTCGATGTGGCGATTGTTGAATACGCGCTGCAGCTGAAAACCGTCTGAGATTGCAGTATGGACGGCTCCGGTTGGGCCACGGCGGGCCTCCCGGCGCAGCACGATTTTCTGCATTTCGAGAGTGTCAGCGCCGACCACGTGGAAGCGGTGACACGGTGAGTCGGGTCCGGCGTCGCGGGTATGGAAGAATGCGAGCAGCATTCCCCCGGGCTTTAGAACCGACCATAGCCGCCCCACCACCGGCTTCACCAGGCTCTCATCCAGATAGTCCGGCAAATTCCAGCAAAGAACGACGTCGAAATGCGCAGCCGGATAGACCAGATTGTCTGCGAGAAACTTCCGACTATCCAGAACCACGCCTCCTTCTTCGTTTTTGGTGAGCAGTTCGGGATCCGTTGAAGCGGTGAGCAGGTCTTCGCTATAGATTCGGTGGCCGCGTTCCGTAAAATGGCGGATATTGGCGGGCGAGGTCGAGCCCAGGTCCAGAATGCACAGGCCTTCGGCCGACTCCCAGGTGCGAGACAACTCTCCCAAACCGCTGGAGCGGCGGGTCAGCTTCTGCGCGCCCTGCGCCGGGAGGGTCTCCGGTCCCGATGAACCGCGAAAGAGTTTCATGAAATTCTGCGAAACTGATGACATTTAACCACGCAACTCCTGAATTTATCGACTCACAGTTAAGCTTGCGCAAACCCATCGCTCGACAGCGTGAAGCCTACTTCGCGTCGGTCCGGTGAATATCGACCTTGCCTTTCAAGTAGGCACCCTCTTCGATAGAAATGCGCTGGGTGGTGATGTCTCCGGTGACGATCGCTGATTTACGCAATTCGACGCGATCGCTGGCCTGTATGTTGCCCTCCAGCTTTCCTTGTATGACCACGCCCTTGGCGTCGACGCTGGCTTTGACCTGGCCATTCGGTCCCACTGTCAGACTGTTGCCTTTAAGGGCGATACTGCCCTCGACCTGGCCATCCAGATAAAGATCTTCGCTGCCGGAAAGTTCGCCCTTGATGAAGACCGACTTGCCGATTTGTGCCAATCCACTGGCGGGTGCGCTCATTGGACGATCTCCTGTGCAACGGCGGATTTTGCTCCGGAATTAGAATTCGCGGACAAATACCGCTCACTGAAACGACTATACGCAAGGCATGGAGTGCGCGGCAAGCGCTGTCTCCCACCCCGGCTTACTACTCAGTTCCCAGTAGAGTATGCGTTGCGCACAATTGTTACACTTACACACGGGAGGATATTTGTTCCCGGAGTCGATGAGACACTTGCGGGCGAAACTTCGAATCTTTGGCGTTGCTTGGCTGGCCGCCCTGTACGCGGGGATCGGGGCCAGTTCCCTTGCAGCTCCTACACCCGCAAATCCAGCAGACGAATCTGTTTCTCCAATCGAGTTGGTGCGTGCCACAGTGGCCAACGAGGTGGCAGCCAGCAACAACAGCTCGATCAAGCACATGTTTCGGGATCGCAAGAGCGGACCGCAGGGCTCGCAGACCAGAATCTTTGTGGAAACGCGGCAAGCCTTAGCGGGCATGACGATCGCATACAACGACAAGCCCCTCACTCCGGAACAACTTCAAGCCGAAGTGGGCCGGCTGGCTGGTATTGCGGACAATCCTGAGCAACTCGCGCGTAGGCAGCGGCAACAGAAAGAAGATGCGGACCGCACCCTGCGCATTGTGAAAGCTTTGCCCGACGCGTTTCTCTACGCCAACGATGGCACAGAAACGGGAACGGCCACACTGGGCAAACCGGGAGAACAGCTTTTGCGTCTGAAGTTTTGGCCGAATCCGGATTACCATCCGCCTTCGCACGTGGAAGATGTGCTCATCGGCATGCAGGGATTTCTTCTGATTGATGCAGTCGAGCGGAGGATCGCGAAAATTGACGGGACTCTGAGCAGAGAGGTCAGCTTCGGATGGGGGATTCTGGGACACCTCGATAAGGGCGGGCATTTTCTAGTCGAGCAGCGGGACGTGGGGGATGAATCGTGGGAAGTCTCGGGCATGTCCTTGAACTTTGCCGGCAGGATTCTTCTATTCAAAAGTCTTTCGATCAAGTCCGACGAGGTGTTCAGCGACTTTCGACGCGTACCCAACGACACGACGTTTGCACAGGGCGTGGAAATGCTGAAGGCGGAAGAGGCGAAGCTGGCGGAGAACCACACGGCGGGAGCGGCAGCGACGGAGCCGAAGGCGCACTAGGAGACGACTGCGGGCGGTCAGCAGCGGCGATTTTTGCAGCAGTTATATTCTCAGGACTAAAATGTTGGACGTTATGCCGAGAGTGCGCCTACTTGTATCCGTGTCGGCCATCACCTGCCTGGTGCCTTGCCTCTCTGCGGAGATCCGCGAGACACGCGTATACCACGGTAAGAAGGTTCAGTGCATGATGCGCATCGTCTCTACGGGGTCTTTTGGACCCCGTGAAACGCCTTGTGGTACTAGGGGCTATTCTCGGGTATTCACCGGAACGGTTCGGTCGGCGGTGGACGTAGGAGACACGGACAAGCGGCTTGAGCTTGTCCCGGACGAAGTGTTTGTCGGTGATAAGAGCGAACTGACGGCCACCATCAACCAAGCCTGTCTTCCAGAGAATGAGCCTGAGATTCAAGCTGGCGATAAATGGCTCTTCTACGTTCGTCCGAAACGTCCTTGGGATGCAAAGACACCTTACATTAGAAGCGAAGGGTTGGAAGTTCCGTTCGACAGCCCCAGTAAGCCGCTTACCGAAGCTGAAGATGATATCGCCACCTTGCGCCATTTGGGTGGGTTGACTGATAAGGGCATTCTCACCGGGAGCGTCGTCCGGATCGGCGCGACCTATGACGACTTGAATCCGACGGCTGTTCCGAATCACCGGGTTGTCGCGAAGAGTTGGCCCTCTGGTTCCGAATACACCGCGTTCACCAATCTGAACGGGCGATTCGAACTCGTGATTCCTCCCGGCTCGTACGACGTGAATGCCGCCAGCGAACAAGGACTACGCGAGGCAGAGCCGTGGGTGCCGAAAGACATCGAACTGGGCAAGGGCCTTCAGGCGCATATTGGTAACGCGATTATTCGGCCACGTGACTGTACCGAAGTTGATTTTTCGCTCTTGGTAGACGGGAAACTCGCGGGCCGAATTACGACGAATGACGGGAAACCAGCGCCATTCGTGGAGGTCGCGATTATCCCGGTTTCTCCGGTGCATCCGCAATTCACAGTTGCTACGGACGGGAATGGGAATTTCGAGGTTGGAGGTCGGCAACCCGGTCAATACATCGTCGGCGTCGGCCTCTTGGCTCCATTCGGTAGCGCGGAGTGGAAGTCCCGTGTTTACTATCCGGGCGTGCCCACTGAAGAGCAGGCGAAGATAGTCGAACTTGGCGACGGCGAGTGGCGCACCAACATAGATTTCAAGCTGTTGTCGGACCTAACTACCCGGTAGCCGCTGCTAGCAGAGCACGGCAGTCGCCACTCGTCGGATGGCTTCCAGTGTCATGCTCATGCGCGCAGCGTTTCCTTCCTCACTGTTAGGTTTTCGATGAGAGCTTCTTTAACGCGATATCCCGTTCCCGGTTGGTCGTTGATCGTAATCATCCCTTGCGGTGAGACCTTTACTTCCGGCTCGATGATGTCTTCCTTCCAATAGCGCTTGGAGGCGGAGACGTCGCCGGGCAGGCTGAAATTCTCGAGTGTGGAAAGAGCGATGTTGTGGGCGCGGCCAATGCCGGATTCGAGCATGCCGCCGCACCAGACCGGAATCTTCTGCGCGTGGCAGATGTCGTGGATTTTCTTGGCTTCGCTGAAGCCGCCGACGCGGCCAACTTTTATGTTGACGATGCGGCACGCGCCGGTCTCGACCGCAATGGCCGCGGTGCGCGCGTTGACGATGGATTCGTCGAGGCAAATCGCCGTGCGCAATTCTTTTTGCAGGCGGGCATGATAGAAAATGTCGTCGTCCCACAGCGGCTGTTCGATCATCAGCAGATTGAACTGGTCGAAGCTTCGCAGGTGCTCGACCTGATCGAGCGTGTAGGCGGAGTTGGCATCGCAACTCAGCGTGATGTCGGCCCAGCGCGAGCGGATTTTTTCGAGCACGTTTACATCCCAGCCCGGTTTCACCTTCACCTTGATGCGGCGATAGCCGGCGGCGAGCTCGGTATCGATCTTGTCGAGTAGCTGCTCGATGGAATCCTGAATCCCGATCGAAACTCCGCAAGCGATCTCCGCCCGCGTGCCGCCCAGGAGCTTCCATAAAGGCAGATTTTTCTGTCTCGCCTCGGCATCCCACAACGCGTTTTCGATTGCCGCCTTGGCCATGCGATGTCCGCGCACCCTGCTAAAAAGCGGCGCGCAGTCGCGGGCTGAGTCGAGCTTGCACCCGAGGACGGCAGGAGCTAGATAGCGTGCGATCACAAGCCACGCGCCGTCAGACCACTCGCTGTTGTAGAAGGGATCTTCGCCGGCCACGCACTCGCCCCAGCCGTTGACCCCGTCGCAATGCGCGGTGAGCAGGAGAATGCGGCGACCGTAGGTGCGTCCGAAACTCGTCTCAAAAAAATGGACGAGCGGCATGTGAATCTCGCGGAGGGTGATGGCTTCAATCTTCATAATTGTGCGGACAAGAACGATCTCACCACAGAGGCGCAGAGTCACAGAGAAAACCAAGTCTTTGGGCTCTCTGTTTATGGATTTTCTCTGTGTCTCTGTGCCTCTGTGGTGAAGTCTTGGTCTTCTGACGCATACGACCACATCTCATCCCAGTTGCCGAGCAGGAACTTGCCGTTCCCTTCCGAATCGCGCGCGTAGCCCAGCACGGTGAGGCCGTCGTTAAAGGCCCGGAGAAATTGCTCTCGGTTGCGTTCCTGTACCTGCTGCGCCCTGGCACGCGTTTCCACCGAGGCTTTCCAATCGTAAATCTGTGCCGGAACCTCAATCGCGACTTGATGGACGAATGTCGGGTTCTTTCCTGTTGCCAGCAAAGTTTCCACGCGCTTTGACTTCAGCCACCATTCGGCGATGAGCCGGTCACTGGGAAGACCACCCTGCAGCGGCGATGATGTGACTCCATATTGATTGATGTTGTAGCGGCGGGAGATGGCTCCCAGTTTTTCGATATTCAGATACGAGTTCTTGATCTCCAGGGGATCGAAGGTCCATTCGATGAGTTCGATGCCGCGGGCGAGGGCATCTTCGCGCTGCAAGAGTTTGAGGCGGCGGCCCAGCCCGCCGTTGCGATGCTCTTTGCGAACCGCGAGCATGTGGGAGTGAAGATAAACGCGGCCCGAGCGTGCTCCCGGCACGGAAAGCGCGAAACCCACCATATCGGCACCAACGAATGCCCCCATCACTTGCCCGCCAACTTTTTCCGCTACGACGAACATGCGCAGCGGAACGAGCTCGGCATCGGTGAAGTTCCAGATTTCCTTTTGCAGAGCCACACACGCCCGCAGCTCATCGAGCCCGTGGCAGTTGCGGATTACGACGGCATCCGCGCTCATGGCTGCCGCTCCTGCCGCTTGGCCTGTTGCCAGAGCGATTCGAGTTCATCCATCGAAGCGTTTTCGGGAGCTGTGCCGCGTTCGTGCAGGCGCTGCTCCATCCACTGAAAGCGGCGGCGGAACTTGCGATTCGTCTTGCGCAGCGCAGATTCGGGATCGAGCGAGAGATAGCGGGCAATGTTGACCAGCACGAAAAAAAGATCTCCGACCTCTTCCTCCAGCCGCATTCGCAAATCTTCGGGAATCGCCGGACGACCGGAGCCGGCAACGCCTCGGCCTTCGGGTCGCGGACCGGGGGCGGGAAACTCTTTCAAATGTTGGCGAAGTTCGGAGGTCTCTTCCCCGAGTTTTTCGAACAGGCCTTCGATATCAGGCCAATCGAAACCAAGCTGCGCTGCGCGCGAACTCAGCTTGTGAGCCTCCAGCATCGAAGGCATGGACGAAGAAATCCCGGCCAGAATCGACGGCGCAGTCTTCTCTGCCGAACTTTCCTCGGATCCATCGGCCTCGGATCCAACCGCCGTCTCGCCCAGCCGCTTCTTTCGTTCTTCGACTTTCAGTGCCTCCCAGTTGCGCTTCACTTCGTCCGAGGTATCGGCTTTTGTGTCGGCGAAGACGTGCGGATGGCGATCCACGAGCTTGCGTGAGAGCCGGTCGAGAACATCATCGATCGAAAACGTTCCCTGCTCCTGCGCCATTTCCGAATAGAAGAGCACCTGCAACAACAGGTCGCCGAGTTCGCCGGGCAGTTCATCCCAGTCGCGATTGTCGATGGCTTCGAGGACTTCGTAGGTTTCCTCAAGCGTGTAGGGCTTGATGGAATCGAAGGTCTGCTCGCGGTCCCATGGGCATCCTCCAGGAGCGCGCAGGCGCGCCATGATGGCGACAGCGCGTTCGAAACGTTCGCCGGTTGTGGACATTAGCAACCACTCTAAATGAGGCGTCGTCGTGGCGGCAATGCGGCGGGATAAGTTCGCCCTTACCGATAAACCGCGTCGGCATAGGCGGCAGTGAACTAGGCGCGGAGGCTGCTTTTGTCGCCGAGCCGGTTTGTTTTACACTCCCATTCAGGATAGTTTGAGGTGACTCGGCACGATTTTGGCCAGCTATTTTTCGGTACCAAGGTTACCTTCTCCCGCTGCGGGACTGAGTGCACACTCTAATATTCGCAGTGTGGGCGGGCTTGGCCAGGCTTTTGGAATCATCATGGAAAGCCTTGTATCTTGATAAATCATGGTATTAGCGGCAAATCCACGCGCATCCTTAGAGGACCAGCACTTCCAAGTGGTCGTAATTGGAGGGGGAATCAACGGCGTGGCCGTGGCGCGCGAGTGCGCCCGGGCCGGAAAGCACACCCTGTTGGTGGAGCAGAATGACTTCGCTTCCGGAGTTACCAGCCGTTCCACTCGGATCATTCACGGCGGGTTGCGCTACCTCGAGCACGCCGAACTCGGTCTGGTGCGGGAATCGCTGCGCGAACGCGAACGGCTGTTGCGGGAACGATCTCACCTGGTGCATCCCATGCACTTCGTTCTGGCGTTGAATGAGACCAGCCAGCGCAGTGCGCTGAAGGTGCGTGTCGGATTGTGGCTCTACCAGCGCATGGCCGGAAAACCGCCGAGCCCCGATGCTACGGAAATGGAATTAAAACGGCTGGAGCGGGCGCTCGATGCCGGGCATCGCTGGTCGTTGTTCAATTATGAAGATGCGCAATGCGAATTTCCCGAGCGCCTGGTCGCGGAATGGTTGATAGAAGCCGTGGAGGCTGGGGCCGTCGTCCGCAATCACATGGAAGCGTTGGCGGTTGACGTTTCTCACGGCCGCACTCGAGGCGTGCTGTTGCGCGACCAGATTACCGGGCGTGATCAGCGGGTAGATGCAGCATGGGTGATCAATTGCGGCGGGCCCTGGGCGGATCGCGTGTGCCAGCGGTCTTCCATTCGCATGGCGAAGCCGATGCTGGGCGGGGTGCGCGGATCGCACATTGTCCTGCCGCGTTTTTCTGGTTCGCCCAGTGCCGCAATTTACACGGAGGCGGTGGACGGCCGGCCGATATTCGTTCTCCCGTGGAACGACCAGCTTCTGGTGGGAACAACCGAAGTTGCCGACAATGGCGACCCGGCGAGAACCGCGCCCTCGGCGGATGAGATTGCCTATCTGGTGCGTTCCGTGGCGCAATTATTTCCCAAAGCGAAGATATCGGCCCAGAGCGTGACGCACGCCTTTGCGGGAATCCGGCCGTTGCCTTATTCGCCGGATAATCGTCCTTCCGCAATTACTCGGCGCCACATTCTGCACGACCACGCGGATGACGGCGCGATTCACATGCTCTCCGTGATCGGTGGCAAGCTGACGACTGCGGCTTCGCTGGCGCGCGATTGCGCGCGGAAGATGGGTTTATCCACGACCGAACCGAAGACGATGGCGGTGCGACCCGAGCGCGCGCTCGATCCGCTGCTCGACGACGCGGTGCTCGAGATTGCGCGGATCGGAGCTGTAAGTGAGGAATCGGCGCGCGGTATGCTCGAATGGCACGGCAAGCGCGCTGCCGATATCGCGCGCATGGCTCTGGTGAGCGCCGAGTTGCGCGCGCCGATTTGTCCGCATACCTCGCACGTCATCGCCGAGGTGGTGGAGGCGTATCGCAGAGAGTGCGCCATAACTCTGGGCGACGTATTGCTGCGGCGTGTGCCGGTGGCTCTGGGCGCGTGCTGGTCCGAGTCGTGCAGCCGCGAAGCCGCGTTGCGTATTGGCGCGGTGCTCGGCTGGGACGACCACACCATGGGAGCCAACCTGGAAGCGTTTGAAATGGAACGCAGCGCCTTCTTGCGGCCTGCGCCGAGTTCCGCTGCTGCGCTGGAAGCTGCGGCCGATTGAACAGTCGATCGCAACACTGGCCAACCCCCAAAACAGCAAGAGGCTCGATCGTCTAGGATCGAGCCTCTCGCTGTCCGCGTGTTCGCAACGCCGGATCCCCCAACCCGGTGCCGGAACAATCATCAGCTACTTCATATTGGCCATCGAGTGTCCGCTGGCCGTATACGAGCTGAAAAACAAGAAGAAGTTCGAGGGTGCGGCGATCGCAGTCCCGGCATTCTTGGCCGCCGTCAACTTTTCAGCCGACGTAATACCGGAACTGCCGTCCTTCGTAGGCCAATCGCTTTGGCTGGTGATCAGAACCGGGATAACCTGCCACCAGATCGGCGGGAGGTTGATATCGGCATCGATCAGAACGTGGCTGTGGTTGGGCGTTGGTACAAAAATGTTAGCGGTGGCCGGACCGGTATAGCCCAAATCAGCCAGTACCGGAGCCAAATCAAGCCTGGAAGCGTGCATGGTACACGTTCCGGGGGCTGAACCAGGTTCGGGACACTGGGTGTAAACCAGAGGAGTCGCTTTGAATGCTTCCGGGAGAGCACCGAACAATGAGATCAACGTCTGGCCCAATGCTGGACCGCAGAGAGTTCCCTGCACTACGTTGTTGCAAGAGATTGCGTCGTTGGGGTTCTGGTCGTTGTTTACCGAGAACATTGGCACGAGCACATAGATCGGTTCGGTCGTGATGTAGGGATTGCCGATATGACCTGGCGGATTGATCGTTGGGTTGATTCCAGCCTGGCAGATCGGCGTCTGCATCTCGCCGGGATCTTCGGCGGCGATGATGCCGTTGAAGTTGAGGTCGTCGTTGGGTTGATCGATGCAATCGAAGTTCTGGGTGTACGTGAATTTGAGTAGTTGGTTATCGCCGTATCCGAGGGTCTGGTTGGGTTTGAGGGTTTGCGCGGAGACAGTAGCCGCGATTAGGGCCACGGCCGCAAACAGTGCGGGCCGGATCACCGGGAACTTCATAGTTTCCTCCACAGGCGGTGTTATGAACCGCTCTGGGAGATGTACGGAGTACGGCCCGAATCGGATTTACGTCCGCAATAATTCAAGTCTTATCTCCCGCTCTTCACCTTGATGCTTCGGCCCAGCGTGAGCGCGAGACGTTTTGGATGGTCGGAAATGATTCCATCCACTCTCCAATCGGCGAAACGTTTCATTCCGGCGGGTGAGTTCACTGTCCACACGATGACTTTATTCCCCGCGTCTTTGATCTTAGAGATCACGTTACGACGAAGAAGTTTGTGGTGCGGTATCACATACTTCACCGGCAACCGGGGCCAGCGGCTGAACTGAGCTTCTGTCTCACAGATCAATCCCAGCGGAATGGCCGAATCCAGTCCGTGAAGGGTCTGCAGCACTTCGGGGAGGAATGAAGAGACGACGAAGCCGCGGGCTGGGGCAAACTTGTGCAGCAGTTCCGTGACGATCGTTTCCAGGCCGGCGACCTTCAGCTCGATGTCAAGGAATGCAGTTTTCTGATAGCGCGCGATTACGTCGTGCAATAGCGGCAAAGCTAACCGTGAGACGGGGGATTCAGCGATTTCACGGCCTCGGGTGGTTGCATTGTGACGGACAACTGCTTGCCCATCGGACGAAAGCCGTACGTCAAATTCAAAACCGTCGCAACCCTGGGCGACGGCGAGATCGAATGAAGGAAATGTGTTCTCGGCAATCTCCTTTTGGGCGCGCGCGCCACGATGGCCGAGTAGCAAGGGGCGGTTCTGCATTGCGTTCGATTCTAAACTTCAGTGGCCAGTGATCAGTGGCCGGTGGTCAGTCATCGTGACGGCCGCACCTTTACTGGCCACTTCCCACTGAACACTGGCCACTGTTCTCAATCCAGGTCGAAATCGCGGATGGGCTTGCCGGTATCCGGAGATTCTTTGGCCTTCTTGACCGCCTCCTGAAACTTCTTCTCCAGCAGCTCCGAGGCATGTTTTTGCGCCTCGACCGACTGCCGGAAGATGGATTCGCGGCGGCTATCCTGTTCCTTCATCGCGCGCGCGGCATCTTCCATGTCATTGAACATTCTGGGCTTCACGGCTGGGGTGTGGGCGATAACGGCGGCTGTGGCCGTATCGACCTTCAGCAGCGCGCTGCAGCATGGGCAGGTGACTTCGATGGTGGAGGGACTCTTCGCCATTATGCGAATGATACCGCAAAAACCGAAGGAATGGACCAAGCCGGGAGTGCTACATTATGCTTAAGCAAACATAATGAAATCAATAGCACCATTAGCGCCGCATATTGCGGATTTCTTAGTCCAATGCTATGATTTTTATTGAACGGGGCGGCGGCCAGAATCAACCGGTTGGGGACCCAAAGACTGAGCCGACCGCCCGCAGGGGGTGGTACATGAAAAAACCGTGACCTGCTGTTACAAACGGGCCGGGGTCGTGCCGAAATCACGGCCTCGGTTCTTTCATTTTACCAAGTACAGCGCTTGCATCCAACAACAAAAACCATAAGGAACCGTCATGAGTAATATTGCAGCCCCTTACCTGCAAACCTTAGAAGACCTTGAAAAGCGTCGGGCAAAGTGTGTCGAAGACCTTAAGACTATCGATGCTGCCATCACTGGTCTTCGGGCCGCGATGGGGCTAACATTCAACATCAATCTCGCCGCGGCTGCCGAGGAACCTACCGCCAATTTTGCGGACTTGAGTGTCCGGAAGGCCGTTCTAAGATTCCTTCTCCAACACTCTCAAATCCCGATGAAGACGGGCTCCATTTCAGATAGCCTTCTAGCAGGGGGAAATGAAAAGGCAACGCGGGCCAACGTTTCGGCCGTCCTCAGCGCGATGAAGCAGAACGGAGAAATCGCCCGGACGGAAAACGGAGGATATATCCTCACAGAGCAAGGAATAGCGGCGGCTAACTATCTGGCCGCCAGCGAATAGCGGCAGCCCGCCTTGCTCACCAAGCCTAAAACGGACCAGGTTCAACCTGGCCACATTCAGCGCTCCAGTTTGATGGGGAAGATGTGGAGCACGCTTAACAACTCCCAGCCTAGAAGGAAGATCGAAAGCAGGACGATGAGCACGGCCATCAACTCTCCGAACGTGAGGCCGCGGCGGTTGGGCTCGAAACGCCTTGCGGCCAGGCTCAGGATATTCAGCGTCGCAAACCCAAAGACCACGGCCCAGAGAATGTTGTAGACATCGTTGCGGCGGGAGGAAAGGCGTTCGAACAGTACCAGGCCCGCGACCAGCGCAGACTGTCCTCTCCAGAGGTTGCGCAACGCGAACGCCGCAGTCGTAGTGCGCGCAAAACCCGTAGCCAAGGTGGAAGAAAGAGCCATAACGCTCTGCGATCTGGCACTCGAAACCTTCAGTGCCGCCAAGTGATTGGATATTACATTTTTTTCGCTCGCGGGTCACGATCATACGAGGAAAGAACCAGCCAATGCTTAGCCTTTCAGACATCGAGTTCGGGAGAGACAAAGGCCCACGGGCTTATCCCTATGATTTCGGTAAGATGGATTCATGGCAGCTCGCGTCATTTTCTTCGATGTCGGCAACACACTTCTGTTCCCGAATATAGCGAAGATGCTGGCGCCAATCGCGACCGGTCTTCATCCCACGCTCGAACAATGGCAGGCGCTCGAGCGCCGCACCAAGCTGGAGTTCGACCGCGGCATGGAGGGCGGCCAGGCCGATCACAGCTTCTGGTGGACCTTTCATACACACTTGCTGGAGGAACTCGGGCAGGATACGGGGGTGCGTGACGCACTCGTAGAGAACACGCGGCAGTCGGCTAACTGGGACCGGATTCTGCCCGGCACGCGCGATGCGCTTGACCGAATCAGGCGCAGCTTTCGCATCGCCGTGATCTCGAACGCTGACGGCAAGATCGAAGGTGTGCTGTCACGCTGCGGGATTGCGGGTTGCTTTGAGAGCATTACGGATTCCGGGGTGGTGGGCGTCGAAAAACCGCGTCGCGAAATATTTGAGGCAGCGCTTAAGGCAATGAAAGCCTCCGCTGACGAGAGCCTCTACGTCGGCGATGTGTATTCCGTCGACTTTGTGGGAGCCAGAAATGCAGGGATGCGGGCGGTCTTGTTTGATGTAGCTGGAGCCTACCGCGACCGCGATCTGCCACGGGTCGAGTCGCTTCAGCAACTCGAAAGCTGGCTTCTGAAATAGCCGTTACAACTCCACAATCTGATGATCGTGACAATCTGTGCGCATGATGTCATGAATACTGCGCAACAATTCAGTTCCATGGCGAGCGACGAAGTATACGCCGGCCACGCCCCGCTCCTGCAAAGCGCCGTCGGGGTAGAGGATCTGGCTAAGGGCTTCGGCGTGGCGACCCACAACTTCGCTGCGGCGCAACTCCGCGGCAGTCGCGCGCTCGCGGAGGCGGTCGAGTTGGTAGCGTACTTTTGAAGCGCCCGTCTGACTGGCTTCGACGAGGGTGGGATCGAGTTTGGCGAGCGCTTCCTGAAGGCTGGAAAAAGATTCCTCCACCGACTTGTTGGCGCGCTCGAAGGCCGCCTGCAGATCCTCAGGCAGAGTGGTTGAAGCTAGCTTCTTCCGGAGCGCTTCAGGCCCGTGGAACGAATCCGGCACCGAGATGTCGTATTGCCGCAACCAGCGCTGCACCTTGGGCTCGACCAGAGTTGCGGAAAAGCGAGGAACGATGGGCGTTACGCGGCCCAGGATCTTTTCATAAACTGCGCCCGCCTGCGCAAAATACGCTGCCTCAGCAGTTCCTCCCGTATATGCCAGCGTGGGCAGAAGGTAGTCCTGCACCACCGGACGCAAAAGTACATTCGGGCTGAAATTCTCAGGAGCCGTAGCGATACGATTGAGCAGTTCAGCGGACGAAAGCTTCTCCGCCCCGGGTTCGCTTCCAATAGCAAATTCAACCTGATGCGTTCCGCCAAGTTTAGTTCCGTTAGCCCTCCGATGGATTGCGGTGCGAGCGCCTTCGCGCATCGCGAAAAGCAAAACCGACGATTCCGTCACCTTTACCTGCTGATAATAGCCAGCGCTCTCCAGGGCATGGCCCCGGTTGAGCAGCGCGGCATCGAGCTCTTCCGCGCGTTCGATCGCAGCTCGATAAACGGGTTCGGCGATGCGATGCAGATCCACATCAGCGGCGTCGAGCAGAATCACTCCCCATTGCCCAAACAGTCGCGCATAGAAGCGAGCAAAAGCGATGCCCAGCGTCACTCCCGGACGATAAGACTCGCGCAGGAATTGCGACGCTTCAGAATCTCCCAGCAGCGATGCGGCCTCGTCGACAACCGGCAAAATCTCTTCTCCCAGGCGCACATCGCTGACCGGCGCGCCCGCAACTCCATGGCTGGAAGTTGTGAGGGTGCGGAGAGTCCCGTCAGGCCCGGGAATCGAAACGTGATTCACTTCGGCAAGATCGTGATCCGACGTGGCCAGCCAGAAGATGGGAACCGCGTCTATGCCAGCGGCTGTCGCCTCTTCCGCAAGCTTCACCGCGGTAAGAGCCTTGTAGACGGCAAACATGGGCCCGCCGAACAGTCCGACCTGCTGCCCTGTCACGATTGCCGCCGCGCCCTGGCGCAGGCGAGCCAGGTTGGCGAAGGTTTCCGGCGAGGCACCCCAGGATTTGTTCTGGCGTTCAAGAATCGCGCTGACCCGCTCCCGGCGTGATGGATCGTACTTTATCGTTGCCGATTCCGACTTCGACCATTCGCCGAAGTGCGGAGAGTGCGGATAAAAAGGCTGAACGCTGGGAGAATATGCGAGGAAGTCGGTAAATAAGCGAGTGGTATGCGGGATTTGGGCGAAGGGCAGACACTGCGCTTTCACCGCGGGATCTCCTGACATCGTCGGCTGGTACAGTCTTGGACGGATAAGATCATCGCAGGTCAACGCCGTTGCCTTCCATTCTACAGGTGCGGCGTCGTTGTAGAGATGCCGCAGAGCCGCGCAAGATGCAAGATAATGGTGGATCATCAAGAAGGAACGCTCCGCAAGGGACGTTCATTAAGGAACGATAAGGAAGAAACGACCGATGACGTTGGCCGCCTCTGCGATGAATATCACTACGCCGATTACGCTGGAGGGTTCCTGCGTTCGTCTCGAACCCATTCGGCACGAGCACGCCGATATTTTCTGGGAAATCGCTAAAGCCGATCTCGACGCTATATTTCGGTGGATTCCCTACCGCATGCAGACGCGAGAAGATTTTCAGCACCTGGTGGAGAAAGCTTTTGAAGAGCAGGAGGCCGGTCAGTCAGTAGTGTTTGCCACCGTCGACCGCGGCTCCGGACGGGTGATCGGGAGCACGCGCTTCATGAATATCGACCGCAGCAATCGCCGGGTGGAGATCGGTTCCACCTGGATCGTGCCCGCATGGCAGCGCACTGCGGTGAACACCGAAGCAAAATATCTTATGCTGCGCCACGCGTTCGAGGAGTGGCAATGCATTCGCGTCGAGTTGAAAACGGATGCACTGAATCAAAAATCGCGTAACGCAATTCTGCGCATCGGCGCGAAAGAAGAAGGCACGCTGCGCCGACACGTGATCACATGGACCGGCCGCCTGCGCGACTCGGTTTACTTCAGCATTCTGGATACGGAGTGGCTGGAAGTGAAAGCCGCGCTGGAACAGAAATTGCGTCCGGCATGAAAGAGCCGACCCCGCGATCGTCGCCATTCAAACGCCTGTCGGCTTGTTTTCGTGTATTCGCTTTTTATTCGCCTTCGTGATAGACTGCTTTCCTCATGAATACCCCTTTGCCAGCCTTCGCTGAGGGCCAATATCCTCGCGTAGGCTGGCTTTTCCTCGATCTCAACTCCTATTTCGCCTCGGTTGAGCAGCAGGATCGTCCCGAGCTGCGAGGCAGGCCAGTGGGTGTAGTAGCGGTGGATACCGATTCCACATGCTGTCTGGCGGCGAGTTATGAAGCCAAAGCTTATGGCGTGAAAACCGGCACTTCGGTGAAAGATGCCAAGGCCCTTTGTCCACATATAAGCGTTGTCGTAGCCCGCCCAAAACTGTATGTCGAGTATCAACAAAAGATTATCCAGGCGATGGAAGAGCATCTGCCGGTTTACAAGGCTTTCTCGGTGGACGAAATGGCCTGCCAGTTGATGGGCCGAGAACGGTTTCTACCGAACGCCACCACGCTGGGCTACAGAATCAAGCAGTCCCTGCGCAATCTGGGCGTAGCTTTGCGCTGCTCGATTGGCCTTGCGCCGAATTGTTATCTCGCCAAGACTGCGGCCGATCTCTGCAAGCCGGACGGGCTTACGATCTTACTCAAAGAAGACCTGCCGCGTGCGCTGCACTGCATGAAGCTGCGCGACGTGGTGGGAATCAGCCACGCTATGGAGCATCGACTGCATAAGCGGGGCATCACGACGGTGGAACAGCTTTGCAAATTGTCCTCGCAACAGATGCGGGATATTTGGGGGAGCGTGCTGGGAGAAACCATGTGGTACTGGCTGCAGGGGGAGGATTGGAAGGCGAAGGCGGACTCTCCACGCAAGAGCATTGGCAAACAGCACGTGCTGGCGCCGAAATATCGGAGCAAAGAAAAGGCCTACCATGTGGCGCTCAAGCTGCTCAGCAATGCGGCGATAAAGTTACGGCGATTGAATCTGTGGGCGCGCGGGATTGGGGTCACAATTGCATTTACGCACTGGGGGCGCGAAGTTAAGAACGAAGCGGCTCCCTCTGGCTGGAATGCTCACCGAAACATTCACGCTTGCCGCGATACGATGACGCTGCAAGATCACTTTCGCGAGCTCTGGAAGACCTGCCCAGAAAATACTCCGGTCCATGTGGGGGTGTGGCTTTTCGATCTGATTCCAGATGAGTTGCATACCTTGGGATTCTTCGATGATGAAAAACGCGAGATCGTGAGCAAAACCATGGACCAGATCAACAAGCGCTACGGCCAGCATATGGTGTATTTAGGCGGCCTGCACGGGCTTGGCGACGCCGCACCCACCCGCATTCCATTTTTCAGCGTGCCCGAGCTGGCGGATTTTTAGAAACCCGCAGTAAAACCTCGGCAGAGAGGGTGTGCGTTCCCAAGATGGTACGTCAAAGAATGTTGGAGTCCAGTCCGGCGATGAATTGGATGCCGGGGATCACCTTGCCGACCAGATTCCTGTCGTTGGTGAGAAACAGGTCTGTGCCTGCGCTGGCCGCGCAGGCGAGGTGAATGGCATCTGCCGAAGGTATTCTCAGTGAACCTTTAATTTGTCCGAAGACATTAGCCGTCTCTGCAGTGAAAGGAATTACCTCTGAGATCGATTCCTCCAATGCCGCCTTCACCTCTTGGATGCGTTCTTTACTGGCTCCCCGTTTGTAGGCTCCGGCGAACACTTCGCCTAAGGCTAAAGCTCCAGTAATAAGTTGGTCATGGCGCTTTTGCATTCGTGACCAGATTGCATCCACCCTTTTCCCAAACTGGGGATTTTCTTCCAGCCAGTAAATGAAGAGCATCGTGTCCCAATAGACGCGGCTCACCGATCTTTTCCCGGGCCATAGAAATTGGCGCGTTCATTCCGCAGATAGTTTTCGCCTCCGCCTAATTCGGCAAAGACATCCTTCAGCGCGCCTCGGAGTCGATTCCAAGCATCTTGTCGACCCAACTGTTTGTTCTCTTTTTCTTGTTCGAGGAACTCGTAGGTATATGTCACGGTCGTGCTCTGTCCCGATGGCGGGCCCGTCTTCGAGATCAGCCGGAGATGGTTCTCGGTGAGAAACTTCCTGGATGCGAGGGCCGCGCACACCAGGGGCACGCGATTATTCAGCGCCAGAGCCCTATGAACTACACCGACATTGATGGAGAAGGTTTTATCGCCGCTACGACGCGCCGGGGAAAGGTAAACATCGAAGGCGTGCTTCCGGACCAGGTCGGAGCCAGAGACTGACCCGGCCGTGTGCATCTGCGCTCCATACCCGGTCATTCCCGCGCCTGAGCGATGCGGGGGTAACGAGGGATGGGCTTTCACTTTCATGCATGCTATTCTTGCATAGCTATGCATAGCATGTCAATCGCGAAAGAAACAGGCAAGATTCAAGCCCCGCACGCGCCGAAACCCTACTCGCAGAACACTTTAACTTTCACTTTTGATTCGCGGTCTTTCTGGTCGACGTCGACACTCAAGTCGCTGAGCTGGTCAATCAGTTCCTCAAGGTTCTCGGGCTTGATCTGGGTCAGATCGAACGGTATGCCTTGTTCGTGGATGGCGTCGTTCGCCCGATGCAGGGCTTGCGCCGGGATCAACCCAGCCAACTTCACTCCCGCGCGCAGTAATTGCATCGGCACGCGGACGTTCACTTTGGTGGGGCCTTCACGACCGCCGTCATCTTCCGAATCCACCTGTACGCGAAGGTACTTCGGCCGCGCCTTCGCTTCCGAGCCGGAACCATTCTCCGACGGCTTCCCAGCGGACGGTTCCTCGAGCGCGGCGATCAACCGCTCCGCTTCATCTGTGTTGATTTTTCCTTCGGACAGCATCTGCAAAACCTGACGACGATGTTCATTCATGTTCGACTCCTGGCCTACTCACTCTTAGAAAACGCAAATCGAGACTCCGGCGCTGCGGTGGTCGATTTCGACCTCCGTGTCGTGCAGCGCCATCAGAATCTGCCATCCTACCGAGAATGCACGGAAGGGATTCACCCGGCAGGCAAGACCGCCGATGATTATGAGCGGCGATAGCAAAAGGACGAGGGGCACCAGCACAAGCCACAAAAGGATAAGTGGAACCCATATGCGAAGGGTGCGACTTTCCTGGCCGCGTAAACTCACAACTGCCACAAACGGGATCATTTCAGCGCCTCCATCTCCCGGATCGCATCCTCCGGCGTGGTTTCTCCTCGGCGGAGCCTTTCCAGAATTTCGCTCTTCGAAGGATTTGGGTTGGTCTCGACGAACTCAAGACTGTCGGCGATCCTTGTCAGCCGCGACTTGATAGTCGGGTAGCTAACCCCGAAAACCCGCTCCATTTCCTTTATCGAGCCGTGAGAGCGAACGAAAGCCGTGATAAAAACCTGGTCTTCCAGACTCAACCGCGCCAGCTGAGGAAGCTCGAAGCTGCCCTCAATAACGATGTCCTTTTCGGCAAGCCGGACCCGCTCGACTGCGATCCGCTGACCTCCCGTTAGGTGCGTCAGCTCTTGCCAGTCGGTTAAAGATTTAGTAGGTTCGTTCATCTGCATTATTAAATTAAACAATATTTAAATTGATTAAATTAATTTGTCAAGCGTTATCTATTATATTTATCAATAAAACTTTGCCGCGCCGTTAACCCGCTTCTCGGTCGTTTAGTAGGGGCGCAGGAGGGAGCTGGAGCCGAGGCAATTGAACTCGTAGATTCCTCGATGCACGCTATTCGTGCTCATCCAAGCAGAGTGTGTCGACCTAGCCTGCGATTTGCAAGATATTTGGTCTGCACAGTGCACCTACTTACTAAAAGGCTGAAGGCTCGACGGTCACCGGAATGCGTCGGCGGATCTCGCCAAGCGTCGCGCCTCATCATGATACAGACTAGGAGACCGATAGGGCGGCCCGGCTTTGAGAAGCTCCTTCTGAGGGCTGATCGAGAGAACCACGAAATCGTACGTAAAGAGAGGGTCATACACAAAGGTCATTTGGAATGCGAAGGGCGTCCTGGGGATCCGGTGTGCGCAAGAGGGGCTGGCATCTCCGGGAACCCCCTGAGAGTCGGCGGTTCCCTCCCCTATCGGGCTTTGGTTGTCTTCGCGGCAGGCGGCGAGGTTCTTGGGCAGTCCGCTGTACTCAAAAATTTCACCATAGTCAGGGGTGCCTTTCTTTGGAAGCTCCGCCATCGTGTCGTCGCTGGGGCAAGAGTCCTTTCTAACTTCCATGTACAGGTCGACGGGACGCAGGTGAATATGTCTCACTCTGAATCTGACGTAGAATTTCTGGGGGTCGCTCTCAGGGCGTAAGCTAAGGCCATCCGGCTCGACCCAATTGCGCAGCTCAACACAAGGAGTCTTTTTTCCTCGCACAAGAAGTTCCTGTGACTCCCTTGAGATCGTTAACTGAATTTGCGCGGGCAGCAGAGAATTCAGTACGTCGGCTCGCTTGATGGCCTGCACTGCGGCAGCCTCAGCGCGGCTCTGAGCCGTATCGGCCTTTTGAAAGGCAACTCCAGCATTTTTCGAGGCCCCGTCGGCATCTTCCTTACTCTTTCGAGCCGCATCGCTCAAGTCACTCGCCTTTTGAACGAATTCCTTTTCCTCCACGACCGCCGCACTGGCGTTACGACGCGCTCCCTCTACGGTGCCGCTTAGCTTCTGAGCCGCTTCTGCGGCCGTGTTACTTGCGCTCTGGGCAGCAAGCCTGCTCTTCTCCGCATCATTGGCCTTCTCTGTCACGGAATCGGCACCCCTTTGCGCGTCGAGCGCGGACTTCTGCGCGTCCAAGGATCTCCCTTGAAGCCTTACCGTCTCTTCCCGCAACTCTTTCTGTTCTCCCTGCAGCTCTTTCTGCTGGTCCTTCAGGCCGGACACAATGTTCCAGGTGCTATATCCGGCCACCGCCAACACAATCAGCGCGAAAGCACCCAGCCGCTTTAAATACGCGTCCGTAAGGTCGCGCACTTGCTTTTCCAGCGCCAGCCGAACGTGATCGTCGTCTAGCAGGTCCCTGGCCCGGAGAGGACCTGGTTTATCATCATCGGCCATATCGCACTTCCCTCATTGCCATGCGCGAGGGCGGCTTCGACGGAGATGCTTGCGGCCAAGAGGCATGCCGGGGTGCACACACCCGTAATCGCGTGCAAAATGATAATTGCCAATCAACAAATGGCATACGCAGCCTAATTAATTAGGCAGCCGCTCTCCACCGCTTCGCCCTTGGGCGGTGAGCGAGCGTCACACAGAGGGCTGCTCTTCTCCGCTACGTCTGGGCGGGGAGGTTAAGATCTCAGGCTAGCGGCTAGCGTTTCTTGTCCGTTCTGAGCGTGGGCCGCGAACGTCCCGGGGGAAGCGCCGCAAGGCGCCCAACGCCTGGGGCAGGAACGCGAATAAGCATGTAGTCTCTTGACCAGTAACATTTTCGGACGCGGGTTCGACTCCCGCCGCCTCCACCACTCCTATGATGGGCTCTTCTGCATCGAAGGCAGTTCACCTTAAGCGCTGCAAGCTGGTTACTAAGCGTCAGATGCTTCGCTGGATTCGCGCGTGTGAAAAACATTACTTCAACGGCGAGCGACTGGCGTTGGGAATTGAGATCAAGCACGCACTGCCCCAGATGGCGTGCCTTGGACTATTTAGCGTCATCGAGATTTCAAACGATGTCCTTTGCTTCGAGAAAATAGTCCGCATCCTGTTGCTGCATGAGTTGGTTCATTCGAAACTCTTTCTCCAAGCCCATATGCGCGATGAGAAAGTGGAGCAAGGGCACGGAGCGCGGTTTCGGGCAGAAATCAAGCGGCTGGCCTCTGCCGGTGCGTACGACGGACTTCTATGATACTGGAGTCGCCAATGATCTCCGATAGCTCATTTCGCAAGACGTTCGAGTTGCTCGGAACCGATTTGCCGCAAAAGCATCCCCTGCTGCACTCCCGATACGACATCAAGAGGCGCTGCCGCTTTGAACAACTCGCATCTGAACTCTTGGAGCATTTTACGACCGAGCGCGAACGAACACGGTTGGTTGTTAAGCTGCGTAACGCGCCCCAGTTCGAGACAACCATTAGCGAGGTCGAGACGTGGTCATATTTTCGCAACCGGGGCTTTCGTGTCGATGCTGAACCGTTTGGCGAAAAAGGTCCGGATTTCAGGGTTAGCAGGGATGGCTTGACCGTGATCGTCGAGGTCTGTTCCCTTGGCCGCGAGGCAGCCGAAAAGCGTCTTTCAGCCATCTTCCTGGATATCGGCAAGCGTACCCGTGATCTGCGCAGCCGATACCGCATCGACATCAATATTCGGGAGGAGAATTGTCGGGAAGCCAAGTTCGTTTCGGAGGCCGTTCGTGCCACAAAGCGAGCGCTAGCGACCGTGGAGAGTTCAGGCTCCAACTCGGCTCTTTTCTGCTACGTCGGCAGCGGGGATCATTTCTTGCTGGACGGCGTCGCGAATATAGAGGAGATGACGCCCTCGGGACCCACTCACCAGGGACGCCCGTGGGAGGAGATCCATAGGTGCGCCTTCGTGGTGCAGTTCCGAAAATCTTCCATTGAACCCAAGAATCTCATTACGATCTCGGCCAAGGATGGCGCACTCTGGAGCAAGAGTGTTGGACGTCTTAGATCGACTTTGAATGAGAAACGTGGCAAACAACTCAGCAGGACGGATCGAAATATCATCGTCGTTGATCACGCAGATTGCGTTGACCTAGACGGCACCGATGTGCTCGACGCCCTATACGGCCGCTCCTATGTAAGAGTGGATGTCGAGACGCTAACAGAGCGCGGCTCTGGCCGCCGGCCGGACGGTTTTTTTAAAAATACCGAGAGGGCCCAGGCGGTTGCGCTAATCGGTCGTGCCGATTTGACGGGTGCTTGCGCTTGGACCGTCTTCCCCACCCACAACTCTCGTGCGTCCCGCCGCTTTACGTTGCGAGAGTTCGAACTTTTGGGAGGCTTGCGCCCGGAGCTGTCCCATCTTGCTTCACCATAGCGTTTCTCGCAGTTGGCGCAATGGCTCGAAATGCACCGCTAAGGTAAATTTGAAGAGACGCATCTGATTTTGCCGATTTCCTCTCAATGCTTTTCAGATGCTCACAACTGTTTTGCAACAACAATATAGAAGGGACCCATGGCCACCACTGCCGCGCCCGTTCAGCCTCACAAGTCTGTCCAAGAGTTCTTGAGTCATCCGAAGAGATTATTGATTGGCGGGCAATGGGTCGGTGCACAATCGGGCAAGACTTTCGAGACCTATAATCCCGCCACGGGCGAGGTTTTGGCGCGGGTGGCGGAAGGCGACCGGCAAGACATCGACCAAGCTGTGGCGGCTGCGCGCAAGGCGTTCGAGAGCGGACGCTGGCCTGATCTGTCTCCGGCGGAGCGCGGGCGTCTTCTCTGGAAACTCGCTGACTTGATCGAGCAGCACCGCGAAGAGCTTGCCGAACTTGAGACACTGGATAACGGCAAGCCGCTTTTGTTCTCTCGCGCGGGTGACATTCCAAGCGCAGCCAATGCGTTCCGCTACATGGCAGGCTGGGCCACGAAGGTTGAGGGCACGACCATTCCCATTTCCTCCTCCCGTGCCAAGTACTTCGCCTATACGCTGCGCGAGCCGGTTGGCGTGGTGGGACAGATTATTCCGTGGAATTTTCCGCTCGTCATGGCGGCGTGGAAACTAGCGCCAGCCCTCGCTGTCGGATGCACGTGCGTTCTTAAGCCGGCCGAGCAGACTCCGCTTACCGCTCTGCGGCTGGGGGAATTGATTCAGGAGGCGGGATTTCCGGATGGCGTGGTCAACATCGTGACGGGCTTCGGAGAAACGGCCGGCGCTGCGCTGGCTTCGCACCCCGACGTGGATAAGATCGCTTTTACTGGCTCGACCGAAGTCGGGAAACTCATTGCACAGGCTGCGACGGGAAATCTGAAGAAAGTCTCACTCGAACTGGGAGGAAAATCTCCCAACGTGATTTTCGCCGACGCCGACCTGAATGCCGCGATTCCCGGCAGCGCGAACGCCATCTTCTTCAATCTGGGGCAGGTCTGCACCGCTGGCTCGCGCTTGTTTGTACACAAAAGCGTCTTCGACCAAGTCATTGACGGAGTGGCGGGAGAGACCAAGAAATTTAAGATCGGCCCTGGCATGAGCGAATCGACGAACCTGGGCCCGCTGGTTTCCGAGGAGCAACTCAGCCGGGTTTGCGGCTATCTTGATTCGGGCAGCCGGGAGGGCGCTAAGACTGTCGTGGGCGGTCATCGGATTGGGGATACGGGATACTTTGTCGAGCCGACGGTTCTCGTCGATGTGAAGCCGCATATGAAGGTGGTTCGCGAGGAGATATTTGGCCCCGTGGTCACTGCAATTCCCTTCAGCGAACCGGAGGAGGTCGTCGCCTTCGCTAATGACACGGTCTACGGACTGGCGTCTGCGGTCTGGACCCGCGACATCAGCAAGGCGCACCGGATGGCTGCGAAGCTTCGGGCCGGCACGGTGTGGATCAATTGCTACAACGTCTTCGACCCAGCCCTGCCTTTCGGGGGCTACAAGCAATCGGGATGGGGCCGCGAGAACGGACGCGCCGCACTCGACCTGTACACTGAGAGTAAGTCGGTTTGCGCTCAAATCTGATCATCTTTCGTGAATCATCTTCGTGAATCGAGTTCGTGAATCATGTTCGTGAATCGTGTTCGAATCCGGGTGGAGTTCGGAGATTGCGATCCGGCCCAGATCGTTTTCTTCGCCAACTATTTCCGCTGGTTCGATGAGTGCACCACCGCGCTGTTCCGCGCCGCGGGGCTTCCGCTGAAAAAACTATTTAAGACCCACGGCGTGATTGGTATTCCGCTGGTTGAGGCACGGGCGCGATATATGATTCCTTCCTCGTTCGGCGACGAACTGGTGGCGGAATCCTGCGTGACCGAATGGAGAAAGAGCAGCTTCGTGATCAGCCACAAATTTCTGCGAAATGGCGAGTTAGCCGTGGAAGGCTGGGAGACGCACGTCTGGGCGGCCGCCCATCCCACGGATGCTCACCGGATGAAGAGCGTGCCCTTGCCTCAGGAAGTAATCCGGAGACTTTCCGCGACGAGGAAGAGCGGAGCACGGAAGGGTTGAGATCCAGACTGCAGGCGAAGTCTGCGCGCCTAGCTGCTTAGGGAAGAATTCTCACTCCAGCGGCAGCCCGACGTAGTTTTCAGCGAGACTCTGGGCCGCGGCTCGAGAACTGGTCACGTAGTCCAATTCGGCCAGTTGGCGGCGATGGTCGAAGGGATTTTCATTGGGGAAGCGATGCAGCATGGAGGTCATCCACCAGGAGAATCGTTGCACCTTCCAGACCCGTCGCAGGCAGACCTCAGAATAGCTATCGAGCAGGCTGCGACTTCCGGTTGAATAAAAATGCTTAAGAGCGCGCGCCAATATCTGAACGTCCGCAACCGCCAGGTTCAATCCCTTGGCTCCGGTCGGCGGGACGATATGCGCCGAGTCTCCCGCTAAGAAAAGCTTGCCGTACTGCATAGGTTCCACCACAAAACTGCGCATGCCGGTCACACCTTTTTGCAGGACTGGCCCTTCGGTGAGCGTCCATCCGTCTGAAGCCAGGCGTATCTGAAGCTCCTGCCAGATCTTTTCGTCACTCCACAGATCAATGTCTTCATCCGGGTTGCACTGCAGGTACAAACGGCTAATGTGTGGAGAGCGCATACTAAGCAGGGCAAAGCCGCGATCGTGATAGGTATAGATCAGTTCTTCGGAAGAAGGAGGCGCTTCTGCCAGGATGCCAAGCCAGCCGAAGGGATACTCCCGGTCGTACTCCGTGAGTGCACCTGCCGGAATGCTGGGCCGGCAGATACCGTGAAAACCGTCGCAGCCGGCGATGAAGTCGCAGGTCAATTCGCAGGCGCCGCCGTCTTTCTGATAGCAAATCTTCGGCTTGGGACCGTCGAGATCGTGCACGCTGACGTTTTCCACTTCAAACAAAACCTGGCCACCCGTCGCAATGCGGGCGTTGTTCAGGTCTTTCAAAACTTCGTGCTGCGCGTAAATCGTAATTCCTTTTCCACCAGTGAGGTCTCGGAAATCAATACGGTGACCGTGGCCTGCGAAGCGTAACTCGATTCCGTGGTGAACCAGGCCTTCGGCCTTCATGCGCTCGCCGACACCCATTTCGGTAAGCAAGTCTGCTGTTCCCTGCTCGAGCACGCCGGCGCGCACCCGCTGCTCGGAATACTGGCGGCTGCGATTTTCGACTACAACAGAGTCAATTCCGTGCAGATACAAAAGGTGAGAGAGCACAAGGCCCGCAGGTCCGGCGCCAACAATTCCGACTTGGGTTCGCGATGAAATCGGCACGGAGTTGAATACTGCAAGCGGCTTTGAAAGGATCAAGGATTGAGTTGGCTCACAATCCCAAATCGAAGAATACCGTTTCTTCCGGCCCCTGCAAAATAACATTCCATTCCAGGCTGCCGGAGCCGCCTGCGGTTTTCTTCGCAATTAACGTTGAACGCCTTGCCGCTTCCACGAGATCGAGAATCTGGTCGCCGGAGTTCCGCGCATCGTCGGGAAAGTACATTCTGGTGACCAGCCGCCGCAGCACTCCGCGCATAAAGACCGAGATGACCAGATGCGGCGCTTGCTCCTCTCCATTCGGGCCGGGCACCGGGCCGGGCTTGATGGTGGCAAAGCGAAACATCCCCTCCATGCTGGTCGGCACGCGACCGTATCCGTTGAAACCGGGCTCCAGCGGCTTGTCCTGCGTGTCTTCGGGATGGTCATATTTTCCGTGCGCATTGGCCTGCCAGATTTCCACGATCGCGTCCGGCACCGGAAGTCCATCGCCATCGAGAACACGGCCTTGAATCGTGACGCGGTCGCCCGAAACTCCTTCACCGACGAGCTTATCGCGATACAACCACTCGAAGCCGATTTTGAAAAACGGCCCAACTGTCTGCGAGGTGGTCGCCTGCAAATTCATTTACTCCTCCGTTACTTCTCCATTACTTCTCCATCGGAGTGGCATCGCGCCCCCGCAAAACAATGTCGAACTTGTAGCCCAGCGCATGTTCCGGCAGCGTCGTTTCCCAGTCAAAGGCAGAGATCAGACGGTTGCGTGCCTGTTCATCCGCGGTGCAGTTGAAGATCGGGTCAAACGCAAGCAGCGGATCGCCGGGAAAATACATCTGCGTGACCAGTCGCGTGGCAAATGCCGGACCGAAAAGAGAGAAGTGGATATGCGCCGGCCGCCAGGAGTTGTAGTGATTGCGCCAGGGGTATTCTCCCGGACGAATGGTGACGAAGCGATAGCGGCCTTCTGCGTCGGTGAGCGCTTGTCCACTGCCGACGAAGTTCGGATCCAGCGGCGCGTGATGTTGATCGACTTCGTGCAGGTAGCGGCCAGCGGCATTGGCCTGCCAAATTTCTACCAACGTGTTCGCGATAGGACGATTGTCTTCATCGAGAGCACGACCGCTGACAATAATTCGCTGGCCCAGTGGTTCTCCTGCGTGGCCCAGCGTTAGATCGCTGGCCTTGGGGGCGACGATTTCGGTTCCGAATATCGGCCCGGTCACCTCCGACAAAGTGTAGGGAATTGGAACCAGCGGTTTCGTGGGCGCGCGCTTGATCGATGAAACATACGGCGGATGCAGATGATTCGGCTGAGTCCCCGGAAGCGGCGAGCGATAACCTGGGATGCGATTCATCATTATCATTTTATCGCTGTCTCGAACGGCGGAGCATTTTGCGGCGTGGCACGCGGCAAAATAACTTTCACCGCACAACCTCTCTGCCCCAGACGATTTGTGAGTTCGAGCGATCCACCGTGCGCTTCGGAAATCTGGCGGGAGAGAACGAGTCCGATGCCGCTGCCTTCCGGTTTCGTGGTGTAGAACGGAACGAAAACATTGCTCGGATTCATGAGTCCGGGGCCGTTATCTTCGATCGTGATAACCACGTCCTGGTCGGCAAGTTTCCAAGTCATAAGTATCTGCGGCCCGGGCTGCCGGGCGCGATTCGCCGAGCCATTGGAATTCTCTCCCGAATCTGAGGGCTCAAGCACAGCATCCGCGGCATTGCGCAGCAAATTAATCAGCATTTGTTCAAGCTGGTCGGGGTCCGCCATCAACGTGACGTCGGGGCCCGCGATTACGGTGACCTCGACCCGGGTCTCCACTGCCGCGACGCGCTTGGTTAGGGTCGACACCGAACACTCCTGCAAAACGGGAGGCGGCATCTGCGCTAACTGACGATAGGCTTGCAGAAATCGATTGAGCGAGGCGGCTCGAGTTTCGATGATACTCAGGCCGCGTTCGAAATCCTGCCGCTGTTCCGGGTCAAGATTCGTGGCCGGAAGTCGAGCGCCCAGGCTGCCGGCAATCGATTTGATGGGAGCAAGCGAGTTGTTCAACTCGTGGCCCATGACCCGGATCAGGCGTTGCCATGCGCGCCGTTCCTCCTCCCGCAAAGGACGGCTCACATCCGACAAAACAACCAGAGTATGCGGTAAGCCCTCCTGCCGGAACGAACTGCGCCGCACGAACCAGCGGGCATCGGTCCCGAAGCCGAGCGGTACCAGAGTTTCGTTCTCGCAAGTCAGGGAATTCTGTAGCGCAAGGTCGGAGGCCGTCTTGCCCAGTAACTGCGAAGAGGACCGCTGCAGAAGCCTCTCCCCGGCGGGGTTCACCAGGCGCAGCCTGGCCGCAGGATCAAACGCAAAAATTGGAATGTCCACCTCTTCCACCACGCGTTGCAGCAAAGCTGTAGCCTCGACTGCTCCGGTGCGGTGCTGCGCCAGCAGGTCGGCCAAAGCGTTCACTTCGAGCGAAAGTTCACCCAGCGCATCACTAGGAACCGCCAATCGAGCGCGAAATGAATAATCCTCCTCGCGCAGGGCGCCCACCACGTTGGCCAGGGTTTGCAGAGGGCGGACGATAAGATCGTGAAGAGCGGCGCCGATCAATAAACAAGCGAGCAACTCCGCTCCCAGCAGGAGCAGCTTCGATTCCATCGACCACGATTGCAGCCAGATGAGGATGCCGCTGACCAGAAGGCCGGGAACCGCCAGGAAAGCCGAAAAGCGCGTTACGCGGCGTTCGAAGGGCGCTCGCCGCGGTTTTCGTGACTTAGGTTGGGACGAGTCGTTTACGCCTGGGCTAGAGCCCATACTTTTCCATCCGCCGGTACAGGGCGCCGCGGCTCAGGCCGAGCGCTTCCGCCGCCTGGCTAACGTTGCCCTGAAAGCGCTGCAGCGCTTTGCGAATCAGAATAGTCTCCACGGACTCAAGACTCAATTCTTCCAGGTTCTGCGCCTGTGGGCGGGAGACGCCCAGGCCCAGATCGCCGGGCTGAATCTGGCTGGTGCGGCACATCAGAACGGCGCGCTCCAGGGTGTGCTCTAATTCACGCACATTTCCCGGCCAGGAGTACTGCATCAGAGCCTGCAACGCCGAGGGATCCAGGCCGAGCACCTGGCGGTTATAGCGGGAAGCATAGTTCGATAGAAAATGCACCGCAAGCGCGGCAATGTCTTCCCGGCGCTCACGCAGCGGCGGCAAGTGGATTTCGACGGTATTCAGGCGGAACAAAAGATCTTCGCGAAATTGGCCGGCCTGGCATGCGGCCGGAAGATCCGTATTGGTGGCTGAGATCAAGCGGACATCGATCTTCTTGCTGCGCGACGAACCTACACGTTCCATCTCTCCGGACTCGACCACGCGCAGCAATTTGGCCTGCTGCCGCAGAGGAATGTTGCCGATTTCGTCGAGGAAAAGAGTACCGCCGTCAGCCAGTTCGAAGCGGCCGATGCGATCGGTGCGGGCGTCTGTAAACGCGCCCTTCACGTGACCGAATAATTCGCTTTCGAAAACTCCCTCCGCCAGGCCGCCAGTATTTACCGCAATCAGCGGACGCGAGGCTCGCAGCGAAAGAGCATGGATGGTGTGAGCGACGACTTCTTTTCCTGTGCCGTGCTCCCCGGTAATCAATACGTTGGCGTCGGACGGGGCGATGCGCGTGATCGCTTCGAGCACTGGCGACATCGAAGGCGCGGTGGCGATAAATTCGTGCCGTCCCTGAGCGCTAAGTAGTCGATTCTCCGCAGCTAATCTTTCAGCCTGCTGCAAGGCGCGATGTAGTTCTACCTGCGTGCGCAAGATCGAAAGCAGGCGCTCATTCTCCCACGGCTTCTGGATGAAATCTCGCGCTCCGCGCCGCATGGCTTCCACCGCAAGGTCTACGTTGCCCCAGGCCGTCATCACGATCACCGGAAGAGTGCTGTCAAGGGCCACCATCTCGGATAGCAGGTCCAGCCCTTCCTTTCCTGAGGTCGTATCGCGGGTGTAGTTGAGATCGATCAACGCCGCGTCGTAGTTGGCGTTGGCCAAAAGTTCTCGCGCCAGCTCTGGAGAACGCACCACGTCGATCTTGTAGCCTTGCGGCTTGAGCAGCAGTTCGATGGCTTCTAGAATGTGCTGCTGATCGTCAGCCGCCAGGATTCGCGGAGCACCCAGGTTCTTCGCGAGGACCACAGGGCTGCTGATTTCCGGCGGCTTGGCAGAGGTTGGCATGAGACTAGGAGCCGGGACTGCTGACCGTACCTGTGATCGCGTCCTGGATACTGATTCCATTATGTTCCAAAGTGTTCCCTGTGGCACGATCAAGCTCTACTTTGGCTTTTTCGTAAACCGTCATGGCGGTGACCAGGTCGAGTTCGGCAACGGCAAGGTCCCGTTGCGCGGCCAATGTCTGGAAAGTTGATCCAGCACCGAGGTTCTGCTCTTTTTGCATAATTTCGAACGTCCGTTGCGCCAGGTCTCGGGCCTTGCGGGCCGCACCGACGCGAGCAGCGGTCTGTTCCAGCGCATACTGTGCGTTACGCACTTCGATGCGAATCTGTTTTCTCAATTGCTCGCGCCGGAGTTGAGCTTGACGATATTCCAGCTCGGAGCGGTACTGGTCAGACTTGGCGACGCGATTTCGGATGGGAATGTTGAGATTTAATCCGATGTAGTAATCCGGGGCCGTGTTGTTGAATGTATTCTCCAAAGCGCCGGCGAAATCAACGGGAACGGTTGATGAGTTCACAACCCCCATTTCGTTAAAACCCAGATTCAAAGGCCCAGCCAATCCCGACCCTCCGTAGAATCCCACCAGCGAAAGCGAAGGCAACAACGCGTTCCTCGCGGCTTTGTTACTGATCTGGCGGTTCACGAGATCGATGTCAGACTCGGCCAGTTCGGTGCGATCATGCAGCGCCTCGGCGATGAGGTCTTGCACGGCCTGATTCGCCAGCGGGGCCTGCGTCGATTCCAGACGGTCGGTAGGAACCACGGGCATAGCTTCCAGCACAGGATCGTCCAGGCTCTTGGTCAATGCGTTCTTAATCAGTGATTCCTGTAATTCCAGGGTGGTTCGAGCCACGGTCAGCTCCTGGTCACGCTGAGAAACTTCGGCTTCGGCGCGCATCACATCCATCTCGGGAATGCTTTCGAGTTGGAGCTGCTTCTTTGCGTTCTCGAATGATTGCTGTGCGAACTTCAACGATTCTTCACTGACTTGTGCCTGCTCATAAGCATTCACCAGGTCCCAATAAATGTTCTCAATCTGTGTGATCGTGGTGATGACCTGATCTTTGAAGGCAATGTCAGAAATCTTCTTGTTGTTATTTGCGATCCGGAGATAGCGAAGATTGGGACCGAGGCCAAATCCGGCCAGCAACGGTTGTTGGATGGTGATGCGGTACATCGAACTGAGGACAGGAGACAAATTGAAGAAAGGACTATTCGTGGTTTGGCGGCTGTTGTTGAACTGCACTGAAAGACTGGTGCCGGTCGCAAAGGCTTGCGAATAGGCAACATTGGCTTGTCCGGTATTGAGCTGTAGCAAAGGCACGCCGTAAATCGACAAATTGGCCAAGGGACTGGTTTGATGCTCCGCCCCAACCTGCGCGCTAATGAGAGGATCGTAAGAGGAAACCGTAGTCCCGGTACCCAACGTGGATTGAACCAGGCCGGATGCGCCCGCGCCTGCCCCGCCTGCGCCGCCCGTGGTTCCGCCTGCGCCCGCGCCCGGCGCGCCTGCCCCAAAGCCACCGACTCCGCCGCCCGGTGTTCCCTGAACGACGCCCGTGTTTACGCCACGAAAAATCCCGCCAGCTTTGGTGCGGAGAATATCCATATTGGCAATCGGCAGATTGTAGCGGGCAATCGCGAGGTCAAGGTTGTTCTCCAACGCAAGGCGAATTGCGTCTTTGAGCGACAATTGCAGCTTGCCATCGCGGATCAATTGGCCCAGCAAGGGAGAATTTGCCAACTGCGGCTCCGGCACTTCGCTCGACATATACGCGTTGAGGGGATCGTGCGACTTCGGCATCTCAAATGATGCGGATGCGTTCGTCTGGGCCAAAACCACAGCGGTAAGGCTGACGATGAACAAGGCGGCAATCGAAACCAATTGTGTGAGGTGGGAAACTTTCATTGTTTCACCACCTCATAAGGCTGCATCTCAGGATGCGCCGTGTCGCTTACCAGCCAGCCATCGCGCATCTGAATCGTACGCGAGCCGTAAGCAGCGTTCGCCTCCGAGTGCGTCACCTGGACGATCGTCGTTCCTTGCTCGTTCAATCTGCGAAAAAGTTCCATGATCTCCTTGGCTTGGGCGGAATGCAGATTACCGGTGGGCTCATCGGCGAGCAGAAGCGCAGGTTTGTGGATCACGGCGCGCGCAATTCCCACGAGCTGCTGCTGTCCACCGGAAAGCTGGCTGGGAAACAAATCTTTCTTTGCGACAATCTGAAAATGGTCGAGAACATCGGCGACCATGCTCTGCCGCTGGCTGTGCGGGACATCCTTGTAGGAGAGTGGAAGGTCGATATTTTCGCGCACCGTGAGATCGTCGAGCAGGTGATAGCTTTGAAAAACCATTCCAATGTAGCGCTTGGCCAGTTCGCCCCGTTGCTTGCGCTTCATCTCGTGAACCGCCTGCTCACGAAACCAAAACTCGCCCTGCCACTGGTCGTCGAGCAGCGCGAGGACATTCAGAAGTGAGGATTTTCCCGCGCCCGATGGTCCCATCACCGTGATGAACTCGCCTTCACGAATGTCGAGGCTCACGCGCCGCAACACCCAGGTTTGTCCAGCGCCGGTTTTATAACTGCGATCGATATTCTTCAGTTGGATCATGCCGCTCCTGTTTTTGCAATCATTATTCCGTGGTCATTCCACACGTAAAGCTTCCGTCGGATTCACATGGGCGGCGCGCCATGCCGGCTTTAGACCAGAGCCCACAGAGACCAACAACAGCATGGCAGCAGCTCCGGTCACGGTTACAGGGTCATAGGGGCTGAGACCAAAGAGCAGGCTTGTGATGGCACGCCCCGCAAGAAAAGACAGGAGCAATCCAGCCGCTACGCCCGCGCCGATCACAAGAAGCGTTTGCCGCAACACCAGCCACAGCACAGCTGTGCGCGAAGCGCCAACTGCCAACCGGATTCCAAGTTCGCTGGTTCGGCGCGCCACCGTGTAGGACATCACGCCGTAGAGGCCCAGGCATGCAAGGCCCAACGCGAGCGCACCGAAGATCGCCGTCAGCCGCGCGATGAGCCGTTGCTGTGCCAGATCGTTGGCCAACTCTTCAGACACGGTCGTGATGCCGCCGATCGGGAGATTCGGATCCACACTGCGCACTGCTTCCCGGACCCCCGAAATGGATTGCTCGGGATCGCCCGAGGTTCGTACGTCGAGGCTTTCGACATCGATTACGTCCTGCGCCACGGAGTGGTAGATCATCGGTGGAGGGCTTTCGCGGATGTCGTTCACGCGAGCATCCTTGACTTCGCCGACGATTTGGAAGCGGTGGTCGTTGACGGAGTCGTAGCCAAAATATTGGCCGATGGGGTTCTTGTCGTGCAGGAACTCGTGAACGAACGCCTGGTTCACAATTGCAACGGCGGGACTTTTTTCCGTGTCAGTGGTTGCGAAATCCCGGCCTCCGAGCAGCGGAATTCCTGCCGTCGCCAGATAGTGTTGACTAACTCTCCGCTCTTGAGAGTCCGTCTCGCCGTTGGTGTGGGGCACGCCCGGAAGATAGATGTCGCTCGAATCCTCGCATCCGACCGCAAGCCCGCAACTGGCTAGAGCTGCCGCGCGCACTCCCGGCACAGCTTCCACGCGCTCGATCAGCCGCTGGTATAAGGAGGGCAGTTGCTCTTGTTTGTAACCACCCATGTGCGTATCGAGCCAGACCGTCAAGATGTGACCGCTGTCGAAGCCGGGATCGAGCTCCGTGAAATTGCGGAGGGTACGAAGAAACAATCCCGCTCCAACAAGAAGAACGAGAGAAAGAGCGACTTGAGAAGCAACGAGAGCCTGTTTGAACGACCAACCGCCGCCCATACTACCGCTGCCCGAGAATCCGCGCGCATTTGCCTTCAGGGCGCGAACCGGCTCAACTCGCGTGCCCTGCACTGCCGGCGCCAGGCCAAAAAGAAGTCCAGTCAACACCGCGACCACGGTGCTGAAAATGAGGACGCGGGCATCGGGTGCAAGACTCAGTGGAATAGGCGCGGCCCCGCTGGATGCCCACTTCGGAAAAATCGCGCTGCACCAATATGCGACCGCAATCCCCAGGAGTCCGCCAAAGATCGAAAGCAGCAAACATTCGGCGAGAGTCTGCCGGAACAATCGAGCGCGGCTCGCTCCGACCGACAACCGCACAGCCATCTCACGTTCGCGAGCGGCCGCGCGCGCCAAAAAAAGATTGGCAAGATTGGCACAGGCGATGAGCAGCACCAGTCCAACCATAGCCATCAATACGAGCAGGGGGCGCTCGAAACTTCGCCGGAGAGTAGACAAACCCCGGCTGCCGGGCTCGAGTTCCAACCGGGCGCGAAGAAACGCAAGGCGTTCCTGAGGGTCTTTGATTCCCGCCGCGTCCCTCTCCAGATCCTGGCGGAAAACTTGATTCACTGCGGTCGCTATCATGGGCAGCGCGTTTCGATCTCGCGCGCGCACAATGAACTGCAGCCAGCGAATATCAGGCTGAAGCACCCACGGCTTGTCGAGATCGGCCGCCTCGGTTTGGCTGTAATGCTGCGCGTAATGTACGGCAGACTGCATGGTTATCGGTAGCCAGAAATCCGGCGCGGTGCCGGCTTTTGCCCCCAGGAAGCCCGGAGCCGCCACTCCGACAACTTCAAACGGCATGCCGTTGACCAGCATCTTGCGACCGATCACGCCTGGATCGCCGCCGAAGCGCCGTTCCCAGCAGCCATAACTGACGACTGCCACCGGACTCCCGCCCACGACGCGGTCGTCGTCGGGAGTGAGAAGGCGTCCGAGTGCGGCATAGGTCTGCAGAGTCTCGAAATAATTTCCGGAGACGAGCTGGCCCTCCACCATTTCAGGTTGGCCGTTACCCACGCTCGCGTAGAAATCGGCCGGCCAAGTCATCGCCGCGAGGCTGGCCGATTGCGGCATGGCGGCCTGCATGTTCTGAAAGACAGGGTAAGAAAAGCGCGTGTTCTCGGCGTATCGCGAGCTTTGCCTGACCAGAAAAAGCTGCTCAGGATTTGGCACAGGCAGTGACTTCAAGAGAACGGCATTCACCAGCGTGAAGATGCCGGTGTTCGCCCCGATACCCAAAGCGAGCGTAAGCAGGGCCACGGCCGTGAAGCCGGGATTTTTGCGCAACTGGCGCAGCCCGTAGCGAAGGTCCTGCAGCAAGCCGGTCATCGGTTTGTTCCTTCCTCACTCATAGCGCAGCGCCACTATGGGGTCGACATTGGCCGCGCGGCGCGCGGGCAGCAGCGCGGACGAAATCGCCACGGCCACAATCACGAGCGTAGCCAAGCCCAGCGTAAGCGGATCGCGGCTTGAAATGCCGAACAACTGGCTGCGCACTGCCATGCCCAGCAGCAACGACGCCGGCAACGCGACAGCAACAGCGATTCCTGTCAGCCAGAGCACTTCGACCAGCACCACGCGCACCACCGACGCTCGGCTCGCCCCCAACGCCATGCGAATGCCGATCTCCGAGGTTCTCTGCGCCGTCGAATAGGCCAGCACGCCGTACAAACCGATCGCGGCCATAAGCGCGGCAAGCACTCCAAAGCTCTCGGCTAAGAATGAAATGACGCGTTCGGCAGTCAGGTTGTCGTCAATCTGTTCTTCCATGGTCCGGAAACTGTCGAGCACCAGCTTCGAATCGAGCGACTGCATGGCGCCTCGGATCGTGCTTTCCGCGCTCTCCGGTGCTTGCAGCGTGCGAATGTAGAAAGTCATGCCGCCAGGATCGGCTTCTTGTAAGTAGGGCGAAAAAACCGTTCGCTTCACCTCCTGGCGAACTCCGCTGTGACGAGCGTCTTTGACCACGCCAACAATTTCGATATCCGGCTTCACGGTCCCGCCGCCATTGGCCAGGTAGTGCTCCAGCGCATGTTGCGAATCGCCGAAGAAGTGGCGCGCGAAACTCTCGTTGACTACCGCGACTTTTTGGGTTCCCGCCCGATCCGCATCGGTTAACTCCCGTCCGGCGAGCAGGGGCATCCCCATAGCGGAGAAATAGCCGGGACTTACCTGGGGGTGCTCGACGTTCATGTCTTCATCTTCCTTTGCGGTATAGCCCGCGATCGAAATGTTGTTCGCCCAATTGTCATTGGTCAGCTCGGAGTCGGTGGTGGCCGCAACCGAACGCACTCCTGGCAAAGCCGCCAGTGTGCGCAGCACTCGGGTGTCAACCTCAAGGTTCTGGGCGGGTGGATATCCCGCAAGCGATGGGTCGATGGTGAAGGTCACCAGATGATCGGTGGCAAATCCCACATCGAGCGTTTTGAGATTGTGCAGCGTGCGCATGAAAAGCCCCGCGCCCACCAGCAGCAGAAGACTCAATCCCACTTGTACGCCCACCGCGATGCGGCGAAAGCGCAGCGGCCCGCCGCCGGCGATGACTCGCTGTTTGAGCGCAAGCGCGAGGTTGGGGCGCCAGAACTGCACGGCCGGCGCAAGGCTGAAAAACAGACTCGCCGCTACAGCCAGAACGAAATTGAAAAGCAGAATTCTGATATCCACATGCGACGAAAACGGCAACTCCATGCCGGTCTTGCCCCAGATCATATTGATCAGCACGGCCGAGATCGGCGGCGCCAGAAAAATCCCCACCGCGCCGCCCGTCAATCCGAGCAACAAACCCTCCACCAGGAGTTGCTGAACCACGCGTCTCCGCTTTGCGCCGAGAGCATAACGCACCGACATTTCGCGCAAGCGGCCCGCCGCGCGGACGAGCAGCAAACTGCCTACGTTGGCGCACGCCATCAGGGCAACCAGCCCCACCATCGCCATCACGATGAGCAGAGGCGTTTGCACATCACTGCGCAGTGGAGAAAATCCTTTTTTGCCGTCGAGCAGAGACAGGTGCGACTGGGCCACGAACCGCTCGCGAAAGTTCTGACTACTGTTGCCGATCTGTTTTAGTTCCTCGGTGCGGATACCAGACCACACAGGGTTGATGCCTGCCTCCGCCTGCTCGCGACTTAAACCTGGTTTTAGTCTGGCAATAATGTTGAGCCAGCTCGATCGCCGGTCCTCGAGATCGTCATCTCCCGGCATGACCTCGGATTTCATCGTCATGGGAACGAACAGGTCGGGAGTGTCGCCCATCACCACGCTGTGAAAGCCCGCCTGGGCCACGCCGACTACGGTGAAGGGATGACCGTTCACCAAAATCGACTGGTTCAGAACGCTGGGATCGGCGTCGAAGCGGCGGCGCCAGTAATTGGAGCTCAACACTGCGATGGGATTGCCATTGGGCACGGTATCGTCGGAAGCGACCAACAAGCGGCCCAACGCCGGCTGCACTCCCAGCACATCGAAGTAGTTGCCCGAGACCAATTCCGTGGCGACAAGCTCCGGCTGGTTGTGCCACTGCACGCCGACTTGCGTCCAGTCGGTTGCAATGACACCGCTGAAAACAGAATTGCGGTCCCGCAAATCCCGGTACATGGGATACGAGAAGTAAAACTTTCCGTCGGAACGTGAACTGAGGTGTCCGGTATTACTGCCGGAATACTTCAGCAGCACGAGCCGGTCGGGCTCGCGCACCGGCAGGCTGCGCAAGAGCGCTTGATCGAGCAGGCCGAATATGGCAGTGTTCGCTCCAATGCCAAGCGCGAGCGTAAGCACGGCCACGGTGGTGAAGCCAGGACTCTTGCGCAGTTGGCGCAATGCGTAACGGAGGTCCTGAGCAATCGTATTCATCATTTATCTGTCTCCTACTCGTACCGCAGAGCCACCATGGGATCGACCTTCGCCGCGCGGCGGGCCGGGATGTAGCAGGCGGCAAGCGCGACCAGAGTCAACAAAATGGCAACTCCAACGAAAGTAAGGGGATCGGTAGCCCGCACTCCGTAAAGCAAGCTGGCCATAAATTGGGTCAGGCCCAGCGCACCAGACAATCCAACTGCAACACCGAGCCCGGCAAGCCTTCCCCCGCGGCCCAGAATCAGACGCAGAATGTCGCGCCGATGCGCTCCCATTGCCATGCGTATGCCGATCTCATTTGTCCGCTGCCCCACGACATAAGAAATGACGCCGTAAATTCCCACGCTCGCGAGCACGAGCGCCAGCACTGCAAAGACTCCTAACAGAATCATCGAGAAGCGGCGTGAGGCCAGGGAACCGGAAATAATAGAATCCATTGTTTGCACGCCGTAGATGACTTGCTGGTCGCTCATCTGCGCGTTGACGCTGCGGATGGAGTCGAGGAGCCCACCACCCGAGTTTCCTGAACGCACTACTACTGCCGAGCCCGTCGGGGACATGGCAATAAAATCGTCAGGCATCTGCAAGCAAGGGATATAGAGGCCGGATCGGAGCGATTGCTGATCGTCGGCGTCCAGACCCCACTGATTGACGTGACCGACCTCGCCAACGATTTCCGCCAGTTGGTTCGACAGGTTCAAGTTGATGCGCTTGCCGATGGGATTCTGGTTGGGAAAGTATTTCTGAGCGAAGACCTCATCGATCACGACCACTCGAGGCGAGTGCTCATTATCCTGGGGACTGAAAAAGCGTCCGCGCAGCAGCGGAATGCCCATCGCCTTCAGGTAGTCGGGTTCGACGATGTAGTCGATCGCCCAGTTCATATCGTTTTCATGCGTCGGTTTTGGCTGGCCCTCAAGCCAGAAAAGCTGCTCGTCGTCCCCGCTCAAAGGAACCGCGCCCCAGGTCTGGGAAACGGCCTGGACGCCCGGAATGGAGGCGATCTTGCCGTCGAACTCACGAAAGGCGGTGCGGATCGCATCCGGCTTTGCACCAACTATGGATGGCGGAAGCGACAACCCAAACGTGAGCACATTGTGCGGATTGAATCCCGGATCGACGCTCCACAACTTTGCCAGACTGCGGATGGTCAATCCCGCGCCAACGAGTAGCACGACCGCCAGCGCCATTTCTGCGACCACGAATACGCTCTGCGTGCGATGACGAGCTCCGCTCGATCCGCGGCCACCTTGCTTCAGCGTTTCCTGGAGATCCGGATGCGATGTGCTAAGCGCCGGCATCAGCCCAAAAAGGACTCCCACCAGCAACGAGATGCCGGCAGTAAAGATCAGCACGCGCGCATCAAGGCCAACTTGTTCGGCGCGAGGCAAAGCCGCGGGCAGTACGCCAAGCGCGGCATGTGTACCCCAGGCTGCGAGGAGTAACCCCAGACTGCCGCCGGCCAGCCCAAGCAGAACACTCTCCGTAAGCAGTTGCCGAACTACGCGCCCCTGGCTTGCCCCCAGAGCCGCGCGAACCGCGAATTCCCGTGCCCGGCCGGTGGAGCGTGCCAACAACAGATTGGCGACATTCACGCATGCAATCAGAAGCACAAAGCCGACCGCAGCCAGTAGCACGAGCAACAAAGACCTCACATGCCCGATCATTTGCTGCTTGAGCGGCGTCACCTTTGCGGTGATCCCTTTATCTGCGTCCGGGAAGGCACTTGCGAGGTTGCGCGTGACTCCATCCATATCGGCCCGCGCTTGTTCAATGGTCACGCCGGGTTTGAGCCGGCCGATGCCATGGAGTCCCAATCCCGCACCGCGCTGAAGCAGCAACGGATTACCCCACTGCCCAATGGGCGCGTACACTTGAGCTTCCTGAAAGCCCGGAATATTCAGGTGCAGAGTCGCCGGAATCACACCGACGATGGTGTAGACCCTGCCGTCCAGCGTAATACTCTTTCCTGGAATGTCCGGCTCCGAACCGAACTTGCGCTGCCACAATCCAGCACTGATGAGTGCAACAGGACCAGCACCGACCGGTTCCTCATCCTCGGTAAAAGTGCGTCCGATCACGGGCTTCACGCCCAGCAGCGGAAAGAAATCCGAGGACACAAAATCTCCGGTCACCTGTTCGGCCTCGCCAGCGCCGGTCAGGCTAAAAGCGTAAGTGCGAGCCAGGGCGACAGAAGAGAACGAGTGGTTGTCTTTCTGCCAATCGCGGAAATTCGGATAGGAGACTGATCCGCCTTCAAAGTTGGGCTTGTTCTCGTGCAGCGTTACCAACTGGTCGGATTGAGGAAAAGGGAGCGGGCTTAAGAGCACGCCATTGATCACGGAGAACAGCGCCGTGTTGGCGCCGATGCCGAGCGCCAGAGTCAACACTGCCACCACCGTGAAGCCGGGACTCTTCAGCAGCAGACGGAAACCATAGCGCAGATCTTGAAAAAGAGTCTCCATATCAATATCAATCAGGCCTCGATACCCTGGTCGCAGGAACCTATTCGTAGCGCAGCGCGGTCATGGGATCGACGCTCGCGGCGCGCCAGGCCGGCAGAAACGCGGCTGCACTTGCGACCAGCGCGGCGCAGCACGTTGCCAGCGCAAAACTCAGCGGATCGAAGGGAGACAACTGATAAAGCATCGATCCCAGAAAGCGCACACACAGCATGGCTAACGGAAGTCCCACGGCGGCCCCAATGCAGCTAATGAGCAGGCTCTCACCCATGACCATCCACAGCATTTGGACGCGTTGCGCTCCCAACGCCATGCGGGTGCCGATCTCCGGAGTGCGGCGATTGGTCCGGTAAGACAATGTGCCGTAAAGTCCCGTGGCCACAAGCAACGCCGCCAGTCCGCCGAAAAATCCTCCCAGACGCGCAAACATTTTCGGCCCCGAATAAGATTCCTCGAACTGAGCCCGTTGCGTCACCGGCTTCTCCAGCGGAGCGTAGGGGTCGAGGTCATGAACCACCGAGCGCAGCGTCGGCAGCAGTTCCAGCGGCTCGCCATTCACCCTCACTTCGACGTGCAGGTTTTCCCCCGCGCTTAGGTTCTGGAAGCTGGGATAAAAAGCCATGGGCCTCGGCTTCTCGTCGACGCTGCGGTAGCGGCTATCCCTGGCCACGCCAACGATGGTTCGGTTGTCTCGAACCTTGTGTCCCAGCGGATTCGTATTCGGCAGGTAGGTCTTCGCGAATGTTTCATTGACCACCACGACCGGCGGAGAAGAAGGAGTGTCGCCGCTGGAAATATCGCGCCCCGCAATAATCGGAACACCGAGCACGTGGAAATAGTCGGGGCCCACGTCGTTGCTGCGCACGCTGGCATTAGGGCCGAACTTTGCCGTCAGGCTGGCGCCATCCAGATCGTCGTCGTTGTTGCTGCTCCAGCCCGAGCCGATGCGGTTCTCCATGAGCGTTGCGGATACCACGCCCGGCACAGCGCGAATCCGCTCAAGCAAAGAGCGATAGAAAGCCAGAGTCTCACCGGTGGTCTGAGCGCGCTGGGGAGTGATTCCAAAAACCAGCAGACCATCGACCTGCATTCCCAAGTCCTGAGTCTCGTAGTTTCGAAGCGTGTGCAGCAGAAGCGCAGCCGCGACCAACAGCAACAAGCAAACTGCCACCTGCGACGCCATAAGCGCCCTGCCGCCGAGGGCACGGCGCCGGTCCTGCGTAAGATTGGCCGCTGTGGCCCGCAGCACGCCCGATACGGGCGCCCGCAACGCAATCCAGAGCGGCGCAAATCCGAAGGCAAGCGCGCTGATCGCCGAAATCGCGAGAGTGAAGAGCAAGACGTTGCGGTCGGGGCCCAGTCCAGTCTCGATCCTCGACCACGCTGCCAGAGCGTCTGTGGCAAGAATTGCAAATCCCCAGCCGAGCCCGCCGCCAGCAATCACCAGCAGCGAACTTTCTGTCAGCAACTGGCGGAAAAGGTCAGCACGCTCGGCTCCAACCGCCATGCGCAGGCTGAATTCCCGCTGCCTCGCTTCATTGCGAGCCATAATCAATAAGGCGACATTGGAGCAGGCAATCAGCAAAACCATGAGCACGAGACCCATCAGGATTCGTACCGGCTCGCGGTATTGCTGGTTGTAGCCCTGGATTCCCCGGGCCGGGTCAAAGTTCAGAAGTGGCTTCCACTCTTTCGCATCGATCGTGCCGACTCCGATCTTGGCGGCCTCACCGAATGTGGATTGCAAGGCACTTTGCGCTTGCGCCGGCGTAACGTCCTGTTTCAGGCGGACCAGCAGCGGCAGACACCACCATTTCGGAGTGCCGTAGAGACTTTCCTCGCTGGCGGAATTGCCCCATGCATTCAGCTCCGCCCGGCTCTGCAGCGGGATCCAGAAATCGGTTGAACTGGCGGCTTCGAGTCCGCGAAAGCCGGGCGCTGCAATTCCAACAATCGTGAAAGGCACACTCTTGATGAAGACGGTCGAACCGAGAACGGCGAAGCCCCGGGCAAACCGCCGCGTCCAATAGTCATAGCTGATCACGGCAACCTGCGAGTGATCTTTCTCATCCTCTAGCGAAAAACCGCGGCCTCGAAATATTCCGGCACTCAGGCCGCTAAAGAAGTTGCCGCTCACTTCGTCGCCTTGCGCTTCTTCCGGCGCGTCTCCATAGCGCGCAGCAACTTTGGGGACGCCAAGCGGAACGTAAGCGATAACGTCATCCAATACATCGCGGCGCTGGCGTAGCGCTTCAAAGACCGGTTCTGAAAAGGATGTATCTGAATTGCCGGTATTGAGCCCCCCTCGCGGCTGATTCCCGGTGGCGATCTGCAAGTAGTAGAGGCGATGCGGATCGCGAACCGGCAGCATGCGCGATAACACCGCATCCATTACGCTGAAGACGGCGGTATTCGCGCCGATGCCCAGCGCCAGCGTGGCCACGGCAACCAGAGTAAATCCGGGGCTCTTGCGCAATTGCCGAATCGAGTAGCGAAGATCGTGCAGCAGCCCAGTCACGCGCCCGTCTCCTGGAGAAGCTTTTTCAATTCTTCTTCCGCCACCACCTTGCCGTCGAATAGATGCACTTCCCTCTCGGCGTGCTTGGCGAAGCGCGGATCATGCGTCACCATGCAGATCGTCGCTCCCTCGCGATGAAGGTTCTGCAGCAACTCCATCACGGCTTCGCCGTTGCGGGAGTCGAGATTTCCGGTGGGTTCATCCGCCAGCAGGATCGAAGGATGTCCGGCGAGCGCCCGCGCCACGGCAACACGCTGCTGTTGTCCGCCGCTGAGCTGGGAAGGATAGTGGCGCACGCGATGCGCCATTCCCACGCGCTCCAGCGATTCCATCACTCGCTTTTTGCGGTCGGCGGTCGGCATCCGCTGACGATAGGTCAGAGGCAGCTCGACATTTTCGTAAACCGTGAGATCGCCGATCAGGTTGAAACTCTGAAAGATGAAGCCGATTTCCTGGTTGCGAATGCGCGAGCGCTGGGCAAAATCCAGGTTTTCGACCGGCTGATCGTTCAGGCGATAGTTTCCGCCGGTCGGAGTGTCCAACAAACCGATAATCGAGAGCAGCGTCGACTTGCCGCATCCCGACGGCCCCGACATTGCGACATACTCCCCTTTGCGAATGGTCAAATGAACTCCCGAGAGTGCATGAGTCTCGACCTCATCGGTGTAGAAGATTTTCGTCAGGTCCTGAATCTCGATTAGCGCTTGCCGTGCATCGCTCATAGTTTCGTCCTCAAGTTTCTATTCTTAATCAAGCCGGATACGGTCCGTGTTATCTGAGCGCGACATGTCAGACAGAATTACCGTGTCGCCTTCATGCAATCCCTCAAGAATTTGGATCGAGTTGACCGAGGCGCGTCCGACTTTCACCGGAACGCGAACTGCGCCTTTGCCGTCGGGGTCAAGTTTGAACAGGCTGATCGTGCTGCTCTCCTGGCCGAATGCCGGACGGCCAACGTAAAGAACATTGTCGAGACGCTCCAGGTCGATGGTTCCATCGACGCTCAAATCGGGCCGAGCCCCTTTGGGGAGTTCGCCGGTGAGCTTCACATCCACGGTGACGGTTCCATTCTGCACCGCCGGATCGACGCGCATCACTGTGCCGGCAACCACTCCATTGTGCGTGTCGACCTGCGCCGGCTGCCCAATCTGCACATCGCGCGCCTGCGTCTCGGCAACCTTCAACTCTGCGATCAGATGATTCGGCTGCACCACCTTCGCCAGCTCCGTGCCCGGCAGCACATGCTGGCCCACCTGCAGCGGCAGGTCGACTAGAACGCCTTCGATTCCGGCGCGCACCTTCAACGCATTCAACTGCTTTTGCTTCAGCTCCGCGAGCGCGCGGATCTGATCGACTTTGGCCTGCTGTTCGGCAAGCTGCGACTCGATCGCCTTCTGCCCGATATCCAGGCGCTCGTCCTCGATTTTGTTTCGCGTGGTGAGCTCGTCCGCTTTGCTCTTGGAATTCTTGTACGCGAGGCCGGAAATCACGCCCAGGTTGTAAAGCGCCTTATCAGTTTCGGATTGAAGTTGCGCCTGGGTAAAGTCCGCATTTACTGTCGCCGCTCCGGCTTTTTCGCTCATCAGGTCGCTTTGCAGCTTGACGCGCAGACTCTGATACTCAGCTTCGGCAGCTTTCAATTGCAGATCGGCATCGACCGCAGCCTGCTCCACCTGCGGATTGCTCATCTCCAGCAAAACGGTATCCGCCTTCACTTGCGAGCCGGGCAGCATGAGGATGCGCACCACGGTGGCTTCAGTCTCCGCAGGTATCTGACGGGTGAACTCCTGACTGGGAATCAGGGAGCCGAGGCCGCGCACCTGCCGGAGCATCGAGCCGCGCTTGACCGTGTCGGTCCAAACCGTGCTGCGCTCAACCTCGGGCGCAGCCGGCTTCAGACGCGAGACGCCAAAGGTAACACCTGCGAGGAGGACGATTCCGACGACGAGCCAAACGATCTGCCGGCGTCGCTTCTCACGCTTAAATTCTGGGCGGGCGATATCCATCGCTGAAGATTATGCAACTATGGGGCCGCGGTTCAAGCGGGGCTATCCTGTTCAAAAGCTTACGCGTGGACTGCTACACGAAGCTGCGGCTGCGCACCAGAGTGTCCGCTCACAAAATCGAGTGTCCATTCCCGGACACCACCTAACCTATGTAAAAACATCGTGTTATGTTGAGGAATCGCGATAAACTAAGTGGGTCGGAGCGCAGACCATGCTGTTCGAGGTCGCCAAGCCGGTCACTTTCATTGTCTGCATTCTGTCGTTGTACTCCGTGTTCGATGCAGCCTTCCTGGTCCCGTCGATCGATATGCATCGGAGGATTTGCGATTCCCTCGCGCTGCTTGCCTTGGCAGCCGCAACTTCGCTGATCAGCGGATTGATTTTTCGCGACTCCACCCACGAGTCGGACGCCGCCAGCACCCGGCTTGCTGCCACACTGCCGATTCAAATGTTCTGCTGGGCCGCGAGCATCATGGTCGTCCTCTTCACCGTCTCCTGGTATCTGGAAACCTACTGCGTTTTCTATCGGGACGTGCGGTACTGATGCGGCGATTCCGCTGCTAGAATAACTCCTACCTATGTTCGAGAATCTCCAGGAAAAACTGCAGCGCGCGTTCAAGAGCCTTCGGGGCCAGGCCCGACTCAGTGAAGAAAACATTGCCGAGGCGCTGCGCGAAATCCGGCTGGCGCTGCTCGAAGCCGACGTCAACTTCAAGGTAGTCAAGGAATTGATCGACCGCATCCAGGCCAAGGCCGTGGGGCAGGAAGTGATGACCGCGCTTTCTCCGGGCGAGCAGGTCATCAAGATCGTGCGCGACGAACTGGTCGAGACTCTCGGCAAAGACACGGCGCGCATGAAGTTCGCGTCGCAGCCGCCTACGGTCGTGCTCATGGCCGGGCTGCAGGGTTCCGGCAAGACCACCACCTCGGGCAAGCTGGCGCACTGGTTCAAGGCGGGCGGGCATCGTCCGCTGCTGGTTTCGGTCGATGTGTACCGTCCCGCAGCGCGCGAGCAGTTGAAGGTTGTGGCGCAGGCCGTCAAGGCTCAAATTTATGAAGGCGAAGTGGGCGAGGCGAACACCGCGACACAGCTCACGCAAGCAGTTGAGCGGTTAGTAAAGGAAGCGCGCCGCGAGGCCGTCGTTTCCGGCTGCGACGTGCTGATCGTCGACACCGCCGGCCGTCTGCACATCGACGACGATCTGATGAACGAGATGCAGTCGCTGAAAAAGCTGCTGAATCCGTCGGAGATTCTGTTCGTCGCCGATGCCATGACCGGGCAGGACGCAGTGCGTTCTGCCGATGAGTTCCACAAGAAGCTATCTCTCACCGGCGTCATCCTCACCAAGATGGATGGTGACGCCCGCGGCGGCGCTGCGCTTTCTATCCGGCAGGTTACGGGTCAGCCAATTAAGTTTATCGGCGTCGGCGAGAAATACGACGCGCTGGAGCCGTTTCATCCTGACCGCATCGTCTCGCGCATTCTCGGCATGGGCGACATTCTTTCTCTGATCGAGCGCGCGGAATCGCAGATCGACAAAAAGAAGGCGCAGGAGATGGCCACCAAGGCCTTGACCGGCGACGGCTTCTCGCTCGAAGACTTTCGCGATCAGTTGCGGCAAGTAAAAAAGATGGGCTCGATGAAGAGCCTGATCGGCATGCTGCCCAGCATCGGCCCGTTTTCCGGATTGCAGAAGGCTGCCGACAACGTGGACGAAAAACAGATCAACCGCGTCGAGGCCATCATTAACTCGATGACCACGTACGAGCGCAATCATCATGAAGTAATCAACGGCAGCCGCCGCAAACGCATCTCCCGCGGCTCCGGCACCACCGTGCAGGAAGTGAATAACCTGCTTCGCCAATACGCGCAGATGAGGAAGATGTTCAAGCAGATGGGCAAGCCCAGCTTCGCGCGGCGGATGGCGGGCATGAAGCTGCCGGGCATGTGAAAGCAGTGGCCAGTGATCAGTGGCCAGCCTAGCCGCTGCCGCCTTATTCTGACCACTGACCACTGACCACTGGCCACTGCTCTTATGAAATGGCGATCCCTTGAAGAGTCGAGTCCCGAGATTGACATTCGCCCGCTGCGCGAAATTCTTGCCGAGCGCAAGGAACTGATCGCGAAGTACGTTCCGGCGGAGACGCAGGCGATCCATACGCGAGTCGTTGCGAAGCTTAAACAAGAACAACTCGCAGCGAATGTTCTGCCCGTCGGCGTGAAGGCGCCCGAATTCCAACTTCAAGATAACGACAGCAAGAACGTCTCTTCCTCTGACTTGCTCGCAAAAGGACGCCTCGTGCTTTGTTTCATCCGCGGCCGCTGGTGCCCGTTTTGTGTCGGTCAGATGGAAGCGATGAACCTCGTCCTGCGAGAGATCGAGCAGACAGGCGCAACGCTTGTCGCGATCTCTCCGCAAACTGTCCAGCAGTCGTTCTTCATGCGCGACCAGCACAAGCTGCGCTTCCCGTTGCTCTCTGATGCTGGCCACAAAATAGCGCGGCAGTTCGCGGCCTCACTTACAGCGTCCCCGAAGAACAGAAGGCGATCTATCAACGCGCCTTCGTCAATCTACCCTTCGTGAATGGAGACGATAGTTGGGAATTGCCGATTCCCGCGACCTACATCATCGACCGTGACAGCTCGGTGCTCTACGCTTCCGCGAACGAGGACTACACCGAGCGTCCAGAGCCGGGGGAAATCGCGCGCCTGCTCACCACGACCCTCAGCGGCTAAAGCCGGCCTTGATCAGCTTCTTTACGGCACGACTGAAGTCGTGCCCTTCCCGATCCGTCAGCGCGAAAACGTTGGTCCTCTGCCCGAATTCGTATCTTTCAGTACACTTAATGGAATGGGACCTATTTCAGAAGATTCGATCGCGAGTAGTTACTGGCAACTGACCACTGGCCACTGGCGACTGTTCTTATGAACTATATCTACGGCATCAACGCGGTCACCGAGGCGCTCAAGGCCCGTGGACGCGCTTTCCAGTGGGTCGGCATGGCGAAGGAGCGGCACGACATCCGCTTGCAGCGCATGATCGAAGACTGCCGCAAGCTGGGCGTGCCGGTGAAATTTCTCACGCGCACGGAACTCGACCAGATGGCTGGCCGGGCTGCGCATCAGGGCGTGGTCGCCGTTACCTCGGCCAAGCAATATAGCGATCTCGACGATGTGGTCGGCGCCAAACGCGGGAAGTATTCTCTCGTCATCGTGCTCGATGGCGTCGAAGACCCGCACAATCTGGGAGCGCTCATGCGCACCGCGGACGCCGCGGGCGCCGACGGCGTGGTCATTCCAGAACGCCGTGCCGCACCCGTCACCGGAACAGTAACAAAAACCTCGGCCGGTGCCAGCGAGTACCTGCCCATCGCAAAAGTAACCAACATCGCCCGCACCGTGGAAGAATTAAAAGAGCGCAACATCTGGACGGTGGGTCTCGACGAGCGCGGCCCGCAAACCTACGACGCGCTTGACTACAACATGGATTGCGCCCTGGTTCTCGGCGCGGAAGGCAAAGGCCTGCACGATTTGGTGAAAAAAAAGTGCGACTTTCTGGTCTCGATTCCAATGCTCGGCAAAGTCCCTTCGCTGAATGTGTCCGTCGCGGGAGCGGTCGTCATGTACGAGATTGTGCGGCAGCGGCGCGCGCAAGGTAAGGACACAAAGGTCGCAGGTGCGAAATGAAGTTGCGCAGTCTGCGCCTGGTTCTTGCCCTGGCTTTCTGCTGCTCGGTAGTAAATGCTTTTTCCCTCGACCGCGAAGCGTTTACCTTCACGAACTACGACCTGAACGTTCGCATCGAGCCCGAGCAGCAGCGGCTGGGAGTTCGCGGCAAAATCACTTTAAGGAACGATTCGCAAACACCGCAGAAGATCGCGGTGCTACAGATTTCTTCTTCGCTGGACTGGCGCTCCGTCAAAGCCGGAGGCAAACCCTTGCAGTTTGTTTCACAACCCTACACTTCTGACATCGATCACACCGGCGCACTTTCGGAAGCAATCGTGACCTTGCCGGAAGCGATCGCGCCGATGGGTACCGTCGATCTGGAGATCGCCTATGAAGGCGTAATTGTGCTCGATGCCACGCGCCTCACGCGGATCGGAACTCCCGAGGACGCAGCCGGCAGCAGCGACTGGGACCAAATCGGCGAGAAGTTGACCGCGGTGCGCGGCGCGGGGTACGTCGCGTGGTATCCGATAGCGACAGAAGCAGCGGATCTTTCGGAAGCGAACAACCTGTTCGACGTTCTGGGCCGCTGGAAAACACGCGAAGCTGCGTCAGGCATGACGTTGAGCTTTGACTATGCATCTCTACCGAGCGATGCTAGTCCACCCATCACGTTGTGCGGCGGCAACGAGATGCAAGGAGCAACCCGAGGAGGCAGCCCCAAGGATCCGCGGGCTCGATGTATCTATCCCGTTCTCGGCTTTTCGGTGCCCACATTCGTGGTTGCGGCGTATCGAGTTACGGACCGGCCGGCCATCGCCGTTTATAGTCTTCCGGAGAATCTGACCGCAGCTGAGAGTTACGCGGATGCAGCCGGGAAGATCGAGCCATTCATCACCGGATGGTTCGGCCCGCTACGCACGAAAGCTCAAACCGCCGATCTCGCCGATCCCAACGCCGCTCCTTTCGAGAGCGGCTCTTTGTTGCTGACGCCGCTGGCTGGCGCCGATCCCAAGCTGGCAGGACTTGCGGCCGTTCATCAGTTGACTCACGCGGCGTTTTCTTCACCGCGGCCCTGGATCAATGAGGGTCTCGCCCACTTCGCGCAGGCACTCTACCTCGAACGTCAGGGCGGACGGCAAGCTGCGCTGGATTACATGGCGCAGCACCGGTCCGTCTTCGCGGCTGAGAAACCAACAATCGCACCCAGATCCGACGATGAAGTGAACCGGTCCCTCGTCAACACGGCCGACGAGAACCTTTATCGCAGTAAAGCGATGTACGTCTGGTGGATGCTGCGCGATATGATCGGCGATCAGGCGCTGAAAAAAGCTCTGGCGTTGTACCGTCCGGAGCAGGACAAGGAACCTTCCTATTTGCCGCGATTGATCCAGGCACAGACGCCGAAAGATTTGGAGTGGTTCTTCGACGACTGGGTCTATCGGGACCACGGCCTGCCGAATTTCAAAGTGGAATCTGCGTTCCCGCGCAAAACGATGACCGATGTATATCTGGTGACGGTCACCGTCGACAACACGGGCACCGCGGGAGCGGAAGTTCCCCTCATCGTGAAATTCGCCGGCGGAGAAGTAACGCAGCGCATCGTCGTGCGCGGCAAGAGCAATTCTGTGATTCGCGTCGAAGTTCCGAAGCCGCCGCAGGAGATCGTGGTCAACGACGGCAGCGTGCCGGAGAGCGACATGACGAACAACGTGTTCAAAATCGAGGGTGACACCGCGAAATGATTCCAAATCAGTGGTCAGTGGCCAGAGGTCAGTGGTCAGTAGGATCAACTGGCCACTGATCACTAGCTACTGACCACTTGCTTACTAAAGCTTGCCAGCGCCGCCAGTTTACCGGCGGCCGCACCGGAATCGATCGATTGCGCCGCCACCGGAATTCCTTCGGCCAGGTGATCCACGCGTCCGGACGCTACCAGCGCCGCCGCGGAATTCAGCAACACCACATCCCGCCGCGGAGATTTCTTTCCGCTCAGAACCTCGCGAATGATGGTTGCATTTTCGGACGCATCTCCGCCAGAAATGTCCCCGAGCATGGCCCGCTTCATGCCGAACTCTTCGGGATCGACCTCATAAGTTCGCACGCTCCCATCGCGAGCTTCAGCCACGCGCGTCCGTCCGGTGATTGTGATTTCGTCGAGACCGTCGAGACCGTGCACAACCAGCGCGCGATGGACTCCCAGCATGCTGAGCGCTTCGGCTAGTTTTTCCACGATATCGAGCGCGTAGACGCCCACTACTTGTCCTGAAGCGTGTGCCGGATTGGTAAGCGGACCGAGAAGGTTGAACATGGTTCGCAACCGCAGTTCGCGCCGCACCTTCTGCACCTGCTTCATGGAAGAGTGAAGATCGGGCGCGTAGAGAAAACAGATTCCAACTTCGCGCAGGCACTGGGCGGCACGTTCGGGAGACAGTTGAATGTTCACACCAAGAGCCTCCATCACATCAGCGGAGCCGCATTTTGAGCTGATGCTGCGGTTACCGTGCTTGGCCACGCGCACGCCCGTTCCCGCGGTCACGAATGCTGTGGCCGTCGAAATGTTGAAGGTTCCGCTGGCATCGCCGCCGGTGCCGCTGGTGTCGACGAGGCTGCTGCTAACAGGAGATGACTCGCCCAGCGCGTCGCGGCCCGTGCCGCTCAAGTCGAGCGCGGTGGCTCCAGCAGGCGAAATGGGCAAGGGCGTTGCCGCGGCGCGAATCGCCTCAGCGAAACCAACGATCTCTTCGACGGTTTCGCCTTTCATACGCAGAGCCATAAGCAGCGCCGCGATCTGCGCATCGCTACAGTTGCCCGCAAGCACTTCCGCCATCACTTCACGCGCTTCCGCGCGCGCCAGCGATTGTCCGTGATTGGCGATGCGATGGAGGGCGTCGAGGATCATATTTACGCGCAAATGTTCCGACTGGAACATTAAAGCGATTTTACCGGAACAGGGTGGAAAACTCGGAGATCTTGGAATTTATCTTAAAGCTATAGCCGATGGGCGACAAGTGGCTGAACTGAATGGAGTTGGACAAGTGCCGAAATATCGGCACGAAAATCGCGGGCGAAGGGAAAGCGCGAGAATGGCGGACGATGCGTTTGCCCTAATCCATTCCTCTTCTATAAAATTAAAGGTTTGCTGCCCGCAGTCGATAGCCGCAAGCAGGTTCCTTCCGATTCTTAGCTAGCGAGCGAAGATCGTCATTATGAAAATCCATGAGTACCAGGGAAAAGGAATTCTCAAGAAGTATGGCGTGACCGTGCCCAGCGGGGCTATGGCGACTTCGCGAGAGGAAGCCGAAGCCGAGGCGAGGCGGCTTCTCAGCGCGGGCGCCACGGGAGTGGTTGTCAAGGCTCAAATTCATGCCGGCGGGCGCGGCAAGGGCGGAGGCGTAAAGATCGGCAAGTCGGTCAGCGAAGCGGGAGACCTCGCCGAAAAGATGCTGGGCATGAAGTTGGTCACGCATCAGACAGGGCCGGAAGGCCGCACCGTGCGGCGCCTGCTGATCGAAGAAACTCTGCCCATCGAAAAGGAGTTGTACCTGGGAATTCTGGTCGACCGCGCGGAGGGCAAGCCCGTGTTCATGGCCTCGGCCGCCGGAGGGATGGACATCGAACAAGTGGCCGCGGAAAATCCCGATGCCATTCTGAAGCAGCACATCGATCCCGGCATGGGCCTGGAGGCCTTTCGGGCGCGCAAGATGGCTTTCAGACTTGGACTCAGCGCCAAGCAGATTAATCCCGCGGTGCAGTTTCTTTCCAGCCTTTACAAGGCGTTTCTCGACACAGACGCTTCGCTGGTCGAGATCAATCCCTTTATCACGACAACCGATGGCCGCCTCTTTGCGCTCGACGCAAAAATGACCTTCGACGACAACGCGCTGTTTCGCCATCCCGATATTCGTGAACTGCGCGACATCACCGAAGAAGATCCGCTCGAGGTAGAAGCCTCGAAGTACAACCTCAACTACATCAAGCTCGATGGCAGCGTAGGCTGCATGGTGAACGGCGCGGGGCTGGCCATGGCGACCATGGATATCATCAAGTACGCTGGCGGCATGCCCGCGAACTTTCTCGATGTGGGCGGCGGGGCAAATGCCGAGCAGGTGGCGCACGCGTTTGAAATTCTGCTCAGCGACAAGAGTGTGAAAGCCGTGCTGATCAACATTTTTGGGGGCATTCTGCGCGTCGACACGCTGGCGACCGGCGTGGTAGAGGCCGCGAAGAAAACTAATATTAAGCTTCCCGTGGTGCTGCGTCTCGAAGGCACGAATGTGGACGAAGGCAAGAAGATCCTGATGGAATCTGGATTCAATTTTGTGGTGAGCGACACCATGAAAGATGCGGCCGATAAGGTGGTGGCAGCGGCGCGGGGCGCTTAGGAGAAATGTTTCCGCATTTGTCATCCCGAGCGCAGCGAGGGACCTTAGGTATTCGCTTGAGGCGCCACAGCGGGTAGCGCCAGCAAGAACCAAGGTCCCTCGCTCCGCTCGGGATGACGAGGGTAAGACGAGAGGAATTAGTTTCTATGGCAATCCTGGTTGATAAGAAAACGCGCCTGATCGTGCAGGGCCTAACCGGACGCGAAGGGACCTTCCATGCCAAGGCGTGCGCGGCCTATGGCACACAGGTCGTCGGCGGAGTGACGCCGGGCAAGGGCGGCACGACGCACGAAGGCTGGCCCATTTTCAACACCGTGCAGGAAGCCGTGGAGAAAACCGGCGCCGACACAACCGTTATTTTTGTTCCGCCGCCCTCTGCGGCCGATGCAATTATGGAGGCGGCCGATGCTGAGCTCGATCTCATCGTTTGCATCACCGAGGGTATTCCCACGCTCGACATGGTTAAGGCCTGGGAGTTTCTGCAGAACCGGCGCTCGCGCCTGATCGGGCCGAACTGTCCCGGCATTATCTCGCCCGGCAAATGCAAAATCGGAATCATGCCCGGGTCGATTCACAAAGAAGGTTCGGTCGGCATCGTGTCGCGCTCGGGCACGTTGACTTACGAAGCGGTACATCAGCTTACGCAACGGGGCATTGGGCAATCGACCGCAATCGGGATCGGCGGCGACCCCATCATCGGAACCAACTTTGTGGATGCGCTCGATTTGTTCAATCGCGATCCCGAGACCGAAGCCGTGATCATGATTGGTGAAATCGGTGGCGATGCGGAAGAAACTGCGGCGGAATTTGTGCGAACCAAGATGAAAAAGCCGGTGGTCGGTTTCATCGCCGGGCAGACCGCACCTCCGGGACGCCGCATGGGCCATGCCGGCGCAATCATCTCCGGTGGCAAGGGAACGGCCGCCGAAAAGATCAAAGCTATGGAAGCGGCCGGCATCCGCGTAGCAAAATCTCCCGCGGCCATCGGGGAAACGCTGGTGGCGGCGCTGGGAGTGAAAGTCTAGTACCTAGTACCGAGTACCGAGCAAAAGCTAATCTGCTAAGGACTAACGACCAACGACCACTATGAAAACTCTGCAGCGCACTCTTACCATCGTGAAACCTGACGCCGTCGCCAAGAACGCTGTCGGCGACATCATCGAACAATTCGAAAAGAACGGCTTCCACATTCTCGCCATGAAGATGCTGGAAATCTCCAAGTACCAGGCCGAGCAGTTTTACGCCGTACATGCGAGCCGGCCGTTCTATAACTCGCTCACCGATTTTATGTCCAGCGGACCAATCGTGGCGCTGGCACTGGAAAAGGAAGACGCCATCGCCGACTTGCGCAAGCTGATGGGTGCAACCAACCCGGCCAGCGCCGAAGAAGGCACCATCCGCAAGAAGTGGGCGTCGAGCATCGAGCACAACGCCATTCACGGCTCCGATGCCGAAGACACGGCGCGCTTCGAATTAAGTTTCTTCTTCGCGGGGTACGAGCTGGCGAAATGATGGTCGCCGGTTCGGAGCGCGGTTGTATAATCTAAGGTGGCGGTGGGAATAGCTCAACTGGCAGAGCACCGGACTGTGGCTCCGACGGTTGCGGGTTCGATTCCCGTTTCCCACCCCAGACTTCCTTCCGAGCCGGACCAACTTCGCCAGCAAGGCAAGTGAGCCTTCTCACCTCAGCGAGTACCATTTTGGGAATCTCCGTTCCCACGCGGCTTCTTCCTGCGTTCCACCCGTTGACCCGCAACTCAAGCGGAGCTACAATCCCCATCGAATCTTCTCGCTGGCGCGTTTTGCGCCTCGCCCAGGCCTGTCGGATCGACAGAGCGGTAGCAGATTCACGGGTCCCTTTTTGGCAGTTCAGGTTTAACGGGTCCAGGCTCCTTGAAGTCTTCAGTCAGGAGGAGCTCCATGAGGAGTTCGCCACGCAAGTCAAGTCGTAAGGCCACCGAGCCGACCGTCGCCACGGCTCCGTCACGATCGTTCCCCATCGTGGGGATTGGCGCGTCCGCTGGCGGTCTGGAGGCGTTCTCCGAACTCTTGCGCAACCTGCCCGAAAAAACCGGGATGGCGTTTGTGCTGGTGCAGCACCTCGACCCCAAACACAACAGCTCGCTGCAGGAAATCCTGGCGAGGACAACCAAGATTCCGCTCACCGAAGTCGCCCAGGGCGCGGTGGTGCAGCCGGACCACGCCTATGTGATTCCGGCCAACGCTAATTTGACGATCAAGGACGGAATACTGCAACTGGGCTCGCGGGTGCTGACCCGGGGCCAGCACATGCCGATCGATAATTTCTTTCGCTCGCTGGCGAAGAGTGCCGGACAGCAGGCTATCGGCGTCGTCTTGTCGGGCACGGCTTCCGACGGCACAGAGGGATGCCGCGCCATCAAAGCGGCGGGCGGCATCACCTTCGCCCAGGATGAGGAGTCGGCGAAATACGCTGACATGCCGCGTAACGCGGTGAATGCAGGACTTATCGACTTCATCCTCCCCCCCAAGGACATCGCCCGGGAGTTGGGCGGAATCAGCCGGCATCCCTACGTTTCGCGGGTGGTGTCGACTGCGATGGACTCGTTTGAGGGCATGGTGGGCGCCGATCTGGACGCGCTCTTCGGGCTGCTCCGTGATTCGAGCGGCGTGGATTTCACCAACTACAAGCACACCACGTTGCAGCGGCGCATCCGGCGGCGCATGGTCGTACACAAGATCGAGAAGCTGAGGGACTATCTGCGCTTCATTGGAAGAAAACCGGAAGAACTGGATGAGCTTTACCGCGACCTGCTGATCCACGTCACCGGATTTTTCCGGGAGCCCGAGGCGTTTCTGGCGCTGCGCAAGCTTGTTTACCCCAAGCTGTTTGAGGGCCGCAAACCCGATAATCCCATCCGCATTTGGGTGGCCGGCTGCTCCACCGGCGAGGAAGCCTACTCGATCGCCATCACTTTGCTGGAATATTTGTGGGCCCACACCCGGAACATCTCGCAGGCGGCCATCGCTATCCAGATTTTCGCCACTGACATCAGCGAGACGGCGCTCGAGACAGCCCGTGCCGGCCTGTACACGGAAGCCTCGGTTTCGGAGATTTCGGCGGAGCGCTTGAAGAGATTCTTCGTGCGCCAGGACGGCGGATATCAGGTCAACAAGTCGGTACGGGACTTGTGCATTTTCGCCAAGCAGAATCTGGTAAAAGATCCGCCGTTCTCGAATCTGGACCTGGTGAGCTGCCGCAACCTGCTCATCTATCTTGGCCCGGTTCTGCAGAGGAGGGTTATTCCTACGTTGCACTATTCCCTGAAACCCAGCGGCTTTCTGATGCTGGGAGATGCGGAAAGCTTGGGAGGATTTGGCGACCATTTCGCCCTGGCGGACAAGAAAGACAAAATCTATCAAAAGAGAAAGACCACAGCGCGGATGGCGACTTACTTCGCGAGCACGGACTACTCGCCGCGCAGAATCGAAGACGCGAGGACGGGCAAGCAATTGCCAGCTCCGTTCACGGTAGAGAATGAAGTGGAGCAAGTGCTCATCAACCGGTTCGTGCCCGCCAGCATTGTGGTGAACGATCAAATGGAGATTGTGCAGTTCCAGGGGAAGACCGGAGCTTACCTGGAGCCGGCGGCCGGGCATCCCACCTTCAGCCTCTCGAAGATGGCGCGCGAAGGCCTGCTGGTGGACCTGCGCGCGGCCCTGGGCACGGCCAAGAAAACCAAGGCGCCCGTGCGCAAAGAGGGCGTGCAGTTTCAATCGGAGGGGAAAACGCGGGAGGTGGATTTGGAAGTGCTTCCCCTGCACGGGCAATCCGCGCTGGAACGCTATTACGTGGTCGTGTTTCAGGACAAGATACCGCCCCCGGCTCGGCGGCTGGGCAAAGCCGCGAGCAGAGCGAAGAAGGCTGACCTGCCCACGGCGCGGGAGAACGAAAACCTAAGGCGGCAGATCGTGCAATTGCGCGGCCAGTTGGGGACCCTGATCGAAGACCACGAAACCACTCTGGAGGAATTCAAGTCGGTCAACGAGGAGGTCTTGTCGGCCAACGAAGAACTGCAGAGCACCAATGAAGAGATGGAGACCGCCAAGGAAGAGTTGCAGTCCACCAATGAGGAGCTCACTACCCTGAACGAAGAAATGCAGAACCGCAATGCGGAGTTGAGTTCGGCGAATAACGATCTGCTCAACCTGCTCGGCCAGGTGGATATTCCGGTGGTGATGGTCAGCCATGACTTGCGCATTCGCCGCTTCAGTCCGCCCGCGCAAAAGATTCTCAACCTGCTGCCCAGCGATGTGGGCCGGCGGCTGGGGCAGATCCGGCCGAATCTGGACTTGCAGGACATGGAACCGATCGTCCGGAAAGTGATCGACCTCACGACTCCGCAGGAGCGCGAAGTCTGCACCAGAGAGGGCGTGTGGCACATGCTGCACGTGCGGCCCTACGAAACCTGGGACCACAAGATTGAAGGCGCGGTGATCAGCCTGCAAAACATCGATGCCCTGAAGCGCCTGGTGGACCGCACACGCGAGTACGCGGACGCCGTGATCGAGAACGCCAGAATGCCGACGCTGGTGTTGGACGGCAAGTTGCGCGTCACCGTCGCCAATCCGGCTTTTTACCGCGCGTTCGGCGTCTCTAGCGAAGAAATCGAAAAACGCCTGATTTACGAACTGGGCAATGGCCAGTGGAATATTCCAAAGTTGCGCGAGTTGCTGGAGGAGATTGTCCCGCGAAATTCCCGAGTGGACGATTTCGAGATGAGCCATGATTTTCCCCATCTCGGACGGCGCGATATGCTGCTCAACGCCCGGCGGGTCGAACTGCGGCCGGGCCATCCTTTCATTCTGCTGGCCATAGAAGATGTAACGACGAAAAGCCGTGAGGGCGCCGCGTGAGGTAGAATGCCTGTGATTCAATGGGCGAGCGAGTGAACCGGTTTTTCCATCCATTTCGAGATTCTTCGCGGCAGCTTGGACCACTGGAGCAGCGCCTGCTTGACGGCCTGTGGGTCCGAGGCAGCGCGACCGTTCGCGAACTGGTCGAACGGGACGTCCGCGATCTGGCGTACACCACGGTGATGACCACGCTGGATCGTCTTTATAAAAAGAATGTACTGAAGCGCGAAGCGGAGGGCCGGGCGTTCCGTTATTCTCCCCGGATCAGCCGTGAAGAGTTGCATCGCGAAGCTGCCGGCCATGCTTTTCGCGAATTGCTGGACGCCAGTCCAGCGTCGTCTTTGCCGCTTTCGTTTCTGGTGGAAATCCTGGGCGAGCGCGATGCGCAGTTGCTCGACGACCTGCGAAAACTTGTCGAACGAAAACGGCGGGAACTGAGCCAACGAGAATTGGGGCAGCGGGAAATGGGCCGGGAGGAGACTGAGTGATGTTCCTGGTGCGCGGGATTGCCGTCTCTTTCTCCGTCTTCGTCGTACTCTACGGCGTGCTTTCTGTACTGGTTTGCGGAGTATGGCGCAGGATGAAGATCTGGCTCGGCAGCCGGCAGCATTCTGCGCGGCGCTGCGCTGATCTCCTTTTCGGCTTGCGCTTGGCTCCATTCCTGGTTGCATTGGGAGTTACGCTCGCATTTGCCGTGCCTTCATTCCTGCTGCTCGAACCCCGCAGTGTCGATGAGCCGATGAGCGTTGTCCCCGTGGCGTTGGGCTTGTGCGGCATGGCCGTGCTGCTGGCAGGAATCTGGAAGGCGGCAACGGCGTGGGTGCGGGCCTTGCAGACTGTTTCACGCTGGTCGAGCAACGCGCGCGTCCTCCGAAGCCGCGCGCTGAATTCGATGGATTCAGTTCCTGTGATGCGAATTCCGGGCGCTGCGCCGCCGCTCACCGCGGCCGGCATTGTACGCCCCAGCGTGTGGTTATCTCAGGCGGCTGAATTTGTGCTGACCGAGCGGGAATTGCGAAGTGCGCTGCGTCACGAAGTGGTGCACGTGCGCCGCTGGGACAACCTGCGAAAATTAGTTCTGCGGCTGGTGGCATTTCCGGGAATGGCGAAATTGGAAAGAGCCTGGCGCGAAGCCACTGAAATGGCCGCGGACGACGCCGCAGTATCGAGCGCGTCGGAGGCTCTTGATCTGGCGGCAGCTGTGATCAAGTTATCGCGGCTTGCTCCGCTCGCGCCTGCGGCGGAGCTGACCACCGCCCTGGTCAACAGCCCGGCAGAATCCGTGAATGCGCGCGTCGAGCGCCTGCTCGCGTGGACCGAGCCGCGGCAGAATCCGCCTCGGGGATATTCGTTCGTATATGCGTTCTGCGCGGCGGCCGCGATGTTGGTGACTCTGGCCGCGACTTACAGCGAATTGCTGGTCCGCGTGCATGCGGCGACCGAGTGGCTGGTTCGGTAGAACATAAGTTCGGTAGAACATAAGTTCGGTAGAACATAAGTTCGGTAGAAGATAGGTCCGATAGAAGATATAGTTTCGGTAGAAGATACTTCCCTGCTCTATTTCGGCATCACTACGATTTCGTCCTTGGGCATGGCGTCGAGCGTCGCCTGATCAATGCCCAAGTGGGCCTTCACGAGCTCCGGTGGCGTGTGCGTAAGCCACTCCGAGAGCGCGAGATCCTGATAGGAGCTGCTCTTGAACATTTCCAGAAATTTCAGGTCAGTGTCGCCCGTATTCTGAACGTAGTGAGGCAGCGTCTTGAGGACGTAGCCGACATCCCCGGCTTGAAAGTCCATGGTACGGGCGCGGCCGCCGGTAGCGAACACCGTCATTCGTCCGGCGCCGCTGATGTAGTACTGCCATTCGTCGGCGTTGGGATGCCAGTGCAGTTCGCGCATCCCACCCGGATGCACGGTCACAATTGCCGCCGCAATCGTGGTGGACACTTTGAACTTGCTGGAATCGACGATCCGCACCTCGCCGCCCTTGGTTCGCTTCGTCACGGGTTGCTGCGAAGTACGAAAAGCGAAATCGAGCGGAGACAGGCCGAGCGAGCCGCTGGTAGCTTTCAGGTCTGCCGCAAGCGGTCCCGGAACTTCGGCCTGGAAGATGAACTTCTCCCGCCGCGGCATTTTCTCCAGCGCCTGCTCACTCACGCCGAAGTTTTTCGAGAGCACGTCGTGGGGCGTGTGCGCCATCCAGTCGGTGAGCAGTACGGTCTCGAATTCCGAGAAGTTGCCGTCGTCGAACACCAGCAGAAACTCACAACCGTCGGGATTCAAGCCCTGAATGGAATGTGGAATTCCCGTTGGAAAATACCAGAGATCGCCCTCCGTCACGTCGCCGACGAAGCTCTTGCCATCGGCGTCAAGCCCCGTGATGCGCGCATTCCCATATAACATAAACGCCCACTCAGCAGCCGTGTGCCAATGTAATTCTCGTATGCCTCCGGCGGTCAATCTCATGTCCACACCGGCAATCGACTTGGAAACCGCAAGCTCGCGCACCGTGACCTCGCGCGACCACCCGCCTTCCTGCATCCGTTTGTGAGCTAGTCCGAATGGGTATTTGAAGGTCTGCACGCCGCCAGCGTCGGTGGGAGGCGGTAGGAAGGAATCCGGATTCTGGGCATCAATCGCTGCGTTGCCCGGCCCCGGAGCGCTGGCGCTTCGATCGTTCTTGTTCGGGTATGGTTTCTGATCCTGGGCCACGGCATCCGTCGCCGATAGCATTCCTGCGGCCGCCAACGCCGCTGACCCCATTTCCAGGAATCCGCGCCGCGAAAATGAGTCCTTCTTGGTTTCGTCGCTCACGAGAGTTATTCCTCCAGGAAGACCATTAGAAATGAGGAGTTTCGATTCCGGCTCTACTGATTCGCAAACCATACGGCAGCAGACCCACCGTGTCAATCGACTGTAAATCCGATTTCTGGCTCTGCCCTTGACGCAACCACACACGAGGTGTAGCTTGGTTTCCCCCAAAGGTTTATCTACTCCCGAAACTGTGCTCACAGGAGACTGCCGCAATGAAAACCCAATCGAACGCCACACAACTAGCGCGCGCCGCCAAAAACGCCTGTACCATTGCGATCCTAATCCTGAGCTTCGCTGCCATCGGATGGGCCAATGAACAGGATGTGCTTAGGTTTAACGGAAACAATGGTGCTAATCCCTTGGGCAATTTAGTGATGGATTCAGCCGGAAACCTTTACGGCGTGACCTCCAATGGCGGCGGCGAAGGCGGCGTAAATTGCTCGCTTAACGGCGGCTGCGGCACCGTTTTTAAGCTCGCCTTGAATTCAGCTGGTCATTGGATTGAAACTGTTATTCATCGCTTCCACGCTGGTGGCGATGGAATGTGGCCCAATTTCCTGATTATGGGTCCCGATGGCAATCTATACGGAACCACGACCGTGGGAGGCGGCCTCGGAGGCACGCTTTGTGAGAGGCAGACAGGTTGCGGCGTTGTCTTCAAGCTGACAGCAACCGCGAGCGGACCCTGGACGGAAACCGTACTATACCGGTTTGACGGAGCTGACGGTTCGATACCCAATGCTTTGGCATTCGATGCATCCGGCAATCTTTACGGCACGACAGGGGGCGCAGGAGGCGGTGGGGTTACGGCCTGCGCTCCTGGTGGCGGGTGCGGCGTTCTCTTCGAATTGACGCCGAACTCCAGCGGTCCGTGGGCCCTCACTAACGTACATGTTTTTGCTGATGCTCTCACCGACGCGCAAGGTCCCGTGGGCCTGATCTTCGCTGCGGGAGGTGTCATCTATGGCATCGGTGCCGGTGGTGGATCCAACGCCCAAGGTGCCGTATTTCAACTGACACCGGGCGCGGGCGGGTGGACGTTCAGCGTGATCCACAGCTTCGGTCCAGGAGACGGACTGCACCCCGACACCGGGTTGATACTCGATGCGGAAGGCAATCTCTACGGCACGACTCCGGGAGGCGGTTCCGCTGGTGCAGGCATTGTGTTCGAACTGACTCCGGGTTCGGGCGGGGTGTGGACGGAGAACATTTTGTACAACTTTCCTATCGACACGGACGGATACCCGCCTGACTCTATGTTGACGTTCGACGCTTCGGGCGATCTTTATGGTACGACGTACTATGGTGGCGGAACCGGCCACGCATGCACATCCGGTTGCGGAACCGTGTTCAAGCTGACGCCTTCCGGTTCAGGAACCTGGACGGAGAGCACTGCGTTGCACTTCCTGAACGCGAATGGGGCGCATCCGCAGGGCGGCTTGGTGCTCGACACTGCTGGGAATCTCTACGGAACGGCCTATCAGGGCAGTTCTACGAATCTGGGAATGGTGTTTAAGTTAGTGCCCTAACGAGCCGCTCGAGCGAACCTTCAGGGCTCGCTTGAGGCTTCCTCGAAATCGTTTTCTTTTATGGTCGATTGTTGGGCCCGCCTAAAAGGTTACGCGCACGCCTAGCTGCGCCGCGAAGGGAATGCCGACAGTTGTTCCCGGCCCGAAGAAATCTCCCAGCGCGCCCTCGGGTATTTCAAGCTGCTTCAGGCTGGTGAGGGGGACGCAGTTGGGATTGCAAATTCCGTTGACGGCGCCGCCGGCATCGAATTGGGCTCCGGGAATCTGGGCGATGTTCACAGCAAAATTCGCGCCTGGGTTGTTGCGGTTGAAGAGGTTGAAGAATTCTACAAAAGGATCGATGCGCCAGCGCTCATTGATGTTGATTGGCCGTGTTACGCGCAGATCCGACTGGAGGTAGGGCGTGCCGCGGAATTCGTCCAGGCTGGTATACATGTCTGGGCCATTGTTCAAGGAGACGGAGATGCGGTCGGTGTTGTCGGCGTTGGTGATGGTGATGGGGCGGGCGCTTTCGAACTGGTTGATGGTGCTCAACTCGAAGCCGCCGGGGAGGTGCACAATGCCAGCGAGCACGAAGCGGTGGCGAACATCTTCGCCGGACGGACCGTAGTCGCCGGGTCCGAAAGCATTCAGCAATCCGGCATTCGGTGTTCCGGGTTCGTTGGGGCAGACGCCATCCACATAGTCAAACAGTTCGCCCAGCAGGCAACCCCAGGTCTGCGCCTTAGAGAACGTGTAGTTAGCGACCAGATTGAAGCGGCGCATGTTGCCTTGCAGATGCAACATGAGGCCGTTGTAGCCGGAACGATTGTCCGCTTCGAATACATTCACATTCGGCACCACCGCCGTCTGATCGTTCACGTCCGTCGTGGGATAGAACGGAGTGAACAGGTTGGTGCCGCCGGCGTAGGGGAAACCGCGGTAGCCGTGATTGCCCTGCTCGTGTACGTAGTCGGCGCTCGCCAGCCAACGCTCGTTGAACGCGTGCTGCACGCCGCCGGTTGTGTGAACGGAGTAAGGTGTTTTGTACGGGGCGCCGATCAAATTGCCGGTGGCACTGGCGCCGCCCGTCAGGCAGCCTGCGCCGGTGAATGTGCCCCCCGAGAAGCTGCATGGTCCGGTGGCGTAATTCGAATTGTTGACTCCCTGAAACGCAGTTGCCCATCCATTCTGCGCGAGATCGTCGTAGTAGAGGCCGAAGCCGGCGCGAATTACCGTCTTCCCGGTGCTACCAGGCGAATAAGCGATGCCAAGGCGAGGCGCGATTTGTTTTCGGTAGTCAGTCGGCACGCTGGGCACGGTCGTAATATCCAACGCTTGCAGGGTTAAGTACGCGGGGTTCTCGGCTTGACTTCGCCCCGAGCCAATGAATAATCCCCAAGTCGTTTGATAACGCAACCCGTAGTTGACCGTGAGCCGATGCGAGACGCGCCAGGAGTCCTCGGCATAGAGACCCAGACGCTGAACATTCTGCGAAAAGGTGCCGTCTCCGGCAGGAGTAAATGTGCAACCGATGCCGGTGCTCGGATCCGGCATCGGATTGCACATCGCACTGGGCGGCGTGTAATAAAACGGCAGGGCGGTTGTAATGCCGCCGCAATCGGGGCCGGGGGGATTGATATAGCAATCGGGATTGGAGGGGTAGGTAGTGAACTGCTCCGCGGTCGACGCGAACGCACCGCCTAGCACGGGTTCGTGAATGAAGTCGATTCCGAACTTGAACGCATGCGTTCCCATCACATGACTCAGGTCGTAGCGGAATTGGTATTTGTCCTGATTGCGCAGATCGGGGAAGAGCGTAATCGGCGTGGCAAACTGGTTGTCGCCGAAAGTCTCAAAGCCGGAGACAGTCAGCGCCGTCACGCTGAAGGGAAACTGTATCGCAAAGCCGAGATCCGAATTCCTCGTCTGGGTGAGGTGCAGCAGGCTGGCGTCGAGAACCAGGCTGCCCAGCCAGGTTGGACTGAAGGTATAAGTATTGCTGAGCGCGACGTTCCAGTAATTGTTGTGCGTGGTGAGCCCAGTCGATGGCAGCGTGGCTTGCTGCACCAGCGCGTTGTGCGTCAGGTAGCTGTCTGAAGACGCGCGCAGGAACCAGGTCGATTTCGGCGATTGCGCCCAGTCGAAGCGCAGCGAACTGAGGTAGTCGCGAAAAGGAATCGGCACAAAGTTGGGAACCGGGATGGAAGGAATGCCGGTAATCAATCCCTCCGATGCCAGTTGCGACAGCGCGTCGAATTGCGTGGTGCTGGCCGGACTGTAGGCGATGCTGGCGTTTTCGTGCACGTTCTCGAATGACGTGAAGAACCAGACTTTATCTTTCGCGATGGGACCACCGATAGTTGCAACATAGTTCTGCCGGGAGAACGGCTGTTTGGGGTTCGGCGCCGGATTCTCAATGGGGAAGCGCGCGTTCAGCGCGGCCTGGCGATCGTAAAAAGCGGCATCGCCGTGCCATCCGTTGGTGCCGCGCTTGGTCGTAATCACCACAGATCCGGCCGTGGTCCAACCTGTGTCGGCGTCTTCGTTCGAGGTCCGCACGGCGAATTCCTGAACGCCATCGGGAGAAAAGTTCTGCAGGAATCCGCCGATCCAGTCGTCCGAGTTTTCCGCGCCATCGACCGATAGCTCGTTGTTCAACCCAGAGCTTCCGCCGGTGGAAACCGCGGTGATGCGCGCCTTCGTTGGGTCCGAGGGCTCTACGGGCTCGGTTCCGGGCACGAGATAGGCAATATTGGCGAAACTGCGCGCCGGCAGCGGCAGAGTCTCCAAATCCTGGCTGCCCACCACGCCACCCCGCACGGCGCTCGAGGTGTCAATTATTTCGGTGGTAATCGACGAAGAGCTTCCCTGCACGTTGACGGTTTGCGACGTCGCCGCCGGTTTCATCATGACCGTGATATCGCGCACGTTGGCCACGGCAACCGAGACCTCCGCCTGGGCCGGGGCGAAGCCCTTGGCGCTGATGGTAACGCGGTAGCTGCCCGGTAAGAGGTCATCGATGAAAAACTCGCCCCGCTCTTCACTGGAAGCTTCGCGCTCGACCGACGAGCCTGATAGTTGCGCCACGATCTTGGCCGAGGCGATGCGGGCGCCCGTGGCATCCTGCACCGTGCCGCGCAATGATCCGCGCGAGTTCTGAGCTTGGAGAGTTGCACTTAGCAAAATGGCGAACAGTGTTAGGGCGAATGCGGTCTGGCGCGAGATATTCTTCATGTTTTCCGGGAGCTTGGGATTGCTTTGTCTGGAGACTAAAAAGACTAGACTGCGGAGAGTGGCTACTACCAGAGGTCGTAGGCACCATGCTCACGTTCTTGTTGTCGGACTAGCCCGGAACTCAGAAATGACGACTCCAGCGGGTGTGTTCCACTGCACCGTCCTTGAAAATCAAATCACGGGGCTGTCTCGCAGTTATCGGCTGAGTACGGTTGGATCAGCGCAAACGGTGTTCGAGTGGTAGATTTATCTCAAGACAGCCGAGAGTGAACGCGAACGGAAACGGCCCCGGATCATCCGTGCGATATGCCCCGTCAAAGAATACAAGCGCGTGCTCTCCAGTTTGCCAGTCAAATTGAAGCGAGGGTTTCCAAGGGCCGGAGTGCCATCCATGGTCTTCAGCCGTCATAATCTGTATCGGCTGGCTCCAGTCGGAGAGCTTCCCCGAGGGTCTCTCGCATCTGCACCACCATAACCCGGTCTCTGGGGGCGACGCTGCTTCCTTGACCCAAACGCGAGCGAAGACGGCGTCGAATGCGTCGCCTCGCTGGCGAACGCAGAAATCGAACATCTTCATTTCGGGCCGCGCAAAGACCGCATGCTTGCTCCAGTGGGTGCTGCCGTCTTCGCTTTCTGCGTACCCCTGCACAAGATAATCCGTCTGGTTTGATCCCGCGACATACCACATCTTCCATTTGCCATCGTGATAGAGCAGGTTTGGTTCATAGACGCTGCCGTGTTCCCAGTTTTCATTCGCTGTGAAGGCCGGTTCGGGCTGGTCGATCCACTTCTCCCCGTCCCACTGCAGAAAGCCGATCGTGTACGGACCCCAGAGGTTCTCCGCCGCGCCCGCATAGTAGATACGCTCCACCCATTCGCCTTTGCCGGGGTCCCATCCTTTCACATACGAGGGACAGTGCCGTCCGCCGTTCCCGTCCCATGTCGAGCTAGAGCTCCGGCCTGAGACTGGCACCAGTTCTCCCTCCAGCCCGCGAGTGACGTGCCAGCCGGCAGCGGAGAGCGGTGCTCCGGAAGGGAGTGACGCGCTATAGATGTCTGTAGCTCCGTATCCACCGGCTTGACCCGCGAGGTACATCCACCATCGCTCGCCTCGCCGTACCACGCTCGGATCCAGCAATTCCGCCCCACCAGAGCCGGTAGAGACGTCGCGAGGGTCAAAGACCTTTCGTTCGGTTCCCAACCCAAGTTTTCCGGGATTATCCATTCTTAATCCGACCAGCGCTGCGGCTTGCGGTCCCAGCGATGTTTCTTCAATTCGTTGAGCAAGCCGGAGTCGAGCGGGCCGGCATCACTGGCAGAGACGTTCTGCCGCACATGTTCTGGATCGCGCATGCCCACGATCGTTGTGCTCACAGCAGGATGCGACAGGATAAAGCGCAATGACATTTCTGGGAGGGTCATGCCTGCGGGGAGGACTTCCTTGAGCTTGTCGACTCGCTTAATCGTGTTCGCCAGGTTCTCGGGACCAAAATAGCCATGCCGCCAATCGCTCTTCGGAAAGCGTGTTTCGAGCGTCATCTTGCCGCCGAGGCTGCCCTCGTCGAGCGGCACGCGGGCGATCACACCCACATTGAGTTCCTGGCAGAGCGGAAACAGTTTGTCTTCCGGTGCCTGATCGAAGATGTTGTAGATCACCTGCACCGCGTCGACTAGACCTGTGTGCAGAGCCTTGAGGCCATTCTCCGGCTCCCAGCGGTTCAGGCTGAGGCCGAAGTGGCGAATCCAACCACCGTCTTTCAGCTTTTCCACCGTCGAGCGGAATTCCGGATTATCGGTCCAACTGTCATCCCAGACATGGAACTGAAGCAGGTCGATCGAGTCGACGCGAAGTTTCTTGCGGATCAGGTCGGCATATTTGAGGACGTGCTCCTGCGAAAACACGTCGTGGTATTTGTACGTCGGCAACGCGGGCCATTTGTCGTTAGCCGGAGGAATTTTCGAAGCGGCGTACAGGCGCTTTTTGGAATTACGCGCCATGGTTTCCCCGAGCAGGCCGTCACTCTTGCCCTCACCGTAAGCCCAGGCAGTATCGAAGAAATTGCACCCGGAATCGACGGAGAGTTGCAGCGAATCGAGCGACTGCTGGTCGTCAGAGCCGCTCCACCCGCTCATGCCCCACAATCCGTATGCGACATCGCTGATTTCAAATCCAGTCCGGCCCATCTTGCGGTATTTCATGAATGATTGTCCTTACTCCAAGTTAGCTCCTCTCCAGAATATAACCATCTGGAGCGCTTCAGATCACGGGCGCGCTACCGATGAAAATGGTGGATTCGGCATTGGAACTTCCTGCCCAATTTTTCGATGCGACGGATCGAAAATTTGCGGTCAGATCACGGTGCCCAAGTGTTCCAATGAATCTAGATCATAACCTGTGGAGGTTCCCCGATGAACCCGGAATGCAATGCTCCCTCGATGCGGTCAAATTTCAATGAAGAGTTAAACGCGCCATCATCCCGTTTGACCGACGAAAAAATCTCAGACGATACTGGGACAGAAGCGAGGTTAGACAGCGCGCTCAAGCCCGCGGGGCTCAGGAATCCTTTCTGGAAGTAGAAGCAGGCTCCTCAAACCAGTTCGACCCTAACGCAGGATCGGCAGCGCCAGACAGGGGCGAAGGGCGAAAGGCAGCGCAGACATTTCCTGCAACGCCGGTTGCAATTGCGCGTCGCGGCAAGGTTCCAGCGTGATCACAAAAGGCAGAGCGCTCTTGTCGAAGCCCGGCTTCTGCAACACGGCGTCGATATTCAATTGATGTGCGGAAAGAATCGCCGCCAGACCGGCTATGATGCCCGGCTGATCTTTCACCACCAGGCGTAAATACCAGGGCGTCTCGAAGCTGCAACTTACCTGCGGCGATTCGAGTCGCAACGGACGGTGCGCCCGTGGCCCTGCCGACAGCCCTTCCGCGACAAACATCAAATCTGAGACGACGGCCACCGCCGTGGGATCTCCTCCCGCACCCGCTCCCAGAAAAGCCATGTCGCCGCCATATTCTCCCGAGGTCAAAACCAGATTCAGATTTCTCTGCACGCGCCCGAAAGGCGACGACGCAGGAACCAGGCTGGGGCCCACGTCAGCGAACAAGGTCTTATCTTTCAAATCGGCGCGCGAAATTTGCCGGATGGTGCAGTCCAGTTCGGCGGCGTAATCGAAATCAACCGCGTCGATGGAACGAATGGTGCGGGCGCGAATCTCCGCCGGAGAAACGCGAACGTGCAGGCCGGCCAACGCAAGAATCGAGAGCTTGGCGCGGGCGTCGCCGCCGTCAAGGTCTTCGCTGGCGTCGGCTTCCGCGTAGCCGCGGGCCTGCGCCTCTTCGAGCGCTTCACTGAAAGGAATGCGGGCAGTCTCAATGCGGCTGAGAATGTAATTGCACGTGCCATTCAGAATTCCGGCAATGCCGTGCAGTCGATCTCCACACAGCCCGGTGCGCAGCGCAGGAAGAACGGGAACCCCGCCGGCGACGGATGCTCCAAACTCAAGCTGGCAGCCGTTGGCGCTCGCAAGTTCCAGCAGATCCGGCCCATGGCGGGCGATGAGCTGTTTGTTGGCCGTCACCACGGATTTGCCTGCGTTGAGGGCGCCTCTCACCAATTCCTCGGCCGGCGACAATCCCCCAATCAACTCGACGACAACGTCGACGTCCGAGTCTAGAATCGTGTGGAAATCGTCTGTCCAAATGACGTCGCCCGGCACCCACGGCTGCTTCTTGCGTTCGAAGTTGCGATTGCAGATGTGGGTGAGGCGGAGCAGGCCATCGCTTCGCTCGCAAAGTATCTTGGCCACTGGGCGACCGACGGTGCCGAAACCAACAAGGGCAACCCGGCGCGCGGGAGTTCGATCGCCTGGTTCGCGAGTGGAATTAGCGCCCGTTTTGTCGGAGTCTTTCTGCAAAAAGTCTGCTCTCGGGGAAACGTCATTTTTATCATAACTGGGACAAGCAGCCTTGGGAGAGGAACACGGACAGTCCGGATGTCGACGGATTAACTCTGGATTCTTGCCTATTCAAAAGAGGCTCGGAGCGAGTTTTGTTCAGCCTCGCCATTGGACTCCAAGCCTTTTAGACGACCCCAGGCTTGCGCCGCTTGCATGCAGGACTAAACTGTTCGCCTGGGGAACTTCCCCGATATCAGACATAAGGAGAACCACCATGAAACGGATACTTGCAGTCATGTTGTTACTACTGTCATTCGCCTCGGCGGCATTGGCCGACGGAGGGGGCGGGATACCGCCAGAAGGCGGGAGAGCGACCAAGCCGCCCCAAAGGACCGCCCCAGTCTAGCCGAATTGTTCTCGAGCGCCGGGGGCAGATGCGATAAGCTGCTCCCGGCTCTATGAACGCTATCGTGTGGTACATGCCGCTCTACCTTCTGGCGCTGTTGCTTTTCCTAATGCTCCGAAATCGAGCGTATAAAGTATGTCCATGGTTCTTTGCCTATGTGGCCTTCGGGAATGCAGCAGACTTGGCGCGGTACTTCGCTCTTAACCATCCACGCCCCTACTTCGCAACTTATTGGATTACCGAAGCAGGCTACTGTCTGCTTGGAATCCTCGCGATGTACGAAGTGTTTCGCATCGTGCTCCGGAGCCTCGCCCGTATTTGGTGGGCGCGCAACATCTTTCCCGCCCTGCTCATTGCAGGCATCTCCCTTAGTCTGGTTCGCGCCCATATTCTCCCGCCGCGAGTCGGCGGACTCCTGTTTTATATATTGATTGGAGAAGTCGCCGTCCGCTTCGTGCAGGTGTTCATCTTCCTCGGAGTGGGAACGTTGGTAGCTCTGTTCGGTCTTCGCTGGCGCCGGTATTCAATTGGCATAGCGGCCGGGTTTGGGTTCTACGCCACGGTCGCGCTGCTGGTAACGATCAAGTTCTCAGATTTGGGACCAAGATTCAGACCCCTATTCAATCTGACCTCAGTTGCGGCATATTCTCTGGCCACATTGATCTGGATTTGGTTTTTTCGCATGCCGGAGGAGAAAGAACCTCAGCCAACTCCCGAACAGGCGGCCTCCACTCCTGATGGGCCGAACCGATATCCTGACCGGTTAAAGAGGGTGCGCCAGCCTTGGGTCTACCGAATTGTTCTCGAAAGCCGACGGTGGATGCGATAAGCTGCTTCCGGCTATATGAACCTTATCCTACGGTATATCCCTTCGGGACTTCTGGTGCTGCTGCTTTTCTTAATGCTCCGGAACCGTGCGTGCAGAGCGTGTCCATGGTTTTTTGCCTATGTCGCCTTTGGAGTGGGCGCGGATGTCGCTCGATTTCTGGTCGATGGCCACCCGCAGGCTTACAAAGAAACCTATTGGATCACCGAGGCCGGCTACTGTCTTCTCGGGATCCTCGTAATGCATGAAGTATTTCGCGCCGTTGTCCGTGCCCGTTCCTGGTGGACCTATCTTATCTTTCCGGCGATCGTTATCACGGCGGTCGCCCTGAGCCTGGCCCACGCTCATGCAGTCCCGCCGAAGGTTGGCGGCCTCCTCCTCTATATTGTCACCGGCGAAATAGTCGTCCGCTTCGTGCAAGTGCTCATCTTCCTAGGAGTGGGCGCGCTTGCCGCGTTTTTGGGCCTCCGCTGGCGCCAGTATCCTCTTGGCATAGCCGCAGGATTTGGCCTCTACTCCACGGTCGCCCTGCTGACCATGATTAAGTTTTCGGATTTCGGAACGAGATTTAGGTTCTTGTTCAATCTAATCTCGCTTGTGGCATACTCGGTGGCTGTGTTGGTTTGGATTTGGTTCTTTCGTGTACCCCAAGAAGAAGAGTCTCCCCTGGATCCCGAGTTGGTGTCCCGTTACACCGCCGTTCTGGAGCAATATCTGGGATGGATACGGAGGATGCGCTAGCCGTGTTTGTTCAGATTCTGATCTGGCTGATCCTCGCTGCGAGCCTACTGCAGCTGATTTATCTCCTGTATCTAGCCTGGGCCAGCGCCCGGGCCCCTAAGCTGGTTCTCGACGACGTCGTCCATTACTTGTATCCCGTCGACTCGTCTCTGCTGGCGGGGCTGCTTGATCCGGCCACCGATCTTGGAATGCGCTGGAACTTGAGTCCACGGCGCTTCCGCGAGGAGCAACGTCGGCGCATGCGCTTATACCGCGAGTTGCTCCGGCGCATGGCCCATAATTCCGCGGTTCTCGCCGAATTCGACAATGCTGTGCGCGGCTATAACAATCTCATCGCCGGACCTGGCTCAGAGCTGCAGGAAGCGGCCATCAAGGTCCGCGTCTACTGCACCTTCGCCAGGGGAAGGCTAAGCATGTGGTTGTGGCTTCCGCTGGCCGCTTTCTGCATTATCCCCAGGCCGGAGCTTGCCCGCCTGCGCAAAGCCGCCAGCCTTGATGGTCCCCGGGCTTACGAAGAGCTTAAACGGGCCGCCGCGGAAACGTTCGCGCAGCTCCGACCCGCCGAACTCGAAGCCCTGACTCGAAACCTGTGATGTCACCGCGGACCCGCGGCGATCATCTTCCTCTTGTTCGTCAACTTAAGCTCTGATCGGCGAAATCCCGCGAGCGTTCGCGCGTTCTGAAAACACCGGTTGTCACGAAGGAGTCCCTCGCTGCGGCGCCCTCGGGCGGCTTGGCAGGCAGAGTCAGCATCAAAGTTGGTAATATAGTGCGATCCCGCTGCAACCAAGGCGAATGCCTACCTGCGAGGAATCACAGGCGGAACCTTTACTCACGGCGTCTCTCGCCTCTTCATGCCGAGCGCTACGGTCCGCACGCCCGGTTATGGGAGGAGAATGGATGATTGGAAAGTTCGCGACTGCAAGTGCTCTGACGCTGCTGGTTCTGACCATGCTGGTTCTGACCATGCCCGGATCGCATGCAGTCGCTCAAACCAAAACTGACGGCCAGGCCCCCGCGACCCAGGCCGCAGGCACATCCCCTACAGCGCAGCAACCCGCCGCGCCGGCCGCAACCCCCACGCCACAGCAACCTGCCGGCGCTGAGGAACCTGGCGAGGTTGGGCCCGCGGTACGGCAGAAACGCCCTAAGGATTACAAGAACTGGGTCTTCAACGTCGGCGCTGGCGCCAATACGGATAGCGGCAAGACGTACACGTGGGTTCGAGGCGGGGGCGGCGTGGCGACGGCCGGCGTGGCTCGCAACGCCAACAAGTATTTGGGGTTGCACGCAGACTTTCTGATCGCGGACCTGCCATTGCGCCAGTCCACTCTGGAGTTGGCGCAGGCGACGGGAGCATCGAGCTACGTGTGGGCCATCAACCTGGACCCGATCATCAACGTTCCGGTAACTAAACTGTGGGGCGGCTATGTTCTCTTCGGGGCCACCTACGACCATCGCGCCGGAAGCCTCAACTCCGATGCTACGATTCCGGGTACGCCATGCAACGGATTCTGGGTCTGGTGGGGCGCGTGCTCCAGTTCCGCCGACATCAGCCTTCCTTTGAGCGGTAGCTTCGTTAATTCCAGCCTGAACCAGTTCGGTTACAACATTGGGGCTGGCCTCACGCGCAAGATGCCCAGTGGGGCCGAGATCTACGTGGAATACCGTCTCACGCATGGAACTGGCAACGGCCTCACGACAGATTTTCGTCCGATCACAATCGGCGTACGCTGGTAGGTTTGAATTTGTTGATTATTCGGGATTGATTCGGTAACTCCAGAGACTTTCCGCGCGCTGCTGCAACTGCACGAACGACCCAGCGGGAACGGGTTGCGAAATTGCGGCGTTGGAATTTGCCTCGACCAGCGCGGCCTCAACGATGTGGTGTGCGGGTGCGAGCGAGCATGCAGGATCCGTTGCCGTGGCATCGCCCGTGAGCAGCAGAGCCTGGCAGCGGCACCCGCCAAAATCTTCGGCACGCTGGTCGCAACTGCGGCAAGGTTCCGGCATCCATTCTTCTCCGCGAAAGCGCTGGAACGACGCGGACTCGCGCCAGATAAACTCCAGCGTCTGCTCGCGAACATTTTCGAACGCAAGCCCCGGAATCACTTCGGCGGCGTGGCAAGGCAGGACCTTGCCGGCTGGATTGATAAGCATCAATCTACGTCCCCATCCCCCCATGCAGGCTTTAGGAAAACGCGCGTAGTAGTCAGGGACGACAAAGTCGATGCGGATGCGTCCGGCGAGGCGTTTTTCCGCGGCGCTTACGGCTTCGACAGCTTTATCAAGCTGCGCCCGGGTGGGCAGCAGCGCAGTCCGGTTTTTCAAAGCCCAACCATAATATTGTGTGTGGGCGATCTCCATGCGGTCGGGTGCCAGTTGCTCGATGAAGGCGATCATCTCTTCGAGATGATCGATGTTTTGCCGGTGAATGACGAGATTCACGGTGAACGCGATCTTATGCTGGCGGATGAGGCGAGACAATTCAATCTTGTGCGCGTGTGCTTTCGCTCCCGCAATCCAGTTGGCTGCGTCCTCGCGCGAATCCTGGAAACTGAGTTGGATGTGATCGAGCCCAGCCTCGACCAGCGCCTGCAATCGCGTTTCGGACAGCCCGATGCCGGAGGTAATGAGATTCGTGTACAGGCCGGCGGTGCGTGCTGCGGCGACGAGCTCGGTGAGATCGGGGCGCGCCAGTGGTTCGCCTCCGGTGAAGTGCGCGTGCAGCATTCCCAGCTTGCCCGCCTGCTGGAAGACGTCGGTCCATCCTTGCGTGGAAAGCTCTGAGTTTGCCGCAGCCAACTCAAGGGGATTCGAGCAATAGACGCAGTGCAGCGGGCAGCGGTGTGTGATCTCGGCGATGAGGGCGAGCGGGTTGGGGATCATGAACGAATCCGATGGAAACCCCGAGGATTCCGCTTTCATTATATGCTTGACTAGTATTGTTACTATGGGTAACAATGAACTAGTGTATGCGGTCGTAACGACGAAATCCTTCGCGAAGGCGCTTGCCCGGCTTCCGGTGAACTGGCAGAAGCGGATTGTGGAAAAGATCAAGGAAGTTGCCGCGGACCCATATGCGAGCCACAACAACGTCTCCAAACTTCAGGGACGCGATGGCTACCGGCTGAGAGTCGGCGACTGGCGCGTCATTTACGAGTTGCACGATGACCGCCTTGAATTATGGGCTTTAGAAGTTGGAGCAAGGGGAGGAATCTATTGATGCGTATTGAAACCATTACCCGCAAAGGTAGAGAATTCGCTGTGATTCCGGTCGTACGCATGCGAAGGCTGATAGAAGATGCGGAAATGCTTGCCGACGTGAAGGCGTACGATGCGGCAAAAGCGCGTCTTGAGGATGGCGAGGACGAACTCATTCCGCTAGAGATTACCGAGCGCAGATTGAAGGGAGAGGCCGCGCTCCGTATTTGGCGCGAGTACCGTAAACTTACCCAGGAGCGGCTTGCGAAGAAGGCTAAGGTATCGCGCGCGCTGATCGCGGCGATTGAGACCAAGCGCAAGACCGGGTCTGTCAGCACCTGGAAGAAGCTGGGCGCTGCGCTCGACGTGGGCTGGGAGCAACTGGCGTAGGCCGTCAAACCGTGGTAGAAGATTAGTTTAAGAGGAGGTAAGAACATGGCAGCTCTCGATTGGTCGCAGTGTCCTGCGGTGGAAAGCGTGCCGGGAAGACTAAGCGGCGCGTGGGTGTTTCGTGATACCCGCATGCCGGTTTCCGCCGTGTTCTTGAATCTCGAAGCTGGGGCCACTGTAGAGGAAATCATCGAGCAGTTCGACGTTACGCGCGAGCAGATCAACGCGGTCCTGGAGTTTGCCGCCCGGAGTCTTGAGGCGGCCCCGGTCACCATCCCCGCTGCACACTCCTCTGTTGATGCTCATTCTTTTTGATCACGTAACCCCTCGCGGCATTGCCCGGTTCCTTCCGGTACTCCGGTAGTTCCAGGGACTCAAGTCAGGCTCTAGTAATCCACAATCCGCTTCTTCTGCAGCTGTTCCAGAAACTGGCTGATGTCGGCGCGAATCTTCGTTGGGTCCGCGTCGGCGAATTGGGCCTGTAATTCCGCGATGATCTGGCCGAAGGTGCGCTGGCCGTCGCAGTGCTCGAGTACCTGCCGGCCCGTGCCTTGCAGTTTGATTGCGCCTTCCGGGAACAGGATCATGCG
>JBEKHS010000032.1:0-56058 GCA_050012155.1 Candidatus Sulfotelmatobacter sp. | reverse complement strand
CTCGTTCGACTTGCATGTGTTAGGCACGCCGCCAGCGTTGATTCTGAGCCAGGATCAAACTCTCGTTTGAAACCTGATGTCTGCCGACGGGTAGTTGGCAGACTGCCATCGCCGCATATCCAAAGCCGCTTGCAAAAGCCGCTCTGGTTTCAACAATGCGGTGGTCTATCTTGTGAGATCGCTCGGACTAATGCCCGAATTCGTTTCTCACGACTGGCACGTTCAACCTAGTTGTCAAAGACCGAATCGCGGTCCGCCGAGGCGGCGCGAATTCAGTCCAGGCGGATTCTTTTTTGTGAGCAAGCCCACAAGCGCGAACCCGACTGTCCTCGAAACCTTACAAACATACCGTGCTGCGCAAAATCCTGTCAATCGTTACGTCCCACAGGATTTCCAGATGATTTCCACATCGGGAATTCGCGGGGCGGGAGCAGGAGAGCTGCCAGCTAAACCCAAAAGCAGATTCCTCACGATAAAACTGTTCGGAATGACAAAGCCTTTTGGGCGCTTTGGGTTGGGCGCTCGAATACGCGCAACAGTATGTGCCTTCCGTTCGGAATGAAACGCCGCTTTCGGCGCACGCATTTTGCGACAGGCGTTTTTACGACAGCCCGGACGGAAGACAGAAAATTGAGAAAAGATCCTTTTGGAGGTCCTTGCTTTGAAGGTACCCTTCGGAAATGTGCTGCCTTCCGAATGAAGTCCCGTGGCCGGGACGATTGAAGGCTTTCACGCCCTCTTAAAACATTAGATGCCGGACAAGCCCGAGAGTTGCACACAATACGACCGGCTAGCCACACTACTGCTCTCGGTGAATTGTTTATAGCAGATGAATGACACAGAATGCAAGGGGGAAGTTTAGCACGGGGTGGTCCAGCCAAGTTTACCAGCTTGCTTCGTCGATGTAATGGGACCAGTCAGCAATCTATCTATAGGCGACCCGCCCAAAGGCCGCGACGCATCGATCCGTTGGTTCACGTCCCTCTGATTAAGGCGAGCGCGGCTCCAATGTTCACGGCCCACGACCAGAAGGCCATCCAAACCGCCCAGCGCGCTCCACGTAAAGCGTCCATTTTTTCTCTGGAGATCTGCGCAAGTTCGAAAATCTGATCAGTTAAATTCTGGAGTAGCAGCTCCTGAGGTGCTGCACTGAGGGCTTGGAAGTATTTGTCAGGCGTTCCATGCATTAGCACATGATCCTGCCACAAAAGTTGTCGATCAACTTGCGCCGATTCGTAGTGGCGCGCCCCTCTCGGTCGTAGAACGCGCTGCACGGCTACTAGGCTCCACAGAACAGCGGCAATTAGTCCGACCGACGACACAAGGAACAATGCACTGATGATCGCGCCGTGGCACGACATCCACTGCAGTTTCGTTACCGCGTCTTTGGAGACCTGGAGGGCGCTCGCAGCCACGAAAACCATGACCGTGACGAGAACGCCAGCTTTTGCGTCTGATGATCGGATCAAGGCCTGGTGATTGTCGAGGTTATGGCGAGCGAACTGAATCTGATGGTCCAACTCGTTTGCTCCGTTGCTGGAACTCAGTAACTCCATGCTCGGAAACCAATACGCACGCTGACAACTTTAATATCCCTAGATTGTACGCTGGGAGCGGCCTATCCCCGAGCTTCAGCCGCCTTCCCGGTGGCGCTTCGGCTTAGGTTGAACCAGTCAGCGCCACGAGGCAAACTACTGCGCTTGGATCTTTCGCTATTGACGCACTCCGCAAATCCGTGCACAATGTCCCCTTATTTCCTTCCCCGGGCCGAACCCTAATCGAAAGTGTAAGCATCTCTTCCATGAAGTGGCTGAAGAAATCCGACCAGCGGAAAGCAAGAGGGAGGTTTCTGTGGTTTTGACGCTTGAGATTGACCCCGAACAGCTTGGGGTCTTACGCCATCTGAAGAATCTGACGGGCGCTGAATCGTTCGAAGCGCTCATTAATCAAGCCCTTGCTCTCAGAGGATGGGCTGCGGAGCAAAAGCAGAACGGCCGCCTTGTGGTGGCGCTCAACCAGGCGAAGGACGGCTACGTGGTTTTGGACTTGGAGTCTCCTGCTGGCGAATCGGCGCCTGGCGAGCCCGCGACGGTCGCAGCTGGCGAACAGGCTACAGCCGCGGCTTAGGATTAACTGCGGCCAGACTCAGCGGATCTTGGGATTCGGCGAATAGTTCCTCGCCCTCCGAGATGGCTCGTGTTTAGCCTGTCCTAATCTCAGGTTTTCCTGCTTTTCGTTTGTGGTGATAGTTCCAACCGACCCATACGTTAGTCGTTTGAGTTAGCGACTTGCAGTGCCGAAGGTGGCACTTAGTGCGATTCTTGTCTCTTGGGCGTCAACTGCCCTTGGCGAAAAAAGGAGATGTACGTACTTGACGAAGCAGAAGTTGGAGTTCGAGGGCACAGAGCAGTTGCGACGTGCGGGCGTCGTTTTGAGCGCGGATCTGGATACCTCACCGAAGGATGAGCTGGAAACTCGAGAGGCGCTCGTCGTGTTCTTCGATATTTGCTCGTCCTCGAACATTCTCGAGGGTCTTCACAGTAGGGACAACCTGAAGGCGTACAGAGACTTCCTGATTACCATCAAGCGGTTCTTGCGCCATAAGCAAAACGTGCGCGTTTGCGAGATATATAAATTTATCGGGGACGGATGGATCCTCCTGTTCCCGCCGACGACCACAGGCAGCCAACTCTTAAAGTTCCTCGCGGAGCTAACGGAACTGTTCTGCGAGGAACTAAAGAAGTCTATAATTCCAGCGCTGGAGAGTACTCCGCAGGTGATGGGTTTGACGTTCGGCGCGGATGCGGGCCTATTGATCGAGACGATCATGAACGATCAAAAGGAATATATCGGGCGCCCGCTCAATATTGCGTCCCGCCTTCAGGGCGCAGTTAAAGAGAGTGACGGTGAGGTGGCGTACAATCCCGCCTACAAGATTCTGATATCGAAACCCACCTTCCACGGCTTGCGGGTTTCGACTTCCTACCCTTCCGAACCTTTGAGGAGGAAGTTGAGAAATATCTTGGGCGGGCAGCATTATGAGTGTGTCAGACTGACCATCCCCCAAGGCTAAGAGCTGAGCTCGCCGGGTAGGCGAATCGCTCAGGCAGGCAACTGGACTTCCTTGTAGCTGTGAGTGCCCTCATCGACAGCGGCAACGACTTTTCCGTCCGCTCTTTGTCGTACGGCCCAGCTCAACAGGGCTATTCCGTTGTCGAATACCGCGCGGTAATCATTTAGGCCTGCTTTTTCTTTGATCTCGTTTAGCAACCGGACACCTGCTTCGTCAATCTCGATCTGAATCTGCATGTGGCGACTCCTCATTTTCCGAAGCTTGCTCTGGATCATGGCCCGTTGATGATGTAGTCTATATCGGCTTTCGGCAGACAACGTAAAGTTACGGGCGTAACATTAGGTTCCTATCTTGGTTCAGTGCAACAGTCTCTTCACCTTCAAACCTCAGCATCCGTGATTAGTTTCGGGTACATGCGAAGGAAGCCGTCGGGCGTTTCCTGTATACAGACGGTCCTGACCCACGGGTTAGCGTCCCTCACCCGCTAACCTGACGTTGGCAATCGAGCTTCCGAACGAGCGTTAGAATACCCTCACGTTCGCGCTCTGCTCTGCTAAGACAGGCGGATGTCTTCCGTTTGCATTATCAGTGTCGCATCATACCCTTGTGACGAATGGACTCGGTTTCCCACAGGCTATTCTTTTAGCCTTTTGAGTGCGAGGGTTCGAACATATTTGCCGTTTAGAATCAGGAGGGTAAGGGGGAATTGAGGCGGTTCTGGCTATTGACAGGAAATTTCCCGAGGTGGGAGTACGAAGTCAAAAGCAGATTCCTCGCGATGGGGCTGCTCGGAATGACAAAGCTTTATGAGGGGCTGTCGAAGCTACGGAAGGAAGCCGCGATTGCTTTTGAGTTGCTACGTTCGCAGCACTAAAGGCGCTGCACCACCCAAAGGCGTTCTTCCCGACCTTCGAAAACCGCGGGGGGGAGCTGACTGCGCGGGTGAGGGCGCCAGCGTCACACTCCACACTCCACGCTAAGCAGGCGATTCAGCGCGGGTGAGCAGATGCCAGGCTTCCTGGTAGGGGCCGTATTTGGATTTGGTGAGGTGCGGAGAGAGGACGATTACGGGTTGGTTGTGGGTGGCGCGGATGGGGAGGATGTACCAGGTATCGACGGGGATGACTAGGGCGGCGAAGAAGTCGAGTTGGTGGGGGGTGTAGACGACGTGGCTGGAGCAGATGGTGCAGGCGTAGGAGTTGCCGCGCTGGTAGATGGTGCACTTGACCTGGACACGGAGGAAGTGACCGTGGTGGTCGGTGGCGATGTCGTAGGGGGCGGTTTCTCCCCAGGGCTTGGTGACGCGGAAGCCGCGCTCGGTGGCGCGCTGCATGAAACGGAGTTCGGCCCACTCTCCGCGGAGTTTGTGGTTCTGGATGTTCTGGCCTGAGCTGCGGTTTGGCATTGGTTCCTTGGTTGATTCCGATTGTTGGGTGGAAAGGCAGCGCCTGAAGGCGCTACTGAAAATGCGGCTTGCGGTATGCCCTTCGGCTGAGCTCAGGGCAGGCTCTGAAGGCATACCCTGATACGAAGCGTTAGTTTCAGCAAAACTTACCGGGCAATAAAAAACGCGACCCTGGGGAGGGGTCGCGTTCGGCTATTCGACTATATATCCATTATATCATGGAGCAATGGTTGAAAGCGACATAGGTTGGGGAAATATATCTGCCGCAGGATCATGGGGGTAAGGGGAATCGGGTCGCGTTTGGCTATTGACAAGAGGTTTCCCGAAGTGGGAATTCAAAAGGCAAAAGCAGATTCCTCGCGATAGGGCCGCTCGGAATGACAAAAGCTTGCGGAGGGCGTTCGCGGGCGGGGGCGGCCGCGCTACGAATCGTTACGGGAATTCCAGGGTTACGAATTTGGCGGGGTTGGGGCCGGGGTTGGTTACGGTGTGGGAGTGGTTGGCGGGGTACCAGCGGGAGTCGCCGGGTTTCAGGGCGGCGCGGGCGCTTAGGGCAGTGGAGGCGGAACCGTGGGCGATGTGGGTGCGGACTTCGAGGTCGCTATCGGCTACCAGAAGCAGCGGGCCGTGGGGATGAGTCACGGAAGCGGCGGCGCCGGGCTGGAGTTCGAATTCGGAGACGCGGATGGCGTCTTTGACGAAGAGGATTTGCTGCGTGCCTCCGGGGAAGGTTTCCAGGGCTCGGTCTTCATCCCATTTAGAGGGCGCGTGGCGGAGGGTTTCGTCTTCGAGGATTTCGATGGTGACGTTGCGGAAGAGCTGGTCGGTTTGATTGCGGGCGATGTGGGCGAAGGTGGCGGAAGAGAAGATGGTTTGGGCGTCCTGGAGCTTGACGGTGACGGGAGGCTTATCTTTTATGGCGTTGACGACTTCGGCGGTGCCGAGATTGACGGCGAAGTAGTCGTGGCGGTGCCAGTGCATTAGGGTTTCGGTGTGAGGAGCGACGTCGACGTTGAAGACGCGGACGGATTTGTTTTCGAGGACGAGGTGATGGTGGGGCTCGGCGGTGATTTCGACTTCGGGGGCGAGGGCTTGAGCGGCTAACAGGGTTGGGATGAGGAGGAAGATGCGTTTCATGCGGGGATTGTAGCATTGGGGGTGGGTGGGGCCTCGGGGGCTAAAGCCGTCGTTCTCGGGCGCGTTACGCGGCGCTGAAGCGCCGCTCTTCCACGGTGCTGCATGCGGCCGAAATGGAAGTGACGGTGAGAGGCGAAGTCAAAGGCAAGAGCGAAGTCAAGAGCAACAGCAAGATCAAAGGCAGCGGGCGGGGGCGCCCGCTCCACGCTGCTAGCGGTCGCGGGTTAGGCGGATCCAGGCTTCCATTTGATCGAGATATTGGGTGAGGGCGCGGCGGCCGGTGGCGGTCAGGCGGTATTCGGTGCGGGGGACACGGGCTTCGAAATATTTCAGGCAGGAGATGTAGTCGGCTTCTTCGAGTTTGCGGGCGTGGACGCTGAGGTTGCCGTCGGTGGTTTTGAGGATGCGCTTGAGGTCGTTGAAGCTGAGGCTGGGGTTGGTGGCCAGGGCGCTGACGATGCCGAGACGGATGCGCTCGTGAATGAGGCGGTCGAGCTCGGGGAGTTGAAGCTGGCGGGCGGGAGCGTGCTCGCGGGGGGACGCGGCTTTTGCGGGCTTGCGACGCTGGGCGAGGGATCTAGCCACCGTGCCTCCGGGCGATGAGAGATCCGAAGACGATGTGGAGACCGCCAAAGCCGGCAGCGAGGAACCAGTTGCCCCAGGCCGCGGGTGCGATGACGGCGAGCGCGCCGGTGACCATGAAGCAGAGACCCATGACGGGGACGATGGAAACGGAGTAAGCGCCTCCGGTGATGATGCCCGCGCCGTAGAGAAGAAGCCAGGCGGGAGCGAGCGCGGATTCGAGTCCGGCGCGGTAGAGCAGGAAAGTCAGGAGCGCGCCGGCGATAAGCGGAGGAAAGAGGCCGAGGGCGACTCTGCGTCCTGGACCGGTGAAGAGTGGAAGGCCGCGGCGGTTGGCCTTGCGGCGCGTGGAGACGAAAGCGATCGCGGCGGCGAGGAAGGCTTCGGCGAGCCAAATCTTCAGCCACGCTGCGGAATTTGATTGGTGCGCGGAGCTTTGCCCGGCTAACCAGGCGGCAGCGAGGGCGGTGAGGCCGAGGATGACTTGTCCCCAGCCGGGGACGGCGGTGAAGGAGGCGGAGCGCTCCATGGTGTCGCGGATGTAGCGGAGGTCGTCGGCGGGATCGGGGATGGAGCGCGGCGGCAGTGGGCGCACGGGCCGATGAGGTCGGCGGAGGCGGTGCGGGCGGGAGCCGGGCATGGCGTCAGAATAGACGAGAAGAGGCTAAGTTGTCGAGTACTTTGTGGCGCAAAGTCGGTGCTGCCGGCAAAAAGCGGATTCCTCGCGATAGGGCCGCTCGGAATGACAAATGTTTGGGCGGGCGTCGAAAGGCCTCTTCGTGACGGCGGTCTGCAGCGGCTAAAGCCGGCGTGATTTCACGGGCCTTTCCGGCATCGCTAAAGCGATGCCCTGATACGAATCGTTAATTCCGCAGGCTCTTCGGGTGCTACGGTTTTCGAAGGCTGCGTCACAGCAGGAGGCCGTGCCCTTACGAATCCTGAACGGAATCAGCTATTGCTTTGCGGTCTGGTCGAGATCGTTCTTCATCACGCTGACTTCCACACGCGTGCCGGTTGCATGCTGAGCTGTGGGGACGTTGCCCATGCCGATCACGTAGATGCGGTAAGCGGGGATCTCGTGGTTCAGCACGAGATAGCGTTCGACCGAGTCCGCCATCTTGCGCGAACTCGCGATCGCGGCCTGACCCTGGCCGGAAGAGAATCCCTCTACTTCGATAACGTAACCGTGCTGACCTTTCAGCGGGGCGGCCATTTCGTCGAGCGCGTCCTTGGCCTGCTTGCTCAGGACGGTTTGGCCGGGGCGGAAGCGAATCTCGGTCTGCTGGGCGGACTTGAATTGATCGATGTTGCTGATGACGGTTTGGTCGGTAGCGAGACGAGTGTCGAGCGAGGCGACGGTCTGGTGCGCCATCTGCGCTTTGTTAGCGGCATCCTGGGCGTGCTCGTCGGCCAGGCTGGTCTTGGCGGAAACCATTTGAATGCCTTGCTGGGCGCGGCTGTCGACGTCGCGGGTCGCCTTGGCGCTGGAGGCGGTGAGTTCTTCGAGCTCGTTGAGCTGGTTGCGGATGGGCTCTACGTGGCGCCGGACGTATTCCTTGCTGGCGAAGGGATGCAGAATCAGCCAGCCTACGCCGGGCTCATCGCCATCCCAGAAATCCTGGCGGGGCGCAGGCTGCGCGGCAGATTGATCCGTAGAAGCCGCGGGCTGCGCGGTCGAAGTCGAATTTTGTTGAGCGAATGCGGGGAGTGCAAATGCAAGTGCTGCGGTTAAGAGAAGCGTTGCGAGTGAGCGGATCTTCATATCATGTTCCTTCCGAGCGGGGAGCGAGCGGCAACCTGCACTAGACTTAAGAGCGCAGGTTTAGCATTGATATTGTAGCGCCGAATGCGGGCTTTAGCGGAGAAGAAATAGCGGTGGAGACTAAGTTCTCTGGGCAGGAAACAAGGGCTAAAAGCATGTGGGTGTACGCTCTGCGGCGCGGGCTGAAAGGCTCGCTTTTCCAGAGGATCGGTTGCAGATGGAAGGACGTGAAAGCGTAGTATGCTCCGGGAGCCCTTAGCGGCCTTCGCGCGTTCTTTCGGAAGAGGTGCGGATCGGATGGAGCTTGGGAAAATACTGGTTTTTCTTGGAGTTGCCTTGCTGGTAGCGGGTTTGGCGGTGATGCTGCTGGGGCGGATGAACTGGCCTTTGGGGCGCTTGCCGGGAGATTTCCTGTATCGCGGGAAACGTACGACGGTGTATTTTCCTCTGGCGACGTCTCTGCTGGGGAGTGTAGTGCTATCGATCCTGCTGTATGTGATCAGCCGATGGCGGCGGTAAAAGTGAGGAAGGATGATTCTGTGAGACGGTTCCGATCAGACTTTTGTTTCGTTCTATTCCTGGTTATGTCGTTCATTCTGGTTCAGGGTCGTTGTTCGCTCCGGGCTCAAGAGAGTTCGGGCGAGCGGGTCTTCTTTCATGCCAAAGTTTTTACCGGCGATCCGCAGAATCCTTATGCGGAGGCGGTCGCGATCCGCGGAGACAAGATTCTTGCGGTGGGCAACCTGCCTGAGGTAATGAAATCGGTGTCGGCGAAAGCCGAACGCATCGATCTAGGAGGCAAAACTCTTTTTCCGGGATTCATCGATTCGCATAGCCACTCGATCGACGGCGGATTGGGACTGATTGGCGCCGATGCCAGCGAGAAAGTGGAGACTCTCGATCAGCTTGCCCCTTTTGTCGATTCTGCGAAAAAAGCGGGCCGGGGAATGCGCGGCGACATTCTTGAGATTCAAGGCATGCCGCTGGCGTTCTGGTCGCACCTTGACGTGCTCAATGCGGAGTTCAGCGCGGGGGCTTACGAGAAGCAATATATTTTGCTGCGCGGCATGGACGGGCACACATCGTGGGCGAATCGCGCACTGTTGCGGCGGGCGGGCATCACGGCGGATTTTCTGAAAGAGCTTTCCGTGGAGGAACGAAGTTACTACGGCGTCGACAAGGACATGCAGCCGAATGGATTTCTGGTGGATGCGGGCGAAGAGAAAGTCGACGCGCTTTTGCCCGCGTATAGCGACGAGCAACTGCTGGCCGCGGGGCGAGCCGCGCTGGAATACAACTACAGCCTGGGTATTACGGCGTGGCTTGATCCGCTGGCCGCCGATTATGTTTTGCGAGCTTACAAGTTGCTGGCGGATCGCGGCGAGCTGACTCCGCAGGTGGTGGCGTTTCCGCGGGTGTTGGCGAAAGATCCGGCGGCGGAACTGGCTGCGGTGCAGAAGACGCGCGAGGAATACAAGGATGTTCCTAATCTGCACGTGACCGGAATCAAAGTGTTTGCTGATGGGGTGGTGGAGTTTCCGTCGCAGACGGCGCATCTCACAAAGCCTTATAAGAATACGGGGCGCTACGGGGATTTGCTGTTTGAGCCGAAGAAATTTGCCGAGCTGTGCGTGGCGGCGGATAAGCAGGGATTGATCGTTCACGTGCATGCCATCGGCGATGGTGCGGTGAAAGCCGCGCTGGATGGAATTGAGGCCGCGCGCAAGGCCAACGGAAATTCGGGGTTGCCGGATACGATTACGCATGAACAGTTCGTGGACCCGGAGGACTTTCCGCGATTTCGGGAGTTGGGGGTGGTGAGCGCGTTGCAGCTTTTTTGGGCGGAGGCGAGCAACGACACGATCGAGATTTTGAAGCCCTATATCGATCCGGAGATTTACAAGTGGCAGTATCCGGCACGGTCGATTCTCGATAATGGGGGAATTATTTCTGGCGCGAGCGACTGGCCGGTTTCGACGGCGAATGTTTTCCGGGCGATTTATCAGGCGGAGACGCGCAAGGGTGCGGAGGGCGTGCTCGATCCGTCGCAGGATATGCCGCGGGAGGCGATGTTTTATGCCTACACGCGGAATTCGGCGCGGGCGATGAATATGGAGGGTTCTCTGGGCAGCATTGCGGCGGGGAAGAGTGCGGATCTGGTTTTGCTGGATCGCGATGTGTTGACGGTTTCTCCGGAGGAGATGCGGAAGACGAAAGTGGTGTGGACGATGGTGGCGGGGAAGGTGGTGTGGAAGGCGAAGTGAGAGAGGTCACTCTGTTACTCCCGTAATCATTCGCATTGTGGAGAGGTATGCCAAAATCTTGATCTCCCACTCGTAAAACTCCGGGAGGGAAGGTTAATGATGACCCGAAGAAGTTTGCTGATCGCACTGATGAGCGCGAGCGGCGCCATCGCCGTGGCTGACGTCGCGCCTAAACCGCAAGATAAGTTTGCCCAGGCGAACGAGAATGTTAAGCAACTGCTGCTTCTGCTCGACGCCGACAAGAACGGCAAGATAACGAAGCAGGAATGGATGGCCTTCATGGAAGCGGAGTTCAACAAACTGGATAAAGACGGGAATGGAGAACTCGATCCGAAGGAACTGCTGCAGGCGCGGCTCTCAGTGCGGCAGGGGAGTGCGGCGAAGGCTGGCAGGTAATATAGTTACGGTCTTTCCAGTTGTTGCTGCGCACTGCATCCCCGAAGTTATCGATTTAGGGTGACCCCATTTATGTGAGGTGCAGCCAGCCGATGCCACTCGACTGGCTGTGCTATTATCGGCCCGCAGAAAATGAGCGCTAAACCGCACGCCTTGGCGAATAAGATGACGACCAAGCGTGTGAGCTTTTGGGGTCAGTACTTTTATTTCTTCATGTCGCTGCTGATCGCCGCGACTGTGGTGTACGGCTTCAGCCACACCATCGACCATAACCTCATACATGCCTCGCCGCTCCCGCCCTTTGTCCTCTACATCCACGCCATTGTGTTCCCCGGATGGGTGGTGTTCTTCATCCTGCAATCGGCGCTGGTCCGCTCCCACAACGTCCGGCGGCATCGCAGGCTCGGCTGGTTCGGCGTCGGACTCGCCGTCGCCGTTGTTGTCCTCGGCGCCTGGACCTCCGCCAGCATGGCCAGGTTCTCCATCGAGCAAAACGACCCATTCAACTCGGCGGCTTTCACCATTGTTCAAGTGCTGGACCTTGCCTCCTTCGCCGTGCCCTTTGCGCTCGCTATCTACTGGCGCACGAAGCCCGAGTTCCATCGGCGCCTGATGCTGATCGCCTCCTGCGCGCTCGCCGACGCAGCCTTTGGCCGCTTTCCAGAACTACCGCTCGTCTTCTCACCGGCCGGCGTTGACGCGCTGATATGTCTCGGCGTGATCCGGGACCTCATCGTCGAACACCGGGTTCACAAGGTCTACCTCTACGCGCTCCCGATTCTGATCGTTTGCCAAATCGCCGCCATGGAGACGTTCGTCCACGCGTCGCCGTGGTGGATGAATGTCGCCAACCGCATCCTTCGCTAGCTTGCTGAGTGCTTCAACCCAAGTGTCCAGTCAAGCTTCCGGTGGCAACAGCCGAGGGCGGCTGGCTCTACATAAACACTCCGTTTGGAAACCGGTGACTGGAAGGCTACACTGCACTCGACGATGTCATTAACCGATCAACTCGGATTCAGGTTCGCTCCGCCGGAGCGGCGGGTTTGGACGGTGCGTGCGCTCGTGGCGGCGGTGCGAACGCTGGTGGAGCGGGAATATTCCGACGCTTGGGTGGAGGGAGAGATTTCAAATTTCCGTGCGCCAGATTCGGGGCATCTTTATTTCACGCTGAAGGATGGGAATGCGCAGATTCGGGTGGTGATGTTCAGTTCGAAGGCGCGGCTGCTGCGGTTTCGTCCCGCGGATGGGATGCAGGTGGTGGTGCGGGGGCGGGTTACGATTTATGAAGATCGCGGCGAGCTGCAGATTGCGGCGGAGTACATCGAGCCCAAGGGTGCGGGAGGGTTGCAGGTTGCGTTCGAGCAACTGAAGGCGAAGCTGGAGGCGGAAGGATTGTTTGCGGCGGAGCGGAAGAAAGCGATTCCGGCGCTGCCGGCGCGCATAGGGATTGTGACTTCGCCGCAGGCGGCGGCGCTGCGAGACATTCTGAACATTTTGCAGAGGCGGCATCGCACGGTGAATGTGGTGATCTATCCGGCGCAGGTGCAGGGGGATTCCGCGGCTACGGAAGTCGCGGCGGGGGTGCGGTATTTCAATGAAGTTCGCGGCGACGAAAGCCGCGGCGCGAGCCGGAACGTAGAAGTGATTATTGTGGGCCGCGGTGGAGGGTCGGCTGAAGATTTGGCCGCGTTCAACGATGAAGGGCTGGCACGCGTTGTAGCCGCGTCGGAGATTCCCGTGATTTCGGCGGTGGGGCACGAAACGGATTTCACGATTGTGGATTTTGTCGCGGACCTGCGGGCGGCGACGCCTTCGGCGGCAGCGGAGTTGGTGATCCGGTCGCGGGTGGAAATTGAGAATCAGGCCGAGGCGGTGCGGGAGCGGCTGGTGCGGGCGATGGAGCGGCGGCTGCTCGAGGCACGGCATGCGCTGATGGAGCGGGCACAGCATGGGGCGTTTGCGCGCATGATGGACTTGATCCGGCAGCGGCAGCAACGACTGGATGACCTGACTTACCGGCTCGAACGGGGCGTGCGGCAAACCCTGGAGCAGATACGGCGGCGATGGGAGACACAGGCAGCGGCGGTGCGGCACTACGATCTGCGGCGAGTGTTGGCGGGAATCCGAAGCGAGTTAGAGGCGGGAACTGCGGCGCTAGGAGCGGCGATGCGGAATCAGCTTCTGCAGAATAAGGTCCGCATCGAGCGGATGGGCCGGGCGCTGGAAGCGCTGTCTCCATTGGCAATTCTGGAGCGCGGCTACGCCCTGGTGTTCGATGGCGCGGGGCAGTTGGTGAAGGACGCGGCGCAGGTGAAGGCGGGGGATGAGATTCGGGCCCGGGTGGCGCGGGGGGAGATTGAGGCTGTGGTGAAGAAGACGAAAGCTTAGGTGGATACGGGTAACCCGCGAGAAAGGTCGAAGCGGTAAGGCGATAAGCACGAAGGTGAGAACATTAAGGAAGCGAGCCAAACGCGCGATTATTGCGTCGCAAAAAAACGCGACGCTTCGCGCGGCTCGCCCAGATCCTTCACTGCGCAAAGAACGCTTGTTCAGGATGACAATCCTGCTCAGACGGCACTGCATTAGAATGTAGGGTTCCCGGAACGCTTGAGATTCGCGGAGAGATCCGAGTGATGCAACTGACGGCGCCATGGTCGAGAGTGTTTACGGTGCTCGACATTCTGCTGGTGGCGCTGATCATTTATGAAGTGCTGGTGATGATCCGTGGGACGCGAGCGGCGCCCATGCTGGCGGGCCTGGCCGCGGTCGCGGCGGCGCTTTATCTGGCGGGAATCGGCCAGCTGGTTACTCTGAACTGGCTGGTGAGCCACCTGCTGCCGTATCTGGTGTTTGCGCTGATCGTGGTGTTCCAGGCGGAGATCCGCCACATGCTTTCGGACCTGGGGCGCCGAGTGAGCCTGCGGGGATCGGCGGTGGACGGGGATTCGTATGACGACATTGTGCTGGCGGCGAATTTGTTTTCGCAGCATCAGACGGGCGCATTGATAGTCATTGAGCGCGAGATTGGATTGCGGACTTACATCGAGAGCGGCGTCGCCATGGATGCGCGACTCTCCTATGATCTTCTGGCGACGATTTTTCGGCCGAGCGCGCCGCTGCACGATGGCGCGGTGATCATCCAGAAAGACCGGTTGGCGGCGGCTGCGTGCTTCCTGCCGCTCTCCATGAATCCGGTGCTCTCGACACAGATGGGAACGCGGCATCGGGCTGGCATAGGAATTACGGAAGAGACCGACGCGATTGCGGTGATTGTTTCGGAAGAGACGGGCGCGATCAGCCTGGCGGTGGGTGGGAAAATCGAGCGGGATCTGACGGTGGAACAATTGCGCGGGCGGCTGAGCGGCGAACTACGGCGGTATATGTCGCCGGTGACGTTGCCGACGGTAGTGGGGCAAGACAACGAAGGGGATGCGCTCGAGGAATCGACGTTGCAGGCGGGAGCGGCGCTGGGTGCGGATCGGGATCGCGAGGGTGAGGAGCAGGCGCCGGAAGCGGAGCGTCCGCTATGACGAGTTTTTTGCGGCGCTGGGTGCTGCATAACTTCTGGCTGAAGGTGTTGTCGCTGGTGATCGCGACGGGCTTGTGGTGGTGGGTTTCGCCGGATCAGGAGCCGGCGGAGGTGGAGGTACAAGTGCCGATTGAGTTTCAGCACGTTCCGCCGCATCTGGAAATCAGCTCGACAACCATACCCGAGGCGCAGATCCGAGTACGCGGGCCGGAGCGCTCGATACGGCAACTGCGCTCGACGGACATCCATGTGGAGCTTGAATTGGGAGATGCCAAGCCCGGCGAGCGCACGTTCGATCTGACGGCGCAGCAGGTGCGTCACCAGCGCGATTTGCGAGTGGTGCAGGTGGTGCCGGGGCAGGTGCATCTGATTTTCGATATGCGACTGACCCGCGACGTGGAGATTCACCCGCGGGTCACGGGGACTTTCCTGGCGGGAGAACAGATCGCCAAAATACTTGTGGATCCGGAGAGAATCACGATCACGGGGCCGAAGCATCATGTTGAGATGGTGGACGCGGCCACAACCGATCCAGTGGATGCTTCGGGAACGAGGACCATGGCAACATTTGTAACTAACGCGTATGTACCGGACCCTCTGGTGCAGGTGATGCAGGCGACGCCGGTGAGAGTGACGGTGGTCATGGAGAAGAGTACGGCAGTGGATGGGCATTGAAACTGCGTCGCAGCGCCTGAAGGCGCGGATTATTGTCGCGCTGTTTGGTATGCCTGAAGGCATACCCTGATACGAATCTGGTTTGACGATACAAATCTGAACAACATCCGGCTGTTCTTTTGAATCCGCAAAATTATGAGTGATCAGACCAGGCAATTATTTGGCACGGACGGGATACGCGGCGTGGCGGGGGAATTTCCGCTGACGACGGCCAGCACTTATTTGATTGGGCGGGCGTTGGGGCACGATCTGCTGCGCAACACGCCGAGAGCGCGGGCTGTGATGGGGCAGGACACACGCGAATCGAGTGCGTGGATTGCGGACCGAGTCGCGGCCGGTCTGGCCGCGGTGGGAGTGGGAGTCTACAGCGCGGGTGTGATCACGACGCCCGGAGTTGCGTACCTGGCGCGGTCGCGCGGGTTTGCGGCGGGAGTGGTAATTTCGGCGTCGCATAATCCGTGGACGGACAATGGGATCAAGGTTTTTTCCGGAGACGGATTCAAGCTGACGGACGAGCGCGAGCTGGCGATTGAAAAAGAAATTTTCGCGCTGATCGGAAATGCGGCGGCGGCGGACGATACTGCGCTGAAGATTGCCGGGCCTTCTCTGCCGGGAGAAACGGCGCTGCGCAAGGCTTACATCGACTCGCTGGCGGAGAGCGTGTCGTCAGACCTGAGCGGGTTGCGGGTGCTGGTGGATTGCGCGAACGGCGCGGCGACGGCGGAGGCTCCGGAGTTGTTTCGGGGATTGCGAGTGCAGGCGACGTTTACTTGTGTCGCCCCGGACGGGAAGAATATTAATGACGGTTGCGGGGCGCTGCATCCGGAGACTCTGGGCAGGGCGGTTGCGGAGGCTGGTGGGAAGTTTGATTTGGGAGTGACGTTTGACGGCGACGCGGACCGCGCTTTGTTTTGCGATGCCACGGGGCGCGTGGTGAATGGGGACGGCGTGTTGCTGCTGGCGGCGCGGGATTTGCAGGCGCGGGGAAAATTGGCGGGGTCGACCGTGGTTGCGACGACGATGTCGAATATGGGTGTCGAGATTGCGCTGAAGAAATCGGGCATTCGGATGTTGCGGGCGAATGTGGGCGATAAGTATGTTCTGGAAGAGATGTTGAAGACGGGCGCAACTCTGGGCGGGGAGCAATCGGGGCATATTATTTTTCGAGATGGCGATGCGACCACGGGCGACGGTTTGCTGACTGCGTTGAGGGTGATGGATGTGATTGTGCGATCTGGAAAATCGCTGGTGGATTTGGTGAGCGATTTGAAAGTGTTTCCGCAGAAGATTCAGAATGTGCGGGTGCGGGAGAAGATTCCGTTCGCGCAGGTGCCGGAGGTGCAGCGGGCGATTGAAGCCGCCGAGAGGGAGCTGGATGGGAATGGGCGTGTCGTGGTGCGGTACTCGGGGACGGAGGCGCTGGCGCGTGTGATGGTGGAGGCGGAGTCGGAGGAGAAGATGCGGGCGCTTACGGCGGGGATTGCGGGGGAGATTCAGAAGGCGCTGGGGGTATAGGCCTTGGGCAACATCCTCACTCGAATATCGGTGCCAGCCGCGCTAGCACCTCATCCATGATCGCGTCCGGAATGCTTTCCAGCTTTTTGCCTCCGCGCGCGGCGAGGTCGAGGGCGCGAGGCTGATCGCAGCGAATAATCCCTGTCGTTTTGCTTCCGGCTCCCGCCAAGGGCACGGCAAAACCCGCGGCGCGTGCGAAATTGCCGCCGCTCGTGATGGGCAGAACTACTGGGACTTTGGTGATCCGGTTGAAGGGCTCAGGCGACACGATCAGCACTGGACGGCGCCCCCTTTGCTCGTGCCCCGAGGTGGGGTCGAGACTGACGAGCCAGATTTCGCCGCGCTTCATCTTCCGCTAACCCCCTCGATAAACCGATCGTTCCATTCTGCGTTCCATCAGATGAGTTCGCCGCCGACAGGCTTGCTATTGAGCCATTCTTGTTCTTGTTTCGAGCCTTGTTTCGCGCCTTGTTTTGAAAGACGCGCTTTGGGGTCGCATTGGGCCAGCAGTTCGTCCAGAGAATAGCGTGGACGCGGCTGCGGCTGCACAACGAGACAGCCACTTTCAACTGCGATGCCGACCTTGGCGCCGGGCTGCAATTGCAGGACGTCGAGCAGCGCGGGCGGGACGGCTAGCATGACTGAGCCGCCGACTTTGCGCAGGTTGGTGGTGTACATGGCGGTTCTCCTCAGTTATATTTTAGTATAACATGAGTTGGGAGTGTGAATGGAACGCTTTTTCAGGAAGTTCGCCACTGCGGCGGCCCCGGCCGTTCCATTCTGAGGGTTCAACCTACCCGATGTATGCGAGGGGGTTCAGGATGGTGCGGTATTCTCTTACTTTGGCCTTACCGACATTGATATCGCCGAATGTCTCGGCGAGGTGCTCACCGCAGTAGTCCACGTACCTGCCTTGCTCGTCAGCAAATTTTATTGTGAACTCCGCATCGTGGTCGCCATCCGCGCATTTCAATTTGCATCCCCATACACGAGGAATAGCAGGCTCGATCGAAAACAACTTTCCTGTGCGCATAGCCATCACCCCCGATGTCAGGATAACGCGGAAGCTCGTCCAAGGCATACATTTTTTGGTGGCGTCGGCAGTTGTCGGACAGAGGAGTGTCCGACCCACACGGACCTTGCCACTCGCTAATCCAAATCTCTCCAGTTGGGGCCGATGCCCACCTCTACTAACAATGGGACGGCCAGAACGTGAGCCTTTTCCATTTGCTCGCGGACTAGCGACTGCATTGTGTCCACCTCTTCTTCCGGAACTTCGAAGACTAGTTCATCGTGGACCTGCAGCGTCATGCGCGATTTTAGATTACGCTCACGCAGTGCGGCGTCGATGCGGATCATCGCGACTTTGATCAGGTCGGCGGCAGTTCCTTGCAGCGGGGTATTTACGGCGGTGCGTTCGGCGAAGCCGCGCTGGGCAAAGTTCTTGCTGTTGATGTCGGGGATGGGGCGGATGCGGCCGTGGAGGGTTTTGACTTTCAGATCGCGGCGGGCTTCTTCGAGCGTTTTGTCGATGAAGGCGCGGACGCCTTTGTATTTGTCGAAATAGTTGGCGATGAACAATTTCGCCTCGGCGGTTTCGATGCCGAGTTGCTGCGATAGGCCGAAGGCGGAGAGGCCATAGACGATGCCGAAGTTGACGACTTTGGCCTGGCGGCGGTGGTCGGAAGTGACCATGAGTGGCGGCACTCCGAAGACTTGCGAGGCCGTCAGGGTGTGAATGTCGTCGCCACGGCGATAGGCTTCGACCAGCAGCGGATCGCGCGAGAAGTGGGCGAGCAGGCGAAGCTCGATCTGCGAATAATCTGCTGTGAGCAAAACGTGGCCGGGTTCGGCGATGAAAGCCGCGCGAATGCCGCGCCCGAGCTCGGTGCGGATGGGAATGTTTTGCAGATTCGGATTCGCGGAGGAAAGGCGGCCGGTGGCGGTTCCTGCCTGGTAGAAGGTGGTGTGCAGGCGGCCGGTCGCGGGATTGATGAGCGCGGGCAACGTGTCGACGTAGGTGGACTTCAGCTTGGTGAGCTGGCGGTAGTCGAGAACTTTTCTGGCGATGGGATATTCTTCGGCCAGAGTTTCAAGAACGTCGACGGCGGTTGAAATGGTGCGTCCCTTGCCGTATTTCACGGGCTTAGGAAGATTCAGGCGATTGAAGAGGACGTCGCCGAGTTGTTTGGGAGATCCGATGTTGAATTCGATTCCGGCGAGTTCATAGATTTGTTTGGCTTGCACCGCGATCTCGCGCTCGAGTTCGGTAGACATTTTCGCGAGCGCCGATGTGTCGATTTTTACTCCGGCTTGCTCCATGCGGGCGAGGACGGGGACGAGCGGGAGATCGATTTCCTCGTAGAGCTGGGTCAGTCCTGCTTGCTTCACATCTTCGCGGAGAGCGGTGGTGAGGCGGCCGGTTATGTCGGCGGCTTCGGCGAGATCTTTATTGGTTTGGAGCTGGCTCAGCTTGAGATTAAAACGGCGCAGGGCCACGTCGGCGAGACGATGCGAGGAATAGGTGGGATCGAGCAGGTAGGAGTAGAGCATGGGATCGTGCTCGACGCCTTGCAGATGGATGCCGAGACGACCGAGCGCGTGGATTGCTGCTTTGTAGTCGTGAATCGACTTGGGCGCGGCTGCGCCGCTTAGGATGGAACGCAGCTTGCCGGCGGCTGCGCTCGAGTCGAGCTTGACTACGATCGCCGAACCCGTGGCGGACGAAATAGAGATGCGGCGCGCGGCGGGCTCGGGCGCAGGCAACGGCGTTTCATCCGTTAGCGCCAGCATTCCCGACTGCGGGACTTCTTCAACGATATCTTCGTCATTCTCCGAAAACGATTCTGCTTGCTCGGACTCGACCACGATGGCCAGGGCGCCTTCTTGCGTGAGAGAGTTGAGAACTTTCTCTATGTCAGAGGAGGAGTTGGCTTCGCTGTAATGAGCTTCGGTGACTTGAACTTCGGGCAATAACTCTTTCAGCAGCGAAGTGAATTCCAGTTCGGTGAAAAGCTGGCGGAGGAGATCGAGATCGGGCTCGCCGGCGCGCATGGCCTCGACGTTGAGCTCGACCGGGACGTTCGTATCGATGGTGGCCATGCTCTTGCTGAAGAGGATGGTGTCGCGATTGTTCTGGAGGGACTTGCGGTAGGTTTTCTTTTCGACTTCGTTGGCGCGGTCGAGAGCTTCTTCGACGCTGCCGAAGCGCTTGATGATTTCGACCGATCCTTTATCGCCGATGCCGGGAGCGCCGGGGATGTTGTCGACCGAGTCGCCGCGCAGGGCCATGATATCGATGACGCGCCCGGGAGGAACTCCGAGAATTTCTTCGACCTTGGCGGCGTCGCAGATCAGATTGTCCTTGGGTGGATTCAGAATGTGAACGTCGTCGTTGACGAGTTGCATCATGTCTTTGTCGCTGGAGACAACGTAGACGGGATGCTTTGCAGCCGCGGCTTTGCGGGCGAGGGTGCCGATGACATCGTCGGCCTCGAAGCCGGCGAGCTCGAGGATGGGGATGCGATAAGCCTCGAGGGCGCGGCGGATGTAGGGGATTTGCTGCGCGAGATCCTCGGGCATGGCGGCGCGGTTGGCTTTGTAGCCTTTGTATTCGACCTCAGTGAAGGTTTGGGTTTTGATGTCGAATTTGCGGATGGTGGTGACGGCTTCGGCCTGGGTGGCGCGGTGAGTCTTGGCAGCTACGTCGAAGACAGCTGCCAAATAATTAGGGGAGAAATCGTCGCGCAGTTTGCGCAGCATGTTGACGAAGACAAGGACAGCGGCAGTAGGAATTCCGGACTTGGTGGACATCCCTGTGCGCTGGCGGGCCATGGCGTGATAGGCGCGAAAGATGAACGACATGGTGTCGATGAGGAAGATGCGGTTGGGGTCGGGGTGGGCGGGGGCCTGGGTGGAATCCGGTGCCGAAGATTTTGTTCGGGGGGGCAAGGCAGTAGTTTAGCCGAAGTGGGCTGGTGAGGTCGGGGTGGTTGTGTCGGGGCGAGTAAGGCGTCGAGCTTCGCTCGACGGACCCTTCGAAGCTCAGGGCAGGCAGCCGAGGGCAGCTGTCCCACATGAATTACGGGGAGGGTTAGAAATCTTGTTTAGAAATCGTGTTTAGAAGTCTTGTTTAGAAATCCAGGGTGAAGTCGGCTTGCACGGCTTTTTTCGCTACACCGCCAGGGCTATTGCGAAAAACCAGGTAGTACTTGCGGGGCTGGTCTTGCGTGGGAGGGAGGCTCACATTTATGTCCTGGTCGTGCGAGGCGCCGGCGGAGAAGAACGCTTCGCCGGCGTGGCCCTGAATAAAATCAGCGTACTGATCTTCGTTCAAGATAAGGAAATCAACGTTGGCGGTGTCGTCGTTGGGCTGCACTCCGAGCTGGCGGACGAAGGATTTGTAGTTGCCGTGCAGGCGTGGCATGGCGGCGTGAGAGGGAACATCGAAAGCGAAATTCACCGACGTGCTCAAGGCAAAGCTCTTGTGCAGAACGGTGCGAGTCGAATCGGCTGGCGTAGGGGCGATGCGATCCATGGGCAGTACTTCCTGCTCCGGCGGCTTTTTCTTCTGGCAAGCGCTGGCGCTGAAAAGAAGTGTGGCAACCAGGAATGAGGGCAGGAGGCGATGCCGCATTGTTTGACTCATGAGCTCACGGGTTTTCCGTATGCCGTGGTGTAATGCAGCCGAATTTCGCCGCAGGTGCCCTGCTCGGCGGAGTAGACGACGCAGGTGTCGAAAGGCCGCGAATATACATGCAGGCTGACGGCGCGCTGGTTGAATTCGCGGGGATTGAAGACGCGGTGAACCGGCTCGAGCGGGTCGACAGCGCAGGGATGCGAGGCATTCATCTCAACGGTCTCGCTGGTCTCGAGGCTGCACGTGCCGCCGGCGATGTCCTGGTGCACGACGTGGAAATTCTCGACCAGCAAACGGCCGATGGGGACGGCCATCCAGCAGTTCTGGTCGCGGTGGTTGTGGACGGAGCTGACGTGGCCGACCTCCCAGCAGATGGCGAGCAACTCGTAGAGGGGAGTTTTGTCGATCAGGTTGCGGGTGTAGTGCTGGCGGTCCCAGGTGAGATAGGGCGAGAGCGAATCGGGATCGAGCGGAGTGTCGTGCAGGAATTGGCGTAGTTGTTCCGTTTCGTCGAAGGCAGGCTCGGGGAACTTGCGGAGCTGGGTTATGAAATGCTGAATCGAGAACTGTTTCGTTGCGGTGGGCTTTATTACGGTGGACATGGACTGCTCCCGGATGAGTATAACGCAGCTGGCCGGGAGCGGTTCTAGTGGAGACAAAGACCTTTAACACAGAGGGCACAGGGGAACACAGGGTACATCATTCGATGAACATGCAGTCGCCATAGGAAAAAAAGCGGTAACGTTCGGCGACCGCGTGTTTATAGGCGCGGAGAACGTTCTCGCGTCCGGCGAAGGCGCTGACCAGCATGAGCAGCGTGGATTGCGGCAGGTGGAAATTCGTAAGCATCGCCTTGACCACTTTGAATTCGAAGCCTATTTCAGGATCCGGATAGATGAAAAGGTCGGCCGTGGCAGGACCTGACAGGATGGTTCCTGCACCAACACGGATCGCGTGTTCGAGGGTGCGAACGGTTGTGGTCCCGATGGCGACAATGCGGCGGGACGCGTGGAGAGCGTGGTTGATTGCGGAGGCGGCTTGGGCCGAGATGGAATACGGTTCGGAATGAATTTTGTGATCTTCGACGCGGTCCACGCGAACCGGTTGGAAGGTTCCCAGGCCAACGTGCAGGGTGACATCGACGGTCTCAGCGCCGCGCTGGCGGATGCGGTCGAGGATTTCTGGGGTGAAGTGAAGGCCGGCGGTGGGAGCGGCGACCGATCCGCGGTGCTGGGCGTACACGGTTTGGTAGCGCTCACGGTCGCGCGAGGAATCCGGGCGCGCGATGTAGGGTGGGAGCGGGATGTGGCCGATGCGATCGAGAACGGCGAAGAAGTCTTCCTGACTCTGAATGATGGGTTGGAAGCGGATACGGCGCTCGCCGAATTCTGAGCGGGCGAGGATTTCGGCTTGCAGTTCGTCGTGTTCGCCGAAAAACAGGCGTTCGCCGACGCCGATCTTGCGTCCGGGCCGAACCAGGCACTGCCAATCGTTGGGTTCGGTCGAGAGTTGTCGCGTCAGCAGGATCTCGATGCGGCCGTGAAGAAAATCACCGGCCGCAGGATTGTGCGGGCTGACCGGCTGAGCGCGGGCGCCAGCCCGGCGGCCATAGAGGCGCGCGGGAAAGACGCGGGTGTTATTGAAAACCACGAGGTCGCCGGTCCGAAGCAGGCCGGGGAAGTCGCGAAATTGGAGATCGGAATAAGAGCCGCTGGCTCGCTGGAGATGGAGCATGCGGGAGGCATCGCGAACGGCGGCGGGTTCCTGGGCGATGAGGTCTTCGGGAAGGTGGAAGTGGAAGTCGGAAACCAGCACGGTGTCAGATTATAGTGAGGTCGCAGGCAAGGAACTGCCGGGAAAAGGACTCGATATCGGCACGCCGTGGGGAAATTTCTTTGTAGATTCCCGGTAAATTTGTTTGTCTGTGGGAGCAAGGTGAGTTACTATGCGGGGGCTGTAACTTTTGCCGCTTTTTCGTCACTCCCCTGAGAGAGTACTTCCATGTCCGCTGAACGCAAACACAGGGAACAAATTGTTCGCTACGGGCGCATGCTGCATGAGCGCGGGTTCGTGGCGGCGATGGACGGGAATTTGTCGGTCCGGCTGGACGACGGGCGGATTCTGGTTACGCCGACTTGCGTAAGCAAGGGTGCGATGAAAGCCGGGGACATGGTGATCGTGGACCTGGACGGGAAGCGCGTCTCAGGGCGGCGGAACGTAACCAGCGAGATCGGCATGCACCTGCTGGTTTACCGCATGCGGCCGGATATTCAGGCGATTGTGCACGCCCATCCGCCGACCGCGACGGGATTTGCCGCCGCGGGCATGGCGCTGACGGAGCCGCTGGTTTGCGAAGTGGTGATGGGGCTGGGATGCATTCCACTGGCACGCTATGGTACGCCCGGGACGTCGGAGCTGGCGAAGACGCTGGAGCCGTTCGTGCCGCACTACGATGCCATTCTGATGTCGAATCATGGCGTGGTGGCCTACGGGGACACGATCGAACACGCGTACATGAAAATGGAAACCGTGGAACACTTTGCGCAGATTGCCCTGGTCACGCATTTGCTGGGTAGACAGCAGCCGCTGACCGGGATGGACATTGAGAAGCTGCTGCTGGCACGGACGAAATACTTCGGCGGAAAGATGGCCGCGTCGATGCCGATTGCGATGGTGAGGCCTCCGGAAAAGGTAAGCTGAAAGCGGCCTCGCTGCGCTCGGACAGCCGAGGGCGGCTGTCCCCACATGATTTCTCTCTCCTCACAATGTTTCGACTCCCTGATTTTGGTTCCTCCTGATTTATTCACCTCCGATGCGGAAGCGGAATCCAGCGCGGAAATTGATGGGGAGTGCGGGGTAGCCGAGGACTTCGTTGTAGCGGCGGTCGAGGGCGTTTTCGACGTTCGCGTAGGCAGTGATGCGGGAGTTGAAGGAGTGCCATCCGCCGAGATCGACGCGGACGTAGCCGGCCGCGTGTGTAATGTTGAAGCCGTAGAAATCGTCGTCAGGGCGCGGCCCCACGAAACTACCCGCCAGATTTGCACCCCAGTGCGTGCCCAGATAGCTGAGCAGGCTCGTCGCGGAATGCTTGGGGCGACGGAGCAGAGGATCTCCCGGAGCGTACGGAAAACTACAGGGACTTGCCAGCGTACACGATGGATTTTCGAGTATCTCCGTCGAGGTGTAGGTGTAAGCCGTGGTCAGCGATAATTTGGGTCGAATCCTGCCTTGCAACTCAACCTCTGCGCCTTGGGCGAAAGATTGTTCCAGGTTAAAAAACTGGTATGCGCCCGACGAGGTGGGCACAGCTTCAATCTGATCGTGGAAGAGATTGCTGAAGTAGATGGCATTCAGAGCCCAGCGGCCGGCAAACAGCTTCTGCTCGAAGCCCGCTTCAAAGGCTCGCGTGCGCTCGGGCAGAAGGCCGCGGTTGGAAGTGTAGTCGTAGGCAATTTCGCCAAAAGTTTGGTAGAGGGCGGGCTCCATGTATCCCACAGCATAAGAAAAGCGCAGGCGCGTTCCGGAAAACAGTTCTCCGCCGCGCAACGCCAGCAGAGTGAGCGCGACCCGCGGCACCCCGATATTGCCGTAGGCGCTGCTGTGCACGAATCGGCCGCCTGCAATCGCCGAGAACCTGCCCCAGGAAAACTGCTGCTGCAGATAGGCGTCCTGATCCAGGCGCTGCCCGGAAGCGGGAGGAGGAGAATCCATATCGGACACAACGCCGGTCTCGTTTTCGATGCGGTATCCAAAGGTGCTGTGAGCGGCGAAGTTCGCTGACGACCGCTCCGAGTGGTCGCCCTGGTATTCGACTCCCACGCGGTTGACGTGAGTGTCGTAGGTATCCGCATAGCTGTCGTAGCTATCCGCAGGAGGGTTCGGGTTTGCATCCGTGTAACGGTAGAGGGAGTCGAAGCCGGTGACGCGGTGCTGCCATCCCGAAGGGGTTGCCACAGCAAGCTCCACGCTTCCCAGAAAATTGTTGAGGTGCGCCGTTTCGCTGGAATCCGGAGCCAGCAGCGGTTGGCCGTTGAAATTCCACTCTCCGGGCAAACCGGTGTAGCTGTTGGAGTGGCGGGTGCGCACCCGCAGCGTGACTCGATCGCTGATGGCCATTCCGAGATTCGCGCCCGCCAGCGAATCCGAATAAGCGTCGTTCACACCCAGGCCGTTGCTGTTGAATTGATTGCCGAAGAAGTTGTAGTCGAAGCGCCCGCGGACGCCGGCGAGAGACGCGTCGCCACTGGCCGTTCCAAAATTGCCACCGTCGGCCGCCAGCCGGAGTTCCGGCACGGCAGTGCTTCCGGTGCGAGTCCATACCTGCAGCACGCTGGTCATGGCGTCGGAGCCGTACAGAGTGCTCTGCGCGCCCCGCAAGAATTCCACGCGGTCGGCTTCGGTTAAAGGCAAAGTGCCGAAGTCAAACGTCTCGCCGGGATTATCGACGGCAACGCCATCGACGATCACTTTGTTGTACGTGGACGCGCCGCCGCGCACGAACAGGGACGACAGACCTCCGCGCTGGCCTGCGGTGTCGATGACTGCGCCGGGAAGAAAGCGGAGGGCATCGTCGGCTGCGATGGGCTGCATGGTTTCGAGTTGTTCGTTTTCCAGGGTCGAGATGCTGGCGCCGGTTTCCCCGGCGGGGACGGGGGTTCGGGTTGCGGTTACGACTACGGTTTCCGAGGCCGTGGCGAGGTGGAGTTGGATGTCGATGTGATCTTTGAAGGGACCCGAGTTGGTAGCGGGAGCGAAACCCGGGGCCAGGACCTTGACCTGCAGGTCAGTATCCGGGGACACACCGGTGAAAGTGGCGATCCCCTCGGCGGACGTGGTGGCAGTCCTGACCGGAGATTTGTACTCCGTTCCTTCGTATGTTCCCGCAACAGCGCCGGGGCTCCCCGATGTTTCCCACACGATCAGGGAGACTTGAGCGCCGGAGACGGCGGCGGATTGGGGGTCGATAACTTTGATTTTAAGGTCGGCAGCGGATGCTGCCGCGAGAGCGACGAAAATTAAAAACGAGGCGCGAAGTGCGCGCATAACCATCCTCCTTTTCACGCGAAAGGGGTTAAGGTGGACGGTTTACGCCGGTCTCCTGGCTTTGCGAGTGAGGATGGGGGAAGAGCAGTCAGCAATCAGCATTTAGCATTCAGCCATGCGGACGATTGCTGGGACATCCAACATCCGGATTTCTGCAGACGGCCTTCCCGGGATTGCTCCCAGTGACCGGCTGCGATGTTCTCGCTTACAGTTGCGCGGCAGCGCGGGAATTGCACCCGCTTCCCTGTCTTCGCCACAAGGCAAAGACGCGCAAACCGAAGGACATTTCAAAGAACGGAAAAATCGTGGTGAGAGGAATTTACCGGGCAGGGGTGGGGGAAGTCAAATCTGGCGGCATGCAGTCGGGGCGCTCACGATGTTTGTGCCAGCCTTGAGCGAAGAATCTCTATCGTTTTTTCGAGCCGCTTCGGGGCGATGGGGCGAGCTGGGAAGTAAGTTTCCGCGTGCTTTCCGGTCTGCAGAAGGGCTTCGGCTTCATCCAGCGGCGTTCGTCCTTCACGGTTGGGAAGGCTCACATCGGCGCCGAAGTCGAGCAGAAGTTGTATGAATTTCGCGGGGTCAACGACCAAGCGGCTCGTGATGACACGATGAATCGGAGTGTTGCCTGCCTCGTCGCGCCAGTTGGGGTTCGCGCCGTGTTCGAGCAGGATGCGAGTGACATCGATGGAAGCGACGCCGGCCGCCGGCCCCCATGCATGCGAGTCATAAGGCGGGCGATCGGCGATTGCTCCATGCTGAAAAAGGATCGTCGCCGACTTCGGTTGCCGGCCATAGACCGACCAACCCAGAGGAGAATTCCCAGTGGTCAAATCGTTCGCCTGCGCCGGATCGCTCTGTAGAATTTGTTGAAGCTGGTCGTGCAGACCGTAGACGGCTGCGGCACAGACATCAGGTTCGGCTCCAGCCTCCAGCAAAATCTTCGCGTAGTCGTCGTGATTTAGCTCGAAGCAGTCGTGCAAGGGCAATCGGCCGTCGGCGTTGCGGGCGTTGAGGTCGGCGCCGCGTTCGATCAGGAGCCGCAGCACGTCGGGCTTGGCCTCCGCGATTGCCAGGTGGATCAGGCGCATACTGAGCGCGTCGCTGGGCCGTTCGCGCCGGGGCAGGTCGGTGCCGGCATTCACCAGTTCGGGATGGCGATCCAGGATTTTGCGGATTGTTTCAAGCTCGCCGTCGTGTACTGCGTTGACGAGTCGCTGCCCAAAGTCGTGCAGCGCATCAACGTAGGCCTTAAGCTTGCGCCAACTGGGAAAGCCGTAGCTGCGCGCGACCAGGAGTTGCGCCCGGGAAAGCCGGACTTTTGTTCGAAGTGGGGGAGTGCGAAGTGCGGGAGTTCGAACTGCGGGAGTTTGCGAACGCATGGTTTTGAGGAGTTGTTTGGCTTCGTTCTTCAGGTGTTCAAGATTGGCGCGGGCAGGAAGCTTGCCTGCGGAGTAGACGGGGTTACTGGGATTGCCGCTCATAGAACCTTCCTTCCTTGATCGCCCGCTGTCCGCGGTTTTCGGGCTGGAAGTCAGGTTGAACTCAAACTGCAAGTGAGTGGGCTGCGCCCTTTACGCGGACCGACGGCCTCTCAAAAAGGCCAAGACGAGCATAGACAATATCGACGGGCCGCGCAAGCGCTCCAGCAGCTCCTCAGGCCTGCTTGTCGCACGAAAACTCCGCCGTGCCAACTTTGCTTACGTGCTCCTCGGCGAATTCGCAGATGCGATCGAGAGAACTCTGCAGCTCCTGTTGATAGCCCTCAAGCTCTTCGTCGCGGGCGTCCTCCGGAACGGGGATGAGCTTGCCGAAGCGGATCAGCGTGCGCGAAAACGGTTTGGGGATGATGAGACGGTCCCAGGTGTTGAGGACCCAGGCGCGCTCGACGGCGATGTGGAACGTGGCTAACGAAACGCCGGAGGAACGCGCCAGAGTAACGGGGCCGGGCTTGACCTGGTAGCGGGGGCCGCGGGGACCGTCGATGCTGAAGGCGACGGACCATCCTTCTTTCAGTGCGCGGCGCAGGCCGAGCAGGGCGCGCACGGCGTGGCGGCTGCTGGAGCCTTTGACGGCGACGAAACCGAATTTGCGGATGATGCGTCCCATGTATTCGCCGTCGTAGCTGTTGCTGCTCATTACGCGGATGCCGCAGTCGCGGAAGATGTAGGTTGCCGGAATAATGCCGGCGTGCCAGAAATTGAGGACCAGCGGGCGCTGGCCGACGGTTGGCTGCGCTCCTTCTTCGCGGGAGACGCAGATGCGCAGGGTGGGGCCGATGAGGCGGATGAAGCAGTATCCGGCGGCGATGATGAGGCGCAGGACGATGCGCTGGCCGAGGGTGAAGCGCGGCGTTGTGGGAGCAGTCTCGGTTTCGGGGATCGTGGCTTGCGTCACGACAGTTATTGTAACGGGGCTGGAGGAGCCTCGCTGCGCGAGGCGGACTGCCCCTTCGGCTTCGCTCAGGGCAAGCTTGGCGGCTGTCCCCACATGACCGGACCGTTGCGAATTCTGAAATCCGCTAGCTTTCGAGGTAGCCGTCGATCCACTCTTTGACTTTCTGGCGGCGGTCGTCGGCGGGGTCGAAGCGGACGCCGAAGGACTTGGTTTTGCGCCAGGTCACGACGCCGCGCAGGTTGACGCGGGGCAGGGTGAGCAGGGAAAAAGAGATCTCGACATTGGCTCCGGAAGCTACGTCTTCGGAGCTCCTTAGCGACATGCCGCCGGAGCTGATTTCGAGACTCGAGGCGGCGATGCGGGCGTTATCAGAGCAGAGGATGGTGACCTCGGTCATGACGGGAATGCGCGCATAGCGGCGGAATTCATGGAGCACCAGCATATGAGTGGCGCGGACAAGTTTGAGCGCGGCGGGCCGCTCCAGAGGCTCGTGGAACATGGCGTTGATGCCGTACTTGGAAAAGCGCATCGCCTCCTGTGCGTTGCCGCCGACGCCGTAGAGAACGATGCGGCTGTTGGAGGGAGAAGTACGGGCGGCCTCCATGAAAGTCTCAGCCCCGGGGCGCAGGTTGAGCACGCAGGCCTCAAATTTCTCCTGGCGCAGGCGGTCGACCGAGCCAGCGGAGGTGACCACGGTCTCGATGCCGAACTGACGGAAGCACTCCGTGAGCAGGGCGCGAGAAGAATCTTTCAGGTCCACGAGGGCGGCGCGAGCGACCGCCTTCTTAGCGGGGGAAGTGGGTGCCAGGGCAGTACCGAAGGCTTTTTCCATGTTAGGGCCGGTTCCAGTACGAAATCCAATTGTGGCAAGGCTGGGCCGATATTGAAAGACCCTAAGGGGCAGGTTTGGCAGGTACAAAGGGCCATTACTTTGGTTGAACTGGCGGTTGTAAACCAGCTAAAGATTGGCGGCAGGAGGGTTGCCGATAACAGCAGGGGCTATCTCCCGCCCAATGCGGATGGCTTTCTGCCGGTGGCGCAAATCCATCCTTTGCCGGGTTCTTCGATGATTCGAACATCAGAGTAGGCGGCGTTTTCAAGGAGTTCGCGGTGTTCCTCTGCACTCAGGAATTTCATACCGGACATCGGAAGATACTTCTCAACCAGCTTTGCAGTCGTGGTCTTCGCTCCTTTATATACTTCCGCGACGATGATGAGCAGGCTGCCGGGCTTCAGCACTCTTAGAACCTCGCGCATATCAGAGGGCAGATCAGGCCACCAGAAGTGGGTTTCCACGGCGGTGACGAGGTCGAAGCTATCTGATGGGAATGGCAGGTGAGACACGGACCCTTCCAGAATCTGGACTCGGGCCGCATCGATCCATCGTCTGTTTGTTTTGCTGGCCATGGCGACGCTCGCATGGGAATAGTCGATGCCATACACCTTTCCTTCGGTAGCGATGGCGGCTAACTTAGCGACGGTCCTGCCTCCACCACAACCCACGTCCAGGATGACGTCTTGCTTCCGTATCGAAATGTTGGATAAACCCCAGCCGGTTACGCTTGAGTGCCGCGAATTCATGTTCCACAACACGAATCGGCCCAGCCAGCCCGTCGGCTTTTGGCATTGATTTACGCGCGGCTTTGCGCTTATCACGGCTAGTCTCCTCTATCGGCAGTTTACGACAGACCAACAATCTCGGTGATGCATCCAGTTGGATAATTGGCTAGATCGACTGTTAGACTATCTGAAGGAGGCGCATCGATGGAGCTCGTCACCGTGAAAACAAAATTTCAGGTCGTCATTCCGCAGAGCATTCGCAAGCGAGTGCGTTTGGACGTTGGAGATTTGCTGGAGGCGTCGTTCGAAAACGGCAAAATTACCTTTACGCCGAAAACGGTCATTGACCGGCACCTCGCCGAGGGCATCGAGGACCTTGCCCACGGCCGTACCCACGGCCCTTACGGATCCGCGGCGGAGGCCATCTCTGCGCTGGAGCGGAGGACGGGGAGACGGGGCAAGAACCCGAGGAAGCGGAAGTGAAGGTCCGTTTCACCACGCGCGCTGCTCCCTCTACCGAGCCGCTCTAGCGACGGCCTCCCCGCAATATGGAAAATCCAAAGTAAAAAACTCCCGAATCGATTCCTGGATTCAAATACGCCTGGTAGTTGTTCGAGAGATGAAAATACTTCCATCCCGCGCTGAACGATCGCCCGGAACGCCGAAAGAACTGTGCGCCAAAACCAATCGAGATGGTGTAATTGAACTGCGACGAACCAATGATGGGAACCTGCTGCGTAAAATAGAGAAATCCCACGCTTCCGTTGGCAAATGGCTGAATGCTTCTCCGGCCAAAGTTCCCCTGAAAACCGATTGGACTTGCGCCCGCGCCATAGATTGAGCCGGCTGGATTCACTAACGGCGTTCCACTGATTTCGTAGATCTGCGTAGGTTGGATTTCAACGGCGACGGGGACAATCTCTGCGGTGTATTTGAGCGTCACCGGAGTGGTGACAAACAGTGTCCTCGCATACTGCAAGTTCAAGAGAAAAAGCTTCCTGTTTTCGGAGGTTCCCTTCAATACGAAGGAGAACGGAGAAAAACCCGCCCAACCGCCGAACTCGTTGGCACCGCGACGCAATGATGTCGTGGGCTGCTGTCCTTCTTTGTTGTTAGCCGTTGATGCCGGAGAATCTTGTGCATGCGCTAACTGGAGAAGGCTTACCAGGATTGCGAAAAGAAGAGCGCGGCCTAGAACGAATACGGCATTCCGGGAAAAAACTCTGCGGGAGCCAGAATAGCTGCACCTGAGCACCTCACGGTCTAACCTGCATGGCCCTGGATCGTAAATCTCGGCTAGCCCTTTACTCGGACCACCGCCGAAACAGCAGCGCGCCGTTGGTGCCGCCGAAGCCGAAGGAGTTGGACATGGCGTATTCGAGCTTGGCTTTGCGCGCGTGGTTAGGCACGAAATCCATGCCAGCGGTTCCGGGATCCTGGTTCATCAGGTTGATGGTGGGTGGCAGGATCTGGTCGCGCAGAGCGAGAACGGTGACGCCGGCTTCCAGTCCGCCAGCACCTCCGAGAAGATGGCCGGTCATGGATTTGGTAGAGCTGACGGGAATCTTGCGCTCGCCAAAAAAATTGCGGATGGCGTGCGCTTCCAAGGCGTCGCCGATGGGCGTGGACGTGCCATGGGCGTTGACGTAATCGACTTTGTCCGGGCTGATGCCGGCGTCGCGGGCGGCGTTGCGCATGACGCGGAATCCGCCTTCGTGCTCGGGAGCAGGCTGGGTTATGTGGTAGGCGTCCCCTGACATGCCGTAGCCGGCAACTTCGGCGAGGATAGTGGCGCCTCGACTCCTGGCATGATCGAGCTCTTCGAGCACCAAAATTCCCGCGCCTTCGCCAATGACAAATCCGTCGCGATCCTTATCCCAGGGACGGCTGGCGGTTTGCGGATCGTCGTTGCGTGTGGATAGGGCGCGCATGGCGGCGAACCCTCCAACGCCCATCTGTGTAATGGCGGCCTCGGAACCGCCGGCGATCATCACGTCGGCGTCGTTGTGCTGAATGATGCGGAAAGAATCTCCGATGGAGTGGGCGCTGGTGGTGCAGGCCGTGGCTGTGGCCTCATTCGGCCCCTTGGCTCCGAAGCGCATCGAGACCTGGCCGGCGGCAAGATTGATGATCGCGGCGGGAATAAAAAAAGGGGAAATTTTTCGCGGACCGCCCTCCAGGAGGGCGGCGTGTTCGCGCTCGATGATATCGAACCCGCCGATTCCCGACCCGATGTGCACGCCCACGCGCTCGGCGTTTTCCGGAGTGATCCGCAGCTCTGACATCTTGACCGCTTCATCCGCGGCGGCGATGGCCAGGTGGATGAAGCGCCCCATTTTTTTGACTTCTTTTTTTTCGATGAACTTCAGGGGATCGAAGTTTTTGACTTCGGCGGCAATCTGGCAGGCGAAATTTGTGGAGTCGAACTGAGTGATGCGGGCCACGCCGCTTTTGCCGGCCAGCAAGCTCTGCCACACTTCTCCGGTGGTGTTTCCCACTGCGCAGATCAAGCCCAGGCCGGTCACTACGACCCTGCGTGCCAACCTACTTGCCACCTTTCGAATGCTTGGCGATGTAATCGATGGCGTCCTGCACGGTGCGGATTTTTTCCGCGTCTTCGTCGGGGATTTCGATATCGAATCCTTCTTCAAAAGCCATGACCAGTTCGACGGTGTCGAGCGAGTCCGCACCCAGATCGTCCACGAACGATGCGCTGGAAGTAACCTCGCCTTCGTCCACACCCAACTGCTCTACGATAATTTGCTTCACCTTCTCATCGACAGCTGCCATGATTCTCCTCGCTTAGACTCGATTTGATTTGAAATTCGTTGCCGGGATTCGGGATCGCGGTCGTGCATTCTCCGTCTGGCGTTCGCCCGAACCTCCGCCAGTTTTACGACTCGCGGGTGTAACGCACTGAAAATAGGCGAACGTGTAGTGTAATTGGCCGAGTAAATGGCTGTAAAGGAAGCGTCAGCGCTTTGTGAGGCCGACGCTGTGGTATACCTACAGCATCCTAAACGTGGCCGTCGTAACGGTCAAACCCAACGGTCAAACTCAGCGGTCGACAATGCGTGCAGTAGTGCAGCGGGTGAGCCGCGCTCAAGTTGTGGTAAACGGCGAGATCGCGGGCAAAATTGGCCCGGGGCTGCTGGTTCTTTTGGGCATTGGCCGCGACGATGCCGAAACTGACGCCACCTACCTGGCAGAGAAGATTGCCGGCCTGCGCATCTTTCAGGACGATCAGGGGAAAATGAATCGCGACGTTCAGGAGGCTGGCGGAAGCGTGCTGGTGGTTTCGCAGTTCACGCTTTATGGAGACGTGAGGAAGGGCAAGCGGCCGTCGTTCGACGCCGCAGCCCCTCCGAAAAAAGCGCGCCAGCTCTATGAGTTCTTCGTGGAACAGATTCGCGCCGCCGGGCTGCGTTGCGAAACCGGTCGCTTTCAGGAAACCATGAAGGTGGAACTGGTGAATGAGGGTCCGGTGACGATTTTGCTGGATTCGGCGAAGGCGTTCTAGGGATTGCCCATAGGAAGCGCACCGCCGTTTGAGCCATCGAAAATGCGAAGGTCTTGTCTCCCTGTTGAGTCCGGCATACGATTCGAATCGATAAAGAAGCGTACAGGAGCAAAGGTGTGTTCTGCCGAGGGTGGTTCCCGATCGCAGTCTGTCTGGGCGCATTGCTGATCGCCGGGCAGACGCCAGTCTTCTGCCAGCAGAATCCCACAACTGTGGACCAGGTCATTGCCAACCACCTGCTAGCGATTGGCGGCTCCGACAGGATCGCATCGATCACGACTTTTGACGAGAAGGGCGAACTATCCGGAGACCTGACCGACTTCGGGCAGCCGTTCCCCTTCCCTCGACCCTTGCAGAACGAGCACGGAACTTTCGAGTTCTACTTTAAGACTCCTAACCTTCGTTTTGGAGTGTTCCGCAATAATGGGGCGGCGACCATGCACGGTTGCGATGGAGCAGTAACGTGGTATATCGGTGCTAACGCCGTCGCGCATGAATTCAAACCGAAGCCGGGAAGCGAGTACGAATGCAGGAAAGGATTTGAGCCGATGCCGCTTGGGTTCCGTGCGCCAGGAGTGCGCCTTCAACTGAAGGGAAAAAAGAAGGTCGCAGGTGAGATGGCGTGGGTGGTGCGGTCGAAGAATCCCGAATTGCCCTCGACCGATACGTATTATTTCGACGCAGAAACTTATTTGCTTTTACGGTGGGAGACCGTCGGACCCTCAGGTCTTTCCACCCAGGGGCGCGAATTCGAGCTCGACCGAACATACTCCGATTACCGCGATGTGGGGGGAATGAAGCTGGCTTTCATGGTCGTTGAAGAGGTGGAAGACTCCAAGCGCGTGACCATCCTGCGAGAGGTCGAAATCAACGCCCCGATCGACGATGCTCGCTTTCGACAGCCGAAGATAGTGGGTGGGCCTAAGAATCCGCACGTCGTTCTCGAGAACCCATCGAATCCTCCGTCGCTTTACGCCGAAAGCGCGCCCTCAGCTCAGCCCGACAAAATCGAGATCCCAGCTACAGTTGCGCCTTCGGAGACTCATGTCGCCCCGAACTCCAGCTCTTTGGTGACAACGAACTTCGTTTCTTTTTCGGTCGGAGAACTGGAGCAGATTATTCCAGAGTTGCGGGGACTAGAAGCTGCCAAGGACGAACAAGCCTTGTCTACGCTTCTCGATCAGGTAGGTGAGCGAACGCGGGAGCTTTCACAGAAAACACCCAACCTGATTGCTCACGAGGAAGTTGTCGAGTCAGAGCCCGGTGCGAAGGCAACGCGGGAGGAGTTCTCCTACCTTATGCTCGCTCGCCGGAACCAGGGTGGCGTCACCCTCGCAGAATTTAGAGTCGATTTGAAGACGGGTGCAAAGTTGGAAACGGATGATGCCTGGAAACTAGGCGCGCCAGGTGCACACGGCGCCCCGTTACCTTGGGACGACTTGGCGCTTGCCAGCCAGCGAGCTAATGCCCGGGCAGCCGGACGTCCCCCGCTGAACGAGGGTTATGCTGCCATGTGGCTGCGCTTCTATCCCGCCAACAGGTCGGAATCGACTTTTCGCTATCTTGGACAGCAAGAGATTGATGGACATCACACTTTGGTTGTGGCCTTTGCGCAAAAACCGGACTCGGTTCGATTGCCTGCGGCGTTTCGGTCCAAGGGCAAATCCGTTCCCATTTACTATCAGGGCGTTGCCTGGGTCGACGCGTCAGACTTCCGGATCGTGCGTATGCGGATGGACCTCCTTTCGCCTGTCGCTGATCTGTCCCTGACCCAATTAACGGCCGAGGCTCAATTTGCTGACACGCAAGTCGCGGGACTCGCAATGCCCCTGTGGCTGCCCCGCGAAGTAGCGGTTACCACCCAGGCGAATGGACATCTTTTCGGCGACAAGCATACGTATTCGAACTATCGCTCCTTTCAGGTGCACGCCAGAATCCTCCCCGACCCGTAAGTCCAGCGCGGGTTAGGGGAATTCTAAGAATGTTGTTGGGACTAACGGGCGGCTGGAAAACTACAGTAACTTGGCAGCATTTAAATCCTCTAGGAAAATTCGAGAGTACTACGGGCCCCGGTGTAGGAAGTCGGAGGGCGGCGGGCCATCTCGAACTTCCATGAACAATCTGAATGTAGTTGTTGCTCTGATCACGAGAGACAATGATTACCAGGCGGAACAATCGGCCTCCGCGGTCGAGACGGCTTCGCGGCTGGGCGTGAAAATCAAAGTCGTTTATGGCGATAACGACGCCGTTAATCAATCCCAACAATTAGTGAAGATCATTCAGGATAGAACGCAGCGGCCGGATGCGATCCTGGTGGAGCCGATTGGAACCCCCATGGTGCAAGTCGCGAAAGCGGCTGTGGCGGCGGGTATTGGCTGGGGAATTCTCAATCGCGAGGCCGATTACATTGCGGACCTTCGCCGCAATGCCGGTGTGCCGGTGTTTGCCCTGAGCCCCGACCAGGAAGAAGTCGGGCGAATTCAAGGTAAACAAATGGCAGCTTTCACAAAAGAAGGGCACGTCCTTTATCTCGAAGGTCCTTCCAGCAGCAGCACCGCGGAGCTTCGCACGAAAGGCATGCTTTCGGCCAAGCCCGGCGGCGTCGAAGTGAAGATGCTGAGAGGGGACTGGTCGGAACGCAGCGCGCAACATGCGATCCGCTCGTGGCTGTCGTTGAGCACGTCGCGGCAACTGCACATTCGCGCCGTCGTGTGCCAGAACGACGCCATGGCCATGGGCGCAAGGAAAGCCCTCACCAGCCTGACTGAAACCGAACGCGAGCAATGGCTGACTACGCCGTTCACAGGTTGCGACGGGGTCACCAAGACCGGCCAGGAGTGGGTGCGCAGCGGACAGCTTCGCGCCACGGTGGTGATTCCGCCGATGGCGGGACTTGCTCTGGAGATGCTGGCGAGAGCGGTCAGCACCGGGACCATGCCAGCCGAGCGCACGTTATGCGCGCCCCGGTCGTTCCCACCGATCGCGGAAATCGGCGCTATGAGGGCGGGAGCGTAGGCCTTTCGGGCGCATTCGGAAATCTTCACCAAATCCACGGGAAGCAGAGCCGCTCTGCCGTTTCAATCCACCGTTGCTGTTATTTCGTCAACGAGCGGCGAGGATTGCGTCGGCCACTCGCGCCGCATCCACGGCTGCCTTTACATCATGCGTTCGCAAGATGTGCGCTCCTTTGAGAATGAGGGCGGTGTGCGCGGCAAGATTTCCGTAGAGCCGGTCCGCCGGGGCTGCGTCGTTTCCATCTTTGGTCTGCGCCAGAGTGCGGCCGAGGAAAGATTTTCTCGACGTTCCCGCCAACAGAGGCAAGCCGAGCGATTGCAACTCCTGAAAGCGCGCCAGCAACGGGTAATTCTGCTCGTGGATTTTTCCGAAGCCGAAACCGGGATCGAGTGCGATTCTTTCCCGGCGCACTCCGGCCAGAACGGCCGCTTCCGCCCATTCCCTTAATTCTCGCTTGACGAGCAGGACAACGTCCCCGGGCGGCGGCAGGGTGCGCCACTCCTCGGGACGGCCGCGCGTGTGCATGAGAACGGCTCCACATTTCATTTCGGCGATGGCCGCGGCCATCCGCGAATCCCAGCGAAAGCCGCTCACATCGTTGACGATCTCGGCTCCGGCCGAGACGGCGGCTCGCGCCACGCTGGCCTTGTAAGTGTCGACGGAGATCACGGTGGTGGGACGCTGCTTCTTCAGCTCCGTAATCACCGGCAAAACTCGGCGCAGTTCTTCCTCCGCGCTGACGGTGGGCTTTGCACCTGGACGCGTGGATTCCCCGCCAACGTCAACGAGGTCTGCGCCTTCGTCGAGCAACTGGAGCGCGTGGGTGATGGCCTCGCCCGGGTCGAGGTAGCGGCCGCCGTCGGAAAAAGAGTCGGGCGTGACGTTGACGATGCCCATGATCAGCGTGCGCTTGCCTAATTCGAGCGTACGCTGGCCGAGGCTCCATTGAAAGACGGCTCTCATCGGCAGATTCTATAGGGAAGCGAGCCAAATACGCGATTATTGGGTCGCCAAAAACGCGACCCTTCGCGCGGCTCGCCCAGATCCCTCACTGCGCAAAAAACGCTTGCTCGGGATGACAAGTCGAACTTCGGTTACCGGCGGCGGACTGCGGCATCCCGGGAGCGTATGACTCGAAGGCCGCCGGGGCCGGTGCCGGTCGGCGGTTTGCGCATTCCATCGAGCAGATCCTTGAGCACGGTTGCATTGTTGTGCCTCTCATTTTTCGAAGCGTACAAAAGGGTGAGGCGCTTTCTCTTATGGGCCAGGCGATAGAGCTTCTTCAAATCTGCTTCGGCTTCGGGGCGGGACAATTCTTTCAGATAGCGTTTGCGAAAGACTGTCCAGAAATCCGGCTGGGCGTGAAACCACTTGCGAAGTTCGTCGGAGGGAGCCAGATCGCGGAGCCAATCATCCATGGCAACGTCAGACTTGCGCAGACCACGCGGCCACAGGCGGTCGACCAGAACACGCACTCCGTCGGCGCGAGCAGCCCGCTCATAAACTCGCTTCACCGCAATTGGCATGGCTTTGCAGCTTTCCTCTATCATTGTAAGTCGAGCGAGATTGCGGACGCTGTGGGAAAGTGCGCGCAAATATGCAAGTGATGGAAAAGACAAAACGGCCTCGCCAGGATTCCTTTGGGGATTGCCGAGTTTGCATGGCGACGGCTCTGGCCGCGCTGGTTGCGATTCTGGCGCTCGCGGGTTGCGATGTGGAGCGGCGCAAGTCGGACGCGGAACTTGGCCTCAACCCGCAGCAGGCGGCTGGAAGAAAAATTTACGACAACTACTGCGACCGCTGCCACCGCGCATACTCCACCAAGGGAAAGAAGGGTCCAGGCCTGAAGGGTGTTTTTCAACACCAGTATCTTCCGCAGACCGGGTTGCCGGCGAATGAGGAGCGCGTGACGGACATTATTCGCAACGGCCGCCCCGATATGCCGGGTTACAGCCAGGTGCTGAGCGCGCAGGATATGCAGGATCTGCTGGCCTACATGCACACGCTGTAGATCGATTCATCCGTGCCGCTTCAACGTGCTCGTGGGATAATCTCGGGGTGAAAACCGCCGCGCGATCTGAGCTATTTCGCAAGCTGCCTGCTGTGGATGATGTGATGCGCAGCCCTGCAGTTGCCGCGCTTGCGGTGAGTCACGGGCATGACCTGATCGCGGACGCGGTGCGCGCCGTGCTGGCGCGGCTGCGGCAGGAAATTACATCGGGTTTGCTGGACGACGATGCTCTGGAGCTTGCTTTGTCCGGTCTGGCCGGAGCGGCGGAAAATGAACTCCGCCAAGCGCTGAATTATTCTCTGCGGCCGCTGATCAACGCCACCGGCGTGATTCTTCATACCAACCTTGGGCGCGCTCCGCTGGGCGATACCGCGATCGAGCACATTCGCGAGACTGCCGCGAGCTATTCCAATCTGGAGTTTGACATTGGTACCGGGGAGCGGGGCAAGCGCGACGTGCACGTCGACCGGCTGTTTCGCAAGCTGCTGAACGAGGAAGACAGAACCGCCGAGCCTCGCTCGGCTGGACGGGCAAGAGTGCCCGTCCCCACACAGGCTGTCTCCACACGAGCAGCGATCTCCACCATCGTGGTCAACAACAACGCGGCTGCGGTGCTGTTGGCGCTGAATACGCTGGCGGAGGGCGGAGAAGTTATCGTTTCGCGCGGCGAACTGGTGGAGATCGGCGGCTCATTTCGTATTCCGGATGTGATGGCGAAATCGGGCGCGATCCTGCGCGAAGTGGGAACAACCAATCGGACGCGCGCGGCCGACTACGAAAAGGCCATCAGCGAACGGACGCGACTCTTGCTGCGGGTTCATCGCTCGAACTTCGAAATCACAGGCTTCACGGAACAAGCGTCAACGGCGGAATTAGTGGCGATCGCGCGTGAACGGGGCATCCCGCTGATGGAAGATTTGGGCAGCGGCGCGCTGATCGATCTGCGCTCGCTCGGGATCGGCGGCGAGGGCGGAGTGCTGGACAGCCTGCGCAGCGGAGTCGACATCGTTACTTATAGCGGCGACAAACTGCTCGGAGGCCCGCAGGCGGGGCTGATTAGCGGCGGCTCGGAGTTGGTCGCACGCATGCGATCGAACTCGCTGTTCCGGGCATTGCGCGTAGACAAGTTGATTTACTCCGCGCTGGAAGCGACGCTTCTGGCGTACGTTCAGCACGATCATGATGCGATTCCCACGCTGCGCATGATGCGGCTCAGCCAGGATGAAATTGGCAAGCGGGCGGAGGCGGTGGCTGCGCGGGTTGACTCGCCCAAGTTGAAAGTTGAAATCGTGGATGGCGAGTCGATACTCGGCGGCGGCGCGGCTCCGTCTTCGGTTCTGCCTACTCGAGTGCTGGCGCTGAGTTGCGAAGGCCTGAGTGCGGACGAGCTGGCCGCACGCCTGCGCAGTTCGGAGCCTCCGATCATTGCGCGCGTCGAGGAGGGCCGCGTGCAGCTGGATTTGCGGACGGTTTTTCCGGAGCAGGACGTTGCCGTGATCGCGGCTCTTAACCGCACCGTTTCGTGACTTTCTCGCATCGAAGCAGCGTTGGCTCTCCTTCACACTATCGGACATTCGACCCGCCCCATCGAGAACCTGATCGAGACGCTTCAGGTCCACGCGATTGAAACGCTGGTGGATATCCGTGCGTTTCCCATGTCACGACGGCTGCCGCAGTTCAATCGAGAATCCCTGGAAGAGAGTTTGCCCGCAGCCGGAATCCGTTATGTTTGGATGAAAGCCCTGGGAGGCTATCGCAAGAAAAGCCGCGAAGATTCTCCGCACATTGCACTCCGCAATGCGAGCTTTCGTAACTATGCCGATTACACTCTCACCCCGGAGTTCGAGAAAGCGATGGCCGATTTGATCGCGCTGGCCAATAGCTCTCGTACCGCGTACATGTGCGCCGAGCGCGTATACTTCCACTGCCATCGCATGCTGGTTTCTGACTGGCTGGTCGCGCACGGACACGAGGTCATGCACATTGACGGGATTGGGCCGTTAAAGCCGCATCGCTTGACGGCGGAAGCGCGCATGATCGACGGGCAATTGATCTACCGCGGCGATAGGCTGCTCTGATTGGGTTTGGTTTGTCGAAATTGGGGTTTTGGGTTGTCGAAGTATGATCGTCGGCACAGGCATCGACATTGCAGAAGTTCCGCGCATCCGGCAGTCGATCGAGCGTTTTGGCGACCGATTTTTGCGGCGCATTTACTCGGCGGGCGAGATTCGCTACTGCGACTCCAAGGCGAACCGGGTGGAGCGCTACGCAGCGCGCTTCGCCGCCAAGGAAGCGGCGATGAAAGCTCTGGGCACCGGCTGGAGCCACGGCGTGCGCTGGGTGGATTGCGAGGTCGTGCGAATGCCGGGCGGACGCCCGACAATCACCTTTCACGGCAGAGCCGGCGAAATCGCCGCCAGGCTGGGGGTGAAGAATGCGGCGCTGTCGATCTCGCATACTGAGGAGCAGGCCATCGCGCAGGTCATTCTGGAAAACTAGACGTTGTTTAAAGAACGCTCGGTTGAAACAACGTTTGTCATCCCGAGCGAAGCGAGGGATCTTGGTTTGTGTCTGCACGACCAATGCTGCGGCTAAAGGCAATAACCAAGGTCCCTCGCCTCGCTCGGGATGACAGTTGGCGATGGGTGCGGCAGTTCTACCACCCCTTCTGCTAGACTGGCGCATTCCATTTCATCATGTCTGCGACTATTCAAGTTGCCGCGCCGGTTTCTTCGTCAAGTGAAACTCCCGAACGCACGCTTCTCGCGGGTTTGGGGCTCGCCAGTTTTGCCGCGCTGCTGTTGGAGTTGGCGCTCACCCGGCTGTTCTCGGTTGTGCTGTTCTATCACTTCGCGTTTCTGGCGATTTCGATTGCGCTGCTGGGACTCGGCGCCGGCGGCGTTTTCGCCTATCTGCTCAAAAAACGTCTGGCGTACGTGGAGACGCGCACTCTGGCGGCGCGGCTGTGCATGGTCAACTCCGTCGTCGTCTTGTTGGTGCTGGAGATCGTGCTGCACGTGCCTGTCACACTCACCGTGACGGGGAAGAATTTTCTTCACCTGACCGTTCTCTACCTCGCAGCGGCCGTGCCTTTTTTCCTGACCGGACTGCTGTTCTCGGTGGTCTTCGCCCGCGAGACCTGGCGCGTGCCGCGGCTTTACGGAGCGGATCTGAGCGGCGGGGCGCTGGCGTGCCTGGCCGTGGTCCCGCTGCTGAATTGGATCGGCGGGCCGAACACGATTCTCGCGGCGGCCGTGGTGATGGCTGCTGCCGCGATGGTCTGGGCGTCGTCTTCAAGCGCGCGCAAAATAGCGGCTTGCCTTGCGGCTTTTTTCGTCGTGCTGATTGCCGCCAATCATTCAGACAGGCTCATCGACGTCGTCTACGCCAAGGGAATATTTCGCGACCCCGGCTGGGTGGAGTTTGCCCGCTGGAATGCGCTGTCGCGCGTGGAAGTGGATAACCAGGGCCAAGCCAAAGCGATCGTCATCGACGCCGACGCCTCCACTTACATCATGAATTGCGATCTGGCGCACTGGCACGACACCGAGTGGGAGCGCGACCTCATGTCGGCTCCGCCGGCGCTGGCCAATGTTCTACGGCCGCGTGGGGAGTTCGCGATTATCGGGCCGGGCGGCGGCGTGGATGTGCTGCGCGCGGTGGCGAACGGCAGCCCCAGCGTGACCGGCATTGAAATTAATCCCATCATTGCCGACACGATCATGCGCGGACGTTATGCCGACTACGCCCAGCATCTCTACGAGCGCCCTGAGGTTCACATTCACGTCACCGACGGCCGCTCTTACCTGCGCTCCACGCCGCAGAAGTTCGACGTGGTGCAGATGACGCTGGTGGATACCTGGGCCTCGACGGCTGCTGGCGCTTTCGCGCTAAGTGAGAACAATCTCTATACGGTGGAAGCCTTCCGCGAATATTTTGAGCATCTCAAGCCGGACGGCATGATCGCCATCACCCGCTGGGAATTTCAACAGCCACGGGAGGCGCTGCGCGTGGTTTCTGTCGCGATGCAGGCGCTGCACAGTCTGGGCGTGGCAAATCCGGCGCGGAATTTTATTGTCGCCTCGCAGGGTGAACTCGATGAAGACGGCATTCCGGTAGTCGTGCTGGCCAAGAAGACTGCTTTTACCGCGGAGGAAGAGTCCGCGGTGCGGGCACACTTTGCGCGCTACAACGAGATTGATCCTTTGTATCTGCCTTCGCAGCCGTATTTACCTCCGCAATCAGCGGCGGGGCAAGCTGCTGCTGGTAATCCCTTTGCCGATCTGATTGCGAGCAACGATCCTTACCGCTTCGCGCAGAGTTATGCCTACAACGTCTCGCCGGTCACGGATAACGCGCCCTTCTTTTTTTTCACGCTGAAACCGGCGCAAATTCTCGGCGAGGAAGGCGTGCAGGGCGCAATCGATTGGAAGGTGAACCTGGGCGTGCTGGTTCTTCTGCTGGTTCTGGTCATCTCGCTGGTGGCGGTGCTGGGCTTTCTGATTCTTCCGCTGGCCTTTCAGGGAGGGCGCCAGTCGCCGCTTCCGCTGCTTTATTTTGTGGCCGTGGGCCTGGGTTACATCATGGTGGAGATTGCGTTCATCCAGCGCTTCGTGCTTTTCCTGGGACATCCGACCTACGCGCTAACCGTGGTCATTTTTTTGTTGATGCTGTCGAGCGGAGCGGGGAGCTTGCTCTCGCGCCGCTGGCTTCCCCGCACCGGGCTGGCCTGGATGCCGCTGGTGCTGGTCATCCTAGCGCTTGCGGTCGATATATTCTTTCTTCCTCGCGTTCTTCCGGCGTGGGTGGGATTGAGGCTCGGCTACAGGTTCGTGGTCAGCGGGATGCTGCTGGTGCCGCTCGGCTTCGTCATGGGAATGCCGTTCCCGACGGGCTTACGCGCGCTCGGTGCGCGCTCTGGGCTCGACGTCCCGAGCGGGACTTTTATCGGGACAACCAACGCGGACAACGCGGTGGAGTGGGCCTGGGCGATGAACGCGGCCGCCAGCGTGCTGGGCTCTGTGCTGGCCATGGTGATCGCCATCCAGTTTGGGCTGACCGTGACGTTGGCTTGCGGGGCTGTCGCTTACGTGTTCGCTCTAGCGTTGCTGCCGGCGCTTCGCCAGCAAAGAAGTTAGGTCCTTCTTATTCCACTCTGAACTGTTCTCGGGTCGCGCCGGAACTTGCTTCCGTGGCAATCTTAAATCCTTGGTTAGCGGCAGGCACTCCCGCGTAAATGGCAGTTTGCAGGAGCACCTCTTTCAAATCGCATAACTCCAACTCATGTGCCAGACCGGTTCGCACATGAAGTTCGAACTCTTCCCACCTGCCGAGAGCGGCAGTGATCGCCAGCACCAGGAGCCGGCGGGTGCGCCAATCCAGCCCGGGGCGAGACCAGATGGTTCCCCAGGCGTAGCGCGTGATCAACTCTTGAAATTCGTGCGTGAATTCCGTTGAGGCGGCAATCGCTTTGTCGACGTAAGCATCGCCGAGCACGGCGCGGCGCGCGGCGAATCCAGCTTGCAGTGCGTCTTTCCCGTCCATCGGGGAGAATAAGAAATCAAACAGCGCTGCGGTAAACGATCGGGGCCGCTCAAGGTTGGAGAGATGTGCCGCTGCCAGGTGCAACACTTTTGCTCCGGCGATCTCTCGCGCGAGAATCTCGCCGTGGCCCTTCCACGGAGTCGAAACATCGCGGTCCCCGGCGATCACCAGCGTTGGGGAGTTGATTTTGCGCAGAAGGTCGGTGTGATCCACATCGCGAAGCGCGGCGCAGCATCCTACATATCCCGCCGGATCTGTTCCTAAAATAATGGAGCGGATCGACGCGGCGTAAGGATCGGCTTTGGTGAGCGTTTCCGGAGAGAAGAAACGCTGCATCGCCATATCGACGATCGCCGCCATTCCATTCCTGGTCACGGAATCAATGCGCGTCTCCCAATTGGCTCGCGGGCCGAACTGGGGCGAGGTATTCGCCAGCACCAGATGCGTGACGCGCTCGGGGGCGTGTGCGGCAACAAATTGGCCGATGGCCCCGCCCAGCGACAATCCGCAGAAAGCGAATTGCGAAATGCCGAGAGCGTCGGCGAGTCCGAGAATGTCCCGCCCCAGCAGCTCGATCGAATAATCGCCGGAGGGCGCGTCGGATGCTCCATGACCGCGTATGTCATATTGCAGAATCCGGAAGTGGCGCAGTAAGTCGGCCGCTTGCGGGTTCCACATGGCGTGGTCCGTGCCGATCGAGTGGGAAAAGATCAGCGCAGGACGTCCCGCATTTCCCTGCAGACGGTAAAACGTCCGCGCATTCTGGATGGTTGCAAAGGGCAATTATTTCTCCTTGTCCGTGCCGACATTTCTCCGATCAGATTCCGGGTGGCCGGATTCCAGGTTTCCAGATTGAACAATCAGTGCCTTCCGGAAAGCTTCTGCGGATCCAAGGTATTCTTCGGGAATCTCCAAACGCTCAAGTTCGGCGGCATCAAGATGCGCAGTCACTTCCGGCATTTCGGCAAGAACCGCCGCTAGATGCCGACCCTCAACGACACTTTTCTTCGTAGCCGTCTCCAGGAGTGTGTGAGCTACGTCCCGCCCGAGCTTCGCTCCTAGCAGCATCATGGCGCGCTCGGCAAAGATGACGCCATTGGTTCGCTCGATGTTGTCCCGCATTCGTGGCGCGTCAACATTAGGCGAAATTCCTTCCGCGACCTCGGCCATGGATGCGATCGCCAAACCGGTGGACTGAATAACTCCCGCGATGATCGGCCACTCTGCCTGCCAACCCCCGACTGCGCGCTCGTGTTCCTGCACCATCGCGGAGAGAAACGATGCCACGAGTCCCGGAGCCCGGTGCGCCGCCGCGAGAGTGAGCGAACACGCCGTTGGGTTGTGCTTGTGCGGCATGGTGGAAGACCCTCCGCGGCCTTCCCCTCCGGGCTCGGCCGCTTCGCCGACTTCGAACTGCATCAGCAAGCTGATGTCCCGAGCCATCTTGCCGAGAGATCCAGTCAGCACGCCGCAAGCGCACACCAGTGTTGCCAGCCGGTCGCGCTGCGTATGCCATGGAGCTGCCGGAGGTTTCTCAAAGCCAAGTTCCTCGCTGAGAGCCTTCACCACGGCAGCGCCGCGGTCGTCGCTGTGATCTTCGCCGCGATCCCCGAGCGAGGCCAACGTGCCGCTCGCGCCGCCGAATTGAAGTATGGCCGCAGCCCGAAAGGTATCCCGCAAATCGTGTTTTCCGCGAGCAACCGCTCCCAGCCAGCCAGCGGCTTTGAGACCAAACGTAACCGGAGGCGCCGGCTGCAGCAGAGTTCGTCCCAGCATTACGGTCTTTTTATACTGCTCCGCCAAACGGAGAAGAGCCCGCTCCAGCTGCAAGAGATCTTCGGTCACAATCTTTTCCGCGCGCCGCAGCAGCAGAGACATGGCAGTGTCGGCGACATCCTGGCTGGTCGCTCCCCAGTGAACAAAGCGCGCCGCTTCCGGATTCGTTTTTCTCACATGCTCGGTCAGCGCTTTCACCAGAGGGATGGCCGGAGTGCCCGCGCGCAGGCTGGCTTGGGCTAGAGAGGCGGTGTCGAAGTTGCCCGGCTTGGCGCAGGCCGCAATCGCCCCCGCGGCCGCGCCGGGGATCACGCCGCTTCGGGCTTCGGCGCGAGCCAGCGCCGCTTCGAAATCCAGCATGGCCTGAAGAACGGATTCGTCGGAAAACAGCTCTGCCAGGGGCTGGGTGGTCGCCAGACTATCGATCAAGCGAACGCTCATGCAAGGCTCCGCAAGGAAATCCGCGGCGGCCGACAACTCTCACTGTTTCGGCGGCAGGTCATTGTGCGGCAAATCATTGAGCGATAGATCATAGAAACCAATACGAAATCGAAAGCAGGTTCGAACTCTGCGAATCGAATGCAGAAGGGATCATAAGCGAAAAGCGGCAGGAAAATACATCCCGACCTCTTCTAAGAATCGCCCCGGAATCAGCACTCCTGACCATTACCGAAGTTTCCTGAGCGACCTACAAATCATTGTTAATAAATATGTTAGCTGTTTATGCTTAGAGGACATCCGCGCCGCTGGCGGCTGGAGCAGCGAAGCGCGAACTTGCGGACAATGTCCACCAGCGCACATTCCTGGAGAGGTTTGCCCCTCGGCGCCAAGGCGTTTATCGCTTTGGTGATCGTGGCGGGCACAGCATCGCTGCTTCAGGCAGCGATCCACCAGAGCAGCAAGAACATCGCAGAGTTCATCTGCTATCTGGGCATCGCAATTCTGGCCTCGCGGCTACGCGTCACCTTGCCCGGCATTACGGGCACCCTTTCGGTGAACTTTCTGTTCATCCTGGTGGGGGTTGCGGAGCTGAGCTATGCCGAGGCGATTACTCTGGGCGCCATCTCCATGCTCGCCCAGAGCGTTTATCCGAACCGGCCCAGCGCCATCCAGTTGACGTTCAACGTTTGTGCGGGTTCGCTGTCGACCGCTTTTGCGTACATTGTCTACCACAACGCCCTGGTAAACGAGCTCATCGGGAGCCGTCCGCTGATTCTGTGCCTGGCGGCATCGATCTACTTCATCGTCAATGCAGGCAGCATCGCCGCGGTGATTTCCGTCAGCGAACGGAAACCGCTTCGGCAAATCCTGGTGGATTGTTATTTTTGGTCGTTTCCTTACTACCTGCTTGGAGCGGGGATTGCGGGCGCGATCGGCTGGTTCAACCACGAGTTCAACTGGGAAACTTCCCTGTTGTTCGTGCCCGTGATGTACATCATCTACCGTTCCTACCGCTTATATCTGGGCAAGTTGGAAGATGAGAAGCGGCATGTGGAGGAGATCGCGAACCTGCATCTGCGGACCATTGAGGCCCTCGCCCTGGCCATCGAAGCCAAAGACCAGACCACCCACGATCACCTGCAGCGGGTGCGCATCTACGCCATCGAAGTGGCCAAGGAACTCGGCATGAAAGGCGCCGAACTCGAAGCCCTGCATGCCGCCGCCCTGCTGCACGACATTGGCAAGCTGGCAGTGCCCGAACACATCATCTCGAAGCCTGGCAGGCTCACGCCGGAAGAGTTCGAGAAGATGAAAATTCACACCATCGTGGGAGCGGAAATCCTGGAGCGTGTCCGCTTCCCCTATCCCGTAGTCCCGATCGTTCGCGCCCACCATGAAAAATGGGATGGAACCGGTTATCCCTATGGCTTGAAGGGAGCTGAGATTCCAATTGGGGCGCGCATTCTTTCCGCGGTCGATTACCTCGATGCGCTGGCTTCCGACCGGCAATACCGCCGCGCCATGCCGATGACCGAGGTGATGCAGCGCCTTTCGGCGGAATCGGGCAAGTCCTTCGATCCGAAAGTCGTGGATGTCCTCGCGAGGCGTCACCGGAGTCTGGAAAAACTGGCACTGGCGCGATCGGCGGAATATGGCAGCATGGCTGTGCCCACTGAACTCAAGATCACGCGCGGGCCTGCGCCGGCCGCAGGGTTTGAAAATGCAACCGTATCCGATGCTCCCGGGCGGGAGGCAAATTTTCTCTCTTCCATCGCGGCGGCACGGCAAGAGGCGCAGTCTCTTTTTGAGTTAAGCCAAGATCTGGGTGCGTCGCTTAGCCTGGGTGAAACCCTCTCGGTTTTCTCCGTGAAACTCAAGCCCATGGTTCCCTACGACGCAATCGCCATTTACATCCTGCGCGACGAGATCCTGATGCCGGAATATGTGAACGGCGACAACTACCGCTTGTTCTCCTCTTTGCGGATCCCGCTGGGCGACGGTCTTTCGGGCTGGGTCGCGCAGAACAAGAAGCCGATCGTGAACGGGAATCCCTCAGTGGAGCCGGGTTATCTGAACGATCCCAGCAAATTCAGCACATTGCGCTCAGCCCTGGCCTTGCCCTTGGAGGGAGTGTCCGGTGTGATCGGTGTTCTCGCCCTCTACCGAGCCGATAAAGACGCGTTTACTTCCGACCACCTGCGCATTCTCCTCGCCGTGAGCGGCAAGATGGCTTTGGCGATTGAAAATGCCCTCAAGTACGAACAGGCGGAGAGTTCGGCGACCACCGACTACCTTACCGGCCTGCCCAACGCGCGGTCGCTTTTCCTGCAACTCGACCGCGAATTGGCCCGCTGCAAGCGCGAAAATGTTCCGCTCACGCTCATGGTCTGCGACATGGACGGATTCAAGAAGATCAACGATCGTTTCGGGCACCTGGAAGGAAATCGCGTCCTACGTCTGTTTGCCCAGGCGCTGAAAGATAGCTGCCGTGGCTACGATTACGTAGCCCGTATGGGCGGAGATGAGTTCGTAGTAATTGCTCCTGGCCTATCCGCAGACGCTGCAACCAAAAAAATGGAGCAGATTCGTCCTCTTGCGCGACACGCCGGTCTCGAGGTGTGCGGTGAAGAAATCCTTTCCCTGAGCGTGGGAATCGCGGTGTCACCCGAAGACGGTAATGACGCAGAACAGCTTCTGACCCATGCCGACCGCCGCATGTACATGGAGAAGCAAAAAGAGCCCTCACAGGAGGAGCGGCGACTGCACACACGGATGAGATGCCGGCTCACCATCGAATTGCACCCGCAATCCGCGCCCGGACCCGTCTTTGGCAATCTGATCGACATCAGCATGGGCGGATGTTATGTCGAAACCAGCGCGATTCTGCCCCCCGGGTCGAACCTAAAGCTGGTCTTCTCCATCGATGACGGTAATTTGAGCGCGGAAGGCACCGTCGCCAGAATTCATCCCGGCTCCGGCGTGGCGGTGCAGTTCAAGGAGATGGGACGCGAGTCGCGCGGGAAAATGGATCGCATTCTCGAGTTCGTCCAGAATACGACCAAGCTCTACAACGACCGCTACATGCAAAACCTCCAAAGATAGTGGTCAGGGGCCAGTGGGCAGTGACCAGTTCTTACTGGCCACTGATCACCGGCCACTGGCCACTGCTCTTGAAGCTCGCCGCAGCCGCCCGTACACTTGGAGTATGCACGCCCACGTTCACGGCGGAACTGGTCCCAAGCGAGTGCTCAAAATCTCGCTCGGGGTGACTCTCGCCTATATCGTGCTGTTGGTCGTGGCCGGAATTCGCGCCCATTCGCTGGCCCTGCTCTCTGAAGCCGGACACAATCTCTCCGACTTTCTGGCGCTGCTGCTGTCGCTGGTTGCCGTCTATTTGCAGTCGCGCCCGGCCAGTTCCACCAAGACTTACGGCTACCATCGCGCCGGAGTGCTGGCGGCGTTGGTGAATGCCGTGTCGCTGGTTGCGGTGGCTTTCTTCATCTTTTACGAGGCGTTCAAGCGCATGCAGCATCCTGAGCACGTGCAAGCCTCGGTGATGATGTGGGTCGCCGGAGCAGGCGTGGTGATGAACGGCGTAATTGCGCTGCTGCTATACCGCTCGGGACGGGGTTCTGGGAACGACGTCAACATTCGCAGCGCACTGCTGCATGAAGTCGGCGACACGCTTTCGACCGCCGCCGTGATCGCCGGAGGCTGGGCCATCCTGGCGACGGGCGATTACTGGATCGACTCCGCGCTGTCTTTTGGAATCGGGGCCCTGATTCTGTGGTCGGGATTCGGGATTGTGCGCGAGACTTTGAACATTCTGCTGGAAGGCACCCCGCGCGGGGTGAAGCTGGAACTGGTCGCAACCGCAATCCGCTCCATCGACGGGGTCAACGACGTGCACGATCTCCACTGCTGGAGCATCGGTTCGGAAACGCGCGCTCTCTCCTGCCACATCGCGATTGCCGATATTCCGCCATCGGTCAGCGAGCGCATCCTGCGCGACGTGAAAGAGTGCCTGCACCACGACTTCCGCATCGACCACACCACGATTCAGTTCGAGCACGTGGAATGCGAAGTGGCGCACGGATGCGTGATCCCGGTGGGCGAGAGCGAAGAGCATCATCACCACAGCCACTAGGGGCTAAGACGATTTACTCCAGTCCCGAGCCCCGTGAAAGATGCGGACGATCTCTACCGCATCTTGGTGAATACGGTACACAGCAAGATATGGCAACCCGCTGAACACAAGCTCCCGCGTTCCCTGCTGTCGCCCCGTCCTGCCGTACTCGGGGAACTCGGTGAGCAGATCGAGGCCTCGATGAATCGACAGAGCCACGCGGCGAGCGGCCGCCGCACTTCGGTGCTCCTCGATGTAGTCGCAGATTTGAGTGAAATCGCGAACGGAAGCGTCCGTCCAGCGAATAATCATCAGCCGGGATACCGCTCGTCGATCATTTTCCTGACTTCCGAGTGATCCACAAGTTCGCCACGGTCGGCGGCAGCGAGGCCCTTATCCACTTCGCGCAGAAACCACTCCTCGTAGTTCACCATGCGTTCAACAGCCTCGACGATGAGGGCAGAACTGGCACGACCTTGCTGCTCTGCCAGACGTCTCAGCTTCGCTTGTAAATCAGGATCGAGGGGCACGTCCATGCTTATAAGGCTAGGCACAGGAAGAGGCGGTGTCAACAGTTTTAGCTCTGCTTCTGAAAGATCTCCCGAACCCTCTCGATCCCATCCGCCTCATCCGCCGTCTTATCCGGCCGTAGCCGCACGATCCTTGGAAACCGCAGCGCGTAACCGCTCTCATGCCGCTCCGACTGCATCATGTTGTTGAACGCCACTTCCAGCACAATCTTCGGCTCGACCGTCCGCCGGAAGCCTTGATCTTCAAGCGTGTGATCCAGAAACCACTGCGTCATCTCGGCGATCTCGACGTTAGTCAAGCCTGAATACGCCTTGCCGATGTTTACCAGCTTTTCCTTATTCGCGTCCCACACGGCGAACGTGTAATCGCTGAGCACGCCCACGCGCTTGCCGTGGCCGTACTCGACCGCGGTCACCACCACGTCGAGCGTGGCCAGTTCGCGCTTCATCTTCAGCCAGGATTTCCCGCGCTTGCCCGGCAAGTAGACCGAGTTCAGATCTTTGATCATCAATCCTTCATTACCCCGAGCCTGCGCGGCTGCAAACAATTCTTCCAGTTCCCCCGGCGAGGTCGCGCGAAATACCGGCGCGCGGATGATGTATGCGGCCAACGGTTCTTCCTCGCCGTCGAAGGTAAGCCTGGCCTGATCGCCAGTACCCTGTGTTCCTCTGTGTTCTCTGTGTTGAAGATTTTCGTCCGCCAGCAGTTCCTCCAGCACCCGCGCCCGCTCGCGGAGCGGGCGGTCGATCAACAACTCGCCGTTCGCGTACAACACATCGAACACCAGATACGCGACGGGAATCTCTCGCAGCATTTTTTCGCTGACCTTCTTTCGGCCCAACCGTTGCTGCAGCACACTGAACGGCCGCGCGCGATTCTCCGCAGACTCCCACGCCACAATTTCGCCATCGAGAACCGCATCCTGCGGCAATCCCACAAGCGCGTCCGGCAATTCTGGAAACGATTCGGTGATTTCATCCCGCGTCCGCGAAAAGAATTTCACCTCGCCACCGGAAATGTGCGCCTGCGCTCGAATCCCATCGTACTTATCTTCCACGGCCACCCCCACGGCAGCATCGACAAAGTAACTCAGCCCTTCCTCGGGCGATTCGATCGGGCTCGCCAGCATGAATCCCAGGGGATGAAACATCCTCATCTTTGCCTCGCCCAGCTTGCCTTCGACCGCCAGCCGCAGCGTCTCGCCGATATCGCCGAGCAGCATGTTCGCCCGCTGCACTTGCTGTAGCACCCCCACTAACGTGCTGCCGTAGGCTTTGGCGATCGCTTCTTCGACCAGGCTTTCCTTCAATCCAATCCGCAAATCGCCTGTCATGATCTTCACGATGTACTTGGCCTCAAGCGGAGTCACGCGCGCCAGCAAGTCGCGCACCAGCGCAGTCTTAGCGGCCGGCCCGCGCGCCCCGGCGATCTCGCGGAAAATCCTTTCAACTTCCAGAACGCCCACTCCTTGTCGTCCTTGTTCAGGACGCTCCTTAAGAACCTCGCCGGCAACCGCACCCAAGTCTCCATGCTGGCGATAGGCAGCCGTCAGCGCGGCTTCATTCCTCCCAGAGAGCTCGGCCACCACGCGCCACAACAGAGAGCCGCCAACCTGCAAAGTAGTTTCTTCCCAAGCGGGAAACGTCCGGCCCGAAAGAAATACCGCCGACACCGCAGCCTCGTCCGTGCTGCGCGACTTTAAGAAGCCGGCAACGAGCGCGGTCTTCTGCGACTTCTTGGTAGTGGCGGCAATCGCCTCGCAAGTTTCGGCTAACTCTCGCATGCTGTTCAAGATTACGCTTCGAGAATAGACGAAAACTCGCGGCACCGAATCTCCCGACGAAGCGCGGCATAAGCCCTTTATATCTCGCCGCTGTAGGACCGTTACCGCCCCTGTGGTAACCTAGCGTTTGGCACTTTTCCGGTCTCTGGAGCATCCAAACATCGTGCGTTCTCTGCGAAATTTCGCGCGTTTCCTCGTAGCCGTACAGCTCTTGCCCGCGCTGGAAAGCGGTGAGGAAACTCTGGTAGGCGGGCAAGCTGTGCTCGAGGGCGTGATGATGCGTTCGCCTCACGCCTGGGCCATCGCCTGTCGTAAGCCTTCGGGCGAAGTTGTAACTATGAGCGAAGCGCTCGCGCGGCCCTCGGAAAAGCATAAATGGATGGCCTGGCCCATCGTCCGTGGAGTAATGACGCTCGGTTACGCCATGTCCCTCGGCTACCGCGCCCTGCGCTTTTCGGCAAATGTCGCCATCGAAGACGTGATGCAGAACGATGCCGATGCAGGCAAGAATCGTGCAGAGACAGGCGCCGCGTCGAACCATGTGGAGACGGCCGCCTCGGCCGACCCGCTGAAGCGAAGCGAAGCGGAACCTTCCGCGAAAGCCGCCGCTACTGAATCGACGAAATCGCAGACCCGCGAAAAGGCCGCCGCCATCAGCGGGTGGCTGGCCGCAGGCAACGTCATCATCTCGCTGGCGTTCTTCATCTTCATGTACAAATACCTGCCGTTATTGGCAGCTACAGAGCTGAAGAAGGCGAATCCTGCGCTCGGTGGGCAGGTGGTGTTCAACCTGGTTGATGGCGGGGTGCGCTTGATTCTGTTCCTGCTGTTCATTTGGGGAGTATCTCTGTTCCCGGACATTCGCCGCGTCTACCAGTATCACGGAGCCGAGCACAAGACCGTATTCGCATTTGAAGATGGCAAGCCGCTGGAGACCGCCGCGGTGCAGAAGTATTCCACCTATCATCCCCGCTGCGGCACCAGCTTCCTGATGACGGTGATGCTGATTTCGATCGGCTTCTACATGTTGATTCCCTTCACCACGTTCTGGGCGCGCTTTGCTTCGCGCATTGCTCTGCTGCCCATAATCGCCGGCGTGTCTTACGAGATCATCCGCTTCGCCGCCAAACATCGCGGATCGCTCTTCGCCCTGATGACCGCTCCCGGCCTCTGGCTGCAACGCATCACCACCCAGCCGCCGTCCGACGATATGGCGCAATGCGCCATCACCGCCCTCGACCAGGCCATGGAGTTGGAAAAGGAACACGGCGGGGAATTGGTGATTGCCTAGGGGGCTTCCCCCTTGCCAGTTCTCAGTTCTCAGTTCTCAGTTCTCAGCGAAAACCCATAGAATGAGTTGTAAACGGGACGAATTCCTCGGGAGTTGCGGCCGGAGTTGAGAGCTGAGTCCTTAACTGAGAACTGAGAACCGAGAACCGAGAACTGACTGATGTTTGAACGCTTAGACCAAATCGAAGCCCGCTACGAAGAGCTGACCAGCGCTCTGGCCTCGCCGGATATCGTCAACGACTCGGCGAAATACCAGAAGACTGCCAAGGCCCATAGCGAGATTGCCCCGATCGTCGAGAAATATCGCGAGTACAAAGATCTCACGCGCGGCATCGCCGAAAGTAAGGCCATGCTCGCCGACGAAAAAGATCCCGAGATGCGTGCCTACGCCCAGGAAGAACTCGACCGGCTGGAGCCTCGCGTCAGCGCCATTGAAGAGGAGCTGAAGGTACTGCTCCTGCCCAAAGATCCCAACGACGAGAAAAATATCATCCTCGAAATCCGCGCCGGCACCGGCGGAGATGAAGCCACGCTTTTCGCCGCCGAAATCTTTCGCATGTACACCCGCTACGCCGAAACCCAGCGCTGGAAGGTCGAGGTGCTCTCTTCGTCGGAGTCTTCGGCCGGCGGCTTGAAGGAAGTCATCGCCATCATCGAGGGCAACCGCGTCTTTTCGCAGCTCAAGTACGAAAGCGGCGTGCACCGGGTGCAGCGGGTTCCCGCCACCGAGCAACAGGGACGGGTTCACACCTCCGCGGTAACCGTAGCCGTGCTGCCCGAAGCCGAAGATGTCGATATCAAAATCGAAGCCAAAGACCTGCGTATCGATACTTTCTGCTCCTCCGGTCCCGGCGGCCAGTCGGTGAATACGACGTACTCCGCTGTTCGCATCACGCACATTCCCACCAACACGGTGGTGAGCTGCCAGGACGAAAAATCGCAAATCAAGAATCGCGAAAAAGGCATGCGCGTGCTGCGCTCCCGCCTCTACGAAATCGAAATGGAGAAGCAGCAACAGGCGCTGGCGAAAGAGCGCAAGGCCATGGTGGGTTCTGGCGACCGCAGCGAGAAAATCCGCACTTACAACTTTCCGCAAAACCGCCTCACCGACCACCGCATCGGCTTCACCATCCATCAGCTCGAACAGGTGATGGATGGCAAACTCCAGCCGCTGATTGAAGCGCTGACTACGCATTATCAGGCGGAGAAACTGAAGCAGGAAGCGGCGAGCATGGTGTGAACTCGCTCTGCATCTCGCATAGTAACTATCTTGGTTCCGGACACCCTTGATGTTTGGTTAGACTAAACTTACAGAGTGAGGCTCTCCCTTTCGGTTTGCATCTAAACTCGACTGTGAGGTGCGCCAAAGGTAAGGAGCTGTGAAGATGAATCGCGGAAAGCTAGCTGAGCTACGCGGCAAGTACGTTGGCCTTTGGCCGCTGCCCCGCTATTTTGACCAATACGGCAACGATCTGGGCCTAGTCGACAACAATTGGTACGTGAGGGAAGCGACTCGGCGAAAGATAGAGCTTCAGGCGGTCGAGACAGAATATATGTCGATCCCATATATACTTGAGCTGGAGGCAGACCACATCCACGAGTTTCGCAGCGCCTCAGGCCCACCGCCGCGATTCGGGATACTCGTGCTGCATAGCCAGGTACTCCTGCAGCAGGGTAAGCGCCCTCGGGTTGAACCAATTACTCATCGTCAAAAAAGAGAATCCTTGCCGCAAACACAGGGTCCCCTCACCTCGCTTGATAGTCCGCCGCCACTCTCTTTCGGGCAGATACTGTTCTTCGCTCTTGGCGGTGCCGCAGCCTATGCGCTAATCAGCGGGAAGTGAAGGATGAAGCTACACTCGACCGTTTCGTCGGTCCTCAGCGAGCGCTATTCGCAGAACGCCGCGCGCGTCCGCGAATTAGCGGCGCCTCTCACCAACGCCCAGTTCTGGCAGAAGCCATTCCCCTACGGCAACAGCTTCGGCCATCTGGTTCTGCACCTTACCGGCAACTTGAACTACTATATTGGCGCCCAGATCGCGCAAAC
>JBEKHS010000031.1:0-130832 GCA_050012155.1 Candidatus Sulfotelmatobacter sp. | reverse complement strand
AGTGATAACCGCTGAATGCATATAAGCGGGAAGCACTCCTCAAGATGAGATCTCCCAACCCGTAAGGGATAAGAAGGGCCCAGGAAGACTACCTGGTTGATAGGCTGGAGGTGGAAGAGTGGCAACACTCGTAGCTTACCAGTACTAATCGCCCGTTCGGCTTGACCATAAAATTTACTCGGTGCAGATACAGCCGTCAGCTATCGGCCTTCAGCCCTCAGCTAAAACCTGAGCTGAGGTTGAGGCAAAGTTTCTTTCGACCGCCAGAATCTGGGTGGGAAAGAGAAATCCGCTGACGACTGTGCGCCGACGCTTTTGAAACTTCTAAAACGAAGAAGAAAGCAAAGCCGAAGTAACGTGGTTGAAATCGGAAACAAACAACAAGAAAGTAAGCCACACCCAATCTATTCAGTAGTGAGGCATCGTCCTCACGATCTTTGAAAGCGAAGCTTTCAGCTGTCAGCTCTCAGTTTTCGCCCGGAAATGACGGGTCATTTATAAATGGCCTTGTCATTCCGAGCGAAGCGAGGAACCTGCTGTCCACTGAAGCCACCAAGTTTGCTGTCCATCAGCACGAAACGTTCGCCTCGGCAAGAAGCTGAGAGCTGATAGCTGACAGCTACGATTTCGAACACGGAAGTTAAGCCCCGCAGGGCCGATGGTACTGCACGCGCCAAGTGTGTGGGAGCGTAGGTCGTTGCCGGCATAAATAAAGGCCAGTCTGAGAAATCAGATTGGCCTTTTCCTTTTCTCTGTGGATTTGATTTGTTTTTGGGTGTCCGGTCGTCCGCCTCTAAAGTCGTGTATGGGCCTTCTTTCCCGGCGGTAACATGGGTTCAAATTCGGGGACGCTAGCTTGGAACCAACAACTTCCGGCCGTTTGCTCGAGGACTCGCAAACACAAAAAGGCACAACGCTGGAGCAATTCACGTTCCTATTTCGGTGGTGGGTTGGTTGCATTGAACGACGGCGAAAGGTAACCGGGACCGTATAAAACTGACCAGAATTGTGAAACCGAGGCGAATATTATTGTGAGAATCGATGTTCTCCCAGGCTTTCTGACTTGTTCAGTTTATGAACAGCCAAATGGCCAGTTCGTCAGTCCAATCCGTCGGATCCGGTGTTATTGCGGCTCTCCGAGATGCGACGCGTTCGCGCCACGCCCAGTTGGGAGCTAGTCCCGCGATGTCGCAACTGTTCGATGCGGCATACACTATCCCTGAATATCGATCGCACCTCGGTCGCTTACTGGGACTCTTCGAGCCCCTGGGACGTGCCGTAGTTCGCGCCGCCCATCCAGAAGATCCCATTTGCACTCTCGACAGGTCAGGCGCTTTGCGCGAGGATCTGGCTATCATGGGCGCAACCACAAGCGAAATTGACGCGCTGGAGAGGTGCCGCTGGCTTCCCCCGATTGAACCCGCCGGTTTATACGGGTATGCCTACGTGATCCTTGGCTCAATGATGGGCGGAAAAATCATCGTCAAACGGTTGCGGGCGGTTCTGGGGCCGGCCGCCAGCTTTCATTTTTACGGCGACGGGAATGGACGCTCCGAAGCGCTCTGGACCTCGTTTTGCTTGGACCTGGAAGAACGTGGAAAAGAGAACGTAGACGCGATCTGCGAGACAGCGGTGGAAATATTTGATGCCTACGCGATGTGGTTGTCAGAGCCACACCGCGGCGCTGGTAACGGCTGATGGATCTCCTCGCAGAACCCATGAAGCCCCTTCCCAATCTCTCCGAGTGCGCCCGGGAACCCATTCAAATCATCGGGCACATCCAGCCGCACGGGCTGTTGTTCGCACTCTCGGAGCCCGATCTGATCATTCGACAACTCAGCATCAACGTCCCTACTTTGCTTGAGGTGTCTCCGGAGACATTGTTGGGATGCTCGATCGAGGCTGTCCTGGGAGCACAGCAGTTCGAAACGTTTCGATCTCAAGTGTCGAGCGACGAACCGTTTTCGGCGAAACGTCTTCGCATCCCGGCAAACGGTCGGGCGATCGAGATGCACTGCATCGCCCATCGTCACGACGGCGTGTTGATTGTTGAACTTGACCTGGCGCACGGAACACATTCGCTTGAACCGGTCGAACTCGATTCTCACATCCAAACTCCATTAGGACGCATGGAGCGAGCGACCGACATTCTGGAGCTGTTCCGGCTGGCTGCGGAAGAGATCCGGCGGCTGAGCGGCTTCGACCGCGTGATGGTCTATCGTTTCGATGAGAGCTGGAACGGCGAAGTAATCGCCGAGGCGGTGGGCGCCGCCTTACCGATCTTGTACCTAGGTTCGCGCTTCCCTGAAAGTGACATTCCAGCCCAGGCCCGACAGCTCTTTCTGATGAATCCCTCGCGGTCAATCGCGGATGTCGCCGCAAAACCGGTACCCATCATTCCCGAGATTGGGCCGTTGACAGGAAAGCCCTTGGACCTGGGGCGATCTTGTCTGCGGAGCGCGGCACCGATTCACCTCAGATATTTGTGCAATATGGCAGTGCAGTCGTCGATGACTCTGTCGATTGTCGTCAACCGGCAGCTTTGGGGCCTCATGGCATGTCATGGCTCCGGGCCGCACCGCCTGGATCAGCCGACCCGTTCGGTCTGCGAACTGATGGTTCAGATTTTCGCGTCCCAGGTGGCGCTGCGGACCGACAACGGCGCCTTGCAGGCTCGGCTGACCGCGCGCAGAACGCTCGAAAAATACATCACTGGTGTCGAAGCGACGGAATCACTGGCCCGGGACGGGCATTTTCAAGGCGCCGAGCTCCTCGATTTGCTCGGCGCAGACGGCCTCGTTTCGCTTGTGGACGGAGTCGTATCGTATCGAGGAGCGACCGTGGGTGAGGAGTTGCTGCTCCCGGTCATCGCCAGGTTGCGGAGCGTGTCATCGTGAGGCATCGCGAGTTCCAACATGCTCGGAGCTCTCGACCCCAGCGCCGCCTCCTATGCAAGTGTGGCAAGTGGAGCGCTATACATCGGACTCACAGAAGGAACTGGCGATTATCTTTTGCTGTTACGCGGAGAGCTCGTGGAGACACTGGTTTGGGCCGGCAATCCCGATAAGTCGGCCAGCCTCGACGAGTCTGGCCGGTTGCTCCCGCGCGCCTCATTCGCAGCCTGGAAGGAGACGGTGCGAGGGCACAGTGTGCCTTGGGGCGATCTTGAGTTGGAAAATGCGTCTTTCGTGCGCGAGCAACTGCTTCGCTTGCAAGAGTCGAAAAAGTTGCGCAAATCGGAAGAGCACATTCGCTACCTGGCAAAGTTCGATGCGTTAACGGGGTTGCTCAATCGACATGCCATCAGCAGCAAACTGGAGCAATGTGTAAAGCAAGGAGAAACCGATCATTCTCAGGGCGCCGTCCTGTTCATCGACCTTGATCACTTCAAGCCTATTAATGATCGCTACGGTCATGCCGCGGGAGACCGAATCCTCAAGATCACCGCCAAGCGGATGCAGCATCAGGTACGCTGCGAAGACTGCGTTGGCCGCCTGGGTGGCGACGAATTTATCATCATCCTGCCTGGACTGAGCCTGGACACGAACGTGTTGAAAGTCGTAGAGCGCATTCTGCGAACGGTCGAAGAGCCGATCGAAATCGAAGGGGGAGATCGTGTGAATGTGACGGCCAGCATCGGACTCAGCCGGTATCCCGTCGACGGCACCAGCAGTGAGGCGCTGATTAGCCGGTCGGATATGGCGATGTATCGTGTGAAAGGCAGCGGTGGCAATGCATTCGACTTGTTCCGGGCAGACGACGCGAAGGACCAAGACAATACCACTGGCCGACTGATTCGGAATCCAACTTGGAGCTAACCGTACCGTCTCTGCGGTTCAGTCAAAGTCCCCCGTATGATTTTCGGAGTGAGAGGGCTGGCCCAGCTTTGCCCGGCACCATATTAACTGAGGCAGCCCCAGCTCTGCGTGTTCTGTGTTCAGTCTCATGACATCCTTTACAAAACGTCTCGACACATCCTTTACACTCCCGCGCGCGCGGGAGCAACCATGGCTTGGAAGACGATGGACAAGTTAAGCCCCGCAGGGCCGATGGTACTGCACGCGCCAAGTGTGAGGGAGTCCCTTCGACAGGCTCAGGGCAGGCTCTTCGGCAAGCTCAGGATAAACTCCGGTCGTTGCCGGCATAAATAAAGGCCAGTCTGAGAAATCAGATTGGCCTTTTCCGTTTTGGGATGGACGCCTGTAGTAAAGCAGTACCGACTCTCATTCGGAGAACGAGGAAGAAGGCGACGGAATTATACTAGCGATAAGAAAATTATCCCCACTGAAAGACTCGCTCGGACGCAGAGAATCGGCCTTCAGGAGGAGATTATGTGCATCATCTGTGAGCACGAACTATGGGACGAGCACCGGGCGATCGAGCGCGAGTTGTTCAAGCCCTGCAAGATGTGTAACAAGTTTCCTGGCGCCAGCTCCGAAGGAACCTGCTATCACTGTTACGCGATCGGCAACACGATCGACAAGTGCCCCGAGTGCGCGGGCAAACCATGGAGTGAAGAATTCCTGGAGGCTAAGGACGAAATAGAAGGACCAGACAAAGTGCTGCTTCCGTTCTAGAGCCGAATAAACCGGGGACAGATGGGACTGCCCTCGGTTTTCCGTAGTCGGAGAGGAAGTCAAAATCCCCACCCTGCCGCAGGGAACGCGGCAAGGACGGGTAGCGCGGGTGGTCCGCTACTGGCTGACAGCGGATTCCTCCTGTCTCGCTTCGCTCGCGCGTCGGAATGACAAGGTTGTGGGGCGGCGGCAGCTACTGTGTCCGGGTGTGAGCTTTCGGCGCGGGCGTGCCGCGCAGCAATCCTTCGGTGCTGAGGTCTTCGTCCACATCAGGCCAGTGAATGCCGTAGCCTCCGCCGGCAATTTTCCAGTTGTTGCGCTGGGCGGGCGTGGCGTTGAGCAGACGGGGATACCACGCGAGCGGCACAGAGATAACCCGGCCGTCGCGTAGCGATACGCTCAGGGCGTCGTCGCCGACTGTGACGTCGAGAACCCGCTCATCCGCCGCTGCTGCCGAAAAAGTCATTCCAAGCCTCCAGGAGCTGTACTCTGTTTTCGAGCACTATTGATTGTATCTCGCGCAGTTCGTGGGCGCGAAATCCAAAGTTTGCCGCCAACTGCACCGGATCAAGCCAGAATTTTGCCGAAAAGTCATCGCGATCGACATGAACGTGCGGCGGCTCGTTCGGCTCATGACTGTAGAAGTAGAACCGGTAAGGGCCGGAGCGGAGCGCCGTCGGCATGGCGCGATTGTAGCAAAGGCCGCACCTCTGGCGATTTCCGGTAGTGGCCTAATTTCGATTTTAGTCTGCGTATTCGTCTTCGCTATCTTCATCTGCAATAAAGCGCCATGTGTCGAAATCGAGCGTTCGCCGGATGCCAGTTTTACGCAATACTCCGCCCTCATCGGCGTACTGAATCGCGGCGCAGATAGAGAACACTCCGATACGCTCCATTTGGTATGTAGTCATTTGAATATGGCCGATTTTATCGAACATTTCCTTGGTGAGATCAAGCGAGAAGTCGCGATCTTCTCCGGCCTTCAGGGGAATCGACTCGGCTCTGTCAAAGGACTGTTTGTGACATGGAGGCGTGAGCCGGGATTCCTTGGGAGGGTAGCCTCTAAAGCGCGGCACATCGGCATATCCAATGAGGCCAGATTCTCTAACAATACTGGCGTTAGTTCCGCCTGTATTAGCAATGATATAGCGAATCTTCGCTGGCCTACCGTTGGGCGTAAGACTTCCATATTCCAGCTCAACCTTGCGGACTATAAGTTTTGGCCTGAATTGGAGAATTATGTTTTTCTCCGCCAATCTAGTAGCTCGTTCCGTAGCTTTGGCAGCTCTAGCAGTCTCCTTGGATTGCTCGGCAATGGCCAAAAGAGTCAGAACGATAGCCAGCGTTGTAGTGCCGTTGGGCCATCGAAAAAGGCCGTAGAAGCAGAGTACGTACCAACGTGGGCCGTTCCCACTGGGGTTCTCTATGTTTTTGTCGGGATGCTTTTCGTTAGGATTAGCGATGGGCGCTTCGTGACGCTCTGCGGCTTTTTGTGCGGCTTGATCGGCGGCGCGTTGATCCTGACGGGCTACGACGAACGCCATCCCGAAAATCACGACGAGTGCGGCTATATACTTCAACATAACGGTATAATTGTACCCCACAAATACTTGACAAGCAATAATTATTGGGGTACAGTAATAGGCATGGCAAACGTACTCCCAAAAGACAAGCAAATCGCGGTTATCGCGGCATTGACGGAAGGTTCTAGCCTTCGCTCGATAGAGCGCATTACCGGCATTCATCACGATACGATTGGGCGTCTCGCCGTCAAAGTCGGACAGGGATGCGCGGCCCTGCTTGATTCCAGCATGAGGAACCTGCCCTGCAATCGCCTAGAGTTAGACGAAATTTGGGGATTTGTTGGAAAGAAAGACCGCAACGTCCGCGAAGGCGAGGATGGAGTAGGCAGCGTTTGGACGTTTTGCGCGATTGATGCGGAAACGAAGCTGGTTCCCGCTTTCAAGTGCGGCAATCGTGACGCTACGACGGCAAAGGCTTTCGTGCAGGACATTGCTAACCGTATGGCCTATCGCGTTCAAATCTCCACCGATGGGCTTGCGGCATACGTTCCGGCGATGGAAGCGGCTTTTGGCGAGTTCGTGGATTACGGCCAGATCGTCAAGACCTATGGGCATGAGGAAGTCAGCGACAATCGCCGCTACAGTGCGCCCAAGTTCGTCTCAGCCGAGAAAAAGACAGTTATCGGGATTCCAGATGAGCGCCTAATCTCGACTAGCTACGTTGAGCGGCTGAATGCGACCACGCGGTTGCACATGCGCCGTCTTACGCGCCTAACGCTGGCATTCAGCAAGAAGCGGGAGAACTTTGAGGCAGCGGTTGCGCTACACTTCGCGTATTACAACTTCGTGAAGCGTCACAGCACTATTCGCTGCACTCCGGCAATGGCGGCGGGAGTAACGGGCAGCTTTTGGAGCGTGGGCGATCTTATCGAGGTAGCGCAATGACTCAAGAAGAACAGGAAGCGATTACAGGGCGAGTTGCCTTAGAACATGCTCAGGTCGGACGCGAGATCGCGGCATTGAAGGCGGTGATAGACCAGTCCGCAGAGCTTTTCAGCAGATTGAGCGTAGCTCTGCGCCAGCCATGCTTGATTAGGTTTGATGGGGAATCGCTTCCGGAGGGGACGAAAGTATTTGATGGCTTTAGGCCAACGGACGAATCGGCATTTTCGTCCTCAGTCATTGACGGGAAGAGATTGAAGGCTTTGTGCTCGGAACTTAAGGAGAAAACTATAAAGCAGCGACAATTGGCGCAGCGCATGAAGGAATTGGGGCTGTGACCGCATGACCTACTTGGAGGAGTTGCGCGACGTTATCCGCCGATTACACGGTGCTGAGGCTACGCATGTTGAGAGTGTACCTGTGACAGAGGTATTCAACGGGGAAACGGTCTGGGATGGCATCGTGGAAGTGTTCCACCTGGAGGGCCATCCCAAGGCGAATACGGCTTATGCATGGCTGCACGATACAGGCGACCCGGCCAAGCCAACACAGCATGTAACGGTGCTTCACGTTCCGCCTGTAGTATCTCCGATAACCGCCGTGAGAGCCTTCATCATTCAGGAGTTTAGGAATAATGCCAACGTCCAAGCCTAGGAGGGTCGGACGCCCCGCGCTTCCGAAGGGCAATGCTAAGAGAGCTACGGTGCGAGTGCGGTCAACGCCAAACGAACTGCGCTCATACGAGATGGCCGCGAAGGCATCGAAGCAGTCTCTTTCTGAGTGGATTCGCGGCACGTTGAATGCCGCAGTCGAGTCGAGAGGTTAGTTGATGAAGTTTCAAATTAGGCCACTACCCGATTTCCACATCAACTGTGTTCATCCAACCTTTACTAGCTCAGTGCAATATCACATCTAGCTTCATAACCAAGAAAATGAAGCCCCACTCCCCTAACCCGTTGGCGCTCAAGATTTTCCCCCTAAGTGATTGCAGCCCGGAGATCAAACCGCGAAATCCCGCTAACTATCAGATAACACGACGGCGAGAGAGGTAGGGGTAATCAGACCATCATGCCTCGCTTACCGAACCAGTGCATGCACATCATGGTGGATGGCGCGAACTGCGGCTCGCCTGCCATGCGCGGTAATCGCTTCTGCTATCACCACAAACGTCAACGCGAACAGCGCATCGCGGTCAGCACCGAGCGGGCGCGCGTCAACCGCAATCCGCAGTTCACTCTTCCCGTTCTCGAGGACTCAGACTCCATTCAGCTCTCGCTTGCCAAAATCATGCAACTCCTCGCCGCTGGCCAGATCGAGCGCAAAACCGCCAGCCTGATGCTCTACTCCCTGCAAATCGCCACCACCAACTTGCGTTATGCCACGCTGGACAAATTGCCTTAAGAACATGCCACCGAGCAACTTGCTGGCTGGGGCAGGATGCCTTGCGGGTGGAGCGTTCCGCTTCGGAAAAAAAGATTAGAGAAACTTGACTGATGCGATGGGGATGGTGCGCCGATCTATCCTTGGGTAAGAGGAAAGGGAGCGTGTTATGAGTATTTCCATCACCAGTTCACTCGCTACCGCATCCTTAGCCGCTGCGAATTCTTCTTCGACTTCGGCGGCCGCTCAATCTGCCCAACCCACGACGAACGACTCGGCCTACACGGTGAGGCTGACCGAGGCACAACAGGTGTATAACCTCTACAACCAGGGCCAGGCGGTGTCACAGATCGCTTCGAGTCTCAGCTTGACGGAGGCTGCCGTGAACAGCTATTTGGGGATTACTGCCAGCACAAGTTGACGTGCCTGCCGCGCTGGTCGCTGCGGATCGAGGGCAAGATCGATGACGGCGGCGCGGGCAAGCTTTATGCCACCGGGCGCACCGGCTCGAAGGAGTATGTGCCGGGACGCGACACGCCGCGCGGTACCGAATACAGCTACAACATCGATGCGCACTTCAAAGGCAGCAAGGGAACCGGCACCCGAGTCGAGGGGCGGCCGTGTTCGTTTCAGTTTGAGAAGCAGTAGGCTGCTATTCATCCGTGGACCTTTTTTTCGATGAGTTCTTGCGGCGCGACTGGAAGTCGCGCCCTTTCAAGGCAGCTTCGCAGGCGGGATTTTTCCGATTTAGAGCTATCGGCGATTCCCATGTCTCGCAAAGGCGGCGAGACATGGGGGCACCCCCTCTGGGCTTTCCGACATCGTGGTGTCCTCATTCCCTGTAAAATCTAATTATCGACTCGGAGCCACTTCCGCATTGTCTTTTCTCGATCAACTGAATCCGCAGCAGCGCGAGGCCGTCGAAACTACCGAGGGGCCGGTGCTGATTCTCGCCGGCGCGGGGAGCGGGAAGACGCGGGTCATCACCTACCGCATTGCCTACCTGATCGAGCACAGGGGGGTGATGCCGGAATCCATTCTGGCGATGACTTTCACCAACAAGGCTGCCGCGGAGATGGGCGAGCGCGTCGAGAAACTGGTTGGCGGGCTGAGCATTGCCAAGCCGGTGATTTCGACGTTTCATTCTTTCTGTGTGCGGGTTTTGCGGCGCGACATTGAGGCTTTGCAGATTCCTTCGGCGACGCCCGGGCGGCCTGGGCTTCCTGAGAAGATTGGGCACACGAAGAAGTTTGTTATCTATGACGAGAGCGACCAGCAAGCGGTGGTGAAGTCGGTGATGAAGCGGCTGGGGCTCGACGACAAGCAGCTCACGCCGCGTACGGTGCTGGGGCGGATTTCGTGGGCGAAGAATCACATGCTCGATCCGCAGGAACTTTACCTGCAATCGGCCGATCCGAAGACGGAGAAGATTGCGCATCTGTTCGAGGAGTACCGCAAGGAGCTGCGCAAAGCCAATGCGCTCGACTTCGACGATCTTCTTCTGGAAGCGACACGGCTGTTAAAGACTGCTGCGCCGGTGCGCGAATATTACAACCGGCGTTTTCAATATTTGCTGATCGACGAATATCAGGACACCAACCGGCCGCAGTACGAACTGATGCGCATGCTGGCGGGTGAGCGGCATAACGTGTGCGCGGTCGGAGATGAAGATCAGTCGATTTATTCGTGGCGCGGGGCCGACATCCGAAACATTCTGGAGTTCGAAAAAGATTTTCCCGAGGCGAAGATTATTCGGCTGGAGCAGAATTACCGTTCCACGCAGAATATTCTGCAGGCGGCGTCGGCGGTGGTGGCGAATAACGTTCGACGCAAAGGGAAGAATCTTTGGACTTCGCGGCAGGGCGGGACCAAGATCGGATACTACGAGGCTCCCGACGGCGAAAACGAAGCGCTGTTCGCCGCCGACCATATCGCGAAGTACCTGCGCGAGGCGGCACAGCGGGGCGAAACTCCGCGGGCCGCGGTGCTGTACCGCACGAATTCGCAGTCGCGACTGTTTGAAGAGGCGATGCGCCGCTACGGGCTGAAATATAAGGTGGTCGGGGGATTCTCGTTTTACGAGCGCGCCGAGATCAAGGACATGATCTCGTACCTGAAGGTGATTCAGAATCCGGACGATTCGATTTCGCTGCTGCGCGTGATTAACACGCCGACCCGGGGCATTGGCAAAGGAACCATCGATACCCTCGAACGTCTCGCGCTGGAGACCGGTTTGTCGTTATGGGGAGCGGTTGGAGAAGCCATCCGGCGCCAACTTTTACCGCAGCGGGCGCTGGCGGCGCTGAAGAGCTTTCAGCAGTTGATCGTGGACGGACAGGCGATTTTGGCGGGGACGTTCGTGGAGGGACTGGCGGCGAGTGCTGAAGAAAGTGAGATGCAGGCGCTCTCGCCAGACGTCGGTGACGCCAAAACAGATCCAACTGCCGAGGACGACGCGGCTGCATTCGATCCTACGGAGTTTGAGAACACAGCCTTCGATTTCGGCGGAGCTTACGCCGGAACGGACGAAGAACCTGCGCGTGATGAAAGCGCCGCGGGCATTCCATGGTCTGGCTTGGAACGGGTTCCCTCGCAATCAGTAGAGGCTGCGTCCCAGCCGCCCGCAGGCCAGCAGGATGCTGTCGCCACGACTGCGGACCTGCTTAAGTTTTTGATCGACCGTACGGGTTACATCAAGCTGCTCGAAGCGGAAGACACGCCCGAAGCTTTTTCGCGCATTGAGAACCTGCGCGAGTTGGTGAACGCCGCGTTGGATTCGCGCGACCGCGGAGAATCGCTCGACCAGTTTCTGGACCACGCGGCGCTGATCAGCGACGCCGACGATTACGATGAACGCGCGCAGGTCACGCTCATGAGTTTGCATGCGGCCAAGGGGCTGGAGTTTCCGCTGGTTTTTCTGAGTGGCCTTGAAGAGGGACTGTTTCCGCACTCGCGCACCATGCTGCAACCCGATGACGTGGAAGAGGAGCGGCGGCTTTGTTATGTGGGCATGACGCGTGCCATGGACCAGTTGATCCTTACTCGCGCGGTTTATCGCCGGAGATATGGCACGGACTTGCCGGAAGCGAGCGTGCCGTCGAGATTTCTGGAAGAGGTGCCAGCCGGGTTGGTCGAGGAACTGGGTGGACGACGCGGGGCTCGAGCGGGAACGGGGTATGTGGGCACGGGGACCGCTTCGACAAGCTCAGGGCAGGCTTTTGCGCGTGGAGCCGGGCGAGGCTCCGCATACGATGCGGACACGCACTATTCTTACGAAGACGAAGACCAGAGTGCAAGCTGGAAAGGCCGCGGAGAGCTGGCGGGCCGGCAAAAGTCTGCGGCGCCAGCCAAGGCTTACAACTCGATCGAGAACATTGCGGAGTTCTTTGCGTCGCGCGGCAAGAAGTTCAGCGTGCCGAAAACGCCGGTGGAAGAGCCCACCGGGAAGCGCGGATTCCGTCCTGGGCAGAAGGTGCGGCATCCTAAATATGGCGAAGGAACGGTCTACCAGCGAGAAGGAGAAGGCGAAGAAGCCAAGATTACGGTACAATTCCCTCGCTTCGGATTAAAGAAATTAGTGGAGAAGTACGCCCAGCTGGAGCGGGCGTGAGAGCGATCGGGAGCGATTTAGTAATTTTGTAATCGGGTAATTTAAAAAGAGGTTTTGGATAGTGGTGCAGTTTGGCTTACGCGTAGGGCCAGTTAAGTGGGAGATCCTTCGCTTCGCCTGAAAAACGGCTCCGCTCAGGATGACAAAATTACTAAATTACTCAATTACCAAATTACAAAATCCTGTTTCAAGAAAGCAATCATGGCAAACACAGCAACGCTGACCAAAGAAGAACGCAAGAAGTCGAAACGCTCCGCGCGCAAGAAAATGAAGGCGGAGAAGCCGAAGAAGCCCCGCGACTACGCTCGCGGATCGAAAAAGCGCAAGGTGAAGAAGTTGGCTCGCGGCCAGTCGAAGCGGTAGGCAGCAATTGGCAGTAAGCACTTAGCATTTGGCCGGGAATCTGGCTAAATGCTAAGTGCTGATGGCTAAACGCCTGTTTTTCAGGAGACAACCACCTCTTGTCCCAACCTACGGAACCTCCCGCAACGGTTCGCACTTCGACCGTTCGAACCAGCGACAACCAGCTTTTGTGCTGCAAGTCGATCGACAAGCTGATCTCGGAATCTGAGGCCCCGGGACAACGGCTGCAAAAAACTCTCGGCCCGTGGTCGCTGACGGCGTTGGGGATCGGCGCCATCATCGGTTCGGGAATTTTCATCCTCACCGGCACCGCGGCCGCGGGCGAATATTTTCAGGTGCCATCCATCCTGCATGCGCAGGCGCTCGACGTGATCATCAATTTACTGCGCACCGGCAGCACGGCGGGAGCGCTCATGCACGGCCGCCCGCCCGCCGGGCCATCGATTGCGATTTCGTTTTTCCTGGTCGCGATCGCCTGTAGCTTCGCCGGCCTCTGCTATGCCGAACTCGCCTCAATGATCCCCATCGCGGGCAGCGCCTATACATACTCTTACGCAACACTCGGCGAGATTTTTGCGTGGATCATCGGCTGGGACCTGATTCTTGAATACGTAGTCTCGAACGTCGCGGTCGCGGTTGGTTTTGCCGGTTATACGAAAGCGCAACTGGCGGTGTTCGGCATCAACCTGCCGGAAAAACTTGCGAGTCCGGTCTGGGCCGGCGGCCAATGGACCGGCGCCTATTTCAATCTCCCCGGCTTTCTCATTGTTTTTGTTCTCACGCTGCTGCTGGTGCGCGGAGTGAAGGAGTCGGCGGAAACCAATAACATCATGGTGGCGGTGAAAATTGGCGCCATCCTGACCTTTCTGGTAGTCGGTGGAATGCTGGTGAAGCCGGCGAACTGGACGCCCTTCGCACCTTCGGGCTTCGCCGGGATCGTTACCGGAGGGGCCATCGTTTTCTTTACCTACATCGGATTCGATTCGGTCTCCACTGCCGCGGAGGAGTCGCGCAATCCGCAAAAAGATTTGCCCTTCGGCATCATTATGTCTTTGGTGGTGTGCACGCTGCTCTATGTGGGCGTGGCCGTCGTGCTGCTCGGCATGATGAAGTACACAACCTTCGTCTCCGGTGAAGCCGCCGAAGCGCCTGTGGCCTACGCGATGAAGTATCTGGGTGTGCACCCGCTGTTCCGCTCGGTCATCGTGATTGGAGCGCTGACGGGCATGATCTCTTCTTTGCTCGTGTTTCAGTATGGGCAGGCACGCATCTGGTACGCCATGTCGCGCGACGGCTTGCTGCCGAAGCTGTTCTCCGCGGTACATCTGAGATTTAAGACGCCGTACATTTCAACCTGGATCGCCTGTTTCGCCGTAGGCATTCCAGCAGGCCTCGTCGACATTGGAGATGCGGCCGACCTCGCCAACATCGGGACGCTGTTTGCCTTCGTTCTGGTTTCGCTGGGAGTGATCATCCTGCGCCGCCGGCAGCCGGATCGCAAGCGCGCGTTCCGAGTCCCGTTTGTGCCGTGGTTCCCGCTGATCTCGATCATCCTATGCGTGGGCCTGATGATGGGGCTCACCGTCATCACCTGGCTGCGCTTCTTTATCTGGCTTGGACTCGGCCTGCTGATTTATATCTTTTACAGCCGGCACCGGAGCGAGTTCGCGAAGAAGTAGCTTGCGCACGAAGCAGAGCATGCCTCGTCTTCGCGTCGAAAAGGGTGTCAGGTCCGGTGCTTTGGATATATTTGTCGATCCCGTCGATCAGCGAACTCGTGTGATGTCCTGCACCCAGTTAGTCTCCCAGGTCTTGCCCTCGTCTGGCGAGGCCGCTTGCTCCCAGTGGCACGATGTCGGAGTGATGTTGGACCAGATGAAGCGCGCCCGAACCCGCTTTCCCTTGACCGTATCATCCCCATAGAAAGTGCCCACGCCATTGTGGAAGCCTCCGATCATGGGCGGATCCAATGGTTCGGATGGTGTCCTGCTGTCGAGCCACCAGATTGACCACTGCTGGGTCTTGGGGTCGAAGGACCGCAGAGCGACACCGCGATAGGGAGAACCGGGAACGCTGAGCACGGTATCGTCCACATTGCTGTAACTCCCCATAAGCGGTCGATTCAACAACGTGCCTTCGAATTCAATCCACTCGTGATTATTGGCGAGTCGCTGCTTCAGCTTTCGATGATGGGCCTGCCATTGACCAACCAGGAAGTCGAAGTCGTGAAGACCGGGGACTGCACTGTCTGTCTGATTCATCCCGGGGCCCGAATCCTGGTGCGATTGCGCGGCCAACTGTCCAGGCGCTGCCAGACACAGACTTAGCAACGCGATCATAACTGAACGGTGATGAATACTCACGATGCCCCCTTTTGAATTGCGGCGTTAACCAATTCTCAACAATGCTTAAACTCCATTTCGCCGATACGCGTTCATCGTCCCCTCCGGAATCAAACTGAACTAATGCCACCTTTTGCATTTGGAGGGCGGATGGCCCATGACTCTTCTGCGAACCATCAGAATCACGGCAAAACCTGATCACATCACGGTAAAACCTGGAACGCGACGTTGCTTGAGAGCGTGGAACTGGGCGTGACGACCTGAATCTCGCCGGTGGCTGCACCTGCGGGTACGGTGGCAGTGATTTCCGTGTCGGAGATCACGCTGAATGTCGCTGAGGTGCCGTTGAAAGTTACGCTGGTCGCGCCAGTGAGGTTGTTGCCGAGGATGATCACGGATGCTCCAACCGCGCCGGCATTCTGCACGGTCTTGACGAAGGGGGCCAGGCCAAGCGAGGTTCGGAAGACGGTCCCGCCGCCAGCACCTCCGCCATGGCTTGCCGTGCCGTAGAGGTTCCCATCGGTGGCTTGTAGCAAGGCAGTGGTGGGGTTCGAGCCGCCGATTACTGGGCTGAAACGGAAAAGCACGGTGAAGACCCCGTCCGTAGTCAACTTGAAGACCGTCCCATGGCTTCCGCTGGTGCCGCCGCCGGATGTGGTGCCGTAGAAATTGCCGTCGGTGGCCAGAATCAGAGCGTTAGGAGTGGCGCCGTCGGTGCAGCCAGTCTCGCGGCAGAAGTCGTGCAGCTTGGTCAGCGTGCCGCCGTCTGCACGCGTGACTTTGAAGGCTGTGCCGCAGCCTTGAGACAGAGTGCAGCCGGCTCCCGCGCCGCCATAAGTGTTCGTCCCGAAAAAATCTCCTGCTGCATTCTCGGCGAGTGGACTGTTGGCGCCTTCTCCATCATGGCAAGTGCTGTCATCGCAGAAGGAATAAATGACCGTCGGAGTTCCCGAAGACGTCATTTTATAGATTGCGCCCCAGCCGGTGGCGCCACCCGGGCCCGGGCCAACCAGGTCACCGTTGCTAACCTGCAGTAAGGCGCCAGAAGGACCAGCGTCGACCGGGCAGATCTGATCAGGGCAAACGACGAGGACATTGTTGAATTTTCCAGACGAAGAGATCCTGAAGACCAGATCATCAAAAGCAGCCGGGCTGGCTGCGTCGGGAAGGCTTGGCCCGTAGAAATCGCCGTTCCAAGACAACGTCACCCCGTACCTGGGAGAGGCGCTGCATATACCCGCCGTACAGGAATTGAAGTTGTCAAGCGTAGTCAGCGAGCCCGCCGGAGTGATTTTGTAAATCGAGCCGTTGCCGGCTTCCAAACTGCCCGCCGTTGTTCCATAGAAGTTGCCGTCGACGCCCAAGGCTACAGCGCCTGAGGGGTACGCGCCGTCGGGGCAGTTGGTGATATCTTCGAAGCAGAACTCATAGGGATAGCTGAGGGTGCCGGAGGGAGTGACCTTAATAAAAGCGCCTGCGCCATAGGCGCCGTAGTTCCCCGCTGTTCCATAGAAATTTCCATCCAAGCCCTGGGTGAGTGGACTTCCGGGATTCGCGCCCGAGTTCAAGTTAAAGTGTGCGAGCGTGGTAAACGTTTGTGCGGGCGAGGTAATGGTGATTGCGGCGCACAGCAGAATCAGAACGACGGTTGAGCGAAGATCTTGCTGCTTCATGTCAGATTTACCCCGTAAATGAGATTTCGCGCAGTGAGAGCTCTATGCTGTGCCACAGGTTGCTCGCCGAGTCAGACCTTGAGGAACTAGTCCAGCCTTAGGAACTGGTTCTAGATCATATAGCGCAAGCGCCGCAAAGAGTGCAGCGGGACACAAATTATCTGAGTGAGCAGGATCTCACAGCCCTTCTGTGCAATAACTTGCACATTAAGGATGGGCAACGCTGCTCTATTTTTCCGCTGAGTGTCGGCTCGTCTTCTTATAACTCCGTGTCTCTGGCGTGAATCTCAGACGGCTCCTCGCAAATCTTCCACCAAGAATCTACAATCAGGATGTGATGTCCTCCGCACTCGATCGGCTGCCGAGTAGTTTCCTCCGACTTTTGCCTAAGGCCGAGTTGCATTTGCATCTGGAGGGCGCGATTGAACCGGCGACGCTGCATGAACTCCGGCGGCAGCACGGCGAACATCCGATGCGAGCGGAGATCGAAGCGCTTTATCGCTACGAAGATTTTGCGGGCTTTCTGCTGGCTTTCAAGAATATTACCGAGCACCTGCGCACGGCCGACGATTATGAACTCATTACGTACCGGCTGATGCAGCGGCTGAAGGAAGAAAATGTTCTGCACGCCGAGGTGTATGTGTCGGTCGGGGTTTGCCTGTGGCGCAACCAGGATTTCGCCGCAATCTTTGAAGGCCTGGATCGGGGAAGAATTCGCGGTACGCGAGACTTTGGCGTTTCGCTGCTGTGGATTTTCGACGCGGTGCGGCAGTTCGGCACGGAAGCGGCGCAGAAAGTTTTTGAGCTGGCGGTTCGTTATCACGACCGCGAAGTTGTCGGCATCGGGATTGGCGGCGATGAACAGAAAGCGCCACCTGAACTTTTCCGCGACGCGTACGCCTGGGCTTCCGATCACGGCATGCGCCTGACGGCTCACGCGGGCGAGACCGGACCGCCGGAATCTGTATGGGGTGCGCTGAACCTGCGTGCGGAGCGCATCGGGCATGGGCTTACGGCATTTCACGATCCAGATCTGGTTGAAGAGCTGGCGCAGCGGCAGGTTCCGGTCGAGATCTGCCTGACGAGCAACCTGCGCACCGGGCTCTGCCCGAATCTCAACGAGCATCCGGCGAAAAGCTATTTCGACCACGGGGTGATGATTACGCTCAACAGCGACGATCCGGCGATGTTCGGCACCACGCTCGCCCGGGAATACCAGATTGCGCAGCAAACTTTTGGATTCACCGACGAGCATTTGCGGGAACTCGCCCGCAACTCGTTCGAAGCGTCATTTCTGCCGGCGGAAAAGAAGCTGGAGTTTCTGAATCTGTTCGACGCCGCCGCGGCCCGCTGAATGCCAATTGCCAATTTCCAATTGCCAATTAAAAGCTCAACCTCGTGCTCGTTGTAAAATCGGCAATCGAAAATTGGCAATCGGCAATTTCCTGAATGACTCTTCATATCGGCATCGTCGCGTGCAGCACCGAAGGCGCGGCGCTCTGCTACCGCACCATCTCACTCGAGGGCTCGCAACTGCTGGGTGCGCACGATCATCCGGAGGTGTCGCTGCATTCGCACTCGCTGGCGAAATATATGCAGTGCATCCGTGGGAACGACTGGGTTGGCGTGGCTGAGCTTATGCTTTCTTCCGCGGAGAAGTTGGCGCGCGCGGGAGCCGACTTTCTGATTTGTCCGGACAATACGATTCATCAAGCGTTTGATTTAATCGAGCACCGTTCGCCGCGGCCCTGGTTGCACATTGCGAGGGAAGTTGCGAAGGAGGCGCAGCGGCGGCAGTTCAGGCGGCTGGGCGTGCTGGGGACACGCTATCTGATGGAGGGTCCGGTCTACCGCGAAGCGCTGAGCGCGGCGGGCATCGAGCAGCGCGTTCCGGGAGCCGAGCAGCGCGCACGCATCGACCAGATCATCATGGATGAACTGGTTAACGGTCAGTTTCTGCCGCGGTCGCTGGCGTATCACGTGGAGGTGATCCGGGCTTTTCAGGATCAAGGTTGCGACGCGGTCGTGCTCGGCTGCACGGAAATTCCGCTGCTGGTTGCGCCGGAAGCTTCGCCGTTGCCTACGCTGGATTCGACGAGGTTGCTGGCGAAGGCGGCGGTGAGGAAGGCGGTTGAGGGCTAGAGGCTTTCGGTCATGCCTGAGCATCTGAAATTCCGCTTGCTCCCCGGCGCTTATGCTATCGTGCGACTGGCTGCGGACGCGGCGGTTCCCGAGTGGGCCGCGAAAGGCGGCTTCAGTTCCGCCACTCGCACCGGCGATGAACTGTCTATCGTTTGCTGCACGGATAACATTCCGCAGGGTGTCGATTCCGGGCTGCGTTGGGTATGCCTGAAGCTCGAAGGTCCGTTTGCATTTTCGCAGACTGGGATTTTGCTTTCGTTTATCGAGCCGCTGTCGAACAGCGGCATCCCCATCTTTGCGATTTCAACTTACGACACGGATTACGTTCTGGTGCAGGAAGAGTTCGCCGGAGCCGCTCTTAACGCTCTACAGGCTGCCGGCCACGAACTCTGGCCGCGCGGCGAATCGTGGCGCAAGTTCATCGAATGAGGGTAGTCATCCCGCCGTGCCATGGATGCCGTTCGCCACGCGAAATTCGCCGAACGCTGTCGCTAAGCCTGCATTTATCCGATATCCATGCTGTAATAATGATAGGGATACGTCTTATAAATGATCGGAGGCAGGAACGCCGGCTCCCACTGGGGCTGAAGCCATGTTCCTGATTGGCTCTGAGGCGGCACGACTCAAGTCGTGCCCTTCCCGAACCCATTCAGGAGACAGTCCTGGCCAACTATGCCGTCTGCTGTTACAAGCTTTCGACGCCGAGTGAAGGCGCTGCACCGCAATCTGCGCGGGGCGCGCATGGCTGCGCGTGCGATTGCTTCGACCGATCATCCCCTGCTAGCGCACATTATTCCTGTGCGGCGGTGTAATTTGGCTTGCACTTACTGCAACGAGTTTGACGATTTCTCGAAGCCGGTGCCGACGGAGGAAATGTTTCTTCGCATCGACAAGCTGGGTGCACTCGGGACGGCAGTGGTTACGATTTCTGGCGGAGAGCCGTTGCTGCATCCCGACCTCGACGACGTGATTCGCCGTATTCGCGCGAACGGGATGATCGCGGGATTGATCACGAACGGATATTTTTTAGTCGCGGAACGAATCAAGCGGCTGAATCGCGCCGGGCTGGAGTGGCTGCAGATTTCCATCGACAATGTGAATCCCGACGAAGTTTCGAAGAAGAGCTTGAAAGTGCTCGACAAGAAGCTGCAACTGCTGGCCGAGCACGCCGAGTTTCACGTGAATATCAACTCGGTGGTGGGAGGCGGGATTGCGAATCCGCAGGACGCGCTGACGATTGGCAAGCGAGCGGTCGAGTTGGGATTCAGTTCGACGATTGGGATTATTCACGATGGCAGCGGGCAGGTGCAGCCGCTCAACGAGGAAGAGCGGCGGATTTATGACGAGATGAAGTCGTGGGAGAAGAGCAGCTTTACCCGCATCAACGCCTTCCAGGACAATATTGCGCAGGGGCTGCCGAACGAGTGGCGCTGCCGCGCCGGGGCGCGTTATCTATACATTTGCGAAGACGGGCTGGTGCACTACTGCTCGCAGCAACGCGGCTACCCGGCTGTGCCGCTTGCGACTTATACGCGCGACGACATGCGCCGCGAATACCTCACCGAAAAAGGCTGCGCTCCGCATTGCACGGTCTCATGCGTGCACCAGGTTTCGATCTTCGATAACTGGCGCGGGCCGCAGCATCCCGCCGCGTTAAGTCCTGCTGGCGCGGCCGCGGGCGAACTGGTGCAGATTAAATAGCAATTGGCAGTTAGCAATTGGCCCCGATGACGCGGAGGAGCCCCCACGGCCACGGGCTAACCGCTAACTGCTATTTGCCTTCAGCATCACTTCTTCGGCTGCGCGCTCGGTGGCAGAATTCCGTTCAGCCGCAAATACATGGCGGCGGCGGCATAATGATCCGCCCAGCCGCTGGCCACGCCCAAAGCGACCATGGCGCGGGGGCCTTGACGTCCACCGTAGAGGTCAATAGTGTCGCCCAGTTTGGAGTCGTCCATCTTGGCGAGCGCATCGGCGCAAAAGTCGAAGGAAGCGGTGGCTGCGGCGAGAAGTTTTTCCTTGGAATCGGTTTCCTTGACTTCCTCGACCATGGGTGCGGGAATGTCCGCGGCCTTGGCGCAGGCGGAGTTGTTGTAGCCGATAATGTGGACGACCAGGTGCGCAAAAGTGATTTGTTCGGGTGTGGGCTTGTAATTGAATTTATCGGCGGGCATGGCTGCGATGGCGCCAAGAATATTGTTGCGCGAGCGCGGCAGCAGTATGCGAAGCGAGGCGGTGACCGGGTCCTTTACCGGAACCGGGGCGGGCGCAGACGCTGGCGGCATGGTTTGCGCCGCCAATGTCATGCAAAGGGCAAGAAACAGGACCGAGGAAATCGATTTCATGGGAGGGCCTCCTAAGGCGTTCCTAAGCATAAATCAGCGGAGAACGGATCGTCACTCCTCAATGATGATCCCTACGAGAGTATCGCTGCGAATGTCAGGGTGATCACCACCCACCACGCGATCACGATGGCGAACGACGTGCCTATCTTCACCTTGCCTGTGGTGGCAAATCCAATCGCCGTCAGCACGAGCGTCCAAAGCAGGAAAATATCCAGTTGCGATGCGATGAAGAACCAGAATGGACTGTCGGCCGCATTCATGAAGTATCCCGGGTTGGACGCGACCGGGTTGTTCAATGTGAATCCGTCGGCGCTCGCGCCGGCGAGAACGGAAACGGTGGCCAACAAATTCCTCAGTACCATCGGCAATCCCGCGTAGGCGACTACCGCGAGCGACTGGCTGTAAGAAATTTTGGCGTTGGCCCCGAATTTGAACGTGCCAAACTGCAATCCGGACATGACCAGCCAAATGACAAGAGTGAACAGGGGAATGGCGACGTAATAGATGATCCCGGTGGCTTTCACTTGCTGCTGGCGTTGCTCGGGAGTCGCCTGCTCCCATCGCGCCTCAGCCTTGGGCCGCGCCTGCAATTCATTCTCGACCATTTTCTGCGTGCCGATCTTCTGCTCGGCAACGTAAACCAGGCCCCATCCCACGAGGGTCATCAGCAGAAACGGCAGCCACCACTGTGCGCTGCGGCGCAGGTCGGTGAAAGTTTTCGAGGGCGCAATGAAAGTGTCGACGACGCGGGCGCCTTGAGAAAGCGCAGCCGGTTCGGGGTTGGGTGAAGGTGCGGACACCGGTGGGAGCGGAGCGGCAGCCATGTTTAGCCTCCTGTGCAATGCGGAAGAATTCTAGCTGGGGAGCGGCGGCAAAACAAGGGAGTTGCGGGGGATGGCAGTTTGATTAGGAAGCGAGCCAAACGCGCGATTCATGTGTCGCAAAGAACCCTTCGGCGCGCTTCGCTTGCTCAGGGCAGGCTGCGACACTTCGCGCGGCTCGCCCAGATCCTTCACTGCGCAAAGAACGCTTGTTCAGGATGACAATCAAAAGCAAGTTTAAGATGGACGCATGCAAAACGTGACGCCGGTCGCGATTGCGGCATTCGGGCTGGATCTGGTTCCGGCGGTCTTATTCGGCTGCGTGGGAGACCGAGTGGTGCGTGCTGTGGGGCGGTGGCCGGTGGCTGTGCGACTGAGCGTTCCGGCGTTGATGGCCGTGCCGTACGTGATGGTTTCGATCTCCGAGCACATGTTTCGCTGGGGATGGTTCGCGCTTTACGCGGCGCTGCCGGTGGCGATCGCGTGGCTGTTGCTGCGCGCCGCGGCCGCCGATCCCGGGCAGCGCGGCGACTGGCGCGATGCGTTCATCCTGCTGGTGGTGGGACTGGCCGTGGATTTGCGCTGGTTCGACCGCGCGTGGCCGCCGGGGCTGCGGGCATTGAATGAATTGTTTCTGGTGGACGCGGGATTGTACGGCTTTCTCGCGATCCAGCAACTGAGCGGAGTGGGGTTCGATTTTCATTTGCGGTGGAGCGACTGGAAAATCGGTCTGCGGGAGCTGGTTTTCTTTGCCCCTCCGGTGATCGTGCTGGGACTGGCGCTGGGGTTTATCCATCCGCATCAGAACTTGCCCGGAATCGGCAGCGCCCTGCTGCGCTGGGTGGGGATATTTTTCTTTACCGCCGTGCCGGAAGAACTCTTCTTTCGCGCCTGGGTGCAGAATCTGCTGGAGCGGCGCGTGGGACGACGAGCAGCCTTGGCGATCGCCTCGATCTTGTTTGGCTTGTCGCACTTCAACAAACGGTCGGCACATTTCAATTGGCGCTACGTGCTGCTGGCGACGATTGCGGGAATTTTCTATGGACGCGCGTGGCGGGAGCAGCGGCGGGTGGCGGCGTCCACGATTACGCACGCCAGCGTGGATTGGTTGTGGGGGCTGTGGTTTTAGGGCAAGTGGCTGGGCTTCCTAAATGCTACGCGTACGCTCGCGTGATCTCGTTGCTGCGACAATTATCATACGGTGAGGCTATGGAGGTTTTGACGATGGACGAGGACCTGCCGCCCGACATATTGCGAGGTGCCACATTACGGGGCAAAGAGTACGGCTGGAGCGTCTCCTCATTTCCTGATGCGTTGGCAACAGCCGAAGCATGCGGGTACGCTTGCTTAGGGGGCCAGTTTCAGTTTCGTCTAGGCCACGGCAGTACCTGTGAGATGTATTGGCTCAGCGCCGATTCGGCAGAGCGGCGGCAGGGTGAATCCTGGATCGACTATTCTCACCGTTCGTGCTCAGAAGTTCTGAAAAGGTTCCAGCATTTGGTGTCCGCCACGGATTTCATGAGAGAAGCTTCGGTTTGGCCATCGGCGCCAATCGACCCAACCAAAAATCTAGTATTCGTTGCGTATTTCGTTACCGAGGGTGAATTGGCGGCATTGAAGAAGTAAGGTTCGGGAGCACGGACTGCGCTTGCTAATATTCGCGTCGATGGGTACGCATTCCACCGCTTATGCCGAACCGGCTACGTCCCGTGGTAGCGCAAATATCCCAAACCCACGCGCAGGTGGTGATGGAGCGCTTCGGGAACGCAGATGGCGAAGCAGAGGCCGAGGAGTCCCTGGGCGAGGCCGAGGGCCCAGAGGTTGCGATAGCGGCGGAAAAGCGCACACGAAACGATGCCCCAGACCACCGTGACGGCAGTGAGGACGAGATTGGGCAGGTGCGCGGCGGCGAAGAGAATGCCGGCGAGCGCTACGGCGGCGGATTCGTTCGCGACAAGGCGCAGCAGGCGGTCCATGAAATAGTCCTGTAGAAGGAATTGCTGGTAGATGGTCCAGAGGACGTAGCCGCAGATGTGAGCGAAATCGGCTTTGTAGAGCGGATGTAATGTGCCAATTCTCGCTGCTACAAACACGCTCACGCCGGCGAGCGCGAGGGCGGCGGGCAGGATCCAGAGCGATGGGATGAAGCCGCGCCAGCCGAGGCCAAGTTCGTCGGGAGTTTGGCAGTGGGCCAGGACGATTATTAATGTCGCGATCAGGGCGATCGGCGAGAGGAAGCGCTGCAAACGCTCGGGTGTCCAGATGATGCCAACGATCATTCCGTAGCCGAGGATCAGTTCGATGAGATCGCGGGTGCGGCTGGGAGGGGACATCGAAGCAGTATGGCACAGGGAATGCCGAACTCTCGATTGAGACTGGTGTGGTCTTGGCCACCGGGGCTGAAGCCCGGTTCTGTAATTGGAAACGCTGACGCGGCGCTGAAAGCGCCGCTCTTCCACGGCTCTGCATGGGTCTGTTGTTTTAGACCTCAACTTCTGGCGTGGCTTCGAGCAAGCTGCGGGTGTAGGGATGTTGCGGGAGTTCGGTGATCTGCTGCGACGATCCGACTTCCACAATCTTGCCGCGATACATTACGGCGATGCGGGTGGAGAGGTAGCGCACGACTGGCATGGAGTGCGAGATGAAGAGGTAGGTCAGGCCGAAGTCGCGCTGCAGTTGGGCAAGCAGGTTGACGATTTGGGCGCCGACGCTGACGTCGAGGGCGGAAACCGGCTCGTCGGCCACGATGAATTTGGGGTGCAGAGCCAGGGCGCGTGCGATGCCGATGCGCTGGCGCTGGCCTCCGCTGAATTCGTGGGGGAAGCGGCGGAGGATGGATTCGTCGAGGCCGACGGCGCGGAGAAGTTCGACGACGCGGGCGCGGCGGCGGGCGTTCGGAATCCCACTTTTCGCAAAATCGGCGAAAGGTGGGGGTGGGGCACCCACTGCGGTTAAATCTCGGTGAATAATGAGCGGCTCGGCGATGATGTCTTCGATGCGGTAGCGGGGGTCGAGCGAGGCGAAGGGATCCTGAAAGATGATCTGCATGTCGCGGCGCAGGCGGCGCATTTCGCCGGAACTAGCGCCGAGCAGATCGCGGCCTTCGAAGCTGATGCGGCCGGAGGTGGGCTCGATGAGGCGGAGGATCAAGCGTCCGAGGGTGCTTTTACCAGAGCCTGATTCGCCGACCAAGCCGAGAGTTTCGCCGGCGTGGATGTCGAGAGAGACGTCGTCGACGGCGCGGACTTCGCCGCGGTCTCGGGAGCTTGCGCCGAGCACAGATTGTGCATGCGGATAAATCTTGGTGAGATTGCGGATTTCGATGAGCGGCATCGGCTAGCCTTCAAGGACCAACTGCTGCATTCGCTTCAACACTAAGCCAAGACGCTGCTGACTGGCGACATCGGGAAGCAAGTGTCCGGGCAACGCCTCCAGAAAGTCGCGACTGCCCAGTAAATTCCTAAACTGATCGCTGAGGTATTTCTGCAGGTCTGCTGGTGCGAGGTGGACTTCGTCCACGAGTTCAGGCCGGCCGTCGACGACGGTTATGATGTCTTCGAGATCGTGGCTGCTGAAGTCGTTCTTGCCACGTCCGTGAAAAGCTTCCAGTTTCGTGGCAAGAAAATAAGGGGCTGTAATTACGCGGACTTCACGCGCACCGATCAAAGTTGTTTGCGCGTGCACGAGTGCGGGGCCGTACCAAGGGTTGCTGAAACCGAGGATGGAAGGATCGATCGGCATGAAGTCGAGAAGCAAATCTCCGTTCACCCACCGGCAAACCGGCGCACCTTCCATTCGTGACTCACGAAAACCGAGTTGACGTAGGCGTTGTTCGAGAGCGGTAAATTCAATGTAGGATGCTGCCTCGACGATCACGTCAACGTCGAGAGTTGCGCGGACCGGGGCAGCGGCTGGATCGGTGACCAAGAGGCCTGTGACGCAACCACCGACAAACGCGATCTTATCAAGCAGCGGCTCCAGGCTAGCGGCGGCAGCCCTAAGCTGCTTGACGTTCGGATTTTCGGGACGAATGTTCACGGGGAATCGGCCTTAGCGGAGTCAATCCTTGCGGTGAGCTCGCGAATGGCGATTTCACGCTCGCGAGCGCGCCCTTCGCGAATGGCATCGACCAGGGCGAGGAGTTCATACAGTTTTGAGTCCTGCAAGGCAGCTTGTGGAACGTTCTTGTAAAGTGGAGAGAACGCAATGCCGCGCAGCGGGCCTTCTGGGTAGGGCCAGACCGGTGGGAACGGGAGGTCTTGTTGGAAGTGATGATTGAGCGGGCTAGCAGCTTCCGCAGTCGGAATACCCCTAGTGGGGCCGTCGCGCTCGACCGGGAAGGCATACTTTACGCCGTGGATCAGGAACTCCTTCAGGTTGTTGTTGTTGACCCACAGCATTCCGCCGGGCGACTGCACGCTATGGTCGGTGAGAATTAGAGGCGCGACCAACAGACGCGCCATTTCGGCACGTTTAATCGAGCGGAACACCTGGGAGGTGCTCAAGAATAGGTCTTTGCCCAGCTCGGCGTAAGTCCATCTCCTACTCGCATCGTGGTCTGCCACAAGCTTGAGGAGCACCACTACGTCTTTTGAATGAAGAGACACAAATTATATTCTAAATTCCGGAATATGAAACATGCTTTAAATAGTAAGATTAAATTCTTATGTTGTCAATGTATTCCATATTCCGGAATATGGAACAATCAGTGGGCCGCGATCATGGGCACGGCGGCCAGCGCGGCCAACAAGCCTACAAAGCGCCAGCGGGTGAAGTGTTCTTTCAGGACGATGCGGGCCAGGAGAACGGTGACGGCGGGATAGAGTGACGAGATGACGACCGCTTCGTCGAGGCGTCCGCTCTGGCTGGCGCGGACGAACAGCATTGTGCCCAGGGTGTCGATGCAACCGGCGAGCACGGCCCAGCCTACACCGGCGGCGGTGATGTCGCGAAACTGACGGAGCAGCAGAACGATCAGACCTGTAACGATCAAACCGCCGGTGCGGGTGAGCGAGGCGATGGATAAGGCTGAGGCATCGCCGGCCTGGCGGACGCAAAGATAAAAACCGGCGAAGCCGATGCCGGCGAGGACGGCGAGTCCGATACCTTCGGGAGTGCTGCCGTCCTCTGCCCGGGTGATGAGCCAGAGCCCGACGGCGGCGACGATGAATCCGATGATCGGAATGATGCCGGGCGGGCCCTCGGTGAATATGGAGAAAATGGCGGGGATGGCCGCACTGAGGACGGCCGCGACCGGAGCGGTGAGCCCCATTCTTCCCGAGGAAAGTGCGCGATAGAAAATGGCGAGGGACGCTCCTCCGGAGATGCCGCCTGCCAGGGCCCATGCGGCATTGTGCGTCGAGGGAAACGTCACGTGGCTGGCGGTGGCCAGCGAACCGACCAGAAGCAGGCCGCCGAGGTTTACGACGGTAGTGAACAAGAACGCGTTGGCGCGGCGAGTGGCGTAGCCGCCGAGAAAGTCGCTGGCGCCCCAGGCCAGGACTGCGGCGAGCCCGTAGGCGGCGGTTGCGAATTGGGGGGCGACGAACACGTTCGACGAGGGTAACATGCGACAGAATGGGATCAACGAGCGGCGCGCCCGAACACTTTCAGGGGCGGTCATTGCTCAGAAGCGGTGCATGGGATAGCCTGTTGCTGTCTGTAGGAGAGTCTATGAGAGCTATTCTGATTACCGCTCTATACCTTACAACTCTGTGCCTTGCTTTCAGCGTGCCTGCGCTGGCGCAGAACGCCGACACCGATCCCGCGTCGAAAGACGACATCATCCTTTACCTTCGCACCATGCATTCTCACGACATGATGCAAAAGACAATGCAAGCCATGTTGGGATCCATGCGGCAAATGTTTTCCGAACAGTTCGAGAAAGATGGAAAGACGCCGCCCGGGGATGCCGAAAAGCGGCTCAACAGCATGATGGACGAGCTGATCAAAGGCATGCCGCTCGACGAGATGATGCAGGCGACGATTCCGGTGTATCAGAAACATTTCACCAAGGGCGACATCGATCATCTGATTGCGTTCTATTCCTCCCCCACGGGACAGAAACTTCTGGAGGAGATGCCGGCGATCACCGGTGAGAGCATGACGGCGATGATGCCTATCATGCTCAAATATATGGAGGATTCGAAGGAGCGCGTGCGGCAACAGGTCAAGGAAATGGAAAAGAGCGCAGCGCAGGGGGATCAGGGCTCCGCCGTTCAGCAATAAAGGCTGCCTATCGGCCTGCGGGGTTCCAACTGCGTGATGGCTGATCTGTCGGAAGGAGAATCTGGGTTGCCGATTACTTTCGCCGAATGATCGTCGAGGATCGAGACCCCAAGCTGTTGGCTGTCGTGGAATCCCAGTTCTCGCAAAGAACGCGAGAACTGGGGCACCCCGTTTGCGGCGCTGCCGGCTCTTAGCGGACAAGAGTGTCCGCTCCACACGAGCACTGCCACACGGGCATCTGCGTGTTAGAATTTCACAAGCCGCTTCCTTACGAACGCTCAGGTTCTAAGAGATCACCTTGATTGAGCTGGCACCTTCGATTCTTTCGGCGGACTTTGCGCGTCTCGGCGAGCAGGTGCGCGCCGCGGGCGAAGGTGGCGCGAGTGTCATCCATGTGGATATTATGGATGGGCATTTTGTGCCCAATCTCACGCTTGGGCCTCCGGTGGTCAAGTCGTTGCGGAAGGTTACTGAGTTGCCGCTCGACTGCCATTTGATGATCGAGAATCCGGATGGTTTTATTCCGGCGTTTGCCGATGCCGGCGCGGATTGGATTTCGGTGCACCAGGAAGCCTGCCGGCATTTGAACCGGGTGCTGCACCACATCAAGGACCATGATTGCCTGGCCGGTGTGGTGATCAATCCGGCGACGCCGGTGAACACGCTTGAGGAAGTGCTCGACATTGTCGACTATGTGCTGGTGATGTCGGTGAATCCGGGCTTTGGGGCGCAGAAGTTTATTCCGTCTACGCTGCACAAAATGAGGCGGTTAGCGGAGATTCGCAGCCAGCGCGGGCTGGGTTACCGCATCGAAGTGGATGGCGGCGTGGCGCTGGACACGGTGGGCGACGTAGTGCGAGCGGGCGCAGAAATTCTGGTCGCAGGCAACGCGGTGTTCGGCAGCGGTGATCCAAACAAGGATGATCCAAGAAAGAATGCAGGGGCGTTGCTGAAGGCGGCAACGGAAGCGGCGATGGTGAAGGTCTAATCATTGCCAACTGCCGATTTCCAATTGCCGATTGCAAACGCCTGAGTCTTCTCAATCGACAATCGGAGATCGGCAATCGGCAATTCCTATTGAGGTGTTAATGTCACGTCGAATTTCAATCGTTGCGCTGGTGTGCTTGCTGCTGATGTTGACGGCGGCATGTACCAACAAGAGGTCTACCAATCCGCTGGCCAACGTGGCGTCGAAGCAGCCCGATAAAGTGTTGTTCGACAAGGCGATGGACGCCATGAAGCACAATCGCTTCGATGTGGCGCGCATGACGCTGCAAACTTTGATCAATACGTATCCGGACTCGGAGTACATTGCCCGCGCAAAACTGGCCGTGGGAGATTCGTGGTATGCGGAGGGTGGAACGGCATCGCTGGCGCAGGCAGAGCAGGAATACCGCGACTTCGAGACGTTCTTTCCCAATATGCCGGAAGCGGCCGAGGCGCAGTTGAAGATCGCGAACATCCAGTACCAGCAGATGGAGAAGTCAGACCGCGACTATACCCACGCCAAGCGCGCGGAGGATGAATACCGCAACCTGATCATGCAGTATCCGGACAACGCGAAACTGGTCAAGGAAGGCAAGCAGCGGCTGATGGAAGTGCAGGAAGTATTGGCGGACCGGGAGTTCGGGATTGGCCGGTTCTACTACCTGCGGGGTTCGTATCCGGCGTCGATTGCGCGCTTGCAGTCGCTGGTAGATAAATATCCGCTGTACAGCAAGGCCGACGAAGCGCTATTTCTGCTGGGCCAGGACTACGAAGGGCAGATCACCGGGATTCGCGCCAGACCGGCTTGCAAGGCTTTCAATACTCCGCCCGGTTGTGTCGGGGAAACGGTTAAAGCCAACATGATTTCCGTGCTGACCAAGGATGCATCGGCGGCGTATGCGCAGATCATTACGCGGTACCCGGTGATGGTGCGCGGGGATGATGCGAAGAAGCGTTTGGAGGCGCTCCATCAGCCTGTGCCAAGGCCGACCAAGGCAGCGGTGGCACAGAACAAGGCGGAAGAAGAAAGCCGCGTCGAAGCAAGCCCGCTCGACCTGTTGATGAGCGTGGTGAAGAGGGGCCCTGACGTGGAGCAGGCGGCCAAAGTGGGAGAGCCCACGTTGGTGGATCCCACGCCGCTGGCCGCTAATAAAGTGTCGCAAGACACCATGCGTCAGGTCGCGGGACTCGCGATGGGGCAAAAGAGTGTGAGCGTGGAGACCGTGGCCGGGAGCGGACCGCCGGCGGCGAATGAAGCGGCTCCGCGGTCGGATGCTCCGGCTCCGGTAAGCGCCGATCCGTTCGCGCGGCCGAATACGTTAAATGTGGCCGACCCCAATGAGATGAAACCCGCGGGAACGACGGATGCGAATGAATTGAAGCCCAGCGGACCTCCCGATCCGAACGAGTTGAAGCCGGATACGACGAGCAGCGCCGGCGACGCGCCCGCGCCGCCGCCGGTGCAAATCAACGAGATTCAGCAGGGGCAAACGACGGCTGACGCCAGCTCGAATTCCAGTTCCGATCTAGCCAGCGACAAGGACATTTCGAGCAGCAAGAAAAAGAAAAAGAAGGGATTGAAAAAGATTATCCCGTTCTGAAGCGGCGGGGATGCGAGATTACTTCGGGTAATGGTGCAGTTTGGCTTACGCGTTGGGCTGGTTAAGCAGGAGATCCTTCGCTACGCCTGACAAACGGCTCCGCTCAGGATGACAGCGTCGTGCAAACTGCACCACTACCTTACTTCGCCGTCTGCGGCTGAAGTGGCGACTGGTACGTCAGATGTAAATCCTTTTCTATCTGCGGAACCCGGGTGGGATTCTCCGCCTTCATTTCATCGAGAATGGGCTGCAGGAAGCGGTTGTATTTTTCCAGCGCGGCAAGGTCGTGGGTCGCCAGTATCTTGTCCATCTCCTGCGTGGTTGATGGAGTGATTAATTCGAGCCTGCCTACGAGGACGCGCACGGTTTGCGACGGCATGGGATTGATGGTCAAGGGCAGAATTGTGTTCAGAAAATCACGCGGCACAATGTAAAAGAGACGGCTGCCCTCTTCGAACCACGATTGCTTCCAGGTTTCAATCATGGCGCGGGCTTCATCGGGATAGAGGCCCTGGCTGGTTAGGATGTCCTGCAGGTCACGGCTTAGCGAATCAAGATTCGCGGTCAGGTCGGGAGGGTCGAGCGACATTTCGCCCTGAAGTCCGCCTCCGAGGCGGTAGCCGAGCTTGTCTTCCCGGCGCTCAAACAGAATCACGCTGGGGATTTCTTCCTGAGTGAGACTCCTAAGATGGACTGTGCCTTCCGGGGACACGGTGGCCGAGATGGGCAGGGAAGAAACGGACGCACCACGATAGAAGAGAAATCTCTCCTGCTGATCGCCTGCGCTAGTCTTAACGATCAGAGGGGCGGCCGCAGTTTCGCGAGCGGCATAGTATTGGTTGCCGTCTTCGTCCTCGGGACGATTCCCGCGCGGAAAGCTGGCGGCGAGGTTCGGTGAAACGGTTACGGAATTCCAGGCAATGCTGCCGCTACCACGCCTCTCAGAGAGATTCCGGTCGAGGACCTTGTTGGGATTGGGCTCGACGTGGCTGGCGCGGGGATACCACTCGGTGATTAATCCCCTGGAAAACCTCACTTTCACTGAGACTGACGTTTCGCGCGGAGAGTAGAAGTAGAGTACCGGCGTCTCCATGCGGATGGTGCCTTGCAGACCTGCCTTGAATTGAGCGCTGTTGAGATGCTCCACGAAGCTGGGAAGGTCGGCAGCTCCGTTAAGAGTCGACCATTTCTCGGCTAATCCGTCGCGGCCTGCGATGGAGGTAAACGTGCCCCACTCGTGAGCGGTGAGATCGGGATCGGCGGGCTGGCTCTGCGCGCCGAAGGTTGCGGACAAGGCGAGGCAAAGAAGCGCAAGGCCAATAGCGCGGGAGCGAACGGTTGGGGACATAGCGTCCTCCGTTGTGTTGCACTTACTATAACTCTTCCCTTGGACGCAGGTTTTAGCTAAAAGGTTAGACGCCGCAAAGATAGTTTTCGGGCCCCGGGTGCTGCTCTCCGGAGTTGCCCTCGCTGCTCTGCGCGCGGTAGGTGCTGACCACTGGTAACCGGGTAACATCCCGCCTGATCATTGACTTACGTCCGAGGGCAGGTTACCTTCGCCATATCTCCCCTCATCAGAGGAATCTCTTTGGCCAGGAAGATACTGCTCGCGGACGACAGCGTGACCGCCCAGAACATGGGGCGCAAGATCCTAGCGGACGCGGGATACGAGATTATTGCCGTCAACAACGGCTCGGCCGCGCTGAAAAAGATCGCGGAGCTTAAACCCGATCTGGTCATTCTGGATGTTTATATGCCCGGATACAGCGGGCTGGAGGTGTGCCAGCGCCTCAAAGAATCGCAGGAAACGTCGCGGATTCCGGTGTTGCTCAGCGTCGGCAAGCTGGAGCCTTTCAAGCCGGAAGAGGCGCAGCGGGTGCGCGCCGATGCCTTTATCGTGAAGCCCTTTGAGGCCAGCGAGTTGTTGAGCGCCTTGTCGAAGCTGGAAGACCGGGTGGTGCCGCGGGCTGAAGCCTCCAAGACCGGGCGCTTTGCCCGGGCGATGGCGGCGGTGGAAGAAGCCGACCGCAGCCGGGACGAAAGAGGCACCGATGACGGATGGAAGAGCCGCCTGGGAATGCCTCACCCGAAAGCCGAGCCAGAAGAGAAAGTGGCGGACGAGGCTTCCATTTATAACCCCATCAATCGCGATCTCCGGACAACGGTGGAGAAACCCGCCGGGGATGCGGCCGCCGCGAAGCCGCAACCAACGGACGAAGCTGCTCCAACGGTGGCTGTGTCGGCACTCGCTCAGAGCGGATTGCCCAAAGATGTGACGCCGGAGGAAGTTGCGGCGATTGCGGCGGCAGCGGCGCAGATACAGATGGCGGGCGTGGTTGCCGAGCCTAGCCAGGCGGTTCCGGAGAATAGAGTTTCTGAGCCCGTGGTTTCTGAGAAGTACGTTTCTGGAAATCAGGTTTCTGAAAATCAGGCTTCGGAGAGTCGGGCTTCCGAAAATTCGGAGACGGCCGCGAGCGTCGCGGAGAGGATTCCAGCCTTGTCGGATGTCCGAGGCGGAAGCGAGGCGCAAGCGGTAGCGAAGGTGGAAGCCGCGGCGGAACGCGAACAAGAGATCAAGGTCGAAGTTCCGGTGAGCGAGCCCGCAGTAGCTCAAGCCGAAGTTCGCGAGGGCGAACAGGTCCAAGGGGAAATGCACGATGAGCCGGTAACGATGGCGGCGACGGCCGAATCGGTGATCGCGGCAACTGGGGGCGAGTCGAGATGGACGGCGGTGTCGATTGCGCTGAATGCCGAAGAGGCAGCGATCTCACTCGACCACGAAATGCAGAAGGCACAGGCCGCTTCTGCCAGCGTTGACACTGGCGCGACGGCAACCAGCACAGTCGCGGAGAGCGTAGCGTCGGAGCCTTCTTCTTTTGCGCACACGGGATCCGCAGTGGAGGCGCCGGCTGCGGAAATTTCGAATCTTGAAACCAAGTCTGTTCCCGAAGTTGTGCCGGCGGTTGAGGCCGCTGAATCGGTACCGGCACCAGCAGCGCAGTCAGAGACGGCAGCGATTGCTTCTGCGTTTGTTTCCCCAGAGCTTGCGATTCCTGAACCCGCGCCAGCGTCGCCGACACCTGTTGCCGTAGAATCAGCGCCGGTTGAGGCGAATGCCCAGTCGGCAACTGTCGACTTTGGCGAAAGGCGCGAGGACTCGAAGCTCGAGGCGGAGGCGGCTGTGGCGTCTGAGGCCCGCATCGCCGACTTGGAAATTCCTGTGTCGGAAGCGCGCGGCGCTGTTCATGAGGAACTTCAGGCGGGGAATGCCGCGGAGCACGCGGCGGAATCAAGGCTGGATCCAGAAACGGTGAAGAACACGGCCGCGGCGTGGGCCACTTGGCGCGAAAACCGTGATGTTGGCAAGGGCAGCGACATATCCGCGCACGCGGATGAGGCCCAATCCGGAGAATCCAATGCGCCCGAATCCGCACCGGTGGAGACGGCCAGAGCCGTGGCTGCGGGCGCCGAGCAGATATTGCAGGACGTCTCTGCGGCCGCGCCGGGCGAAAAAACTCAGGATGTCGCCAGCATTGTCGACAGTGTGCTGGCCGACCTTCGTCCCAAGCTGATGGAAGAGATCTCGCGCAAGATGGCGATGAAGAAGTAGCCATCATGTCCTCGCCCGTTTGACCCTTCTTTTCTCGCGCCTGTAAGATCGAAACAGCACTCAGTAATTCAGCATTCAGTCACGAGTTCCGGGCACGATCTCAACTTCCGACTGGCTGATTGCCGACTGCTGAGTGCTGACTGCTTTCCATGCCGCACGAATTGCCTAAATCCTATGAGCCGGGCGCGATTGAAACGCGCTGGGCCGAGTACTGGATTAAAGAAAAACTCTTCTCGGTGCCTACGCCGCCCGAAGGCGAGACGCGTCCGGTATTCACGCTGTTGTTGCCGCCGCCGAACGTGACTGGCCGCCTGCATATGGGGCACATGCTGAACCAGACGCAGATGGATATCATCGTGCGCTGGCATCGCATGCGCGGCTTTATCACCCTCTGGCTGCCCGGAACGGATCACGCCGGCATCGCGACGCAGATGATGGTGGAGCGGCAGCTCGCCAAAGAGGGCAAGAAGCGCCGCGACCTGGGGCGAGAAAAATTCATTGAGCGCGTGTGGGAGTGGAAGAAGCTCTACGGTGGCGCGATTCTCGAGCAGATGAAGCGCCTCGGCGCATCAGTCGATTGGGACCGCGAATATTTCACGATGGACGAGAACCTTTCGCGCGCGGTGCGCGAAGTATTCGTCAGGCTGTATGAAGAAGGGCTGATTTATCGCGGGAAGTACATCGTTAACTGGTGTCCGCGGTGCGAGACGGCGATTTCCGATCTCGAAGTGAAGCACGAAGAGGTTGCGGGAAAGCTGTGGGAGATTCGTTATCCGGTCGTGGGCTCGGATGAATTTATTACCGTGGCGACCACGCGGCCGGAGACAATGTTAGGTGATGTCGCGATCGCTGTTAATAAAAACGACGAACGCTACACCCACCTGCACGGGAAGCGCGTTCTGCTTCCGCTGATGAATCGTGAGATTCCCATCATTACCGACGACCTGGCGCAGCCGGAATTCGGCACGGGCGCGGTGAAGGTGACGCCGGCGCATGACCCCAACGATTTTCAGGCGGGGAAGCGGCACAACCTGCCGCAGATTGATGTCATGGATGAGCACGCGCACATGAATGCGAATGCCGGTGCGTATCAGGGGCTCGACCGTTACGAAGCGCGGAAGCGGGTGCTCGGAGATTTGCAGGAGCAAGGATTTCTCGTTGCCGAGAAAGACTACACGCTGGCGCTCGGCAAGTGCGACCGCTGCGGCACGGTGGTTGAGCCGCGGCTTTCGGAGCAGTGGTTCATCAAAATTCAGCCGCTAGCGCAGAAGGCGATTGAAGCCGTGGAGAGTGGCGAGATCACGATTGTTCCGGAGAACTACGAACAGATTTATCTGAACTGGATGAACAACATCTACGACTGGTGCATTTCGCGGCAGCTGTGGTGGGGACATCGCATTCCGGCGTGGACGTGTGAAGGCTGCAAGGAAATTATTGTCGCGCGCGAGGCTCCGGCGAAGTGTACGAAATGTGGCGGCGCGAAGCTGGAGCAGGTTTCCGACGTGCTCGATACATGGTTCTCCTCAGGGCTTTTGCCGTTTACGACGCTGGGCTGGCCGGAGAAGACGCGTGACCAGGCGGTTTTTTATCCGACGACGCTGCTGATTACCGCGTACGAGATACTGTTTTTCTGGGTAGCGCGCATGATCATGTTCGGCTGCCACTTCATGCAGGGGCACGAACAGGATTCGGCGATCAAGAAGGCGAGCGGATGGGCTGGGAAGAAAAATGACAGCGTGCCTTTCCGGCAGGTTTACATTCATGCGCTGGTGCGCGATGCCGAGCGGCAGAAAATGTCGAAGACAAAGGGCAACGTGATCGATCCGCTGGAGATCATCGAGCGCTTTGGCACGGACGCCACACGCTTCACTTTGGCGGCCATGGCCGCGCCCGGCACTGACATTGCCTTCAGCGAGAGCCGCACCGATGGCTATCGCGCCTTTGCCAACAAAATCTGGAACGCGGCGCGATTCATGTTCATGAACGTGGATAGAGTAGAGCCGGGCCTGCGGCCCGGGACAGCCGAGGGCGGCTGTCACCACACGGGCATTGCTGCCTTCAGCAGTGGAACCCTGGAAGACCGGTGGATTCTTTCTCGCTTCAACCGCGTCACTGCGGAGGTGAACGCGGCGCTGGAGACTCACCGCTTCCATGAGGCCGCGAACCGAATCTACGACTTTTTCTGGGGCGAGTTCTGCGACTGGTATTTGGAATTAATCAAGCCGCGATTGAATTTTGAAGAAGGCGCGGATAACACGGTGGCGCGCATCGCTTGCGGGAATCTGGTCAACCTGTTCGATGCTTCTTTGCGGCTGCTGCATCCGGTGATGCCGTTCATCACCGAAGAAATCTGGCAGGCGATCTATGAAGGCAAATCGCCGCTGAAGTCGATTGCGCTGGCGGGATATCCGCAGGCGGACGAGAAGCAGTTCGATTTGACCGCGGAGACGGAAATGGCGATCCTGCAGGACTTGATCGTGAACGTGAGGAATGTGCGGGCGGAACTGAAGGTTGAGCCCAAGGTGAAGGTTCCTGTCGAAATATTTGCACCTGAGCCCGCGATTCGCGCCATGATTGAGCAGAACCGCGGCGCTGTGGAGCGGTTGGCGAATGTGGAGAAGATCGCGTTTGTACAAGGCTCACTCGCCAAGCAAGCGGGCGCACGCAGCACTGCGCGGTTTGACGTTTACGTGATATACGAACGCAAAATCGACGTCGCTGCCGAATCTGAAAAGCTGAAGAAAGAGCTGGAGAAGATCGAGAAAGAATTTGCGAATAATCAGCGGCAGTTGGGAAATGAGCAATTTCTGGCGAAGGCTCCGGCGAAGGTGGTGGAAGGACTGCGCCAGCGCGCCGCGGAACTGGCAGTGCTGCAAGAGAAGACGAAGAGCAAGCTGACGGAGTTAGGCAGCAATTGAGGACAATGCAGGCGGCCTTTGCTCGCCGGAGAGCCGAGGGCGGCTGTCCCTTCATGTTTCTTACTGGCAACTGAGCACTGGCCACTGGCAACTGCCTTATGGACTTTAACAGCCGACGCATCACGGCGATTCTGGAGAACGCGTTGCTTGAAGACCGGGCGACGCGCGATGCAACCAGCTATGCCTGCATCGATCCTAACCAGCGGGCGTCGGCGACTATTCTCGCGAAGCAGGATTGTATTCTTGCCGGCATCGGGTGCGTGGGGAGGATTCTCGATGTCTATGCTGTGCTGGATGGCGCGGTGACGTCGCACTATGAAGTGACTACGCATCCCGAAATTTTCGACGGGGTGCGCCTGCATAAAGGCCAGTCGATCGCTGTGGTCCGGCACAATGCGCGGGTGATTCTCTCCTGCGAGCGCGTGATGCTGAACTTTCTGCAGCGCATGAGCGGAATTGCCACGCTAACCCGCAAATTCGTCGAAGCCGTATCCGGCACCAGGGCGCGCATTCTCGATACGCGCAAGACCGCGCCCGGGCTGCGCGTGATCGATAAGTACGCGGTTCGCTGCGGCGGCGGGCAGAATCACCGGCTCGATCTTTCCGACGGCGTTCTGATCAAAAACAACCACGTCGCGCTTGCCGGGGGAATTGTTCCGGTGCTCGATCGCGCAGTGCGCAACCGGCGCGGCTCGCAACCGATTGAGGTGGAAGTGCGCTCGCTGGACGAACTGGAAGAGGCGCTGACGCACGGGGCGGAGGCGATTCTGCTCGATAACATGCCCCCCGAAGAGGTGCGCCGTGCGGTCGAGCGCTGCGCCAAGCTGGAGCACCGAATCCCGCTGGAGTGTTCGGGCGGAATCCGGCTGGAAAATGTTCGCGCCTACGCCGAGACCGGCGTGGATTTTATTTCGGTCGGTCTGGTGACGCATTCGCCACAAGCCGTGGATATGAGTCTGCGGGTTGTGCCGGCTTAGGGCGAACGCCCCCGTTTGCGGTTCTTCCGCTGCTCCCGCATAATTCCTGCATCAAGAAGACTGAGACAACCCGGCAGAGCAGGCGTGCGCGGGCGAGGGCCCCGTTCGACTACGCTCAGGGCAGGTCCGCGCCACACTCACAAGCGACAGATGTCCGGCTCGGGCGCATCGTCCGCTTGTTGATGGAGCATGCGACCGTGGTGGTGAGCGGCACGAAGATCGCGCAGGAGATTGCCTCGAATCGCTCGGAAGTATGGCGGCTGATTCAGCAGTTGCGCGGGCTGGGTGTGGATGTGGCGGGGCATCCGGCGACGGGGTATCGGCTCAAGTCGGTGCCGGATTTGTTGTTGGCGGAGATTTTGACTCCGCTGATTCGGGGCACCATTTTTGGCGCACATCTCCATCACTTCTACAAGATTGGCTCAACCAACACGGCGGCCATGGCGGCCGCGGCAGAAGATGCTGAGGAAGGCACCGTATTTCTTGCCGAGGAGCAGACTGCGGGACGCGGTCGTGGAGATCACATTTGGCAGTCGGCACGCTCGGCGGGCGTTTACTGCTCGGTGGTGCTGCGGCCGGCGCTGCCACCTTCGGAGGTGCTGGTGCTCGCGCTTGCGGCGGGATTGGCGGTGCAGGCCGCTATTGAGCACGTGGACGCACGCGTCAAAGTTGACCTGAAGTGGCCCAACGATGTGCTGATCGCGGGCAAGAAAGTGTGCGGGATCCTTACCGAGATGAATGCCGAGGCCACGCGCGTGCGCTACATCGTGGTAGGAATTGGCATCAACGTAAATCAGGCGAGCTTTCCGAAAGAACTCGAAGGCGAGGCCACGTCGTTGCGGTTGGCAACGGGCAGCGAATGGTCGCGCGTGGAGATCACTGTGGCTTTGCTAAAATCGCTTGACCGGGAATATCGGCTGCTGGTCGAGCAGCCGGACGCGCGGGCATCGATCCTGCGGCGCTTTTGCGAGCAGTCGTCGTGGGTGCGTGGCAAGCAGGTTCGCATCGAGGAAAACGGATCGGGAATCGAAGGGAAGACCGAAGGGCTGGATGACCGCGGATTCCTGCAAGTGCGCACTGCGCAAGGAATGCGGACGGTGTTGAGTGGAACGGTGAGGGAGCAGACGAGCAATTAGCAATTGGCAATTAGCGTCAGATCCAAACGGATCCGCAGGGGCTAACTGCTAATTGCTAGCTGCTCGAAAACGGACAATCATGCTTTTTGTCGTCGACGTCGGCAATTCAAATACGGTGCTGGGGGTCTTTGCCCGGGCTGCAAAGCTGCATCCCGGCGCAAACGCCGATGAGACCCCGCGCTACGAGCGCCTGGTGGCGAACTGGCGGGTCGCGACGCGGCAAGGAAGTACGGTGGATGAGTACGGGGTTTTGTTCCGCAATTTATTTTCGATGGCCAGCCTGGAGGCTTCTGGAATTCACGGCATCGTGATTTCATCGGTCGTGCCGCCGCTCGATCCGGTTCTGCGCCAGGTGTGCGAGCGCTACTTCAATTCCAAGCCGCTGTTTATTGAGCCGGGTGTGAAAACTGGCATGCCCGTGCATTACGACAATCCCGCGGAGGTTGGCGCCGACCGTATTGTGAATGGCGTGGCCGCGTTCGAAAAATATGGCGGGCCCTGCGTGGTCGTCGACTTCGGGACCGCGACGACATTCGATTGCGTTTCGGCGAAGGGAGAGTATCTGGGTGGAGTGATTTGTCCGGGAATTGGAATTTCCGCCGACGCGCTGTTTCAGCGCACGGCGCGACTGCCACGGGTGGAGATTCGCAAGCCTGCGCGGGTGATCGGCACCAACACCGTCGGCAGCCTGCAATCCGGACTTTACTACGGCTATCTCGGTCTGGTGGATGGCATTCTCGAACTTTTGCTGCAAGAGCTTGGCTCGGAGACGCGCGTGATCGCCACCGGCGGTTTGGGGCCGATGATCGGGACGGGATCGAAGTACATCAAGACGGTCGATGATTTCCTGACGCTCGAAGGCTTGCGCATCATCTGGGAGCGCAATGCGGCGGCGCGGTCGGGGATCGCACACAAGACCGCCGCGACCAACTCTAAAGCTGCGAAGAACAGTGAACGCGCTCCTGCCAGTCCGCGTGCCGTACGTTGAACAATCGTGGACAATTACCACTATTACTTCACCGAGGTCGAGGAGCATTTCCAGAGAAGACGGGGAGGGCCTCTGATCGGCTCGCCCCTGGACTGGGATCAGATCCTAATCTGGTTGAAGGCCGGTATTCCGCTTGAAGCAGTGCTGCGTGGCATCGACTCAGCCTTCGATAAATATGAACAGCGCAAGTCGAAAAGGCACGAAAAAATAAACAGCATTTTGTGGTGTGCACAGGCAGTGCTGACAGCGGCGGAAGACATGAAAGAAGCGGCCGTAGGCGCGACTGCGCAACCAGCATCGACCAAATCAAGCGCGGGGCAGGGATTCGAGCCGGAGACGATCGTGGCGTTTCTCCGCCGCAATGCCGATGTTCTGCAAGCGGCAAAGCTGCCGCAGAGCGCGGGAGTTTCCGTGCATGCCGTTGCCGAAGAATCCGCCGCTACACTGCGCAAGTTGGCGAAGGAAATTGAGGCCGGGAAGGCACCGCAGAGACTTGAGGATTTAGAGCGGCGACTCACCGTGCTCGAGGAAAAGCTCTTTGCCGCATTGCTCGCCGCCACGCGGGATGAAGAAATCGTCGAAGTGCGTGCGCAAGCCGATCGCGAACTCGCACCCTACCGGCGCAAAATGGGGACGGCACAGATCGAACAACTGCAAAAACAGTACGTTCACAAGCGGCTTCTGGAAAAATACGGTCTGCCGCGCCTGAGCCTGTTTTACATGTGACCATTATCGAAGGTCGCGGTAACATCGAAGGCTTGCGGCGCTTCAGCGCCGCGTAGAGTTCCGCAATGAATGCAGGCTTTAGCCCCTGAACCACCGCCTCATGACCCATTCCTTCGATGCGCTTATTCTCGGTGGTGGCGCGGCGGGGTTGATGTGCGCCATCGAGGCCGGCAAGCGCGGCCGCCGCGTGGCGGTGCTGGAACATGCGGAGCGGTCGGGCAAGAAAATTCTGATTTCCGGCGGCGGACGCTGCAACTTCACCAACCTGCACTGCCGGCCGGAGAACTTTCTTTCTTCGAATCCGCACTTTGCCAAGTCGGCATTGGCGCGCTACACGCCCGCGGATTTTATCGCGCTTGTCGAAAAGCATGGCATTCCTTATCACGAGAAGACATTGGGGCAGCTTTTCTGCGATCGCTCGGCGCGAGACATTCTCGGGATGCTGGAGGCCGAATGCCAGAGCGCGGGAGTGAGCATCTTCCTGAATACGAAAATTCAGGAGGTCGAACGCGGGCGCGAGTTCTTGGTTCGGGCGGAGAGTGCGGAATTTCATGCCGCGTCGTTGGTGGTTGCCACGGGAGGACTTTCGATTCCCAAGATCGGCGCGACATCGTTCGGCTATGAGCTTGCACGGCAATTCGGGCTGGCTATCCGTGAGCCGTGGCCGGGGCTGGTGCCGCTTACGCTGAGTGCGGAGGATTGCTCTCGCTATTGCGATCTGGCGGGAGTTTCAGCCGATGTAATTGCATCCTGCGACGGCAGGCAGTTTCGCGAAAAGATGTTGATCACGCATCGCGGCTTGAGCGGTCCGGCGATTCTACAGGTTTCGTCGTATTGGAATGAGCCGCGGGAAAAGCCGCAGCCCATTCTGATCGATCTCGCGCCTGAATGTGAAGTCACGGCCGCATTTCGCGATTCAAAGGTGCCGAGAAACTTGAGCACGCTGCGCGCGGAGTTGCGAAAGTTTCTGCCTCATCGACTCGCTGACCGCTGGCTGGATTTGCACACGCCGGCTTCGTGGACGAATCAGGGGCTCGCTGATTTGGAGAAGCAGATTCATGCGTGGCCGGTTGCGCCTGCCGGTACAGAAGGCTACGAGAAAGCTGAAGTGACGGCGGGCGGCGTTGACACTGACGAACTCTCGGCCAAGACAATGGAGAGCTGTAAAGTCCCAGGGCTATTCTTTGTGGGTGAAGTAGTTGACGTAACGGGCCACCTGGGCGGCTTCAATTTCCAGTGGGCGTGGGCTTCGGGAGCGGCGGCGGGGCGGGCGATGTGAGGGAGGTCTTTCCCTCTTCCCATGCCGTAGAATCAACTCTTGCTCCTAAACATTGAAAAGCTCATCTACGGTGGCGACGGACTGGCTCGTCTTCAGGGCGGATCGCCCAGCGGCGACGATCGCGGGCGCGGGAAGGCCGTGTTCGTTCCATTCGTTCTTGGCGGAGAGAAAATCGAAGCCACTATCACGGAAGAAAAGCCGGGCTTCGCCCGGGCGCACGCACAAGCGATTGTGGAAAGTTCACCGCACCGCGTTTCGCCGCCCTGCCCTTATTTTGGCCGCTGCGGCGGATGCCAGTACCAGCACGCCAGCTACGAATATCAAGTCGAGATCAAGAAAGAAATCCTGCGCGAGAACCTGCGGCGCATCGCCAAGCTTGAACTGCAATGCGAAATTGAGGTGCATTCTTCGCCGCCGTGGAATTATCGCAATCGGTCGCGGTTGCAGATGCGGACGCGGCCCGAGTTCGCGATGGGGTACTTCAAGTTTTCGTCGCACGAGTTGCTGGCGGTTGAAGAGTGTCCGATCAGTTCGCCGCTCATTAATCGCGGCCTTGCGGCTTTGTGGAAATCGGGACGCGCAGGCCAGGCCGTAGAAGGTGTACGCGAAGTTGAGTTTTTCGCGAATGCGGACGATACGAAAATGCTGGTCGAGCTTCTGTGCGCTCCTGAGGCGCGGCGCGCCGCAGTGCGGGCGTGGGCGGAAGAATTGTGTAGATCGATGCCGGAGATTGCCGGCGTCACGGCGTTTCGCGAGCCGCAGAAAGGCGTGCGGGAGCCGCTGGTCGCGGTAGGCGCAGCGGATTTGACCTATCAGACGAAGATGGCCGCTTACCGGGTGAGTGCCGGTTCGTTCTTCCAGACCAACCGGTTTCTCACCGATGAGCTGATCGACATCGTGACGGCCGGCCGATCGGGCGAACTGGCGCTTGATCTCTATGCCGGCGTTGGATTATTTTCCACAGCCCTGGCCTGTAACTTCCGTCACATCGTTTCGGTCGAGTCGTCACAGACCGCCGACGACGATCTTCAATACAATCTGCCGGGGAATGGAAAGGCGGTGCGAGCGTCGGCGGACCAGTACCTGGCCGGGCGGACAGCACTCCCGCAAGATAAGCCCCAAGATAAGCCCGACCTGGTTGTGGTGGACCCGCCACGGGGTGGTTTGGGAGACTCAGTGGCGCGTGCGCTCGCGAGTCTAGCCGCGCCGTGCGTGACGTATGTTTCGTGCGATCCGGCGACTTTGGCACGCGATCTGGTTCCGTTGCTGGCGGCGGGTTATGGCGTCGACCGGGCGCATATGGTCGACTTGTTTCCGCAAACCTATCATCTTGAGAGCGTCCTGCAATTGGTGCTGTGATTCGGAGCAGGCCGCGGAAAAGGCCTGACCGTGCAGTTCGGAAGGACGTGGCTTCCAATCGCACCGTGACAGCCAAACCAATCTGCAGCGGCCTTACACTCTGCTGAAAAACTCGGATGCACTGGCGCAGCGACTGAAGGCGGTACTGAAAACGTAGCGCCTGCGGCATGCCTAAAGGCATACCCTGACACGAATCGTGAATTTATCAGCAGCCTATTTAGCCGTCGCATGGCATTCGGGCTAGACGAGACTTTTCCGAACTGACCGATTCACGATCATGCCGTCTGCGCAATTAATTCCGCCGCACCCAATTGGGCCGCCGCTAATTAGTCCGTCCCCAATTACTCCGTCCCCAATTACTCCGTCCCCAATTACTCCGTCCCCAGCCCCAGCGCGTCCACTTGAGTTCCAGTTCAAACCCACGCGCCAACCCATGTTGTGGGCGGCTCTGGCCTACTCCTCTGGAATTGTTGCAGGACTCTACGCCTGGCGTCCCGCAGCCTGGTGGGCCGCCCCAGGCGCGGCATTTCTTGCCGCGGGGCTCTACTTCGTTCGCAGACGCAAGTGGATCGGGGTGAGCCTCGCTCTGGGCTCATTCTTTATAGCAGGCGCGATTCATATTCAGCTCGAGGGGCCGGCGAGCACTCTCGATACCAGACTTTTGCCCTTTGCCGATGGTCAGCAAGTCGAGATGACGGCGCACGTCATTCGCGAGGGCAGGTTGCGCGAAGGATCTCCGGGCGAGCTCAGACAGACCGTCGACGTTGAGACGGAGGAACTGGCCGTCGACAACGGCACGCGGATTCCCGTGCATTCCGGTGTGCGCCTCAGCATCTACGGCACGCGCTCCGAAAAGTCGGCGATTACCGGTGAAGAAACTGCGCCCGTGATGCACCTGTTTCGCTACGGCGAGCGCCTCCGCGTTCCCGTCAAGCTGAAGATGCCGCGAAATTTTCGCAATCCCGGGGATTTCGACTATCAGGGTTATCTGGCTGCGAACGGCATCGGCGCGCTGGGCTCCGCGAAAGCTGAAGATGTCGAACTTGTGCCTGGCTTTGTGGGCAGCCGACTCGAACTCTGGCGAACGCGGCTTCGCTCCAGCGTTATCGCGAAGATCCAGACACTCTGGCCGCCGCAGCAAGCCGCGCTGATCGACGCGATGGTCATCGGCGAAGAAGCTTTTATCGATCGCGACACGCGAGTCGATTTTCAGCGCTCCGGCACCTATCACATCCTCGTGGTCTCGGGGATGAATGTGACCATTCTGGCCTTCGTTGCTTTCTGGACGCTGCGCCGCCTGCGCCTCGGTGACATTCCTGCGACGCTGCTGACGATTCTGTTTTGCGTGGCCTACGCTTTTCTCACCGACGTGGGCGCGCCGGTGTGGCGAGCCACGCTGATGTGCGCCCTCTACCTGGGCACGCGGCTGCTTTACCGTGAGCGGGGCATGCTGAATGCGCTGGGCGCGGCCGCGCTCGGATTGCTGGTCTTCGATCCGCGCCAGCTTTTTACGGTCAGCTTCCAGATGACTTTTGTTTGTGTGCTGATCGTGGGCGCCATCGGAATGCCGCTGCTGGAGCGGACTTCCCGCTTCTACCGCCAGGCGCTGGCTCACTGGGACGCCGACGACTACGGCCAGGCGTTGCCTCCACGGGTCGCGCAGTTCCGTCTGGATTTGCGCTTGATCGCGGCGCGTCTCGCGCGCTTTCTCGGGCGGTCATGGTCGCTAGGGCTGGTGCGGGGCGCGGCGATGGTTGGCCTCCGCGCGTTCGAGTTGCTGCTGGTATCAGCGGTGATGCAGATGGGACTTGCCCTTCCGATGGCATATTACTTTCACCGCGCCACCACAATCGGTCTGCCCGCCAACATCGCGGTGGTTCCGCTTACGCAACTCCTGATGCCTGCGGCGGTTCTCACCGTCGCTTTGGGATATGTTTCCCCGCTGCTCGCGAAAGTTCCGGCGCTGCTCACGAGCTTCGCGCTTCAAGCCATCACCGGCACCGTGCATAATCTGGGAGGTTTGCGACTCGCCGACCTTCGCGTAGCCACACCGTCTGTTGTCATGATGGCGTTAACGTCCGCGGCGCTGGTACTCGCCATGATCTTTGCCCGCAAACGTGCTCTGCTCGCGGCTGTGGGAGTCTGTGCGCTGTTGGCGGCATCGATGGCTCTCGCTTTCCTGCGGCCCAGGCCACAAACGCGGGCGGGAGTGCTTGAGGTCACGTCGATTGATGTGGGCGAGGGCGACTCCATACTGCTGGTGACGCCGCAAGGCCATACGTTGCTCATCGATGCGGGTGGGCCAATCTGGGGCGCCGGTTCGCAACTCGATTTTGGCGAAGACGTGGTCGCGCCTTACTTGTGGACGCGCCGCATCTCCCGCCTCGACGCGGTCGCGATTTCCCACGGCCACTCCGATCACATCGGCGGAATGGCCGCGATACTCAAAGATTTTCGTCCGAAAGAGTTATGGTTGGGCCTGTTGCCGCCGAGCCGGGCGCTGGACGGCCTGATCGCCGAGGCGCATCAACTGGGAATCAAAGTTGTGCGGCACTGGGAGGGAGACGAATTTAATTTGGGCGGAGCGAAGGTAAATGTGCTGTTTCCGCCACAAGACTGGCCGGTTGGCCTTGAGCCCAAGAACAACGACTCCATGGTTTTGCAGGTCAGTTACGGCGGGACGTCTGTATTGCTGGAGGGCGACGCCGAGAAAGCGGTTGAGCGCCGGATTGCGATCCTGCACCATCCGCGCGCGGACCTGCTAAAGGTGGGACATCACGGCAGCGCTACGTCTACCACGCCCGAAATTCTTGATGCAGTGAAGCCGAGCTTTGCCGTGATCTCGGTCGGCTTCCGCAACTCTTTCGGGATTCCGAAACCCATCGTTCTGCAGCGGCTGCAGGATGCCGGAGTGCATGTCTTCCGCACTGATCTTAACGGCGCCGTAACGTTCTACCTTGACGGCCACTCGGTTACACCTTGGTTGACAGCTCTTCAGTAGAGTCATCGTCCTCTTCGTTGCCCACCTCGTCGACGATCGAAGGCTGCTGCCGGGATTCGGCGATCAGGCTGCGCGCCTTCTCCGCATCCTCTTCTCGCACCAGAATGATCATTCCCCCCATGCCGGGAAATGCGTCCTGCAAGAGACTGGCCGACGCAAGATCGTTATCGATAGCAGCGGAATCGAGCAATCCCTTTACCACCATCGCCTCCGATTCCTGTTCGCTGTCGAAAACCTTTACCAGTTTTTCATTGGGATCAGGCCGGGGTTGCTCCGTCGTTGCATCAGGCTGCTCTGCCATAACATCTCCATTCTCAAGTCGACCGCAAAGGAGACCGCACAGATTGGACGCTTGCTATGATTTTAACTCTTTCCAACTTTCGCGCTATAGACGATCTTACTCTTCACGCAGAGCGCTGGAAGGGTCGAGCGCCGCCGCGCGGCGAGCCGGCAGCAACGACGCCACTGCGGCAACCAACATGAAAGCGACTGCCACTACGAAGAAAGTCGCGGGATCGGTGGCCTGAATACCGACCAACATAGCGCGCAAAAGGCGCGTCAGCCCAAATGCAGCGATCAGACCTACGGCGATGCCGATGAGGCTTAGGCGGAGCCCTTGCCCGACCACCAGCCGGAAAATTTGCGCCGGCCCCGCGCCCAAAGCCATGCGCACGCCGATCTCCGCGGTACGCTGGCGCACCGCCGTCGAGAGCACGCCGTAAAGGCCCACGCCCGCCAGCACTCCAGCAATGATGGCAAAAACACCAATCAGGATTAAGGAGAAGCGGGTGCCGGCCTGCGCGTGGGAAACAAGCTTTTCGACCGGCTGCATCTCGGTAACCAGAAGATGAGGATCCACTTCTTTAACCGCTGCGCGAACGGCGCTTCCGTAGGTCGCGGGATCGTTGCCGGTTCGAATCGCCCAGAAATCGACGTCACCTGAGCCCAGGAACGCATCCGTAAAATAAACCTGTTCGCGTCCTGGCTCTGACAGCGAGACGGCATGTTGGTGCTGAACTACGCCAATCACCTCGACCCACTCTGCTTCGGGCGTACGGATGCGGATCAAAATGCGTCTACCAACAGCGGATTGGCCGTGAAACGCCTTGTTTGCGAGCACGTCGTCGATAACGACGAGGTTGCGTCCGGGCAAGTTGTCGGCATCGGTGAAAGTGCGGCCCGCAAGCAAACGCATGCGCATGGCTTCAAAGTAGCCGGGGAGCACAATTTCGTTATCCGCCGCTTGAAATTTTCCGGCGTCCGAGAGCGCTTCCTCGGTGCCCCAGCGAATTGGACTGAAGCCTCCGTCGAGTGGAAACGGATCCGAGGCGGCCACGCTTTCAACTCCGGGGATTGCTTTCAAACGATCCTGAATTTGCCGGATGAATGCAGCCCGTTTTTCTGGCGGGTCCCGGAAGGTGGGATTCCCAGCCACTTGAAACATCAACAGTCCGTGCGCGTCGAAGCCGGGATCGATGCGTTGCAGTTCGAGGAAACTGCGGAACATCAGTCCGGACCCCACGAGCAAAATGAATGACAGAGCGACTTCGATCATCACTACGGCGTTCCGCAGTGAACTCCCGCCTAAGAGCCCTGCATTGCGGCTGCTGCCGCGCAACAACCCGGTCACTCCCGGCTTCGAGGCCCGCCAGGCCGGCAACATGCCGAAGATCGCGGTCGAGGCCAGGCATGCAATGCCGGTGAAAGCGAGCACAAACGAATCGATTCGAATCGTATCTATACGGGGGAGATTCTCCGGGGCAAGCGCACGCAGCTCGAAAATTCCCATCCACGCCAGAGCGAGCCCCAGCAGCGCGCCCATGCCGGTGAGCAGAAAGGCTTCGGTCAGGAGTGGAAGAATCAAGCGCCAGCGGCTTGCTCCGATAGCCGCGCACACGGCGAGTTCACGCTCGCGCAGCGAAGCCCGGACCAGCAGGAGATTGTTGGCTACGTTGGCACAGGCGATCAGGAGAAGAAAAATCGCCGAGCCCATCAACGCCAAAATAGCGGGCCGCACCTCGGCAACCAGATGCTGCCGCATGGGCTCGACCCGGATGAAGTATCCAGCGGTTCGCTCGATGAGGTAGTTCTTGCGCGCCTCCACAGCCACGTTATCGGCCGCCGCCTGTGCCTGATCGAGCGATACGCCGGGCTTCAGTCTCGCCACTGCACGAAGCGAGAACTGATTGCGCTCGGCGGCATCGTAGCCGAGGCGATTGGCTATCCAAACATCTGGCGCAGCTTCCTGGTTCGCTTCCGGCGGGAAGTACAGGCGGAAATGGGGCGCCAGCACTCCGACAATTATCGCGCTGCCTTGACGGCCCGGAACTAAGGGATGCCCCAGCGCCGCCGCATTGCCTCCATAGCGCCGCAGAAAATATTCATGGCTTAGAATCGCCACTGTAGGGAGGGGTGGTGGGGCTGGCTGTGCGCCTGCGGGTGGAGGAGCCGGTTGTGGAATTCCATCTTCCTGGTTGAAGTCGCGACCGAGAACGATGGTGCCACCTAGTAAGCGGAAGAAATTCGTGGTGACGATTGCGCCGCGAATCTGCTCCGGAGTGCCGTCTTCTTGAGGAATGACGTTGCGAAAAGTGAAAACGCCGGCTATGTCTTCGAAAGCGCTGGTCGTACCATCGCGCAGATCGATGAAGTCGGCGTTTGAATATGGAGTGTCACGAACGTGGCGCTGCCGCAGATCGGCGCTGGCGATCACCAGGCGATCGGGGTCCTTATAGGGCAAAGGCCGCAACAGCACGCCGTTTGTAACGCTGAAGATTGCCGTGCTGGCTCCGAGTCCCAAAGCGATCGTCACTACCGCGGTTAGGGTAAATAGCGGGCTCTTGCGCAGTACTCGGATTGCGATTGCGAGATTCTGTCGAATCATGCTTGCGGCACCTGAGAACTTAATTTATATGACAAAGCTGGCCGCGGGTGAATTTAATGATGCTTTTCAATCGCGAGCCCGGCACTTTTGGGCCGTTTGTTTTCTGCCTCGGGTAGGAGAGAATGGTTAGAAGCGGCGCATCCTGGGCTGCGCTGCGACATCCAAACTACGGGTGGAAAAGCGGTAGGACGAAGAAGGGGCTGGTATGACTATCGGGGAACCGGCGAACCAGAATCCGGTGAATCAGAACCTGGCGAATCAGAGCAAGGACAAGAATCCTCTGGCGGGGCAGAAACTCACCGAGGTGCAGCGTCGGGCGGAAGATCGGGGGGAAGCGGCAGACGAGGCCCGGCTCATCCGGCGTCTGCAGGTCATGATGAGCATGGTCTCTTCGGTCATCAGCCAGGATCCCGGGCTCACCGTGGAAGAAGCCTCGGAGCTGGCTGCCGGGGCCAAACGTGCCGCGCTCGCTATGTTTCCCGACAAAGAACTGGCCTACGACCTTCTCTACAAGCCCCGCCTGCAGCGCCTGATGCGAGAACGCTTTCGTTTGCAGTAAGCGACGTCAAGTTGTAATTCGACGTTCCGCATTTATTATTTCGCTCATGCCCAAGCGCCCAGGTCAGCCTCCCGCGATTCGCCCGGTGGGACGTGCCTTCTTTGCCCGAGGTCCGCGGCGTGTGGCCCGAGAACTTATCGGTAAGATACTGCTGCGCGACGGCGAAGGCGTGCGCCTGGCAGGCCGCATTGTCGAGGTCGAGGCCTACCTGGGAGAAAACGATCCGGCAGCCCACGCCTCCGCCGGCAATACCGTCCGCACGTCGGTCCTGTTCGGTCCGCCGGGCTACGCCTACGTTTATTTCATTTACGGGAACCACTACTGCCTGAATGTCTCGTGTGGGCGAGAGGGCAAGGCGGGCTCGGGGGTGCTGTTCCGGGCGCTCGAACCGCTGCTCGGAGTCGAGGAAATGGCGCGCGCTCGAGGACTCCCGCCGCCGAAGGTGGGTGATGCTGGGAGCGGAGAACTTCGCAAACTCACCAGCGGGCCCGGACGCCTTGCCGAAGCCTTTGGCATCACGCGCGTGCGCGACAACGGATGCGACCTCACCTCGGCCCATTCGGGCTTGTGGATCGGAGATGACGGCTTTCACTCGGCGCGGATAGAAATCACTCCGCGCATCGGCATCACCAAGGCAGCTGAAAGGCGGCTCCGCTATATCCTCGCCGGGAACGCATTCGTTTCGGGCAGGAGAACGCCGGCAAGACCCTGAAAACCCCGGCGCGTATTTGACAAACGGGTGTAGACTATCCGTCGGGTCAAGTGCTCGAAACCCCGCTCTGCTCAGGGCATTTGAACGGCAGCAATGTTCTGCGCATCCTCCCGGCGCAGGGAATCATCTGATTGTTGAAGTAGGAGCCCATGCGCCGGCTTACTCTTTTTCGCGGTTTTCTGGTCATGCTCGCAATCTTGAGTCTGGCGTTGCCGAGACTCTCGCGCGCCGTGGAGGCTGTAACGGTCAGCCCCAATCCAGCCACAACTCCTTCCAACATTGTGATCGGATTTGTTGGCGGCTTCGTCAGCCATGACAGTCCCAACCATGGCCCGGTACAGCTCGCGCAGCAGATTCGGCGAGCTGTTCCCAAGGACACGTACATCCGCGTCTTTGAGAACCGTCGCCGCAGGCAGGCTTACGAGGCTATCTTTCGCCTGCTGGACACGAATCACGATGGCATTCTTTCCATTGCCGAAAAGACCCGCGCGCGCATCATTCTGTTCGGGCACAGTTGGGGAGCTTCTGCCGCGGTGCTGCTGGCTCGCGATCTGGGGCGCCAGGGAGTGCCGGTTCTGCTGACCGTGCAGGTGGATAGCGTCGCCAAATTATGGCAGGACGACTCGGTTATTCCGGATAACGTCGCCGAAGCTGTGAATTTTTATCAGCCCCACGGCATTGTTCACGGCCGCGCGCGCATCACCGCCGCCGATCCCGCCAAGACTGAGATCCTCGGCAATTACCGCTTTGACTACAGGAAAAATCCGGTCGAGTGCGAGAACTATTCCTGGTGGGATCGCAACTTCACTCCCGGCCACATGCAGAGCGAATGCGATACCCACCTGTGGTCGCAGGTCGAGAATATGGTGCTGCAACGCCTCGCGCCCGCCGCCACTACGGCGACCGTCGACTCATTGCGTTAGGTAAGTGCGGGCAGGACGAGGTTATCGATAAGCCGCGTAGGCCCTACGTATGCGGCGACCGCTACGAGCGCGCCTTTGGCGACATTTTCGACCGGCTCGAGACTTTGCGCGTCTACGATTTCGAAGTAGTCGAGACGAACGGATTTTTCTTCGACTTCTTCGCGTCCGGCCGCCGCCAGTTTTGCGGCGTCGCGTTCGCCCGCATCCCACAACTTTCTCACCTTCGTTAGCGACCGGTATAACACCAGCGCTTGTTTTCTCTGGAGCGGATCGAGATAGGCATTGCGGGAGCTCATGGCCAGCCCATCGGGCTCGCGCACAATCGGACACGCCACAATTTCCACGGGAAAGTTCAGGTCGCGCACCATGCGGCGAATAATTGCCAGCTGCGCTGCATCTTTTTGCCCGAAGAAGGCCGCGTCCGGTTCGACAATGTGAAACAACTTTGCCACCACGGTTGTGACACCGCGAAAATGCCCCGGCCGCGAAAGGCCGTCCAGCCGGCTGCTAAGTTCTCCCACCGTAACCCAAGTTACAGCGCCAGCGGGGTACATCTCCTCGACTGACGGAGCGAAGAGCAGTTCCACGCCCTCTCTTTGCAGCAGGTCTCGGTCGCGCTCGAAGTCTCGCGGATATTTCGCCAGATCCTCATTCGGCCCGAACTGGGCGGGATTCACAAAAATCGATGCCGCCACAAGATCGCAGGAGGTCTTTGCCGCTCTTACGAGCGATAAGTGCCCTTCGTGCAACGCTCCCATGGTCGGCACAAAACCCAGCCGCTTGCCGCTGGCGCGCGCTGCGCGGCAGGCGGAACGCATGTTCTCAATGGTTTCGCAGATTTTCAAGATTGATTCAGCAAGGCACACTTACACGAATAGAAAAATGCGCGGGAAGGGGCTGCATCATGCGGCGTAACCGTTCACCTCACCATCATCGGAACATCGGTCTTCACCGCCCAAACCAAGGCCACGATCCATCCGATCATCGTCCAGCCCAGAAAAAAGTTCAGCAGTAGAATCGCCGTTGTATCGCGCTTGTTCCGGGCAAAGGCAATAATCGTCGGCAGGAAATACATCACGAATCCAAAACCGAAGAACGGGAAGAAGAAAATCGCCGGAAACATCATTAAGATTCCCTCCTAATCGACTAGCCTACCACCGCCGCTAGCCATTGATCTTGAAAATCTGGTGATCTTGAAAATCTGCCGCACCGAGTTTCTACCGCCGCATCGCCTGCTTCCGAGCCAGCACCGTCTCCAACCCAGACTTAGTCTCCCGGGGCAGATGGTACGACTCCTCATCGGAGGGGTACTGCTGCGCTTTCACGTCTGCGCGAAACGCTTGCACGGCCTGCCTGATCAAAGCAGCTCCGTCGCCGTAGCGGCGCACAAACTTGGCTGGCGGCGCAAATGTGAGGTTCAGCAGGTCGTGGAATACCAGGACCTGGCCGTCACACTCCGGACCGGCGCCAATGCCAATGGTGGGTGTAGCAACCTCTGCCGTAATCATCGCGGCGACTTCGCGCGGAATTCCTTCCAGATACAGGCAGGCTACGCCTGCGCGGTCCAGCGCCACGGCATCGCGCATGAGCTGCTCGATGCCGCCGAGATCCTTCCCCTGCACCTTATAGCCGCCCATCATGTTGACTGATTGCGGCGTCAACCCGATATGGCCGGCGACCGGAATCTCGGCGTCAATGACGCGGCGAATCAAATCGGCGCGCTTCTCGCCGCCTTCGATCTTTACGACTTCCGCGCCGCCTTCTTTCACAAAGCGCGTGGCGTTGCGCAACGCGTCGTTGGGGTCAACCTGATAAGACCCATAAGGCATGTCGGCCAGGAGCAATGCATGTTTCACACCGCGCCGCACCGCCTTGACGTGGTGCAGCATCTCGTCCACGGTGACGGAAAGAGTGTTCTCGTAACCGAGCATCGTCTGGGCAAGCGAATCGCCCACAAGGATCATCTCGATGCCGGCTTCATCGACGAGGCGCGCCGTGGCGTAGTCGTAGGCGGTAAGGCAAGAGATGGGTTCGTGACGGAGTTTTTGTTCCCGCAGGGAAGCGGTGGTGACCTTCTGGCGGAGATCGCTCGCGGAACGTCCGCTGATCGGAGTGAGACTCATATATCCTCCAGTGCCCCTCCGGCGCGGCCGGATAGAGCCTGTTAGCATCTGCGTGGATGCTGGAGGTATTGTAGCCGCAGGAAAGCAAAAGGTCGATAGCCATGTGCCCGGTAGAATTATGCGAGTACAAGCTGGTCTGCATAAGATAATGCATAATATTCTTGCTTGCGTGCTGCGCGTTCAGTACAATAGTCTGCGAGGGAATACGTGGCTTACGAAACCTTCGAGCGACGCGTCACAAGAACCGAAAACCCGGCCCTGTCTGTTCTTGCAGATGGACGCATCTCGCTCAATGCAGCGGCCACGCGGTTGTTCCAAGGCGCGGGCGCGATGGCAGTCAAGATCCTTTGGGACAAGGCTAAAGACAGAATTGCCCTGCAGGCAGCCACGAAGGGCGATAAGAATTCCTATTCGATTTATTTCAGCCGCGGGCGCTCCGCGTTCATTTCCGCGAAAACATTTCTGCCGTATATTGGCTGGTCCTCCGATCGCAGCCAAACCGTTCCAGCGAGATGGAACGCTGAACTGAAAATGCTGGAGGCAGAGCTCCCGGCGCAATTTGTTGGTTGGGATGATGCAGCCCAGAAACGGTGAGCTGAGGTCAGGACCGGTGGTGTAGAGGTGGCTGTGATTGCGAGATATAAAAAGCTTTTCCGCTCATCACCCGAGGCTGCGATTCTTGCTATCTACGGGCTCGTCGACTTAGTCCTCCTGTTGACGTCAGCGGAAGTGGAGCGTGTAAAGACGCTGCTTCATGTTCTGGGTATCAGGTAGAAAGAGAATCGATAATGCGCCGTACTGTAGTCAACGCTCGAGGTCAAGTGACAATTCCTGCCGAGTTGCGTAAACAGCTTGGGATTACGCTGGGCACTCGCGTCACCTGGTTCGAAGAGAAAGGTCGGCTGATTCTGGCTCCGATGACCTCGCGGCGGATCAAAAAAATCCGAGGATTTCTCCGGCCAATATCCGGCGAACCATCGGCGTTTGAAGAGTCGTTCAAAGAGCGGACGCGGGAGCGGCGACGGGAAAATTCCAAGCTCGCATCGTACGATCAAGAGTTCAAAAGAAAGACGGCCAAGGCAGAGAAGATCATGAAGCACTATCCCAAAACTCTTCGCGCCTTGGGAAAGTAAGCGCTGACTGCACGTCGGATTGGGCCAACGATCAACGACCGCTGTCTCGCTGCGCTCGACGGACAGCCGAGGGCGGCTGTCCCCACATGAACCTCACACTTCCACCGCCTCTTGCCCGCCCAGCGGCAGGAAGTATTGCGTGCCTTTGATGGGCTCGCTCACCTTGCGCAGGAGTTCCTGCAAGTCTTCGTTGCGGTCGACGAAATCAATGTCGGAGGTATTCACGATCAACAGATCCGAAGACGTGTAGTGAAAAAAGAAGTGTTCATAAGCCTTCACCACCTCTTCCAGGTATTCGTCGCCTACGGCGCGCTCGTCGGCCGCATTCTTTTTTCGCAGCCGCTTCTTCAGCACCTCGGGCGTGGCTTGCAGATAGATCACCAGATCGGGAGTGGGCAACTGCTCGCGGAAGTGATTGTAGTAGCGGTTGTAGGTGTCGAGTTCCTGGTCGGTCAGGTTCAGGCAGGCGAAGAGTTTGTCTTTTTCGATGATGTAATCGGCGACGATGGTCTTCTGCGAGCGCGGGCCGAGATCGAGCGCCTGCAACTGCTCGAAGCGCCGCACCAGAAACGTGAACTGCGCCTGAAAAGCGGCGCCCGGCTCTCCCTCGTAAAAAGCGCCAAGAAAAGGATTGGACTCAGGCTCCATCACCCGCTGCGCATTCAGCCGTTCCGCGAGAATGCCGGCCAGCGTGCTCTTGCCCACTCGGATGGGGCCCTCCACTGCAATGTATCGGGGCAGTTCGAAAAGATTCGCCATGGCCTCGCAAATATTTCGGAATTGGCAGGATAGCTCGGATCAGTGCGAGTGGCAATTGCGGGAAGAGTTAACAGGAGAAATTGAGCGATTGTGGGATCGGGCGATTGTGTGATTGGGGAATATGTTTGCGATCTTCAATCGCTCAATCGCCCGATGACCCGATGACTCAATACACTACAATCCCCACATGCTCGCCCTGCCCATGACCGGCGCCGTCGCTGCCGTAGCTGCATTGGCCGGAGGTTACCAGTCCATGGCGCCGACCGCGCAATGGTATGGGAAAACTTTCACGGGACTGCCGCGCGGCGCGCGACAGATTGCGCTCACTTACGACGACGGCCCGAACCAAACGCACACTCTGCGATTGCTGGAAGTCCTGGCCAGACACGGCGTGCCGGCAACTTTTTTTCTGATTGGACGACATGCTGAGGACCTGCCTGATCTCGTTAACGAAATTGCGAAGGCGGGCCATGTGATCGGCAACCACACGTTCAGCCACCCCCTGTTGATCTTCCAGAGCACTTCAGAAATCCGCGGAGAACTCTTACGCTGCCAGGCCGTCTTGCACGATGCGATCGGAAAACATTCCAATCTCTTCCGTCCTCCATTCGGAGGACGTCGCCCTGCGGTCCTCCGCATTGCTCGCGAGCTCGGCCTCGAGCCTGTCATGTGGAATGTCACGGGCTACGACTGGAATGCCCCGCCCGCCGCCGTGATCGAGCGCAAGGTGTCAAAACAGGTTCGTGGCGGCGACGTGATCCTGCTTCACGACGGAGGGCACGCGCAAATGGGCGCGGACCGCTCCCAAACTGTCATCGCGACAGATCATCTGATCGCGCGCTATAAGTCTGAGGGATACGAATTCGTCACAATTTCTCAGATGATGAAATCAGCCGTCAGCCGTCAGCCATCAGCCATCAGTTAGGCTGGTTCCGGTGTTGACTTCTCCGCTTCCGGATTGGGGTCAGCTCCGATCGAAGTCGAAGGCTGTCGTAATCCTTCTCATCCCTTCACGGCTGTAAATGCTTCTTTCGCCGCCGCGATGGTCCGCTGAACGTCTTCCTCGGTATGTGTCGAACCCAGGAACGCAGCTTCATATTGCGACGGCGGCAGATAGACGCCACTGTCGAGCATCGCGCAGAAGAACTTTCCGAATGCCCCCGTGTTCGACTTCGACGCCGAATCCCAATCAGTCACTGGCCCGGCTGTAAAGAACCAGGTGAACATCGATCCCACGCGGTTGTAGCACAGCCCCACGCCGGCATCTTTCGCGGCTGCGGCTACACCCTCGACCAGTTCCCGGCTCAGCTTATCGATTTGCGGATATATCTCCTGCTTCTGATCGCGCAGATGCTTTACCATTGCGCATCCTGCCGCCATCGCCAGCGGATTGCCGGAGAGCGTGCCTGCTTGATACATCGGGCCCAGCGGCGCCACCAGATTCATAATCTCGCTGGGACCTCCATACGCTCCCACGGGCAACCCCCCGCCAATGATCTTGCCCAGCGTCGTCAGATCGGGACGAATGTTGTAGAGTTCCTGCGCTCCGCCGAAGGCCACGCGAAATCCGGTCATCACCTCGTCAAAAATCAGCACCGACCTCTCGCGCTCGGTGATCAAGCGCAGAGCCACCAGATAGTCGTCGGCGGCCGGAACGCACCCCATATTTCCCACCACCGGCTCGACGATCAGACATGCAATCTGGTGCTTGAATTTCTGGAATGCATACTCCACCGCTTTAATGTCGTTAAAAGGCAAAGCCAGAGTGAACTGCGTAAACTCCTCGGGAACGCCCGCCGATCCCGGGATCCCCAGCGTCGCCACGCCTGATCCCGCTTTTACCAGCAGAGCATCGGAATGCCCGTGGTAGCAACCCTCGAACTTCACGATGTATTTGCGCTTGGTATAAGCCCGCGCCAGCCGGATCGCCGACATCGTCGCTTCGGTTCCCGAACTCACGAAGCGAACTTTCTGCATCGAAGGAAATGCCGCCAGGACCAACTCGGCGAGATCGGCCTCCGCCGGCGTGGAAGCGCCAAAACTGGTTCCGTTGCAGGTTGCGGCTACAATGGCGTCGAGCACATCCGGCGCGGCGTGACCAAGAATCAGCGGGCCCCATGATCCCACGTAATCGATGAATTCGTTCTCGTCGGCATCCCAAATGTGCGAGCCCTTGCCCCGCACGATAAACGGAGGATCGCCGCCCACCGATCCGAAGGCGCGCACGGGCGAATTCACTCCGCCCGGAATCATGCTTTCGGCGCGTTGCCGCAAACGGCGCGACTGGTTGACCTTTCGCGACATTGTGGAAGGCATCAAGGGCTCCCGCAGAATAAAGGCGATGTGGGGACGGCCGCCCTCGGCCGTCTATCGAGCGAAGCTCGACCGCACCGCGCGACTACTATAACAACATCGGCCAAATTCATCAGATATTTACCATTTTGCCATCGTTTTGCAACATCGCTCAGGTAACGTAGGGTCATCAAGTTGCCCTTCTAACCGGGAGGGTTTCAGGACAGCTTCGGGGGCTCCGGGCTGTCCTTACTTTTTTCCACCTGCCCGATGCCCAACCTCCCCGTCATGCACGACCTGCCTGCTCCCCCGCGGAGCATGGCTGGAAGTGGTTGGAGCTTCCGCCTGCTATAATTCGCCCCCAACGGGGCGGCCCTTGATCGGTAAAACTATCTCCCATTATCACGTCGTCGAGAAACTCGGAGGCGGCGGAATGGGTGTGGTCTACAAAGCCGAGGACACCCGCCTTCATCGTTTTGTCGCGCTGAAGTTTCTACCTGAGCAGGTTGCTCGCGACCCGCTGGCGCTATCGCGATTTCGTCGCGAAGCGCAGGCGGCATCTGCACTGAACCATCCGAACATTTGTACGATTTATGACATTGGCGAGCAGGAAGGCCAGTCTTTCATCGCCATGGAGTTTCTGGATGGCGTGACGCTCAAGCACCGGATTGCGGGCCGTCCGCTTGATCTGGACGCGTTGTTACGGCTCGGTATTGAGATCGCGGACGGGCTCGATGCCGCTCACGCGCAAGCCATCATTCATCGCGACATCAAACCCGCGAATATTTTCGTTACCAAGCGCGGCCACGTGAAAATCTTGGACTTCGGCCTGGCCAAGCTGCTTGCTCCGGAGAAGACCACCAAGGGCGACAGTTTGGAGACGATGTCCACAACTTCTGAGGAAGCGTACCTAACCAGCCCGGGGGCCGTGCCCGGCACCGTTGCCTATATGTCGCCGGAGCAGGTGCGGGCCCGGGAGTTAGACGTGCGCACTGACCTGTTTTCCTTTGGCTCGGTGTTGTACGAGATGGCGACGGGGAGAATTGCGTTTGGAGGTTCGAGTTCCGGAGAGATTTGCGGCGCAATTTTGCACCAGCAACCCGCACCTCCGGCGCAGATCAATCCTGCACTTCCTGTTTCAGTCGAGGCCATCATCGAAAAGGCTCTGGAAAAAGATCCCAATCTGCGTTACCAGCACGCAGCCGATATTCGCGCCGATTTTGAGCGCCTCAAGCGCGACTCCGAGAGCGGGCACCGTTCTTCAGCAAGCTCAGCGGCGCCAAGAGCTCTCGCATCGCGGTTTACCGGATTCTGGAAGGTTTCGGTCGTCGTCCTCCTGATCGGCGCGCTCGTGGCCGCGGGCCTTTACCTTCGCTCGCATCGCCGCCAGCCGTTAACGGGAAAAGACACCGTCGTTCTGGCCGACTTCTCCAACACCACGGGCGATCCCATCTTCGACGACACTCTGAAGACGGCGCTCAGCGTTTCGCTGAGGCAATCGCCGTTCTTGAACGTGCTCTCCGACGCCAACGTAGCTAGGACTCTGCAACAGATGACCCGTCCCGCGGGCACAAAACTTACTCCGGACGTGGCTCGCGAACTTTGCCAGCGTGCGGGCAGCAGCGCCTACCTTGCCGGAACCATTGCCAGCCTGGGCAGCGACTATGTCCTCGGTCTGAAGGCGGTGAATTGCCAGAATGGAAACACGCTTGCCGAAGAGCAGGTAACTGCGGCATCCAAGGAGAAGGTGCTGGACGCGCTTGGTGCAGCGGCAACCAAACTGCGTGGCGAACTTGGCGAATCGCTTGCTACCGTGCACAAATTTGACGTTCCCCTGGAACAGGCCACCACAGGCTCACTCGACGCCCTGAACGCCTATGGACTGGCTCTTTCCACATGGGACAAAAGAGGCGATCGAGATTCGCTGCCGATTTTTCAAAAGGCCGTCGAACTGGATTCGAACTTTGCCGTAGCCTACAGTGCGCTGGCAACCATCTACTACAATCTTGGGAATTCTGAACTTGCCCGCCAGAATGCCGCGAAAGCCCACGAACTCCGGGATCGCGTGACCGAAACCGAACGCGAAGCGATTGACGCCCGCTACTACGCCTACGTCACCGGCGAACTGGAAAAGGCGGCGCAGGTCTACGCTCTTGCGGTTCAGAACTATCCCGGGTCGGCGGGTGCCTACAACCACTTGGCGAACGAGGAAGGGGAGCTTGGCCGCTACGAACCGTCGGTCGAAAACTACCGCAAGGCCATGTTGCTTGACCCGGCAAGAGCCTCCACCTATTCGAATCTGGCAACTAGTCTGCTCGTGCTGAACCGGGTAGACGAGGCGTCTGCGGTTTTGGCGGAAGCCGGCAAGCGACAGTTGCAGACCGACGAACTACTGCAATCGGCCTATTGGGTAGCATTCCTTCGCGACGACAAAACGGAAATGGAACGTTTAGTGCAGCGCTCGCCGGATGTTCCCGGAGCGCAGGCGACTCTTCTCTTCGAACAATCCGACACCGAGGCCTATCACGGCCATTTCGAAAAAGCCCGTGATTTGTCGCGCGCTGCGGCGAATTTGTTGCAACGCGACGGAAATCAGGAGTGGGCCGCCCGCGATTTGGCGCTGGCTGCGCTTCGCGAGACCGAGGTCGGAGAGTTCGAACGGGCGCGGAGTTATATTTCGCAGGCACAGAAACTCTCGGGCGGAGAGGACGTGAACACGCTGGCTGCGCTGGTGCTGGCTCAAACTGGAGACATCCATCAAGCCGAAGCTCTCTGCCGTGAACTCGACAAACAGTGGCCGGTAGGGACCTACATCCAGAAATACTGGCTGCCGCTTATTCGGGCCGAGATCGACCTTCAACAACGTCAACCATCGAAAGCAATCGACGATCTCGGCGTTCCCACTCCAGTCGAACTTTCCAATCCTGGGCTAACGCCGGTGGCAACCCTTTATCCCGCTTACGTTCGCGGCCAAGCCTACTTAGCCTTGGGCGACGGCGCAAAAGCTGTGACGGAATTTGAGAAGTTGACCGATGGCAGGGGCCTGGTGCTGAACTTCCCGCTCGGCGCACTGGCACACCTGCAACTCGCCCGCGCCTACAATTTATCGGGAGATTTGGTAAAGGCCCGCCAGTCTTACCAAACCTTCTTCGGTCTCTGGAAGGATCCCGACCCAACCCTCCCAATCCTGAAGCAGGCCAAGGCGGAGTATTCCAAGCTGCAATGACATTCTCGCGCCTACAGAATATATCTCGACAAATCCTGATCCTTCACAATGTCCGTCAACATCTTGCGCACGTAATCCGCGTCGATGACTACGTGTTCGCCTTTTCTCTCGGGAGCGTCAAAGCTCAACTCGTCCAGCACCCGCTCCATGATGGTGTGCAGCCGGCGCGCTCCGATGTTTTCCGTGCTCTCATTCACGCGAAAGGCAAAGTGCGCGATCTCCTGCAACGCCTCGGGCGTAAACTCAAGTTTCACGCCTTCGGTTTCAAGTAACGCGGTGTACTGCTTCACCAGCGATGATTTCGGCTCGGTAAGGATGCGCACGAAATCTTCCATGGTCAGCGATTGCAGTTCCACGCGAATGGGAAAGCGCCCCTGCAACTCCGGGATCAGATCGCTGGGCTTCGAAACGTGAAACGCGCCGGCCGCGATAAACAGGACGTGATCGGTCCGCACCATGCCGTAGCGCGTGTTCACCGTGGTGCCTTCGACAATCGGAAGAATGTCGCGCTGCACGCCCTCGCGGGAAACGTCGGGACCGTGGCCGCCTTCGCGCCCCGCAATCTTGTCGATTTCATCCAGAAAAACGATCCCGGAATTTTCCACGCGGTCGATCGCCATGCGCGTGACCTGATCCATATCGATCAGCCGCTGCTCTTCTTCCTGGATCAGATATTCGAAAGCCTCGTTCACCTTCATCTTCCGCTTCTTGGTCCGCGCGCCGAAGATGTTGGGCAGCATGTCCTTGATATTGATGTCCATCTCTTCGACGCCCTGGTTGGTCATAATTTCAAAAGATGGAAAATTGCGCTCGCGCACGTCGATCTCAACCTGGCGCTCGTCGAGCTTGCCTTCGCGCAATTGCTGGCGCAGTTTTTCGCGCGTGCGTGAAGAAGATTCGGCTAAGGCCGTGTTGCCGTCGATCACCACTCCGCCCGCGGTCGTAGGCTCGGCGGGCCGTGGCGGTGGAGATGGTGGCAGCAGAATATCGAGCAGGCGCTCCTCGGCATTCAGTTCAGCCTTGTCGGAAACGTCCTCCAGCTTTTCTTCGCGGACGTTGTCGATGGCAATCTCGACCAGATCGCGCACCATCGACTCCACATCGCGCCCCACATATCCCACCTCGGTAAACTTCGACGCCTCCACTTTCAGAAACGGAGAGTTCGCCAGCTTCGCCAGCCGCCGCGCGATTTCCGTCTTCCCTACCCCCGTGGGTCCGATCATGATTATATTTTTAGGGATGATTTCTTCGGCGAGGTCGGGCGTTAGTTTTTGGCGGCGGGTGCGGTTGCGCAGGGCGATGGCGACTGCGCGCTTCGCATCCTTCTGGCCGATGACGTGTTTGTCGAGTTCGACGACGATCTCGCGAGGAGTAAGTTCGTCGAGGGCGAGTTGTTCTTCTTCGGCGCTGCTGGGTAAGTAGATGGCCATAAGGCAGTTCTCAGTTCTCGGTTCTCAGTTCTCAGTCGTGCAGCAAAAGGCTTTGCTGAGAACTGAGAACCGAGAACTGAGAACTACAATTCCTCAATCGTTACCGCATCATTCGTATAGATGCACATCTTGCCCGCAATCTTCATGGCCTCTTCGGCAATCTTGCGGGCGGAGAGTTCGGTATGCCGCGCCAGCGCTTCGGCTGCGGCTTGCGCGTAGGGACCGCCGCTGCCGATGGCTGCCACTCCGCCGTCGGGCTCGATCACATCGCCCTGTCCGCTGAGCAGGAAAGTCTGTTCTTTGTCGCAGACCAGCAGCAGCGCTTCGAGATGACGAAGAAATTTATCGGTGCGCCAATCTTTCGCTAGCTCCACGGCGCCGCGTCCCAGGTTGCCATGGTACTGCTCGAGCTTCGATTCGAAGCGGCTGAAAAGCGTGAAGGCGTCAGCCGTGGAGCCGGCGAATCCAGCAAGGATTTTGTCGTTGTAGAGGCGGCGGATCTTCTTGGCCGTGTGTTTGATGACGGATTCGCCGAGGGTGACCTGTCCGTCGCCGGCAAGCACTACGCTGCCGTTGCGGCGGATGGATAGAACTGTTGTGGAGCGAATCAGGCGTTTCGTCGGCATGGGCACAATCCTTGATTATAGCAGCGGGAGGAACCGCTAAGCCGAGTCGTACACGTCATTGTGAGCACTACTGATCAGTGAGCATTAGTGACCAGCGGGGATTCATCTCGCCCCTCCATAATTGACACTGGTGGCATCTCCAGTCAGGACGGCCTTTGGTGAAGCAAATCGCTCCCGCGAAGAGAAAATCTGATTTCAGTCCCCGCGCCTTTTTTTCAACGGTTGGGAAGGGCAGGAATCTGGTGTCTTTTCAGAAGAAGCAGTTGATCTTCTCGCAAGGTGACTCCAGAGATGGCCTATTCTTCGTCCAAACCGGGAAGGTGCAGCTCAGCGTCGTATCGGAGAACGGAAAAGAAGCGACCCTTGGCATTCTGGGCGAAGGCGATTTTTTTGGAGAAGGTGGTCTTGCCGGTCAACCCCTGCGCATGTCGTCTGCAACCGCGTTGACAGACTGCGTCCTGCTGCACATCGAGAGAAAGGCGATGGAGCAGGCAATGAGCCAGGAACCAAAATTGTCGGCCATGTTTGTCAAATACTTGTTAAAGCGGAACATCCGATATCAGGATGATCTGGTCGATCAACTTTTCAATTCCAGCGAAAAGCGGCTGGCGCGAGTTCTTCTGTTGATGGCGCAATTCGGCGGAGAAGGAGCGCCGGAAGCGTCAGTCCCCAGACTTAGTCAGGAGACTCTGGCAGAGATGGTAGGCACAACACGCTCGCGGGTCAGCTTCTTCATGAACCGATTCAGGAAGCTCGGTTTTATCAACTATCGCGTGGGAAATAATCTGCACGTTCACAGTTCGCTCCTTAACGTCCTTCTTCGTGATGACGAGGGCGCAGCCGTGACTTCAGGAGTTGGGAACCAGATTGCCCATGCCCGTAGAGGTTCAGAACCGCCTCCCGAGCCCGGCGAGGCTCGCGATAAAGATCGCGCCAGAAGACCACCCCTCCTCGGCCCTGCAAGGACGCCATAACTGAACGCGAAGTAGCTGAAGTATCCCAAGGCTACGTTCGGAGTTCTTAGATAATCCTTTGCTCGCTTGAACAGGCGATCGTGCTCATTGCCTTGAGCAATCCCCCCGACCCGCTTCCTCTCCAAACGCCGTCCGCCTTTTGATCGCGGAATCAAAGTCAAAGGCAGCGGACGGAGTGTCCGCCCTGAGCTTGCCGAAGGGAGTGTCCGCTCCACACGAGAAAAAATGTTTGCTGTTCAACAAAGATTTCTCTTGACGTGACTATTCAGTCACGTGATAGTATGCTCACATAATGATGATTTGCTCTTCGGAGCGACGAAAGAGAGAACAGCAATGAAATTGGACGATTTGACGCTGGAGGTTGAGCAGCATATCGAGACGAAAGCCACGCCGGAGAAGGCGTTTGCGGCGGTGCTGTACCGCTTGGGAAAAGGCAACACCCGGCCCGATGGACAATCGCTGGATCTGGTGTTGGAGCCGAAGGCGGGCGGGCGATGGTTCCGGGACCGGGGAAACGGAATTGGGCATTTGTGGGGGTTCGTGCAGGTCATCAAGGCTCCGACGCTGCTGGAGCTGAGCGGGCCGATGTTCATGTCGTATCCGGCGATCAATCACGTGGAGGTGAAGATCGAGCCGGTTGCGGGAGGCAGCCGGATTGCGTTGCGGCATCGCGCCCTTGGCATGATCGATCCCGAACATCGCAAGAATGTGGGCACGGGCTGGAAGCACATGCTCGCGAACGTGGCGAAGGACTGCGAGTAGCGGCGTGACCGGGATTGCCGTTAGACGGGCGGACGAACTCGACGGAGTGTGGAAGGCGCTGGCGGACGCCACGCGGCGCGCGATTCTGGATTTCTTGAGAGAGCGTCCGCGCACGACCACCGAGATTGTGGAGGCGTTTCCGCACCTGAGCCGGTTTGGAGTGATGAAGCATCTCGACGTGCTGCGCCAGGCGCACCTGGTGCAGACGCGCGAGGCGGGAAGGCAGCGGGTGAATTCGCTGAACGTGGTTCCGATCCGGCAGATTTATGAAAGATGGGTGGGGCCGTTTCAAGAGCTCTGGTCGGGAGAGTTGCTGCGCATCAAGGAGATCGCCGAGAAGGATAGCGCGGGCGGAAAGCGAGAAGCTTTGCATAAGCGCAAGAGACATTAGGCCGCCAGAAGGTGGTCTGTAATCGAAAACAGCAACAGAACTTAATAAACAGGAGAATGGTCATGACTACAGTAGCTACCAGCACTGAGATTCAAGGACACGAAGTTGTTTCGCCAGGCGAATGGATTGCGAGCCGAAAAGAATTGCTCCGGAAAGAGAAAGAGTTCACCAGGTTGCGCGATGAATTGAGCCGGCAACGGCGCGAGCTGCCCTGGGAGAAAGTTGAAAAAGAATATGTGTTCGACGGGCCGAACGGCAAAGTGACTCTGGCCGAGCTGTTCGGCGGCCGCAGCCAGCTGATCGTGTACCACTTCATGTTCGGTCCCGGGTGGGAGGCCGGTTGTCCGAGTTGCTCGTACCTGGCCGATCATTTCGATGGAAGCCTGGTGCATCTGGCGAATCGTGACGTCACGCTGGCCGTGGTTTCGCGGGCGCCGATGGATCAGATTGCAGCGTTCAAGAAAAGAATGGGCTGGCAGTTTAAGTGGGTGTCATCGTTCGGGAATGATTTCAACCGCGACTTCCATGTGTCATTTACGAAAGAGGAAATGGCGAAGGGCAAGGTGGAGTACAACTATGACGCGATGGAGTTCCCGAGCGAGGAAGCGCCGGGGGCGAGCGTCTTCTATAAGAACGAGGCGGGTGAGATTTTTCACACCTATTCCACTTACGCGCGCGGGCTCGACATATTAGTGGGAGCGTATAACTTTCTGGATCTTGCGCCGAAGGGCAGGGACGAAGATGGATTAGCTTTCACCATGGCGTGGGTTCGGCATCACGATCGATATGCCGAGGGCTATTTTGTCGACCCGAAGACGCAGTATGTGGAGCCTAAGAAAGCGGCATCTTCGTGCTGCTCGGAGCAAGCGTCGTGAATTGCTGCGCAGCTATTTCGACCGGATCGAGTCGCGAGACGAGTTGGGCGCGGGCCGCCAACGGCGGTCCGCGTCTACGGACACTGGCGCTGCGTTGGCGCGAGGTTGCGGGCGACTTCGCAAAATGGATTGTTCCCGCCGGAATTCTCGCTCTGTTGCCGAAATGTCCCGCGTGCATCGTTGCTTATTTTGCGATTGGAAGCGGGGTCGGAATCTCGCTATCGACCGCGGTGTATCTTCGGAGGGGACTGGTAATTCTGTGCGTGGGATCGCTGGTCTATTTTGTGGTGGGGCGAGGGAGGCACCTAGTGGCGTGGTTCGCAGCATCACACAAATGAAATCCCTCAGCATCCCGCTTAGCTTGAAATGTTGTCAATGGCCCGAAGGGGCACGATTGCGTCTAAGTTGCTGAAAGCTATCGCCAAATAATTCCGCATTGCATGTCGCTTCCGACCCCTGCGGCATGCTATAATAGAAGTATAAGGTAAAACTTTAGGAAAACACAGGCGCGGCCACTGAGCCGCGCCTTTTCTTTTGGGAGATAAGCCGACTCAATGGATCAGTGGAAGAAATTCAAAAGCTTCAAGCAGCGCGGAGAGTGGGTCGAACTCCGCTTCATGGCAACGGCCGCCGAGCGCGGCTTCTGCGTTCTCAAGCCCTGGGGAGACACTCGCCCCTACGATGTCGGCATCGACCACGGCCCCAACTTCCTGCGGGTGCAGGTGAAATCCACCACCTGCCGCACCGGCACCGGATACTTCTGCCAGTTCAAACCCCACTACCTCAAAAAGCAGGACTACACTCTCTCCCAACTCGACCTCTTCGCCGCCGGAGCCTGTCCTGAGCGAAGTCGAAGGATCATCCCCGTCGCAACCTGGTACATCATCCCCGCCGCCCTGCTCCTCGGCCCCCAACGCAAAACCGGCATCATGCTCTACCCCGTCGAGCCGCTCAAGAAAGACCGCTACAGCTACGAAGCCTACAAAGAAGCCTGGCCCCTACTCTACAAAAGCCGCCGAGCTTTAGTTGCACGGAGCGCGCACCGTTAGGGATTTCGAAGTGCGGGATTTTGGGTGGCGCAGCGCTTCAGCGCTGCGACAAAGCAAACCGTGTGGAGCGGACACTCTTGTCCGCTGCCTTTGACGTTGATTTTGCAGAAGCGTGCAAACCCGAAATATCCGGGCCGAATGTGGAAGAGCGGCGCTTCAGCGCCGCGTAACGGCCAGAGATAAGGAACGGGGTTTTAAGCCCGAGCCTTAGGTGACTCTGCAGGAAGAGACGCCGTAGAGCGCTTCCCTACGCGCGGCCAGAGCGGCGAATTGCTGGTCGAGCGCCTGGCGGATGAGGGTTTTGATCACGGCCTGGCGGCTGATGTTCAACTCCTTCGCGGCCCGGTCCAGCTCCTCTAACATGCCGGGCGCGAGATCGACGTTCACACGCTGGATTGGAGCCATCATCCGGCCGGCATTAGTGAAGAAGCGGGACACGTCTTTGCCCCGATCGGCAAGACGGCGATGGTTTCTGCGGACGCGGCTTGTTGCGCTTACGTGTTTTGTTCATAGATGCTACGCTGCGGATCCTAGACCCCAACCGGCTGTGGCTTCCCCGCCAGCAACTGCCTCAACACGTACTGCAAAATCCCGCCATTAGCGTAATAGAGCGCCTCCTGCGGCGTGTCGACGCGCACCAAGGCGTCGAATTCGACCGGGCCACCTCTGCCCGCAGCGCGAACCCTAACTTTCCGCCCAGCAGAATAGTGTTCGATCAAATTTCGGATTCCGGTAATCTCAAAAACTTCCTCGCCGGTTAACCCAAGCGATTCAGCATTCTTCCCCGCGGGAAACTGCAACGGCAAAATTCCCATCCCAACCAAATTCGAGCGATGAATTCGCTCATAGCTTTCGGCGATGACAGCGGAAACTCCAAGCAGGAGCGGGCCTTTGGCGGCCCAGTCGCGGGAGGAGCCGGAGCCATATTCTCTTCCCGCAAGAATAATCAGCGGTGTGCGTTCAGGAGGAGCCGGAGCCATATTCTCTTCCCGCAAGAATAATCAGCGGTGTGCGTTCAGATTGATACTTCTGCGAGGCGTCGAAGATCGACATTTCTTGATTGGTGGGTAGGTGGCGGGTGAAGCCGCCTTCGGTTGGAACTAATTTGTTGCGGAGGCGGACGTTGGCGAAGGTGCCGCGGACCATCACTTCGTGATTGCCGCGGCGCGAGCCGTAGGAGTTGAAGTCAGCGGGCTTGACGCCGTTTTCCTGAAGATATTTTCCGGCGGGGCTGTCTTTCTTGATCGATCCGGCGGGAGAGATGTGGTCTGTGGTGACGCTGTCGCCGAGGACAGCGAGGACGCGCGCGTTCTTGATTTCTTCGACGGGCGAGGGCTGAAGCTGCATGCCGTCGAAGTACGGAGCGCGGCGGATGTAGGTGGAATCTTTTTCCCAGGCGTAGGTTTGGCCTTTAGGGATGGAGAGGCCGCGCCAGCGCTCGTCTCCGGCGAAAACTTCGGCGTAGCTTTTCGAAAACATCTCGGCGGTGACGGAGTGCTCGACTGCCTCTTCGACTTCGCGCTGCGTGGGCCAGATGTCGGCGAGGTAGACGGGCTTGCCGTCTTTGCCTTTACCGATGGCATCTTTGCGGAGATCAGTGTCGATACGTCCGGCGAGGGCGAAGGCGACCACGAGCGGCGGCGACATCAAATAGTTGGCGCGGACTTCGGAGTTGATGCGGCCTTCAAAGTTGCGATTGCCGGAGAGGACGCTGGCGACGACGAGATCTTTTTCGTCGATGGCTTTGGAGACTTCGTCGGGTAGCGGGCCAGAGTTGCCGATGCAGGTGGTACATCCGTAGCCGACGATGTGGAATTTCAGTTTTTCGAGATACGGCGTGAGGCCGGCGTTTTCGAGATAGTCGCGGACGACTTTGGAACCGGGAGCGAGAGAAGTTTTCACCCAGGGCGGAACTTGTAATCCTCTTTCTACGGCTTTCTTGGCGAGGATTCCTGCGCCGATCATGACGGAGGGATTCGAGGTGTTAGTGCAGGAGGTGATAGCGGCGATGACTACGCTGCCGTGCTTGAGGGAGTCTTTCACATTTGCCGGGACGTGTTCGTGGACGTTGGGATCCTCGACTCCGATGGCGGCGGGGCTGCCGCCTTCCGCTTCCCAGCTCTTCGCGGTGCTAGTGGCTGAGCCGTTCCCACTTCCCGCAACTGCGGCGGGAAGTGGGGCACCCACAGGTGAGGTAGTTTTTGCTGCTGATTTCGGTTTGATCAGAGACGGCAGGGCTTTGTTGAAAGAGTCGGCGGCTTGCGAGAGGACCACGCGGTCCTGCGGACGCTTCGGGCCGGCGAGGCTGGGTTCGACTGTAGCGAGATCGAGCGAGAGCAGCTCTGAATATTCGGCTTCGGGAGTCTTCTCGTCGTGGAAGAGTCCTTGCTCGCGGCAGTAAGCCTCGACGAGCGCGATTTGTTCCGCGCTGCGGCCGGTTAGCTTCAGATATTTCAGGCTCTCTTTGTCGACGGGGAAGATGCCGCAGGTTGCGCCGTACTCGGGCGACATGTTGGCGATAGTGGCGCGGTCGGCAAGAGGAAGGTCGCGCAGTCCGGGACCGAAATACTCGACGAACTTTCCGACGACGCCGTGTTTGCGCAGCATCTCAGTGATCGTCAGAACAAGATCGGTCGCAGTAGCTCCTTCACGCAAACGTCCCGTAAGCTTCACGCCGACGACGAGGGGAATCAGCATGGAGACGGGTTGGCCGAGCATGGCGGCTTCGGCCTCAATGCCGCCAACGCCCCATCCCAGCACCCCCAGCCCGTTGACCATTGTTGTGTGGCTGTCGGTGCCGACTAACGTGTCGGGATAGGCTACGCGGTGGCCGTTGGATTCGTTCACGAAGACGACACGAGCGAGATATTCGAGATTGACCTGGTGGACGATGCCGGTGTCGGGGGGGACGATGGCGAGATTGCGGAATCCGGTTTGGCCCCAGCGCAGAAAAGAATAACGTTCTTTGTTGCGCTGGAATTCGAGCAGGGCGTTTACGTCGAAGGCGCTGGGAGTGCCGAATTCGTCGACTTGCACGGAGTGGTCGATGACCAGTTCCACGGGCTGAAGAGGATTGATGAGAGCGGGGTCGCCTCCGAGTTGCTGCATGGCGTCGCGCATGGCGGCGAGGTCAACGACGCAGGGGACTCCGGTGAAATCCTGGAGGAGAACGCGGCTGGGGGTGAAGGCAATTTCTTTGTCGGGTTTGGAGTTCTTATTCCAGGACGCGAGGGCGCGGACCTCGTCCTTGGTTACGTTACGGCCGTCTTCGGTGCGCAGGAGATTTTCGAGGAGGATGCGCAGGGAGAATGGAAGGTGTTTGGTGGAGATGCCTTGCTGGTCGAGGGCGCTGAGGCGATAGATTTCGTATTCTTTGTTGCCGACTTTGAGGGTGGAGCGGGAGTTGAAGCTATTTAAGGACATGATGGCCTTCCTGGTATATCTCAACCAATAAGTTTAGTCGTTCTGGATGGGATTGCGTAGGCCGAATCGAACGGAAGGACTCGGATTCACGACAGTCGTCTTAATGTTAATGCGCCGTGGGTGGCGGTTTACGGAAAATTACATAAAGGTGCGCTCTCGATGAAGAGTGGCATCCATAGCCTTATGAAACCTAAATCGCGGCTTGGTCATCTATCTAACTGAGCAAAGATTCAGGCGATGAAGGGTGCAGGGAGGTTCAAGAATATGAACATTTTCGGACGGGTCGGAAATTTGGGTAAGCAAAGTTTGGGTTGCGTATTGTCGCTGGCTCTGATGTTCGCGACTTTACCGCAGGACTCATGGGCTGCGCAAGACCAGGGCGTTGCAGATCAAGGCGCGCAAGCTCAGGCTCCAGGGCAGCGTGCACCGGCGCCGCCGTACACGCAACAGACTGTAGAGCAGTTACAGCAGCTGGTCGCGCCGATTGCGCTGTATCCGGATTCGCTGGTAGCGCAGATCCTGGCAGCGTCGACGTTTCCCGAACAAGTGGTCGAGGCCGACCGATGGGTGCAGACGCATCCTGACTTGAAAGGAACTGACTTAGGTAACGCTGTGGACCAACAACCGTGGGATCCGAGCGTGAAGGCGCTGACGGCATTTCCTTCTGTCCTAGGAAATATGGACAAGAACCTTTCATGGACGTCATCGCTGGGCGATGCGTACTACAACCAGCAATCGGATGTGATGGATGCGGTGCAGGTGATGCGGCGGAAAGCGCAAGAGGCCGGCAATCTGAAGAGCACGCCGCAGCAAACGGTTACGGAGCAGGATTCGGATATTGATATTGCGCCTGCCGATCCGGATGTGGTTTACGTTCCTGCCTACGATCCCTGGCTGGTTTACGGATATCCCGTCGTGGCGTGGCCGGGATGGTATCCATATCCAGGAATCTGGTTTGGCGGGCCTTATCTCTCGTTCGGAATCGGCTTTGGAATTGGGTGGTGGGGCGGTTTTGGATGGGGATGGGGTCATTGGGGGTTCGACTGGCATAACCACTACGCAGTTTTTAACCACGGCAGGTACTACTCCGGAAGCAGAACGTTTTATAACCGCGGCGCCTATGCTCGTGGCGGATTTGCACGGGGCGGGGCCAGGCCGTTCGACGGAAACCGGCAGGCCGCTCGAGGATATGCAGCACCACGCGGTCAGAGCGGCGTGCGCTCGGGGGTTTTCGGCGGCTACGACCACGGCGGACAGACCAGGAGCTTCTCATCGCGTGGAAGAGCCAGCTTCGGTGGCGGGTCTCGCGGCGGCGGAGGGTTCCACGGAGGCGGGGGTGGACGCCGGTAATCGAGGGTGAGCTGTGTTCCCAGTAGTTCGAAGACTTTGAAAATGGAGAGAAGCCATATGCAGCGAGCGAAGTTGAATTTCTACAAAACTCATCGGGCAGATCTTTTTGCGGCGGCCGCGGTTGTGGTCCTTGTGATGGGGTACTTTACTTCCCGGTCCGAGGGGCAGCAACCGGGCCAGAAGACTTTTTCTTCAGCAGAAGAGGCGAGCAACGCATTGGTCACGGCGGCACAGAGTAACGACGAAAAAGCGATACTCGATATTCTGGGAGGAGAGGGCAAGCAGATCGTCTCGTCGGGAGACGACGCCGAAGATGCCGAGAACCGGGCTAATTTCGTGGAGAGATATCAGGAAATGCACCGCCTGGTGAAAGAGGCGGACGGAACCACGGTGTTGTATATCGGCGCGAAGAATTGGCCGACGCCGATACCGCTAGCGAACAAAGGCGGTTCGTGGTATTTCGACACGGAGGCGGGCAAGAGAGAAATTTTGTACCGGCGAGTTGGCCGGAATGAAATGTCGAGCATACGGGTTTGCCAGGAACTGGTGGCGGCGGAGAAGGAATACTATGCGGCGCAACACACAGAGTACGCGGCGAAAATCTTCAGTGATGAAGGGCAGCACAATGGCTTGTACTGGAAGCCGGCCGGTGGCGAACCCCTGAGTCCGGTTGGGCCTCTGGTGGCGGCGGCGGTTACGGAGAGCATTGGGACGAACCACGACTCCGCGACTCCTTATCGCGGGTACTATTACCACATCCTGACACGGCAGGGGAAATATGGCCCCGGCGGAGCCAAGAGTTACATAGTAAACGGCAAGATGAGCGGTGGGTTCGCTTTTGTGGCGTATCCGGCGGAGTACCGGTCGTCGGGCGTGATGACATTTATCGTTGGCGAGGATGGCACCGTGTATGAGAAGGATCTGGGCAAGAAGACCGAAGCTGTCGCCAAAGCGATGAAGGAGTACAACCCCAATTCGAGTTGGCAAAAGGCTGAAGAACCGCAGGAGGAGACTGCGAGCGACCAGAAGACGAAGTAATTCTGCGGGTTGCGCTTAGTGCGCGGCGATCCAGACCTGGTAGGCGACCACTGTCATCATGAATAAGAGGTAGAGGCGGAGGGACCAGAGGACTACCAGTTCGCGGCCTTTTAGGTGGCGGCGCGGGATATGGTGTTTCTTGGCTCCGACTAGCTGGTCGTGTTCGAGGGAAGATAGGACCAGGATTTGGTCGGAGGGTGAGGGGTGCGTTTCGTCTTTTTTCATCATCAGAATGTACCTCAGAGGCTGAAGCCCAATTCGAAATCCACCTGTAATGCAGGCCTGAAGGCCTGCTCCACCCGTCGAAAAAGCGTTCGTCAGCCTGTCTCGAAAACCTTCATAGAGATCCATCCTTACTTACCTCCCAGGGCGGCGAAGATGTTGGGGGCGATTATGCTGATGCCGAATAGGATGCCGGCGGCGGTCAGGATGAATACTACTGCGGTTGCGAGAATGTTGGCCCACAGCGGACTGACTAAGTCGCCCATGATTTCTTTGTCGTTGACAAGCATGAAGAGGAACACCAGAGCGGGGGGCATGGCCAGGACTGCGACTACGTTGACAACGAGAACCACGTAGACCAGCGGCAGGCCGGGGATCAGGACGATGGCGGCGGCGGCGACGGCGCAGAGGGTGAGGACGGCATAAAACGATTTGCCTTGTCCCATGGGGAGATTGAGGCTGTGCGGCTTGCGGGTGACTTCTCCGAAGGCGTAGGCGGACGAAGTTGAGATAGTGATGGCGGCGACGATGCCAGCTTCGACCATGCCGAGTGCGAAAAGGGATGCGCCGAAGCGTCCGATGATGGGTTCGAGGGCCTGGGCGAATTCGGCGGCCTGGAAATTGTCGGCGGTCATTTGATGGGCGAAGAGCGGAGCTGTGGCGAGGATGGTGGCGATGGCGGCGGCGGTGGCGAGGGCGGCTCCGAGGAAGGTGTCGATGCGGCCGAAGCGGATGTCTTTGGTGGTCATGCCTTTGTCGACGGTGGCGCTTTGCTGGAAGAAGAGCATCCACGGGGTGACGGTGGCGCCGATATCGGCGAGGACGATGAGGAGAACATCTTTATTGAAGCCGGGGAGTGGCTGCCAGGTGATGAAGGCGTGGCCGACCGAGTGCCAACTGGGGTGGGTCATGAGCGCGACGGGAATGAAAATCAGGTTGAAGATAGCGGCGGCAAGAGTGATGCGTTCCCAAGTCCAGTAGCGGTGACTGACGAGCGCGGCATAGAGCACGATGAGCGCGATGAGGACGGCGATCCAGGGCGGGACGCCGAAGAAGCCGAGGCCGGCGCGGATGGCGATGAACTCGGTGATGAGCGTAAGGAAGTTGCCGACGCCGAGGTCGATCATGGAGAACCAGCCCCAGAAGGGACCGAAGCGGTCGAAGATGAGTTCGGCGTGACCGCGATGGGTGGCGGCGCCGAGGCGGACGGTCATCTCCTGAACAACGATAGCCATGCAGAAGGTGAGAGCGACGAAAGGAATGAAGAAGCCGATGCCGAACTTCGAGCCGGTGGCGGCGTAGGAGAGCATGCTGGGGCCGTCGTTTTCTCCCAACATGACGAGGACCCCGGGACCTACGAGTAGCCACAGCAGGCGCGCTTTGGAGGAGAAGCCGCGGTGGGCACGGGCTTCGGAGACGCGGACGCGATCATGGGCGCGGTCGACGTCTTCGTGGGTGATGACTACGGCGTTTTCGGGCTGGGCGGCGGGCTTCATGGGTTGAGGATTACGGGGAGTTTTCCGCTGCGTTTTGCGAGGCGGGCCCGCAGCGGAGATTAGCGTCAGTATACACGACGGAATAAACTATGGTTAAGCAGAGCGCGGAGTGGAGGGTGTTCTCCTGAGAGAGCGATCGGACGGGCATGGATCCTTCGACTGCGGTTGTGCTTCACTTCGTGAAGCACAACCTCCGCTCAGGATGACAATGTGGTGGGGGGGCGGCTCAGCGGGCGGGGCGGGCGGCGGAGGAGACCCAGACGCGCTCGGCGGCGGCGCGGCCGAGGGAGACGTTGCCGGCCGTGGTAGATAAGGTGAGGGTCTGATCGTAGTTGCGTTCGAGGAGGCGCAACTTCGCTCCGGGACGAACGCCGCGGGCTTCAAGGAATTCGAGCAGGCGGCGGTCGCGTTCATAGATACCGCTGACGGCGTAGGCGGAGCCGGGCTCGGCGTCGGCGAGCAGCAGGAGACCACGATGGCGGCGACTGGCGGGGCTCTCCATCTCGCTGAGGTTGCCGTGAGGGCAGGCACCTGCCTTGCCGAGTTTGGCCAGAAGTTTCGCTTCGAAATCGGGCGAGACGGCATGTTCTAATCTTTCGGCCTCGTCGTGCACCTTCCACCACTCCATACCGAAGAGTTCGGATAACATGCGCTCGATCAGGTGATGGCGGAGGGTGAGTTTGCGAGCGATTTTGCGGCCGGCGGCGGTGAGACGCACGTGACCATCGGCTTGAACGCGAACCAGACCGTCTTTTTTAAGGCGGCGTACTGCCATGGTGACCGCCGGGGCGGATACTTTCAGCCAGTCGGCGAGGCGGGCAGAGATCACAGATTCTCCCTCACTCTCGGCGTGGAGGATGGCTTTGAGATAGTCTTCTTTGGAGACGGTGATCATTGGGGAGATTATACGGGAGTTAAGCGAGGTTAACCCTGATTTCACCACGGAGACACGGAGGCACGGAGAACATTAAAGGTCACTGGTCTAGGTCTTGGGCTTTTCAAGAGCTCGCGATCGGAAGCGACGACCGGGCTTTGCGTAGCAGTAACTTTGATTTCTTTTCTTCTCCATGTCTCCCTGCCTCCGTGGTGTTAGGACGAGCGTTTGACAGCTTTCGTGCGCTCCCCTAACCTTGACTTTCTCCGGCTATGAAAGTTCTGGTTCTCGGCAGCGGCGGACGCGAGCATGCTTTGGTGTGGAAGCTGCGGCAGTCCGCGCGCGTTTCGAAGGTTTATTGTGCGCCGGGCAATGGAGGGATTGCGGAAGAGGCGGAATGCCTGCCGGTCGACCTGAAGAGTCTGGATTCAATGCTTGCGCTGGGTGAGCGGGTGAGGCCGGATCTGACGGTGGTTGGTCCTGAATTGCCGTTGACGCTGGGAGTGGTGGATGAATTCACGCGACGCGGATGGGCAACGTTCGGTCCTACAAAGGCGGCGGCGCAACTGGAAGCGAGCAAAAGCTTCGCGAAAGAGTTTCTGCAGCGGCATCGGATACCCACGGCCGCTTATGCGATCTGCGATTCGGTAGAAGAGGTACGGGCGGCGTTGGCGCACTTTCACGTGCCGGTTGTGGTGAAGGCCGATGGATTGGCTGCCGGCAAAGGGGTGGTGATTGCAGCGACAAAGGACGAAGCAGCCAGCGCCGCGAGCGAAATGCTCAGCGGAAAGATGGTGGGCGACGCGGGCACGCGGGTGGTGTTGGAAGAGTGCTTGAAGGGCGATGAGCTTTCATTTCTGGTGCTGAGCGATGGAGAACGGGTTGTGCCGCTGGTGGCGGCGCAGGATCACAAGCGCGTGGGCGATGGCGACACCGGGCCGAATACGGGAGGGATGGGCGCATATTCGACGGCGGAAATTGTGGACGACAAGATGCGGGACTGGCTGGTGCATCACATCGCGCAGCCGGTGGTTGAGGGGATGAAGGCGGAAGGCGCGGAATACAAGGGCGTGCTCTATTGCGGGCTGATGATGACGGCGCGCGGTCCGATGGTGCTGGAGTTCAACTGCCGGTTCGGCGATCCGGAGACGCAGCCGATTTTGATGCGGCTGGAGAGCGATCTGGTGGAGGCGCTGGAGGCATCGATTGAAGGGCGTGTGAGCGAGGGGGATTTCAAGTGGTCGACGGATGCGTCGGTGTGCGTGGTGATGGCTTCGGGAGGATATCCGGGGACGTTTGACGTGGGGAAGAAGATTGCAGGGTTGGATGAGGCCGCGCGGGTTGAAGGCGTGAAAGTGTTTCATGCCGGGACGGCGAAGAGGGATGAGGCGTTTTATACGGCCGGCGGTCGAGTGCTGGGGGTTTCGGCGCGGGCTGCGGATTTGCAGACGGCGGTTGAGCTAGTGTACGAGGCTTGTGAGAAGATTCGGTTTGATGGGGCGCATTACCGGAAGGATATTGCGGGGAGAGCGCTGGGGAAGTGAGCGGAGCTTCGCTCCGCAGGACAGGAGTGTTACGCGAATAGGGATCCTTCGACTGCGGTTGTGCTTCATTTCATGAAGCACAACCTCCGCTCAGGATGACAAACTAAGGGGGGGCATGAATAAGACTCTGGTTTCGATTGTGATGGGGAGTGATTCCGACCTGGAGATTATGCGCGAGGCGGGGAAGGCGCTGGAGGAGTTTGGGATCGGGTATGAGATGGATGTGACGTCGGCGCATCGGTCACCGGAGCGGACGGCGGATTTCGCGCGTAAGGCTGCGGGGCGCGGGATTTGCGTGATCATCGCCGGGGCTGGAGGCGCGGCGCATCTGGCGGGCGTGATTGCGGCGCATACGAGCTTGCCGGTGATTGGGGTGCCGATTCCGTCGACATCGTTGCAGGGGATGGATTCTCTGCTTGCTACAGTGCAGATGCCGGCGGGGATTCCGGTGGCGACGGTGGCGATTGGCAAGCCGGGGGCGACGAACGCGGGCATTCTTGCGGCGCAGATGATTGCGTTGGGCGACGCTTCCGTGGCGAAGAAGCTTGAGGCCCATAAGGAGAAGCTGGCGCGGGGTGTGGAGGAGAAATCGAAGAAACTGAAGAGTTCGCTGGCGGGCTAGGCTTTGCAGCTCTACAGTCGATAGGGAAGCGAGCCAAACGCGCGATTATTGCATCGCAAAGGGCGCGATGCTTCGCGCGGCTCGCGCAGATTCCTCACGGCGCAAAGAACGCTTGTTCCGAATGACAACTACCGGGTGAAGAGCTCGCTGGCGGGCTAGGCTTTTTGAGGAGTTCGCAAGGGTTTCCTGGCGAAGGGTGAGAGACCTTCAAGAAAGCGCCGAATCTGGTTGAGATCCTGTTCGGAAATGTCGATGAACTTCAAGCCGACGCCGAGGCCTGGAGTTCCGTGAGTAACCTGGGCATCCGCCCAGGCTTTGTTTTGCCCGAACCAGATGCCGACTTTTAGCTTCGTGCCGGGCTGCAGGGGGAGCGGCATTTCGACGTAGCAACCACCCAAGCTGAGGTCGGCTACTGTACCCCAAAAAGACGCTCCGCCTTCAACGTGCACCTCGATTGAGTTCTGGCAGCGGAAGCGGGGATGCTCGCGCATCTCGACGCTTCCGGCCTGGTAACCATCGACGACATCGGCAGTCAGAGGAAAATCCCAGAGCGGTTTTTCTGGCGCGATGTTGAGCAGGCCGACGCGTCCGGCTTTTGGGGTTCCGGCGGCACCGATCCACTTGACGCGGAAGTGAACTCGATTGCTGCCGCAGGTCACGCCGACGATCTCGTCGAGGACGAGGTCGGCGTGAACGCCCGCAAGTTCGGCCCCGGTCCGGCTGACGTTGACGGTGGAGACCTTCTCAGAGAAGACCTGACCGTTGCGGTCGGTGCCGAAGATGCGTACCGGAACTTCGATTTGCTTGCGGGGTTGGGTGCGCTTGCCCATCGGGTCGAGCAACCTCACTGGTGTTCAGGTGGGAGGAGTTCGGAATCGATGATACAGAATAGCGTGAGCGAGGAGGGTTCTCAACAAACCAAAGTTTGCGGCGGTGGTGCAGTTTGGCTTACGCGTTCGGCCGGTTAAGATGGAGATCCCTTCGGCTTCGCTCAGGATGACAGTCGTCGCGTAATAGTCACGGGTCTAGAGGTTCAATCCTTTGAGGTAGTCGCGGAAGGGCTTGCCTAAGTCTTCCCGCTTGAGGGCGAATTCGACGGTGGCTTTCAGGAAGCCGAGTTTATCTCCAGTATCGTGGCGGCGGCCTTCGTAGACATAGGCGTACATCTTTTCTTTTTGCAGGAGCAGGCGCATGCCGTCGGTGAGCTGGAGTTCGCCTCCGGCGCCGGTGGGAGTGTGGGCGAGGCAGTCGAAAATCGCGGGCGTAAGAATGTAGCGGCCGATGATGGCGAGGTTGGAAGGAGCGTCTTCGAGCTTGGGCTTCTCTACCATGTTCTTGATTTCGAAGAGGCGGTTGCCGAAGCGGCTGTCGACGGGCTTGACGTCGAGGACGCCGTAGGAAGAAATCATTTTGCCTTCGATGACTTGAGTGGCGAGAACGGAGCACTGCTTCTCATTGAAAACTTCGACCATTTGCTTGAGGCAAGGAACCTTGGCGTCGATTACGTCATCGGCGAGGAGGACGGCGAAGGGTTCGTTGCCGACGAGTTCGCGGGCCATCAGCACGGCGTGGCCGAGGCCGAGGGCTTCTTTCTGGCGGACGTAGGCGACGTGAATCATGTCGGAGATGGAGCGGACGATTTTGAGCAGATCAAGTTTCTTGCGATCTTCGAGCATGCGTTCGAGCTCGTAGCTGACGTCGAAGTGGTCTTCGATGGCCTGCTTGCCGCGTCCGGTGATGATAAGGATCTGGTCGCAGCCGGAGGCCATGGCTTCTTCGACTCCGTACTGGATGATGGGCTTGTCGACGAGCGGGAGCATCTCTTTGGGCTGGGCTTTGGTTGCCGGGAGAAAGCGGGTGCCGAGGCCAGCGGCGGGGAAAACGGCTTTGCGAAGTTTCATGGGCATGGGTGCGGTCATCGGTCGTTCGTCGTTGGGTGGGGCGAGTTCGGTTGCCGGATAATTGTATATGGTGGAGTTTGGGGATGGCGACTCGGCGGGTGAACAGTCTGCTGAAAACGCGCAACGCCTGAAGGCGCTAACTGAAAATGCAGCACTTGCGGTACGCCTAAAGGCGTACCCTGATACGAATCTTCAAAACTAAACGGGTTCGCTGGCGGTGCGGGATTCGGATGTCGTTTCTACGCTGGCCAGTTGCTCTAAGACGGTGCGTAGGGTGCGCAGGACCTCTTCGGCCGCTGTGGCTTTCAAAACAAATTTCAGCATGCCGTCTGGGGTGAATTGTGCGCCGCGCTGGGCGGAGACGAAGCGGGCTAGCTGCTCGGGGTCGACGGCGGCGTTTTGCTGGAACTTCAGGGTTACGACGTCTCGCTTGCGCTCGATCGCGTTCACTCCTACTTTCATGCACAACAACTTTAGCGAGGCGTAGTCGAGCAGGTTGTGGACTGCGGGCGGAGGCGGGCCGTAGCGGTCTTGCAACTCGGCGGATACGTCGGTTAGCTGCGATTCGGTTTCGACTCGCGCTACGCGCTTGTACATCTGCAAGCGCTGGTTTTCTTCGGGGACGTAGTCCGCCGGAATGCGAATGTTGAGACCGAGATTGAGTTGGGTTTCGGCTTCGTCGGGGGCGGCTTCGCCTTTCATTTCGCGGACAGCGCGCTCGAGCATCTGGGTGTAGAGCTCGAAGCCGATGGCTTCGATGTGTCCGCTCTGCTCGCCTCCGAGCATGTTGCCGGCGCCGCGAAGTTCGAGGTCGAGGGCGGCGATTTTGAATCCCGCGCCGAGGTCGGAAAATTCTTTGAGCGCGGCGAGGCGGCGGCGGGCGATGGGGGTGAGTTCTATTTCCGGCGGGAGCATGAGATAGGCATAGGCGCGGCGGTTGGAGCGGCCGACGCGGCCACGGAGTTGGTAAAGCTCGGAGAGGCCGAGGCGGTCGGCACGATTGATCAGAATCGTGTTGCACAGCGGGATGTCGAGGCCGTTTTCGATGATCGTGGTTGAGACCAGAATGTCGGCTTCGTGGTGCATGAATTTCAGCATTACCTTTTCGAGTTCGCCTTCCGACATTTGTCCGTGGCCGACGATGATGCGCGCGGGTGGAACGAGATCCTGAATCTTGGCAGCGATTTCCCAGATGGTATCGACGCGGTTGTGAACGAAATAGACCTGGCCGCCGCGTTCCAATTCTTGTTCAACCGCGGACTGGATTAGTTTTTCGTCCCAACTGGCGACTACGGTTTGAATCGCCATGCGATCTTTGGGCGGAGTTTCAATCACGCTCATATCGCGCAGGCCGACTAGAGACATGTGCAGGGTTCGCGGGATGGGCGTAGCCGACATGGTTAGCACGTCGACCTGCTTGCGCATTTGTTTGATGCGTTCTTTGTGACGCACTCCGAAGCGCTGTTCTTCATCGACGATGAGCAGGCCGAGATCGAAGAACTTGATGTCTTTGGAAAGAATGCGATGGGTACCGATGAGGATGTCGATTTTGCCGGCTTCGGTTTTTTGCAGAATTTCTTTTTGCTGTTTGGGGTTGCGAAAGCGGCTGATCATTTCGACGGTGACGGGGAATGGGGCGAAGCGCTGCTTGAAAGTTTCGAAGTGCTGGAAGGCGAGGACCGTGGTGGGAGCCAGGACCGCGACCTGCTTGTTGTCGCTGATGGCTTTGAATGCACCGCGCATGGCGACTTCGGTTTTGCCGTAGCCGACGTCGCCGCAGAGCAGGCGGTCCATCGGTTGCGAAGATTCCATGTCGCGAACGACGTCCTTGATGGCCTGGCTCTGGTCTTCCGTTTCGCTGAATTCGAAGGCGTCTTCGAACTCGCGATACCATTCGTTGCCCGGCGGGAAGGCGTGTCCCACGGCGGTTTTGCGCTCGGCGTAGAGTTTGAGCAGTTCGTCGGCCATGTCTTTCATGGCCTTGCGAACGCGGGATTTGGTCTTCGCCCACGATTGCGTGCCGAGATGACTCAGGGCGGGCTTGGCGCCTTCTGAGGAGCGATACTTCTGCACGAGATCGAGGCGCGTGAGCGGAACGTAGAGGCGGGCGGCCTCGGCGAATTCGAGGAGCATGAATTCGGCGGGGCCGTCGCCGTGGTTGATTTCTTTTAGTCCCTGATACTGGCCGATGCCATGCTCGACGTGGACTACGTAATCTCCGACTTGGAGATCGCGGAAATCGGAGAGAAAGGCGGAGACTTTGGATTTGGAGCGCTGCGGGCGCGAAGCGACGGACTCGGATTCATCGAAGAGATCGCGGGAGCCGAAGACGGCTAGATTAGCCTCGGGGAGCAGAACACCGTCGGGAATATAGGCTGCGGCGAGCGTGGTGGTGAAGACTTCTCCGGCGAAGTAGCTGGTTTCGTCGGCATAGCTTTCGCCGCCGCGGGTGCGGCTTCCGAGCTTGAACGAAACGTTGTACTCGGTGAAGACATCGGCGAGGCGTTCGACTTCGCCGGTGTTGGGGACGGCGAAGAGGACGCGTTTGCCATCGGCGTTGAGCTTTTGCACTTCTTCCAGCATGGCGGGGATTGCGCCATGGAAGCGCGGCGAGGGCTGGGTAAGGAATGCGATTGCTTCTTCGTTCAGGCTGCGCGTGATGCCGAGGTGTTCGATGTCTGCACCGGGGAGGGCGGCGGTTTTCTGCGACCAATCGTCCGGCGGCAGGTAGAGATCTTCGGGGCGGACGAGATTGCCAACTCCGCTGCGCTCGTGGGCTTCGGCAACGCGGGACCAGAAGCGGTCGAACTCCTCGGCGAGTTGTTCGGGCTCGTCGAGGAGAACGGCGGCGCGGGGAATGAGGTCGAAGATGGTGCTGTCGGCGCCGGCGACGGGGGAGTAGAACTCCCAGCCGGGGAAGACGTTGACGCCGCCAGAGCGGACGGCGGCTTCGATGATTTCTTCGGAGCCCGGCTTTCCCGAGCCAACGATGCGCTTGCCGCTGAGACGGGTGTGAATCGCGCCGAGGAGATGCTCGCTGACGGGAGTCTCGGTAAGCGGGAGGAGCAGAGCTTCGTCAACGGGAGTGGAGGAGCGCTGCGAAGCGGGATCGAACTTGCGGATGGAATCGGCTTCGTCGCCGAAGAACTCGATGCGGAGGGGACGGTCGGCCTCGGGCGAGTAGACGTCGAGAATGCCGCCGCGAACGGCGTATTGGCCGGGCATTTCGACGACGTCGGTGGAGGTGTAGCCGACGGTGTTGAGGTGGGCGAGCAGGGATTCGAGATCGAAGGATTCGCCGCGGCGGATGGTGCGGGCGAGATCGGAGTAGTAGTCGGCGGAGCGAAGGCGAATGGCAGTCGCGGCTACCGGGGAGATCACGATGGATGCGGCTCCGGTTGCGATCTTCCAGAGGGCGGTGGCGCGTTCTTCCTGGAGTTCGGGATGCGGGGAGAGATTCTGGAACGGGAGGACGTCGCGAGCAGGGAGAGAGATGACGGACTCGGGATCGCAGGCAGCGGTGAGTTCGCAGAAGCCGCGCAGGACGGGGAGATAGTCTTCGGCGGCGCGGTTGTCGTTGACTACGAAGACGAGCGGGCGGGCGGCGGTGCGTTGAAACAGCACGAGCAGCAAGGCTTTCGCAGTGGGGGTGAGGCCGGAGACACGAATGCGCCCCGTGCCCTCCTTGAGGTGGGAGGCTACACGCGCGAAGGCGGGAAGCATTTCTACGTCCGTGAAGAGTTCGCGGACGAAGGGAAGAAGCATGCAGGATTATTTTAGCAGGAGGGGAGACGACCGTTCGTGGGACTCACCAATTCTGCGGAGGGCGATGGGAGGTATGGAAGACGCGCATGATTTCGACGAAGCCGTTCCGCACGCGATAGGGAATCAGATAGCGTGTGTTGGGTACGAGCAGTTCGCGCGTACCGGCGACACGGCCCGGGCGACCTATGGCGGGGTTTGTCGCCAAAAGTGCCACCGCCTCTGCGATGCGCCGCCCTACTAGCCGCGCAGCCGCTGGATCATCGCTTGCAATATAATTGAGTTCCTCGTCGAAGTTCTTGAGGGCATTTTTGAGCCATTTAATCCGCGTGGCCATCCCACTTGTCCGTAACCGCCTTGACCTCAGCCTCGCTCGCGAAATCTCCCGCATCGGCTTCTGCGATGGCAGCCCGAATCTCCTGAATCTGCCATTCGTTGATCGCGACGTACTCGCGGATAGCTTCGGCCGCGAGAAAAGACTTGCTGCGCTTCGTGGCTGTAGACAGGCGATCAAGCCGTCGTTTGACCGCCGATTCCAACCTGATCGTCATGGTCGTGGTCATTGTGACCTCTTGTGTCATGTTGTACACATTTTAGCACATATCAGCCAGCTTAGATTCTATCTGAAGCCATCCTGGGACGGGTGGCTACTACTCAGACAGTGCCAACTCACCGCACTGCCCTCAGCATCGGGCGAGTCAAGCACGTAGGGCCGCCGGCGCCATTGATGCAGAGTTCGCTGCCGGGGAAGGTGCGGAGGTCGAATCCGGCGTGGAGGAGGAGGGCGTTGGTTTTGCGATTTTCTTCGATCGCGAGCAGACGATTGTTGCCGAGCGCGAGGACGTTACAGGCTAGGGTGTCGCGCTCGGAGGGATCGATCTGGATAAAGTTGTATCCGCGGGATTTCAGGAGTTCGACGGTTTCGACGGCGAGCCAGGGTAAATCGACCAGGGCGGTGTGTTCGTCGAGCAGACTGATCAGAGACATGAGGTGCAGGCAAGCGGAGGGGCCGGAGCCGTAGGGGAGCGGGGCGGAAAGAACTTCTATTTGATGCGGCGCGAGCAGGGCGCGCATCTGCTGAATGCCGGCGGCGTTGGTGCGGTAGCCGTTGCCGATGAGCAGCGTTTTGGAATCGAGCCAGATCATGTCCCCGGCTTCGGTGGTGCCGGGGGTTGCGATTGTGCCAAGGACGGGGATCTCGAGAGTCTGGCAGAACGAGGAGTGGTGCTGGCTTTCGGCCGCGCGGTTCGGTTTGCCGGGGCGCAGCACGATCAATCCGTAATCAGTGGGAAGAGATGCGTCGTGTGCGTAGACCGCGTCGAGGGTGAGTCCAGCGCCGGGAGCGAGTTCGATGACATCGGCGCCGGCGGCTTCCAGTTCGTGGCAGAGAGCTTGATGCTGGGATTGGGCTGTTGCGAAATCCGGGGCATGATGGAAGCCCAGTTCTTGCCAACATGCGGCGCGCTCCGGTTGATTCCAGCCGGCGGTGCGGGGAGAACAGACCAGAACGCGTTCCAGGGCGCCAACCATCGAGTGGCCGTTGAAGTACGTCTTCGTGGTTAGCGTTTCCGGCATTTTCTCCGCGCAACCTTTCTGAAACTGGCACGCCTGTCAGGAATCTATATGGGCATTATGGCAAAAGCAACGTGGGAAGGCACAGTATTGGCCGAAAGCGACGCGACGGTGGAGATCGAGGGCAACCAGTATTTTCCGCCGGATGCGATTCGGAAGGAATATTTCAAGGCGAGCGATGCGCACACGGTTTGTCCGTGGAAGGGGACGGCGAGTTATTACGACGTTGAAGTCAGTGGCAAGCGGAATGCCGGGGCGGCCTGGTACTATCCGGAGCCGAAGGCGGCGGCAAAGCAGATTAAGGGATATGTGGCGTTCTGGAAGGGCGTGAAGGTGGAAAAGTAGGCTCTAGGGTAAGGCCTGGCTTGTAAGCGACAGGAAGATGGTCGAGCTGCGCTCGACGGACAGCCGAGGGCGGCTGTCTCCACATGATCGACCGTTGTCCTCGAGCATAGGTTGCTTTACTTTATGATAGAATGTAAAGCATGGCGCAGGCGACGATTTCTTCCAAGAACCAAATCGTGATTCCTCGAGAGGCCCGGGAGGCGCTCGGCTTGGGTGCCGGCGATAAGGTTCTGGTGGTGGTGCGCGGCAAGAGAGTGCTGGTACTGGAAAAGCCTAGATCTCACGCGGCCGCGATTCGAGGTTTGGCGGGCAGCGCCTATCCAACCCAACATCTTCGGAAGGAACGCCGGAGTTGGGAATAGATCGGCTTCGGCTGTTCCTCCGCCGGCACCGCCGGATTGCTCTCGATACCAGCGTTTTTATTTACCAACTCGAAGCAAATGCGCGGTATGTCGCGCTCACCGATTCTGTCTTTTCATGGATCGAAAGAGCTGACCACGAGGCTGTGACTTCCACGGTCACGATGACGGAACTGCTGGTGCCGTCGTATCGGAATAAGGACGAGAACCGCGTGGATGCATTTTACGGTTTGCTTTCCACCTATCCGAACTTGCAGTGGATCGCGCCCGATCTGGAAACGGCAGATCTGGCGGCGAAACTGCGGGCGGCTCATCGCCTCCGGACTCCCGATGCGTTGCAAGCGGCCGCCGCAATCCGAGCCCAAGCGACGGGCTTCATCACAAACGATCCCGTTTTCACGCGAATCGAAGAACTCGATACAGTCGTGCTAGATCGGATCCTCTGACTTTTTTGCGTTGGCAAAGCCGGCAGTTTGCTGAAGTGCCCCAGCGGCTGAAGCCGGTACTGATTCTGCGCCACTTGCGGCAGCGCTGAAGCGCTGCCCTGATACGAATCGTTGGGTTTTTCAGAACCCTACCCTGCTACGAAATCGTGAGTTTTCAGCACTATGCCCTCGTACGAATCGTGAGTTTCAGCACCATGCGCTGGTACGAATCGTGAGTTTTCAGGAGCTGCTAGAATTCGGCGTGGGCGCGGAATGAGGGGACGAGGACGGGGCCGCGGTCGCGGTTGTAACCCGGATCGACGATGTGCTGGAGTCCGGGGCCGACGTAGATGCCGCGCCAGGCGTGGATTGTGTAATAGGTTTCGACGATGTTCTCGCGTCCGTAGTTGAGGGCGCCATCGCCGAGGAGGAAGCCGACGCCTCCATCGGCGAGGTAGGTCTGGTGATCTTTCTTGATGGCGTTCGAGACGAGGGCGATGCCGGCGCGATCCTGTTTGCGATGCCACCATGCACCGTTCGCACCCAATCCTCCGGCAAAGGTTTGATCGACTTCGGTGTAGGCGAAGGATTCGGTCTTGCCGTTATCCCAGCCGAAGCGGGTGAATGCGGTCAGGTAGGGCAGGAGATTCTGTTCGAGGTTAATGCCGAAGCCGTACTTGCGGGTGATGTGCCAGGGGTGGTCGGTGATTTCCGGGAGGGGCGAGAGGCCGGCTTCGAAGTTGGCGATGGCGTCGCGATAGATGCCCATATTGGCGTAGTTGGTGTAGGCGAGCAGACGCACAACGCCGGATTTCTTCGGAATCAGGCCGTGACGCAATTCGTACTCAAAATTTTCGGCGTGGGCCTGCCATGGCTTCCAGACCAGATCGATTCCGTTGGCGACTTTCGGCATCAGGGCCTCGGCGAAACGGAATCCCCAGTTGCGATCTTCGAAGTCCGCCGTGAGGCCGACGGTGTAGCCGCGCGTGTCGGCGGCATAGTCATAGGCGCCGTTGTTGTCGGTGGTCCAATTGATGAACTGAAAATGGGTGTCTGAGCCGACGGAGTTTATGTCGAAGAAATCGGGCATGCTGAATTTGCCGAAGCGAATCTCCAGGCGGCGGCGAGGCAGTTCGTCGAAGAGCGAAAGGAAGCTGCGCTGGTTTTCGATTTTATCTTTGCTCAGGGCAAATACTTTGTGAATCATGCCCCGCCCCAGATAAGGCGTTTTGCTGAGAAGAGGGTTGCGGACGATATCGAGATCGGTATTACCGGCGAGGCCAAAGCCCTGACTGAGAGCGGCTCCGCCGGCCTCTTCGATGTCAACGAGGATCTCGGTGGAATTATTAAGGCGCACGCCGGTGTAGAGCGTCAGCACGCGGGATGTGGCTTTCTCGTAATCGGGGCTGAGGCTGTGCGGGCCGCTGTACGCGGCGTAGAAGGGAGGATGGGTTTGAAAGATGAAGTTCGACTGGCCGGAGAGCCAGAAGCGCGTGTCTTTGAAATGAGGAAACATGGACTCGGAATCTTCGGCAGGGGCGGGATCTGGGACGTTGGGTGAGTCTGGTTGCGTGGGAGGAGCAGACTGGACAGGGGATGGGGCATCCGGCAGCTGCGCAAGAACTGGCACAGCAGTAGCGGCCGCGACTATCCAGCAGAGAGCGAAACCCAGTGTCGTGACGCGGAGAATCGCGGACGTGGCGGGCTTTGAGGTAGCTTGCCCGCCTGCTTCGCGGTACGTTGCGGGGTTGAGGATGAATCTCATGTTCAGCAACTGCAAGTTAGATATTCATACTAGTATATCTCCCAAGTTAACTCTAGTTAACCTATGACCGAGTGCATCTGTCTGAGCATGTGAAGGGACGTTGGGTTGTTCAACGCCCCCGACCCACTGAGCCTACGCAGGATTGGTTAACGGAATGTTACAGGTGGAGACCCGCGTTTCAGAGATCCTCAACTGCAACCCATTGGATGTTATCCCTTCCTTTGTAGCAAGTGATGTAGTCTGTTGTTTCTGCGCATGAGGCTTCTTCGGAGACTATTGTTGCTGGCGGGCGGGGTATTGGTGTGGCTAACGGGGTGCGCTTCGATTGGTGCGCCACTGCCGCCGTCGCTGGAGCTGCCGAAGCCGCCCTCGGATCTGCGAGCCGCGCGCAAGGGAGATCATGTGACGCTTACGTGGAGCGTCCCTACACGGACCACGGACAGGCAGAGCTTGCGTTATTTGGGAAAGACGCAGATTTGCCGGAGCATGGATTCGACTCTCAAGGAATGTGGAACGCCTGTGGGAGATGCCGCGCCGCCGGCTAATTTCAACAGCAAGAAAAACTCGTCCACACAGAAGATCACGGCGCGCTTTGTCGATACTCTTGCGGCCATTGAGCAAGCGACCCCCACGGGGTTTGCCACCTACGCCGTGGAAGTGCTGAACACAGCGAACCGGGGCGCGGGAATTTCGAATCAGGTGCGTGTGCCCTTGGTGCCCACCATAGCGCCGTTCAATGACTTTGCCGCGCGGGCGACCGCGAAGGGCGTACTGATCTCGTGGCTGTGTGCAGGCCAAGCAAAAAGAAATATTGGCACAAAATATCTGTTCCGCATCTACCGTCGCGGCGAATTGAGTACGAGCGAGACCCGCATCGCCGAACTCGATGCTACGGAATGCGCCGCGGGGCCGAGCGGGGCGGTGGAATCGTCGAGCCAGGCTTCGAACAGCGATGCGAATAGGACGATGGAAAACGACAAGCTTGTTACGTCGTTCCTTGACCTGAGTTTCGAGTGGGAGCACACGTACTTCTACCGGGGCACGGTGGTGAGTGTGGTGGAGAAAGAGGGGAAGCCGACGGTTGAAGTGGAAGGTGACGACACTCCGGAAGTAAAGGTTTTTGCCGACGACGTTTTTCCACCGGCTGTGCCTTCGGGATTGCAGGCGGTATTTTCGGGTCCGGGGCAGCAGCCATTCATCGATCTGATCTGGGCTCCAGTGACGGATGCAGACCTTGCAGGCTACAACGTCTACTGGCGCGAAGAAGGTTCAGCGACGGTGAAGCTGAATTCGGAACCGGTGAAGACGCCTGCGTTTCGCGATATGCAGGTGGACGCGGGAAAGACCTATTTCTATTCGGTCTCGTCCGTTGACCAGCGCGGCAACGAGAGTGCGCGGTCGGACGAGGCAAGTGAGCGGGTACCGTGAGAAAAATCTCGCAGGATTTGCGCGGGTCGTGGTTAGATAGATGGCGATGAAATATTGCAGGTTTCAGCTGAATGGACAGGCTCACTACGGTCTGGTCGAATCGGTCGCGGGGCGGGATGCGATTTTGCGGATTTTGCTAACGGCTCCGGAAGAATCCGACGGCGACGTGGAAGGGCTGCGCACGCGACGGATCGAACCGATTGCGCTGGTAGAGGCCGTACTGTTGCCGCCAGTGCGACCGTCGAAGATTGTGTGCGTGGGGCGAAATTATCGGGAACATGCGGCGGAACTGGGGAATGAGGTTCCTAAAGAGCCGCTGATCTTCTTAAAGCCGAGCTCGTCGCTGCTGGCACCGGGAGGCGTGGTGAGGCGGCCTAAACTTTCTGAACGCGTGGATTATGAAGGCGAGCTGTGCGTAGTGATTGGCAAGACGTGCTATCGGCCGCCGGCTGACGAAGACGTGCGGCCGTACATTCTGGGTTACACCTGCCTGAACGACGTGACGGCGCGCGATTTGCAGAGCAAAGACGGACAATGGTGGCGCGCCAAGGGTTTCGACACGTTCTGTCCGGTTGGTCCGGTAGTGGTGGATGGGCTTGATCCGTGGGCGGGAGTTGGAGTGGAGACGCGTGTGAATGGGGCGGTGCGGCAGAACGGCAATACTAAAGACTTTATTTTTCCCCTGGATGTGGTGATTCGTTACATCGCAGAGGTGATGACGCTTTTTCCCGGTGACCTGATCGCGACTGGAACGCCTGCGGGGGTGGGGTCGCTGGCGGCGGGAGATTCGGTTGAGGTGAGCGTGGAGGGAGTGGGGACACTGCGGAATTCGGTGGCGGAAGAATAACTTGCTCAGGCTGCGACGCGACTCAAGGAATATCCCCCTGTCTTCGCTCAGTGTGGGCTCTCACGGCGCAAAGAGTGCGTGCTCCGGACGATAATCGGAAGCCGGCTAAATCGGTCTCGGCTCCGTGTTCCTGGCGGCGGTTACATTCGATGGAGGGTCGCTAAAGGTTTTGCCGGGTTCAAAGGCGAACTTTTCGTGAGTGCTGCCAACTTTGCGGATAATGTCGTGCCAGCCGTCGTCCCAACTGATGCGGGCTTCGCCTTCCACCAGGGTCCAGGTGCCATGGCTTGCGCCAAGGGTCTTTCTGGCCTCACCGTCGGCATCGAGCGTGATATAGAAATTGCTGCCATTGCCCTGGCCCACTTCCCACTTGCCGACGAAGTGGTTATGGCTGGGTAGCAAGGCGTTGCCCTCGCTTTCGAATTCCATGCGGGCGATATCGGCCAGGGGAATGCTCTGCTGATGTCCGTCTTTGAAGACGATGAGGACGGGGGTCTTGAATTCAATGCGGGCGATGTCTGAAATGGCGACGCTTTGGTGGTGTCCGTCATGGAAGACGATCATAACCGACGCATGGTCTTCGGGGGGCGGGGATGCGGGTTTCGCGATGGCCGGAGCCACGAGGAGAAGTGTAAGAATCGAAATGGTCCGTATGTTGTGCATGGTCTTTCTCCTTGCTCTATCGGGAGAGCGGAATATAGCGGTCTCAACTGATCATGGTACGCTGGGCAGAGGAATTTTGTTCCGTGCAATGGTTGGTGCGGTTTTGAGCTGGGTTAACTGCGGCTGGGGGCGCTGTCGTCTTTTGGAACGGTCCGACCCGGCTGAAACAGTCTGTTGACCTCGGATGCACGGGCACAGCGCCTAAAAGGCACTGCTGAAAAAGGTGGCATTTTCGGTATGCCTAAAGGCATACCCTGATACGAATCTCCTGATACAAATACCCTGACACGACCTGACACGAATCCCCGAATACGAATCCCATGATACGAATCGTGAGCGCTTCAGCGGACTGTGAAGGGCGCCTTCAAGAAGAAGTCGACGCTGATTTTCTCGTTATGCCGCGCCTTTTGCTGACTCTTTCAGAAACGCGAGTACCTCCGCCGAGTGGCCAGCCGGCTTCACTTTGGGGAAGATGTGCTGGATTTTGCCGTCGGGGCCGATGACAAAGGTGGTGCGGACAATCCCCATCACTTTTTTACCGTACATGTTCTTCTCTTGCAGGACGCCGAAGGCATCCGCGACTTTCTTGTCGGCATCGGCCAGCAGAGAGAAGGGCAGCTTGAATTTGTTCTGAAACTTTTTCTGTGCCTTGGGAGTGTCGGGGGAGATGCCGAGTAACACGGCGCCGGTTTTCTGCATCTGCTTGTAGGTGTCGCGAAATTCGCAGGCCTCGACGGTGCATCCGGGGGTGTCGGCGCGAGGATAGAAGTAGAGCACAACAACCTTGCCTCGAAGAGCTTTTAGCGAGACTTCCCCGCCGTTCTCGTCCTGCAAAGTAAACTCGGGAGCCTTATCATTGACTTTGATGGTCATTAGCGCCTCATTTCTAAAGAAGTTGAATGTCTGGGCGGTGGCTAAAGCCGCTTCTTTCGCGGCAGTTACGGCGCGGCTGGAAGCCACGCCCTTTCAAAACAGAGCGCGGGCCGAGTTTTTCAACAGCTTTTGCAAGCTTTGTCTCTCCAAGCCCCGTGGTGAAATGAGCTCCAGAAGGTTCTTATACCGCAGATTGGGGCCGGGCGTCATCGTGATTTTAGCGCTTCTTGCGTCCGGCGTTACGAGGAGCGTGGCGCAAGGCAGGCCTCAGTTGAAGCGGCCGGAAGATATTCCGCAGGAAAAGCCTCCGGAAGAAAAGAAGCCGAAGAAGGTTAAAGGGCCGCGGGCGGTGGGACTTTTGCAGCTCAACAGCACAGGGAAGGGAACGCTAATCCCGATCGCAATTCTGGTCGATGGCAAATTTTACGACGCCAGCGTGTACAAGGCTGATCCGGTGCCGATGGCGCTGGACTCCGGGACTATCTATGAGGTGGAACAGACGGGGGATTCGCAGGGACTCTTTACCGTGAGTGGTGCGCTGCACAGCGGGAGTGCGGGAAGCGCGAGTCCGTGGGTGGGTGCGGGGTCTTTTGTAATGAACGGAAGCGAGGAGGCGAAGAAGACTCGGAAGGCGGAAGACGTGCCCAAAGGGATGGATAACAGCGACAGTGACGCACCGCCGCGGCTGACGAGAGGGAATGCGGCGAAGGCTGGGGGTTCCAGTCCGAGTTCCGGTCCGAGTTCGAGTCCGAGTACGGCGGCGGGTGGATCTTCGGGGCCGAGCTCGTCCGCGAAGCCGAGTGCGACGACGGCAACGCCTGGGGCATCCTCGCAGCCAGCGAGTAGTTCATCGAAGGGGACTTCGGACGCACCTAAATCGTCGTCCGATCAGACGCCGGTGAACGGGACGGCGACCGGGCAAACGTCAGCGGGGCAAACGTCTCCAGCTCAGTCGAGTCCGACTCAGTCGGGTCAGAGTCAGCCGTCTCCGACTCAGCCGTCTCCGACTCAGCCGTCTCAGGGGCAGTCTTCTCAGGGTCAGTCTTCGCAAAGTCAGGCAGCGGAAAATTATTATCGGCCGACGCTGCGCCGAGGGAAGCCTACGCAGTCGGCGCCGGAGGATGATGATGAACTCGCGGCGAAGACTGGCAAGACTGGGCCTCCGGGAAGTGCGGCGGCGGCCAGCATCGGGCCGGTGCGGCTGGTGCCGGCAATCTCCGATTCGGGCGGACCGGATCCGCGAGCCTACAAGTTTTTTTGGAAGACGGGCGAGGAGGATGAGCAACGCAATCAGATGCTCACTTTGGCAGCGCAGGAGGTTCGAGCGTATGCCAGCGCGCTTGCCAAGAATCGCATCCTAGCCAATCCGCCGAGCACAAAGGCGAGCTCTGCGAAGCACAAGTCGCCGGCTAAGCCGGTACAGCCAGTGTTTGAGAACGTTCAGTTTCGCGCTTTCGACTTGTGGCTGAACAACCAGCCGGTGACGATATTGAGCGCCGAAGCTCAGCTGCCGCCTGAGCCGGGAGTGACTGCGCCGGCGGAAGCCTATACCTATAGCGTTACGGTGGCGGCTAGAACGGACATTTATGGCAACTTGCGCAAGTTGTACGCGGGAGTGACGGATAAGTTTCACCTAGACATAACGCCGCGGCTTGAACTGATCGATGCAGTTGACGCTGATGGAGATGGGCGTGGAGAGTTACTGTTTCGGGAGACGACGGACGCGGGGAACGGATATGTTATCTACCGCGCGACGGCAGATAAGTTGTGGAAAATGTTTGATAGTTTGGGTGAGCAAGAATGAGCGTCTGCAGCACGGCTGAAGCCGTGCCCGTTCACAACGATTCACGAAATACTCTAGGTTTCGATGCCCACGTGGCAGACCCGGCCGACGAGGTAATCGGAGGGGGACTTGCCTTCTTCCATAGTCACGACTTCGATGGGATAAGCCTGGTTGTGCGGCCGAAGAATCAAATGATTGCCGGCCGTTTCCACATACTTGACCGTACAGCTCTCGTTCTTGAGGACGGCGTACATGTTGAACTCGCCCTTGCGATAAGGCTTGAGTGAATTGTAATGACGGTCGATGAGGAGCGTGGCCCCGGGCAACAGACGGGGGTACATGCTCATACCTTCGCGGGCATCGGCTTTAATGAGGACGAAGCGCTCCCACCCTTCGCGATCACCTTCGGTTTCGGGTTTGAGCTTTTTCAGAAAAGATTTCTTGAACTTCAGGATTTCCTTAACGTGCATGCTGGTGACGAGGGGCTGGGTTGCGGCGACGGTTCCGTCGGTCAGGAGAACGTTCTGGAACTCGTCGTTGCTGGGGGGCAGGATGGAAGCGCGTTTGTTGACTTCGGACGGGTCGAGCAGATCGAGCACAGAAAGATGTTGGACGGCGAGGACGCGGTCCATGCCTTCGAGGCTCAGGCCGCGTTTGCGATTCAGGAAGTTGGAGATGTGAGCCTGCTTGAATCCAGTCTGTTTGGCCAGGCGGAGACCGGTCAGGTCGCCTTCTTCGATGCGTTCCCAGAGAGCTTCACGCAGGTTTTCTTGCAGCACTCGGAATTTCATAATCCGGAGTATAGCACGCAGTATAGCAATGCGCTAAATCAAAATGGATTTCCACAGCTCTGCTGGTATAACAACCTTGACTGAGAACATTCACAGCTATAGGATCGCGATATCGTATAACTTATCTTTCCTCCAAGGGATCGGCCCATCATGATAAGTGTGGAAAACTGCGACGAAGAAAAGAACTTCGTGGAATTTCGGCGGAAGGTGCGGGAAGCGGAAGTACTTTCGGCGGCCATGGAACATCTGCTGAGGTCGTTGAAGTTCAGTGGGCGAGTGAGCGTGGTTGTCCAAAATGGACGAGTTCTGAAGTCGGGGTACGAGGAGGGATTCTTTCGCCAGGGCGAGTCCGGCGCAATCCGCGAACGGGGTGGGGCCGCCGAACCATAGACGACGGCAAATCGAGAAGAAAAATAAGTTCAACAAGTAAATAACTCAAGCAGGCCATCGTAAGAGAAACGAGCCCTGCGTTTCGGTTTCCGCTCGATCAGCGGCGACCGGCGCAGGGCTTTTCTTCGTTGGAACCGAAAGAGCGTCCAAAGCACGACTGACTGTAGGCCTCACGGTACGAAGTCCGAGGAATCCGGAGGAATGATGAACGCCAATACAAGTATGGGTGGTGGTTCTACGAACGAGATGAGCTTCGAACTGAAGTATTGCGAACGTTGTGGCGGTCTGTGGCTGCGGCCTACGGGTGGAGGGCAGATCTACTGCGTGGCGTGTGGCCGATCAATGGCGGAGTTACCGCGGAGCTCCAGGGATCGAGAAAACGCGAGGACGACGAAACGGCCACAGTCGGGAGGAAACGACAGCAGGGGGCATGAGTGGGGCGACGGGATTGATGTGGAAGCCGCGGGAGGTGTGGCGTGAACGGATTCACATTGGGGATTGCGGCGAAGTCAGAGGGGCGGGAAACGGCGGATACCGGCAATGCTCGTGGCGAGGCAGTCGAACAGGCGAACGGAGTCAGCGCGTCTCCGCGGGATCCATCGTCGCAAGAGTTGCCGGTGCATGACTTTCGGGCGCGGGCCGGGATGTTGCAGGAAAGACGTTCGGAGGTGGCGCCGCACAGCGACTGGAACCAAGATCCGAATATATGGTTGTACCGAAAGAAAACGGCGGCCTTGCTGCAACGCTATATGCGGTGGTCCCTGGACGCGGGCCGAGTGCCGTCCTTATTGGGGCGTGAGTTATTCCGTGCGCGGATGACGGCGTATACGGCGACGACCTTTGAAGCGCGGGTGATCTTTCTGCATGACGTAGAGCGATGCCTAAACAGGCTGGGCAGCTTCGACCGCGAAATCATTGCCCGGGTTGTGCTGCAAGAGCACGACAACCGGCAGGCGACGCGGATTCTGCACTGTACTTGCAGGACAATCGACCGCAGATTGGCGGATGTGCTCGACGAGCTCAGCGAGGCGTTTCTGAAGGCGCAACTTATTGCCCCTCTGCCAGAAACGAAAAAAGAACAGAAGGTTCTATGAGTGAGAGGCCGATACTCGTAATTGGACTTGTGCTGAGTGCGTATTCTATTGGGGGTGCACAGCGAGCCATGGCTGGGAGGATCTGCCAGGAGTTACCAGCGTGTCCTTTTGCGTTCTGGGAGTTGCGGTTCCTGCGGCGGTGGGTCGAGAGGCAAGAAATGTCGTTCTCAAAAAATGTTGTCAAGGGGGGTGCGACGAGGTTTTTAGCGCAAGTGATTGAAAACGCGGCAAAAATAAATATGCAAACTATGTCGCTTTTACCTATGCAGCATGCTATAATGTAATTATAGAGTTAAGAAATAAGCTATATGTCTCCAGGGCGCGCTGCAAAGCGCGCCCTTCGTGTTTCCAGGAGCCGAGAGGCTTTAGTTTCGAGCGAGGAGAATGAAGAAGACAAAGGGAAAGAACAAGCAGAAGGCCAAGAAGCCGGCAAAACAATCCACAAAGAAACCTGCGAAGACGCCGGTAATCGAAAGTGTGCCAGGACCAGAACAACAGGTGGACATCGTAGAGGTACGGTTGAATATCAACAACCTGGTAGGAGGGTCGGCAAAGGACATTGTGGCCAAGGTGATCGAAGTTGCGAAGACAACCGGACAACTAGCGTCGGCCAAGTATTTGTTCGAGGCGGTGGGACTGTATCCGGCCAGCGAACAAAGGGCAAGTCAGCCGAAGGAGGATTCGCTGGCGCAGATTTTGTTGAGACGGCTGGGGTTGCCGGTCAGCTGCGAAGGAGAAGAGGATACGATCGCGACTGGGTTGGCGGGCGACGAGAAACGTACGAGTGGTCAAGGCATTCCGACAGCCGGTGGCGAAGATGTGGCGGGACCGCGTGGGAACGGAGAACAGCGGGTTCAGGAAGAGACTACGGAAGGAGTGAGGTCGGGGAGGATACCGTAGAATGAGACGCGGGAGTTGGAGCGCGGTAGAAGCAGCCGTGCTGGCTGCGATGTCGGGTTTAAGCGCAACTGAGGAGTTGTTGCGCGAGAGGTTGGCGAAGCGCGCTTCGGCGATTGAGTTTACCCGGAAGATTCGGGCGGACGAGAGGGTCCGCTTTACACGGCGCAGGGTGGAGATGGATATAACCTGGGTCACCGAGCGGATTGCGGTCGGGGGCGGAATTTGGAACGCGGACAATATGGAGGCGGTATCGCGCGCGGGGATCACGCACATTATCGATATGCAACTCGAATTTGACGACACGCCACTGGCGCGGCCGCATGGAATCGCGGTGTGCTGGAATCCGGTGGACGATGATTTCGAGCCGAAGCCGCCGGAAGTATTTGCTCGCGGGGTGGAGTTTGGGTTGGCGGCGCTGGAGGGGGATGGAACGAAACTCTTTGTCCACTGCGCGGCTGGAGTACACCGGGCACCGATGATGGCGCTGGCGCTATTGGGGGTGATGGGATGGACCGTAGAGGATGGCATGGATTTGATCGAATCGCGACGCCCGGCCGCTGACTTCGCGGAGGTGTATGTGCGGAGCGTGGAGGAATTCCTGGAGGGAAGAAGCTGAGAAGTTTAGCTTACACGTTAGGCCGGTTAAGAGGGAGATCCTTCGCTACGCCTGAAAAACGGCTTCGCTCAGGATGACAAATTAGGTAAGAGTCTCGACGAATTCGAGGAGGAAGTATGTTTCAGGGATGCCGCCCGGCGGGGCGGCTTTTTTATTTGGCGCTGGCGGTGATAGTAGCGGCAACCGGTTTCAGGTTGTTGACGCGCGACGGCGTTTTCGCCGGGAAACCAGAGAAGGCCGCAAGTTCCCCCGCGGCGAAGCCGGGGGCGGCAGAAGCTTTGCCGCGCGCGGCTTCGCCGACTCCACAAAGCGGACCGGCGCTGACGAGCGTGATCGATACGGTCTACATGGCGGATGGCACTCCAGCCGCGGGAACTCTGGTGATCACATGGCCGGCGTTTGTGGCGGCGGATGGGACGGGGGTAGCGCCGGGGTCGTTGGATGTAACGCTGGGAACGAACGGGGCGTTAAATGTAGCGCTGGTGCCGAACGCGAATGTAACTCCGGCGAACGCGTATTACACGGTCGTGTATCAACTGCAGCCCAGCGAAGTGAGAACTGAGTATTGGGTGGTGCCGACGAGTTCTCCGGCAACTCTGGCGCAGGTAAGGACGACGCCGGGATCGGGGACGGCGGCGCAACCGGTATCAATGCAATATGTAAATACGGCGCTAGCGGCGAAAGCGAATGACAATGCGGTGGTTCATCTCGCAAATGCGGAAACTATCACAGGGACTAAGAGTTTCGCGGCGCCGCCCAATGTGCCGACGCCGGTGGGAACGGGGGATGTGGCGAACAAGGCATATGTAGATTCCTCTGTGGCATCAGTGGGAGCGGGGAATTATGTGCCGTCGGCTGGCGGGGCGATGACCGGGCCTTTGACGCTGAGCGCTGATCCGACCGCGCCACTCCAGGCTGCCGATAAGGACTATGTGGATTTATCGGCAGCGGCGAAGGCGGACCTGATTAGTGGATTGGTGCCGACGACTGAATTGGGAAGCGGAACAGCCTCGGCGCTGAACTGTCTGCTGGGGAACGGAACATGGGGATCGTGCGGATCTAGCGCCAACGCCACGGAGATCCAGAGTGTGCCGGTAGGGTCGGCCACGCCTGCGAATGGACAGGTGCTGACCTACGTTGAAAGCTCGGGACAATACTTGCCCGCAACACCGAGCGGGGCGGCGGGTGGAGTGGTGACTGGGCCTGCCGCGAACCAGAACATTGCGCAGCCGGTCGGAACGCAGTTCGACGTTAACAATCTGAGTGGCATACGGTATGTGACTCCGACGGATAACTGGAGCGTGAGTCCGAGTGGAAGTCTGATCGGGGGAACGCAGGCAACGGTGACGCTTGCACCCTGTCCGCTGGGCGTAGATACGTCGGGGAACTCGATGTACTACGTCTATGTGAGCGGACAGGGAACGCCGGAAGCTGTGATGGTTACAGGAGGTACGTGCACAGGCGGGGCCGCATCGGGAACGATTGTGTTTACGCCGAAGAACACGCACGCGGCGACATATGTATTGAGCAGCGCGACGAGCGGGATCCAGGAAGCGATCGACGATGCTTGCGGACTCCCGAGCGGGAGCGGGGGAAATCCGAATGCGCGAGTGGTTCTTCCGCCGACGGGTGCAACCTCGAATGCGCTACCCGTATATGGATCGATTTTTGCGCACTGCAGCCGGACGTTGATTGAAGGGAACGGGACGCTGCTTTCCTGCTCGACGCGAGACCGTTGCATAGTGCTGGGCGATCTGGTGAATTCCAACCACTATGGCGGGGTTACGTTGCGGGGCGTGAACATGACCTCGACGGTGAACGCGGACGGATGCCAGATTACGAATACGCAGCGGCAGTCGAATGTGGTTACGATCACGGTCGCGTCCGGCTGCAGCACGATTCAGACGGGGGACCTGGTCAATATTAATTTCACAGATGCTCCAAATTATTGGGGAAGCCATGGGCCAGTTACGGTTGCAGGAAATTCCATTACATACAGTCAAACCGCGGGCAACATAGCGTCGACCGCGAGTCCGGGGACGATCGCGATTCAGAACGCAGCGATTGAAGACAACGCGCTTCCGGGGACGATGGAGGACATTAAGTACACGGTAACGGGCAGAGGGAAGTTCAACCAGTTTTTTGTAATCGACAATGACCAGGCAGCGACGATCCGAAACTTTGACAATGGAGCACAAGGGATTCAGTGCACGGCCAACCATTGCGGATCGTTCGTGTACTCGGCGGGAACGACGGCATCCACGCCGGTTCTGTGGCTGGACAAGCTGAACATCAGTGCACAGTGCGGCGGAAATGGAGTGACGGTGTATGCGAACAACACGGTTCATGTCAACGATTCCGTGATTCAGGGATTCGGACAATGGGGCATTAACACGCAAAACACTCTGGGGAGTTATGGTGGAACTCAAATCGATAACGTGTACAACGAGTTCGCTGGAGGATCGTGCACTAATCCGTATCTAGGAAACTATGCGAACGCGGCGGGGCTTATCTCGGGAAGCCCCGTGACGATTCGAGGCGGGGAACAGCCGAATGGATGGATGCCACAATTCGCGAACACCGGATCAACCCAGTACAACTATTTCGTCGTCGTGAATGATACGACGCAGGGATATCACAGCTATCCGCTATATGCGGGGTACGCGCTGACCAGCGGTTCGGGCACAATCTCGGGACAGTTCCCTCATGTGCCCCCCGCGACTCCGGGCGATACCGTCACCTACGATGTGATCCGGATGGAGCCTTCGCCGCTTATCTCAAATGGGCAAAGCTTTCCGGGGGGGCTTGCGGCGGCGGCAGCACGACGGCGTGCGGCAGCGTGGTCACAGCTCAAGCACAATGCTCGGGGCTCGTGTGCACTTTCGCGGACACGGCTTCCACTAACACATCCAGCTATAGCGTCAACCAGGCCAATTGGTTTCCTACCTTGAACTATTGGCCGGGCGGGATGGTTTTGATCGGGAATGGGTCGAGCTCAGCGGCGGGAGTGGCTTCTGCGTTCCTGGACAGCGACACGGGCAGTGCGAACAGTTCGGCATGGATTTCGGTCGCAGGAAATCAGAGACCGACATTTTTCGTTCGTCAGTGCTCCGGAAATCCGAGTGGAACGCAGTTCGGAGGAGCTTGGGAATCGTGCCTGGAAGGGGACAGTCACGGGAACAACTTCGGGCCAGTCGGAGGACTGCTGTTGAACAACGGGACGAACACAGGTGGCAGTTCGAGCGAGCAGAACGTGAAGGGACGGCTGAATTTCGAACAGTCTCCGTATGCTTCACCCCAAGTGCAGCACGTAATTACGCTGGTGGACTCGAATCCGGCGAAGACGCTGGCGACTCCTCTTTTCCGGCCGCAGAATGATGCCGGCGATACGTACATAGGAATCGATCAGGCTGGATCGCGAAGCTCGATTGGGCTGACGCTGGGGGCTTCGTTGTCGATCTCCAGTTACATCGGGAACATTGGAGACAACAGCAGCTATCTGGAAAGGCTGACGGCTTCGACAAAGACGTTCAAGGTGCCGGTCACGATCGACGGAAATCTGACGGTGACAGGAACGTGTACGGGTTGTGGCGGAGGAGCGGGAACGGTAAACAGCGGGACGGCCACGCAACTGGCGTTATACGCAGCGAACGGAGCCGCGGTGAGTGGCGACGGTGGACTCACGGATAGCGGATCTACGCTGAACTACTCGGGGAGCAACGGAATTTCGGCGACGGCGGGGACGTTCAGCGGAAATGTGACAGTGAACGGGCAGTTGCTGGTGGTGGGGCCGTGGATAGTGAGTTCGCCGATTCCGGGAACGGCGATGGCGGCCGCGGGAGCAGGGACTTCGTCACTGGGCATTTCGAACGACGGAAATTTTTACATCTCGCCGAATGCGGGAGCGCCGCAGAAAGTGGCAACGACGGCGACGAGCTCGTTCTTCTCGAATCTCTTTCAAGAAGATGCGAATGACCTGGGTGAGTACAACGGGACGACGGCGCAAAATCTGCACGTGTACTCGAGTTATACGAACAGCTCGACATGGCTGCGGACTTCGCTGGGATATGACTCGACAGACAACTATGCGGTTGTGCGGAGCGAAAGCTCGCCCTCGGGCAGTGCGCCGGGGTTGGGGTTCTGGATAAACAGCGGGCTGAAGTGGGTGGTGGACGCGAGCGGAAATCTCAAGCCCTGGACGGATGAGACATACAACTTAGGATCGTTTAACAGCGCGGGAAGCGGGAGCGGGCTGCGTCCGGGCACTGTCTATGCGGCTGGGAATTCGACGAGCGGCAGCGGTTTCGAGCTGGGAAAATTTGCCAACGAGAGCTATGAACTTTGCAATGACAGCAGCACGGGCACGATAGTGAATGGCCTCGCAGTGCTTACCACGGCGGGCTGTGCGATCAAGCCCTCGAGCGCGCTGACTAGCGGGGCTATCGGGGTGGTGATCGCTAATGGCGGGGCGAGTGGAATTGCGACGCTGGCCAAGGCGGGGTCAGTTTTCTGCAGCTTCGATGGGACTGCGACGGTGATTGGGGACTACGTGGTGCCCTCGAGCACTTCGGGATCTTTTTATCTTTGCCACGATGGCGGCGCGACGCGACCGGTGGGAACACAGATTCTGGGAAGAGTGTTGCAGGCGAGTTCGGGGAGCACGACGGTGCAAATGTTTCTGGACATGCCGGGCTCGAGCGTGAGCAACAGCTTGACGGCGGCGGGAACGGGAAGCTGCACGAACCAGGTGGTGACGTCGGTGAACAGCGGAGCTCCAACCTGCAACACGGTGACCTCGGCGTATATCGACACAAGCATCGCAAGCACGGGCACCCTGGTGAGCGGAAATTACACGAAGGCGAACGGGGTCTCGAGTATTGCGGATTCGGGGGTGACGGCGGGGCCGTACTCCGCGGAATGGATTACGGCTTACCGGGCCGGAAGTGCGACGGCATTCAACACCACTGGCACGAAGATCGAGCTTTGGGGTGTGACCCTGCAATTTCCGCTGAACACGAGCGCATTGAGCTACAACGTGAGCGGCGCCGATACGACATCGAACACATACGATTTGGGAATTTACAGCAGTTCGGGAACATTGGTGGCGCATACCGGGGCAATCGCTGGGTCGACTGCGATGGTGGCCGGAGCGCACAGCGTGAGCTGGTCGGGGACGAATCCGAAGACGCTGCAGCCGGGAAAATATTATCTGGCGACTACCACCAGTTGCACGAGTAGTTGCGCCACGCTCTCGGGCGATGGAAGTAGTGCGGTCGTGACCTTCCTGAGCGCCGGGACGGTAACGACTAGCGGCACGCAGGGCACTCTCGACAGCAGCATTAGCGTGCCTGCGGATTCCTATACCTGGAGCGGAAGCATGATGAGTTTCATCGTGCGGTGAAACGGCATCAGCTATCCGAAAAAGATGTCGAGCTGCGCTCGATGGACAGCCGAGGGCGGCAGTCCCGACATTTGCAATTTCTATAAAGGAGAAAGTCATGAGCGGTGCGATGAATCCGGAGGCGGCACAACCATCAACGACACAAGCGTTCGAACAGAGTGACCGAAATCCGCCGGTTACAAATTGGGGAGGTGGGGGCGGGCAGGTCCCGACGCCGGCCGCTTCGGAAAGCCGGGTAACGGTGCAGCCTGCGGGACCGGCACCGACGGCGGGATTGCAAAACTACGATACGGGAGACAGCGCTGACAGCGTTGAGGACGAGGCGGAACGGGAAGGATGAAGGGTTGCGCGATACCGTGCATGGTTGATTTCCAGCGGAAATAATTTGGATGAACGGCGGCGAGCGATGGCCACCGGCGAAAGCTGGTGGCCTTTCTTGTTTGGAGCAGATGGAGAGCGATTCGCGTGAGAGTTTCTATAAAAGCCCGAGGCAGTGAGAAGGGGATAGGGATCCTTCGACTTCGCAAGACGATTCGCTTCGCGGATCGTCTTGCTCCGCTCAGGATGACAATGACCGGGGTTCCGCTCAGGATGACGATGATGGGCGCTCCGCTCAGGATCACAATGATGGTTGTTCTGCTCAGGCTGACAGGGGTGGGGAGCGTCGTCATCTTGCCAGGAATGCTGGGTGCGACGGCATGGGCGACGACTTACTACGTGAGTTCGAGCACGGGGAGTGACTCGAACGTGGGAACTTCTTCAAGCGCGGCGTGGCAGACGATTGCGCATGTGAATGGGCAATCGTTCAATCCCGGGGATTCGATTCTGTTCAAGCGGGGGGATGTTTGGAATGAGAGTCTGGCGCCGCCTTCTTCGGGGAGCTCGGGAAATCCGATTACGTTTGACGCCTATGGTACGGGAGCGGCGCCGAATCTGACGGGATATTACGCGGTGCCGGCGACGGCATGGGTATTGGTGACAGGGAATGCATGGAAGGCGCCGGTGCCGTCGACTTACACGGCGATCAATTTCTGTTTGTTTGGATCGGTTTGGGGGCAGAAGGTGGCAGCAGTGTCGTCGAACTTGACGGCGCAGTGGGATTTTTATCTGGCGAACGGTTACGTCTACGTTTATTCGGTGGGCCCACCGTCGAGCTATTACAACGAACCGATCGTTCCGATGGCGCTAAGTAATGTGCCGGTGATCAACATCAATGGGCAGTCGTGGCTGACGTTCCAGCATTTCTTGGTGAACTGGTTTGACGATGTGGGAGTTTACGTGCAGGGGACGAGCGACCATTTGGTGTTTGCAAACATGGAAGCGGACTCGATGATTCCGGAGGGGACGCAACCGCTGGGATTCTATGTGGATGAGAGTGCGCCGGGGCCGGGCAGCATCAAAATCTACAACTCCGAGGCGCATTTAAATTACGATGGTTTTCGCTTTGATGGAGTGGCGACGGCGATCACGATGGTGAACGACAAGGGATACGCCAACCGGGATGGGGCTCTGGTAGACAACACGGGAGCGGTGACTTATTCATACTGTCATTTTTATGCGTCAAGCCTGGCGGTGGCGGGATCGACGGATGTGGAGTATACGAGCGGGAGTGGGCCGATCGCCGGAGCAGGAAACATTGCGGCTGATACGACGCCGGCGGTCGAGGTGTATCAGAGATATCCGGCGCGGGTGACGTTGACGGTGGACGACATCGGAATGACGCCGAATGCCGACACGTACTACGCGGAGCAGGTGCTGCCGGTTGCGGATGCGGCCGAGGTTCCGGTGGGCGTGGCGATCACGGTCGGATATACGGTGGGAAGTTCGCCGGTGATGACATCGGCGGTTGTGTCCGAGATTCAGGGGTGGATCAATGAAGGAATCGACGTGACGTCGCATTCGATCTCGCACACCTACTATACGAATACGGACGCGCTGGACCTACAGTACACGGGAAGCGGGAGTGCGGCGACGTTGAGCATCAGCGGCAATATGTTGACGATCACGGTGACGGGCGCGAGCGACAGCGTGAGCTATAACCTGGCGCAGGGACAGCCAGAGGGAACGATTTTAGGGTTGGCACAGGCTCTGGCGGCAACGGGGAAATACACATATTCATTTCTTACGCCGTGCCAGGGACCTTACGGAACGGGGTGTTCGGCGTATACGGCGGCGGCGTTATTGTCGCAGGATTTGGCGGATGTGAGCGGGCAGGATGTGAAAAGCGCGGTGTATCACATGCAGCTGAATGTGACGCAGCTCACGACGGACGAGATCATATTATCGCGGCGGTGGATGACGACAAATCTGACGGGGTTGCCGGCGACGCCGGTGTATGTGTATCCCGGTGGATATGAAACGACCGCGATGCAGGGGATCGCCGAGGGCGTGCCGTACGCTGGGGCGCGAGGAGCGTTGAAGGAAGACATTGGGGTGAAGGATACCTACGCGGATGGATTCAACGTGGAAAACATCACCAGTTTTGGAGTGAATCCTTCGTGGATGGGGTTGGAACCGACGGTTTTGAATCAGAAGATTCAGGCGCTGGTGTGGAAGGAGTCCGTGTGGGGAGTGCCATGGGGAATATTCTGGCACTTGAATGAGCTGACACAGGACGATCCGGTGGGCGGGACTGAAATTACAAATCTCATACAGGACTTCAAGGCGAGCGGGGCGACGATACAAACGAACACAGCGTTGGTGAACTGGCTGTTGAGCGGAACGCAGGAAACGGGGAGCGACGGAAATGATTACTACAAATTTCCGGCGACGAGCGTCTTTTCCTCTGGAGGCGGGCTGGATTTCCGTCCCACGAAGAATTCGCCGGTAGTGGATGCTGGGCAGAATCTGGGAGCGGCTTACGAACTGGATATTAACGGAGTAAACCAGAATAGTTACGGAAGCGGCTGGGAGATTGGCGCGCACGTGTACCAAGGGTACGCGGCATATGGCGCAGGCTCGGGCAGCAGCGAGTTCAGGATAGGGGCGAACCTGCTAACAGGTCCGCCAAATTATGCGGCATCTACAACGAGCACGGCGAACCCCGGGACCATCGCGCCGATTTTTATTGCGGCGTCTCCTACCGTGACGAGTTGTAGCGGAATGTGCCAGAACTCGACGGCCTATGACACGACGCTCAATCCTGCGGGCGTGGACTGCATCACACGCATCACCGATGGAACAACTTTTACGAGTGGTGTGTCGGTCGGGAACTTCACAAAATCCGGCGGCGACAACGACCTGATGGGGTCAGTGAACGAGACGTATCTGGCTGTAGAGGCCACTGGTGGGTACGACTACATCCTCCATATGAACACTTCGGGTGGTTGTATCCAGGTGGAAAACACGGGCATATCGACGATGAAAGTCAGCGATAGCGGGTTCAGGTTCAGTAAAGTTACCGACACGAGATTCTATTACCTCAAAACGCCGGTGCAGCTTTGGGAGGGAGACATCAGCGGGACCGTACCTAATGAAACATTCACTGCGACCGAGTTGTACGACCTTACGGGAGCGAGTGGGCCCAGTTCAGTGCAATGTCCGGGAGTGAATTGGGCGACCTTCGGCACACCCACGACCGGAAGTATTCTGGGCGGCAAATACGACGACAGCCGTTTTGGGTGGAGTGTGGGACCGGGCGACCAAGGCAGCGCCGATTGGGCGTTCGTGTGGGATAAGAATCTGGGATGCGCCAGCATCGATAACGCCACTGGACTGTTCTGGAACTTTTGCCCAGGCATCGTTTCCGCTCCATGTAACGCTTCGACGCCGCCAAGCGGAACGCTGTCATCCAGCGGCTGCTACGGATCGAACGGCGCGGTGGGCACGGGAGGGATCCACGATACTGAAATGTCGGAGGACGGGAATTATCTGGTGTTCACGACCAGCAGTCCGCCGGTGACGTGGACCGAGGGCGCGTGTGGAGTGGCATCGGGGACGGTCAACATTGCCGCGGGTGGGACAGCGGTTACATGGGTGAGCGGGAACAACTTCACTTCGACCGGCACAGGCGGAGCTCCGGTGGAGTGGACTGGCAACCTGAACCTGAACGGGACAAATTGCCTCGTGTCCACTGTGAATTCTGCCACGTCGATTACGTTGGCGAGCGCGTGCCTGGGAACGGGGGTACAGACTGGAGTTCCGTTCACGGCCGGGGTGGCTACATCCGATCAATTCGCCGTATGGCAGATCGGAACATCTGCGGACCAATGGGCCTATGGAGCAGCTTCCTATGGCGTGGGTGGGGCGTATTTCGGGGCGCATGAAAGTGTGGGCATGACGAACGTTCTCACGCCATCGAACGATGGCCCGAACATTCGACCGCTGGCGGATGTTGCGTCTTTTACGGAGTACGGGCCGGTGTTTCCGGCCGCGACCGCTGATCAACATGAAACCTGGCCTCATCCTCTAAACGATGACAGCTATCCGTGGTGCGGGGCTACCGACGCGGTGCCTTTGTCACAAGGAGGACCGATGGCGCCGAACTATCTTGGCAACGTGGTGGTTTGTTTGTTTCCGCATGGGATCTACCCGCCCGGACAGCTCCCGGCGATTTTTACCCACACCTTCAGTTGTAATGTGACTGCTTCGACGAATTGTGCAAGTGGAGTGGGTGACTATGGATTCGGCGCCCAATTTTCAATTGGGTATACAACTCAGAAAGGGAATTTTTTTTGCTGGGTGTCCACGCATTTGCAAAGTTTGGGTAACGACAACACAGGGAATCCAAGGGCGGATGGTTTTTGTGTTCACTTAGAGTAACGAGAAAGTTTGGCCATCAGGGGCACGGCGAAAGCCGTGCCTTTTCATTTGCCATCGAGAATCGGAAGGAGATGAATTATGAAGAGGGCAGGGATCGGGAGGCTGTTGGTGACGGTGGTGCTGTGCGGGACGATGATTTGGACGGCTTGCTCGACGGCATGGATCGGCGAGGCGGAGCAGATTGTGGCGGCGCTGATTCCGGCGGTTGCGAACCTAATCGCACTGGTGGCGGCGCTGCAAGGAAAAAGCGTGTCCGCCACCGATTTGCAGACAATCGAGAGCGCGGGCGCACAGGCGGAAGCAGATCTGCAACTGATGCAGTCGTTGATTGCGCAGTATCAAAAGGCCGACGCATCAGCGCAGCCGGGACTGCTTAATCAAATCCAGGCGGCGATGAGTGCGGTGCAGTCAACCTTAAACGGTCTCTTGCCGGCGCTTCACATCCAAGATGCAGCGACCCAGGCGAAGATTACAGCGGTGGTGGGAATACTCCTTTCGGAGGTGCAATCCATGGCGGCGATTGTGCCTGTGGTGAATCCAAGCGATTCGGGGGGAATGATAGCCGCGGCGGCAAAACAGGCGCGGAGGGAACCTCCACTAACGGCGAGCGAGTTCGTGGTTTCGTACAACGCGACGATAGCCGCGAAGACAGGCGATGCGGGCTTGGATCAGGTGACCGCAGGGTTGCGGATTCATGTACATGGGAAGTTCGAGCGCTGGGCCAGCGGGGGGATTTTGAAATAGAAAGCGGGGCAGAGGAGATTGAAGTCCTTCGCGGCGCACAGAACGCTTGCTTGACGACGATGGTTAGTTCTTATGAGAGATGACACAGTGAGCAACGACTGGAAGATGCAACATCACGTGCATTGCGAATGCGCGCGGTGTATCGATCATCCTTCACAGGCGCGGCCTGGGATCCATGTATTTCCCGACCGGCTGTATGTGGTGACGATGCTCGAGAACCCGCTGCGTTGGCGGTCGCGCTACTGGAACTACTGGATGTTCGAGAGAGAGTGCGAAGCGGCGGGGGCGATTCTGTTTACGGCCGAGGTGGCATTCGGCGATCGTCACTTCGAGGTGACCCAAGCGGGTACCGAGCGGAATTTGCAATTGCGGACTACGAGCGAAATCTGGCACAAGGAAAATGCTCTGAACCTGCTGATTCAGTGCCTACCGGCGGATGCAAGGTACATTGCGTGGATTGACGCGGATGTGAAGTTCAGCCGTCCGGATTGGGCGCAGGAGACGCTGCAACTTTTGCAGCACTATGACGTGCTGCAGATGTTCAGCCACGCGCAGGATGTGGGGCCGGAATACGAGCCGGTGACGACGACGCCGGGATTTCTTTACAAGTGGGTGACGGAAGCTCCCAATCCGCATGACGCGGCTTTCATGGAAGAAAGAGTGACGCATGGATACTACAGCGTACACAGCGGAAAGTTCTGGCATCCGGGATTCGCGTGGGCGGCAAAGCGCAGCGCGCTGGAAAGCGTCGGCATGCTGATGGATCATGCCATTCTCGGTTCGGGAGACTGGCACATGGCATCGGCTCTGGTAGGGCAGGTTCATCGATCGCTGTGCTCGGGATACTCACCTGCTTACATCCGGCGATGCCAAGAATGGCAGGAGCGTGCGGAGCAATATATCCGGCGAAATGTGGGGTACGTGCCGGGATTGATAAACCATCTTTTTCACGGCGCTAAACGGAATCGCGCCTACGACCAGCGCTGGAAGCTACTCGCGCAGGCGGGATATGACCCGGATCTCGACTTGAAAAAGGATTGGCAGGGCCTGCATCAACTGACGGACCGGAGCGTACTCCTGCGCGACGGGATCCGACAGTACGCGCGGATGCGGAACGAGGATTCGACGGGAGTGTAAGCAGAGTCGTCTGTCGCGAGCGAGCGATTCCGCGATGAGGACTATTTTGAGAAGGGTGGATTGTGGACGATGAGGATCTTTACCTGCTGCGGCGATTCGGGCCGCTTCTGGATGAACGAGTGGGAGAGCAAAGCCTGCGAGATTTGCTGATCGCGGAGTTGTTGAAGATTCGGCTCAAGGCGGGCGGAAGCGAGTACTTGCACTTGAACCGGGCGCAGCGAGAGTATTCACGGAGATGCAGCAAGCAGAATATTGTGTTGAAGGCCCGGCAGTTGGGGATTACGACGTATGTTGCGGCGCGATACTTTCTGCAAACCATCACGCGTCCGGGAACGCTGACGGTGCAGGTGGCGCATAGCCAGGAATCGGCGGAGGTGATCTTCAACATTGTGCGGCGCTTCTGGGAGAAACTGCCCGAGGGGCTGCGCCGGGGCGCGTTGATTCACTCACGCGCGAATGTCCGCCAACTCGCGTTTCCGCTGCTGGACAGCGAATACCGGGTGGAAACGGCGGACGCGAATGCGGGGCGCGGGATGACCATCCATTACCTACATTGTTCGGAGGTCTCCCGCTGGCCCCGCGACGCGGCGGAGACGTTGGCCTCGCTGCGGGCGGCAGTTGCGCCGGGCGGAGAGATCGTGCTCGAGTCTACACCCGACGGAGCAGCGGGCGCTTTCTATCGGGAGTGGCAACAGGCGATTGAGACCGGCTATACGAGGCACTTTTTCCCTTGGTGGTTTGACGAGGGCTATCAGGAGATCGTGGAACCGGACAACGTTCTGCTGTTGACTCCGAACGAGAGCGAGCTAGTAGAGGTACATGGATTAACCGACGAACAGATCGCGTGGCGCCGCAAGCAGTGGAAAATCTTACACGAACTAGCAGGGCAGGAATTTGCGGAAGACCCGAGTTCGTGCTTTCTCACTTCGGGCGAATGCGTGTTCGAAGTGGCGGCGATCGAGAAAGCCAGCGGCCTGGCGGGAGAGATGACGGCATTGGAGGACAATGGCAGACTTGCGATCTGGCTTCCTCCGCAGAAAGGCCGGCGGTACATTCTGGGCGTGGACACGGCGGGAGGGGGATCGGATGGGGACTATGCGTGTGCTCAGGTAATCGAGCGGACGATGGGAGTGCAATGTGCAGAGTTACTCGGCCACTTTCCTCCGTTTGAATTGGCTCGACGCGTGGCGGAGTTGGGGCAGAGGTATGAGCGGGGTTTGGTGGTGGTGGAGCGGAATAATCACGGGGCTGCCGTGTTGGCTCACCTGAAGCATTTGGAGTACGGGAACATCTTCGAGAAGAATGGTCAATTAGGCTGGCTGACGACAGCAGCGACCCGGCCCGCGATGATCGAAAACATGGCAGTCGTATTGATGTCGGCTCCGGAGCTGTTCCGCAGTCGCCGTCTTCTTGAAGAGTGCCGAACATTTGTCAGGCGCAGCGACGGCAATGCGGCGGCCGCGGACGGAGCGCACGACGATTGCGTGATGGCTATGGCGATTGCTCTGGTGGTAAGGCTGGAAGAGGCGGGGCGGGGTGCCAAGGGAGCAGTTGGGATGGCAAGCCTGGTTCTGGACGGACAGAAGACGGTGTTTTAACCAGCAAGGCTGGCTGTCTCTCCTCCCGATGAGAAGAAGTTCATTGGTCACATCAGAATTGAGGGGAGTTGAGGTAAGATGACGGACCTTGCAGTTCGACAAGTCGCCCGATCTTTTTTGCAGGTGACGCGGCCGGGCTGCAGAACGACTTTGGTAGAAGCGGTCCAACACGTGAGGAGAATGCGAGGGGGAGCGCAGGGGCATTTGATGCGCTGCTCGGATGGAAACTTCTATGTGGTGAAGTTCCGCAATAATCCACAGCACCTGCGGGTGCTGACGAATGAAATGCTGGCGACGCGGTTGGCGGAACGGGCTGGGCTGCCGGTTCCTGTGACTGAAGTGGTGGAGGTGGGTGATTGGCTGGTAGAGCATACGGCGGAACTGCACGTGCAGCTGGCGCACAATGTGATCCGATGCGAAGCGGGACTGCAATTTGGATCGCAGTATGCGGTGAGTCCGCTGGAAGGGCAGGTATTCGACTATCTTCCGGCGGAAATGTTCGGACTGGTGAGAAATCTGGAAACATTCGCCGGGATGCTGGTGGTGGACAAGTGGACGGGGAACGCGAACGGCCGGCAAGCGGCGTTCTGGAGAAAGTTGCGGGAGCGGAAGTACACGGCGGCGTTCATTGATCAAGGCTATTGCTTCAACGCCGGGGAGTGGACATTTCCGGATTATCCGTTGCGCGGGGTTTATGCGCGGAATGAAGTATATGAGAGCGTACGGGGGTGGGAGTCGTTTGAACCTTGGCTTTCGCGGATCGAGAAGATGGATGGAGATGTGGTGTGGTCGCTGGCGGGAGAGATTCCACCAGAGTGGTATGGAGGGCAGTGGGATGAGTTCGAAAAGCTGGTGAGAACTTTGATTTCGCGACGGGGGATGGTGCGGGAGTTGATTGAGGCATTTCGAGTTTCGCCGCGGAGACCGTTTCCTGGGTGGCGGGAACAGGCTTAGGTCAGAACCTTTACCACGGGGGACACAGAGAAACACAGGGTAGGTAGATGGCTGACAAGCGACAACTGGAATTTTTCTTGCTGCGGTATGTGCCGAACGTGGCGAGGGAAGAGTTCGTGAACATCGGACTGGTGATGACGGAGAGTGGAGGAGATGGAGGCGGCTTTGCGGGTGTTCATTTTACTGCGGACTGGGGGCGGGCGCGCTGTCTCGATCCCAATATCGATGTTGAGATGTTGGAAGCCCTGGGACGGGAGATGGAGCGGCAGCTGAAGGATATCCGGCAGCGGGCATTGCTGCTCCACGAGATGATGGACGCTTATTCGAATACGTTGCAGCTCTCTCCAATACGGCAGTGCGTCGCGGAAAATCCGGCGGAAGAATTGAAGGACCTGGCTCGGAAACTGGTGGAGATGCCAACGATATGGAGCCCGTCGAAGGAAATACAGCCGAAGAAAGTTGGGAGAAAGTGGATCCATGCAGGTATGAGCGAGGCGTTTGTGGCGGCCGGGGTCTGGAAGTTTCTGGTTAGAGATTTCCCGGCCTCAAAATACACTAATCCGGCGGATGACTTTGTGTTTGACTTCGCTTATCCGCTAGGAGAGAAACTTAAGATTTTTCATGCGGTATCGCTGGCGGCGGTCGGGCCTGAGACGCGGATGTTTCCGTTGAGGGTGGGGAAGATCGCTCAAAAGATGAAAGAGAAAGAGGTGTTGCCGAGCTTCATGGCGGTGGTAGAAGACGAGTTCGATGAAGAGGACAAAGCTGTGAAGTTGGTGCGTGCGTTCATGGATGACGAGGACATTCAGGTGGCACGCCTGAAAGAGATGCCGACAATTGCGGACGCCGTGCGGCGGGAGTTGAGGGCGTAATGGCCGTCGGGAATATGATTGGCATCCTGCTGGTTCTGGTTACCCCGGCCGCACTGATTTATGCGTGGGTCTGCTACTTTACTCCAGAGAACAAGGAGCCAAGAGGCTGGCGCAGCCGAGCCACACTTTTTTCGCTTGCTTTGGCTTTCTTGAGGCCTTGGGCGCCGAGATGAGAGCGCAGAGCAAGATCGGTATCCTTCGACCAGACGATTGTTAGACGGGTAATTTCAGCTTCGGGCATGGTTTCCTTGCTGTATACGCGTATATCCGTTTATCAGCATATGTAATTATACGTGATTTGGAGGTCAATTCCTCTTAGGTGGTGCACGGTGAGAGGATGACCCGAGGATTGGACGGGAGCAAAGTTCTACCCTGTCCGTACAAAAAAACGCAGGGACAAGAGCGGGCGACTGCTTCCTAGCCGGAAGGTTTTTCGCGGGCGAGGGCGCCCGCGCCACACGAGAAAACATCATGAACATTAAAGAGACGTTGCGCGGCGCTTTGCGCCGGATTGCGGGAGTGTCTTCGGCTGCTTCTTTGGGGAATGCGGAGAAGAAGCGGCGGACTATGCCGTTGCCTTCCATTTTCAACTCGTACGGGCCGCCGGGCGACATTATGCCCAAGCCGACGGCATATAACTTGCGGCGTTTTTCGGAGATTCCCATTCCGCGGCGGGCGATCAATACGATCAAGGACCGGATTGCGGGAATGCGCTGGCGGATTCAGCCGCGGCAAGGGATGTCGCTGGAAGCGATTCCTGACGGCGCGGAGCGCGTGCAGATTCTCACGGAGAACCTTCATGCGCCGAATCCTGACGATTCATTCCGGTCGTTTTCAGAACAGGTGCTGGAAGACATCATCGTGGGCGGATATGGGGCGATCGAGGTGCAAATCTCGGGTGATGCGAAACATCCACTGCTGTTGTGGCCGGTGGATGGATCGTCGATCCGAATGAATCTGGATTGGGATGGTTCGCCGACGGGACAGCGCTATATGCAGGTTACGGATCAGTCGGGACCGAGGAGCCAGATCACGCTGGATGACGATGAGCTGATTTACATCCGGCTGAATCCGCGGACGCACACACCGTTTGGGTTGGGGCGGCTGGAAGTTGCGTTTGAAACGATCAATGCGTTTATGGGTGCGCACCGGTATGCGTCGCGGCTGGCGTCGAACTCGGTGGTGCAGTATGCGCTGTGGTTGCAGGATCTTACTCCGGAGCATCATGAGCGGCTGATTCGGTGGTGGCAGGATGAGATTGAGGGAACGGGGCGAGTGCCGATCCTGTCGGTGGAGAGCAAGCCGGAGGTGCTGCGGTTTGGTGGAGGCACGGACGCCGACTTGCGACTGCAGTGGCAGGAATTCTTGATGCGTGTGATCGCCGATGCTTTTGATCTTCCGCCGTTTTATTTGGGGGTGGAGGCGGATGTGAACCGATCCACGGCGGAGGAATACAACGACCTCGCGTTTCGGCAGGCGATCGTTCCGACGGCGCGACTGCTGGCGGAGCACCTGACGCGGGATGCGATTCAGAAGAGGCTGGGGTGGAACGATCTGGAGTTTGTGTTTGCGGAGCTGGAGACGCAGGATCCGTTGGAAGAGGCGCAAATCCAGCAGATCCTTTTACAGAACGGGGTGCTCACGATAAATGAGGTAAGGAGGATGCGGGGGTTGGGGGATTTGGAGGTGCCGGCCGGACCAGAGTCCAAAACAGGTTCGTAGAGAGAACTCCCTGCAATTGCGGTGGCAAGGAAGACTTGCGGGGGTCCTTCGACTGCGGTTGCGTTTCGCATTCGCGGAGCACAACCTTCGCTCAAGATGACAACCGGGAATAGGGGACATCGAGATGATTGAGTTGAAGAGCATGGCGATTGCAATGCCGGAGGTGAAGGGGCATCCCAATCGGGTGCAGTTCCGTGGCGTATTGACAGTGATCGATATGCCTTCGGAAAGGGCGCCTTCAGGAGCGAAGGGACATCTGGTGGTGCTGACCAGGCATGCGGCACAGGCAGCTTTGCCGTCGCTGATGGGGATGGCGCTGGATTACTCTCCGACGCTGGACCGGCACGATGTACGGCGCAAGGTGGGAGTAATTACGCGAGCGGAGGTTGTGGGGAGGAATGTCGAGCTGGGAGGGCATCTGTTCGCGAGAGATTTTCCGGAGATTGTGGAGGAGATTGCCAAATCGGGTCGAGGGGATGGGATGAGTCTTCGGGACAGGCTCGCGCAAGAGAAGGTTGCACACGCGAGGGCGGAGGACATGGGGGCGGCTCCGGCGTGGATTCAGGATGGTTTGGTGGAGCCGCGCAGCTGGAAGGAGTCGTTGTCGAGTGCGATGGAGAGGTTACGGAGCCTGACTGCGGTGATCGGCGAAGATCCGCCGAATGGACTGGGACCGCAAGGAGGTTTTCACGCTGCGACAGGTGGGGCTGCCGGCGGAGTAGGGGCCGGTCTCGGAATGTCCTATGAGGTGACGGGAGTGGAACTGGTAGATCCGCGGGCGCGAGTGTGGACGCTGACGAAGGTGATTTTCACCGGCGCTGCGATTCTGAGAAGAGACAAAGCGGCTTACCAAAACACATGGATTGAGCTGAGTACTTAGAAGCCATCTCATACATAGTCCGGAGCAGCAGGTCGAGGTCCCTCAGGGCTAAAGCCCTCGTCTTTATTGGCTCTGGACGGCACGACTGAACGTCGTGCGCTTCCCGAACCCATTTATGAGATGGCTTCTAGTACCGAGTACTGAAACCCGGCGCGAGCAGAGGAACGACGTTGAGAAGTTCTTGGGGTAGATCATTCTTGGGTAGATCAATCAGGAGGAAGAAGCATGAACGAAGAAATGATGCGGCAGTTGATGGCGACGGCGGAACGGCTAGGGAATGCGGCTGAATCGTTGGATCGCGTGCTGGGGCGACTGGATGCGCAGCAGGAAGCGCTGAGCACGAAAGTGGACCGAATTGTGGCGGCGGTGGAAGAGCGGCCGTCGTTTGAGATGTCGGCACGAGGTGAAGGCGCGCGCCATCTTCAGGAGCGATTGGCGGAGCTGGAGAAGTCCAACGCAGATCTGAAAGCGCAGGCGGCACGAATGGCGCGGAAGACGCTTCCACCGCTCGTGTCGGCGATCCTGGCCAAGAGTTGCGGGGACTCTGGCAGCGAGAAGCTCGATAAAGGCGTGTTGGACAAGACACTGCAAAGTCTGAGCGTGGAGCAAAGGATCGCAGTGAAGTCGGAGTTGGCGCGAGCGGGAATTATCGAATAGGCCAGTCGTCATTTCAGATAACACGATGGATGGGTGAGGCACGACGAAGTCGTGCCTTTTTTGTTTGTCGCTGCAATCGAATTCCAACGGCAGGAAAAATCAATAGAGGAGAAAACATGAGAGGACAATTTGTGGATTTGTACGGGTCGGCCGACTACCTTGGGCCGGGCGCGATCGAGATCGACCGTTACCAGACGGAGATATTCGACATCGTGCGGCGACGTGGGGTCTTCGGGCAGAGGATCAAGCAGGTGCCGGCAACCGGGCACCCTTCAAGGTTCTTTGAGGAGACCGCGATCAACTCACCGACCGCAGCGCTGGCATTTGTTGACCCGCGCAATATAACGCCGACCGTGGGATCGCCGACGCGAGTTGAGATGGCGGTGCCATTGAAGGCGCTGGTGTCACAGATCAACTACAACCTTTTCGATCTGGAGGTGACGGCCCAACAAAGCCAGTTCGCATATTTGCAGGCGAAGGACCTGGCTGATTCGGTGGACGGTTTGTTGCTGACCCACGATGTCGCGCTGTGGAACGGCAACGACACGTCACTGGCTACGCCGACCACGCTGCAATATTTCGGCGTGATCGGGCAGATTGTGGCGGGCGGGAACACGACCACGATCGGAACCACTGCGAGCATCGTGGACGGGATCAAGAGCACGATTGCACAGATGGTATCGAGCGCGGCTTATGCAGTGCGGCCGACGGCCATTTACTCAAATCCGGTGCTGTTGGACCTGATCGACCGGGAAATGAAAACGGAGTTCAACGTGGTGCTCAACACCGTGGAAATCACGGGCGGTTTGCGCGTGAAGGCGTTGAGCACGCAGGCCGGAGATCTGCCGTTAATTCCGGATTGGTCGGTTCCTTATACGGGGGTACCGGGTTCGGGCACGGCGGTGTTGCCGGCGTACATCGTGACCGAGGATCTGATCGAGTACCACTGGCTTAGCGATCCGAATCCGCGAGTGTTCAAACTCGGGTTGCCTAACGCGTTAACCCAACAAATGGTCGTCGTGAAGTTTGGCGCTCCCGTGGTGAAAGGGGCAAATTTCGCGCACTACCAGGTGAACATACAGCGTTAAACCAGTTGCCAGTTGTCAGTGGCCAGTTGCCAGCCGGACAGAGCGGTGTCGGTTGGCGGCAGCGGAAAATCGGTCCTGACAACTGGCAGTTCACAAGCGAACGGCTTTCAACTGACATCAGGAATCATTATGAATTATCTCGCTACAACGGATTATTTGACGTACGGGCTGGATGCGACGACGGATCCATCGTGGATCACGGCAGCATCGGCCATCATCGATGCGCATTGCCGGCGGGCCACGCTGGGTGTGAACCAATATGAGGAGCGGCTGAAATTGCCGCCGGAACTGAATACGGTGCGTCTGAGCTATCTGCCGTTGGTCACGGTGGCGCCGTTGACCACACCCGTTGTCACGCTGCAGGGGCGTTACGGCATGCCAAGAAGAGGAGAGTGGCCTTTCCCCGAATTGAGTTTGGAATTTGCCCTGGTGTTCTCGCTGCCGGGCATGTGGACGACGATTGACCCGACAACGATCGACATCTGGACGGACAGCGGCGAGCTGACTTTTCCGGTGAACGCGCTGGGATTGTTCTTCAATGAAGTGGACGTTGTCTACAACGCCGGGTGGAGCACGATCCCGACGCCGGTGCAGGTGGCGTGCGCACAGATCGTGAAGAATGCACAAAACACGCCAGGACTGAATGTGCAGTCGAGCCAGATCAACCAGCTGCGGCTGCAATACTTCGGTCCGACGTTGGTGGATGACATGGTTCGCAGTCTGCTGTCGCCGTATGTGGCGGTGAAGGGATCGTAGAGAGAGTTGTCAGCCGCTGGTCGGTGATCGTTAGCAAATGACGCTGGGGTTCGAAGTTGCGGCGGAGGAAATTATGGGAAGCGGAATCTGTGGGGCGGCACTGGTGCGGGCTGCGAACGCGATGTTGGCTGCGTTGGGCGGAGACCAGGTGAGTTTGCTGTTGCCGGCGACGGCGATGGCGAGCGAACCAGGGGGGCAGTTGGGGTTGGTCGATCCTGGAGTGCAGGACGTGATTATTACGCCAGTCGTGGCAAACAATTTGCCAACTGGCAACCTGGGGCCGACGAGAAGAATCGAGTTTACGCTGCCGGCTTCGGCGATTGAGCAGCAGTTGCCTACGCTCGGGATGGGCTCAGCAGAGGACCTTTTCGCTGCGGTCCTAGGTCTGTTGTACGACGGCGATCTGTTACACATCGAAGCGGTCGTGACCGAAAATTTTGCCGGGACGGCGTATTTCTACGTGGTGACGGCGGTGGAGTGAAACGGTCATGGTCCCTGGCTAGCGCTCGACATCAAACCCGTTCTGCCTCACGCACGCCGGCAGAATGCGATCGTTACAAATTCCGAAGATAACAAACTTTAAAGTTGAACGCTCCAAGCTAAGGGCTAAGAGCTAACAGCTAGAAGCTGGTGTTCATGCAATTTGCTAAAGACAGCTTTTTTCTGGCGTTGCAGCAGAGGCTGGCGGGGGTGAATCCCGCGCGGACGGTGACGATCAACGGCGCGACGGTTCCGGCGGTATTGGTAACCGAGAACCTGCCACCAGCGTCGGCTGAACCGCAACCAAACACGTTCTATATCGAGTGGGGTTCGGCCGCCGTTATCGACGGTCATGCCGGCGACTCGGCGCTGATGAGTCTGGAGTGCGTTATCTCGTACTACACATTCGGGACGGTGCAGAGCATGGTCGACCGCGGGCGAGTGTTAGGACAGCTCGATGAGGAGCTGCTCGGAATCTGCCAGCCGACAAATACGGAGAAATACGACTACACGCAGTCGCCGGCCGCAGACCTAGGCACCAGCGTGTTCTGGAATCAACCAACGTTTGCGCAGGCAACAACGAGCGGTGTGGAGGACAACACACTTGCTTACCAGGGACGCGCAGCCCGCCGGGCGATGTATGAGCAAGCTTACCAGGATGGACGCGCAGAGCGACGGGCAGGGCTGACAGTTTTCTTCTTCTCGGAGGTAACGCTTTTATGAGCACGACTCCGTTGCGCCCGGCGATGGTTCCGGTGACACGACAGATGCGGGCATATTTTGCGCCCGTGAATCGAACGACGGAGACGCCGACGATCTTTGATCCGGCTGCGAGCGGGGTGTTCACGCTCGTTTCGCCTCCAGCCCCTTGGCTGGATTTGGGCTGGATCGAAGGCTTCGAGCGGTACTACGACACGCCGACCGATGTGGTGAGGTCCGGAGCAAATGCGCTGCCTTCGACGCAGTTTCGGGGGCCGCTCGAGGCCAGGGTGGAGTTTGACTTCCGGGAATGGGGAAAACTCCAGATGGCGCTGGCGGGCGGCTCGGAGCACATGAACGTGCTGGCGACGAGTCCCAGCGCGACGCCGGAGCCATCGGGAGGAACGCCTATTCCGGGGGTGGCTGTGTTGGCGGGTTCGACGGCAAGTCAACTGGTTTTTGGAACCGGCGCGGTGAATGGTTTTGCTGTGGGGAATCTGATTGCCGCCGATGTGGACTATCAACAGCAGATTGGGTATGTGGGCTCGGGGATTTCGGCAGCGTATGTAAGCGATCCAGCGGCGGTGAACGGCGATTTGAATTACGTGCGGAGGGTGACGTTCAACGTGGGGCGGGTGGTGGAAGTTACTGCAACCTCGGTCATCCTAGCACAGCCCTTACTTGCAGGAGCGCCGGCGACTGGAGCGTCGGCACAGGTGGTAGTCGCATTTGTGGACAGGGAAGGCGGATCGTTTTTTCAGGAATGGTCGGCTTTGTTTGTAGCCGAAGCGGAATCGGGCGGGCGGGTCTGCTTCTACTATCCGCGGTTGAGTCCGAGCCCTGGGACGGGGCCCGGTGGAGCGAGCTTTAAGTCCGGTTCTAGTTGGAAGCCGCCGAAAAGCGGAGGTACGGCGACGACTGCGACGATCGCCCAAGGAGCGAGCTCAAAAAGTTCATCGCAAAAGTTTCTTCGAGAGGATTTCGCAGAAATTGCGAGACCGTTGACTTCACTGGGGCTGCACGCGTCGTTCATCGCGCTGCCGTTCACCGATACGAATGATGGGCAAACGGTGCTGTGTTATCGGAGTTACTTTCCGGCATCGATGGCGGCGGTGTACTGAGCGGGGGCGAGCTTGTTGGTTCAGACCTAGAGGCAGTGGACCCCTCGCGAAAGGGCGACTTCCCACGGCGGGAAAATCGACGTGCGGTGCGAAGTCTTGACACTTAGCGCGCCGACAATGTGCCAATCTGAAGACACGGTCTTTAGTAGACACCCGAATGACAAAATGCAAGCGATCTGCAACCGACGACGTTGCAGGTGAATGAGATCGTGTCACGCGCGGGAAAGGAATCATCGCAGAAACGAGATGAAGTTAACCATCGACAATCTTCAGGGGCAAGGACCGCAGGACTATACCGGAGCACTGGACGGCACGAAGCTACCTAATGTTGAGCGCAAGCTCAATCAGCCGGCGGAGTTGCAGTTCAGTCTGGTGGCCAATTCGCCGGGATTTGTAATTCCAGTAATGGGTGCAAGAGTGACTCTCGGCAAGATGAATGGGAGTGACGTGTTCACAGGTTATGTAATTGCAGCGCCGCAATACGAATACCTGGGCTGGGGAGAGCAGGGTCCGGTTTACCGCTACAACGTTGTCGCGCAGAGCGATGAGATTCTGCTTAATCAAAAGGCACTGCCAAACCGATCCCCTTTCGTGGATCGGAGCGCGGGTGACGCGCTCCGGCAACTGGCGCAGGATTTATTACCCGGATGGTTCGACACAAGTGCGGTGCAGGACGTGGATACGCTGGCTACCTATGCGGTGAACCCGCAAGCGAACTTTTCGTTTCATGCGGCAGAAATCGCGCTTTCTGCGCGTGCGAGCTTCCAGGCGATGGATGGCGGGTTGATCCTGGCGCCAGTCGGCACCGCGAGCTATGCGCTCAATGAGAGTGATGCGAACTTTTCTCCGGAGGGATTGTGGCTGAACAGTCCCAACCTGCTGGTGAATGAGCTGACAGTGATCGGAGCAGACGAACCACAGGCATACGTACGGGACTACTTTGTCGGCGATGGGGAGAGTTTGAAGTTCTATCTTTCGCAAGAGCCCTTCGCGGAAGCGAAACCTGCGCTGATTGACGAAGAGTACCTGGGTCCAGGTCTCGATCCGACGACGTGGGTGGTGAGCGATCCGTCGTCGGCGGTTTCAGTAGTGGCGCAGACGCTGCAGATTGCGGGCGGGACGGGCGTTGATGGCGAGACCACAGTAGGTTTTATCGAGCAGATCGAGCTTGGGGGCGCGTTAGAGTTGCAGCACGGGGATGTGACCTTTACCGCTCCCTCGCAAGGCGTGATCGGCGGACTGTATGCGGGAGCGATTTCGGCAGCAGGGTGTTTGGCGGGATTTCAGATCACGCCGTCTGGTGCAGGCTCCAACATTCAGGCTTTGATCAGCGGGTCGCTTACTGGATCGGTAATGGCCACGACGCCCGGGCATCAATATTTTTTCACGACTTATTTGTATTCGATGGAGGTCTACCGCAGCGGCGAGACTTACCACTCTTCGTTGCATCCGGCGGGAAGCGGGTGGGGAGGGGCGGCGGTGGAAGCGGATGTTCGCTTCGTGCTCGAGGTGCAGGATATTGATCCGAGCAATCCTGCGACGCTGGTGGCGCAGGCGACGGTGTTGTGTGACGATGTGATCGAAAGTGCTCCGGGGTTCTGCACCTACGCACTTGTGGATGCGGTCAGCATGCAGTGCAGCATCGCATACACCTATGTGGCGCATATATCGCTTGCGGAAGTGAGAACGGCGCTGCCCAGCGCGAATTATGTGACGCAACTTGTGGGCGCGCTTTCGGACGGAGCAGAGTGCGAGATCACCAGCGACCCGTCGCTGGATTTCTATCCTCAATATGTTCCGGTGTTGAATCAACTGATCGTGGCGAGCTATCGGGGATCTGGGCGCGCTGTCGCACAGGTGCAGAATGCGGCAAGCGTCGCCTCATTACAGAATGGCGCGGACGATGGGACTAGAGGTACGGCGAGGGTGGTGAAAACGCCGGGAGCGCGCACGGATGTCGATTGCGAAAACGCGGCGCTCGCGATTCTTGACGACGGCACTGGAATCGCCTGGTCGGGAACCTATGAGACTTGGAGCGACTTCCTGCCGGGTGCAGCAGAAGATATCTTTCCGGGCGACGCAATTGTCGTGAATGTGCCTTCGCGCGGTGCTTCGTTCACGGCTATTGTGCGAGAAGTCCAAATTCAGGTTGCCGATCCGGCAGACGATCGCGGCTTCTACACCATCGGGTTTGCGAACGATTTGGCAGCACCGTTGGCAATTGAGTATTCGGCGAGCGCGGTCACGATCGCGCTGCAGGACATGCCTCCCCTGCTCGAGACGACGCAGGTGGGCGCGTACTACCAGATAGATCTCACCGAGGCGCAGATCACGGCAGTGACTTCGACAACGGTATCTGTAGATGCCGGGATGGCGCTGCCGAGTGGCTGCGGCGTGGAGGTTCGACAGAACGACTACGGCTGGGGTCAAGCCAACGACAGGAATCTGCTGGGGCGATTCAACACAGAGACCTTTACCCTGGCGCGTCTGGCTGAGACGCAGGATTATTTTCTACGGCTCTATGACGACTCTTCGCCGCCGAAATATTCACGCTACTCGGCAGCGCTGCATGTTGACTATCCGCTGTGAGTGCACTCGCGCGAAGAAGGGATACGGATATGGGCGCCAACGACAGGGAACTGATGCTAAAGGCAATCGACATCGAGTTCCAACGAGAGGTCATGGACAAGCTGGTGCGGCTGGAAACCAAGATGGATACTCTGGTGGGAAACGGACAGCCGGGACGCGTGAAGCTGATGGAAGACAAAGTAGCGGCGCTCGAACGGAACGATCTGCGCAACAGCGTCCACAACCGAATCGTGAACGGAGCGGTCAGCGCTGGAATCAGTGTGGCGATTGCGCTGCATAAGTACTGGTTAAAGTAGAGCCGCAGGTTTGATCATCCACTTTGGCAAAAGCAGTTTTCCCTCCAAGCGAACTAACTTCAAGACAATTTATTTCAAGACGAGAGGAGCACTATGACCACAGTACCAAGCACGACAATCGTTACGAATCTCAAGAGTCTGACTCTGCCCACCGCCAACACGGTGAAGAGCGCAACCACAGAAGGAATTGACATGCCAGGGATGCTGGCTCTGGCTCTGACCAAGGCGGACGAACTAAAGGTCTGCCTAACGCAGCTCGCCAAATACACAGACAGCGCCGATCCGAACCTGGCCACACTGAACGACATTTTGGCCAGCCTCAGTTGAGGAAAATGGCAGCCGCTCCGCAACATTGAAGCGGCTGCCTCAGCCCTCCCCTACTGATGGCGAATACTCATACGCGAAAAACTTTCTAAGGAGACTAATCATGGATTTTCTATCGCAATTACTGCGGGGGATTGCGTTCGTACCCGCCCTGGTGAGTGGAATTGAGGGATTGTTCGGCAGCAAATCGGGAACGGAGAAAAAAGACGCGGCGATGTCGTTCCTGCAGAATGCGCTGGCTATGACGGATGCTGTGGCGGCGAGGGAAATTATTAATCCGGGCCAGTTCAAAGACGGCATTTCCAAGATCATCGATGGCACGGTGGAATGCCTGAACGCCTCGACCTGGTGCAAACCGCCGGCGACCCCAAGCCAGCCTTCCGCTTAATGCATCAGCCGATCTCCTCGTTCCAGCCCTCGAGATTCTTTTTCACCAAAGCCATGAATTGATCGGCGACGGCGCCGTCGATGAGGCGGTGGTCGTAACCGAGCGTGAGGTGGACGACGGACCGAATCGCGATCGAATCGTTGCCTTCTTTGTCAGTGACCACCAGCGGTTGCTTGGTGATGCCGCCCACGCCCATGATGGCGGAGTTGGGCTGATTGATGATGGGCAGACCGAAGACCGCGCCGAACTGGCCGGGATTGGTAATGGTGAAGGTTGAGCCCTCAACGTCCTCGGGCTTGAGCTTCTTGCTGCGGGCGCGCTCACCGAGATCGGTGATGCCGCGTTGCAGTCCGAGAAAGTTGAGATCGCCGGCGTTCTTTAGGACAGGGACGATGAGTCCCCAGTCGAGTGCGACAGCGATGCCGACGTTGATTTGACGGTGGTAGCGGATGTTGTCGCCTTCGAGCGAGGCGTTGATGATCGGCCACTGCTGCACCGCGATGAGGGCAGCGCGCACGAAGAACGGCATGAAGGTGAGGCGGACCCCGTGGCGCTGTTCGAATCCGCCTTTGTGTTTCGCGCGCAGATTGACGATGCGAGTGAAATCCACTTCGTACATGCAGTGGACGTGCGCGCTGGTACGGCGCGACTCGATCATGCGTTGCGCAATGATCTTGCGCATATTAGTCATCGGAACAAGATCGCCGGGATAGGTGGCAGGACTGGCCGGAGTGGCGGGCCGCGAAGTGGAGGCTGCTGGCGCCGGCTGAGCAGAAGGAACGGCCGGAGCGGCTGGCGCCGAACTCTGGCGATCAATGAAAGCCATGATGTCCTGCTTGGTGATGCGGCCGCCGAGTCCTGTGCCAGAAACTTGCGAGAGACTAACGCCGTGCTCGCGCGCGATCTTGCGGACGAGCGGGGAGGAGCGGGCTTCCTCGTCGCCTTCCTCGGCCGGTGCCTGTAGAGGCGAAGCGCTCGCCACCGGAGCTGGCACTGCGGGCGTAACGGGTTTCTTCTCTTCCTTCTTTTCTTCCTTGGCTTGCGGCGCAGGCGCTGCCGGAGCAGCCTTCGCGGGCGAGGCCGCAGCTTCGCCGTCCACGGCAATGGTGCCGACGACTGTGTTCACACCCACGGTTGTCCCCTCGGCAACTTTGATCTCCTGAAGAATGCCCGAGGCAGGCGCGGGAATCTCCGCATCGACCTTGTCGGTGGAGATTTCGAACAGCGGTTCGATCGACCTTGTCGGTGGAGATTTCGAACAGCGGTTCGTCACGCTGAATTTTGTCGCCGGGTTTCTTCAGCCACTTGGTAATAGTGCCCTCGACGATGGATTCGCCCATCTGGGGCATGATGATGTCAGTTGGCATGATTTCCTTCCACGCGGCCTATGGTTTACGACAGCAGACCGGGTGCAACCGGATATTATAGCGGTTGCAGGAGTTCGGGTGGAAAGTTGGCGGCGCGGGTACTGATCTAGACATTGTGTAGCGATTCTTCCACAGATTGCTAGTGTTCATTGCCCACAGACGTCATGATCAGCGTATCTGACAGTGGGACTACAAGCCCTAAGTTATTTTCGCTTAATGTTGGCTTTTTCCTAAAGGGCATCCGAAATGCTGTCGATAGCCTGCATCAGCTACCCTAAATGTGGTATTGACCTAACGGTTGTTGCTGAGGGGAAATGAAACTATTCCAAACCCAAAGGGGCTGGAAAGGCAACCAATCAAGGTGAAAGCAAGCCGAAGCCGAAAGAAGAAATGCAGCCCTTGGGTGGCTGGCGCATCTATGGCTCTACGGTGGTTACTATCGTCCGATGCCTGTCGGGACTCAGCCCGGTGACTGGGGTCACAGACGGTGATGTGCTCCGCCGTAGTATTATTTTCTTGACACCCAAGGAAAGCAACGCTAGCGTGTTGACCCATTAGGGGTTATTCGTGGGGAATTGATTCGCCAGCTTCGGCGCTCGAAGAAACTGAGGAGCGCAATGAGAGCGAACGCAAAGAAAAAGAAAATGACCGAGCTGATTTTAACGCCCGTGGAAGTCAGGAGCCGCCTCCGCGCCCTGCAACTGAAGTACGGAGCGACCAACAAGCAGTTCCGCGTTGATCTTGATGTGCGTAGACGTGTGTCGGATGAGGATGAGTTTGAGTGGGAAGCTTACCTAGCTCACGAGGAAGCCATACGCGAGCGAGAGGAAGAAGAGCACCGGAGGTACCTGTCGCGGGTCGTGTCGGCACCCCGCGATGCGAAAGCCAAGGACCGGGACACGGTTCAGCCTGAGCTTGCGGCATAGCCGGTGAGTCACTACCAGGAGTATAAGTATGCCTTCGACACGAATAGAGCAGCGCTCCATATTCCTGGTGACTGTACCTGTAAACCTCCAATATATCGGCCCCACGGCGGCGAGCTGATCGACCCTAAGAGCTGGGACTTCTCTTGGTGGCTCGAATTCACGGACAATCACTACATCGTCTGCCATGAGATCTGGTCGTACCGCGTCGGGAAAAAGCCTACGCGACACTATTTATCGTTCCATTATGGGCCAATTGCGCGTAGAGACAGCAACGGAAACATCGACCGCGATAGCAACAATCCGCTGATCATTCGTATTTGTAGGAACAACAAAGAGCCTGCTCATCTCCACTACAAGAACCCCCATCCAGCGCCTCATTTCGAGCAGAGCCAGGTAGACGGATTGGTTCTAGAAGAGGCAGACATGTTCCCCTTCGTGAGGGCCGTTTTCCGGGCGCGGGCGGAGAAAATAGAACTAAGCGAGGCTCTGGGTTTCATCACCCGTTGAGAAAAAATGACCACGCAATTCACAACTCGGATTACCTACTTTCTTCAGGAAGGGCGAGAGAACCTATCGGAATGCCTGCGAACGGCCTTTCGCGCCGCCCTAAAGCACAACATCGAAAAAATCATAATCTTTACGGCCCAGGGAGTCGGTGTGACTTTGGCCTTAGATGAGTTCTGTTCAAAGCCAGAGTTCTCTCGGATCAAGCTCGTGGCCGTCACATTCCCTGTGGGGCAACCCTTTACGGATGCGGACGGGAAACCTCTAACAATTGACATTGGCGAGGAGCTTAAAGAGCGTTTTCGCAAGAATGCGATACCAATCGTCCGCGCTCACATGCCGTTTGATCCCATCGCACCTCAGTATAGTGATCGAGGCATACTCGCTCACGATCTTTCCCTTGTGGAGAGCGCGCTCAATGCCTTTGGTGGAAGCATGAGTTTATGTATTCAAGCAGTGATGATAGCCTGCGATGCCGGAGAGGTGGGATGGGGTGAGCATGTTATTGCTCTCACATCGGATACCGCAATCCTTGCGCAAGCGGCGCCAACTAGGCAGATGCTAAGGGATTTGGCTGTTCGTGAGATTCTTTGTAAACCCGTAATCTACGACATTGGACGGGCCGAGACGAAGGCTGATCGAACGGCGGGCGAGATAGAGACATCGCGCCAGCCGCACAAAGTACTGGAAGGGCATGTCGTCCCTTCGAAAAGACCGTCGAAAAGCAAACCAACGGACTAACGCCGTTTGCGATTAGTTGGATTTCCTTGTTGTTGCTGCGCCTACAATGCCAGTTGCAGAACGCCACTGTGGCAGCATCATTCAGACGGCGTGGTACCAAGCGAAGGGTGCCAGCTCTAGTTCGGGGCTGCATCCTATTTGTCCCCTTCTCCGCTCGGCGCGGCCACGCCGAAGCTAGTCTTCCAATAGTCCTGCACAGCCGGCGGCAGCTTTTCCATGTGCGAAAGGAAGCTGGTGATCTTCCAGATGTCTTGCTCGCTGAGAGTCTTATCCCATGCGGGCATGCCGGTGTAGCGAATGCCGGTGCGGATGGTGTAGAAGACATGCCACTCGGGATCGTCGGGCGGGTCGGAGACGAAGTTGGGCACAGGCGGATAGAAGGATTTCGCAAGAGAAGCGGGTTTACGGTCGAGCCCGCCATGGCACATGGCGCAGTTCATGGTGTAGAGCTTCATGCCATCTTCAAAGTTCTGGTCGCTGGGCGGCAACGGATTTGTGACGCGGGGAGCGTGGCGCTCCATAGAGGCGTCAACGGCCTCGTTGGCGATACGGTGCTCGAGGTGAGGCGGAGCGACGTTTGCGTTTGTAGGAAAGAAACCCAGCATGGCGAAGCCGAGGCCGCCGAGGATGAGAACGAGAAGAGTGACGATGACTCCGAGAATAAATTTGCCCATTGGTTCCCTCCCTTGAAATCCTAGATCGCGATCCCAAGATTGTGGACATATTGTGGCAGATGGAGGGTGTGGGGCGCTAGTTCGCCACGTTCGATCCTAATACGCCTTCAGCCGCCGCGCCTCGCGGACCACATCGCTCACCTTGGGCAGATAATGCTCTTCCTGCGGCGGAGAAAATGGGATTGCCGAATCGAGGCCCGCGATGCGAACGATCGGGCCGTCGAGATCGTCGAATGCCTCTTCATTGATGATGGCGGCAATTTCGCCGGCCAGGCCTCCGGTGCGCGAGTGCTCGTGCAGAATGATGACTTTGTTCGTTTTCTTTACTGTCTGCGCGATAGCTTCGCGGTCGAGCGGCGAAACAGTGCGCAGATCGAGGATTTCGATGTCGATTCCGTCGTTCTTCAAAACCTCGGCTGCCTCTAATGCCGTGTGCACCATGGCGGCATAAGTAATGACGCTCAGGTCGCGGCCTTCGCGGACGATGTTCGCTTTGCCGATGGGGACGATGTAATCTTCGGTTGGCACCTCGCCTTTGATGCGGCGGTAAAGATATTTGTGTTCGAAGAAAATGCAGGGGTTGTTATCGCGGATGGCGGCCTTGATCAGGCCCTTGGCGTCGTAGGGTGTGGCGGGGCAAATTACTTTGAGTCCGGGATTGTGCACGAACCACATCTCGGGATTCTGCGAATGGAAGGGGCCGCCGTGGACGTATCCGCCGCTCGGGCCGCGCAGCACAAGCGGGGCGGGCGCCCCCCAGAGATAATGCGTCTTCGCTACCATGTTGCTGATCTGGTTGAAGGCGCAGCCGATGAAATCCATGAACTGGAATTCGGCAACGGGGCGCATGCCGGTCAGCGAAGCTCCGAAGGCCGCGCCCACAATGGCGGACTCGGCGATGGGCGTGTCGATGACGCGCTCGGGACCGAAGCGGTCGATGAAACCATCGGTGACTTTAAACGCGCCGCCGTAAATGCCGATGTCTTCGCCGAGGCAGAAGACGGAGGGGTCGCGGTCCATTTCTTCCCAGATTCCCTGGCGGATGGCTTCGAGGTAGGTGAGTTGCATAGATTCTCCAGGACTCCTTCGCTGCCAATCGTTTCAGCTTACCTCAGATAGCGTGGACTTTCCTCTCTTGCGGCCATTCCGCCAGCGCCAGACCAACCCCGTCAACAGGAGAAGCAAAGCGGCAACGATGATGGGCAAGAGTGTGCCAATCCACAAGAGAGTACTGATGACTCCGCGCATCTTGTTTGCCTGGCGAATCGAGTCCGCCGGAATCAAGACGGACTGGCTCCAATTCATCGTCTTAAGCGGGCCCAGGAATGCTTGTCTGACGCACCCTTCCAGGTTGTACACACCAACGATAGGCGAAAAGTGACTCGCGACGATCAGGTCACGCGAAAATTCTTCCCAGTTGAGAGGAATGCCTCTGGCGCCGGCGCTCGGGTCCGCTTGTGTGTTGCCGATCGCGATGGCCTGAGCTTCAGGTCCAAACGACCAGACCAGGCCCGCGCCAAGGTTTGGAACAAAGCTGGAATAGAGCATCAGCACTTCTTCATTGCCGCGGACATCTACGATGCCGAGAAGCCGCTCCGTGAGCGTGGTGTGTGCTCGGCGGTCCGCTACGACCAGGGGCATCTGGTAAGTCTGGACAACATAACCGCGGAGCTGCAATTGCAGGATGAGACGACCGTACGCCTCCCGGGCCCGGTAAACGCGAGCTCGGTCGAAATACCGGGCTGCTAGCAAACCGGCAAGCCGCCACTCATGGCCCTTCAAGCTCACAAGCTGGTTGAGGTTCGGTTCGATATCCAAACCAACCCCCTGCCACCGCAGACCATATTGCGCGGTCCATTTCTCAAAGTTCTCAAAAGCGGCTGCCGCCTGCGAAGCATCGTCAGCGTTGAGGTATATTCCCTGCTCGTTGGGAAGCTCGATCCATGCGACCAGTGGGATACCTGTGGCGTTCAGCTGGTGCACAATCTGCGCTCGTTCTGCGCTGAGGTCGGGAACAGCCAGCGCCAGACTAGCGTGCAGGTCCTTGAGATCAGCGATGACGCCAGGATTTGCAAAAAGCGACTGCATGGCTGCAACGCCCTGGTCGCAGCACGCGAAGAAAAGCCGCGGCTGCTCGCCTGAACCCCGCACAACGATGCCAGCCCCGCCATCGTTGCTGAACTCGGAGAACGCCGTGACCGCTGAATGAGCCACGGTTGTTCCGGACAGCAAGATGACGAATGCGGCTAACAAGGCAAGAATCTGTGAGGCAGGCTCCTGCATGGGACTCTGACTGGCAAAAAAGTTCGGCGTAGAGTAGTCGTCACTTAAGATGAACGGCCGCTTCGGTCTGCCTGAAGGTGGTCTTCCCCTTTCTCACCTGTGGCATCCCATACTTGGGCTTGATGTCGTGACAGCCGTCTTCGCAGAAGACGCCACCTTCGGCAGATTCCGGGGTCGGCATCGGGGAGTTCACCGCGATCTCACGTTCCGCCTCGATGACTCGCTCCACTTCTGAAATCAATTCCGCATTCTCTTCCGCCGTCAGCCATTTCTTTTCTTTCACCAGATAATTCTCGAAGCGCGCGATCGGATCGCGCTTCTTCCAGAAATCAAACATCGGCTTAGGCACATACGCGGCGGCGTCGTGGATGGCGTGGCCCTTCATGCGCATCATCTTTGCTTCGATCAGGGTGGGGCCTTCGCCGCGGTGGGCACGCTCGACGGCGTCGCGGGCGGCGTCGTAGACCTGGCAGGCGTCGGTGCCGTCGACGATCACGCCGGGGATGCCGTATCCGATGGCGCGCTCGGCGAGGTCTTTGCA
>JBEKHS010000030.1:0-99073 GCA_050012155.1 Candidatus Sulfotelmatobacter sp. | reverse complement strand
ACATCTCTCACCCTGGCTCGAGCATTACAACTTCCACCGCCCGCATGGTAGTCTCGGTTACGCTCCGCCCATCAGCCGGGCTGCTCCACCGGGTACAACGTCTTGATAGATCACAGCCACCCGCCAAAGACCCATAAGTTCACCTGAGCGACGGCGTGCGACTATACGCCATCGTTTCTGCCGAGAGGGGGCGGCCAGCAGCCGGAGAATCCCACCCCGCTTGGGCTAGCGATCTCGTGGTCGACTGTCACAGACAGGTAGTTCCTTCACGTGCAATGCTCCTCCCCATTGTCATCCCGAGCGAAGTAAAACGATCCGCGAAGCCGATCGTTTTACGCCGTCGAGGGACCTTGCGTTTTGCTGGAGGAGTCGATGCGCGATGAGTACATTTATTACGTTTACATGATGCAAAGTGCGTCACGGCGAGCTTTGTACATCGGCATGAGCAGCAATCTTCGCAAGCGCGTCTGGCAGCATAAGAATCACATCCACGAAGGATTCAGCGACGATTACAACTGTACCCGCCTCGTCTACTGGGAAAGTTTCGATGACGTGGCGAACGCGATCGACCGCGAGAAACAGTTGAAGCGCTGGCGTCGCGAAAAGAAGGAGTGGCTGATCGTGCAGAAGAATCCGCGCTGGCAGGATCTGGCAGCGGATTGGTACCCGTCAGCAACGCAAGGTCCCTCGACTGCGGTGCTCGTTCACTAGAGTGAACGAGCATCCTCGCTCGGGATGACAGTGGATTGGTGTTGCCCTTCCCGCCTTGCCACTTCTCGCGAAGGAAGCGAAACATGGGGCACCCTTTTTCGTGGAGCGGGACGAGCAGCAGAGGCGGGCCACCCGCCCCGTAAAGTTCTTGCACTTAACTTGACCTTGGATGTTAGAATCCTCCTCGCTTCCCCCCGGAAGGCTGCTAGTGAACAACTCGTCGGAGTTACCGCACCCATTTGTCGAAACAAAACGAGATTGGCCCCTTATACTGGGGCTCGCTACCGTCGGAATTACTCTGCTCGGCCTGCTCCCGGCCTATTTCATTTTTTGGCATCGGTCCGATGTAGTCTTCGACAAGCGAGCCGTAGAGATCCCCCTCTCGGGCCCACTCAGGAAAACGATCGAAAGCGCGCTTTCTCAATCGAGCCATAAGTCCGATTCAATCTCTGTTACGAAGAATGGGCTCCCTCTACCGAGGGACGCCTCTCAGTTGCCTAGCACCACGCTCCCTGACAGGTTGCTTTACGTGAATATTCGGAATGTCGGCAAGATTCCAAGCTCGCTAATAAAGGTTCAGATCAGGGTTCCTGGGATTATTGCGGACCGTGACGTCTCAGGTGGCGGTCCAGTTTTGGGGGACATCACGGCCCAGCAGAACACTAGCAACGGGGTGTATTTTGAATGTCCGAATCTGGCAAATGCCGATGGTGCAAGGCTTAAGGTGGCGCTCTGGTATCAGCAGACAGACTCCTACACTCCGTCGGTGCAGATAATTGAGACTGCCGAAGGACCGTCTCGTGAGGTGGGGTCGGTCGAGACAGCATCGTTCTACCTCCTTGATCTTGCGACACATCGTCTCTGGATCTGGGCACTAGAAATCGTCGCCTTCCTCGTCTTACCCATTCAACTTTGGCTGCTCCTCAAGGATTTGAGGGAGTATGGCTGGTGGCCTTTCTCTAGGAGGAGATAGGTTGGATTCCGGGACGGAAAATGGCGCAACCTACCGGCCCTCTTCGCCATCTAAACCTTGACAGCAGCCCACTCATATCCTATCATCCGAGTGGAAGCAATCATAAGCGCATTGATTACAAAGCACTTATTTGATTAGCCGAGCCGACAGTGCGGCTCTCAAAGGATTTAGAGGAGAACAATTTATGGCCAAGATTATTGGAATTGACCTTGGAACCACCAATTCTTGCGTGGCGGTGATGGAGGGCGGCGAGCCTAAAGTGATCGCTAATGAAGAAGGAGGGCGGACTACTCCGTCCGTGGTGGGGTTTACCAAGACTGGGGAACGGTTGGTGGGGCAGGTGGCGAAGCGGCAGGCGATCACCAATCCGGAAAACACGGTTTATTCGATCAAGCGCTTTATGGGGCGGCGCTTCGACGAAGTGACGGAAGAGATCAAGATGGTGCCCTATAAGGTTGTGAAGTCGGGCGACAACGTGGCGGTGATGGCGCAGGGCAAGGAGTACACGCCTCCGCAGATTTCGGCGCTGATTTTGCAGAAGCTGAAGAAGGCGGCGGAAGACTATCTTGGCGAGAAGGTGACCGAGGCGGTGATCACCGTGCCGGCTTATTTTAACGACGCCCAGCGGCAGGCCACGAAAGATGCCGGGCAGATTGCCGGGCTCGAAGTGAAGCGGATTATCAATGAGCCGACGGCGGCCGCGCTGGCGTACGGGCTCGACAAAACGAAAGACGAGATGATCGCCGTGTACGACTTTGGCGGCGGAACTTTTGACATCTCGGTGCTGGAAGTCGGCGAGGGCGTGATTGAGGTGAAGGCCACCAATGGCGACACGCACCTGGGCGGCGACAATCTGGATCAGCGGCTGGTCGACTGGCTGATCGATGAATTCAAGAAGGATGAAGGTTTAGATCTCAGAGGCAAAGGGAATGAAATGGCTTTGCAGCGGCTGCGCGATGCTGCCGAGCGGGCGAAGATCGAGCTTTCGACGACGATGGAGACCGAGATCAACCTGCCGTTTATCACGGCGGACGCCGGCGGGCCGAAGCATCTGGTGAAGAAGCTGACGCGGGCGAAGCTGGAGGGGATGGTGGAAGACATCATTCAGCGCTCGGTGGGTCCGTGCAAGCAGTGCTTGAAAGATGCGGGCGTGGATGCCAGCAAGATCCAGGAAGTGGTGCTGGTCGGCGGGCAGACTCGTATGCCGCGGATTCAGGCGCTGGTGAAGGAGCTGTTTGGCAAGGAAGGCCACAAGGGAGTCAATCCTGACGAAGTGGTAGCGATCGGCGCGGCGATTCAGGGTGGCGTGCTCGGCGGCGAAGTGAAAGACCTGTTGCTGCTGGACGTGACTCCGCTGTCTCTCTCGATTGAAACGCTGGGCGGCGTGGCTACTCCGATGATTCCGCGGAACACGACGATTCCAACGAAGAAGACGGAAACGTTCTCGACCGCGGCCGATAATCAGACCTCGGTTGAGGTGCATGTGCTGCAGGGCGAGCGGCCGATGGCGGCGCAGAACCGGACTCTGGGCAAGTTCCACTTGACCGGAATTCCGACGGCTCCGCGCGGCGTGCCGCAGATTGAGGTGACGTTCGACATTGACGCCAACGGCATCCTGAACGTGACCGCGAAAGATACGGCCACGGGCAAGGACCAGAAGATTACGATTACGTCGTCTTCTGGGTTGTCGAAGGAAGAGGTCGAGCGCATGGCCAAGGAAGCCGATGCGCACTCGGCTGAGGATAAAGCCCAGCGCGACGCAATCGACGCCAAGAACCAGCTCGACAGCATGCTGTACAACGTCGAGAAGATGCTCCGCGAGAACGGGGATAAGATCTCCGGCTCCGAGCGCGGCGAGGTCGAAAACGCCGTGGCCGATGCCAAGAAGGCGCTGGAATCGAATGACAAGGCGCAGATGGATAAGGCTCGCGAGAACCTGACCAAAGCTTCGCACAAGCTGGCTGAAGAGATGTACAAGGCAGCGCAGGCGAAGCCGGGCGCTGGGCCGGGCGGTGCTGCTCCGGCGGACGGGGCTGGAGCGGGCGCGAATGGCGGCGGTCAGAAGAAAGACGAAGGCGTGATCGACGCTGAGTACGTGGACGTGGAAGACAAGAAGTAAGCTGTCAGCTCTTAGCTATCAGCTTTCAGCTTGAATCGGATGGCGCGGGCAGTTTGCCCGCGTCATCACGTTTGTGCGGTTAACTTTGTTTGCGGTTCTGGAGACATTGAAATGGATTTTCAGGTGAATGAGCAAACTTATTTTCTAAGTCTTGCTGAGGACGAAAAGCGGTGGCTGTTTTTCGTCTCCACGGAAGCGGGCGCGATGCCTATTCCGGTTTACGAGGACGCGGCGGAGGCCGGGCCGCTGATTGTATTGCGGGAAGAGAAACACAGAGTACCGAATTAATCCGAGCTAGCGGACGCCACGAGCGCCCGCTTGATTTGGGCTGCGGAGTATCATGGCTTAGGGGATGCGGCCACTACGAAGGAGATGAATGCCGCACTTGGACTTGTGTTTGGCGCTTTTCTCGGTCAAGGACTGGGCGGATCTATTGCACGCGGCAGCCTGGCCTATTGTTGCTCTCATAGCCATTTTTCGCTTCCACGGCGTAATAGAATCCTTGCTCGAGAGGGTGATTCGTGTAGAGGGACTCGGCGTAAAGGCTACGATGGCCAAGCTCGACAAAGAAATCCCGAAAGCTGAAATGGAAGCCAAACGACTAAAACCTAAGCAGCCAGATATCCCGACAACCGGCAATTGAGCTGAGGAAATGCCATGGTAACCGCAACCTTCGAGCAACAGATACTGGAAGAAGCAGCTGCCTCGCCCGTTGTCGCTGTCATGCGGCTGACGCTAGAGATCGATCGAGAGCTGCGTAAACTGCTGGCGGCGACGGGAAACCTTGCTCAATATCAGGGCGAATTGCCCGAAGCGATCTCCCTGCTAGAAAGGGGTAACGCCCTACAACTTCCCCGAGAACTTAAAGACACGCTGACGCAGTTCTGGTCCCTCCGAAATCACATTGTGCACAGCCAAGTCTCGGAACACCTCGCGCTTAGGGCATTGGATTACGGACTCCGCATCCTGAAGATGGTGAAGTCCATCCCTCGCCACTCCTATGTTGTGTACAAATCAGGAATTACTCTTTATCAGGATCCCGCCTGCACGCGTTCTCGCGAAGACGTGCGGGGGGTGATTTTGGAGACCTTTTCTCCCGATGGCGAGAGCCTGCGCAAACAAATATTCCCGACGACAAAATCATACGTTCCGGGCGAGAGTCTAAGCTGGGAGTGGAACCTTCATAACAAAAAGGGCTGGGGCGAAACCTGGTATCGCGACCCGGACACAATGGAGATCAAGCCCGCCTGGAGCGCTTCCCTTGAGTTTACGGGACGAGATCTGAACGACATCTAAGTTGCTAATGGCAAGCACTGCAAAAAAAGACTATTACGAAATCCTGGGCGTGAAGAAATCCGCGTCAGCGGAGGAGATTCGCAAGGCGTTTCGCAAGCTGGCGAGGAAGTACCATCCGGATGTAAACCCCGGAGACAAAACTGCCGAAGAGAAGTTTAAAGCGCTCTCCGAGGCTAACGAAGTTCTCAGCGATCCCAAAAAGCGGAAGATTTACGATCAGGTCGGCTTCTATTCCGACAACATCGATCCCGCAGCGGCGGAAGCCTATGCGCGGGGCGGCACTACCGGCGGCGGAGGGTTCGAAGGGTTTCCCGGGCAGGGCGGAGCGCAGCCGGGCGGCGAGGGAGTTCACTTCGATTTCGGTGGATTCGATTTCTCCGATCTGGCGGACAATGCCCGCCGCTCCGGCCGGAGCAGCGCAGGCGCGGGCAGCGGCAGCTTCCGCGATATTTTTTCCAGTATGTTTGGAGGCGGCCGAGGCGCGGCTGTTCCCACGGAAACTGGACCCATGCCCGGCAGTGACCTTGAGTACCAGGTCAACGTGCCGTTCTGGACGGCGATTCGTGGCGGCGTGATGCGGCTCAACATTACGCGGCAGGATGTCTGTGCCAATTGCCACGGGCTGGGATATATCGAAGCTCCGGGAAAATGTTCGGAGTGCAACGGGACGGGACAAGTTACGCAGACCGGCGGGCGGATGAAGTTTAATGTGCAGTGCCCCAGCTGCCAGGGAACGGGCAAGAATATTTCGACGTGCCCGGTCTGCCACGGCGAAGGCACGGTGAGCCGAACCGAGCCGATTGAAGTCCGCATCAAGGCGGGAACGCGAGATGGGCAACGCATTCGGCTGGCCGGCAAGGGCAATGCCGGATCGCATGGCGGCCCCACGGGCGATCTTTACGCAATCATCCGCATCGACCCACACCCTGTATTTCGACGCGATGGCGACGACATTTATTTGACGGTACCGGTTAGTGCGACCGAGGCTGCGCTGGGCGCGAAGATTGAAGTTCCTACGATCGACGGACGCGCGCTGCTGAAAATTCCTCCCGGGACGCAGCCCGGCCAAAAGCTGCGCCTGCGCGAGAAAGGCGTGCCTTCAGCCACAAAAGAGGGCGCGCGCGGCGATGAAATTGTCGAGATCACGGTGAACGTTCCCATGCCGCGCGATGAGCGCACCAAAGAATTGCTGAGGGAGTTGGCTAAGCTGAATCCGGAGGATCCGCGGGAAGAGTTGTGGAAGAAGGTCTAGATCGGCGACAGCTAGCGGCCTTTCTTCCCGTGGCTTTGCTTGATCTCCTCAAGGCCGCAGATTGTGATCTTACCCTTTGTCGAGCGGGTGAAAGTGAGGAGCCGGATCCCGAGTTCCGATGTCAGAATATCGTACAACGCCGGGATCGGATTTTCGGGTAGCACGATGGTTCTCTCCGGCAACTTTCCTAGGCTTTTCACAACCGCTTTTGAGTGGACGGCGAGTTGGCCGACAGCGGTGTACACGCTCTGCGTATCGGCGCTTGTCTTTACCTCGAAGAGGAACGGTTTACTGCCTTTGTAACCGACCAGATCAATCTCTCGGCTTTTCAGAGGCTCGGGATCCCTGTCGAGCGCCTCGCGGAGGGCTCCGACCACGTCGCCGTGGTAGCAGTCGACCGCGACAGTCCTTGGATTGAACTTCTTCCTTTGCCCGCTGTATTCCTTGAAATAGGCTCGGAGTTCAGATAAGCCGCTTCTTCCCTTTACAGGAGATTGCATGCCACGCCCGTTGTGATTTTTCGTGCGTGCAGCCAGGCTGCGGACGGTGCGGCGGACCTGAGCAGAGAAGATACTGATGCGCCCGATCAGAGTCGGAGAATCAATGTCGTCGACCAAGAGGAAGTCCTTCGGGCCTTTGCTCGTCTCGGCCTCCAACCTGGTCGCATCCATCTCCTCAAACAGGGTGTCCATCGGTACGTGTCCGCGACCGAGATTTACTATGCCTCGATGGGCCATTATCACCTGACCGTTCTTTTTGTTGAGAAGGAACGCGCCGCCACGCGTTCGGGCGAAGTCCCCGATCGGCAGGTTGAACTGAATATCCATAAGGAGATCTGCGCCAGAATTGGGATCTCCGTGACCAAATGCATTATGCAGATACCTCTTGTCACGCGATAGATTGCCCTTCCACCAAAAGACCTCCTTGCCTGAGGCCTTGAGGAACCGGACCGTAGTTCGATCAGCCCCTCCTGGAGTTCCTACTCTCCGCATCTCCGAATGTTGGAGAGTGCTGGTTAGCCTTTGGGACAGCTTCCTGTTAAGTGCGGCGAGCCTCCTCGTATCCTCAATCTCGAAATAATCGGACATAATCAGCCTCTTCGCCAGCAAGATGCGCATTCACTGAGATCAGTCGCGGCATGATAGCGAACGAGCCGAACCCGCCGCAAGCCCCCAGAGCGCGCTTGAAGTCCGAACGCCCGTCGTTACCCCCGCCGCTGGCCTTCCTCCCGAAAATTATTCAAGAATTTTCTTGCATCCTGCGGAATTTCCCGTAATCTCACAAATGCGAACTAACTCCAGCGGAATTTCTGGAATCTAACCAAACCAGAAAGCTCGAGCACGCTTTCGATTTCGAGTTCGAAAGAAGTCCAGCCCGCTGCGGAGTAGCTGAGAGTGAGTCGCTTGAGGAGGAAGCCATAGAAATTGGCAACAGCTAGCGCCCCGCGTCAACAAACAGAGAATCCCCAACCTCTCGCCGCCGTTCCTGGTAAGGGTCCCAACCGGAAAAAGTTCGTCCGCCTCACCCTCTGGCCTCTGGTCGCCGCCACCTTCTTTATGGTGTCAGGCGGAACTTACGGCACGGAAGACATTGTGCATGGCGCGGGGTACGGACGCGCGATTCTGATCCTGCTGCTCACCCCGCTGCTCTGGAGCCTGCCCACGGCGTTCATGATCGGCGAACTTTCGAGCGCGTTGCCCTACGAAGGCGGTTACTACGCCTGGGTGCGCCGGGCGATGGGCAACTTCTGGGGATTCCAGGAAGCCTGGCTCTCTCTGGTGGCCTCGATCTTCGATATGGCGATTTATCCCACGCTGTTCGTGGCGTACCTGACCCGCATGTTTCCGTGGTTCCAGGTAAACAATCGCGGATGGTGGGTTGCACTGGCGGTAGTGATTGCGTGCGCAGCGCTGAATATTGCCGGAGTAAAGGTAGTTTCTCTCACTTCCCTGTGGTTGTTTTTTGCCCTGACGGCTCCGTTTGTCGTGATCGTTGTGCTGGCGCCTTTCAAGATCGGCGCACTTGCAAATGCTGTGACCAAGCCGACGACTTCGACGGTCGACATTCTGGGCGGACTGCTCATCTGTATGTGGAACTACATGGGATGGGACAACGCTTCGACCATCGCCACGGAAGTAGAGAAGCCGCAGCGGACATATCCGCGAGCGATGCTGGTTGCGGTTTGCATCGTGGCGCTGAGCTACGTGCTTCCCTTCGCCGCGCTATGGATGACGGGCCTAAAGGCAACGGCCTGGGAGACTGGATCATGGGCGGATATCGCAGGCTTACTGGGCGGCCCGCTTCTGCGCATTGGTGTGGTGCTGGGCGGCGTAATCAGCGCCTTTGGTATGTTCAATGCGCTGGTGATGAGCTACTCGCGCCTGCCTTTGGCGATGGCTCAAGATGGAATGCTGCCGGGCATTTTTGGCAAACTGCAAAAGAAGTCGCGTGCACCCTGGGTGGCGATTATCGCGCTGGCCATAGGGTGGGCAATGTGTCTTGGCCTGGGCTTTGCCCGGCTGGTGACACTCGACATCCTTCTCTATGGTTTCAGCCTGCTGCTGGAATTTGTGGCGCTGGCCGTGTTGCGCTTCCGCGAGCCAGAATTGCCCCGTCCCTTCCGCGTTCCCGGCGGCTTGTTTGGGGCGATCGCCATCGGCATCCCGCCTATGCTGCTGCTGGGTTTTTCCATCATTCGCAGCGAGCATGAGCAGGTATGGAACATGAGCTCGTTCGCCTTCGGCATGATTCTGATCGCGGCGGGCGTGGTGGCGTATGCGGTCAATCATTTGCTGAAGCCGCAGGGGTGGGCAGCGCCGACGGAGAAAGCTCAGCCCGCCGCCTGATTCAGTTCACCCCTCTTTCCAGTTCACCCCTCTTTCCAAAAAAGAGGACCGGGAAATCCCCGGTCCTCTTTTTGGTTAGCTTTCCACGACTATGCGGCCGCTCTCGCCTCGTCCCGCAGACTCTTTATCTTGTCGTGAGCTCTCTGCACGCTAGCCGCCTGGCGGCGAACGATCTGAGCGATATTTTCCGGCAAATCGCCAGTGATCGCCTTCTGGTAACTTTCCTTGGCGTTGTCCTCCCCGGCCTCAATCGATTCCAGGATGGTCTTATCACCGCCGCCGAGACTGACTTTGGTATCGATCCAAGCCCGGCGAAGCGTCCCACTGACTGAGCCTGAAACCTTCTTGTCGGGTTTTCCTAACCGAATCAATTCCGCTTCCAGTTCCCCGGCAAAACGAGAACGCTCCAGGCTCTGCTCATTGAAGTAGGTTTTCAGGTCGGACCGCTTCACATGGGAAGCAGCGTCCTGGTAACCCTTTTGCCCGTCTTTGCACGTCTCAATAAGATTTTCAACTACGCTGATAGCATTATTTTCGTTCATGAAATTACCTCCAGGGGTTGGATGCCGGCGCAGAGTAAAGGTTTGGCGGGATTCTGCTTCGGTGATATTAGGAGGAAAAGCTGCGCTGCTCTAAAATCAGGCAAGGAGAGTTATGACCAAACGGAAATCCAAGGGCGCGTATATGATTTCCGCAGTTGCCGAGATGTACGGTATCCATCCTCAGACCTTGCGCCTTTATGAGCGCGAAGGCCTGCTGAAGCCGTCGCGGACTGAGGGCAACACTCGGCTTTACACCGACGAAGACTTGCAGCGGCTGGAGTTCATTCTCTCGCTGGCTCGGGACCTGGGTGTGAACATCAGCGGGATGGCGATCATCCTGCAAATGCGGGAGCGGATGGAAGAGATGCAGCGCCAGATTCAGGAGTTCGTGCAATATATCCAGGAGGAAGTGCTCACTCGAGCCCACGCCGCCGCCGATCCAGCGAAGGGGGCGATCGTGCCGGTGCGCCGCGCGATGGTGGTGCCGACGATTCAGCCGGGGAAGAAACGCTAGTTTCTCGCAGACATCAGTTCCCTGCCTCAGGCATGCCGCCGTATTTCTGCAGCCACTTTAACTCTTCCCGCACCTTGATTTTTCCATGCCAGGGATTTTTGTCGAGCGAGTGGCCTTCCCCGGGAAAGATTAGCAGCGCGTTGGGAATCCCCAGCGAATACAACGCATGCTCGAGCAGGTAGTCTTCCAGCACGGCGACACGGATATCGTCGGCGCCGGCAACGATGTGAGTGGGAGTGCGGACTTTGTCGATTTGAAAGATGGGGGCTTCGTCGTGATAGCGCTGAGCGGCTTCCCAGGGGCGTCCGCCGAGAAAATAGGCATCGTCGAGGGTTGTGTCGTCGTTGCCCCAGTTGCCGACGTACTCCACCGCGCCGGCGCCGGTGACGGCTGCTTTGAAGCGCGTGGTTTGCGTGATGAGCCAGTTGGTCATGAAGCTGCCGTAGCTGTAGCCGCCGATGGTGAGGTGGTCGGGGTCGGCGATGCCGTCTTTGACCAGGGCATCAACGCCTTCGAGGATGTCTTTGCCGGGGCGGGAAACCATTTGTGGAGCGATCTGCTGGACGAATTTGTCGCCATATCCGGTGGAACCGCGATAGTTGGGCTGGAAGACGAGCCATCCGTAGGTGGCGGCGAGGCCGGCGTACTCGTCCCAGTCGGCTGCGAAGTGGTTGCCGTCGGCGTCGAAGGGGCCGCCGTGGATGAATGTGAACATAGGAAGGTGTTTGACCTCGGGCTTTCCGGCGTCAAAGCTGCCGGGCGGATAAATCAACATGCCTTCGACGGTCGTGCCATCGTCGGCCTGCCAGCGATAGGGCTTGCCTTGGGGAAGATCGTGTTCGGTGAAGTATTTATTGAAGGCAGTGATGGGGCGGGCCTGGTCGAGCTTGTCGGGGGAGTCGGCTATGTAAACTTCCTCGGGCTTTTGCAGGGAAGAGTAGATGAAGGCGAATTTCGCGGAGTGGGGAGCGGTGGAGATTAGCGAATAGGTGCCGGGCCAACTTAGTAGCTTGCGCAGCGGCTGGTTCGGCGCGGCGACGGAATACATGGGAACTTCTGTGCCCAGGCGCGCGGAAGTAAGGACTGCATCAGCCGTGACGGCATAGAGAGTTATTTCGCCGCCAAAATCCTTGGACCACTGCTCGACGGCGTCGGGCTTTTCACTATCAGGCTTTTCGCCGTCAACCCAATACAGGTGCGGTTGCAGGTCGCGGTAGGGGCCGGTCACGTCTCCTTCTTCTTGGTTGAAAAGCAGGTGGCGGCTATCGTTGGCCCAGCGGAGTTTAACCTCGATGGCCTGGTTGTGGGTTATTTGGCGGGGCTGGAGGAGAGACGGCGTTGAGGCGCCGGTGAGAGTGGGCGTGTCACCCGCCACACCAGCCAGGTCAATGACGTAGATCTCGGAGTCTTCGATTTTTTCCTCGCGCTGATTGATGGCGTTGGAGATAAAAGCTAGCTTGCGGCCGTCGGGCGAGGTCACCAGGCCTTCGATGCGCAAGGGGGAAGTTGCAATGGCACGCACGGCGGAGCTGAGGCCGGAATCTTTCCCCGCGTCGTTCTCTTCTTTTTCAGAAATGTTGGCGGGGGCGGCGATGTGGTACGCGATGGCAGCGGCTACATCGAGAGCAAAGAGGGTGTCGCCGCGCTCGGCGGTGCGATACTCGATGACGTCTTTCCACTGTTTCTTGTAGTCGTCTTTCTGGGCTTTCGTCCACGGATTGCGGGTGGCGAAGTAGAGCGTACGCGAGTCGGCGGACCAGGAAAATGCGTGGACATCTTCCTCACCCTGGGTGAGCGGAATGGCTTCGCCGCCGGCGGGCGAGATTACGTAAATCTGGGTAACTTCGCTTTTATCGTCTTTGTCGGCGGCGTCATCGCCCGAGCCGGAGTCTTTTTCCGATGATGACTTGCGCTCGGAGAGGAAGGCGATCCAACGGCCGTCGGGCGACCACTGAGGATCGGAGTCGTGGCCGGATTGAGTGAGTTGGATGAGCGCCTTACTCTCGTCCCGGTAGAGCCAGAGATCATGGCGGAAGATCTGCTGGTCCCAGTCGGCGCGCTCGGTGACGATGACGACGGAGTTGCCGTCAGGTGAGATGGCGATGGCCGGATAATCGACCGAGTTGAAGAATTCATCGAGAGTGAGTTTGGGTTTGGAGGCGGCGAAGGCTGATACGTAGGAACCTAGAAGCGCTGTGAACAGCAGAAACTGTTTTGGGATTTTCATACGGGCCCGAAGGGAATTAGGGTTATACAACAGCGGGTTGGCGTAGGCAACCTTCGTGTGTGACTCTGACTCAAAGTCAGGCGCAAATGCCATCCCGCCAATAACTATTACGGCGCGGGCTCAGCGTTCTTGAGCGCTTCGTCGAGAGGCTGGGCGGAACGGGCAGCACCTTCCACCAGACGCCAGCCGTCGTCATAGCAGCGGAAGCTTGCGGTCGAACGATAGTGGACATCGCTGGAATAGAGGACACCGGCGACTTCGTTCAAGGGAATCCATCGCCAGGTAAATTCGACATCGGCAATGTTGCCCTGTTTGGCAATACCGGTGACGGCGAGCAGTTCCCGCCGCGCGGCGGGGATGCTGAAGGATTGCTTCTCAGCATCGCCGGGAGCGATGAGACTTTGAAACGTATCGACACCCGATGGAGTGAGCATGACATCCCAGCAAGGCGGTGGGGCCAGAGCGGCAGGGCAAGCCGCGTTGGTGGCGGAGATCCAGCCGCGGTGTTGCAGGGCTAGATAATCGGGCGAGAGGTAATCCTGGTTGGCGATGACGCCGGTACGAAGTTGAAACTGCCGTTGTGCGCGGAACGTTTGGGAGCCGGCGATGAGATCGGCGGCGAGGCGGCGCGTGAGAAAGTCGCGGGGAGAGCAGGAGGGGAGGAATATCGAGCACGCAATACACAGCACGAGGATGGATGGTTTCCGCATTAATGAAGCAGCGTCAGATCAATGCTTCTGGATTGTAAATAAAAGCGAGCTCTTGCGCGGGAGGAAAGGACGTGAGGCGATCTGGCCTTCGAAGCCGGCGGACCAGCGACCGGGGATCGTGAAGGCGCAGTTAGGGCAGTTCCCTTCTGGTGTGAGGCAATAGTTCTTGATCAGGTAGCCGTGGCGCTCGATTATCGTTTCGTGGCAATGCGGGCAGCGTGTGTCTTCCCATTCGCCGACCATACCGGGAAGATTTCCGGCGTAGATGTAGCGAAGGCCGGATTGGCGGCCGATTTCGACGGCGCGCAGCAGGTCTTCCGAGTTCGTGTTGCGAGGAGCGGTCATCTTGTAATCGCCGTGGAATGCGGTGACGTGCCAGGGAATGTCGGGCGAAATGCCGGCCAGGAATTCGGTGAGGCGGCGCAGCTCGTCATCGCCGTCGTTGAAGCCGGGGATGAGAAGGGTGACGATTTCGAGCCAGAGTCCCATCTGATGGATGCGGCGGATGCTGTCGAGGATAGGACCAATGCGGCCACCGAGTTCGTGGTAGTGACGGTCGTCGAAGCTCTTGAGATCCACCTTGTACAGATCGAGCCAGGGGCGCACGTAGTCGAGAACCTGCGGCGTGCCGTTGCCGTTGGAGACGAAGCCGGTGAGAAGTCCGGCGGCTTTGGCTTCCTTGAAGACGGCTACTGCCCACTCGCTGGTGATGAGAGGCTCGTTGTAGGTGCTGACCAGAATCTTTGCGCCTTGGGCGATGGCATCGCGCACCAGATGCTCGGGTGAAGCTTGGTGCGGAGGCGAGACAGCGCTGGGATCGCGCAGAGCCTGCGATGTCACCCAGTTCTGGCAATAGGCGCAGTGCAGATCGCAACCTAACATGCCGAAGCTGTAGGCGAGCGCACCGGGATGCGCGTGGAAAAAAGGCTTCTTCTCGACGGGATCGCACTGGGTTCCGGCGGTGTATCCCCACGGTACGTACAGCGTACCGCCGCGGTTGTAGCGGACCTTGCACACACCGGGCTGGCCTTCGGGGATGGGACAGCAATGTCCGCAAGCGAAGCAGCGCACACGGTTGTTTTCGAGCTTCTGGTAAAGGGCGGAATCAGCTTCGCAAACTCGCTCATCGAGAATAGTGCGGAGGGCAGGCACTTGCTTATTTTACCGCTGTGGGTGGGCAGGCGGCTTCCGGCTTCCGGACGCCGGTGGCCGGACGCCGATTTGCTAGTGACCCGGCTGCGGCTTCGCAGACTCGTGCTGCTGTAGCCACTGCTCGGCTTGTTGCTCGATGGCCGCTCTTTGGGCAAAAGTCAGGCGTATCGCGATGAACGGAGCGAGCGCTTTGCTGGCATCGTCGCCGCTGGCGCGCGCGAGCACGGTCCAGAAGTAAGCTCGATTCGAGTCTTGCGGGACGCCGCGGCCGCTCCAGTAAAGCGAGCCTAATTTCGATTGAGCGGAAACATTGCCATGCTCAGCCGCGCTGGTAAACCAGCGGGCCGCTTGCGCCTCGTCAGGTATGACTGCCTGCTTTTCGTCGCCCTCGGCATAGAGAAGGCCGAGAGCATTTTCAGCGGCGGGGTCGCCGCGGCGGGCCAGCGAAAGAAGTTGATCGAGATTACCTGAAAGCAGGTTACCCGAATCGGCTGCCAGATTGAATGATGCTGATTTCGCCGTGTCCGCAGGAGCCTTTGACGAAGCGAGTACGGTCTGCTCTCCGCCGCGTTCGCCGACTTGGAATTTCCGCTGGATCCAGGGCTGAATCCAGGGCGCGAGGATGAAACCGAGCGCGAGGAAGATGGTAGCGGCGGTGCCGATCAGGAGGTAAAGGTGAGCACGAGGCAGGCGAATTCCGCCCACCTTATCATCGTCGGCTGAAGCCGCCAGTTCAAGCTCGGGGTCTGTCTTCCCGCGTTCGTTTTCCTTCTTGCCTTGCGTCTCGTCTTTTTCCCTACTTTCCTCGGGAGGGTAAGCAAACAAAACGCTGCCCGGCGCCGCAACAAAAGGCTTTGGCGCAGGCGGCGGTGTGAAAGACTCACGCGCGGCGCGCTTGATGGCAGCGAGGATGGTTTCGGCGAAGCGCTGCAATACGGTGCTGTCGTTCTCACCAAACGCGCCAGCTTCCGCGGAGAAGACCTCGAGCAGCCCGATCACCTTTTCGCCCATACGAACGGGGACGGCGAGCATCGAGCGAATGCCAAGAGCACGACAACTTTCGCGATCCACCAATGCGTCGGTTTCGGCGTCATCGCAACGCAGCATTGTTCCAGTTCGCACACATTCTCCGGAAAAACCTGAACCCACTTGCAAGGTCGCACCCACAGGTGGGGCGCTCGGACCGGCGCTCGCACGGCAGATCATGACGCCGGGATCTTTCGCCGTAAGCGCGATCGCGGCACCGGAGGCGTGGAGCAACGACTGAGAACGAGAAGCGACCAGGAAAAGAACAGCTTCGAGATCCGATCCGAGGGACTCGGCTTCCCTTTGCACTGCGGAGGCCGCGCTCAGAGTGTCGGTATAGTTTGGACGAAGCGAGTCACTCGGTGCGGTCGATTCGCGCGCAGCCGAGGACGCGGCATTGGAAGCCGACGCCATGGCGTTCAGGAAGAGCCACTCCCGCAGTCGCTGCCGAGCAGAGTCTGCCAAGGCAGGGAAACCGAGACCGGCACGTCCGTTTGAATCTGACCACACTACGCGGGCAGTCACGGAGATTTGACCACTGGCTTCCGCGAGATCCAGACACATATCGACCTGCTGATTGATTTCCATCGGCGATGGGCACTGCACCGCGACGCCAATCTCGCTGATGTTGAGCACCTCGTGGAGATCGAGCATCTCACCCTTGGAAGCGCCGCTGAAACTGGCATAGGCAGGGGCGTGCACTTTCTGGCGCACACGACGGCGACGGTTGAGTGAAGCGGGTCGAGAAGCCTGGGCAATGGCCGACATGAGAACCTGGGACCAAAATCCTGTTTGCACATCTTAACCCGAATTCACGGAAAAGTAAGCATTTAAGAAGTACATGGAACTGTCTTTCAACCTTCCTGGCCAACCTGCTGGACAAGAACCTAATCTAACTTCTGAGACCAAATCCAGCTCTGGCAGAACTTTGAGGTAAGCCCAATGTCCAAGCGGCGAGTGGCTTCGATTCAATCAGCCCTGCTGATTGTGGCGGTTGCGGTGACGTTCGTCGAAAGCGCGGTCCCGGCGCGGGCGGCTTTGGGCGGAGACATCACCTCGGTGCAAGGAGATCAACTCCACATGCAAGGGAGTGTTCGGGCGACCGTGACGGCTTCGTACACAGTGCATCAGATTCAATCGGCGGCTGGAACCGTGGTGAGGGAATATGTGTCTTCCTCAGGTAAATCGGCGGGCAAAGTGTTTGGCATCGCCTGGCAGGGGCCCTGGCCGCCCGACATGCGCCAACTCCTGGGAAGCTATTTCGATCAGTATGTGCAAGCGGCGAATGCTCAGAGCACAACTCGGATGGGACGCAGGCCCGTGGTGATCGAGCAGTCTGGGTTGGTTGTGCAGCTCGGGGGACATCCTCGGGCGTTTGCCGGCAGAGCCTATGTTCCCGAGATGTTGCCGGCGGGAGTTCGCACCGAGGATATCCAATGAGCAGTCGGGGAAGATTCCTAACTTTCATCGTCGCCTTTTCGGTCCTTGTGGCGTTCGCGTTTCTAACCGGTTGCGGTGGAGGCAGCAGCAGTAGCAGCAACAACACAATCGTTTCGTCAGGGAATAATGTCGCGTCGATTTCGGTGAATGCCGGCCCAGCCGGAAACTACGCGAATGGAGGCTTCGCCAGCATTACGGTATGTGTTCCGGGAACCTCTACTTGCCAGACGGTGGACGATGTATTGGTCGATACAGGCTCGTCGGGCCTGAGAATTCTCTCCTCTGCGTTCTCTCTTGCGCTGCCGCCGCAGGAAGCCTCTGGCAATCCAGTGTTCGAATGCTTTCCGTTTGAGAGTGGTTATACATGGGGCCCGGTGCAGACGGCGGACGTGGAGATTGCAGATGAGAAGGCAAGCTCAGTGCCCGTTCAATTGGTTGGAACGAATACCCCCGTTCCCGACGGTTGCCTGGACTTCGGTTTGCCCTCGTCGAATACCCTCGACACATTGGGTGCGAATGGCATTCTCGGGGTAGGTCTGTTTGCGCAGGATTGCGGGCAATACTGCGAAGAATTGCAGACTGCTCCAGGCAATCCGAACCTGTATTATCAGTGCGCTTCGTCACCCTGCCAGGCGATCGGCGAGAGCCTGGCACAGCAAGTGCCAAATCCGGTAACCCTTTTTGCCACTGACAACAATGGGGTAATCATTGAGCTGCCAGCTGTTTCGGGAGGCGAACCAAGTTTGAGCGGATCGCTGGTGTTTGGCATTGGAACGGAGTCGAATAATGCCCTGGGCGGGGCCACGATTTATACCGCAGACTCCAGCGGAAGCTTTACCACCACTTACAGCGGATCAGCATACTCCGGAAGCTTTATCGACAGCGGATCGAACGGCTTCTTTTTCCCCGACACAAATGGAATAACGGAGTGTGGGAGCGACGAATCTGGCTTTTATTGTCCTTCGACCACAGAAAATCTCTCGGCTAGCAATCAAGGAGTCAATGGCTCCAGTGGGACCGTCAAATTCAGCGTCGCGGATGCCGCCACTTTGTTCGATTCCAACGATTACGTCTTCAATGATCTGGGTGGGCCGGCCTCGAACTATTTTGACTGGGGACTTCCCTTCTTCTACGGCCGCAACGTGTTCACGGGCATTCAGGGCGCGACTTATCCCAACGGCTACTGGGCGTACTGAGAAATCCTGATCGTCGAGAAAGCCTGGTCCTACCTAAGGGCTAGCCGTGAGTTATGCAGGCTGGAGATGCGGGAGATGGCGGCCACCATCATGCTGGAAAGGAGTTGCATCGTAGCCACGTCGCGCTCGTCGAAGGCGCTGGGTGAAGATGACAGGACTTCGAAGACGCCGAGAGTGCGGCGATAATAGCGCAGCGGAGAAACCAGAATAGAGCGCACTCCCAAGCGGCGGCAACTGGCGAGATCGACCCGCGGGTTGCGCTCGGCATCGTGGCATAGCATAACCTCGCCGGTGCGCACGGCTTCTGCGGAGATGCCGGCATCGGTTTGTAAACGAACGCCGAGGTCTGGAGCGGTGCGGCCAGCGCGGGCACGGCAGACAATTTCTTCGCCTGCGCGCAGCGCGATAGCGGCGCCTGTAGCTCCGGTGAGGTGCTGGGCGCGTTCGGTGATGGCGCTGATGGCGGGTTCAAGATCCAATTCCGCAGCGCGAATCTCAACCTCTTCTCCAGCATGAACGGCACGAAAACCTGAAACTGGATGGGCTGCATTGGCGACGCGAAGCTGGCTGCGAAGAGCGATCGAGGGCACACGAGCGTGGTAATCGGCAACGTTTAATGCTTCTCTGTTTACGATCTGAGGATCGGGCACCGTCCGCAGCAAATCGCGAACCAGGCTGTCGAGTTCGGAATCCGTGATCAGATGAGCTGTCTGCTGTTGGCGAAGCGATCCGCCCAGCACCCGGGAAAGACTCAGCAGTGAAGTGTTGCCGCAAGCGAGGCAATAGGGCCGGCTGTTGGTGCTAATCAATTCGCATTGAACGCAAAACGTGGCGGATTGAAGAGGAACGAAATGGACGTCCTTAAATGTTGTGCCGTAGACGGTCTTGCGAAACATGTTTGCGTTATCCTCGCCAACACCAAGAGAAGACTAAGGTAAACAGGGATCGGAGCGATTAGGCAGTGGCCGCAATGGTTCCCCATGTGGAAAAGTTGCCGCTCGCGTCGTCGAGTGGGTTTGCGGCGATCATGAGCGGTCTTTCTCAGGTGTGCAAGAATTTGCTAACATCTTTCCGCAGATACTTGGGCAAAGATTCTTGGCCTGTAGTTGTTGCTTTGCGGGTGCATGCTGGTTTAGAATTGGTGAAGTTTGAGGCGGCAAGCCTTGAGCGACCAGGGGGAATTATGCAGTGGACAGCACCCGCTTTTGAGGAAGTTTGCTTGAATTGCGAAATCAATTCTTACGTCAGCGCGAAGCTCTAACCGTCAGCCCTCCCTAAACTTCAGCCAAGAACGCGTGGCACCGTTTGTCGCGCGAATACAATTGTTCTATCCCTCCTACCTTTGTCCAGTTGTATTCGTGTCAACATTTCTTACCCAGCCTGCGCCGCAATGAATCCCTGATCATCCTGACTCGCGCGGGGAATAACCTGCACCACCGGATGCTGCAGAGTACGGTCTAAGGCATCGGCGAGAGCGACGGGAAAAGCGGAAGTTAGAAGATTGATGTCAAATTGCAGATCCCGTTGTGAATAAAGCCGCCGGACAGTCAGCGCGCCCCGGTGGCGGTTGGATGAATTCACAAGATCGAGCGACAGAGTCCAAACCGCCAAGCCCTCCGGTGATCGCGATCCTCGCGTTTTAGCCCAGGCAAAAGAAACTTCGCCCCGCCGCGAGTGGACGTCAACGGCTGCATCGGGATTCACTTCGCCCGGGAAGAGTTTGAATCGAACATCAAACCCGTCAAAGTCATTGGAGCTGAAAGCCGCCTCAAGAACTCGCCGAATCTGCGCGTAATCGCGAGCAGCCTTGAGTTCCTCCGTGGCTCTCCGGATGGCAAGGTTATTGATGAAGATGTGGCGCTGTTCGAGCGTGCGCTGGGCCACGCGACCGAGTTCACCCAACTCCAGATAGCCGAGGCGCTGGACGCCAATCCAGACGCCGATTCCCAGCACGGCCAGAACCAGGCCCAGAGAACTCCCCGTAGGCCACAGTAGAAACAGGCTAAGCAGCGCGAAGACCGCGGAGACGCCGTAAAGTACGATCACGACCTGGCGATGGGTCAGGCCGTGCTGTAGCAGCTTGTGATGGATATGTTCACGATCAGCGGTAAACACGGGTCGTCCGCTTATCAAGCGCCGGAGAATCGAGAGCGCTGTTTCGAGGATCGGAAGCCCGAAAGAAACTACTGGGATTGCGACCGCAACAATAGTCGGAGACTTCTGCGCGCCCGCCAGAGCCAGCGCGCTCAAAAGGAACCCGATAAAAAGACTCCCCGAATCTCCCAGAAAGATTGTCGCCGGATTAAAGTTGTAGCGCAAAAAGCCCAGAATCGCGCCAGCCAGCGCGATGGTCATCACTGTAACCAGAGAATATCCGTTCAACAGAGCAACCACGAACGCAACCAGCGTGGAGAACAACGCAGACCCGGCAGCAAGCCCGTCCAAGCCGTCGATCAGGTTGAAGGCGTTAGTGATTGCCAGAACCCACAGGATGGTGACCGGCAGCCCCAGGAACCACGGCAGTTCATGCTGGCCGAATAGCACTGGGATATTGAGAATGCGAAGACCGCCCAGAAAAAGCATGGTGGCGGCAAGAGCTTGAACCGCGAATTTGACATAGGGACCTACGCTGTGTAGATCGTCATAAAAACCCAGCAAGAAAACAAGAGATGCAGGCGCCAGGATGGTCAGCAGAGTTTTCAGAGAAAGCGCTGCGTGCAGCTGAGGGACGTAGGAAGCCATCACCGCAGCCGCCAGGATGCTTAGGGAAAAAGAAACGAAGATCGCTACTCCGCCGAAGCGCGGCAGTGGGCTCGCGTGCAAGTGCCGCTCCTGGGAAGGCACCGCCACCCACCCGCGCCGGGAGGCGAAATCCCGTACGTAACGAGTGAGGACGAACGAGAACAGCAGCGACAGAAAAAAAATCGCGAAACAAGCTACCGTCAACGATCCCCCATCGGCCCATCGATCACGAACACCGGCGCGCTACAATCTCATGCGACAGTTAAAGTATTGCAGCAGCACCGTGCCGGCTGGTAGTGAGTTAACAGGTTCCGTCTGCCATACATCTGCGTTTAAGGGTTGTTCGAAATCTAACAGCCCGGATGCAAGTGTTTCAATTCCCTTCTGTGAGAAATCTGTGGAAAACTTGGGCCAAAAGAGAGCCGAAGATTCACGCGGGATGGGGATCGAGTACGCTGTGCTAAACTTTTCTGCGATCCTTCTTCCATCTTCCATCGAGGCCTGTAATGGAGTTCGGCAGATTCAGTTTTAACCGCCGTCTGCTTGCTATTTTTGTTTTGCTGTCCACTTCGCCGTTCCAGGCTTGGGCCCAGCAAGCGCCTGGTTCATCGCCGACTGGTTCATCGTCTACTGATGGCGTACCTACGCTGCCTGCGGCTCAACCCATTGCTCAAGCTGCGGCGGCCGGTGGCGCGCCGAGCAACTCTCCACCTACCTCTCAACCTACAAAGGCTTCCGAGAGTGATCTTCCAACAGACTCCACTGCCGCAGCCAATGAGAATTGGTCGCTCTTGAAGCTGGGTGCGGGCGATCTGCTTGAAGTCAGTGTTTACAACGTGCCGGAGCTTTCCACCAAAGCAAGGATCGGCACGTCGGGAGACGTTTACCTTCCCTTGATCGACTACGTGCATCTGGGCGATCTTACGGTGGAAGAGGCGCAGACCCTGATCCAAAAGCGGCTGGAGGACGGGGGCTTTGTCCGAAATCCGCACGTTACGATTTTTATCGATGAATCTAATTCGCAAGGGGTTACGATCCTCGGCGACGTGACCAAACCCGGCATCTATCCGGCGCTCGGTGATCGCAGGCTCTACGATTTCATCTCGGCGGCAGGTGGCTTCACATCTTCGGCGGGACGAAAGGTGAGCGTTATCCGGCACAACAACCGATCCGCGCCCATCACCGTGAACCTACCCAGGAATCTCGCCGACGACCCGCAGGATAATATCGAGATTCTGCCGGGCGACACCATCACCATTCCCCGAGCGCCAATTGTCTACGTTGTGGGCGACGTAGGCCATCCCACAGGTTTGCTTGTGGACAACGGCAGCTTGACGGTGTTGCAGGCCCTCGCGCTCGCTGGGGGCACGAACCACACAGCGAAGATGGGCAGAACCTGTATTATCCGCAGGGGCCCGAGCGGAATGACGGAAACGCGGGTTCCGTTGAAGAAGATGCTCGAAGCAAAGGCACCCGACATAACTCTGCAGGCTGATGACATCCTATTCGTGCCGCTGAGCGGAGTCCGGGTCGCGGCGGGGACGGGATTCAACGCGGCAGTATCAGCGGCTGTCGGATTGGCAGTTATCGCTGTTCACTGATCGAGTTTGATGCAGACCGCGGAGGATGTTTAAGCGGCGATGTCTGCGCCTCGTTGTTCTGGCAAGCCCAAGAGTCGATCGAGCACGCGAATGTATTTTTCCGCGGTCTGATGGCGGGAAAATCGGCGCACGATAAAATCTCTGCCGTTCCGCCCCAGTTCTTCGGCCATTTTGCGGTTCGCCGCCAGATAAAGAATGGCATTCAGCAGCGCGTCAACATTCTCCGGTTCGATCGCGAGCCCGCCGTTGGCTTCCTCCAAAATCGCGCGCGCCTGCCCATCTACGCCGAGGATGACCGGGCGGCTGCACGACATGAATTCCAGCATCTTGGTGGGGATTACGGTCTTAAACAATTCGGTTTTCTTTAGCGGAACCAGGCATACATCCGACGCGCAGATGTAGGCGGGAATCCTTTCGCGAGGCTGCTGATCGACGAATCGCACATTGCTCAGACCGCGATCTTGCGCGAGAGCAACGATGCGCGCTTTTTCGGCGCCTTCTCCTACCATCAAGAAAGCAATCTCGGGATTCGAACGCTGCAACCGAGTGGCGGCGCTGATGACAGTTTCGAGCCCGTGCGCCATTCCCATCGTGCCGATGTAGGAAGCGACAAACTTTCCCTCCGCACCCAATTCACGTCTGAGACCGGCTGCTTCCGCGGAAAATGGCTCCGGAGAGAAGAGCCGTGTCTCCACCCCATTCTCGATCACTGAGATCTTATCCCGAGGCACGCGCCAGTGTTGCACCAGGTAGTCCTCAAAGGCAGATGTAACCACCACAATTTGGTCTGCGTGGCCGTAGAGGAAGCCCGCGATTCGCGCCAAGGTTCGGTGCAAACGCGACTTGCTATCTCCCATGCCGACCGCGGAGAGTGACTCAGGCCAGAGATCCCGCACTTCGAAGACAAACGGTACACGCTTCCAACGGGCCAGCCACCAACCGGAGAGCGCGACCAGTAATTGCGGCGAGGTTGCGATGACAACATCCGGATGCGACAGGAAAAGGCCTGTGACCGCTGCTGATCCGCAGAACGAGCTGTAGTTCAAGATTCGTTCATGCGCCTTGCGGTTGGGAAAAGGAAGAAGCCAGGTGCGGACTACGTTCACTCCGTCTTTTTTCTCACGAACCACCAGCCGGCGGAGTTTACCGCGATACTCGGGAGGGACAACGCCAGTCGGATGATTGGGAAAGCCGGTAAGCACGGTTACTTCGTGCCCTGCCGCGGCCCAATGCCGCGACAACTCGGCCGCTCGCGCTGCAGGAGCGCCCATCTCCGGCGGAAAATATTGCGAGACGTAGAGAATTCTCATGGAACGGCGAACAATGTTTCAGGAAGCCCGTACTCAGGACGCTTGATCGAACCCCGCACCGTCTGCGACATGATCGTTTGCGCGAAGATTGTTTCCGGCGACAGGAACGGCGACCGGGCGCCCCAGACATCGTGATTCTTCCAAGGCGAACGTAGTCAGCATCGTGCTCACTACCTCGCGGAACGGGATCGGCGACTCCGCGCCGGTTTGAATCGCTTTGATGAATGCTCCCCATTCGCCGCGATGTCCTTTGTCCTGGCGGAAAAGCGAGCGAGAGACACGCTTCTTGCCGCCGCGCACCAGTTCCAGACGCCGGAAATCTTCCAGAACCGCCACGCTGCCTCCGCCGAATACTTCGATTCGTTCCTTCGAATACGCCTTGTCGCCATTGGCGAGGTAGCTGATGGTTCCCTGCGAGCCGTTCGCAAAGCGCAACGAACACATGACGTTGTCGTTGCTGTAATGACCCGGATCCGGCAGACTGCGCGTTTCCACCTCGACAGCGTATGAGTCCGTCAGGAAATATAGGAAGTCAACAAAGTGGCAAACTTCTCCCAGGATGCGGCCTCCGCCCTGCTGGGGATCGTTCAACCAGTGATCCGCAGCAAGGAATCCGGCATTGACGCGATAGTGAAGCGCCAGCGGCTCACGCACCGCTTGCAGAAAGGTCTTCATGCGGAGGGCTAAGGGAGCAAAGCGGCGATTGAAACCGACCATGAGAAGCGACTGGCGGGATGCGTCTTCGTGCCTGACTTGATGGCCTTCAGATTGATCAACTGAAGGTCGCGCGATGCGGCTTGCATCGTACACCGCAACGATTTCGCGGAGCTCTGCTTCATTCAGGCAGAGTGGCTTTTCGCAAAAGACATGCTTGCCTGAGGTGAAAGCAGCGACGACCTGCCCGGCGTGCAGATGATGGCGGGTAGCGATGACAACGGTGTTGACGGATGGATTGTCGAGAATCTCCCGCTCATCCGTTGTGCAGGAACGAAATCCGAAGTTCGCGGCCGCGTGCCGCGCATGAGAACCATTGGCCGCACCAGCCACGATCATCTCTACGCCGCCGACGCGCTTGATCACCGGTAACAGCGTGCCCGTGGCGAAGCTTCCCGCACCGAGAAGACCGAGTCGAATCGATTTGCCACCGGGGCCTGCTTGATCGTGGTTCGCTATGGGTACGAACCGAGTTTCTTCCGTGTCGTCAGGATATTCGATCAATACGCCCAGAGACAGCTCATGCGTTTTTCCCGTGATCAGATCGTAGGCGGCGTGCGCGCGCGCGATCGGGAAGCGATGAGTAATCAGCGGATGCAAATCGAGCTTGCGATCGGCGAGAAGCTTTAGAAACGCCTGCATGTTCCGCGTTTCCGTCCAACGCACGTAACCAATGGGGTAATCGATGCCTTTCTGCTCATACGCGATATCGTACCGGCCGGGGCCGTAGGAGCGGGAGACACGGAAGTCGAGTTCTTTCTCGTAGAAAAATCTTCGCGGGATATCCATGGCCACCGTTCCCACGGCCACCACCACGGCACGGTTGCGCGCCACTGCTCCGGCAAGATTCACGGGATCGTTGCTGCTCGTCTGGGCAGTAATAAGAACTGCATCGGCACCATGGCCTCCGGAGTGTTGCAGGCATACGTTGTGAAATTCTGAAGACGAATTGCTTACCGCATCCGCGCCGGAGTGCAGAGCAAGTTGCGCCCGCTCGGCAGAAATATCCATCCCGAGCACACAGCAGCCGGCCGCCTTGAGAATTTGCACAGTCAACTGGCCAAGCAGGCCAAGGCCGATCACGGCCACGATGTCGCCCAACTTGGCATCAGTCAGGCGCATACCGTGAAGTGCTACGGCTCCGACGGTGGTGAACGCGGCTTCGTCAAAACTGACGGCACCGGAGGGAATCTTCGCGACCAGCAGGCGTGGAACACAGGCAAACTCGGCGTGCACCGCATGACCTGCGCCCGCACATGCCACGCGATCCCCTGGGTTGATATCGGTAATGCCTTCGCCGACAGCGACAACGGTTCCTGCGCTGCTATATCCCAAAGCACTCGGTTGACCGAGGCGGCTGCGAACGACTGCCACAGCAGACAGCAGACCGTCGCGGCTGACCTTGCTCAGAACCTCACGCACCAGATCAGGACGCATTCTGGCTTTTTGCAGCAAGTTCTTGCCGGCAAATTCGGAGGACGCCCGCTCCGTTCCGGCGGAAACCAAGGAGGCGGCGGTACGAACCAGTACGCACCCCGCCAGCAATTTTGGCGCAGGAACCTCCACCACCGAAATCTCAGCGCTACGGGCATCCTGGAAAACTTGCTTCATGCTGTTTCTTCCCGCACGCTCGCGGCGGGCGATTGCGCTCCCGTTGTATGCATGGCTTGCGCTGAAAGGCTCACTCGATAAACCTCGGACTCATCCTGCAGGCCACCGCGCACAACGACTAACTGGCTCTCTCTCGTTTCGACCATGCACTGCTCGTCGGTGAGAATTATAGTCACGAGTCGAAGCGGCAAAAGCGTCTGCGCCTGGTAAAGCAGTGAAACCGCCGGCCGAAGATCGCCATACGTGGGCGATTCCCAGCCCAACGCCCCTACGTCTTCCGTCAGCGACGAACCTTCGCTGACTTGAACTCCCGCCCTTATGATCGCCCCGCTCCCCGCGGAACTGGAAAAAACATTCCAGCGCACTCGCGATTGCGCACACGAAAACACGACTCCAAAAGGTGAGAGCGAAGCCTCGAACGGAAAATCTGCCGTGAGCCAGTGCAGGCGGACATTGTGCTCTCCGGCCCCATCTATATCATCCACGATGACCCAGCCAACACCAGCCAGCCACTGAACCTTGCGACGGTGCGTTACGCCAATGTGTCTGTAGCCGTCGTGCTCACCCTCAAATCGATCGGCGACTGCCTGACCGGTCGAAGAATGCAATCGGCCCGACGCCTGCGCCCAATCGAGCCACAGAAAGCGGCCAGCCCGGCGCATCTGATCGCGGCCATCGATGGTGACTGTATTGTGGACCGCGGTTCCCGCCAGTCCATTATTCCACGGTGGAGGACCGTTGTAGAGATATGTTCCGGCATCGCGAGCGAGATTGATTCCTTGCCACCACAGATCCACGTGCAACTGATCAGCTTGAAAAGGCCGGCGAGTGTAGTGGCCGGCTCGGATCAGAGCCCAGGAATTCTCGTCCCCAAGACGGAAGTAGCCAGTTTCGGCGGACGGTCGCGCGGACGGCGCCGCTGACTCCACGACCGAAGGCGCGACGCCGAACCAGAGCGCCGCCTCATCCCACGGTCCCGGCTTCAGCGCGGGGCGATGCAGAACGGCCGCACCCAATTGCAGAAGCGGGCGAAAGTCGCGATACGAGCCAGACGCGAGCGGGAGGATCAGGCTGCCATCATCGGAGCCGTAATTCGGAACCTGACCGCTCACCGGATCAACCCAGGCGCGGATGAAGTCAAGGGCGGCTTGTGCACGCGATCGAATATCCTCGTGGAGCGGTGCTCGGTGAATCTCAGCCAGGCGCAAGGTCCACAACAGCAGATGCAGAATCATCCGCTGGTAGTTGAAAGAGTGCTGCTGAGAAACGCCCTCCGGTGTGAGTTGGTCAAGAACGGCTTCGTGTAAAAGATGGATGCCAAGGCTCTGCCAGACCTGCGCCTCTCGCAATTCCGGGTAGAGTGTACCCGCAGTCCAAAGACCAACGGCTTCGCTGATCAAGTGATTGCTGCGTTGCGAACGAGCGTAACCAAGAGTTTGCGCGGTGCGCCAGGCATGCGCAGCGATCATGGAAACGAGCAAAGCAACACGCTCGCTTGTGGTCGACGGAGAATTGATAAACGAGTGCAGCGCGAAGGACCATGCCAGAATGCGCAACGAGCACTCTTGCCCGCAAATCCATAGCGGACCGGCCATGGGTGGGCTGTGGCGGGCCCAGTCTTCAATCGCCGCCCAGAAAGCGTGAGGAAAACGCTCGTCGCCGCTCAGAGCGTAAGCACGAACTAGTGGATACACGAATAAAAATCTTGAGGGCTCGAGGATGAATTTCAGGTCGCCATAGTCCGGCGAGGCAAAACGCATCTGAGTCCACGGTCGCTGCGGGGAGACGCTCTCGCCTGTGACTGGATTCTGGAACCATCGTGGAGGGAAGCCGCAAGCGAAGGATAGTTGTCCGAAATATGGCAGATTACCTTGAAGAATCCGTTCGGCCTCGGTGAGAGCGATTCTCTCCCCGTCAAGTCCTACGCACTTTCTGATGGCTGCGCCTAGAGTCTGAGCATCGCCAAAGAAAAATCGTTGCGTGCCGTCTCGGCGCGTGGTCAGCATCGCTTCGGCGCTAGCCCCCGGCGCAATCCGCTTCAAATCCCAGGAATCCCAACCCTGGACGGACCGCATTCTCCACGACAGCAAACCGCTGCCGCGCTGCAGTTCGTACTCCAGGCGCAACATGCCGTCGCGCACGCCGAAGGCGCGGCCGACCTGCAGCATGGTGTCGAGCTTGCTCATCGGCTTAGCCATTTACCGTTCCCGCGACGGCGGCTTGCCACGATTTGCGAGGCATTCGGCCGCCCGCGCCTGGAGCCATTCATGCATAACGAAAAACTGGCTATCTTTATCGAGATCGCGTTGGGGGGTTGCTGAGATCGCACCTTGATCGAGACCCGTCACCACCTCCGCGATTTTGTCGACGCCAAAGGCGATCAGCCGGTTGCGCAAGTCGCTGAGAGATACGCACTCGGCTAACTCGGAAAAATCATATCTTTGAAGAATCGGCCCTGTATCGATTCCCTCATTCATATAGTGAATGGTGATCCCGAGTGGGACGTGGTTCAGCAACGACCACTCGGGACTGCTCATTCCGCGGATCTCCGGGAGCAAGCCGAGGTGCACATTCAGGACTCCGAGCCGAGGCAGCTGCAGCAACTGCTTCCGCAAAATGTCGCCGCCGGTGAAGATGATCAGATCGGGCGACCATGTTCTGAGCTGCGCAATCGATTGCGGCGAATTCTGGTCGCGGCAGGTCGCAACTGGGAAGTTATAAAGCGCGGCCACCTCCCGCAGGCTGCGGAAGATTCCATCTCGATGTTTGAGTGGAGGCTCGAGGTAAGGATTGCTTACGCGGGGCTGCTCATCCAAGCGACGCGGAATCAGTTTCGTGCGCGCGTAATTCACGACTCCCCGCGCACCCCACTGCGCAAGCTTGCGCCGCAAAGTTGCACGGTCCGTGGAAGGCAGGACAAGAGCGCCGCCGGGAACACTGCCCAATTCAGCCATACGCACGGCAATGGCACATGCGGTCTCGCTGTATGCGCTTGAGCCAAGAATCACGATGCGCATGGCAACTCCACGAATGTTGATGCCTCGACGGACTGTTTCAGCCGCTGTTCCAGGAGGAGCGCGTCGGCGAAAAACTTGCACCCCCAACTGATGTAGCGGAATGGCTGGTACTTGCCCCAGATCGGATACGATCCGCTCACTCCGCCCGCGATGCTGCGACGCCCACTCGCTGGAATCAATTGCTTCAGCATCTCGTTCATTTTGAGTGCGGCGTTGAGATAACGCAGGTCGCCGTTCACTTCGAACATGCGAAGCCAGACGCAGGACATCTGCGCGTTACCGGTGAGACACGTAAAGCGCTGTCCGTTCTTGAAGTCGGCCTCGTAGGCGCCGGACAAATATTTGTTGGTTTCGAATTTCCGCAATAGCACCCAAGCCGAATTGGCGACCGACTCGACGGCGTCGTTGCGTCGCAGCAGAATGCCGCACTCCAGAACGCCCTGAAGTACGTACGCGATGAAGTGCAGGTAGGTGGGATGGCCCCGCAGGTCGATGCCATCGATCCAGCCGCTGGGCTGGAAGTGCGCCAACACCCAATCCAGATTTTTCTCCGCCGCCAAGGCGTGTCGATGATCTCCGGAGTGTTCTGACAACTCAGCCAGAGCCCACGCAACCATGCTGTAGTAAGTGTGCGCCACATTTTGATAGGTGGCCAGCCCGGACCATGATCCATCCGATTGCTGCATCCTGATCAGCCAATCGCCTGCGGCGACGGCTGCTCTCAGGATTTCGGGGCGGTTCGTCTCCATATGAGCCCGCACCAACCCTTGCAGAATTTGGCCTGTGTTGAAGACCGAGGGCTGCGCTTCGTCCCTTTGACCGCCATGCAATCCGCCAGGAAATGCGCCGGTTGGCATTTGCAGCGAGAGCAGCCAGCGGGTCGCTCGTTCAGCGGCGGCAACGGCCCGGTGATCGCCATTCGCGCGAAAAAAATCGTACAACGTCGGAACGATGTAGCCGGTAACCTCCGGGTAAGATGTCGAGTATCCAGTGAGCAAACTGTAGTAAGCTGCGATGCCTCCATCGGCGCGTTGTGCGTCGAGAAGCCATCGCACCAATGAGTTCAGCGTTTCTGCGCTATCGCGTTTGGTTGTCGTATACGAGTAGAGATGCCGTTGTTCGAAAGCGACGCGCAGCTTGTCGGAGACGAGTTTCTCGATTAACGGAACGATTCGCTGCGGGACGCGCAGCAGGCCGGCCGCTTCGCTCAGCGCCCGGGAGACCCGATCGGTCTTAGCGTAGCCACTGCCGTTTTGGCCAGATAGGTCTGCGCCCGAGTCAACCATGGGAGAGCCCGCACCGGGAAAGTGGGTACAAAGTTGAAAATCTCACGCGGTGGCTGCCTCAGGTAAATGACCGAACTCTTCTGTCCTCTGCTGCGCTCCGGCGTCGAGGAACATCCGCATCCAGTTCTCCAGCGTCAGGAACTGCCAGATTTGCATCGACCAGTCTTCGGCTCCGCTCCGGTGTTGATCGACGAAGCGGCGCACCGCTTCAGGGCGAAACAAACCGCGCTTTCGGATGTTCGTTTCGGAAAGCAGATCGTCCACCATTTCTCTCAAATCATTCGCCAACCAATAATCCACGGGAGCGGCAAATCCAGCTTTCGGCTGGCGTAACACCTCGGCGGGCAGAACGTTCCGCATCGCCCGGCGGAAAATGTGTTTGGTGGAAGGCTGAAGGAATCCTTTCAGCTTGAGACCCGGCGGAATATTCCAGGCGGCAAACTCGGCAAGTTCGCGATCGAGAAATGGCACGCGCACCTCAACCGACGATGCCATACTCATCTTGTCGTTGTAGTTGAGGTTGAGGCTTACCATGAAGATCTTGGTGTCGAGATAAAGCATCTGGTTCAGGAAATCGGCGTCGGGCACAGCGTCGAAGCGCGAGTGGTGCTGAACCAGCGGATCGGAGGCGCAAAGCTGATCTTGCACTGCCGCCGTGTACAAATCCGTCTTTTGCTCTGCGTCGAGATAAGTGCAGTTGCGAATAAAACTGTCCTGCGGCTCGAGTGACGCGCTGCGAGCCATCTTCTTGGCCAGGCGCACACTTCCCTTCATCGCGGTGCCGCGCAAGCCGGGTAAAGCGCCAATGCCGGATTCGACCGCAGCACGCAGTACGGCCGGCATTCGTTGATACGCGCAAGCCCAGCGGTGCGCGGAATATTTGCGGTATCCGGCAAACAGTTCGTCTCCGCCGACGCCGGAAAGCAATACGGTAGCCTGTTGGCGCGCCTCACGGCATACCAGATATGCAGCGATGATGGCAGGGTCGGCTGTCGGTTCATCCATGTGCCACGTCAAACGAGGCAGCAACTCGGCGACGTCCGGTTCAACCACAATCTGCTGGTTCTCACAGCCCAGTTGGCGCGACAACCGCGCGGGGACGGCGGGGTCATCTAGCGTGGTTTCGCCGACGCGATACTTGTGCGGGAAGGTAATGGTGTAAGTGCGAATCGGCTGCGCCGTCGCCCGCCGCATCATGGCCACGATGCTGGAAGAATCCAAGCCGGCGCTAAGAAACGCGCCGATCGGAACATCGCTCACCATCTGCCGTTCCACGGAATGCTGGAAGCGCTCGCGAACTTCGTCGGCGAGATCGGCTTGGGACCGTGGGTGGTCCGCGTCGGCCCGCGGAAAACTCAAGTCCCAATACTGCCGAATCTTCAACTCGCCGTCGCGGAAGGTAGCGCAATGTCCCGCCGGAAGTTTGTAGATTCCACGAAACATTGTCTTGGGGTCCGGAACCCAAAGGAAAGTCAGATACTGATGCAACGACTCCAAATCAATCTCAGCGTCGATCTCCGGCACATGGAGCAGGGCCTTCACTTCGGAAGCAAACGCGAGCTTTCGCCCGCGCTGAGCATAGTAGAACGGCTTGACTCCAAAATGGTCGCGCGCCAGAAATAGCTCTGGTTTGCCCCGGCGCAGATCGCAGATGGCAAACGCGAACATGCCGTTGAGGCGATGAACGCAATCCTCGCCTTCTTGTTCGTAGAGATGGATCACAACTTCGGTATCAGTGTTGGAAGCAAAGCGATGACCTTTGCTTTGGAGCTCACGGCGCAGTTCGGCGAAGTTGTAGATTTCTCCGTTGTAGGTGATCCAGACCGTGCGGTCTTCGTTGCACATGGGCATGTGGCCATCGGCGGAAAGATCGAGGATGGCGAGGCGACGGCTGCCGAGGCCCACGTAGGAGCCATCGGGGAATCTTCGCTCCCACAGCCCGAAGTCGTCGGGACCACGGTGTGCCTGCACGCGTGTCATCCGGCTGAGCACTTCCCGATCGCCGCAATTTGCCAGACCGCTGATACCGCACATTCTGGTTCAATCTCCGCTGGTTCAATCTCCCTGGCGCGCTTCAATTACCGACGAATGCTTCAACTCGTAAATCTTGGCTTTGACGTTAAAAAACTGTATGCCCTGAAAAGTGCAGTAAATCAAGCCCGGAACGCCGTCGAGAAATCCCAGGCAGAAGACATATTTGTAGAGAAAATAAGCGAGCGGCGAACCGGGGAGCAAGAAAAACTTGCGGCGGAGCCAGCGGCGGCGCTGCGCCTGTGTTCCGGTCAATGACGGCGCGAGCTCGTCAACCCCCGGTTTGGTGTTGTGCCATACTTTGGCTTCCCAATTGGAATAGGCATCGTGCTTGCGGATGTAGTGCGAGATAGAAGCGACGTTGCGATGGAGCAAGGAGGACTTAAGCTTCGCGGCGCGCCCATCCACAACCACGTGCTCATGAACCTCCATATCCGCCATGGAAGCGTCCTGCTCTTTCAAGCGGCATTCGTAACGGCCTTTGCCGCGGCGAAACAGCGACAATTTGTAAAAGCTGGCGCCGCTGTGGCGCAGCTCGCGGCCAAGGAAGTAAATGCGAAGTGCAATATAGTAGCCATCGTAACTGGGATTTCGAATCGCGGCGCGTATCTCGTTGACTAACTCCGCCGTAAGGGATTCGTCGGCGTCCAGTAGAAGAATCCAGTCATGGGCCAACGGCAGCGATTCCATCGCCCACTGGCGCTTCTTAGGCCAGCCTCCCTGATAATGAAACTGTACGACTTTGGCCCCGAAGGAGCGCGCAATTTCAACAGTGGCGTCGGTGCTCTGGGAATCGACAACATAGACTTCGCCGATCTCGCGGAGGGATTCGAGGCAATGCGGCAGATTGCGCGCTTCATTTCGCACGGCAACAATCACGCTCACCGGGATGGCCGTGGACGAGCTTGCAACCGGCACTGACACGGACTCAGCTAATTTCTGCATGGGGCGGGACGTAAACGAACAGAGAACATCTTATCCTGACCGGCGGCGATAGCGAAGCCCTGTTGTCAGCAAGTCGTCGTCAGCAAGTCAGGGAATGCTGTTCGCACCAGCGCTGAAGCACGAATAAGGCCCACGGACGAGACCACGAAGTCTTGCCACTCAAGAAGTCTGCCCAGATGCGGCTGACTGCGGGCGCGCTAATGACTTCACAAAGCGGGCCGCCCTCAAACTTACCGAGCGAATTTTCGATCTCAGAGCGCAGGGCATCGCGCAGCCAATGCTCAAAAGGGAGCGTGAAGCCTCGTTTGGGCCGGTGAACAATTTGATCGGGCAGGTCTCCACGCATGGCATGAACGAGCAAAGGCTTGGGCGTGCCAGCGTTCAACTTCCATGATCCGGGCAACGCCATGAGCTGCCGCGCCAAAGTATGGTCGATCAGCGGCACGCGCACCTCCAGGCCGTGCGCCATGCTCATAACATCGGAGTCGCGAAGCAGCGTATTGAGCATGTAGCAGCGCGCCTCCAAAAATGAGACGCGATTGACCGGATCCAGGCTCTGGGCGCGGCTGAGGTTCTCGATCAAGGATTTTCCCGCGCGCTGGGAGACAATCGAGTTCGCGTTGATTGCGGGAAGTAATTCGCTCAACATCTCCGGCGTAAACAGCATGCGCGAAAGAAAATAGGGATGAACGCTTGCTCCGCCGTTATGAGCGAGAGCAGCCAACTTGCGATTCTGGTCATTCGATGGAGCGAAAGCTCTAAAGCCATTTGCCAACGAGCTGCGGAGTGCTCGAGGTATGCGCTCCCACACCTCTGCGAACCGCTCCATCCGCGGGACGGTTCGGAAACTGGAATAGCCGGCAAACATCTCATCGCCGCCCAGTCCTGAAAGCGCAACTTTCACGCCAGCTTCCCGAGTTTGTTGCGAGACGAAATATGTGTTGATCCCATCGATGGTCGGGAGGTCCATCGCATGGATGGCCGGGTCTATCGCGGCAAAGAAGTCGGACTGCGAAACGGTAATTTCGTGGTGGTCGGTGCGAAAATGATTTGCGATCACGCGGGAGTATTCCGCCTCGGAGTACTCTGCCTCGCTAAACACGATAGAGAACGTGCTGGGGCGAATGCCGCTTCGACTCAGGATCCCAACCAGGCTACTGGAGTCGATGCCACCGGAGAGAAACACTCCCACGGGAACATCGCTCACCAGTTGCATGCGGACCGATTCATCGAGCGTTTCAGCAATCTGCGTTTCGAGTTCGCCGCGCTTCACCGCGCCGGCAGAGCTGGCGCGATGGCTGGACTCAACGAGTTCGGGATCGACCAGGTCCCAGTACTGCACCTGTTTCACTTGCCCTTGCTGCCAAATCAGATAGCAGCCCGGCGGAAGAGCAGTTACTCCTTCAACCAACGTGTTCGGGTCATAGAGCGATCCAAAGGTCAGGAAGTTCACCAGGCCCGCGGGATCGATGCGGCGCGGCACAAACCCCGTTCCCAACAGGGTGCGGACTTCGGAAGAAAACATGAAGTACTGATCGGAGCAGAAGTAATAGAGCGGCTTGATCCCCATGGGATCGCGGGCAACAAACAGCCTGTGCCGCTGCGCATCCCAAATGGCGAAGGCAAACATCCCGCGAAATTCGTCCAGGCATTTTTTGCCCCAGCGCGCGTAGGCCTTGAGAATCACTTCTGTGTCGGAAAGGCTGCCGAAATACAAGCCCTGTCGCTCCAGCTTAGAGCGGACTTCGCGGAAGTTGTAGAGCTCGCCGTTGTAGACGATCCAGTTGCCGGTTGCGGGATCGTTCATGGGCTGGTGTCCCTGCGGAGAAAGGTCAAGGATTGCGAGGCGGCGATTGCCTAAACCGATTTCGATTGGTTCCTGCGACGAGTCGCGGAGAATCACTGTGCCAGTGTCATCGGGCCCCCGATGAGCGAGGGATTGAGTGGCGCGCTCCAATATATCGGCGGGCACAGGCGCTTTCAGGCCGATGATGCCAAAAATTCCGCACATCCCATCGCTCCCTACGAACTTCGCAAAATTATCTTACGTGAAGCGTTCGATCGATTTCTGGGCGGCGCCGAATCCGCGCTCTCTAGCGCTATCCATCTGCCATCAGCGAACACCAAGAAACGAATACACTCCCGATGGAATTCTGACGTCGGCGGGCGTTGGGTTGCAGAAGTGCAGCGTAAGGCTATCCGGCGCATTCGCGTAGGCATTCAGAGAAAGACTCCCCAGTGCTTTGGGCGGCGAGATGCCTGTGATCAGATCGGACTTGTTCAAGCCCTGCACCGCCTGCATCACATCTTTGCAACTCTGGGGTGGCACGGTTTCCGGTGCGATGCCCGGCGTGGAATAGATCTTCATTCTGCTCAGAGGCGATCCCTCACCGACGGTGAGCGTGTTGCCCTTCTCGATCGTGACCGGAACCGCAAAGTTCTTCTCGCTGGCCGTCAGCCGCTCCTTCCAATGGGTCCCGTCGCCTCTGTTACCGATGTAGTTCGAGATTGAGGCTGGCGCTCCGAACGCTAACTGCGAGTGCGCAGGGGTGGCGCCGCCGGGCATGTCAAGCCCGATGTAGGTATCTTTGTCGTCGTTCAAAGGGCGGTGCATGGCGTCGGCGATAGTTTTTGCCGGGTCTGAATCGACGAGGGTAATGATGTGGGAGGGTGCGACACCGGCCGCGGGAGAATTCAGAAAATTGAGCCGACCTTTCAGGTTTGCGGCCGCCGCCCCCGATTTCGTTCCGTTCTGCAGCAGCGTACCGACAATCTTGGCTTGATTGTTCCCTGCGGACTCTCCCGCAAAACAAACAGCATAAATGCCCGGTGTGGCCGTGGAGCAACGATCTACGAACAAGCTTGGAACATTGGCCAGCGTGCTGACCACGGGAGAAACATTCGTGACCGGTGGAACGATCAAATCAGCGTAGGCTCCGCCAGACAAAATCAAGCTTCCCGGCCAGAACATGAGAACGGGTTCAAAGGAAGGATTTTTGCTTAACTCGTAAATCTTGAGTGGGGCCTGCGAATCTGCTGCCTGGCAAACTTCTGCAGCACACGGCGGCACATCGGTGACGACGGCGAACTCGCCTTTACCATAGGGGGCGTTGAGAAACGCTCCGGCACCTTCCGTGCGCAGGACATCATAGGAAATATTCTTGCCTTCGATTCTGGGCCACGTGACAGTGATGCTTCCTTTTCCGTCTGTGTTCGCATAACCGGCTTGAAGTGGGACCGAAGATCCTTGCGCTGGGTCTTTGGCGATGATCCAGTACACATAGTGCGTGTCTCCGGTCCGGGCATAGGATGGCTGGCCGCCAACGGCAAGCATTTCGGTTTTCGCACTCAGACGCGAGCCCACGACGATGATACCCGCGGCGCCGACGTTTCCCACGGGGTTCATCGGAGTGTTCAGCTCCATATAGACATTGTCGATCTGGGTTGGCGAATAGCCGCCGCGCATGGTCCCGGTGCGAATGCCGAACTGCGAAAAACCCTGAATCACGCTATCGGAAACGTGCAGCGAATTGCCCGATTGCCAGTCGATGCCGTTACCTACTCCCTGGCCGCTGATCTCCAGATTTTTCAACCAGCCCACGGCTGAGCACTTGTTGAACGGGCCGGGCGCGAACACCACGGAGCCGACAAATTTCGCATCGTTGCGTATTCCGACTCCTCCGTAGTTCAGGCCGTCCAGGGTGAAGGCCTGATCATCGCAGACCGTTATGAGATGCCCGAAGGTAGCATGCGTAGAAGAATAGAGCACGGTGATGTCGTGCGCGATCGTGGCATTGGCATTGACATAGAGGGCACTGTTTGTACCTCCGATTAGGTTCGGGTGAAACCGCAGGTGCTCCAATTGAACATTGTTAAAATGATTGCTATTGCTGTCGCCGATCTTCATGCAGTCTTCGTCAAGAAGGAAGCAATCGATGGTTGCTCCGGCCCCACTGATAAGCTGGTTGCTGGCCTCGATATAGATGGGCGCGTGCACTTTATAAGGGGAACCGGCGGTGTCGAGAACGACCATTCCTCCCTGCTTGCGCCGGAGGCCTGCGCCATAAGATTCGGCAAGGAACATCACGTCCTCTGAAGCTTCTTTAATGCCGCCGGTCGCCGAGCCTGCGGTGTAACCTGCGGGATGCGGCTGCTTCAAAGTGACCTCGATGGTGCAGGAAGCATCGCCTCCATGGCCAGCGCCACCGGTGATGAGCACCGCTTCCGAATCGCCCGTCCCTGCGATGTAGACATATTCATGCGCAGTGAAGTGGCTAACAAGACCGGGTGGGTCGCCGACCCTTATCCCGCGCGGACAAGGCTGGAGCGTAATCGTATTCGACCCCGCAACCAGCGCCGGCGGCGTGCTTGGCGTTTGCACCCAGTTAAAGGCCGAGGCATACTTTGCGGCATGTGAACTCGCTTCGGCAGCGCTGGTTTGACCTGTGGCGGCCAACCAACTCGACATACAGAACAACAACAGGATCAGGGCAGCTTCCGCAAAGTTGGCTCGCGTGAAGCGTCTTTGCCTTTTCGCCACATCGTGCGCACTACGCATAGCGACCTCGCTTTTCCGTCACACTTTGTATTTTCACGATTCTCTATCGGATCAAGTTTCTTTTGGCAAGGCACCGAGCCAACCCGAGCAGTTCTTCGACGTGCTTATCCCAACTGAAATCCCGCGACCGCAACCGTCCCATTTCACGCATTGCTGTGGCACGCTCCGGGGACTGCGATAGTTGAATGATTTTTTCTGCCAGCGCATGCGGAGAAAAACGCGGAAAATACGCAGCCGCTCCCCCACATATCTCCGAATGCACAGCCAAGTCGGAGGCAATCACAGGAACACCGCTGGCCATGGCTTCAACCAGCGGATGAGCAAAGGTCTCGGCGTAAGCGGGAGTCACGTACAAATCACACGCTCGATAGACGTGATGCAATAATCTGTAAGGGATTGCGCCGAGCTCGACAACTTCGTCGCGCAGCCCGAGTTCCTTCACAAGGTTCGTAGCCGCGTCTGCGCGGTAATCTCCGGGATTGTCTTTTGAGATCAGTTTGCAGGTCAGAATAAGCCGGACAGTCCGAGGGTATAACTTTTTCTTCGCGACCGCGACGGCGCGAATCAACGTTTCAAAATTGCGATAGTAGTTGTAATGGCTGACGAACAGCAGACGGAGCGAGCCTGCCGTGGCAGCGAGTTGTGCCCGCGCGTCTTGCGGCAATGGCGCGGAGTCGCTGAAAAAGGCTTGATGATCGAAACCGTGATGGATGCAGACGACATCCTTTCCCGTCCACCGCTGCAGTTCGCCGGCGAAGGCCACGCTGGGAGCGACCGTGTGGTCCGCGGTACGTACGGACCAGCGCGCGAACTCCGCCTTCACTTCGGTATCAAGCCACAAACGATAGTCGCCCCTATCACGCAGGTCGCGGAGAAAATCGGACGAAGTGTACAGCGCGTTGCGGCTGAGAAGGATTTGCGGCACGGGTGAGCGGTAAAGGGCAAAATTTCCGGTAGACAACAGGACATTTGCTCCGGACTTGCGAATCAAATCAGGCAGGTTGCGCTGCTCGAACCAGAATCTCTTCGCAGAACCCCCGAGACTATCGGCCTGCAGAAAAGCAACGTTCACTGACTCTGTGAACTCGTCGCGCAGTGTTCCACCGAGCAATACCGTTGTCCGGACATCCTCCCGAACCGCGAGGCGCGGCAGGACGTTGCGGACGTATGTAAGCCCTCCGCCTGCACTGGCCGCGAACGCGTTCATAAAAAGGTGAATCATGCTGGGATAAATCTGCCAAGGTGAATCGTCGCTCGGAGCCGGCCGCCTCGACGACATCGAGCCTCGAATGGAACTGCACAGTTACAACAAGTGCGCAATCGAGCAGTTACTCGACATTCTTCGCTTGCGAGACTCTCAACATTTCGCGCAGACGCCTTCGTCGAGTGCTCCACCACAGGTCCACCAGCCCCGAATAGAGAAAACGATACTCGGCCTCGGAGTATTTCACCTCAATCTCCCTTCGCCACAATAGGTCAGGGCTATCGTACCGGCTGTCGATGGCTCCGGCACAAGGAGTAAAGCAGAAACGGTGGTAGCGCCGAATCACTTCCCAAGCGCTGGCATCGACGGCATCCCATCCGAAAGTCCACGCGAATGCATCGACTGGCTTCTTCGTCCACGTCGTGAGTTTGCGCGCGCTATCGCCAATCTCCCTTTCCAAAATATCAGGCGGGAGTCCCACAAGCCGTTGATGAGTGAGGGTGTGATTGCCGATCACGTGGCCTCGATTCGCAAGGTCGGCAATCTGGCCGGGGGTCATAGGCTTCCAGTCTTCCCAACGCTCGTCGCCGGGTTTCGAATTTGGATTGATGCGGGAACGGTAAAAAGCGAGAGCTTCCTCGGCGTGGCATTCCGCAAACGCGGGGACAACGAAAAACACTCCGCGGCCGCCAAACGATTCAAGCAATGGCGCCGCGACCGTATAATTGCTCTCTCGTCCATCGTCGAACGTGAACAGAACCGGAGGCTTCGCGTCAGCCTCGGATTCAGGATGGCTTTGCCAGAACCGGGAGAAACCCTCGAGGGTGGTGATCGTAAAATGTTTCGATACCCACTCAAGCTGCCGGCGAAACTGAGCCTGCAACGGCACGGGAGTTTCGTGTACGCCAACAACCACTCCCCGCACGCCTTTGAATCCCTCAATGCAGAATGCCAGTTCGTCCGCACGAGTGAGGGCGGCCAGTTGAATCAGAAATGTCCGGGCCTGGTTTCGGAAGTTCATTAGCTCAAAGATGTTGCGAAGGTCATCGGATCGCTAAAATGCCCGGATTGCGAGAATCATGTAGCTATATGAGCCCGTCGCCGTCCGCGGGTACGGAATACCAATCCTTCGTGGGCAGAAGCTTCGCCCTGTCGAGAAACCATCCGTTCGGTGCGTCGAAGGTTCGCCGCTGAAACCCTCGTGCGCAAAACAATTTCTGCCTGTCTTCATCCTGGCTGCGCAGCACAATCGCGTCGATCCCGTCGCTATAGCGGGCGGCTAACGCCGCGACAATGCGCAGCCATTCAGATGGCGGAACTTCCGGATAAACATCGAGAACATTGAGGGTGTTGATTTGAGCGCGATATCCGCGAAGACGTTGGTTCACGGCCACCAGGACCTCTTGATCCGGTTGGCGGCTGCGAAGCGCAAACACTGCGGTGGTTTCATCCCGGCCTGAGAAATATCTCCAGCGAATGTAAGGTATGTCACGCAGCGCGGTAAGTTTCGTGGAAGAACGACGAATTGGTAAGTCTTTTACTTGTTCGGCGGAAGTGAGGAGCTGAAGGCTCTCTGAAGCTTCGGCATCTAGCTTCAAGGGTCGGATTAAACCAATGAGGGCGGAAACGGAACTGCCTGCGAAACGAGTAAGTGCGCGACCTGCATTCCGTCGGTGAGCCAGCTCCTCGGCCACGGGCGGCCAGCGGAGGACGCCGAACAGTTCCCCGTCTGAATATGGGATCGGGCTCGCTCCCGCCGCCTTCCACAAGGCCGCCGCTTCCGCATTGGCGGACGTCCCAAACAGCGGCCGCTGGCTTCCGAGCCGGGAATACTGCAAGAAGATTCGGCCGCCGTGACCACGATGATCAGCGTCCACATAGAACGAACTGGAACCCATGAGAAGAATTTTTTCGCTCTCGAAGCAAAAGAGTTGCGGGCTGCACAATATGCACCCCACAAGCTGATCGCCGGAATGCAGTGCGTAGCCCAGGGGATCTTGCGGCTGGCGCGCGGGGTTTTCCAGCAGGAACCAGCGGAGATGCGATTCTACGGATTCTTTGGTTCGGCCGGATTGAACCGCGATGAAGCGCGCGACTTCCGCGATGTCCTGCTCTACGATTGCGTTCAACTCGGCGCGCGGAGTTCGCTGGTGTGGGATCGGGCGAGAGGTGCTCATCGCGCGACTTCCTGGTAAATTTTCGCCAGCTTCTCAGCCTGATGAGCCAGCGTTAGCTCGCCGAGAATCGTCTGCCGCGCGCTTTCCCCGATTCGGGCCCGGAGTTCGGCATTTCCCAGCAAGATTTGCAGCCCTTGCACGAGTTCTTCCAGACCGTCGACGGGAATCAACCACCCGTTATTGCCGTGATCGATAATTTCGTCGATGCCTTGTCCACGGCACGCGATCACCGGCTTGCCAGAAGCCATCGCTTCCAGATACACACAGCCCAACCCTTCGTATCGGCTGGGAAGCGCGAAGACTGTGCAGGTACGCATGGCTTCTGCAACTTCGGAGCGGCTTTGCCGGCCCAGAAAACGAACGTCATCGCCAATCCCAAGTTCTCTGGCCAGAGCCGCAAAGCGATCTTGATCAGATCCTTCTCCGATCATGTCGCACCGCAGATTTGGGTAGGACGCTTTCAGTCGGCCGCGAGCTCTCAGTACAAGCTCTTGCCCTTTGCCCGCCAGCAGATTTCCAACAATCAGAATTACCGGCGCACCGGTTGGCGTAGGGGACGGCGCAAACATATTCGGGTCAGTGCCGTTGTAGACGACCTCCGCGGCAGCCGCTGCGCTCATCCCGTCGATCAGCAACTGTTTCACCTTGCCGCTGATGCAGATCACTTTCCCTGCCTTCTCGTAAACGTTTAAGGACGCTTTCCGTCGCCAGCCCGCCGCGATTCCATGCTCGAAACAACAGTTGAAGACATCCAGACCATGAATGGTAACAACAAATGGAATGTTCAAGCGCCGGGAAAGAAAAGCCGCGGCGTCGCCGCAAGGTAAAGCGGCGTGAGCGTGGATCAGATGGATCGGCGAACGCTCGTGAAGTTCTCGAACTCTTCTGAGAAGCACTGCGCCCAGGAATTTTCCCGCGCTCGATAAACCAAAGTTTCCTGGCAGTTGTGGATAGCGAATCCACCGCGCGGGAGACTCGCGGCTCGCCCTTCGGCTGGCATGATAAATGGAGTCGACTGCAATCACGGAGGACACGACTCGGCAAGATTCAAGCTGTCGCAGAGTTTCGGCGACAAAACACCCGCTCACTTCGTTTTCATCGGAGGGATAAAAAGGCGTGAGCGTGAGGACGTGCAGCTTGGCTGTTGCGTCTTTCTCTGCGTCTTTTTGCACTAGGTTCCGGTCGCGAGCTGAGGCTGGATGCGCAATACCTTACGTTACCCAATTTCGCTGGGTTGCGTCGAGCGCTCCAGAATCAGCTCGGCGAGGCCTGCGATGGTGACGAAGCGCTGGTCTTGCAGATCGCGGTCGGAAAACTGCACGCCAAAATTCTGCTCAATCTCGGTAACGAATTCCACGACCTCCATGGAGGTAAGCCATCCGGCCTCAAAGTAGTCGGTGTCGCCCAGAAGCTCAGGCGCGGTTTTACCGATTTTCGCCCGGGCCACAAACCAATCTGTCAGCCATTTCTCAACCGTTGTTTTCAATTCGTTTCTCGTCTACGTTTCGATGGCCACGCAGCGTGCGGGCGAACCATCGCATCCTTTCAGCTTAAGGGGCATCACGATAAGTTCCACTTCCAATGCGGTGACAGCTTTGAGGTTGGCGACGTATTCCACCAGCACCACCCCGGCTCCGAGGAGAACTTTGTGGTTGGGAGAATCTTTGGGAGTGCCGCGCGAATGGGCCGGATTATCCGGCGACGGTGTGTCCATCGCGATGAGCCGCACGCCTTTTTCAACCAGCCACTTCGCTGCGTCTTCCGAGAGAAATGGATACTCGTTATAGAACTTCATGTTGCCGAAATATTCGGACCAGTCGGTCCGCAGGATCAAGCGCGCAGGCACTTTCTCGCCCAACCTTTGTTTGAGATCAGATATGGCGATCTCCTGCAACGGCCGGCAGCCTGTGAAGTCGGTTACCGTGGCCGGACCGATGAGAACATCCAACGGGACCTCGTCGATGGACGCGCCGCCTGGGATGAAGTGACGCGGCGCATCGGCGTGAGTGCCAATGTGTGTTCCCAAGACCAGTTTTCGAGTCTCGCGACCTTCGATTCCGTGGCGGCCGAGAATTGTGATTTCGACCACGGGATGCCAGTGCGTGGGAAACGTCATCATGCCTTCTTCGATGGGCAGTGAGAGATCGATAATTTTCATGCGGCAAGTTTCCGGGATTTCTGTGAGGACATTCCGCGCGTTTCGTCAACGGGACACGCCAGCGCTCTCCGGCGCCTGTGTCCGATGAGTCGAAATCGGACTAATCTGCAGTTTCTCCGCCACCAACTCGCGAATGCGGGACTTTTGCACTTTGCCATTCGCAGTTCTGGGAAATTCGTCGATCGTTATATAGCGGGCGGGTTGCTGATGCTGCGCCAGATTATGTTTCGCATAGGCCACCAGCGAATCCAGCATGGATTCGAGCTCGACGCCGGGTTCAAGTTTCAGAACAGCAATGATATCTTCGCCATATAGTTCGTGAGGAATGCTGACCACGGCAACGTCGGCAACACCGTCTGCATGCGCGAGCACTTCTTCGATGGCCGCAGGACTGATGTTCACGCCTCCCCGGATGATGAGGTCTTTTTTGCGTCCGGTAATGAAGAGCGAACCGCGATCGTCGAGGTGACCCACATCGCCAGTCGGAAACCAGACGGACGCGTCCATCTCCAGCGCATCCGCATCAGCATTGAGGTAGCCAGCCATCAGATCGGGCGTTAGGATCTGCACTTCTCCACCTGTGCCGGGCGCAACGGGTTCTTCGTGATCTCCCATAATGCGAAGCGCTATCCCAGGGAGTGGCTCGCCGACGTAACCCGTCCCGTTGAGATTGTGGCGGGAACGAGCGGTCACGAACAGAGTCTCAGACAGGCCGTAATTCTCAATCAGGCGCACTCCGTATCTCGATTCAAATTCATCCTTCACCTTTAACGGAAGCGGAGCGAAGCCGACAAAGGCATGGCGCACCGAGTTGCGGCAAAATTCTTCGCCGGTGCGGCCGCGATCCATCCGCAAAAGAATCGACAACACGGTGGGTGCCAGCCAAAGCGTATTGACCTGGTTATTCTTCGCCTTGTCCCAGAAATGCAGGCTCGACCGGGCATCGAAGACGTGATCGACTACAACACTGGCGCCGCACAAGAAGGGCAGAACCAGCAGATTGTAGAAGCCGCCCATGTATGCCATCGAAAGGGTCAGATAGAATCGCGAATCCTGGTCGAGTCCCTGCGCACTGGCGAAGGCAGCGGCGTTCCGGAACATTCGTCCCAACTTATGGGCTAATCCCTTGGGCTTCGCCGAGGTGCCCGAGGTGTACATGATTACGACCAAGTCTTCGCCATCCGCGGTTTCGAGCGCAACAAAATCGCTGGTCTCGACGAGGCCGTCGATATGAATTTGTTCGGGATCGTTCGATTCTTTCGCCGCTTCGAGCGAGGTGAGCAAGCGCAGTACGTTTGGGTGAAAGCTCTTGATCGCGTCGGCGCAGGAGACGCTCGCCACAACCAGCGTGGGCCTGCAACTCGACAAGATGAATTGGACGTCGCTTTTGCTTAGCGCTGGATTGATTGGAACGATAACAGCACCCAGATAGATGCTGGCGAAGTAGAGCACCGCGAGCTCACAGCAGTTCGGAACCATGACGGCGACGCGATCACCCTTTCGCACGCCGCGCCCGCGAAGGCTGGCTGCTAAAGCGTAGGCTTGACGGTGAAATTCACCGTAGGTAATTTCACGTCCGGTGGCGGCATCGACCAGGAAGACTTGGTCCCGGCGGCGCGCAACCACATCCATGATGGTTTCGCGGATCGTCATTGCACCGCCAAGGGAGCGGGCTGCGCCGATTTCATGAGATTCGAAATGGCCACCCATCTCTCCATCTGACCGCGATAGGCTTGGTTGGCGTCGAGACGCAGAATGGCGCGACCGGGAAGGTCCATCTCGAAACGAGGAAAGTGGCCAGCGGTGATCACAATTCCTTCCGGCAGGAGAAGTTGATCGATCGAGCCCGAGTCGGCGGGGTTGGGCGGGCAGAGCAGCAGCGCTACGCCAATTCCCAGGTCGAAGTGCATGCGGTCAGAAAAGTCCGTCATCTGCCAGCAGTTTGCCGGCGCACCGTCGGGCAGGTCGCCGCGCACGACAACATTGCTGAAAGTCTCGGAGCAATGCCGCAATAGGCTCGCATGCGGGCTCCCGTAGATCATCAGGCAGAAGTCGCCATAACGATGCGCCGTGGTGGCGATCACATCTTCCATGTAGCTGGCAAACAGACGCTTCGAGCGCACGGGCAAAATTCTTTCCGCGCCGACGATCTCTTTCACAGACGCAGGCCAATCCGCAGCCCATGAGCCTCCGTCTTTGTCATGCAGATATAACGGAATGCTGTTGCCCGTCATCTTCAAGACCTGCTCCAGAACCTGGAAGGAACCGTACACGACCCTGCCGAGCACGACCGGGCCTTCCGCCAGCACGAGGTCGGCTAAAACGAGACTCGGGGATGGCGATTCTGAAGCGACCAATTCCAGCACAGGGCGGGCGCGGCGCTTAGCGCAGGTGACGGTCATTCCGTCGACCAGCGACTGAACTGCCGAGAGCGAACTGCTGATGCTGTTTGCGGAGATGCCGGGCACGGCGAACGAAGTCAGCATCCCGCGCGTCTTTTCGGCTTTGGCTTTCGGCAAACTGGCAGCCACGCGGTGCAGATTATCTTCGTCGAGATTGACGGGATCGAGTTTGCCCATCGCGACCACCAACCTTCTCAACTCGACTCCATGCTTGCGTGCCGCGGTGGCGACTTTAGGAAGAAACGAAGAATGAAACTGGCTGCAGCCCATGGCCACCGACATCATGTCGTAAAGCTGCATCTGCGACATCAGCGGGCCTATGAACTCTTCCGCAGCATCCATGACGTCGAACAGATCGATGCCGGTTTCAATTCCAAGATTGTCGAAGACGGCTACCGCAACTTCGGTGGGAACGTTGCCTGCACTGCGCCCCAGGCCGTAGAGCGTGGTGTCGATAAAGCTGGCGCCGCAGCGAACGGCCTCAACACTGTTCGCAACTGCGAATTGCAGGTTGCTGTGGCCATGGAAGCCTAATTTGCACTCGCAACGATCGCGTGCTGCGCTCAGATATTTGCGCACATCCTCGGGAAACATGCTGCCCGCCGAGTCGACGCAGTAAACTACATCCGCTCCGGCGGCGGCGCCTTCACGTGCTTTTTCGCCAAACACAGAAGGCGAGATACCGTAGGTCTTCATGAAGTTGAGACAAGGCTTCAATCCCAACTCCCGGGCCAACGTTAAATAGGGATAGGCCTCCTCGATTTCTGGAGCGTGGTAGCCGATGCGGATAAAGTCGAGGCCCGCGGCACGCGCGGATTTGAGTTGGTCTGCGGTGCCAATCCCGGGAATGAAAAAACATCCGATCTGGGCATTGGGTGCGGCCTGTTTCGCCGCTTCGATGAGCCGTTCGTCTGTCGTCGGCAACGAGCCCTTTCCGGCTCTGGCGGCTCCCAACCCGACTCCATGACCGACTTCAATCCAGCGAAAACCGAGCCTACCCAGAACGCCCGCGAGGATCGCAGTATCGTTTTCGGTAAATTTGAAATCTACGGCGTAGCTTCCATCCCTGAGCGTGCATTCCATGATCTCCACGCGCTCGGGGGAAGGTTCGCGAGCGGGCAAATTGTTTTTCGTCCACGATGTCGGTGAATCCGCCATCCTGCTCTCCCAGATGCCTCGCTGCGCCGCTCAGTTCGATGATTGCAAGCCAGTATACTACCTGAATAAATCCCGAGCACTTGCTGTGGGAGGAGCCGCGATCTCATTCCTTCGTAGCGCAGACGTATTCCACGGCCTTGACCAGGCCCTCAGCCCAGGCCTCCGGAGAATACGCCGCGATTCGTTCCTTGCTCCTGGATGCCATTTCCGCGCGCAGCGCGGAATCTCCCGCGATGCGTGCCATAGCCCCCGTGAGCTGCGCGGAATCTCCGGGCGGAACGACAAAACCGTTCCAGCCATCCTGAACTAAGTCCGCAGCGCAGCCGGCAACACTCGTGACGATCACCGGCAAACCACACGACATTGCTTCGTTCACGACTAATCCCCAGGTATCACTGTGAGTGGGAAAAATCAATGCGTCTGCCAAGGCGTACAAATCCGGCAGACCGTCACGGTGCACAAAGCCAGGAAACTGGATGGCACCCGGAACGATATGCGAGGCGCGCTCCATGAGTTCGGAACGCTCCACACCATCGCCCACGAGTAGTAAGCCAACGTTAGCGCGGGTCTCGCTATCGAGTTGAGCATAGGCTTCCAATAGTTCATAAACTCCCTTGGCTCGCACCAATCGGCCAACGTAGAGCAAGTACTGCGACGGCAGCGAGTGACGGACGCGCACTTGCGATGCGTCGCGGCGAGCCTCCTCCGCGAGTCCCGCAAATAGGCGGGCATCAACGGCGTTGGGCGCGACGAAGATGCGCCCCTCCGTTATTCCAAGATCCCGCAGATACTTCAGTGACGACTTCCCCGGCACAACGAAAGCCTGGCAAGAGCTGAGAAAGCGTGCTTTGGTGAATTCGACAAGACGATGGCCTCTTCGCCTATCCAGGGCTGTGCTCTCTGACCAAAGGAGCAACGGCGCTCGATGAACTCTCGCCCAGTAAGCAGACTGCCAGGAGGCCAGATAGTTGTATCCTCCGCACAGCACGGCATCAGGTTTGATCCGGTTCAGAGTAGAAAGCACCTTGCCATTGACCAGAAGATTGTATCCGCCGAAGCGCCGCCGCCAGGATGGAAGGACATCGTACTGGAACTTAATTTCGTCTTTGTAAATTCGCCACTGCCGCATACTGGGATCGTTTTCGGAGAGGAAAATGACATGCAGGTCGACTTCTCGTCTCTGCGCCAGGGCATTGAAAACGGGAATTCGGTAGGGCGCAATGATCTCGGTCACGATGACCAGCTTGGGAGTCAAGCGCGAGAATCCTTCCGTGGCGCCTGCGTCAGCCGGACGAAAATTTCCTCCCACTGGCGAGTGATCACATCCCAGCTAAAGCGGGCCATATGGGAGCGTCCTGACTGCCCGAATGCGCGACACAAATCGGGGTTCGCGAGCAATCGACCCAGACGCTCGATCATCTCTTCGTCTGTCGCTGCCAGGACGCCCGTCTTGCCGTCGATTACGGACTCCGGTTCGTAATCCTTGCGCGCGACCACCGGCAAACCACTGGCCGCCGCCTCCATTAAAACTCTGGGGGAGCCTTCCCATCGCGAGGGAAAAAGAAAAATATCCGCCGCACGATATTCTTCGCGGATTGCGTCGCGCCCCAGTGTGCCCCTCATCACAACATTCAACAATCCTTTCGTCCTCTCGCGCAGTTGCTGAGCCAAGACTCCATCCCCCACAATGACAAAATCTGCTTGAGGGTAGCGTTGCGCGGCGTCGAGAACCACTTGCGGTCCCTTGAAAACGCGAAGCGAGCCGACAAAGAGAACGCGCGGTCTCGAATTTGCCGGCCTTTCCCAGTTGGGCGTAAAGAACTCAGTGTCAACGCCTGTGGGAACGACTTCGCTCTTGAGGCCGTAGTTTTTCTCCAGACTTCGACCGACGAACGCGGAGTTGCTGAACAGATAATCACAGCGCAGAACAGTCTCCTCAACGAGCCGCCTGGTTTGCGGACCAATGGTTTCATCCTGCCAGTCGGTTTGAGATTCGATTGTGCCGACGATCAGGCAACGGCTCCGCAGCCACGACCTTAGCTTCAAATACCATCGGCTGGCTGGCGATGCTTTCAGATAAAACAGAATATCCTGCCGTCCGAAGAGGTAGTGAATGACGAGCGGAATCGTTTGCAGCCTATCAGGCAGTTGGATCAAACGTGTATTCGGTCTGGCTACGATGTGCGCGGCCGGGGGTCCATGCATAAACGTGGTCACGAAAAAGCGCTCCGGATCTAATCGGCTCACAATCTCGCGCGCGTTTATCATTTGCGCGTTGGTCAGGCCCTCATCCATGAGAGAGTCGACCAGTATATGGACAGGCTTCATTTCAATTTTGTTCGAGAATCTCTTTCCCGGGACGCAACTAACCGGCAACCACTGCCTCTTTGTCTGACGGGACATTCGAAAGATTCAGGCCAATCTCCCGCAGGCGTGCACGCAAGTAAGCCTTCGAAATTTGTCGTGTAGTCGACCTTCGCAAATGCGCGAGAGCCGCTTCCAACAAGCGTCGCCGCTCTGGCTTTGCGGTTGCGCGCGGCAAAGGGTTCTGTTCTCCAGGATCGGATTCTAGATCAAACAAATGCTCGGCGTCGGTGCCGAAATTCAACAGCAGCTTGTAGCGAGCTTCGCGGACGGCCAGGAGGCGCGGCCCGCGGCGATCGTCGGGCCGAAAAGGATTCGCGCAACCGGCGACGCACTCAGAGATGGCCGGCTCACTCCATGCGCTTCCTTCCTGGATTTGCTTCCAGTGACTTTGTCCTTGAAATTCAGCTGGAACCTGCAATCCGGCGGCTGTGAGCAGCGTCGGCGCAAGGTGCAGCAGGCTGAAGGGATTGCTCGAGACCACCCTCTTCGGCGCGCCGGGCACACGCAGGAGAAACGGGACGTGAATCAATTCTTCCGTCAGAGCGGGCGCATGGTAACGGCCACCGTGTTCGAGGAATTCCTCCCCGTGATCTGCAGTGAGCGCGAAGATACAATTCTCCCAAACTTTATATTGACGCAGGGCTTCGACAAGACCAGAGATCTGCGCATCCACCCAGCGAATCCCAGCGTCGTACAGGGCGACGATTTCGTCGCGATGGCATCGCAAACGTTCGGGTCCAACATCAGAGCGATTCCAGTACGCATTCAAATAGCGTGCGCGCGAAGGCGTCAACCCATTCGCTTCCCGGTCGCCGTGCGCTTCCAATCCCTTTTGCGTCGGATAGTAGGGAGCATGGGGATCCATGAAGTGAAGCCATAAAAAGAAAGGGGTCTCACCCACCGTCGCCAGCCAAGTTCGTGCTTGTTCGACAATTTCGTGGGCTGCCGGAAAGCGGCGCAGCGCATCGAGTGACTCAGGTGAAGACCCGGCACACCGCTGGCAATATTGAAAATAGAGCTCGTCGTAGGCGGCTGCAACGCCGGGTATCTTATGACAGGCGCTCGCCAGCATTCGATTTAAGCTGCTCACCCACCCCTTTCGCATCACGGGAGTATTCTCATGAACTGATAGCGGAGAAATATCGGCATCGAGAAAATCGCGGAAGGAATCGAAACCGAATTCGTAGCCAAAGCGCGGAGACAAATAGGGGTTACCGCCGCCGAGGAAAGCAGTTGCATATCCATCTGCCCTGAATGACGAGGCCATGTTCTTCTCTTCGGCGGCAAGGCCGAGCACCTCACGTCCCAGGGCCAGCGGATAACGCGACGCCAGTATCGCGGGAAGCGAGTAGTACGTGGGAACGCCCGCCACAATCGCGGAAGGAAAGACAAAGCTCTCGCCGGCGAGACCATCGAGGAAAGGGGTGGTTGACCGTTGATAGCCCATGAACCCGCAATGATCCGCGCGCAAGCAATCCACGGTGACGAGAACCACCGACTTCCGGGGCGCGGTCACGCCTGGGGTCCTCCAGCAACCGCGCCGACTGTAAATTTTCTTGCTGTCACTGGAACGCGGACCTCAGATTGCGATGAGTGCAGTGTTCCCTTGTCCACCAAATCGTATACATCCTCGTCGCGAACATACAGCAGATCCGGGTGCTTCGCCTCAAGCGCGGTTAGGAACTCGTCGAGGAGCGCGATGGTTTGGCTCCGAAAATCTTTGAGGGTGGAGTGGAAGTTAATGGAATGAATCGAGACGATCGCGGGAAGCCCATGGGCAAAAGAATTCTCGGCTGCTCGCAAACAAGAGTCCATGGAAAAATCCTGCCCGGATGCCGGCTCGAAATCCAACGAGCGGTAAAGATGCAAAATACCAAGTCGATCAAAGTGGGGCGGCATGGCGCTCCCGGGGCCGTTCTGCGCTATTTGAATGCCACGCTTTGCCCATGCCCTATGCGTGCTTTGGTTCGCGCGATAGCCCGGAGCGCAGGCTGAGCGTGGAACCCTGGAAAAGAATCGGGCAAAGTTTTCCACGGCGGAGTCGATCAAACATTGCTGAGCGCCCAGCGGCAAGAAGTCTTGTTCAGCGGGGTCGGAATCCCAGTATTCAAATCCAACCCACGGCATGCGCCAATGAATGTAAGGGACCCCTGCCTTCCATAAGTTTCGCAGCAGAGCGCCACGCTCGCCTGGGTCGCTTAACTGCCGTTCCACCGCTGGCCGACAGAAATGGGTCGTGCCGTGCAGCGCTGGCGATAATACGCCGGCGGAAATTCCGTCCCGGTACGCCTCGAACAAGCCCGGACGATTCCACCCGTCCGGAAGGCCGCCGGCTAAAGCACGAAGATGAATCGCACGGAAATTATTCGCACATACTTTTGCGAAATCAACGTTTGCCACGATGAAGTTCATTCCCAGGCAGGCGGCCCGTCCGTTTGAATCGCGATGGCGTTCCAACAGCGATACGACTGCCGCCACATCGTCCGCGGTTTCGAGACTATAAAAGTCGTAGCTACGCTCGCCGAGGTTTACGCCCAGAGCCTGCAATTCTTCCCAGCCCTCTCGATCCCTTACGCCAACTCTTCCCCAGTCGTCGCTTTGCAGCAAGACCAGAGGACGCCCGAAAGCAAAACCTTGCACCGGCAGGAGAGCGCGCCCACGCCGCCACACTTTATGCAAGATGTTCCGCATGAGCGTTCTTTATTTCCGTTTCGCAGTCGCAGTACGAGCTGCCCGTGCGACGGAAGGTGAACTTCTGCTTAACTTCCGGATCTTAGAAAGAAAATCAAAAAATCGGTAGGAGCCTGGTCGAATCACCTTTCGGCGGGGCGGGATGAAGCGCACAACCGTCCCTCCGAAGCCCGCTTTGAACCACGCCGGACCCGAGGTCGCACCTGGAGTGTAACCTCCGAAATCGTACTCGGCACAACCGTGGGATTTCGCCCAAAGCAAAGCTTTCCATTGAAGGATATGGCCGACGTTAAACTCTTCGTGCTTGTCGCTCGCACCCCAAACATACCAGCATCGCTTGCCCGATCGCCCAATGACTGCTCCGCCGTAGACGACGTTTTCGAAGCGGGCCAGTAACAAAGCGCCGCGGGAGTCTTCCCCTATCAGCCACCGAATGGCCCCACGCAAATCATTCGGCGCTTCCGCCTCAAAACCCTTGCGGTCCGCCAAGCGCGCATACAGCATCAAGAATTCTTCCATCTCCACTTCACCGGACGCGGGAGCTACCGAAACTCCGACACGTTCGGCCCGGCGCACCTCGTATCGCGAGTTCTTGCGAAACCCTGCGAAGATTTCATCCTCACTCCTGGCAAGCTCAAGGCGCAGTGACGTACGCCCTCCGCTCAGGCGTTCCCATCCTGAATTGCGAAAAAGATCTTCCTCGATACCGTGCATTTCAATCCAATCCGGTACAACATCGAAATAAGCGATTCGCTCTCCGCGCAATTGTTCAGTAAATTCGGCGAGCGCCTCATGCCACAATTTGCGATCGTCACAGACGGGTCCGCGATCGGAGATGACGGCTTGCATCCACGGGAACGCGGCGCCTAAAGGAGAATACATGCCAAAGGTGCCGAACCAGCAGATACTTCCGCTCTCGCGCAGCAGCGCGAACCTCGCCCCCGAAAGATTCCACTGCGGGAACTGGAACAGATGGCTCGTGTCCTGGCTGTCCAGAAAAGCTGTAATCTCGCGCACGAGCGGTAATGGAAGATCATTCGTGGTGTAGAACTCCAGGGCCATTTTGCTAATTGTTCATCATCGAAGGCATACGCCTGCGCTTGACTCATGCGAGCACCCGCAGCCAGACGAAGCACGGGTCGATCTCACATGTATCCTCACATGTACCCCAGGTCTCTAAGCCTCTGCTCCACCGCCGCCTGGTCGGCCCGGTCCAACTCGACGGTATCGCCGCGAATGAGCTTCTGCAACACGAAGGTGACGAGTTCGTCCACGCTCTGGAACGAATCGGCAAACTTTTTCTCTGCGGCGGTGCAGAGATCAGCGGCAACGTTGATTTTACGGGTTTCGTTCATGACTGATCGGCTGGCCTCATCGTCCAAACGCTCCCCGAACCCTCGTCCAAACAGCATTGGCGATCAAACGATCATCCGCGTCCAGGCCCATCCAGAGGGCAACGGCGGAAAACACGGCGTACGCGAGTACAGCGGCCACGATAATCGCGATCCAGCTTGCCCGCATAAACACCGAAGCCTTGCTCATCAGCAGCGTAACCAGAAGAGCGCCTCCAATCGAAGGCAGAATCTTCAGATAGCTTCGATTGTACGGAGACAGCTTCAGAGCCGACCGAACCTCCGCAAGATTCCACACATTCGTTCCCACGTTCGTAATAGCGGCGGCCACCGCTGCTCCCAGTAGGCCCCACAGCGGGACCAGCCAGAAGCACAGCGTCACCATGACCGTGGCCATCACCATCTGCACGCGAATCAGGCGACGCTGATTGCCCGACATAAAAAGAAGGCAGCCCACCGACCCGACACCGCAGTTTACCAACTGACCACAGGTCCCGATGACAAGGATGGGCCATCCCACCTCGAAGTCGTGGCCGAAGATGCGCATGATCGGCCGGGCAAATGTGATCATCACGATGGCCAGCGGAAACGTCAGTCCCAGCATCCATTTCGTCAGCGTCTGGAATAATCGGCCCAGCAAAGCGTGCTCTCCGCGCGTGTGAATATCGGCGATGACCGGCGCAAAGATCTGATTGACCGACAGCAAAATAATTGGTTCGTAGGCAATGAGCACGGCTGCCACCGCGTAAATTCCAACGTCATGCGCTCCGCGGTAAAAGCCGAGAGCGACGCGATCTGTCTGCCCCATAAAGAATTCCAGCAATCCAATGCCGAAGCCAACTGCGGAGAACGACCAGACCTCCGGCTCGATCCAAAGCTTCTTCACATCTGGCGATCTGGCTGCAGCCGGAGTAAGTTGCCATACCAGAGAAATGAGGAGTGCCATTACCACGGTCGCGCTCACAATCTGCGCCACAAGGTATCCCCACAGTCCTCCTCCGAGAGTAATCAAGATTATCGATACGGCCATCGCGAGTGGACTGGCAACGAAGCGCGTGATCATGGTGCGCCGGCCGACTTCTTTGTAGCCGGCCAGCACCTTGCCGAAGAAGGTGGTGAACGCGCCAGTAATCATGATCACAGCGAAGAGGGGAAGGTAATGTACGAGCTGAGGGGAATGATAAAAATGGGTAGCAACCCAGGGACCAGCCTTCAGCAACACTACGGCAAAAATCAGATTGGCGACCAGCAGCATCCAGGTGCTGTTCCAGAGAAACGACCGCAGAGCTTCAAATTTCTTTGAAGCTCTGTACAGAGCCACAAACCGCACTGCGGAATCCGGAAGGCCCAGCCCGTTAAGAATGCCGATGAAGCCTACGATGGTCATTCCCAAGGCATATAGGCCAAGAGCTTCCGCCCCCAGGACACGCGCCAAGTAAACCTTGAAGGCGTAGCCCAGCGCTGCGGTGAAGATCATGCCGGCAAACGCGATTCCGGATTGCCGCGAGATGCGGCCCATCTCCGACTGGAAGCTCAGCTTCTCCAGTCCGGCAACTTCGTTCAAGGGAGCCGCGAGTTCGGGAGGGGTGGGTTCCTTCAGTTGTGCACCGACGGTATGTAGTTCGAATGACAAACCGATCCCCACCGCTCCAAGCTGCGATGGATTAGTCTAAACGCTTTTTGGTTCCTGATGTGACGCCGGGTAGTGGTGTTTTAGACCCCATTACCTGACGCCGTGTACCGGCTAAAATCCGCTGAGGACGCGGCGTACTGCGGATTCGATTCTCGGCGACTGTTTCAGCCATTTGCCCACCCTGTACTTCGCGATTTCCTGCAAATGCCGCCGCCAGGAGTTCGTCGCCGAGACATAGAGCGTCTGCCGCGTGCTGTTTCCAAATCGTTCTTTGTAGCCTTCTGCGCCCAGCCCTAAGTCCACTACGTTGATTCCATCCATGTCGCAGGCCTCAATCACGATTTGCGAGAGCAGGCAGTGGCCAGGGGAATTTTCCTCCTGACGACTGTCGAAGGTGGGCTGGTACCAAAACCAACTCCCGTGGAATTGGAAACCATAGTTCCATGCAACCGGTCGTTCGCCGATCGTCAACATGCTCAGTGTTACAACACCCATACCGGAAAAACGACGGGTTAGTTCTTGCAGAAACAACCGTCGCTCGGGCGTCGAAAGACTGCTGGTACGCCCTGTAGCCTGGAACCGCGCTACATGGGCGTCGGCGAAACCCGGCATGGCCGCTTCAATCTCGGTTTGCGATTGCAGATGGGAAAAGCTCACCGGACCTTCGCGCTCCATCGCCCGCAGGTAACGGCGCAGCTTTTTCTTGGTAAGCAGAGCCGCTTTCAATTTTTTTCGTTTTTCATCGGAACCCAGTTCCACCTGCGCGCACAAATAGGCCGGACGCGTGTGCACGCGAAAACCGTACTTCCGCGCCGCGGCCAGCAGCGCCGTAGGGGTTGCAGAATCTTCTGGCAGATTTGTCAATGCTAGTGAGTTAGTCTTCGTCCGTTCGAGTTCCGCGAAGACTGCATCGACGAACTCGGCCCGACGCTGCGGTTCACTCAGGAACTCGCAATAGTCTCCAGTTGTGGCGGCAAGAAAACCTAAATCTCCATCAACATTGGCCGCGAGAGATACCACTCCCACCAACCGATCTTCCTCGTAGCCCAAAAAAAGCAGCGGATTAAGAGAAGCTCGATAAGCACACTGCACCGCCAGGGCCCACTCGCATGTATAGAAGACCTCCGGACGTTCCATCTGCAATGCCACATCATTCCACTGCCGACGCAGTTCGGGGTCTTCAGGAATTTGCCGGTGCAGGACAATTCGCAGACTCACTTCGCTCCCGTGGCTCCGGTTTTCGAAAATACGTAGTAGTACCAATCTGTTACATAAACCCGGCTGACCCGTGGGTAATCATCCCCGAGCGCACGCAGCAACTGAAATCCGTATCCGCCCAGTTCTCGCGCGACTTTCTCAGGCGATGCCGAATGAGTCATAAGGCCGCCATGCGCGGGATCGATCAAATAGCCATCCCCTCGCCAAAAGGCGCGCGTTGGCAGGCGTCGTGCTGCCCGGCCCAGCGACTGCAGCATCGCCTGCAGCGCCGCCAGGCTCGCGCGCATTGCAGCGAGTAACCACAGCAGCGGGCGATAGAAGAGAGAGTCAGCGACCACAACGGTTCGCGCCAGGTCTCGCATGCGTTGCCGATTCCACGAAGCTCGTACCCAGAGCGAACGCGGGTTGTGGGAGGAAAAAATCAGAATTCCCTCGGGCTTCAGTACGCGGCGAATTTCGCTTAGAGCACGGAAGCGGGATTCATCCGGAATCACATAATCCATGCCGTTAAAGGCCATTATGACAGCATCAAAGGTCGCCGAAGTGAACCGGGACAGTTCAACGGCATTCCCCATTTCAAACTCAAGGTGCGGAAACTTCTGGCGGCACACGGAAATCATTTCCGAAGCATAATCAAGAGCAACGTAATGCGACGCGATCGACGAGAGGTAAGGCGTGGTGCGTCCTCCACCCACCCCCAGGTCGAGGATCGCCATGCCGGGTCTGAGATACGAATCAAATAACAATCGCTCGCAAGGCGTTAGATAGTTCAGCGCTGCGTAAATCGGTATCGGCCATCGCGACTCAGGCCGAGTGTAGCAGACGACATAAGCTTCGATTGAGAGCCAGCTCACTTAAGAATGGGCTCGCGATTTGCACCTCATCATCGGGCCACAAACTCCCAGCGCAGAGGAGTGCCACGCTTGATTCTCTCCGCCGCCTTCTTGCCCAGCACTTCGTTTAGATGCCGCGGGTGCAGCCCATGTGCGGGGCGAATGGAGCGCACATTCGCCGCGGTGAATGTCTCGCCTTCTCTTATGTCCTCCACCACGAACAGCGAACGGCGAAAGGCGAGGCTCGCTTTTTCCTTGCCGCTGGCTCCGAAATGCACTTCTCCCAATGCCTTTTCCGCGGTCCGCACCTCATCGACCATAGCTTTGAATTCATTGGGCTCCAGCGAGAATGCGCTGTCGGGCCCTGGAACCGAGCGCGACAGCGTGAGATGTTTTTCGACGATGCACGCGCCGAGGGCAACGGCAACCACTGGCGCTGCAATGCCCATCGTATGATCGGACAAGCCTACGGGCACCTCAAATCGCCGGATCATTTCGGGGATCGTACGCAAATTCATCTCGTCCGGCGGCGCGGGGTAAGCGCTCGTACACTTCAGCAACGCAATATCCGTCGCACCTGCATCACGAGCGCTGTGCAAAGCTTCCTCAATCTCCTCGACCGTAGCCATGCCCGTGGACATGATCAGCGGCTTGCCGGTGCGCGCCATCCTCTGAATGAGCGGAATGTCGACGAGCTCGAACGATGCCACCTTGTGGGCGGGCACGCCCATTTCCTCCAGAAAGTCGACAGCGGTCGAATCGAACGCGCTGGAAAACAAATCGATTCCGAGACTCTCCGCTTCCTTCTTGAGGTTTGGCTGCCATTCCCAAGGCGTAAAAGCTTCGCCGTAAAGATCGTGCAAGTTGCGCCCATCCCAGACCGTGCCGCCACCGATGCGGAATTCTTCACGATCGGCAGCCATGGTGATCGTATCGGGCGTGTAGGTTTGCAACTTGACGGCGTCCGCGCCGGCCTGTTTGGCAGCCTCGATGATGCGGACGGCCTGGTCGAAATCCTGATTGTGGTTGGCGGAAAGTTCCGCGACTACATACACCGGCTCTCCCGGGCCAATCAGTCTGTTGCCAATCCTCATCTGAATCGTTCCTAATTATTCAACCGATAGTATGCAGCGCATTATAGTCTGGCACAGCGCGTCGTCGGGGGCGGCGACTCGCTCGACCATCAAGATGAAGAGTAGAATTCGAGCCGTTCGATAGCGCAATGTCTTCGTTCGCTTCCTCGTTCGCACTGCTATTTGAGACAATTGCGGGCATGAAGACTCCCGTTCAAAGCCCTACACACAACTATCCAGACGATCCCACGCAGTCTGCGGGATTTCGTGTCATTGAAGACCCTACGTACGGCTTTCGCCGGCTGGAGCCGATTCCACCGGAAGCCGAAGTCAGCGAGTTCTATGAGAGCCGTTATTACGATCTTCTCCGCAAAGGAAACCGCGCCCCTGAAATCGCGCGGCTCATGGAAGGCGGCGACGTTGCAGCGAAAGAACTTGAATGGCTGCGAGGAGGGTTATACACCGATATATTAAGCGTACTCGAAGGAACCGCTCCGGGGCGCAGGCTGCTGGAAGTGGGCTGCGGCACGGGCGATTTCGTGGCCTTTTCGCAGGAGCACGGCTTCAGCAGCGTAGGCACGGAACCGTCTTTCGAGGCGGCGCAGCGGGCGACGGCGCAGGGTTTGACGGTGCATAACATGACCCTGGAAAAATTCGTGTCTCACTCTGAATCCGTAAAATTCGACGTCGTTGTGATGATTAATGTTCTGGAGCACGTGCCGGACCCGGTGAGAACGTTGCAAGAGTGCAAACAAGTGCTGGCTCCGGGAGGAATCCTGTGTGTGCGTGTGCCTAACGACTTTACCGAGATACAAGCCGCCGCCAAGGAAAAAATCGGCGCAGCCCCCTGGTGGATCGCGGTGCCGGATCACATCAACTACTTCAATTTTGCATCGCTCAAGCAAACATTGGATCGGACCGGATTCGACACGGTTTACGCCCAAGGCGATTTCCCGATGGAAATGTTCCTTTTGATGGGAGAGAACTACATCGGGAATCCCGAGATTGGCGGCCGGTGCCATGCGCGCCGGGTGCAATTTGACCTGGGTTTGCCAGCGAAGTTGCGGCGCAAGATCTACTCCGCACTTGGAAAGGCCGATGTGGGGCGCGCCTGTCTCGTTTTCGGCAAGAGACGCCCTTCGTGAATGTCCTCATCACCAGCGCTTCGCGCAAAGTCAGCCTGGTGCGCGCATTTCAATCGGCATTGGCGCGGCGGGGCGGCGGCCACGTGATTGCTGTAGACACCAACCCGTGCGCTCCGGCTCTTTACGTGGCTGACAGGCATTTTCTGGTATCTCCCAGCACGGAGCCTCACTTCATTGAAGAGATCGCACAACTCTGCCAGCGTGAACGAGTGGGGCTGATCGTTCCGACCAGAGACGAAGAATTACTGCGCTTCGCGGAGGCGCGCGAAAAGCTGGAGCAATGCGGACTCTGGGTCATGGTCCCCGCCGCGGAGACGGTGCGGCTTTGCCAGGACAAGCTGGCTTTCGTGGCCTTCTGCCGGACACACGAGTTTGGGACTCCGTGCACCTACGAAGCAGATGAATGGCGGAGCGGCGGGTTCCCGCTCTTTGTGAAGCCGCGCTTCGGCAAAGGCTCGCGGGGGGCGCGCCTTGTGTATGACGAAACGGAATTGCAGCAGGCGACCCGCAACCAGGAAGAGTGGGTGATTCAGGAATACGTCGAAGAACCCGAATATACGGTGGACCTGCTGGCGGACTTCAACAGCCGCGTACTCTCGGTCGTTCCCCGTTTACGGCAGGTGGTGATTGCCGGCGAGTCCTATGTGAGCCGGACGGTGAACGAACCGGAGCTCATCAAAGAATCTGCACGCCTGGCTCGAAAGCTGAGCCTGGTGGGGCATAACACGATCCAGTGCTTTTGGAATGGCGAGCAGGCGAAATTCGTCGAGGTCAATCCGCGCTTCGGCGGCGCCGCGGCTCTTGGGATCGCGGCAGGCGTGGACACACCTGCAATGCTGCTTCGCCTGCTCGATGGTGAAGCACTTCCGGAGGGTTTCGGCGAGTTCGAATCCGATCTGACGATGCTGCGTTTCACCGAAGATCTTTTTCTGAAGGCAAGCGCCTTGAATGCAAGCGTGCTGAACGCCGGCGCCTTTACTTCCTCGGCCAGCGACGTTGTTGCGACGATTGGACCGCCGGCTCAGGATGGCGGCAACGCGAACCTCCGGGCGGTCCTATTCGACTTGGACAACACGCTGTATCCGGAGGAGCAATTCGTAGCGAGCGGCTTTCGAGCTGTGGCCAACTGTTTAGCGGAACATACGAACCTGGCTGCGGAAGCTCTGGAAAAGAAGATGTGGCACATTCTGCACACCCAGGGCCGAGGCAGAGTTTTCAACACTTTGTTAGCGGAACTGAAACTCGATTCCCGCGTCTGGTTACGCACGCTTCTGCTCGTTTATCGATCTCATCAGGCTTCGATCTCTTTGTTTCCGGGAATCGGGGAAGCGCTCGTAGCTTTGAAGGATCAAGGCCTACGGCTGGGCCTGGTGACCGACGGTCCCGGCTCAGTGCAGCGACGCAAGATCGCGGCGCTCGATTTGGAACGCCATATGGATGTCATTGTCTGCACGGACGAACTCGGCGCGGGTTACGCGAAACCCTCCACGGTCCCCTTCGAAGTGGCGACTACGTTGCTGGGGGTCGCCGCGAGCGAAACTGCGTATCTTGGAGATGACATAAGTAAGGATTTCGCCGGCCCAAACCGGTTGGGTATGAAATCTATGCAGGTTGGACTCTCGCGCCTGGTTGGCGTGAGGCGATCACCGATTTCAGATGATCCGCTGTTCCGCCCCCAACTTCAAGCAGGATCGCTGGCCGACGCGTTAAAGATGCTCAAACTGCTCTGAGACAGGATTCCTTTTCTGCATGATGGAGGTTACCCTCTGAGCGCCCGTGCCATCGACCAACTGGCGCGCCCGCTGGGACAAAGAATATCTGATTTCACTTGAGTTGAGCAGCCGCTCCAGTTGAGAAGCAACTTGTTCCGCGGAAAGATCCTGAGGCTTACCCAAGTGGATTGCACAGCCCCGGTCGTTCAGCTCCTGAGCCAAGGCACGTTGATTTTCGGCCACGGAAATCAGAAGCGCCGGCAGACCAAGTAAACACATCTCCCAACAAGTAGTGCCCGCCGCCGAGACTGCGGCGTCGGCGTGGGCGATTAGTTCAGCCATGTCAGAAGTGTCGCGGAACAGTTGAAGCGTACCAGAGAACTCGGAAACAACTCTCTCGAGCGAAGCCCAATGCGGATTGCTGCCGCCAACCACAACAGTAGCCTCCAACTCTTCGATTTTGACCAGCCGCAGGGATTGCATTACCACTTCGGTGAACCGGTCGGGATCACTGCCTCCCATAGTGATCAGCACTTTGCGGCCGATTGGCGGAAGCGCTCGATTCCATCCTTTCCATGAAGTGAATTCGCGGCGCAGCAGGCAAAATCGCGTACCCAGCAACAACCGGGTGTGGGGCTCGCGGCGTTCGTACATCTGTTCGGTGGCGTGAAGATTCTGGTTCAATACGAGATCGGCGGAGTATGGAGCGGCGCGGCCGTTGTCATCCACCAAGAGAACCTGAATTCCGGCCGTCTTCAACTCGCGCTGGTAGGCCGCATCGAACTGATAGCCATCCACGACCACCCATTCCGCACTACGTTCGCGCGCAAGCAAGGCCAGTTGAGTTGCGTCTCCGCCAGCATCGGCTGAACTTCGGACCGGAACAATCTCGAACCCTTCCGACCGCAGCCGTGTCTCCACGGCAGGAGTGGTTTCCGCCATGGCAAATACTGCCCGGCCTCCGCCGTCCTGCCAGGCCTGGGCGAGCGCGTGACATCGCATCACATGTCCCGTCCCCATGGCGACGGTTGCGTCTGCGCGAATTAGAAGGGTTCCGTCTCCCACAGCTTGACACACCGATCGATTCGGACTTAACTTAATGGGTAGCCGTGGCGCAGGTTTTGTGCGAGGCGGTCAATAGCTCCCGCAGACGCCCTGCGGCGGCCGGCTGCCAGCAATTCTCGGCAACAGCAGCGCTCACTCGATGCTGTTGCAGATATTCCGGGATTCTCTCGATTTCGCTTGGATGGTTGAGACCGATACCAACTCCGAAGCGAATGAATTGGTCGACGTAGCCGGAAGGCCAAAACTCCAGCCATTTGCACAGGAAGCATGGAATTCCGCGAACCGCACATTCCATGGCCACCGTCGAGAGTATCGTGATGCCGAACCAGGTCTGTGCCAGAAGATCCTCGTTAAGCGATCCACTGACGATTTGAGTGACCGCTTTCTGCTCGGCGGAAAGTACGCGAGCCAAAATTTCGGAGCGTTCGTGTTCGCTCTCTGCCGGATGCAGCTTCACGATCAACTTTCGTCCAGTGCTCAGGGCCAGATCCGCGAGCGGCGGCAGAATGTCGCGGTAAAATTCTTCCGGACGCCCACCTGACACATCAAACGCTTCCGAGATGAAAAGAATGTTCGGCCGGAAAGTCTCGCGGTTAGGCTCCAATGCGTTCCAGTTCGCCGGCAGTGCGGGCGCGGCAATTTCGACTCTCTCCTCGGGCACTCCGCACCTTCGCACTAAATAATCTTCCTCCATCTTTCCCTTCGCCCAAATGGTGTCCCCGTAGCTGCGCTTAAAGAGGTAGCGGCCATCCAGCGCGCCATGATGGCAGGCGATGTTGGGCAAGGCCCGGGCCTGAGCCAAGAGCAAAGGGATACGCGTGTAAGGATTACTGTCGTCGGCGCAAATCACGGCCTGCACGGGTTCAGCATCGAGAACATTTCGCCAGGCATCGCGAACTTCGAGTCCGTGACGAAAGCGCCGCGGAAAACTATCCAAACACCCGAGCTTTTGCAGGATCTCGAATTCCGCCAAGCCCACCAACTCTCCTCTTAGCAACCGCCAGCGGTTTTCCATCTCGGCATTTTCGTCGCTGCGATCGCGCAGCGAGGCGTACGAAGAGAGCCACGCGGCCGCGACGTTGCGCGGAGGATCTTGCACCCAGCCACTCCGGCGCGTGGCGACGAGAAAGAAATTCTCCTCAGGGAAGGTGTTCGCATAGGCGATGCCGGTGCGCGAGACGTTCACGTAGGCCGTAGGAAGCAGCACTACCGGCCGTGTCGATTGTGGACGCCTTCGCGTCAACCGTCCGCGAAACTGGTATCCCGCATCGTACTTGTCCCAAAAAACATCGATCATCTGCGAAGCAGAGAGTTTGTTGGACACTCGGACCAAGTGCCCAAGGCCGCGCCCTTGGGCTCCCTGCCGCAACGAGAACATGCGCAGTTGCGGCCCAAGCAGACACTGTATAAGACGGGCTTGAAAACAAGGCCGTGAAACATAAACCTCATCGTCTGAGTTGACCGTCTGCGCGAAGCGTTGCAGCGTGATCAGCGTCTCCAACTCGTTGTGGAGGAGAATGGACATGATTTCCCACCAGTCCAGACCGTGTTCGTCGATCAGCCTGCCGCATCCCATAGACAGCAGCTCGCGCACTCGGCGAAAATCGTCGAACCCAAACCCCAGAGCACTGAGACTTGTAACCTCACTGCGGAAGTGACCGCTCCAGCGCGCGTAGCTGCTTACGCCACCCAGGCCCAGATCCACGACCCGGTCCCAGGCCAGACTTGCCCACGGACCTTTTTCAGGATCGTCCTCGGGATGAATGAGCAGAATCTTCATGGTTGCGCTCTGCAAGTCCAGGAAGTCACCACGCGGTCCATCCGCCGTCGACCACGAGATTCGCTCCCGTGACGTAAGAAGATGCATCGGAAGCGAGGAAGAGCAACGGCCCTTGAAGCTCGCGCGGATCGCCAAGGCGCCGCATCGGCACTTTCGCAGAGAGGCGAGCCCCGAACTCCGGATCGCGCTTGAGAAATTGAGCGGGCGGAAACGGTCCGGGACTAATGGAGTTCACGCGGATGCGGTCAGACGCCAACTGGCACGCGGCATAACGGGTCAGTTGAATCAATCCAGCCTTCGCCGCTCCGTAGGACGGTGGGTTATTCGCTCCACTGGTTCCGTAGATCGAAGGATCGGGGCTCACGCTTCCATACATGGAGGCTATGTTAACAACCGAGGCGCCGCCCGGTGTGCGTTTACCCGATTCCTTCAGCAGCGGAAGCGACAACTGCAGAAGCTGGAAAGCCGCGATGACATTTACCCGATAGATTTGATGGAAGTCCTCCGCGGTTGCGCTTTCGATGCTGCCCGGCCGGCCGGAGCTGGCGTTGTTTACGATTATGTCCAACCGGCCGTGCTTCTCCCCGATGTTGGCGATCTGCGCCTTCGCGGCGCTTTCGTCAGTGATGTCGAAGCAAGCAATCGAGGCTTGATGTCCGCCATTGATCAATTCGGCAGCGAAAACTTCAAGAGCATCTTGATGGCGGGCATTGAGTACTACGTGCGCACCCGCGGCCGATAGAGCCTTGGCCATCGATTTGCCCAAGTGTCCCGTAGCGCCTGATAGAAAGGCCACGCGGCCATCCAGGCGAAATTGGGACAGTGGCTCCGGAACACCGGCTTGAGTTTCATGCATGAGCCAGTTTCCATCTTGATGGGTTGAGCAAATCATCGGGAGCAACGGGAAGAGATCTTTCGATCTCTTCGCATTGTTCGGCGGTAAGATTTGGCAGCCGAAAGAGTCCGAGGTTTTCTTCCAGCTGAGACATGATTTCGCATCCCACAACCACGCTGGTTATCCAGGACTGTGAACGCACATAGGCCAGGCAGAGGTCGGCCACACTCTCGCGATCAAACTTCTGAGCAAGCGTCTGCAATGCTTGCAGGCAAGAGTTTGCGTAACTGTGCGAGACCGGCCAGCGGTCAGCCGGATGCAGCAAAACACCTTGCAGAAAAGCGCTGCGTGCGTGCACCACCACGTCGGGGCGTTGGACAAGCTCGCGATCGATTCCGTGGGCCTTCCAGCGCGAATCGATCACGTTTAGCGGCAGTTGCAGGTGTTGGATATCGGGATCATTCAAGGCAGCAAGCGCCTCTGCCGGTTCGTAAATCGAGGCGCCCAGTCTCGTAATTTTGCCGCTATCGCGAAGTTCGAGCAAACGCTGCCATGCTTCGCCCCGCCACGCATCATGGTGATGCCAACGGTGGAGGAGCAAGGTTGTCAAACCGGTTGTACCGAGGGCCCGGCATGAACTGCTCACGCTCTGATCGACTGCAGCTCGCACTTGCTCAGCGCTCGCATCGGGTCGAAGCGCTGTGAGTGTATCGAGTTTGGTTATCACTTCGACGCGCGAGCCCCAGGCGCCAGAGAGCGCCTCGCCGAGGATTTGTTCTGAGTCCCCATAGGAGCGCGCGGTGTCGAGCGCAGTCACGCCGTGGGCAATCGCGTGGCGAACGATGGCAATTGCGTCGGACCTGCGAGGCTTGCCGGTGCCGTTCACTACACCGTATTCCATTCCCAGTTGAACTGTCCCAAGCGTCATGGCGCTGTGCACCCGGTTGTTGATCACGCGGTACGCTGGTTCGCCGGGAAGCGTGCTGAGTTTTTGCGTCAGGGCCAGCCAACCGATGGCAACCGGGTCGTCTATTGAACTAAACAGGCGGAGGATTCTCTGGTAATCCTGCTCGTCGTCGATGGTGCAACGCAAATGGCTGTAGTCAGGAAGCTCAGGGCCGAGGGGCGAGTAACTTGTCGCGGAACAATTCCGGGCCATCCAGGGGCCGACGTGTTCGCGATCATACGCGCTGCTTGCGGCAGCATGGGTTTTTCGCAACGTGTCGACGGAAAAAACCTCGCCGCCCAAGCCATAGGGCAAGCGGCTTTGGGGCGAGCTGACGCTGAGATACTCGCAGTGAGCCTTGAGAAACGCAGACGTCAACTGCTCCACAAACTCGCCATCGGGCAGGACATTGTCACCGGTCAACCGGATCACGATGCAATCGCCCGGCAGATCCAAGGTGGCGCAATAGTAGCGTCCCAGAACATCGTCGAGCGCACCGCGAAAGACTTTGATCCCATAACTGCGAAAAGTTTGTGCCAACTCATCGTCGGAAGAATGGTCGGAAGTGGCCACCAAGAGTTCGTGACCCCGGTTCGCAGCCCTCAGCGCGGCCAAAGCCGCGCTGGGATATCCAGCGACTGGAAGCAGCGCCTTCCCGGGCAATCGAGTGCTGGCGGTGCGCGCCTGCAAAATGACGATGACTTTCATGATTTCCAGTTCAGCGGAAGTCTCATTCCAAGCGAAACGGGATCTCCTCTAGCCGATGTCCGATGTCCCAGTGCAGACTCTCAACGCAATCGCCACCAACGGCGTCTACCGGGAGTAGTGACCCACAACCTTGCACACGGCCTGGATTACGTCTTCCACATCACTGTCGCTCATCGCATGAAACATCGGAAGGCTGATCAAGCGCTCGTAGGCGTCTTCCGCGATGGGATACTCGCCTCCTTGATATCCGAAACGGTCGCGATAGTAAGGATGACGATGCACGGGAATGTAGTGAACGTTGACCCCAATGTTTTCTGCACGCAGTGCCCGGAAAATGCGCCGCCGGTCCGCCGTAAGTCTTTCGAGATTGAGACGAATGGGGTAGAGATGCCAGGCAGGGTTCACACTGGCCCGCACCGCGGGCAGCATTACGCCAGCAAGGTCGCGGAACGCGGCCGTGTAGCGAGCCGCAATTTCCCGCCTCCGCAAAAGATTCGCTTCCAGCTTTTTCAGCTGCGACAATCCCAGAGCGCAGGCGATATCCGTAAGCCGGTAGTTGAAACCCAGCAACACCATTTCGTAGTGCCATTGTCCGTCGGTCTGTCGCTGGCGCGCATCGCTCGAAATGCCCTGATTGCGAAACCGTCGCAGCGCTTCGGCGTAATCGGCACGGTCTGTGGTAACCATGCCGCCTTCTCCCGTGGTAACGTGCTTTACCGGATGAAAGCTGAAGACGGTCATGTGTGCAATGCTGCCGGCGCACCGACCTCGATACTCAGCCCCTAGCGCGTGACAGGCATCTTCGATCACGACCAACCCGTGGCGCGCGGCGAGTTCCATGAACGCATCCAGCTCCGCCGGATGTCCCGCATAGTCCACTGGCAATATAGTGCGGGTGCGCGGAGTGATTTGGGACCCGACATTCTCTGGATCCAAATTGAGCGTGTCGGCTTCAACGTCTGCAAAAACCGGGGTCGCACCCTGATACAGCACGCAGTTCGCCGTGGCCGCAAATGTAATGGGAGTCGTGATGGCTTCATCGCCCGGCTTGAGATCTGCCGCGAAGGCTGCGCCATGCAGGGCTGCCGTTCCGGAGCTGAAACTCACGGCATGTTTCGCTCCCACGCGGGCAGCGAACGCTTCTTCAAATTCGCCAACCTTCGGCCCCGTGGTCAGCCAGTCGGAGCGCAGCACGTCCACCACCGCCTGAATGTCATCTTCTCCGATCGACTGCCGCCCGTAGGGAAGAAGTTTGCTCCGAACCGGGGTTCCTCCATCGACGGCGAGTAGTTCTTGCGTCACGGGTGTCATAGGCATAGCGTTAGTCACCCTCGGCATTCTGATCGCTCTGCTCGAGTGGATATTTCAGCCCCACCGCACCGTTAAGCCGGCACGCGAGCCTGCGCCGCAGTTCCGGGCTCGATCAGTTCCTGGAGTTGCTCGTGGCTAAGCCACTCTTCGTTGCTGTCGCTGGTGTAGCGAAAGCCCTGCGGCAGTTCGCGGCCTTCGAGCCAGTTTCCTTTTTTCCACCAGGGATGCGAGGGCTGGATGATATACATCTCGTCTACTTCAACGGTATTGCGCGCCTCATCTTCCGAGAGCAACACCTCGTGCAGTTTCTCCCCGGGACGAATGCCGATGTATTCCACGGCACACCCCGGAGCAACGGCCTCGGCGAGATCGACCAGCCGCATGCTGGGGATCTTGGGCACGAAGATTTCGCCGCCGTGCATCTGCTCAATCGAGCGAATCACAAAGCGCACGCCATGTTCCAGAGTGAGCCAAAAGCGGGTCATGCGCGGATCGGTAATGGTGATCCGGCCCCGTTTGCGCTGCTCGGCGAATACGGGAATCACGCTGCCGCGGCTGCCGACTACGTTTCCATAGCGCGCGCAGCTGAAGCGGGTGTCCCGCGCTCCCGCATAGGCATTGGCCTGCACGAACATCTTTTCGGCGCACAGCTTGGTGGCTCCGTAGAGGTTGATCGGATTCACCGCTTTATCAGTACTGAGAGCGAGGATGCGTTGCACGCCCTGATCGATGGCTGCGTCGATCACATTGCGGCCGCCCATGATGTTGGTCTGGATGGCTTCGAATGGGTTGTACTCGCAGGCTGGAACCTGCTTCAACGCCGCCGCGTGCACTACCACGCTCACCCCAGCCAGAGCGCGCTGCAGCCGGCCGGGATCGCGCACATCGCCGATAAAGTAGCGCAAGCTTGGGTGATCGAAGCCGGAGGAGCGCATGTCATGTTGCTTAAGTTCGTCGCGGCTGAAGATCACCAGCCGCCGGGGATGATATTCCCGCAACATGATCTCAGCGAACTTCTTCCCGAACGAACCCGTACCGCCCGTCACCAGCACTTCTTGTTCCGACCAGTTCATCAGGACCGCCTCACTTATCGTACCTGCGCATGCAGCCGTCTTCGAGCGATTGCCAGTAAGTATAGCGGAGTTTTTCTCCTTCGCGTGAGTTGCATTGTTGCAGCAAAAACTCTCCTTCGAAGTTCGTGAATGGTTTTTGAGCAAAGCGATGCTAGAATATCCGCGAAACGATCCAACACTGGTGCGCAATGCGAGTCCCGGGCGATGAACCAGCCATCGAATCGCCGGGCTCTGAGTTGCGGGCGTCAGAACGCCCGTCCAGCCTCAAGAAGGCTGATATTTGTTGAGGAGAATGCATGGATTCAGGACCGCTGGTGCAGGCCAATAGTCCAATTGTTCGCGAAATGCAACCGGCGGCCGCGGACTTTGGGAGGTCGATCGGCCCGCGCATCTACCCCGAGCTGTTATCCCAGGAGTCCGCTCTAGGCGAATACATTCGCGTTTTGCTGAAGCGCAAGTGGACGGTTCTCGCCTGCCTGCTCACCATTTTTTCCGTGGTTGCCGTCGCCAGCCTGAAGATGACGCCCGTCTATGAGGCCGGTGGAAGTATCGAAATCAACAAGCCGGATTCCGGCCTGGTCAATTTCAGCAATTCTCCGACTTTCAACGTTGACTATTACGATCCAACCGAGCTCGAAACCGAAGTCAAGATTCTGCAAAGCGATTTGCTGGCCTTACAGGTAGTGAAAGAACTCGCTCTCGACCGGCGGCCGGAGTTCGGCGGGAAAACTCCAGCTCTGCCCTCATCGCTCGATCTTGCGCCCGATCCCCTGCAAGCCGATTCCGGCCGGACTTCCGCCTTGATTTCTAATTTCCGGGGAAATCTGAGAGTTTCTCTGGCTCCCAATACGCATATCGTCGAAGTCCACTTCCGCAGCCCAGACAAGGAGTTGGCCGCCGAAGTGGTGAACACCCTGATGAGCACTTACACAGAGAACAATTTCAAGTCCAGATTTAATTCCACGATGCAAGCCTCAGACTGGCTTTCGAAGCAACTCGTAGATCTGCAGATGAAAGTGGAAAGCTCGCAGGAAAAACTGGTGCGCTACCAGAAAGAGCATGAAATTCTGGGCATCGACGAAAAGCAGAACATCACCACGGAAAAGCTTGATGAGTTGAACAAAGCGCTCACCCTGGCGGAATCGGAGCGTATGGACAAGGAATCCGTTTACCGCCTGGTGCAATCGGGGGACACGGACACAGTGGTATCCGCCGCCAGCGCGCTCGATGCGGCTGGTACCGGAACTCAATCTGCCTCTGGATTGCTGGAGCTTCTGCGCTCCAAAGAAGCCGACGTAAAGATCCAGGCGGCCGAGTTGAGTACGCAGTTTGGGCCTTCTTACCCGAAGGTCGCACAATTGAACAGCCAGCTCAAAGAAATCGACGCGCAAATTTTGCTCGAAACCAAGAAGGTCGTGGGCAAAATTCGCGGGCAGTACATGGCGGCCCAGCAGCGGGAGAACATGCTGCACGACGCTCTCGAGAAGCAGAAGCAGGAAGCCAACAAACTCAACGAAAGCGCAATCGAATACAGCATTCTCAAACGTGACCTCGAGAGTTACCGCACGCTCTATGAGGGACTTTTGGAGAAAATGAAAGAGGCCGGCGTATCGGCCGGCCTTAAGTCCAACAACTTCCGCATCGTCGACAGTGCCCGCGTCCCAACCGCGCCCATTGAACCCAATATTCCGCGGAATCTCTCTTTCGCTTTCATGCTGGGCTTGACGTCCGGTGTAGGACTCGCCTTTCTGCTAGAGGGACTGGACAACACAGTACGTACGACCGAGCAGGCGCAAATGATCTCCGGCCTCCCGCCGCTGGGCATGATTCCGCTGGGGTCGAGAACGGCGCGTGAGGGCGCAAACGCTAAGCGTCTGGTGATTGCCACATCTAATAAAGAGGCAGTTGAGTTAGTCACACAAGTCCGGCCACAGTCGCAGATGGCGGAATCCTATCGCGCGTTACGTACTTCGCTCTTGCTCTCGAATCTGGGAGCACCCCCCAAGGTGATCATGATCACCAGCGCGCTTCCGCAGGAAGGAAAGACGACAACCAGCATCAACTGTGCGGTGGTGTTAGCTCAAAAGGGTATTCGAGTCCTTCTGATCGACGCCGACTTGAGACGGCCGAGTATTCATAAGACTTTGGGGATGGGTCCGCGCAGCGGGCTCAGCAATGTACTTACTGGGAGCGCGACCCTGCAACAGACGATTACGCGATCGCCGATTCTGCCCAACCTGTCTGTCTTACCGGCGGGAACCCCGCCGCCGAATCCGGCTGAACTGCTGGCCTCTCCCAACATGCGGGATGTATTAGAGGAATTGCGTGGGCAATATGATCACATCGTGGTGGATACGCCCCCGACCTTGTCGGTCACCGACGCCGTGGTGTTGTCGCCGCGAGCCGACGCCATCGTGCTGGTTATCCGTTCCGGACAGACGACGAAGCAGGCGCTCCGCCGTTCGCGCGATATCCTTACGCAAGTGAACGCGAAGGTTTCGGGAGTTTTGCTAAATGCGGTCGACCTGAGTTCGCCCGATTACTACTACTACTACGAATACCAGGGCAAGTATTCGCGCTACTATCGCGACGGTGACGCTCATGATGACGACGAAGAGGATGGCGACGTCGAGGACGCCGCCGAAGCATCGCCCAACAGCGCATAGCTAAACATCGTTGGGCTCGTGATTTTGCGGCGCCTGTCCTGACAAAAATGCAGATTCCTCTCAATTCCATTTGGCGGAAAAGACTCGCCGTTGGCGCGGCCGCGGCGCTCTGCCTGATCTATATATTTCTGGCGGGGCGGCTATTCGTCGCGTCCTTGTTCGCGGAGAAACCGGAGCTTGCCAGTCTGGAGCGCGCAGCTCGTCTCGACAAGGGCAACGCCGAATATCGCAATCATCTGGGACGGTACTTTGCGCTGGTTGCCAGAGACCCAGGAGCAGCCATCGAACCCTATCGCGCTGCCGTGCAATTGAATCCTCATTCCGCCCGCTACTGGTTCGATCTGGCCTCGGCGTACCAGGTGCTGGGAGATACTTCGAATCAAACCTGGGCATTGCAAAACGCAATTAAGGCGGATCCCACCACGCCCGATGTGGCCTGGGAGGCCGCCAACTTTTTTCTGGTACGAGATGACAACGAGACAGCATTGCGTGAGTTCCATGTGGTCCTCGAGAATGAGCCGTCCATGGCGGGCCTCGCCATTCAATTTTGCTGGCGAATCGAACCGGATGTGGATGCACTTTTGCGCGACGTTGTTCCAGCGCGGTCGACGGCCTACGCGGCTTTTCTCAACCTGCTTATGAGCAAGCAGGAAACGGCTGCCACGGCGAAGGTGTGGACGGCTCTGATGGCTACGACGCAAACCTTCGAGATGTCTGAGCTCAACGACTATTTTCAGTACCTGCTCAATCACAAGGATGTGGATCAAGCGCGTCTGGTCTGGCAGCAAGCGGCTCCGCGCTTCGGCCTGTCGGGCTATGTGCCTACGCGGAACAACTTGATCGTCAATGGAAATTTTAGTCTGGATGTTCTGAACGGCGGTTTCGATTGGCAGTATCAGAAACAGCCGAGCGTAACCCTTACCCTCGATCCCAGTGATTTTCACGGCGGAGCGCGCCGCTCGTTGCTGATCTCCTTTGACGGACCCGGGGTAACCGATGCGGGGATTCGCCAATTCATTGCGGTGCAACCCAATACCACTTACGAGTTCTCTGGATACTATAAGAATGGAGACTTCGAGGGCGCCGGCGGCCCTCACCTCACAATTCAGGACGTGTACACCCAAGCGGTGCTATACGACAGCGACGAAATGACAGATGCGAGTGGATTCTGGAAATCTGCCACAGGCGAATTCACCACAGGAGATGAGTGCAAACTGCTGGTGTTGCATGTGCGGCGCTTGCCGGAAGGGAGTCCGATCCGTGGTAAGCTCTGGGTCGACGATTTCCGCCTTTCGGCCAAGCGAGAGTAGCCCTTCGAATTCGCTGAATTTAATCGGATGAGCGCCAACCCCATCGCCGCAAGCCCAAGCCGCGAACGTGCCACCCAAGCGAGCGCGGTTCTTTTGTACGGAATCTTCGGCCTGCTGCTCTTTGGACCCCTGGCTTTCGGCGCGGTCGAACCTTGGTCGATCTTCCTGATGGAATCGGGCTCCGCGCTCCTGTTTCTGTTATGGATTGGCACGCAGGTTCTGCAAGGCGAAGTGAGGATTCGGTGGAATCCGCTTTTTCTTCCCATGGCAGCGTTTGGTCTGCTCATTATTTTGCAATTTGTCTTTCGCAGGACTGCATATCCGCATGACTCGGAGTCGCTGGCGCTTCTCTATCTCTCTTACGGCTTGCTGTGCTTCCTTGCCGGACAAGCGCTGGTGCGAGGATCGCAAGCGCGCAGCCTGGCACTTATCTTCTCGATCTACGGCGCCGCCCTGGCTAGCTTCGCTCTGATCCAGGGCATCTCCTCGAACGGCCGATTGTATTGGATCAGGCTGCCTCGTATGGGAGGTTGGATCTATGGTCCCTACGTAAACCACAATCATTACGCGGGCCTGATGGAAATGCTGGTTCCGATTCCGCTGGTGTTGTCGTTGACGAGGCTGGCTTCCACCAAGACGCGCGCGGCCGCGGCGGCCGCTGCCGCCGTGATGGTGGGCACAATCTTTCTCTCCGGATCGCGCGGGGGCATGATCGCGATTGTGGCCGAGCTAGTCATTCTCGCAGCAGTGCTCGTCAAACAGAAGCGCGGCCTCAGGACGGCTATCGGCATCGGAGTATTTCTTGTCATCGTGGTTGCAGTGTTGATATGGATTGGTGGTCCGGAACTCACTCGGCGACTTGCAACCGCAGCACCGTCCCACTCGGAACTCCCCAGTGACATCCGCGGCTACATCAACCGCGACGGTCTCAAGATGTTTCTGAGAAGGCCGATCCTAGGGTGGGGCTTGGGAACATTTCCCGTCGTATATCCCGAATTCCGCACGTTCTACACCAATTTCTTCGTCAATCAGGCGCACAACGACTATCTGCAATTGCTTGTGGAGATGGGGCTGCTCGGATTCGGAACGATGATTTGGTTTCTTGTAACTGTCTACCGGCGCGCGCTCAAGAAGATGGGGAACTGGACCGGAGAGATGAGCGGCGCCGTCACTTTGGCCTGCCTGCTTGGCCTAAGTGGCATTCTCGTGCACAGCGCGGTCGATTTTAATCTGCAGATTCCTGCCAACGCCGCGCTGTTCTATGTGCTTTGCACCGTCGCGGCGGCAGAGCCTTTCGTACAGCGCGCCCGCAAGCGCCGTGTGGCGCGGAGCAAACCCCCTGAGCAAGCGCTGGACGCCCGCGAAGCCATGCACCAGCCGGCAACCAATTTCTGACCTTGCCTTGTGACGTTTAGCGATGTTCGCTCTTGTGCGTTGAAGTGACTTTCGGGAAATTTCCGTTTCTCAGCGCTTTCGACTGGTGGTAGGATATCGCCTGCTTCAAGCTTCGGAACGCCGGAATTGCAGATGAGCAAATCCCTCCGTGCTGTGGCGTCGCCCCGGGTTGTGTGCATCGATGATTTCCGACCTATCGCGCGCCAAAGATTGCCCAAAGCTGTTTTTGACTACCTCGACGGCGGCGCCGAAGGCGAGGTTACGCTCCGCGAAAACTGCCGCGTTTTCGACGACGTTACTTTTCGGCCGCGGCATGCCGTCGCGCTTGCAGACTGCAATTTGTGCACGAAGGTTCTGGGATTCGATCTTTCCCTGCCCTTCCTGCTCGCACCGGTTGGGTATAGCCGCCTGATGCATCCCGGAGGCGAAGTGGCTGCGGCGCATGCAGCGGGCCGGGCTGGCACGGCTTATATTCTCTCGACGATATCCGGACACAAGCTGGAAGATGTAAAGGCCGCCTCGTCCGCACCCGTTTTCTATCAGCTCTATTTAATGGGTGGCCGCGGTGCGGCAGAGGCATCGATTGAACGAGCGCGGATTGCTGGGTACTCAGCCCTCGTCGTCACTATTGATACCCCGGTAGCTGGGCTCCGCGAGCGCGATTTTCGCAACGGCATGAAGGAACTCGTCAGCGGCGGCGCTTTCGAAAAAATCCCGTATCTTCCGCAAATTCTCTCGCGACCGGGTTGGCTGGTCAGTTATCTTCTCGATGGTGGCCTCCCGGGACTTCCGAACGTGGTGGTTCCGGGCAAGGGGCCCCTGCCGCTCATCGATGTCTCCGCCGCTCTGGCTGAATCTGCCGTGTCGTGGTCAGATTTGCGCTGGATTCGGGAAGCCTGGCGAGGTCCGATCATGATCAAGGGCGTGCTGACAGGCGACGACGCGCGGCACGCCATCGATGAAGGAGCGGCGGCAATTTCAGTTTCGAATCATGGTGGGCGGCAACTCGACGGAGTTCCAGCTTCGCTGCGAGCGCTGCCCGAAGTGGTAGGAGCCGTGAGCGGCCAGATCGAAGTTTGGATGGATGGAGGCGTTCGCCGCGGCACCGACGTTGCAAAGGCTCTCTGCATGGGAGCACGCGCCGTGTTGTGTGGTCGAGCCTACGCCTACGGATTGGCGGCCGCGGGTGAAGCTGGGGTTGAGCGAGCGATTGAGATCCTGCGGGCTGACCTGGAACGTACTCTCCGGCTGCTCGGTTGCCCATCGGTTGCGCAGCTGGATGGTTCTTACGTGAACGTTCCGAAGAGCTGGGAGCCAGACTGATTTGCCGATTTGCGGTTGGAAAAAAAGTTGCATCGCTGACATCCCTTATCAGTTCGATCTGTTTGCGCGGCAGATTCCGTTCGCGAGGAGATTGCTGGTATGCAGTGGACCCAGGTCTACGATCCATTCGGCCATTGGTGGCTCTCTACGCTGATTGCGAGTCTTCCCATCATTGTTCTCCTCGGGCTGCTGGCAGGCTTCAAAGTAAAACCACATTGGTGTGCGATCGCCGGGGCCTCGACGGCAGTGTTAGTCGCAATCGTCTTCTACAGAATGCCACCTGCGCTGGCCGCAGTCAGTTTTGGGTATGGGGTTGCCTTCGGAGCGGTAAAGATCGCATGGATCGTTTTGGCCGCGGTATATCTCTACGATATTTCTGTGGAGACCGGGCAGTTTGAAATCATGAAAGAGTCTGTGGCGGGAATCACTCCCGACCGCCGGCTGCAGGTGCTGCTGGTTGCATTTTGCTTCGGCGCGTTCATTGAAGGTGCGGCTGGCTTCGGCGCTCCGGTGGCAATCGCCGGAGCGTTCATGATCGGGCTGGGTTTCAAACCTTTCCATGCTGCGGCTCTGAATCTGATCGCCAACACCGCGCCTGTGGCTTGGGGCGCTATTGGCACGCCAGTACACACGCTCGCCGCGGTCACTTCTTTGCCAGAGTCAGATCTCAATGCGATGATCGGACGCATTCTTCCTTTTACCGCCGTGATTGTTCCCTTCTGGCTGGTGAAAACCATGGTCAGTTGGAGAGAAACGTTTGAAGTATTTCCCGCCATCGCGGTGGTCGGCGTTTCGTTCGCCCTGACGCAATTCCTTTGGTCGAACTATATCGACAGCAATCTGGTCGACATCATGGGAGGCGTGGTTTCGATCGTCGCCGCCTTGATCTTCCTGCGATTCTGGAAACCGAAGAAGATTTGGCGCTTCGACTATGACGATAAGCCCATCGCTCTTCCTCCGCCGGCGGCGGAGATTGCCGACGACATGGGCGGCGAATGGGCGGCAGAGAAGTTCGATGGATATGTCAAAGCTCGCAGTCATACAGCTGGACAGGTCTTGAAAGCGTGGATGCCGTTCGCGATCCTGTCCCTTTTTGTTCTGTTGTGGGGATTGCCGAAGATCAAACTCGCTATGAACCTAGCCACCACGCCCGCTTTTAGAGTTGTACTTGCAAATGGCAAGGTGCGGCCGGGACCGCCGGGATGGGATGTACCGCTTTTACACAATGCGATCACTCGAGCTGCCCCGATTGTCGCAAAACCAACTCCGGAAGCGGCGCGCTATGACTTCAACTGGCTTTCCGCCACTGGAACTGGATGCTTCTTCGCTGCGATTGTTTCAGGACTATTGCTCGGGCTCGGTCCGGTGCGACTGATGAAAATCTTCTGGAGAACCCTGGTGCGAATGCGGCTGGCCATGGTGGCGATTTCATTCATGCTGGGGCTGGGTTACGTGACTCGCTACTCTGGGCTGGACGCCGTGCTGGGCCTGGCATTCACGCGCACGGGATGGTTGTATCCTTTTTTTGGGACGTTCCTTGGGTGGTTGGGAGTTGCCCTCACCGGGAGCGACACGTCCGCAAACGCCATCTTTGGCAGCCTGCAGAGAATTACTTCTCAGCAACTCGGCATCGACCCGGTCCTGATGTGCGCGGCCAACAGCGCGGGAGGAGTGATGGGAAAAATGGTGGACGCGCAGTCCATCACGATCGCAACGGCGGCGACCGAGCAGGTCGGGAACGAAGGAATCATATTTCGTTTTGTGGCGTGGCACTCGGTGGCGCTTTGTTCCATCGTCGGAATCATCGTGCTGCTCTATGCGTACGTTTTCCGCTGGGCCGTGCCGCACGGGCTGACATTCGTGAGATAGAGAACAGGTCGGGGCCGGTTGTGCCCGGCCTCGGCCTCTCGCTGGCGGCTATTGGCCCTGCTTTTCCGGCATCGGCAGCGGCTTCTCGATGGGCTTGCGGGGCAACATCTGGTCCCGCATAGCTGCGTCGTAGACAAAGCCGGCGACGATCACGCTGATCTGCTTGAGATCGTCGGGTTGCAGCCGGTCATAGACATCCATGTTCGAGTGGTGGGTGCGCGTCTCGTACTCGATGGGATCCTGGATGAACTGGAATCCCGGAATACCAACCGCGTCGAACGATTGATGGTCGGTGCCGCCGGTGTTGCGCATGGTGAGAGTGGTCATGCCTAAGTCTCTGAAGGGCTCCATCCAGGCTTTGAAGATCGGAGCCACTGCCTCGTTCTCCTGCAAGTAAACGCCGCGAATCTTTCCGGTGCCATTATCTACGTTGAAATAGGCGGACACCTTTGCCTGCTCTGGCTTCACCGTGACTTCACCGGCTTCGCGATGAAGCAGCGTCGGCATGCCTTTCATTCCAGGTGTATCCATAGGAGGACGCGAGCCGAAGTGATGCTCGACGTAACCCTGCGAGCCGAGGAGTCCCTCCTCTTCACCGCTCCACAAGCCGATGCGAATGGTGCGGCGGGGATGGATATCGAGCGCCTTCAGGATGCGCACGGCTTCCATCATCACGATGGTGCCGGCGCCGTTGTCGGTGGCTCCCGTGCCTGCGTGCCAGGAGTCGAGATGGGCTCCCAGCATTACGACTTCATCTTTTATGTCGGTGCCGGGAATTTCGGCGATGGTATCGTACTGCATGGGATCGTCGTCGTAGAAAGTGTTTTGAACGTTGAGTTCGAGCGAAACCTCTTTGTTCTGGTCCAGCAGACGGGCAATGCGAGTCCAGTGCTCGAGCGCCAGGACGAGCTGAGGAACAGTCGTCGTTTCGTCCGGCTTGTAGGATCCGCCCGACTGCACAAACACGGTGCCGCCGCCGGAAGTTCCACGGTAGCGGTCGACGACGGCTAGAACTTTTTCGTCTGCGAAGAACTGGTTCAGGTCCTTGATGAGCTGCTGACGCTTCGCAACATCGGTGGGGCTGAAGCGTGGATGCTCGGAGGGAATCGAGTAGTCGGAGAGTTTCGCGAGAGCATCGTCGCTTAAGCGCTCGTAAGGAGCTTCCGTGATCGGCTTCACTTCGGGGTCAGACCCGAGGACTACGATCATGCCGGCAAGCTTGCCCCGGTATTTATCGAAATCCTTCTTGTCTTCGGCAACTACTCGCACGCACTTGCCCTGCACCACACCATTCGTGCCGGGAGTCCAGGCTTTTGGGTAGGCGAGCAGTGTAACCACATCGGGCGAGGTCATGCGAACGTTGACGTATTGATTGGCCCAGCCGCGGCCGAACGGCCCCCACGGCTCGAGATGTGCGTTGGAGAGGCCTATGGCTTTAAGCTGGTCGCGGGTCCACTCGTTGGCGCGCTTCATGTTGGGGGAGCCGGTAAGCCGCTCGCCGATTGAGTCCATCAAGCCCGTGGCAAACTCCATCACCTTTGAATCGTGAAAACCTTCATAGCGAATGCGGGTCATGGTTTCCAAATCCACTTTTTCCTGGGACCACAAAGGTAAGACTGAGGAAAACACAAGCACAAGGCAGACCAGGCGGACAAGCTTCTTCATTACGAGAGCTCCTAGAGGAAGATCAAACCGGCGATTATACAGCCTGGGTTTCCGGATCGGAGCGAAGCGAGCTGTAATTTCAACGCCGAAGAAACATCATTTTTTATTGCCAGAATTTTCCGCGGCCGGAGCCGGGCTCTTTTCGGCTGGGCTCTTCTCTTGAGCTCCAGCGGAGGGTTTCGTGTCTTCCGCGTCGTCGTTTAGCTCGACGTATTGCACGATGAGCGAGATGCGCCGGTTGGCGGGGTCGAGAGGATTGTCGAGTTTGCGCAGACGTTGATCGGCAAAGCCACGGACCTGGGTCACTTGAGTGGCTCCGACTCCATTGGCTTGCATGAGGCGGCGGGCAGCGTTGGCGCGGTCGGTGGAAAGCTCCCAATTGCCGTAGTTCGCGGACGGAGCATAGCGCTTGGAGTCGGTGTGGCCTTCGATGGAAAGTTTATTGGGCAGCTTACCTAGTTCCTGCGCCAACGTGATCAGCAACTCATGTCCGTCCGCGTTCAATTTAGGACTGCCACTTTCGAAGAAGGTTCCGGAGGCGGATTCCAGCAGTTCGATGCGGAGGCCCTCGCTCGTAACCGTGATTTCGACGTGGTTCTTGAGTTTCTCGAAATCCTTCATCTCCCGGATCTTCAGCTCCAGTTGGTCCTTCAGCTTGGGCATGTTGTCTTTGGTCAGAATGAAATTCTCGCCTGCACCGGCCATATTCGATCCGATCTTCGCGGCAATCCCGGTCGGATCTTTAAAGTATCCGCCCACCGCGTCCTGCACCTTCTTGCTGGCGCCCATCAGCCACAAAACGATAAACAGGGACATCATGGCGGTGACAAAATCGGCGTAGGCTACCTTCCATGCGCCGCCGTGATGGGCGCCGTGGCCACCTTTTTTTTTGAAGATGATGATGGGGCGAGCCTTATCCATGATGGTTGCCTGACGGGTTTATCCCGAGGCGGCCGCGGCAGAGGCTTCGGGTGCGGCTTCCTCGGCGGCTCCTTTGTTGCGGCAGGCGGCCTCGACTTCCCTGAACGATGGGCGCAAATGACCCGGCACCGCCCGCCGCGCCACTTCTACTGCCATGATGGGAGCCGTGCCCTTTAGAAAAGACACGATTAGAACGCGCAGCACATAGAGGTAAGCATGCTCATCTTCGGCGATCCTGGTCATGTTGGCTGCGATTGGCCCGACCAACCCGTAGCAGAGCAGGATGCCGAGGAACGTGCCCACTAACGCAGCCGCCACCTTTTTCCCAATTTCCTCTGGAGGCCCGCCCATCGCGCTCATAGTGATCACGATGCCCAACACGGCGGCAACAATGCCCAGCCCTGGCAAGGAGTCTGCCACACTGGTGAGAGCGGCTGTGGGTTGCGCGGCGTCATGGTGATGAACCTCCAGGTCCAAATCGAGCATTTGGTCCAGATCGAAGGCGTCGACGCCGGTAATGGCCATTCGCAGCGAATCGCAAACGAAATCGCGTACGTGATGGTTCTTGAAGACCGCCGGACCCTTGGCGAACAATGGACTTTTGTCAGGCTCCTCCACGTCGCCTTCGAGCGCCATCAGACCGTCTTTGCGGGCCTTGTTGAGCAAGTCATACATCATTTTCAGGGAGTCAATGTAAGCCTGCTTGGTGTATTTGGAGCCGCCGAAAACCCCACCGATGCCGCCCGCAATCTGCTTGAGGATGTGAAGCGGATTTGCAATCAGGATGGTGCCGACGGCCGCGCCGCCGATGGTGACCAGTTCCGCCGGCTGAATGAGCACGCGGATATTGCCATGCTCCATCAGATAGCCGGCCGCCACGCAGCCGAAGACGACGACAATGCCGATAATCGCAAACATGCTTTAGCTCGTCCTCCGGTCGTTCACGATCGGTCGCCACCGGTGGCCGCGGCGGCACGGTCTGGCAGCAGCGCCGCCTGGCTTTGGGTGAGCGCCTGATGCGCCCGTTCCAGAAGCGATTCGACGGTATCACCGGGCTGCGCTCCGGCGCACCCGATCGAGACCGCCACTGACAAATCTTCCCCCCCACCACTGGATTGTTGCACTAGCCATCATGTTGAGTATCCGCTGGCTAGCCGTCTGCAACGCTTCCTCGCTGCATCCCATCAAGATCGAGAGAAATTGACCATCACCCCACACGCCTACAAAATCCGTAGGCCAAACCGTATTTCGCAGAGTTCGAGCCAGCGCCTCCAGGATGGATCTGGTCGCGCCCTGGCCGTAACGGGAGCGAAATCGCCCGAGATTGTGGACCTCCAGGCAAACGATGCCAAAAGGAAGGCGAACCTCCGTGAACGTGCCCAGCGTCTCGCGCAGGTGCGATTGCATCATTGCCTGGTTTGGCAGACCCGTAATCTCGTCGAGCCAGCCATGTTCTTTCATGCTGCGGTCGTTCGGGTCCGGACCAGCCGTCGCAAACTCGGGTTCAAACGTCTGGATGATCCCGATGATCGAACCACTCTTGTCGCGCAGCGGAATAGCCCAAGTGCGCACTGGGATTCGATGCCCGGACTTGTGGTGAATGAAGCTCATGGCTTCCACCGGCTTGGCATTGCCCAGCGCGGACGCGATGGGGCATCGCTCGACGCACATTTCGCAGCTGGTCTGGTTGCAATGGAGAAGAATATTTTCTACGCAGGAATGGCCCAGCACGTCGATGCGCGCATAGCCCGTGATCTGCTCCGCACCGTCGCTCCAGAAGACAATTTTTTTCTGCAAGTCGAGCACGATCACGCCAATTCGCAGGCCGTCGAGGATGTCGCGGTAGATCTCGGGGTCTTGAAAGACCGGCATGATAAATCGTCGCAAGAACGTTTGCTGAATAGTTCATCGGCAGAAGAGCCCGATGACTTCAGGAGAGTCGAACCGGGGTCGCTCAGAAGGCAAGATTCGGGAAGCCGCTGACCGCATCCAATATGCTAGGCTAAAAGAGATACAGTTCCCGCCTCTGAGGGATTTCGTAACTTGATTAACACTCTGATTGGCAAGGTCTTCGGGACCAAGAACGAGCGGGTCGTCAAGAGCATGATGCCCCGGGTCGAGGCTATCAATGCCCTCGAACCCCAGATGCAGAAGCTCACCGACTCCGAATTGCGCGCCAAGACCGACGAGTTCCGCCAGCGCATCCAGGAGCGGCTGACTCGTGTTACCGGCGTTTCGACACAGGAGGCTTCCGCCGAAGCTGAAGACGATCCTGATCAGGCGAAGCAACTGGAGAAGGAGCAATACGCAGCGCTGCAGGAGGTTCTGGACGAAATCCTGGAAGAAGCGTTTGCCGTGGTTCGCGAAGCCGGACGCCGCGTGCTCAACATGCGCCACTTCGATGTGCAGTTAATCGGCGGCATGGTGCAACACAAGGGGATGATCTCAGAAATGAAGACGGGCGAAGGCAAAACGCTCGTTGCCACACTTCCCGTTTATCTCAATGCCCTCAGCGGACGTGGCGTTCACGTTGTCACGGTCAACGATTATCTTGCCAAGCGCGATTCCGAGTGGATGGGCAAGCTCTATCGTTTCCTCGGCCTTACGGTTGGGGTGATCGTGCACGACCTCGACGACGCGGAGCGCCGTGCTGCATATGCCGCCGATGTCACTTACGGGACCAACAACGAGTTCGGATTCGACTACCTGCGCGACAACATGAAGTTCGACTTGAAGGATTGCGTGCAGCGCGGCCACAATTTCGCCATCGTCGACGAAGTCGATTCCATCCTGATTGATGAAGCCCGCACTCCGCTCATTATTTCCGGCGCGAGCGAGGAATCAACCGACAAGTATTACCGCGTGAACCGCATCATTCCCAAGCTTGAAAAAGGCGAGGAAATCGAAGGCCCTCCGGGCGAACCGGCGGAACTTACCGGCGACTTTGTGGTCGACGAGAAGCACCGCAACATCACGGTCACTGACGAAGGCTGGGAGAAAGTCGAGCAACTGCTCGGGATCGGCAACATTGCCGACCCGGAGAATTGGCCGCTCAAACATCACGTCGAGACCGCGATCAAAGCACACGCACTCTATCGCCGCGACGTGGAGTATGTGATCAAAGATGGCGAAGTCATCATCGTCGATGAATTTACCGGGCGCATGATGCCCGGCCGCCGCTGGTCTGATGGCTTGCATCAGGCGATTGAGGCCAAAGAAGGCGTGAAGATCGAGCGCGAGAACCAGACCCTGGCCACCATCACCTTCCAGAATTATTTCCGCATGTTCAAGAAACTCTCTGGCATGACGGGAACTGCGGAGACCGAGGCCACCGAGTTCGACAACATCTACAAACTGGAAGTGGTCGTCATCCCGACCAACAAGCCGATGCTGCGGCTGGAGAACTCCGATGTCGTCTTCCGTACGGAAAAGGAGAAATACTTCGCGGTCGCTGATGAGATTCAGAAATTAGCCGAGAAAGGTCAGCCCGTGCTGGTGGGCACCACATCAGTGGAAAAATCCGAGCGGCTTGATCTGTTGCTGAAAAAGAAAGGCATCAAAACGCACGTTGTGCTGAACGCAAAGTTTCACGAGCGTGAGGCTGAAATTGTCGCTCAGGCCGGGCGCAGGGGCGCGATCACTATCGCCACCAACATGGCTGGCCGCGGGACCGACATCCTGCTCGGCGGCAATCCTGAATTCATGGCCAAGCAGGAATTGGTGAAAAAAGGAATTGCGCAGCAGTTACGCGTAGCACAGGGAAAAATCGAAGGGCCGCAGGAAGACGGCACGACCTCGGTGTTCTATTACAACGGCAATGAATACACGGTGCCGACCGACAAGTGGGCCGATGCCTTGACTCGCTACAAAGCTCACACCGATAAAGAACACGACGAAGTCGTTGCCGCGGGCGGCTTACATATTCTCGGCACGGAACGCCACGAATCGCGCCGCATCGACAACCAGCTTCGCGGGCGCGCCGGCCGGCAGGGCGATCCTGGCTCTTCTCGTTTCTATCTGGCGCTCGAAGACGACCTCATGCGTATCTTCGCCAAGGAGTGGGTTTCGAAACTGCTTGAGCGCCTGGGGATGGAAGAAGGAATTCCAATCGAATCCAAGCTGATCAGCCGCCGCATCGAGACGGCTCAGAAAGCGGTCGAAGGCCAACACTTCGAGTCGCGCAAACACTTGCTCGAATACGACGACGTAATGAACAAGCAGCGCGAGGCCGTGTATGGCCTGCGCCGCCGCCTGCTCGAAGGCATGGATCAGAAAGATCTCATCCTCGAGGATTACGTCTCGGCCATTCTGGGCGACTTGATGGACGAGTATTGCCCACCAAAAGGTCACGCCGACGATTGGAACATCAAGGGTCTAAAGGATGCGGTTTTTACCCGCTTCGGTGTCGATTTCATCGCCGAGGGAGTCAAGCCCGATGCATTGAACCGGCAGGAACTCGGCGACGCTATCTTCGAAAAACTGAAAGAGCGTTACGAGGCGAAAGAAAAATTGATCGGCCCCGAGGCGATGCGCCATCACGAGCGCATGATCATGCTCAGCGTGATCGACCAGCAGTGGAAGGACCATCTGCTGAGCATGGACCACCTGAAGGAAGGCATCGGCCTGCGCGGCTACGGCCAGCACGATCCGCTGGTCGAGTACAAGAAGGAATCGTTCGAGATGTTCGAAGCGATGTTGCAGCGCTTTCAGGAAGACACCGCGCGCTATCTGTATCTGATGCAGATCATCGAACGGCCAGCTGACGCGGGACCCGCTGCTCCGCCGGGAAGCGAAGCCGCAGGCCGTGGCCCTGAAGAGGGAGTACCGGCGCAACCCAGCAACGGTGGGAATGGGCGCCGGCCGCCGCGTCTGGTCGCAACATCCGCTGACGATCTCGAAGAGGCTTTCATGCGCCGCAAGCGTCGTGAGCTCGAACAGGCGCGCATGGCGGGCGCCGGAGACGTTGCGCCCGTGCAGCAAGTAGTTCGCGGCCAGGAAAAAGTAGGCCGCAACGATCCTTGCCCCTGCGGCTCCGGTAAGAAATTCAAGAAGTGCCACGGGGCTTAGCGTGGGAACGGGAAGGTCGCCGGCTTGCCGCTTTGAATGTCATCTCCTCGGCCTTGCTTTTCGTTACATCCCGCCATTCCGAGAACAACGTTGCATAGTTCTTCGTGATGTAGGCTGCCGCCCTCACGTACAGCTTCTTCGCGGTCGCATCAATCCACCGAGGCGCGCCCTCGATCTCGCAGAAATTTCCGATCGGTGTCTCGTCCACCACTACCTTCCCTTTCCCGTCGCTCCATTCGGCGCGAAATTTCTCGTAGCGGAACGAGGGCGCGTAGCCCAGCGCACGCAGGATTGCGTCCATTTGTTTTCCATCAGACACCCGGGTCTCTAACTCTTCGCGGCTGCTGTGCCGGCCGGTTTTCTTCTTGGCTTTATGCGTTAGGGTCCACTCCGATCCGTACTTCCGCAACCGCAGCAATTCCTTGCGGGCGCGCAGCACTCCTCCTGGCAAGTCATATAGCGTATTCATCTCGTGAGTCCGTGGCGTGACGATGCGGAATCCGGCCTCGCGCAGCTTGCGCGCAAGAGCTCTTAAGTCCGCGACGCGGAACTTGATCTCGATCTCTCGGTTCGAAGCCATCCAAGGCAGTATAGATCGGGGCAGTATAGAAGGATCGGCGCGACGGAAGAGAACGGCTGACGGATAAAAAACTAGCTGAACGTCGGTAGCTTCACGAGGTCGTTCGCAGGAACCACCTCAACCGGCTCGCCGGCTTTGCGCCAGGCAGCCAATCCGCCGACGATCACGAACGTGTTGAATCCTTTTTCCCGCAGCAGGTGCGCCACCCGGGCGCTGGTCGCTTCGCGCGCTCAAGTGCAGTAGAGATAAATGTCCTTATCCCGTGACAGGTTCTTGATCTCTTCTTCCAGGTTGTTGGGCTCGATGCGGATGGAGTTCTTGATTCGCGCGGCGCCAGAGTCGTAATAGCCGTGGCTGCGAACGTCGACAATGAGCACCCGGCTTGCATTTTCGGAAGCCAGGCGTGCGGCCAGCTCCTGAACCTGAACCCGAGGGACGACGCGATACGTCTTGTTCTTGCGGTACTGCACGATGCGGTAGATGGCATAGACGGCTAACGCTGCGACCACTACAGCTTCCATGGCCCGGCCCGCCGCGTGGAAGCCGAGCAAGATCGCGGCCAAGAAGTCCCGGGAAAGATACCCCACCAGAAGATAAGTGGTGGAATACACAAGGGCACCCGCGAAATCCAGATACAGAAACTGCCAGAAGCGCATCTTCATACTTCCGGCCAGGGGTGCAGCCATGGTGTTCACCCCGGGGATAAACTTCGCGATCACCAGCGTGATTTTGCCCCGTTTATAGAAGGATTCTGCGGAGCGCAGAATGCAGGTCTCTGGATTGATCGACACCCGGCACAGAAATCCGAGCAGCAACCAGCCCATGTAGCGGCCCAGCCAGAACTGCACCGAGTCGCCCATCAGCAGCGCGACCAGAGCCGCTGCCAGAACATACGGCCCCCACAGCGTGTGCGCCGCAACCGCCGCGCCCGCCGCCACCAGGGCGATTGCGGACGGAAAGGGAAGCCCAATCGCCTCCGCCAGCAGCAAACCAAATATCCAGGCGTACCCGTGGCGCGCCATGAGCGTAAACAAATACATAGACACTTTGGATATGAAAAAGCCAGGAAAGGGTTCACGATTAACAATGCTGACGTCTTACTTCTCTCTGGCGACCACAAACTCGGGCGCCCACAGCAGCGCGCGCTTGATTTCGGAATCGGGAAAGGTGCAGATGGCTTTCCGCGCCGATTCCGCGTAGCGTGCCGCTCGCGCCGTTGCCGCTTCGAGCGATCCGTAGCGTTGCAGAATCTCCATGATGTGTGCATGGGTCACGCCATTGAAAGCACGCTCGCGCAGAATTGTTTCGATCTTGGCGCGCTCATCAAGAGTGCAACGCTCCAGCGCATGGATGACCGCCATGGTCACCTTGCCCTCGCGCAGATCGCTGGCCACAGGCTTGCCCAGAACTTCCTCGGACGCGGTCAGGTCAAGCACATCATCCACGATCTGAAACGCCATGCCGAGGTCGCGCCCGTACTGGCCCAGAGCCTCTTCCTCAGCCGCGGTCGCTCCACCCAGAATCGCTCCCAGCCGCATGCAGACGGAAAACAGACAAGCCGTCTTGCGGTAGATCAAATCGAAATGCTCGTCGAGCGAAATCAGCATTCCGAGCTTTTCCATCTGCAACAGCTCGCCCTCGACCATCTGCTGCGTCAGCTCAATCAGGGTGTCGAGAATGCGGAAGTTGCGCTCCTGCACCGCCACTTTGAAGCCTTGCATGTAGAGCCAGTCACCCGCCAACACACATTTTGAATTGCCCCACTGAGTATTGGCAGCAGGCCGCCCGCGGCGTGTCTTGGCCTCATCGATGATGTCGTCGTGCACCAGCGTCGCTGTATGGATGATCTCGACCACCGCGCCCAGCCGCACCGCACCGCGCCCCTCATAGTTGAAAAGCCGGGCGGACAGGAAAAGCAGGGCGGGACGGATGCGCTTGCCTCCCCCGGCCCGCAGGTATTCGCCAATCTCGGTGATGGCCTGCACCCCAGAGACGGTATCCTGGCCGAACTCGCCCTCAAGAGCCGCGAGATCGTCGTGCAGCAGGTCGAATACTTCCTTCCCGTTAATGATTGGCGGTGCGCTCATCCTCCGTGTCTCTGCGTCTCCGTGGTAGATTTCGTTTCTAGTTGGTTCTGTAATTTGTAAACTGCAAGTCGATCCCGAAATCGTGCTGTCGCAACATTGCAATTACTTCCTGGAGGGTATCGCGGTCTTTACTGCTCACCCGCACCAGATCCCCCTGGATTGAAGCTTGCGCTTTTTTCTTCGAATCCTTCACCAGCTTCACGATCTCGCGCGCTTTCTCGATCACAATGCCTTGCTGCATCGTGACCTTACGCTTGGCCGTCCCGCCAGCAGCCGGTTCCACCGCGCCATAGGTTAAGCCCTTCAACGACACCCCCCGCTTCACCAATTTCTGTTGCAAAATGTCGTTCACGGCTTTCAGCTTGTATTCGTCGGCGGAGTGGAGCACGATCGCGTCCTTCTCCAGTTCGATGTTCGACTTTGAGTCTTTCAGGTCGAAGCGCGTGTGGATCTCTTTCAGCGCCTGCTGGATGGCGTTTGACACTTCCTGCAGGTCGATCTTGCTCACGATGTCAAAGGTATTATCGGGCATCGGATTTCGATTCTTTCTGAAATGATGGAATCTAACTCCTGAGGGTATCAGAAGAATCGTTCCCGAACGAGCGCTAGTGAGACGAAACTTCGCTTTCAGCGATTTCAGTCAATTTGAAAAATTTGTAGAAATTTCGCGTGGTCTGCCGCCCCACTTCTTCCGCCGTCATTCGCCGCAATTCGCCCAGCTTTCTCGCCGTTTCCTTTACGAAGGCTGGTTCGTTGCGTTTGCCGCGATGCGGCACAGGGGCCAGATAGGGAGAATCGGTTTCAATCAACAAGCGGTCGAGAGGAACTTCCAGGGCCGCGTCGCGAATCTGCTGCGCTTTAGGAAATGTCAAGTTGCCCGCGAACGAAATCATGAACCCCAGGTCCAGCGCGTCTTTCGCCTGCGCCCAAGTTCCTGTAAAGCAGTGCAGAATTCCTCCCAGCCCTTTCGCCGCCCAGCGCTCACGCATCAGTCTGAGGCAATCTTCCCATGCATCGTCGCTGGCTTGCGAGGGACGGCAATGAATCACGATAGGCAGCTTCGCCTGCGCCGCCAGCTCCATCTGCCGCGTGAAAACTTCTTTTTGTATTTGGCGAGGCGAGTGATCGTAGTAATAATCCAGCCCGATCTCACCCCAGGCGATCACCTTGGGATGCTTCGCCAGGCGTTCCATCTTCTGGTAAGCAGCTTCATCTGCAAGCCGCGCCTCGTGAGGATGAATACCCACGGTCGCATAAATGAAATCGTATTTCTCTGCGAGGCGGATACCGCAGTCGACCTGCGCAGGGCCATCGCCGTTGCCGATGGCTACCAGCGCTTCGATTCCGGCCTCTCGCGCCCGCGCAATCACCTGCTCGCGGTCGGAGTCGAACTGCTTGCCATCGAGATGGGCGTGAGAATCTACGAACATGGACAGTCAGACCTCGGACTTCAGACGTCAGGATTTCGTGCGAGTGGCTGAGGTCCGATGTCCCAAGTCCGGTTCGCCTACTTCAACCTCGCGCCCACCGGCACATCCTCCAGGAAGGCCGCCAGCACTGGTTTACCCCCATCGAGTGATGCTGCCACGATCATTCCGTTCGATTCCATCCCGCGCAGCTTGCGGGGCGCGAGATTCGCGACAATCACAACTTTGCGCCCGATCAAAGTCTCCGGAGCATAAGCTTCGGCGATTCCGGCCAAGACTTGCCGTACTTCGGTTCCGATGTCGATTTCAAGACGCAACAGCTTATCTGCCTTAGGCACTCGCTCGGCGACTTTGACCAGCCCCACGCGCAGTTCGACTTTGGCGAAGTCGTCGATGGAGATCTTTTCATTCGCCGAAGCCGCCGGCGACGTCACAACCGGAGTCGCTTGCGGGGAGTTAGTCTGCTCCGGCACAGACGCGGCCGCCGGGACCGTCACCGCCGGCGCGACTCTCTGTTCTTCTTCCATCTTCTGCATCCTTTCAACCGCGCTCTTGTCGGCACGCGGAAACACGGGTTGAACCTCACCCAGTTTCGTGCCCAAAGGCAGTTGTCCCCAGGCCAGCTGGCTCAGCGCGAGCTTTTTGATATCGCCCAGACCCATCTGAAGCCAAATCTTAGCGGCCGCATCGGGCACCACTGGATAAGCCAGCGCCGTCGCGATGCGCAGTGCTTCCGCGGCGGTGTAAAGCACGGTTGCCAAGCGAGAGCGGCTGTCTTCATCGCTCTTTTCGCCCAGAGCCCACGGCTCGTTCTCCACGATGTATCGATCAACTACCGCAATCAAAGCCCACACCGCTTCGAGCGCGCGCGAAAACTGAAATTGATCGAACAACTTTCCTACGTCGTAGATCGCTCTGTGGGCGGTGATAATGATCGCATCCTCGCCTGGCAAATCACGGTTTCCCCGGCGCGGCACCTCGCCTTTGAAGTACCGGTTGATCATGGTCAGAGTGCGGCTGGCCAGATTCCCCAGCCCGTTCGCCAGGTCAGAGTTATAGCGCTGCACGAGCGCATCGAACGAAAACGATCCATCCTGCCCGAAAACGATTTCCCGCAGCAAAAAGTAGCGCAACGCATCCGCACCCAGGACGTCGAGAATCGTTTCCGTGCGCACAATGTTGCCGCGTGACTTCGACATCTTGCTCTCTTCGAATAGCAGCCATCCATGCGCCACAATCGTCTTCGGCATGGGCAACCCCGCGGCCATCAGGAACGCCGGCCAGTACACGCAATGGAAGCGGACGATTTCCTTGCCGATCATTTGCACGTCTGCCGGCCAGAACTTCTTGAACGCCTCCTGCGCCCCGGCATGCGAGGAACCGTAGCCGATCGCCGTGACGTAATTGGCCAGCGCATCGAACCAGACGTAGATCACGTGCTTCGGATCATCGGGCACGGAGATACCCCAGCTAAAAGTCGAGCGGCTGATCGACTGGTCGCGCAACCCCGAGCGCACGAACGAAATCACTTCATTGCGGCGAGCTTCGGGACGAATGAATTCCGGATTCCGGTACAACTCCAGCAACTTCTCCTGAAACGCCGAGAGTTTGAAAAAATAATTTTCTTCCTGCACCGTCTCAGTGATGCGGCCGCAAGTTGGGCAGGGATCGCCGGGTTGCGCGCCGTCAACATAAAGCTCATCCGAGACGCAATACTGGCCGGTATAAGTGCCCTTGTAGATGTAGCCGTTGTCGCGAATCGTCCGAAAGAACTCCTGCACCCGCTTCTCGTGCCGGGCTTCGGTGGTGCGGATAAAGTCGTCGTTCGAGATGCCCATCCGCTTCCACAGTTGGCGGAACTCGCCCGAAATCTCGTCGGCGTACTGCTGCGGAGTCTTACCCGCTGCCTCCGCCGCGCGTTCGATCTTCTGCCCGTGCTCGTCGGTGCCTGTGAGAAAAAAAGTCTCCGCGCCGAGCAAACGCTGCCGACGCGCGATCATATCGCAGGCTATGGTCGTGTACGCGTGACCGATGTGAGGGTGCGCATTCACGTAGTAAATCGGAGTCGTGATGTAGAACTTCCTGCTCATTCCGCGTCTTTCTGTGTGCTCATGTGCTGTCTACTAAATATTTGTCATTCCGAACCGGCGTCAAGCCGGTGAACGATCTGCTTTTTCCTGGCCACGGAACTGCACGTATGCCTCCACTGCCTCGCCCATCACGGTCTTCAGCGGCACATGTTGTTCCGCCGCGATGCGCCGGCAATCCTCATATTCCGGCGCGTAGTTGGTGACGGTTCCGTTCATGCTGGCGATCTTGATTCTCACTTCGCCCCACGGCGTGCTTACATTTTCCCACCGTCGCGTTAGAGTCTGGCGCATTTCATCGCGCCGCCGCACGCCCAGCGTCGTGGTTTCGGTGAAGATCAGTCGCGACAGCGTGGCTGCATCCTCAGGCTTGCACAGGACCGTCAGCAATGTTCCCGGACGATTCTTCTTCATCTGCACCGGCATGGCGAAGACGTCCAGCGCGCCTTCCTCGAACAACCGGTCCATGGCATACCCAAAAACCTGCGGGTTCAAATCGTCGAGATTCGCCTCCAGCACCGTGATCGTCTCCGCCGCAGTCTTCGCAGCCAGAGCAGTGGAGGATGTCTCCCCAATCGTAATGCGCACCACATTTGGATGCCCCGGAAAATCCCGCGATCCTGCTCCGTAGCCCGACTTTTCAATCTTCATCTCTGGGAACGACACGAAGCGCGAGGCCAACGTCTTTATGATCGCCGCGCCCGTCGGCGTTACCAGTTCTGCCTGCAAACCAGAAGAATATACCGGTGCGCCCTTCAGCAGTTCGACCGTGGCTGGAGCCGGCACGGGAAAAGTTCCGTGCGCGCATTGCACCGTCCCGCCGCCCACGTTCAGAGGAGAACAAACAATCTCATCCACTCCCAGGGCCTCGGCGCCCACCGCCGCACACACAATATCCACCATCGCATCCACCGCACCGACTTCGTGAAAATGTACACTCTCGATGGAAGTATTGTGAATCTTCGCTTCGGCAGCACCGAGCCCCTCAAAAATAGCGACGGCAGTCTTCTTCGCCGCGTCCGAAATCGAAGCTACAGAAATAATTCTCCGAATCTCCGTCAGCCCGCGCGAATGCTCGTGGGAATGAGTATGCTCGTGTGGCGCGGACACTCCCTTCGGCAAGCTCAGGGCAGGCTCTGTCCGCGTCTCGCCAGAACGAGAATGTGCATGCCCATGATGAACATGCTCTTGCTCATGTTCCTCGTGCTCGTGTTCGAGATGCTGGTGAGCATGCGAATGTTCCCGCTCCCAGTGTTCTTCGCGCGGCAAATCCTTCCCCCCATCAACCCAAACATCTACCTTCGTGGCTGAAATTCCGCTGCGCACCACGCGAGACACTTCCAGGCGCGCTCCGAGCCCGAGCGCTGCCACAGTTTCTTCCAGGAGATGCGGCGAAACCCCGGCATCCACCAGCGCGCCCAGGAACATGTCGCCGCTAATGCCGGAAAAACACTCGAGGTAGGCGATGCGCATAGAACAGAGCTGATTTTTCATCATAGGGAAGCGTGTCACTGGCGTCAAACCAGCGCCCACCATGCGCTCTGCTAGAATCACTATCTTCTTTAAACAATTCAGAGGAAGCTTTGTATCGTCATCTCGAACACCGTTTAGCCGACCGTGTCCTGGAGTTTCTTCACCAGCGTTACGCGGACGCTGCCCTGCCGAAAGTCGTTATCGAGCAGCCTCCCAAGGTGGAACTGGGCGATTTCGCTATCCCGCTTTTCCCTTTTGCCAGGCCGCTGCGCACCGCTCCGCTCAAGATTGCCGAAGCCATTCGCGCCGGCGTCGGTCCTATCGAAGGCATCGCCGAAATGCAGGTTGCGCCTCCAGGTTACTTGAATATCAGAATCGATCGCGCCTGGATGGCCGCTGCTCTCGCCGCCGACGTGAAGCCGCCCAATAAGATTCCTGGCGGCAAGATTCTCGTGGAACACACCAGCATCAATCCCAACAAGGCCGCCCACATCGGACACTTGCGCAACGCCATCCTCGGCGACACGTTCGTTCGACTGCTGCGCTATGCCGGACGAGAAGTCGACGTGCAGAACTACATCGACAACACCGGCGTGCAGGTTGCCGACGTGGTCGTGGGCTTCACGCACATCGAGAAAAAGTCCCGCGTCGAAATCGAAGCGCTTGCCCGCCAGCCGCGCTTCGACTACTACTGCTGGGACCTCTACGCCCGCGTCTCGCAGTGGTATGAGCAGGATGCGCAAAATAAGCAAGCCCGTCTGCAGACCCTTCACGCCATAGAAGACGCATCGAGCGATACCTCGGCGATTGCCGAACTGATTTCGACGGCCGTCCTGCGTCGACACCTCGAAACCATGGATCGCCTGGATATCGAATACGACTTCCTGCCCCGCGAGAGTGAAATCCTGCACCTGCATTTCTGGGACGCAGCGTTCACAAAGTTGAAAGATGCGGGTGTGCTCACGTTCGAGAACGAAGGCAAGAACAAGGGATGCTGGGTGATGCGCCGCGCGGGAACCGGAAATGCTCATGGAGCAGCGGACACCCCGTCCGCGACCGACGAGCCGGCTGATCAGATTTCCGAGGAAGACCAGAAAGTAATCGTCCGCTCGAACGGCACCGTAGGGTATGTGGGCAAGGATATCGCGTATCACATGTGGAAGTTTGGCCTGCTCGGCCGCGATTTCGGCTATCGCAAGTTTTATCGCTATCCCAACCAGCACGAATGCTGGATTTCCGCCATGCAAGGCGAGAAAGACCATCCGCACTTCGGCGATGTCGCCGAAATCTACAACGTTATCGACGCCCGCCAGTCCGAAGCACAGAACACCGTCATCGAAGCCCTGCGCGGGCTCGGTCATAACGAGGCCGCCGACCACTACACGCATTTTTCATACGAGATGGTCGCGCTCACGCCGCGTTGCGCCGCCGAACTCGGGTACAAGCTCAGCGACGAAGACAAGACCCGCTCCTATATCGAAGTCAGCGGACGCAAGGGTTTCGGCGTCAAGGCCGACGATCTGCTCGATCAGCTCATCGCTTCTGCTAAGAGTGAAGTCGACTCCAGGCATCCCCAACTCGCCGATGCCGAGCGCTTTTCGATTGCAACCCAAATCGCAATCGGTGCGCTGCGTTACTTCATGTTGAAGTTCACCAAGCAGTCGGTCATCGCTTTCGACTTCAAAGAAGCTCTCAGCTTCGAAGGCGAAACCGGCCCCTACGCGCAGTATGCCGTAGTGCGCGCCAGCAGCATCTTTAAGAAAGCCGCGATCGATCCCGAAATCTTCTCGACGGATCTTCCCGGTACCCTGTCGACCGAGGATCTGGCGAAATTTCTGACGGGCGATAGCGCCGACGAGTTTTGGGAACTCTGGTTAGCCTCAGCGAAAACTTCCTACATCGTGGACCAATGCATCGCAACCACAGAGCCAGCGTACCTGGCCAAACATGCTTTCCAACTGGCGCAACTCTTCAACACCTTTTACCATCGCCATCCTATTTTGAGCGAGCCCGATGAGAGGCGAAAGCAATTCCTGCTGGCGACGGTGGCTGTGGTACGCCGTGAACTGATTCGCACGTTGGCCGTGATGGGCATCACGGTGCCGCCGGTCATGTAGACGATCAGATTGGAATGTCCGCCTCCACGAACCCGCCTGCGTCATCCCGCCACTGGATTCGCATCGTCGTCCGCAGCACGATCGGCCTCATCGTCATGTTTGCAGCGGCTGGGTTCGTCTACGAAAACATCTCTGAGGCCCGCGATCGCCGCTTCCATCCTATGCCCGGCCAGCTTGTCGACGGCGGCGGTTACAAAATGCATATCGACTGCAGCGGCCAGGGAATGCCCACCGTGATCCTCGAGTCCGGCCTTGGCGACTCCTACATTTCATGGCACAAAGTTCAACCCAGGATCGCGCGATTTACCCGTGTCTGCTCCTATGATCGCGCTGGCCTCGGCTACAGCGATTCGAGTCCCCACACCCGCGCCAGTAGAGAAATCGCCGAAGAACTGCACACTCTTCTGCGCAATGCCGGCATAAGCGGACCGCTCATCCTCGTCGGCCATTCCATGGGCGGTTTCGATGTTCGCGTTTTTGCCGATCTTTACCGCAATGATGTTGCTGGCATGGTTCTGGTGGATTCTTCCCATCCCGAGCAGCAAAAACGCCTTCCACCAGCACTAATCAATCTGGATGCGACCTGGCTGCGGGAACAGGAGTTCCTAGAATTCACCATGCCTTTCGGGATCCCGCGCCTGCTGGGATTCTGCGAAAGCGATCCTGAAGCCCGGGCCGCGGAATGCAATTTCCATAGCGTGCGCGAAAGCGTCGCAGAGCTAAAAGCAATTTCCACCAGCGCCGCCCAGGCCGCCAGCTCCCGCTCGCTCGGTGATATGCCTCTGGTGGTGCTCTCTCATGATCCCTACAAGCCTCAGTTCGAGCTGCCCGAAGACCTGGATAAGCCCGCCAACGATGCGTGGCAGCAGATGCAGCTGGAGTTGGCTCAGCTCTCGACTGCGAGCACGCACGTGATTGCGGAGAACAGCGGCCATTACATTCAGCTCGACCGTCCCGAGTTGGTGATTGAGGCGGTCCGCCAAACGGTAGATCGGATTCGCGGCACGAGCCCCACGCCACCGTCAAAACCATAAGCCGCGGCCGATTGCTGCTAATCTGACTTTTCCCAAGAATGTTACGCCTTCGCATCTGGGAGGATGGAATGCCTTTGTTCGGGAAATTGATTCATGATCGCCGCAGTCGTTCACGGCTGCTTTGTTTCATTTTGCTGATGGCGTTGTCCAGCACAGTGATCTCGGCGCAAAGTCCGCTGAGTCAAGAGCCAGACCCGCCGCAGATTCAGCCCCAAGATCAGCAGCCCAATCTGTCTCAGTCCGCACACCGTCCCCGGATCGGTCTCGCCCTCAGCGGCGGGGGCGCGTTGGGATTGGCTCAAATCGGGGTCATCCAATGGCTGGAGGAAAATCACATCCCGGTCGACCGCGTTGCTGGCACGAGCATGGGTGCAATCATCGGCGCGATGTACGCCACAGGCATGTCGCCTGCCGAAATACAAAAATTTGCCGAAGGCGTTGACTGGGATGCAGTGATGTTGCCCGGACCGACCTATCGGCAGATCTCCTATCGCCGCAAGCAGGACCGACGCGACTACCAAATCGAAGCCGCGCTCGGCTTGAAGCATGGCCTGAACGGTCCCAATGGGTTCAACTCCGGCCAGGGTGTCGACTTGCTGCTCGACCGCATCGCCTTCCCCGAGGCTGGCATCTCCACTTTCGATGACTTGCCAATCCCTTTCCGCTGCGTGGCCACGGATATGCTCAGCGGCGACCGGGTCGTGCTGCACGATGGTTCTTTGGCTCGGGCCGTGCGCGCCAGCATGGCCATCCCAGGGGTTTTCACTCCCGTGACAATCAATGGCCGCGTGCTGGCGGATGGCGGCATGGTGGAAAACATTCCCGTCGAAGTGGTGCACGAAATGGATGCGGACACCGTGATCGCGGTCGATCTTCGCCTTCCGCTCGGCGAACCCGAGCAACTGGAAACTCTCACGGGCGTCCTCTCGCGCGCGCTCAGCGTAATGATCCTGCAAAACGAGCGCCGCTCCCTGGCTCTGGCCAACACTACAATTACGGTGGATACGGGCAATTATTCGGTTGACGATTATGATCGCGTTACGGAGCTCATCCGTCTTGGTTATCAGAGCGCGGCCAGCCAGGCCGCTGCACTCTTGCCCTATGCCATCAAAGACGACGCAGAATGGCGGCAATACGTTTCTGAGCGCTCAGCTCGCAAACGCCTTCCGCCGAAGCAGGTGCAGTCGGTCGTGGTCGAAGGAGGCGACTCCGACACCAATCGCAGGATTGAACAGCGGCTGAAATCTGACACAGGCGTCCCGCTCGATCTCTCGAAACTTTCGACTCAGTTGACCCGAATTGCCGGACAAGGCCAGTTCGATCGGCTCGGCTACGAAGGCTTCACGCAGGACGGTGTGCCCGCGCTGCGCGTGACCGCGCACGAGAAGTCTTATGGTCCACCGTTCGTAGACTTGGCTGTAAACGTGGACGGATCCGGTGTCGCCGCCTTCGATTTTTCCGCCGGCACTCGCATCACCTTTATGGACGTCGAACATCATGGCGGCGAGTGGCGCAACGACCTCCTGCTTGGTTCGAGCAATCTTGCCGCCACCGAGTTTTACCAGCCCCTGGCCGGCACCCACTTCTTTGTCGCGCCCTATGCCTTCGCTTCCAAATTGCCCCGCAACGAATTTGATGGTGAGACGCGCGTGGCCGTCTTCGGCGACGAACGAGCCGGCGGCGGCTTCGATTTCGGCTTCGATAGCGGCCGCCGCAGCGAACTGCGCTGGGGATACGAAATTTTCAGCGGGAAACTTGCGCCTCTGATCGGCAGCGCCGGGCTGCCCTCGGTCAGCGGCAGCACCGGCGAATTCCGCACCCGCTACGTCTGGGACGGGCAGGATAGTCCCTCCGTGCCCAGCCGTGGCCCGCGCATCGTTGCCACTTTCTCGCGTGTGCTGCAGAGTCCGGGTCTCGCTCATCCCATCGACCAATTCGAGGTGCAGACTTCCACCTTCATTCCCACTGGCCCGAAGACTTCCCTGTTCTTTCTCGCGTCGGGCGGCACTACCTTCCGCGGGGCCGCAGGCCCATTCCAGCTCTTTTACCTGGGCGGGGCGTTCCACCTGGGCGCCTATCTTCCGCAGGAATTTGCCGGCAACCACTATGCCTACTCATCCCTGGGGTTCCGCCGCGAGTTTTACCATTTGCCGCAACTCCTCGGAGGAAAGATCTACTGGGGCGGATGGTATGAAGCCGGTTCCGCATTCGACGATCCGGGAACGGTCGTGGTCCGCGGCACGTTTAATCTCGGCGTCATTGCCGAAACCATCGTTGGACCGATTGCTCTGGCAACCAGCGTAAGCCCCACGGGACAAAGCCGCGTGAACTTCTCGATCGGTCGGCTGTTCTGAACGCCGCGTCATGAGTGAGCGCAGGTTGCACGACGGTACCGAAGTGCCTTCGGCATTTTCAGAGTGAGCGGCGGGATGCTATCATAAATTGGCTGGTGCGCTCCGTGCGCCCTCCACCACACTCCTCAGTAGCTCAATGGCAGAGCATTCGGCTGTTAACCGAAGGGTTGTAGGTTCGAGTCCTACCTGAGGAGCCATTTCTTTTTGGCAGCACGCCCTCCCAGGTTAGCGCCCCAACTGCGCGGCTTCTCCCGCTCAGGAGATTAATGAGGGGCACGAACCTGGGCGCGGGGCATTCGCCAAATTTCGTCAGCCGGATCTCGCATCGCTTAGTTACAGAAAAACTGGGAAACGTCCCGTCTGTCCCCAGGTTTCAGGTTGTCCCCGGTTTCCCTCCGATTCTTATGCCGCTGAAACCGACCCCCTCCTCCCATTGAGTGCCACTAGAAGAAGTTTCAGAAGCGCTTCATCAGAGAACGGGTTCTGACCTGAGATCAGCTCGCGATCTTGAAGGACATAGCTGCTCCACGGAGCGAGCACACTTACGTCACCGCCCGCCGTACGCAAGGCGAAGTCCGGGTAGAAGAGAACCTTGCCACCAATCTCAAGCGGCTCCCGCTGCTGCTCTTCCGCCGTCGAAAAGATGGTCATCTTATATCCAGAATAAATCCATCCTTGAGCCTTTGCCCGCGCTTGAGCGGCATCGCCCGCCGCCAGCGCTCCGACCACCTCTGTCGAATTCGGAAGAGCCGATAGAAGTGAAATCGGGCCATGGCAGAGAACCGCCGTAGGCTTGGATGTTTTATGAAAGTGTCTCATCACGGCGCCAGCGTCGGGATCATCGAGAAGATCGATCATCGGGCCGTGGCCGCCGGGGACGAAAACAGCGTCATATTGATCCAGGCCCGATGCGATGACATCCGAGATGCGGACTGGATCTCTGAGCCCCTTCAGGCCGTCGCGGAATAGCATATAGTCCTCAAGCTTAGCCGCGTCGCCGCCGAAGAAATCGGCGACCTCTGAATGGACATCCACTTG
>JBEKHS010000029.1:0-100634 GCA_050012155.1 Candidatus Sulfotelmatobacter sp. | reverse complement strand
CGGAGGTTCTACTGGCGGACATGAGCGCGTGAGGGATTGCGCCGGTGGCTTTACTTCGCAGGAGCGTAAAAGTAATAGTCTGCGGAGTAACTGCTCTTGGTTTCGTCGCCCTTATGAGACGCGTCGCAGCCCTCGGCCGGGGGCTGGCCGCCGTGCGTGTGAACTCTCTGGATAGTCGTTATATTACTCAGCAGACCTTTGCCGGAATGACTCACAACCTTCACCAGCAGCCAGGGAACGGACTCCGCGTCGAGCGCGTTCACGTGAGCCACAGCCTTGCCGGTAACTTCGCTGCCGTCCTTCAGCTTCCAGGACGGCCCGGCAGAATGCTCGCCGATCACTTTATCTTTGCGATCGTGAAGTTCAGCCTCGGGAGCCTTGAGCGTCCATGCGAACTTGCCGTCCGCGCCGGCCTGACAGGTATAGATCTGAGATCCGGTAGCGTGAGCATAGAGGACGACCTCTTCTCCGGTGGGAGCCTGAATGCTCTCCGGAACATCCGGTGGAACCTCTTGCGACGGAGCATCTTTAGGTCCAGGCGCTTGGGCAGTTGCGACGGACAGGCCTAGGATGAGAATGGCCAAGCCGACGACGGAGGGAGAAGCTTCTAGAAATCGTCGCATGACGGCGATTGTAGCAGGAGGTAACATTAGGATTGTGGGTAAGATTTAGAAGAATCCGACGCCTGATCCGGCGGTCGGCCTGTCCCGATCGCGTCGCCGACGAGGGCCTCGCACCACTCTCTGGCTTCGCGCTCGTGCTCGGCATCGGATGCCATCTCGCGATATGCCTCCTCCAATTCCGTGTCGTCAGCGGGAGGTAATGCGTCTGAATCGGGAAGTCTCACAGCTCACACCTCGCGAACGCGACCTTGTTTGAGCGGTCGAACGCCAACCGAGGCATTTCCAGTTCGGCGTCTAATCCGTCCAGCAGTCATGATAATTATCGGGGCTGCTGGTTAGATATTCAACATTACCGGACAGCCGCCGTCCGCCGCTCGCGTTAGACTTGGCTGATTATCTCAACGAGCCTTTTTCCGCGAGGCGTCGGACCGAACACCATGTCCTGAGGGGCCCAAAGAGTCAGTTTGCCGGTGATAGGACGGGCCAAACCAAACCCAGAAAGTCTCAGAGCACGACCGTAGAATTCGTAGTTTGACATACCGCCGTCCACGGCCGCGCGGATGACGTTTTTGAAAGCATTCTCCAGGGCGTCGTGCTCTTGCGGAGTGGGTGCATCTCGAACGTGCTCGCCTTGGAATCGGATCATCGTGCGGAGTGCATCCATGTCTTTCTCCGTCAGTCGCGAAAGGTCGTTAACCAACGAGGCTGCTTCGTCCCATCCCTCATCATCCCCTGAGGCAGCCTCATAGCCAAGAATCGCGCCAAATTCTCGAACTCTCTGCAGGTCTGACGTGAATGCAGCCACATTGGCGACAGTCACGAAGGCCTGGGCAAACTCGCAACTATGAAGGCTTTCCTCGACGCGAGTCACCCTAGCCGCCGTGTCGGAACCCTGCGCTTCAAGCCGACGCACCATATTTTCGAGACCCTCGATAAGCGCCCGAAGGCGTTCTAACATGGCACGTGTCGAGAAGTGGCTCCGGAGGGCGTCGAGAATTGAAGCGCCTATGCCGACGCTACCTCCCAAAAGGGTTAGCGCCTTAACGCTAATATCGAAGCCGACGTTGCTACTAGGCGGCTCTGGATACTGGCCTTTAACTGCATCAAGTTCGTCATCAATTGCCATTGCAATTCTTAACACTCTTCCTCTCTGCGGTCACGCACCCAATGTTTTCTTAGGCGAAAGGGGATAGCGCTTCTCGTGCTCCTCGTAAGTGAGTGTCTGTTCGACATGGTTCCAAGCGTCTGCAGGAATGTTGGGACTCTCCTCCCTCAGCTTTTCCCACAGCGTCTCGATCTCTAGAAGCGACTCACGTAGCTTCTGTTCATCGGAAGGGGGCAGAGTTGCTAGCAACTCTATCCGATGCTTGAGGTTCGCGAACCGCGCACCTGCGACACGGTGCTTTTCGGCCAATTCGGAGTATCGCAGAAACGTTTGAAGTGCGACGAGAACCGCTGACAGGACGCTGAGCATTCCAACAATGACCTGAATCCATTCCTGCTTCGCCGACTTCGCCGATTGCGCTAGCGTGGCAAATACCGTAGTACCAACGACCGTGCTGAGAACAATTGCTGGGATTCCAAGCCAAAGATGAAGATTCCCGAACTTGCGAGCTGAATTGTAGTGAGCGAGTTGCACCCTGTGAACCCGAAACCGCCAGTGGAGAATGAGCTCGTCAGTTGTCATACGTTGTGTCTCAAGGCATTAATTCCTCAGCGTCTTCCCCGTCTTCAGCGTGTACTGAATCCTCTCCTGCGTCTTCTTCTCGCCGCACAGCGACTTGAATCCCTCGCGCTCCAGGTCCAGGATGTACTGCTCGCTCACGGGCGTGCCGGGGGTGACATTGCCACCGCACAGGATTTCGGCGATCTTGCCCCCCAGCTTCACTTCGTAGTCCGTGATGTAGTCTCCCTGTCGCATCATGTGGACGCCCATCCTGAGCGTGGCCAGCAGATTTTCGCCGGGAGCAGGAATGTCTGTGCGCTGAACGGGCGGCTCGTATCCAGAGCTGACTAGTTCGAGAGCGCGGGCTTTGGCGTCGGAGAGCACGCGCTCGCGATTCATGGTGATACAGTCGCTCTCGGCAAGGAAGCCGAGGCCGCGGGCCTCGTGCGCAGAGGTTGCGACCTTCGCGGTCGCAATGGTTTCGAAGGCGCGCTTCATGGCTTCCAGCATTTCGATCGATCCGGCCAGAGCATCGCTAGAACCCTTGCCGCCGCGGGCTGCAGAGGCGCCATCGACGGCGCGCAGTAACATTTCCTTGCACCCTCCGCCGCCGGGGAGCAAGCCGACTCCAACTTCGACCAATCCCGTATATAGCTCGGCATGAGGCTGGCGGGCTGCGGCGTGCAGCGAGATTTCAGTGCCGCCGCCCAGGCACAATCCAAAAGCCGAGACCACCACCGGCTTGGGAGAAAACTTGATCGCTTGGGTCATGCCTTGAAATTGCCGGATGGCAAGGTCCACCTCGTCCCACTCTTCTTCCTGCACGCTCATGAGCAGCAGCATCAGGTTGGCGCCAACGGAAAAATTCGTCCCGTCATTGGTGATTACAAAGGCGTCGAAGTTGTCGCCTGGTCCATTGGCTTTCAAGGTTTGACTAATAAGCCCGATGATGTCGGCGCCGAGCGAGTTCATCTTGCTGTGGAACTCGATGCAGCCCACGCCGTCGCCGAGATCGACTAGCGACGCACCGGAGTTTTTCTTCACCACGCCATTGGATTTCTTGGCGACGGTGACCGACCACACGCCAGCGGGAACCTGAACTGCCTTCGAGCTTCCGGTCGCCAGGTCGAAGTAAGCCCGCCCTGAGGACGTCTTCGAATCATCCGCATACCACGATTTCTGCCCAGATGCGAGCAACTTTTCGACATTCGCCGCGATCGGTCGCCCTTCCTGTTTCATACGTGCAACAGCAGTTTCGACGCCGGCTGCGTCCCATAGTTCGAACGGACCAAGTTCCCAGTTGAAGCCGAGGCGCATGGCGCGGTCGATTTCGACGATGGAGTCGGAAATTTCGGGCACGCGGTTGGCCGAATATGTCCACAAATCGGACAGCGCGGCCCACAAGAATGCTCCCGCCTTGTCATCTTTCCGCGGGGCGCCTTCGAGGCCGAGCAGCATGCGCACTCGCGCGCCAGTGTCTTCGATGTTCTTAGCCATGTCGAGCGCGGCAAACTTCGGCTTTTGCCGGGGATGGTATTCCAGCGTCTTCCGGTCGAGGGCCATCCGCTCGTCTTCGTTGCCGTCACTACTCTTTGTTTTCTTGTAGAAGCCGCCCTTGGTCTTATCTCCCAACCACTTGCGCTGGAGCATCTCGGTGAAGAAGTCGGGCAGGCGAAGGTCGCTGCGTTCATCGCGAACGTTCGCGGTCATATTGCCGACGACGTGCGCCAGAATGTCGAGGCCGACCAAGTCAATCGTGCGGAACGTCGCCGACTTCGGCCATCCGACTGCCTGCCCTGTCAGCGCATCGACATCCTCAATGGTCAAATCCATCTCCTGCATCAGTCGCATCACGTTCAACACCGAAAATGTGCCGATGCGATTGCCAATGAAGTTGGGAGTATCTTTCGCCAGTACCACGCCTTTGCCCAGATGCAGATCGCAGAAAATTGAGACCGCATCGATCAAACTGTGATCGGCGTCCGCTGTCGGAATAATCTCCAACAGCCGCATGTACCGCGGCGGATTGAAGAAGTGCGTGCCGAACCATGCTCGCCGGAAGTCGTCGGAAAATCCTTCTGCGATTTTGCCGACGGGCAGACCGCTGGTATTCGTGGTGATAATCGTTCCGGGTTTCCGGATGGCTTCGACTTTGCGCAGCAGCGAGCGCTTGATCTCGAGATTCTCGACCACGGCTTCGATGATCCAGTCGACTTCGGCCAGCTTCTTCAAATCGTCGTCGAAGTTGCCCACAGTTACCAGGCGGGCGAGCGAGGACTCCATGAAGGCCGCAGGCTTGGATTTTTTTGCCGCTTCGAGACCGGCGGTCGCAATCTTGTTACGCGCGGTTGCGCCGGCTGCGGGCGGAAGGTCTGCCGGAACGATATCGAGCAGATAACTGGGAACGCCGGCGTTGGCAAAATGTGCGGCGATACGAGCGCCCATGGTTCCAGCGCCGAGAATCGCGACTTTATTAATCCGTTTCATTATCTGGCCTCAATTTGCACATGGGTGTCTAACTTCAATCTAGCGTGGCCGGCAATTCTTATGTCGATGATTCACCTTGAGAATCTCCTACGGCAGTTTATCCACCACCCACTCGCTGTGGCCAGTGTCCACCATCACAATGCTGGTAAAACGCCGGTGGAGCTGGGCATTTGTCGACGAGACGCTCACCAGGACAATGGGGAATTCGTAGCGGCCGCGCTTCACTAACCTGCCGCGATCGATCTCATAGGCCAACGGTCCCAGGTTGGAGAAAAATTCCTCCACGGCATCCGACGTAGCCATTTCCTTGGCGTGGGCGCTGAGCAAAACCATGCCGCTTTCAGTGTCGCCAGACTGCCAGGCTTGGAGGAAGCGGTCGGCGGCAGCGAGGGCGGGCACATAGTCCCGGTCCAGGCCTGTTGCGGGCCGAGATTTTGCTGTCAAGGGCGACGACACCATTGCTACAGACAGAATCAACCACAGCCATTGAGAAGCGAGGGGATGCGGGATTTCGCGAACGGGCATTGAGTCATTATGCGGTATGGGATGCGATAGAAGGAATTTCACAACGCCTACTCGCCTAGATTTCGGCATGCGCTTCTACATACTCCAAAGCCCGTTGCGCCATCTGTTTCTCTCCCTTGTAGGTTAGCAGTGTCGGAGCATCTTCCAGTTGTATCCAACGGGCGCGCGCCACTTCGATTCGCATCTCGGGCGAGATATCGTTGATGCGGCCGGAACGATATCGCATCAGGTAAAAGCTAACAATTTTGAAGACCCGCTGGCCGTCGCCCCAGGATCGGACGTACACGTACTTGCTATCACCTAGCTTGGTTACCAGGTCGGCGATTATGCCCGTCTCCTCGTAAACTTCGCGCAGTGCAGTTACAGGCGGCTTCTCGCCCGCATCTACCAGGCCCTTGGGCAGGGCCAGCACCGGCTTCGATCTGGCGAGGCGTCCGGCTGAGTTCGCGACGTCTTCGCGTGGTGGTTCAATCGCAGCCATCCACCAGATTCCGCCCCGTCTCCGGATCACCGCGCCGCCAGCCGATATTTCCCGAACCATAGTCCGCAAGTTATCAGGATTACAGGAGTTAGTCACCACTGCTTAAAAGGGAGGCCGCGCGGGTAATCTTGAAATTACCCTCCAGTAACCCCCGATTAGCACCAAAGTGGTCTGCAGCGTTTCGCAAGATAGTGGCATCCTAAAGAGTGTCAGATGTTTTGGTTCCCGCAAGACCGGGGAGTGGGTCACGGTGAAAAGTCTTGGCAAAATTGTCCGGTCGGTACAAGCCTTTGGACGGGAGTTGTCCCGGAAGGCCGCGGGCGTTGAGCTGCGGGCGCCCACCATCGGCATTGCGCTTGGCGGCGGCTTTGCCCGCGGTATGGCCCACATCGGAGTTCTGAAGGTTCTCGAAGAAGAAGGAATCCCGGTCCGCATCGTGACCGGTACCAGCGTGGGTGCGTTGATCGGCGCCTGCTATTGCAGTGGCCTTTCAATTGAAGAACTCGAGAAGGTCGCACATTCCTGCCGCTTTACAACCTTTGCCCGCTGGACCGTTTCGCGTTACGGCTTTGCCTCAAATGACCGGATGGTGTCGTTCCTCAACCGCACCTTGAAGGTGAAGACGTTTGAAGAGCTGCGTATTCCGCTGGGCGTAACCGCCACCGACTTCAACACCGGCGAGGGCGTAGTCTTTCATTCCGGTTCGATCATCGACCCGATACGAGCCAGTTGCGCTTATCCCGGAATGTTCCTGCCGGTAAACATTCGCGGACGCTGGCTGGTCGATGGCATGCTCTCGCATCCTGTGCCCTCGCAACCGCTGCGCGAAATGGGCGCGGACCGCGTTCTCGCCGTGCATTTGAAAGGACAGTGGTCGAAAGACGGCGCACCCCGGCATCTTTTTGATGTGATCGGACAATCCTTTGCCATCGCCCAGGACCAGATGAGCCATCTCTGGCGAGGCGCTACCGACCTGCTTGTCGAACCCGATGTTTCCGGCTTCGCCTATGACGATTTCAAGCGCGCTGGTGAGTTGATTATCGCCGGAGAGGTAGCCATGCGGAAAGCGCTTCCGGAAGTGCGCAAGTGGCTGGAAACGCCGGAAGTGTCGCCGGCTGCTATGAAGGCTCGTCCCGCGGCGCCGCGTCCCGCGCCCATGCCCGCGGATTGAGCGGGAAATATTGCACGTGCCTAAAAATAGCGCAGAGACGTAAAAGTTCAAAGAGGATCACGAGGAGCAGCAGCTTGGATTCCCGCCTGTCCAATTCCGGTCGGATTCAGCCCGTAAGCTTGGTGGAGTTTTTCCGCCAATCACCGCTTGTGGGCCTGGAGCTGGATCTGAAGCGTGATCGTGATGATATGGGACGCGACATCGATCTGGATATAATTGAGCTTAAGACTTAGGCGATGAACGCCCTACGCCGAGGCCGTTATCTTCTCCGCTTCCTCGCAGATCCTCTTCCAAGCATTCTCGACGTGCCTTGCCTGAGTGTGGGTCTGCCCGACGCAGAGCCGAAGCGTGTACTTCCCATCCAGCTTGGTGTGGGTAAGAAACAGATCGCCGCCGTGGTTCAGGCGCTCCATGATTGTTTGATTCGCGGCGTCCCCACCCTTGTGTCGAAAGCAAACGAGATTTAGCGGCGCGGGCGTGGCGACTTCAAAGCGAGAATCGTTCCGCACCCATTCGGCGAATTTCTGCGCAAGCTCGATGTGGCGGCGGATGTGGTACTGCAAACCTTCCACGCCGTAGTGGCGAATGACGAACCACAACTTCAGCGAACGGAAACGTCGGCCAAGTTGGATGTGCCAGTCGCGGTAGTCGATGACGGCGCCCGATTCCGTGGCCTGGTTGCGCAGGTATTCCGGCAGGATGCTCAGCGTCTGAATCAGCGCCTTGCGGTCGGCGACCCAGAAGCAGTTGCAGTCGAAGTTGGTGAACATCCATTTATGAGGATTGAAGTCGTAACTGTCGGCAAACTCGACTCCGTTCTGCAAATGGCGAAACTCAGGGCAAAGTGCCGCCGTGCCCGACATGGCCGCATCTACATGCAGCCAGAGATTGTGCTCGCGGCAAACCTTCGCAATCTCGGCGATGGGATCCATCGCATTCGAAGAGGTCGTGCCCACGGTCGCACAGACAAAGCATGGGGTGAGGCCGTTGCGCTTGTCGGCGTCGATCTGTTGAGCGAGCAACTCAGGGCGCATCGCGAAGTCTTCATCAACATCGATCAGGCGCAGATTATCTACGCCGATGCCGGCAATCATCGCAGCCTTTTCCAAAGAAGAATGCGTCTGCGTGGAGGCGTAAGTCACAATGCGGCCGTTGCATCCCTCTTGATTGCTCCGATAATTCGTGGCGCGTTCGCGCGCCGCTAACAGGGCGCACAGCGCGGCGCTCGAAGCGGTATCTTGAATCACCCCGCCGCCGGTGCTCGAAGACAGAAATTTCTCGGGCAGGCCGAGCATGGGCACCAGCCAGTCGAGCACATGGGTTTCCAGCTCTGTGCAGGCGGGGCTCGTCGACCAGAGCATGCCCTGCACACCCAGGCCGGAAGAAAGAAGATCGCCGAGAATTCCAGGACCAGAGGCGTTAGAAGGAAAGTACGCAAAGAAGTTCGGCGACTGCCAGTGCGTGATGCCGGGCAGGATGAGCTTCTCGACGTCTTTCAGCAGAGCCTCGAAGGGCTCGCCCTGCGCCGGAGGATGCGCGGGAAGCGAGGCGCGAATCTCTCCCGGCTTCACCTGCGAAAGCACAGGAAACGACTCGATGCGGGAGTGGTAGTCGGCGATCCAGTCCACCACTGCGTGACCGTAGCGGCGGAATTCGTCGGGCGTCATGTGAAAGGATTTTTCTTCGGACATTGTTCTCCGGGAATACTGAAAGGGCTTCGCACTCAACATTAGTGCGGCCGCAGCCGGCCGAAATACAATCGCGCCTTGTATTCGAACACCGCACGTCCTCCGACGGCGCAGGCGTCGAAGATGCGCCGCAACTCGTTCAACATTGGCGCATATCGAGGATGCTCCGGCCCTGGCGCGTACGACGACGACAGCAGACGGCCTTCGATGCCCGCATAGTCAAACTCCTGACGCATGTCGAAGACTCGCTCCTGAAACGGCGCGGGATCGAAGAATTCGTTGATGGCATCCGTCGTATGCTCGTGGCGAATATCCTGGTAGTCGGTGCCGTAGGTCAACAGCAATTCTTCGTAGTCCCGGAGAAACTTTGTCGAATCCGTGACGCGCTCGTTCCACAGCAGCACAAGCCATCCGCCGGGCGTCAGGATGCGCGCGAACTCCCGCCGGACCTGCTCTCGGTCAAACCAGTGCGCGGCCTGCGCCGCGGTGACAAAGTCCACCCTCTGATCTGCCAGCGTTGTAGCTTCGGCCGTTCCCGCAATGCTGGTGAACTTCGGAAACGCCGCGAGTAAGCGTTCGCCCGCTTCGCGCATCTCGGTGTTGGGTTCAACGCCGAAGACTGAATTGCCATTCTCCAATAACAGGCGAGTCCAGATGCCCGTGCCCGAGGCGACGTCAGCAATCACGTGACTGCGCGCCAGGCCGCACTCCGCCTTCAGTTCCCGCACGACCTCTGGTGGATATCCCGGGCGATAGCGCACGTAGTTTTCGACGCGATCGGAGAAGCGGCTGGTGGCGTTAGAGGCAGGCATAAAACTTGAGAGTAGCAAACTTTTTCATCTTGCCAGAAAGCCATTTTAATTGCACGATAGGGATATTGTCCTTCCCCGCTGGCCCCCGTCCTTAAAGCCCGAGCGGTTCAAGAGTGTAGACACAAGGAAGGGAAATCCTCTTCCGGCGTCAAATGCGATACGATTCCATTCACGCAAGGAAAGTCTTGGTTCGATGAGAATTGTCATCAAAGTCGGCACCAGCCTGATCGCTCCCGGCGGTCAGATCGACGCGAACCTGCTGCGCGCCATGGTCGATCAGTTCGATCTGAGCCGGAACCAATACCTGATCGTTACCTCCGGCGCGATTGCGGCAGGCATGTCCGGGCTGGGGCTACCCGAGCGGCCCAGCGGAGTTCCCGGTATGCAGGCCTGTGCCGCGGTGGGCCAAAGTAAGCTGATGCACACCTACGAGCGCTTGTTCTTCGGAAAAAAAGTTGTGGCGCAGCTTCTGCTCTCGAGCGACGACTTCACTTCGCCCGTCCGCTATCGGAATTTACAGAACGCGCTCGCCGAATTGCTTTCGCTGGGAGTGGTGCCGATCATCAACGAGAACGACAGCGTCTCGGTGCGCGAACTGGAGGGTTCCTTCGGCGACAACGACGAGCTCAGTGCGCTGCTGGCTACCGCGGTGAAAGCCGATTGGTTGCTGCTGTTGACCAACGTGGATGGATTCCTCATTCCCAACGGACGCGGGAAACCAAAACTGCAACGCGTAGTCCGCAAGCTTACCCCCGCCTTGGAAGCGCAGTGCAACGGCAAGAGCACGCTGGGACGCGGAGGTATGATTTCCAAACTGCGTGCCGCGAAGCTAGCCAGCGAAGGCGGCGTGCACGTGGCCATCGTGAATGGGCGGCATCCAAACGGGATCACGTTGGGCATGCAACGCAAAATCGGAACCTATTTTCCTCCGCTCCAGGGGCGAGACTAATGGCGACAACCACGGCCAACGCGGCCTCCACGCAGGAAAAGCTGCTCCGCGCGCGCGCAGCGTCCACCAAGCTGGCTCTGCTTTCCACGGACGAGAAGAACAAATTATTGCTGGCGATGGCAGATGCCATCGAGAAACACACCCAGGAAATTCTTGCAGCGAACCGCGAAGACCAGGAAAGCTCCAGTCTCGAAGGTGCGATGCGCGACCGTTTGCAGTTGACGCCAGCTCGAATAAGCGATATGGCGCACGGGGTACGCGAAGTCGCCTCGCTGGCCGATCCGATTGGCGAAACGTTGGCAGAGTGGATCCGGCCGAATGGTCTCCGCATCCGCAAAGTGCGCGTGCCGCTGGGAGTAGTGGGAATCATCTACGAATCGCGGCCGAATGTCACCGTCGATACAGCCGTGCTTGCGCTGAAAACCGGCAATGCCATCGTCTTGCGCGGGGGCAAAGAGGCCGCATGCAGCAATCGGTGTCTGGTAGAAATTCTGGCTGCTGTGCAGGGAGTGCCAGAAGGCGCAATCGAGCTCCTCGATTCAAGCACGCGGCAATCAGTTACGGAACTCATCAAGGCCCGTGGACTCGTGGACGTGATCATTCCGCGCGGAGGTGCGGGACTGATTGCTTTCGTCACCGAGAATTCCTCAGTGCCGGTGATCGAAACCGGAGCCGGGAACTGCCACATCTTCGTCGACGAATCCGCCGATTTCGAAATGGCGGACCGCATCGTGATCAATGCCAAAACCCAGCGGCCTTCGGTTTGTAACGCGGCAGAGAAGCTCTTGGTGCATGAACGGATCGCGGCGGATTACGTTCCGAGAATCGTAAAGAAGCTGCTCGAGGCCGGAGTAGAAGTCCGCGGGGATGCGAAGTCTCACAGCCTGGCGCCTGCAATGAACATTGTGCCGACTGCTGAGCAAGACTGGCACGAAGAATATCTGCGGCTGTGCATCGCCGTTCGCGTGGTCGCGGACGTGGATGAGGCGATCGCGCATATCAATCGATACTCCACAAAGAACTCAGAATCCATCGTGACGCGCGATGAAGCGAACGCGCGCATGTTCCTGCGCCAAGTCGATTCAGCTGCTGTCTACTGGAACGCTTCTACTCGTTTCACCGATGGCGCAGAATTTGGCTTCGGCGCCGAGATGGGCATCAGCACCCAGAAGCTGCACTGTCGCGGACCTTTCGCCCTTGCGGAACTCACTTCCTCGAAGTATGAGATTGTGGGGACGGGGCAGGTGCGGTAGAAGGACTTGAGCGCGCCGAGTCGTGTCTACTTGGTGTTAAAGGCCTTTGCTAATGAAAGATTCGCCTACGAAGCAAACAATAGCGGATGCGCTTGTGGGGCGTGATCTAAGCTCAGTCACGTTTGTTCGGGATTACGTTCAGCTTGAGTTCGATGGTCCCCGGCTGGATGCGTTCACGATGCCTACTGTCACCTCTGGATCTGAGGGCCTCAGTCTGGGGCAACCCGGCTACCGCGATTGTCTTTGCCAGCAAATAGGTTGTCGAGTAGACCGCACCGAAGCTACCGACCAACGAGTGTCAATCATTTTCGAGAATGGGCCGATGGTTTCAATCTCGCTGCGAGACAACGACTATCGCGGCCCAGAAGCCTTGATGTTCCAGTTGGACAACGACCGTATCTGGGTCGTTTGAGTGCCTCACCGCCAAACCGGAACGCGCATCACGTCAAAGTGATGGTCGTACGTCCATACCGGCAAACCTAGGCGGCCAGCCACGGCAGCTACAGTGGCATCGACTAGCGTGACGGACTTATTGGGCAGGGCCAGCACCCGAGTTGCGGCCTGGCGGTAGTCTTCAGGAGTTGGGCTGATGAACAAGGCGGAGATGATTTGCGAGAGCCAACCCGATGCGCTTCTCCGGCCAAGGTTGAACAGAACAAGCGTGTAGGCCTCCAGCAGAATCGGGTAGGGTACCAGGATTTCCCAGCGGTCACGCGTCAGGGTTGCTATCTCTCGCAAAGCACGCTCGTGGTGCACATCGTTCTCATCTGCGATGGCGAAGAGAGGTCCGGAGTCGGCGAGTACCGCGCGTGTCATTTGTTAATGCCGGCCAGGTACGCGTCATGCTCTACACTTATGTCGCTGTGCCCGCTGCGGCCAACGGGCGTGAGTTTGAGGGGCCGGTAGGCCCGCAGAAATCCTCGTCCCCCCAGGTACTCGCGTAGAGCGGCCTGCACTACAGTGGTAAGCGCGGGCGGGTTTTCCTGCGCTTTGCGGTAACTGTCCACCGCCTTAGCTAAATCGTCCGGCAAGGTCATGGATGCTCGCTTCATAATCTTGAGTATAGCACCACTTGGTGAAGTTGGTGAAGACGCATTCTTTCCTCAAGTCCACCCCAACTAATCGCTTGTGCTACCTTACTTCCTTCCATTGCGAGAGCCCGATGAGATTCCTTCTGGCAACATTTCTCTCTTCCGTCATTCTGCTTTCCATTCTGTCGATCACCGTTAGTGGACACGAAACGGGATCCTCCGCTGCGCCTCAGTCCATCTTCGGCTTTCGCGACACGGCCTCTGAAAACGCGACCGAGGCCGCTTTTCTTGCCGTTCCTGACCCCAAACTGGCGGAAGGGCACCTGCGCATTCTCACGCAGGCTCCGCACATGGCGGGCACGCCCGAAGACAAGGCTACGGCCGACTATGTGGCGCAGAAATTTCGCGAAGCTGGTCTCGACACCGAGATTGTCGAATACAAAGCCTGGTTCAACTATCCGCTCGAGATCAGCGTGGATATCACCGCCCCCGCCGGAGTGGAAATGCATGGGCCCACGCGCGAACACGTCGAGGGCGACCCTTACGACGACGACCCGCGCGTGGTGATGCCGTTCAACGGCATGTCGCCGTCGGGAGATGCCGAGGCCGAGGTGGTTTATGCCAACTACGGCACACCCGAGGACTTCGAGAAGCTGGAGAAGTTGAAGGTCGATGTTCGTGGCAAGATCGTGCTGGTGCGCTACGGCCAAAACTTTCGCGGCGTGAAGGAATTCATCGCGCAGGAACATGGCGCCGCGGGAGTGATCATCTACTCGGATCCATTCGACGACGGCTGGCGGCGCGGCGACAAATATCCCGAGGGGCCATGGCGTCCAGATACTGGCGTGCAGCGCGGATCGGTCGGATACATGTTCGAGTTTCCCGGCGATCCGACTACGCCCGGCATTGCCTCGCTTCCGTCGTTGCCCGAGAGTAAACGCATTTTTCCAGGGGAATCGGCGCAGATGCCGAAGATTCCGGTCACGCCGCTTTCCTATCACGATGCCGCGCCCATTCTTCAGCATCTGGGTGGGCCTGACTCGCCGCGCGAGTGGCAAGGTTCGCTGCCCTTCACCTATCACGTGGGACCGGGACCCGTGCGGGTGAAGATGCATCTCAAACAGGATTATCAGTTCCGTACTCTTTGGGATGTGATTGGCCGCGTGCGCGGCAGTCAGTCGCCAGACGAATGGGTCGTTGCCGGTAACCACCGCGATGCGTGGGTGTACGGTGCAGTCGACCCCAACAGTGGGACGGCCGCAATGCTCGAAACCGTGCACGGTGTCGGCGAGTTGCTGAAATCTGGTTGGAAGCCGAAGCGCACTATGATTTTTGCCAGTTGGGACGGTGAGGAAGAAGGCCTGATGGGTTCTACGGAATGGGCCGAGCAACACGAATCTGAGCTGTCCAAGGCTCCAGCATATTTCAATATGGACGTGGGCGTCTCCGGTCCGAAGTTTGGTGCATCCTCTGTGCCCAGCTTGAAGCAGTTCTTGCGCGATGTGGCGAAAAGCGTGCCCAGCCCCAAGGGCGGGACAGTCTACGACGAATGGCAGAAAGCCGATCAGCCGGGCGCTCCGTCGACGCAGTCGCCAGCAGAAGCGATCGGCGACTCGCGCCGCATGCCCGCCGCGAATGTGAAAGGCGACGTGCCCGTCGGCGATTTGGGCAGCGGATCCGATTACAGCGCATTCCAGCAGCATCTTGGAGTTCCCTCCAGCGACATAACTTCTAATGGACCATACGGCGTGTATCACTCGGTGTTCGACAATTTTGCCTGGTTCAAGAAATTCGGCGACCCGGATTTCGTTTACGAGCAGGAGATGGCGCGAGTCTTCGGCCTGGAAGCGTTGCGTATGGCCGACGCCGACGTGCTGCCTTATGACTATGGAGAGTACGGAAAAGAGGTTGCGGTTTACCTCGATGCGGCCAAGCAACGCGCTGAGAACAAATTTGGAGACCGCACTCTCGATCTGAATGCAGCGACCGCTGCTGCGAAACATTTTCAGGAGGCTGGGGCAAAGATTCTGGCGAAGCAGAAGAATCCGCCCCGTGATCCGGCGCGCTTGAACCAGGCGCTGATGAGCACGGAGCGGGCGCTGCTGGCGCCGGAGGGACTGCCCCACCGTCCCTGGTTTCGGCACGCGATTTATGCTCCCGGGGAATATACAGGATATGCCGCGGTGGTGATTCCGGGAGTGAACGAGGCTCTCGATAAAGGAGATGTCGAGCGTGCGCGCCAGCAACTGGCAATTCTAACGGCGGCGCTGGAGCGAGCGGCTAGGGTGCTGGAAGGATACAAGTAACCCTGATGTTGACTAGTCATCTGACTAGTCATAAAATTGGATTGAGAGGTGAGGCTGTGAGTTCTTGGCAACTGCAAGATGCGAAGGCCCGGTTCAGCGAGTTCCTTGACGCCGCCCTGACCAAGGGGCCACAGGTCGTGACTCGTCGCGGGGTGGAGGCCGCTGTTCTTGTACCCATCGGGGAATGGCGCCGCCTGCACCAGGCGAACCGCCCCAATATCAAAGAACTGCTTCTTGGTCCCGGGCCCCGCTTCGACATTGTTCTTCCGAAACGAAGCCGGTGGAAGCGCCGGAAGCCCATTGACTTCAGTCATCCGGATTACAAGTGATTCGCTACCTGCTGGACACAAACGTGATTTCCGAACTCCGCAAGATTAAGCCTCACGGGGCGGTGGTGGCTTGGCTGGAAAACCTCGGCGTCGATCAGATTTTTCTTTCGGCGGTAACGATGGGAGAACTGCAAGCAGGTGTGGAGTTGACGCGCCTGCAAGACACCACCAAGGCCCGCGAGATAGAGTCGTGGCTGTCCTCCGTTGAGATGTCGTTTGCCTTTGTGCCGATGGATTCCGCTTGCTTCCGGGAATGGTCGCGGCTGATGGCTGGGAAGCCCGACACGGTGCGGGAGGATGCTATGATCGCCGCCACCGCCAGGGTCTATGGGTTTCGTGTGGCCACGCGGGACGAAAAAGATTTCAAACGCCTCGGGGTGGAGATCATCAACCCGTTCAAATCCAACTGAGCCAATGACCCCTACCCACGCTCTCGGGCAATCCCTGCGCACGCTGCCGCACTCGGCGGCGGCTACTTTTCTTGCTCTCTTTCCTATCGTCGACCCTTCGGCGGCATTCCGATTTTTTTCAGTATGACCTCCTCCTGGACCGCGCAAAACCGCCGCAACACCGCATTCAAGACCGGTCTATGGGTGTTTGTCATTCTGGTGACATTCCTGTTCTTTGGCCGATTCGTGCTGTATTTCTTCGGCATCTCGCTGTCTGTCCTGAAGATCGCCGGCGGGCTGATCGTGGCCAATACCGCCTGGGGTATGGTCACCTCCCACGCGCGCATCACGCCCGAAGAAAGCCACGAGGCCGAGGACAAGGCCGACATTTCCCTGACGCCGCTTGCCATGCCCCTTATGTCAGGGCCGGGAGCCATCGGGGTGGTCATGGCGCTGGCGGCGCACGTGGATAGCGCCGCTTCGTATTTCGGCATGGTCATTGGCATCGCCGCAATCGCGCTAACCGTGCTGCTTTTCTTCTGGCTGGGAGGGCCGCTGGTGCGTCGTCTCGGTCCCAGCGCGGCGGGAGCCATCAACAAGATCTTCGGTTTTCTGATTCTTGCCATCGCCGTCCAACTGGTGTGGGACGGCGTCGCCGACTTCAAAAGCTAGGTCAGGTGTTGCGCGGGCGCTCCCGCCCGCGAAGGCCTCGATCGAGCCCGAATTTCCTGGAACCACGCCCCTCTTCAGCCCGTATCACAACATGCGCCCATGCGCCCGGAGGTGCTCCAATGCCCGGAAGGTCTCTCATCCGTTCGGCAACTCTTCACAAAACAATCTTTGTCTGTCTTATGTTGGTGCCTTTTTGCGCCGCCTCCGACCACTGGGATTACGAAGAAACCCACAACGAGGTTCGCGACTTCGTGGCCGGAGGCATGGTGCATGTGCGCATGACGGTGGGCGATCTGCACATCCTGCGCGGCGACACCAACCAGATCCGGGTGCGCTACACGATCAAGTCGTCGAGTGAGAGCCGCGTGAAAAATGCTCACGCCGACATCGACGTCCATGGCCGCGACGCCCAGATCGAATTCCATGCATCGACCTCCGGCAACACGAACTTCGATGTGGAGATTCAGGTGCCGCGGAACGCGAACCTCGAGGTGCATGAGAAAGTCGGCGACCTCACCGTTGAGAACATCGAGGGTGACAAAGATCTCCAGCTGGGCATCGGAGACATCCGCGTGGCGTTCGGGCGATCGGCCTATCACTTGGTACGCGCCAGCACCACCATCGGCGACGTAAACACAAGCACCGGAGACGTCAGCGCAGGCTTGCTCGGCAAGACTCTGAAATATGAAGGTGACGGCAAGTACGAACTGCGGGCGCACGTCTCAATCGGGGATATTTCGCTGGAAGAGAAGTAAAGAAGAGAAGTAAACAGGAGCGAGACACGCGGCCGAGATGGCTGATCTCGCTTGAGTCCTTACACCGGGAGCAGCTTCCATGAATGTGCAGCTTCGTCCATTCCGAACCTGTGCCGCAATGTTCCTCTTGCTCGCGGTCTGTGTGGCGCAGAATTCCAGCCCCGGTAACGGTTCGGCGTCATTTCCGGACGCACTGAGTCAAGCACAAGAGGCGAGCCAGGCGAAGCAATGGACCAAAGCCGTAATTCTGTGGGAGGAACTGGTCAAAGAGAATCCCGTTACCGGAGATTACTGGCTTCAGTTGGCGAGTGCTCTTTATAAGACTATCGGGACGCCATCACCGCTTATAAGAAAAGCCATGGAAGTAGGAGTGAATGGGCTGCGGTCTGCCATTCCCTACGAGATTGCCCGTTGCTATGCGCAACTCGGCGATCGCGATGCTGCCCTGGACTGGTTTGAAAAAGCGATGAAACTCGGGTACCGGGACTTGAATGGCGCCCAGCACGATTCTGATCTACAGCCCATTGCGGCCGATCCGAAGTTTCGGGAGTTGACGGCATGGGTTGATCCTTCAACAATGTCGCGCGATGAAGGCTGGCGCTATGATCTCAGGCTCATGCAACGAGAGATCGAGCGCCGCGGTTACGCGCCCTTTCGTTTAACTTCGCGACAAGAATTTGACCGCCGGGTCGCAGCTCTGGATGTAGCGATCCCCAAGCTCACTGACATGCAGATCGTTACTGAGATGATGAAGCTCACGGCGGCAGTGGGCGATGGCCACACCATGATCTAAGCCTTCTTCGAGCGCCCTGAGTTTCTGCAAAACCTGCCCGTAGAATTCGCGTTCTTCGAGGAAGGCCTTTTCATCGTCGCGGCGGACTCGCGATTTTCCGGCTTATTGGGCGCGCAGGTGCTTCGCTTCGGGGACCACGGGGTCAACGACGTTTCACAAGCCCTCGATCCCCTCATCAGCCGGGACAATGCGATTGGTCCGCAGGTTATGGGTCCCATGCGCATGCGCAACTTACCAATGCTCGCGGCCTTGGGCATGATTCCTGATCCGGCCCAGGTTTCGCTAACCGTGCGAGATGTCGCCGGAAAGTTGCAGACGGTCATATTGCCAGCGGATTCGAACATTCCCAGCCGCAAGCTTTGGGACGGCCCTCCGAAAGGCTGGTTGCGTCTTGCCGACACCCTTCCCGGGCCTCTTCCGCTTTACTTGAAGAACCCTTATAAGGATTATTGGTACGAGTATCTACCTGAGTCCCAGACCGTGTACGTTCAGTGGAATCAAGTCCACAGCGATCCCGCCGAGCCAGTCGCGAGTTTTTTTGATCATGTCTCCGAGTTCATCCAAAACCATCCGGTTGAGAAATTCGTTCTGGACATGCGATGGAACAATGGCGGCGATACCACTCTGGTGCCGGCCGTGCTTTCAAGCCTGATTCGCGATACAAAGATCGACCAGCCCGGCAAATTTTTTGTCATCACCGGCCACCGGACTTTTTCCGCAGCTCAAAATGCCGTTACCATGATCACGCGGTTCACTCCGGCGATTGTGGTCGGCGACACTACCGGTTCCAGCCCCAATTTCATCGGGGAAGATGCCGCCGTTGAGCTTCCGTACAGCAAGCTGATGGTCAGCATTTCCGACCTGTACTGGGAGAGTTCCTGGCCGACGGACTACCGGACGTGGATACCACCCTTGCTCTATACTCCACCGCGCTTCTCCGAATACCGCGAAAATCGTGACGGAGCGTTGGAAGCGATTCTGAAATTCCGCTGACGGGCGTTGCCGGTTTCCAAATCAGTTGCAAGAGCTTGCACATATTAAGGGTTTCCCTTATTATGGGTACATGAATATCACACTTTCCCTTGACGAAAAGCTGGTGAAGAATGTCCGAAAGATCGCGGTCGAGAAGGACACTACTCTTACCGGCCTGATACGCGCCCACCTGGAACATCTTGCTGCTGAGCACGCCGCGTCCGGCCGCAAGCGGCGCGAACGCGAGGCTCTGGAACGCAGCTTCAGCCAGTTCCAGTTCCGCGTGGGCAAGAAAACCTGGAAGCGGGAAGACCTGTATGCCCGGTCATGACTTCCTGGATACAAACATATTGGTCTATGCCTACGATATTAGTGACCCGGCCAAGCAACGCGTTGCCCAGGACCTGGTCCGCAAAGCGGTAGCGGGCGGTTTTGTCATCTCCACCCAAGTCCTTGCGGAGTTCGCGGCGACTCTGCTTCACAAACTCAGTCCCGCGCCATCTTCCCAGGACGTTATCGCGTTGCTCGACGCATTAGCTCCGATTCACTTCATCCTTCCCGATCATGAAATCGTGCGACGCGCCGTCGAGGCCAAGTCTGCTTACGGCCTGCATTTCTACGATGGCATGATCGTGGCCGCCGCGGAACGCGCGGGCTCTGAGAGAATTTGGTCCGAAGATCTCAACCCCGGCCAGAAATACTTCGGCGTGTTGGTGGCCGACCCTTTTCAGGCATCCAGCTGATTGGAATGCCGGGCTTCTGCGATTACTTCGCTGTGTAGAATAACTTTTCTAAGCGCGAGATAAACCCCGCGGACGAACTCATCAACCAACTGCCCTGCCCGCCAAATGCGCGGCGACCGGGATGCTTAGAGCCAGCTTGATATGGTTCCGCGAGCGATCGCGAACACTTCCGAATCCCCACCACCCTTTAGCAAAGAACGCGAAAGGATGCGCCACCGTCGTGGCGAAATTCAACTTTAATTACCTAACACACCTTGATCGAGGAATCGGTTACAATGCGTGAGTTTCCGCAAGTAGCTGCCGGCCCCTCTCGAATTGAGCACGACTTTGTCTCCTCTGATCCGACATCCGTGGTGGTTTTGCCAGGAACCCAACTGTAGTGCGCCCGACCGGGCCGACGATCTCCAGAATCGATTGTGGATTCGCTTGTGGCTTCAGCAACTCAAGGGCGATCCCCTCAATATGCGAAGGTTGCGGGATCTGCTCGCGAAGCAAATCCTGCTGCCACCTTCGCGAGTGGCCGACAACTCAATAATTGAGCAGGTCGCGGAGTTGTTGACCTCCGGTCGACTGCATATTCATGCCCAGAAAATTGAGACCCATCCCGCCGGAGGTGTGACGGCGTCGGAAGACGAATCTGTGGTGGCCTTTCCGATTTCACAGCATCAGTCCCGGGACCCTGAGCCTGCACCACAATTCGCAGATCCGCCGAGCTTCCCCGCCAAGGCCGACCTTGTAGCGCAGGCTGCCGCCCTTGTGGGCGCGGCGGCCGCAGGTACCCCATTTTGTCCAGTTTGAATGAACGACCAGAAAGCGGCGGTCGCCGCTTAGAGGCAGTCGGTATGACGGACGAACAACTGGCCCGGATTGAAGAGATCCTGTGGCCCGACGGCCCCAGCCAGGACATCTGGATGATCGTCGACGGCGCTCGCACCATAGAAGTCTTTCGAACCCTTCTGCCCTGCCACCTGGAGTACTCGTGCTTGTACAGTGGACCACTCGCTCCCGATCTGGAGATCGCGGCGCCGTACCTGGTGCAGCTCGATCACGGCTATCGCGACACCCATCGCTTTATCCGGCGGGCTTGGGGCAACAGTTGGGGAGTTTTTCTTCGCAGCGACACGTCTCTCAAGAAGCTCCGCCGCCATCTCAGAGAATTCCTGATCGTGCAGGATACAAAGGGCAATCGTCTGGTCTTCCGGTATTACGATCCGCGAGTGCTAAGAGTCTATCTGCCAACCTGCTACAAAAGTGAGTTGCAGACTTTCTTCGGCCCGATCGACCGCTTCTGGACTGAGGCGGACACTCCTGAAACCATGTTGGAGTTTTGCATCCGCGAAGCTGGGGTGGAGCAGCGAAGGTTGCCGCTGGGAGGTGCCGCCATTTCTTCTCAGTGAGTTCTTAGCAGGGACTCAGGATCCTCGTCCACTATCGCACCTCTGCCTCGCAAAGGGGTGGAACCGTATCCAGCAGCCTCATCACGTTGAGTGAATCGTGACATTGGAAGCAGCAATCGCGGCTGCGGCGAGATATCGAATTTGGCAGGGGGAAACCCTCGCCGAAAAATTTATTTCGAGGAGAACCTCGTCGAAGCATTCACCAACAGGAACCCAGCAATAAACGAGCACAGGGGCCGCATCCAGCACTATTTCTCTTTGACCTTCTCCGCCAACTCGCGAAATTCTTTAGATAGCTTGTGGCTCGCCTTTATTTGCAACTGTGCGAGCTGTCGAGAGTTCTCGGTCGTCAGGATCGGCGCCAAGGCCTCCAGTTCCGTCGCTATTTCGCGCGCGTGATCGGCCTCTTTCAACATCAAATGTTCAAATTTCCGGACTGCCTCGTGGTGATCCATAGACCTCGCTTTGGGGTGGATTCAAGTGCGTGTTTTACTTAATCGAAACCAGCCGCTCTACCAGTTCCGAATAATCCTTCTTCTCGATCCCATGCACCTGCTTGTTGTATTCGTCGACCTTCGACGAATAATTCATCGAGCAGAATTTCGGGCCGCACATGGAGCAGAAGGCTGCCTCTTTGTAGTAGTCGTCGGGCAGGGTTTCGTCGTGCATGGAGCGGGCGGTTTCGGGGTCGAGCGAGAGCGCGAACTGCTTCTCCCAATCGAATTTGTAGCGGGCGTAGCTGAGGGCGTCATCGCGGTCACGCGCGCCGGGTCGTCCGCGGGCGATGTCGGCGGCGTGGGCGGAAATTTTGTAGGCGATGATGCCGTCTTTCACATCTTTTTCGTTGGGCAGTCCTAAATGCTCTTTCGGTGTGACGTAGCACAGCATGGCGGCGCCGTACCATCCGATCATGGCCGCACCGATGGCCGACGTGATGTGGTCGTAGCCCGGCGCAATGTCAGTAACCAGGGGCCCTAAAGTATAAAAAGGTGCTTCGTAACAGAGCTCAACTTCTTTCTCGACCTGCTCCTTGATCTTGTCCATCGAAACGTGGCCGGGGCCTTCGATCATCACCTGCACACCGTGTTGCCATGCAATCTTCGTCAGCTCGCCCAGAGTTTTCAGTTCGGCAAACTGTGCTTCGTCGCTGGCGTCGGCCACACAGCCAGGACGCAGGCCATCCCCTAGCGAGAAGCTGACGTCATACTTCTTGAAAATTTTGCAGATGTCGTCGAAGCGATCGTAGAGGAAATTCTGCTTGTGGTTGTATGCCATCCACTGCGCGAGGATGGCGCCGCCGCGGCTCACGATGCCGGTAATGCGCTTCGAGATCAGCGGCAAATACTGGATCAGCACGCCGGCGTGAATCGTCATGTAATCCACGCCCTGCGCGGCCTGCTCTTCGATTACTTCGAGCATCACTTCGGCGTTCAAGTCTTCGACCCGTTTCACGCGCGCGATGGCTTCATAGATCGGAACCGTTCCGATGGGAACCGGAGAATGCCGCAGAATGGCTTCGCGAATCTCGTGGATGTTGCCGCCGGTGGAAAGATCCATCACCGTGTCTGCGCCGTAATGCACGGCAGTGTGCAGCTTTTTCAGCTCCTCGTTCACTTCCGAAGTAACCGCCGAGTTGCCAATATTGGCGTTGATCTTGCACAGCGAGGCCACGCCGATCGCCATCGGCTCCAGCTCCGGGTGGCTGATGTTGGCGGGAATAATCATGCGGCCGCGGGCGACTTCGTCTCGCACCAGCTCGGGCGCGAGTTTTTCGCGGTGGGCAACGTAACCCATTTCTTCCGTAATCACACCCTGCCGCGCGTAGTGCATCTGCGAGAAGTTGCCGCTCGCGTTCTCCTGCCTGCGCCGGGCGAGCCACTCCGCGCGCGGTTTGGGCACGCTATAACCGTTGCCAGAGTTACCATTCGTGGGGGTCATGTCAAAGTCACTTTCATGGGATTCGATAGCCCCGATTATACGCGGATGAATGTCTTGGGTGGTACGAGTCGACCAAGGCGTTCAACGAGGACGAAGAGTTTCGAATTTCTCAAGAAGCATTTTGGGCCTGGAGCCGAATGCTCCTGTGAGCCATCCACTCCGCGATCAGCAGATTCGGAACCCAACATAGCCACGAGACGATGATGTAAGAACGCAGAAAAGGCCAGTGCAGAGCCGCCAGCATAAACGGCAATTGCACCCGGAGCGTGACAGCGGCCAAAGTCAACGCGAAATTCCGGATCATCCACTGGCGGTGGGCCTCGATGTTACCCTTCCGCACCATCCGATAGGCTTGCAGGCCGGTGAAGAACCACAACCCTGCCAGAATGCCGAAACCAAAATGGGTTGGCAATCCTCCCTCGGAAACTACGGCCATGGCAAAACCCGCCACTGAACCGAGAGCCACTTCCAGCAAGTAGAAGCGTCCTATCCACCGATGCAGATTCAGCGCTCGCGCCCGCAGTTTCTGGCTGAACTGCCACGGGCCTGCGAGCAACGCGCCCATGCCTCCCGCAATGTGAAAGCGCAAGAGAAGAATGTAACGCGCGAAGTGGGCGTCACCCGGCACGGCCACGAAGTATGTCGTGCCGTATACCACGATGGCAGCCGAGGACAGCAGCATCACCCACCACAGTGAACTTGCGAGCCATGATCGCCGTTCCGGTGGGGTGGAGAAAGCTTGCGGAAATTGGGTTAGCTGAGCCATGGGCCAGGCTTCTCCAGGTCGAGACAGTCCTAAGCAACGCTGGACGGTCACACTTTGCCAGACAGGAGAGGGTACGCAGCCGTGGTCCAGACGGTTCCAACAGATTCCCAGGTTCTTATTTTGCTCTCGACTGTTGCAGGCGCCGGGGCACACAGCAAATCAGCCCGCCCATGGGCGAGCACCGGATCATAGGGCGGGGTCTATGTTAAGCGAGGAGCAAGCTATTGTCCTTGTGTGGCACACTCGATCGAGGTGCAACCTCCGGGGCCTTGCGTGCCGATATTGCCGACCGCATTCTTGATGTGAATAGCCGTCATCGCCGCAGGGTAAAGCCACCAGAGCCTACGGATGACTCGGTCGCCGGGCAACCAGGAGTGAGATTTCTTAAGCTCGTAAGCCACCAGGAATTCGCTGCCAAAGATCGCGGCGTTTTTTGCGATGACGTGCTGGTTCGAAGGTATGGTGCTGACCCACGGCGCACCCGCAGCAAACTCACGCTCGAGCACCAGCCTGCGCGTGGTAAAGCGGAGGCTCTCGGCCGCTCCAAGCGCTACCATGACGAAGACAAACTTCTTATCGAACACTCTCTCTGGTCTCGCCGCGGCAGGCGCAGATGCGGCCGGTGCGGAAGTCATTTGGAGCGGCGTGGGCGCGTCAGGGAGCGTGGCAGCGGAGATGTGGGTGAGATCGGCTTTCTGAGCGACAAGTGGACCTACAAACAACAAAAGGATCAGCAACTGAGCTACGGTCAACTTTGTCTCCTTACGTCCTCTACTGTGGTGGGCACTGCACAAACTCGCAGCCGAAAAGTCGCGCCCAGCGGGCTTTCAGGCCGCCCCTGACACAAGAGCAAATTCTCGACCAAAGAAAAAATCTGTTTTTTGACCAGATGGGCCGGATTTTCACCTTCGGAGAAACATCGTGGCGGCTCAATGCGCAAGACCTTCGTCGAAAGTATCTCTAATGTTTCCCACACGCGCGATTCTTAGAATTAGAGAGTGACGAGCGCGGAGGCCAAATTACGTACGGAGGCTCTAATCTTCAGCCGCTCGGCCGAAATAGGCTTTGGCTCACTCCGTTCTTGCCGATAGACGTTTCCGGCGCTTAGAATCTCCGTTCATTGAAAAGGAGAAGGTTCCAATGCGCATCTTTCGTTTCTTGACAGTCTTGTCGGTTTTCGCATCTGTCGCCGTTCTTGCTCAAACGTCCTCTTCGAAGCCGGGGCCCGGCTTCAGTCTCGATAACATCGACAAGACCGTCGATCCTTGCGTCGATTTCTACCAATATGCCTGTGGCAACTGGATCAAGAACTCCGAAATTCCTCTCGATCAGGCGCGATGGGGCAGCTTCACGGAACTCGATGAGCGCAATATGGACGTCGAGCGCGGCATTTTGGAGAAAGCGGCGGCCGGTGGCGCGAGTCGCGACGCGGTCGACCAGAAAATCGGCGATCTGTACGGTTCCTGCATGGACGAAAAGTCTGTCGAAGCGAAGGGCATCTCTGCGCTAAAGCCGGAACTCGACCGCATCGCGGCGGTTCAGGACAAAGCCGGGCTCATCGACGAGATCGCACATGTGCATCTGGTCGGGCCCAATCCGCTGTTCAATTTTTATTCGGCATCCGATTTGCACAATGCCGATCAGGTCATCGCCTACATCGACCAGGGCGGACTAACTTTGCCCGACCGCGATTACTACCTCAAGGACGACAACCCGAAAATGAAAGAAATGCGGCAGCACCTCGTGGAGTATGTGACCCAGTCTTTTACTCTTGCGAGTCAAACGCCAGAACAGGCGGCCAATTCCGCACAGGCCGTGTTGCGCATCGAGACGGCGTTGGCCCGGGCTTCCATGGACCGCACGTCTAGGCGCGACCCGAAGAACCTCGATCACAAGATGAGCCGCGAACAGGCGATAGCGCTCGGACCCAACTTTTATCTCAGTCGTTACTTCGCAGCTGTGGGCACTCCCAACTTTACTCAGATCAACGTCACGAATCCCGATTTCTTCAAACAGGTCAATGCGGTGCTGGAATCTGAATCTCTCGACTCGCTCAAGACTTACGTGAGTTGGCACGTGCTCAGCGCCGCGGCGCCGTGGCTTTCCCAGCCGTTTGTCGAAGCCAACTTCAAGTACCGGCAGAACCTTACCGGTCAAAAGGAAATCCAGGCTCGCTGGAAGCGCTGCGTCACCCTCACCGATCGCGAATTGGGTGAGGCCCTGGGCGAGAGATACGTAGACGCCACCTTCGGCCCGGACAGCAAGCAGCGCATGCTCAAGATGGTCGACGCTTTGGAAACGTCTCTTGCGGAGGATATCCAGGGTCTTTCCTGGATGAGCGACGAAACCAAGAAGCAGGCCAAAGTAAAGCTGGACGCCATTCGGAATAAAATTGGATATCCCGATGTCTATCGCGATTACAGTTCGGTGGTGATCAAGTCCGACGATCTGCTGGGCAACATCTCTCGCACCACCGAATTTGAGTCGAAACGCGAAATCGCGAAGATTGACAAGCCGCTTGATCGGAAGGAGTGGGGCATGACTCCGCCGACGGTGAATGCGTATTACAACGGATCATTCAATGAGATCGTTTTTCCGGCGGGTATTCTACAGCCGCCATTTTTCGACAAGTCCATGGACGACGGCGTGAACTTTGGCGGCATCGGCCTGGTCATCGGTCACGAACTTACCCACGGATTCGACGACCAGGGCCGCAAGTTCGATCCTCAGGGAAATCTGCACGACTGGTGGACGGAGCAGGATGGCAAGGAATTTGAAAAGCGCGTCAGTTGCGTGGCCGACGAATATTCAAACTTCGTGGCTGTTGACGATCTCAAACTGAATGGCCGCCTCACTCTCGGCGAAAACACCGCAGACAATGGCGGCGCGCGCATTGCGCTGATGGCACTCGAGCATATGATCGCCGAAGACAAGACCGGAAAAGAGGGCCAGAAGATTGACGGCTACACCCCCGAACAGCGCTTCTTCCTGGGCTTCGGACGCGTGTGGTGTGAGAAACGGCGACCGGAGACCGCCCGGGTGCGAGTGCTCACCGATCCGCATTCGCCCGGCAAGTACCGCGTCGACGGAGTAGTGCAGAATATGCCGGAGTTCCAGAAGGCTTGGGGATGCAAGGCGGGCCAGCCCATGGTGGCCGAGAACGCCTGTCACGTTTGGTAGATCCATGTGCGGTAGATAGAAGAGGGCTTTTCGGTTTGAAACGGCGCGGCATCGAGCCGCGCCGTCAAGACCTGTCAAATTAACAGCGCCTTTCGCCTCCGCGCTCGTCTACCGTGGCTGATCCCATCCCCGCAGACGCGGCCACCAGCGACGCACGTTGCGGCGATACTCCTCGTACTCCGCTCCGAACTTCCCGCGCAATGTCGGTTCTTCGTAAAAGACCACGAACAGATGTACTCCGAGGGCGACTGCCGCAACCGTGGCAATCGCCACCGGGTTGGGGTGCCCGAAGATCACCCACAGCCCAATCCATCCCGAGGCGAAGCCTACGTACATGGGGTTGCGCACATAACGGTAGAAACCCACCACTACCAGCCGCTGCGGAGGGGCGACCGGGACAGGCGTGCCGCGTCCGGTCCATCCGAAGTCCCAGATGCAGCGCAGGGCAACCGCGAATCCCAACACGGAAGGAATCGCGGCCAGCCATCGCCAGCGCGCCGCACCCGCCATTTCCACGGTGAACCCGAGCCATTGCGGCAGCAGCCAGAACCACAAGGCAAAAAACGCCGCGCCTACTGTCAGCGAGGCCAAGCCAGTGAGCCATCGATTGCCGTGCCCGGCCGTTGGAGCCCGCATAGATTGTTCATTCGTCATAAGCCCCTCCCGCTTGAAGTCAGGTTCTGTTGAAATCTATGCCGCTTTTGCTCCGCCGAGCGAGGCGGTCGCGAGTGTTCCGCCGAGCCCCATCGTCTCAACCGCGGACGAGGGCACGATCACCATCGAACCCTTTTCTTTAATCGCTTCGTACAACATGTTCATCGCGCGCAGATGCAAGGCCACGGGATTTTCCGCGTAGGCGGCGGCAGCCTGCACGAAGCTGTTCGAGATTTCTGTTTCCGCCTGGCCCAGAATGATTCGCGCCTGGCGCTCACGCTCGGCCTGCGCTTGGCGTGACATCGCGTCTTCAAGTCCTTGCGGAATCCTTACGTCGCGAATTTCCACCGACTGCACCGTGATGCCCCATGGATTGGTTTTTTCGTCGAGGATGCGTTGCAGTTCGCGGCCCAGCGTCTCGCGCTCGGTGATCATCTGCGCCAGTTCGTGACGGCCAATCGACTCGCGCAGCGCCGTCTGCGCGCTCATGTTGATGGCTTCGATGAAGTTTTCCACTTCCAGAATGGACTTCTCTGCGTTCCACACCAGCCAGAACACGATGGCATCCACGTTTACCGGCACGGTGTCGCGGGTTAACGTCGATTCCGCGGAAACGCTGGCCACGCGCACCCGCTGGTCGACGTAAGGGCTTAGCGTTTCGACGATCGGCACGATGTGGAAGATCCCCGGCCCCCGCAGGCCGACGTAGCGGCCCAGGCGCAGCACCGCAACCTTTTCCCACTGCCGCACCACCTTGATGGCGAACATGAGGTAGATGCCCACCGCGGCGCCGGCAACGATCCCATCTGGATTCTTTGTAGCTACAGTCACAATCGCGCCGGCCAACATGCAGATGACGAACAATGATCTTCCGACGCCGCTGATTTGACCGATTTCGATTTTTGTCATGGTTTATCTCCTTTGCCTGGAATCAGGCACTAACTCGCGCATACGATCCAGCAACTCATCCACGGTAAAACCTGCGGCTCCCGCGCGAGCTGCGAATTCGCCGGCCAGTTGGCCCAGTTGCCGCTCGCGCTCAGCGGTGTTCTTGACCATCTTCTTGTGGCTGATGAAGGTTCCGGTTCCCTGGTGAGTTTCAAGCGCGCCGCCGAGTTCCAGTTCGCGATAGGCCCGCAGAACAGTGTTCGGATTAATCGCCAGATCGACGGCAAGCTGGCGTACCGTCGGAAGCTGATCGCCGGCGGTGAGCGTTCCCGCTGCAATGCCGCCGCGAACCTGATCGATGATCTGGCGGTAGACCGGGACGCCGCTGCGCAAGTCCAGCTGGAGCCGGAAACCCTCAGCGCCATTGAAGCTGCGTCCCATGTGTCACAGTGTACTATAATACTAGTACATTAAGTCAAGAGAAAAACTTAAAAATGTTCTAGGGGGAAGCCGGCAAGGGCTAAAACAAGGAAAGACTGAAACAAAGAAGGACTGAAACAAAAAAGGACTGAAACAAAGAAAAAGGCCCGGCTGTGCCGGACCTTGATCTATTTCCGATCGAGAGATGTGGCTGCTAGTAGCTGTTCTGCACGATCAGGTGATCGACGATGCGATGCGCCTCGTCGATGTGCCGGAGGGCGCGATTGCGCAAACCGCGCACGGATGGGTCGTCTTCTTCGCGCGCGATATCGTTGTGCGCCTTGTCCAGCAATTCCAGCGCTCGGTGAAAGCGCCCGGCGCGCGGCATCTGCGCATCAACCGGAGGATGATCGTTCAAGTTCTTGCCATCGTCGATCGACGCCCGCTTAATTTCATCGATGGCTTTGTCTATCTCCTCAATGGCATGTTGTTCTTCTTTATCCATGTGATAGGTGGCAGCGGGGTTCTCCAGATGGGCGCGAGCATGCCGCAGGTCGGTGAGCGCGTGCAGGTAGGCCGGATGCCTTCCCGGTTCGTCCGCGAAGCTGAGCGCGGCGCAAAAAGCAAAAACAAACACCAGTACGGCGCAATGTCGTGCAGTTTTCATAGTCTCCTCAGAGGCCTTTCGGCAGAATGAACTTCGTTTAGTAAACCCGGAGATTGGACTTTAGACTCGACGAATTCTACGCGACCGTCCGAGGCTACCAGAAGTTACTTTGGTACAAGGGCATAAAATGCCGCGTATCGCAGTTAAAAAAGGTCTAAGCTCAGTGACTGGCGGGCGCCTTGAAGCCCTTGCGGCGCTGTTCGCTGTAGCGGCGCAGCGCGTCGAGGATGATGGGGTACGCTTCATTCGCGGGGCGTATCTCGTCCACCTCGACGGCCTTGCCTTCGAGTTGTTTGTAATCCTGGAAAAATCGGCGCAGCATGAGCATGCGGTGCGGCGGCATCTCCGCAGCCTCATGATAAGTGTTGAACTCGGGATCCTGCGTGGCGATGGAAATAATCTTATGGTCTTGCTTGCCCGCGTCGATCATGGTCATCAGGCCGATGGCGCGGGCGTGAATGATGGTGAGCGGCACCACGGGTTCCTGGCAGAGCACGAGGACGTCAAGCGGATCGTCGTCCTCCGCCAGCGTTTGCGGAATGAACCCATAGTTCGCCGGATAATAAACCGCGGAGTAAAGAATGCGATCGAGCTTGATCAGGCCGCTCGCCTTATCGAGTTCATACTTCACGCTCGATCCGAACGGGATCTCGATCACGCAATCGAATTCCTGCGGCAGCTTGTCGCCGGGAGTTACGTCGTGCCAGGGATGAATCATGGGGTTCTCTGAACTACTCTCATTCTAGCGGAGGATGGGGTCGCAACAGCCCCCCCAGAATCTTGATTATGCGGATGCAGTCGCGTAGAGTCTTGATTGGGCGGTAGATTATTGCGGTGGGAAGTTGCCTATGTCCAGCCAAGGTAAAACCTATCTCAAGTTCGGCTCGGCCACGGTTCTGATTCTTCTTCTGCTCGGCTACCTCGCTTACACCGGCGTGCAGGATAGCAAGAGCTACTATGTCACCATCAGCGAGCTGCACAAAATGGGCAACGGCGCTTACAGCAAGCGCCTACGGGTCGCGGGGAATGTGCAGCCGGGCTCCATCAAGCGCACCGGAACCCACGTTCAGTTTGTGTTGATGGAACAGGATCAGTTGCTCTCCGTCGATTACACCGGAACCGAGGCCCCTCCGGACACCTTTAAAGACGATTCGCAGGCACTGGCCGACGGCAGCTTCGGCCATGATGGCGTCTTCCACGCCAAGGGCCTGCAGGCAAAATGCGCCTCGAAGTATGCGCCGCAACAACCCGGTACTCCAGCAAATAGTGCGCCATCCGCCGAGCCTGCAAAAAGCACAACCCAGGTGCAGACCCCCTCGACCGGGATGGCAAATTAAGACAGCTTGTTGTTTCCTCGCGTCTCGACTTCGCCGCCCGCTTCCGCTATCTTCTACTCGGCTTGCAACTGAATCCCATGAGTGTGAGCGCCTCCGAAATCCCCGCAGCCAACGGAATCATCTCCGTCTGCAATTTAATCAAGCAGTTTGGCCGCTTCGCAGCGTTGCGGGGCGTGGATGCGGAGTTCGCCGCCGGCAAGTTCCATGTGATCCTCGGCGACAACGGAGCAGGGAAGACTACTCTGTTGCGCGCGCTGGCAGGATTGGCTCATCCCACCCGCGGCACGATATCGATTCTGGGCAAGACGCCGCGCGAGGCCTGTCGCGAGATTGGCTACATGGCGCATCCCTCACTGCTTTACGACGAAATGAGCGGGATGGAAAACCTTCGCTACTTCGCCCGCCTTTACGACATCAGCGGTAATAGTCGTCCCGAACAGGTGATTCGGTTGGTGGGACTCGACCCGGAGTTGTCGCGGCCCGTGGGGAAATATTCGCAAGGCATGCGGCAGCGGATGTCGCTGGCGCGAGCTATTCTTCACGATCCTAAGATTCTTTTGCTGGATGAGCCGTTCTCGAATGTCGATATTCATTCGGCGCGGGAGATGGTCGGCTTGCTGAAAGGCATGCGCGATGCCGGCAAAACCATTTTTCTGGTTACACATCAGGCGGCGCTCCTGGAAGGCGTGGCCGACGAATTTGTGTGGATGCAGGCAGGTCAGATCGCCGAGCGCACCTCTCATCTTGCTCCAGGAGTTCGGACGGAGCGACCATGAGCTCGTTCTGGTCGATCACGCTGGCAACGCTAGGCAAAGACATACGCCTGGAGTGGCGCTCCAAAGATGCGCTTAACGCGATGTTGTTTTTCTCTTTGCTGGTAGTCGTGATTTTCGTGTTTTCCTTCGACCCGCTGGCGGAAGAATCGCGTCACATTGTAGGCGGGTTGGTTTGGGTGGCCTTCCTGTTCGCGGCGGTGGTTGCGCTGAACCAGACATGGGCGAGGGAACTGCGCAACCAGGTGCTCGACGCCTACCGCGTCTCTCCCGCTTCAGCCAATTCACTCTTCGTGGCCAAAGTGCTCGGCAACTTTATTCTGGTCAGCCTGCTGGAGGCGCTGATGGCGCCTCTGTTTGTGGTCTTCTACAATCTGCGCGTGCTTGGCCCCGCATGGCAGTTGATTCCCGTGGCGCTTCTGGGAACATGGGCGCTGGTGGTAAACGGCACATTTTTTGCCGCGATGTCGCTGCGCACTCGCAGCCGCGAACTCATGCTGCCTCTGTTACTGTTTCCCGTTTCCATTCCCGCGGTGATCAGCATGGTCGCGGCGACCACCAACATTCTCACGGGGGAGGATTCCGCTCACTTCTACATCGTATTGCTTCTCACCTACGATGTGGTGTTTACTACTGCTTGTCTGGCCTTGTTTGAAACGGTCTTGCAGGCAGAATGAAAAAGGCCTTCCCTATCCTGGCAGTTCTGACGGCGCTTTTCCTGGCCTACGCTTTTTATCTGGCCATGTTCGTCGCGCCCACGGATGCCATGCAGGGCGAGGTCTACCGCATCATTTACTACCACGTTCCTTCGGCGTGGACAGCCTTTCTGCTGTTCTTCCTCAACTTCATCGCTTCGGTGCAATATCTGGCTAATGCCCGGCCATCAACCCAACGCGCCGCAAAATGGATTGTGATTGCGATCGGAATTGTCGGCTTCATAGCACCGTTTGTTCCGCAGGTACAACAACAACTGCCCACCGGGATGTATCCCAGTTCGGTCGCGACCACCGCCGTCATCGTCGTCGCGCTTTATTTCCTGATCGGAAAATATTTCCCCGGTCAGAGTCTTGACCTGCTGGCAGTGACCACCGCCGAAGTGGGCGTAGTTTTCTGCACCATCGTTCTCATCACGGGTCCCATCTGGGCGCGGCCGGTGTGGGGCATCTGGTGGGCTCCGGGAGACATTCGCCTCACTTCAACTCTGGTTCTGTGGTTGATTTACGTGAGCTACCTGGTGCTGCGCCGTTTCTCCGACAGCGCGCAGACCCAGAAGCTCGCCGCGGTCCTGGCGGTGTTTGGAGCGCTCGATGTTCCGCTGGTTTATTTCTCGATCTGGTTTTTCCGCACCCAGCATCCTCAGCCCGTGATTGGAGGAGGCGGGTCGATCGATCCGCGCATGTTGCGTGTGCTCCTGATTAGCTGGATGGCTTTTCTGTGCTTCGCATTTCTCGTCTGCTGGTCGCGCTACGGACTGGAAAAGCTGCGACGCGAAGTGGAAGAGGCGGAAGCGCTCGAATCGTTGCTTGAGCCTGGAACGCTAGCCGCGCCGGCTTCCAAGGCTAAGGCTCCCCTAAGTCGAGAGCCACAATGAATTCTGCAAGGACCTTCTAAGAAGCGGGTGCCGGAGGACTTCGACTCTAGCCGCCGATCAGTTCGGCCAGTATAATCCGGCGCTGACGGTCTCAGGAGGATCACTTGCCCCGATACTTACTACTACCTAAGCGCAAGGCCCTGCGGCCTGTTTTGATAGTCATTCTTAGTGTCGGTCTATTGGCCTGCATGTTGGCAACGAGGGCGCTGGCTCAGGGCACCGAAAAAATCGTGCATGTCTTTGGCCTCTCCAGTAATGTTGGCGGCGTGAACCCCTATGGAGGAGTGGTTTTGGACTCGGCAGGCAATCTTTACGGGACTACGAATTATGGCGGCGCCAAGGGCTTCGGCATGGTGTTCGAGATGTCTCGCGGGGATAATGGCCAGTGGATCGAGAAAGGAATTGACAACTTCGGCGAGATTGGCGACGACGAGGCCTACGGCCCGATAGGGGGCCTCGTCTTTGACCAGGTCGGCAATCTATACGGCACCACCATTGGCGGCGGGACCAACGGCGAGGGCGGAACACTATTCGAGCTATCGCCGGCAGCTAATGGCAAGTGGATCTCGAGGACGCTGTACGCTTTCGGCAATGGAATGGACGGAAAAGATCCACGAAGCACGCTTATATTCGATGCGGCAGGCAATCTATATGGGACGACGGTCAGCGGTGGGACCTATGGTGAAGGTACGGTGTTCAGGCTCTCGCGTGTCTCGGGCGGCGATTGGCAGGAGTCAGTTCTCTACAGCTTCGGGACAACTTCCGCTGACGCTGGGCAGCCCAATCAACCCGTTGCGATAGATGCGTTCGGGAACATATGGGGGACGACGGAGGAGATGGGGGCCTACGGTTTTGGTGCAATCTATGAGCTGTCACCCAACTCGAGCGGCGGCGGCTGGACCGAAACCATCATCCACAGTTTTGCGGGAGGAGCCGACGGGGCCTATCCTCAGTGCGGTCTGATCTTCGACGCCAGCGGAAACCTCTATGGAACGGTGGGTAACGGAGGAGCAAACGGAAACGGTTATGTGTTCGAGCTGTTGCCCTCTGAGGGCGGATGGACGATGACCAATCTACATAACTTTGACGGCGTCGACGGATTTGGCGCGATCGGAAATCTGGTATTTGGGCCCTCGGGAATTCTCTACGGAGTGACCTGGCAGGGAGGGTCTTTTGGAGACGGAAACGTCTATGCCCTCAGGCCCACCGCCGACGGCACTTGGAGGGAGGAAAATCTGCACTCCTTTCACGGCGGACCACAGGGTTGCGAGCCGGATGCGGGCGTAGCACTGGACAGCGCGGGGAACCTTTACGGAACGACGCTCTACTGTGGCAGTGGCCAAGGCGTCGATGGAAGCGGTGTGGTGTTCGAGATAGTGCCTCCGCTGTGAACCGTTTCTTGAAGTTGTCTCTTTGAACCGGGGGTCGCGATGAATTCAGTCAAATTCCTGTACGCCGCATACATCGCCACCTGGCTGATCCACGGTTTCTATATTGGGAGCCTGGTTCGCCGCTACAGCCGGCTGCGGCGGCAGATGAAAGATCTGGGCAAAGGTGGTAAGTGAAGCGGCGGCATCCGGCTTTGCGTTTCGAGTCCGGGGAGCACCTAATTTTCCGTTCCCCGTTGCAGCGCACTTAGGAAATCCCCTCCGCTGGAGCGCAGGAATTCATAGTCCTCGATCATCGCCGCGGTTCCGACACGCAACGAGGGCAGAGGCGATTCCACGCGAATGACCCGCGCCGTAAAGCGCACACGGACGGCGTCAGTCAGTGTGATGTGAGGAGGGAATGTGAGAGTGACTTCACACGGGGTTCCCGCGGGCACGGGCCGGTCGAGGTAAAAGAAAACTCCGCGCGCGCTCACATTCTGAGTTTCGGTGTGGAATTCGTTGTCCTGATCCAGACGAACTACTGCGGGCAGGCGCATATCGAAGCGCCGCATCATTCGCCGTTCCTGAGATTCCGGTTGCATCCGTGACCTAATTTCCGAAAGCATTCTCGTCTACGAAGACTGCTCAGGGCAGTACGGAATCAAGTCCAGGCTGGGAGGCCAAGGCGCCGCCGCCCCCGGCGCGCCCTGATTAAAATTCCTCGATTGCTATCCAATGTATAGAATCGCCAGCGCTTTGCAAGAGCAAAAAGACTCCGGGACTGATTCGGTAAACGCTCAAGCAGGCCGGGGAGGAGGCGCGAATGCGGAGGAGCCACCTGTGCAAGTAGCAATCCCGCTGCCATACGCCTGCGATCTCACTTTTTCCGCTTAGCGCCCGGAATCAAGAAGTTCTTGCCTCGAATGCAGCATTGCCGAGGCTGGCGCATGCAAGCCTTTGCGGGAAAAGCACGCCAAGCTGCGCTCTGCAATTCCATTCATTCCACTTTCGTGCCAGACTGCGGCATCTTTCACGCTCTCTGAGCGCATCTGACAACTCCGGGAGCGCTCGAATGGCGGAGGCTCGCTTGACTTGCCTATCCGCCAGATGTTTAAGTAGTTGTTTGTTTTCCGCCAGTTCTAAGTGACACGTCAGCAGCAGGCGGTTTCGCCGGCGCCGGGTAGGAACTCGCGCGCCGTTTCTACCCTCTCCAAATTGATCTGGTTGAAAATGGTCTTGTTGACTCGGAGGAAAAGCGTGATGGGAAATGGCCGTTGGTTGGGAGCTAGCTCGGGACGAAGTTCGGGAGAAAGTTCGGGACGAAGCTCGCGAGGCAGCTTGGGATGGGTGCGCCCGCTCGGGGCGTTGCTGGTGCTGTTCTTGGCGGCTGTAGTGCTCCTCGGGTCGGGTTTCCGCCGCTTGGCGCCGAACGACGCGATTCACGCTCCAGCCTCTCATGGTGCAACCTCCGCCAGACCCTCCCTGCAGTCGAAGCCCGATGCACGGGCCATTCTCGCGCAGTTGCCCCTGATCTTCGAGCCCAACCGGGGCCAGGCCGATCCCAGTGTGAAATTCCTCGCCCGGGGCGCGGGATATGGTCTCTTCCTGAACGCAACCGGCGCTGTCATCTCGATGCAGACGCCGCACTCGTCGCATACCGGGAACAACGCACAATTCGTGCGCATGAATCTGGTTGGCGCGAACCGCGCAGCTGCCGTCGCCGGGAACAATCTGTTGCCTGGCAAGAGCAACTACATCCTCGGCAACGACCCGAGCAAGTGGCATAGTGGCATCCCGCAATTTGCCGGGGTTCGCTACGAGAGCGTTTATCCCGGAATCGATCTGGTCTTCTATGGAAACCAAGGCCATCTGGAATACGACTTCCGGGTCGCTCCGGGCGCCGATCCATCGCAAGCCGAAATGCAGTTTGAGGGCGCAGCCAAACTCGAACTCAGTGGCGGAAATCTGATTCTCACCGGCAAGAACGATGGCGATCTGCGTTTGCAAGCCCCTCAGGTTTATCAGCGCGACGGAGACCGGCGGCAGCCGGTAGCAGGACGATTCGTTCTGCGCTCCGCCAACCGCGTCGGTTTCGAAATCGGCAGCTATGATCGCAGCCGTGAACTCATCATCGACCCGTCCCTCAATTTTTCGACCTACTTTGGCGGCAGCGGCACGGAGACCTCACCCTCCGTCGCAGTCAACGGCAATGGCAATATTTACGTCGTAGGCACCACGCAAGGCTCGCCGGAAGCTTCGTTTCCTACTGTCGGCAATCCTACCCAGACCTTGATCGGTCCGCTCACGCTCACCACGACCAGTCCAAGCCACATCTTCGTCGCCGAGATCAGTCCTTCGCAGCCCGCGGTTATTTATGAGACCTTCCTCGGTGGCAGCGGATCGGACACCAGCGTCGGTATTGGCGTGGATAACGGCGGCAACGCCTACATTGCGGGCAACACAACTTCCCCGGACTTTCCCACCGGCGGCGTGCCCTACCAGACCGCTCCGGAAACCAAGGGTGGGCAATGTACCGGCATCACCTGTTCGTCGGTGTTTGTCAGTGTGCTCAATCCAACTGGCACAGCGCCCCTCATTTATTCCACCTATCTTTCCGGCAACGGAAACGACCAGGCCAGCGGGATGACGATCGACCTGAATCGAGATGTCTTCATCACCGGCACTACGACCTCCAACGACGCGCCAAGCCTGATCCCGGCTGACGACTTTCCCGCAACACTCTTACCCGTGCCCTATCAGGTGTCGCCGGCTTCGAGCCTCCAGTTCTTCGTCACGAAGGTTAATACCGCGCAGCCGGGGTACTTAAGCATCGCCTATTCGACATATTTCGGGGGCGCTGTGCCCACTCCCGCGGTGGCCGTGGGTGGAGGCATCGCGGTCGATTCCAACGGCAACATTTATTTCAGCGGTACGACGAATTTCTATAACAGCGGCTCGGGTGCCTACGGCAACAGCGGGGCGTCGGGAGATTTCCCCATCGTTAATGCCTACCAGCCCTGCCTGGATACAATTCCGCCGTTAGTCCTGGAGAATCCGAATCCGTGTACAGCGCCTATGTCCACACCCTATGCGACCGATGCGTTCGTGGCCAAGCTGAATCCCAACTATGTTCAGACCGGCGGCGCTCCGTTGCTTTTCTCGACTTATCTCGGTGGCACTGGCGCGGATTCGAGCACCGGGATTGCCCTTAATTTCGGCGCGGCCAGCATTTACCTGACGGGAACCACCAATTCCCCTGACTTCTTCATTCCCATCGGCAGCCAGCCCTTCCAGCTTTGCCTCAACAATCCGGGGGTGACGACATGCCCTACTACTCCATCAACGAACACCGATGCCTTCGTGGCGCGCATGAGCAACCCAGCCCCGACTACGACCGGAGTCCCAGCTGACGTTGCCCTTACCTACTTTTCTTACCTGGGTGGATCAGGCAACGATAGTGGGCAGGCGATTACCGTGTTTCAGACCAGCACTACGGTCAGCGATGCGCTGATCACTGGCACGACCAATTCGACAAACCTTCCCGTTACCACGGGGGCGATCCAAAGCGCACTCGCCACCGGGGCGACGCAGAACGCGTTTTTCGCGCAGATTGATACGACCACGACCACGGGACAGACTGGCGAGTCTTACGTGACCTATTTCGGCGGCAATGGCCTCGATGTCGGCACCGGCATTGCGGTCGACACCAACTTCAATACCTACCTGGTCGGCAGTACCACTTCGACGAACTTCGAGCAGGAGAATTCGTTGCAGCCCACCGGTCTCAACGGTCCCTCCGACGCCTTCGTCGCCAAGTTCGAGCCGACGAATGCCTTGAGCCTCACTACCGTGGCGGCCACCGTGTCCCCGCTGGGAACCGTGGGGGTCGGGAACCCGGTTACGATAACCTTCACGATCGCCAACGAGGGACCGGACCCGGCCACGAATATCTTCGTGAACGGCACCGTTCCCACCACCGGCGTGACCTTCAACGGCGCCTCCGCAGGTTCAGGCACCTGCGCCGCGCCGAGCGGCAACGCGGTGACTTGCCAGATACCATCGCTGCAGGTCGGCGCCACTTCGCAAGTCGTATTCACGGTGACTCCGACTGCAAGCGGCAATTATTCCGCGACGGCCACGGTGACGAATGTCAACAACACCACCACCAACGTCACGAATTCGGCTTCCTTCACGGCGTCGGCTTTTGCGTTGGCCCCAGTTACCCCTTCGAGCGTAACCGTGCCTGCCGGCTTGCCTGCGCAATATGCCGTGCAGGTATATCCGGTGAACGGCGTCTTCACAAATAACATCTCGCTCAGTTGCAGTGCTCTGCCCGTTGGTGCGGCCTGCGACTTCACAACCGCCACCATTAATTTGAATGGGAGCAGCAGCGCGTCCACCACACTAAACGTCACCACGACGGCGCAGCCGGTCACGACTCTCGCTTCGGCGGGATGGAGACGCTCGTTCTATGCTCTCTGGTTGATGCTTCCAGGGATGGCCGTCCTGGGGTTGGGTTCGCGCGGTAAGCGCCGGCGCGGCCGACTGTTGGCTCTGCTAGCGCTGTGCGTGCTCTTTGGGTTGATTTTCCTGCAGCCTTCGTGCAGCACTCCCAGGACGCAGCCGCAGGTGAGTGGAACTCCGTCGGGCACCTACTCTTTGAAGGTGACGGCAACCTCAGGTTCGTTAAGCCAGAGTCAGTCGTTCCAATTGACGGTCGTCCCGTAACCTGAACTGCGGCCGACAGACGATCGTTCCCGAGAAGCGGGAAGTTATGAGATTGGCGCTACGCGCCGGCGGAAAGCTTGTGGTGGCTCTTGGCTTCGGCGATTCCATATTGCCGAATCTTGTAGAGCAGGGCCTTGTAGCTGATTTGCAAAAGCGCGGCGGCCTGTTTGCGGTTCCACTTGGTTTGTTCGAGCGCCTGGCGGATGGCTTCGCCTTCGGCTTCGTCCTTGGCTGTGCGCGCCAGCGACTTCAAGCCGCCTCCACCAGCCTCACCGCCCAGCGCTCCGGAATCTCCCCGGGTAGCGCCGCCGTTGCCGTCGTGACGCGGCTGCAATTCGGAAGCAGCTAGATTCTCGTCGCCCAAAATTAGGTAGCGCTTCAAGAAATTGTTCAGCTCCCGCAAATTTCCCGGCCAGGAGTGCGCCTGGCAGGCCTCGAGCAGCATAGGCGAAAGCGGAAGCTGAGGCCGCGCGTAACTTTCCGCCATGCGCGTCATGAAATGCTTCAGCAGAATTGGAATTTCTTCTTTGCGCTCGCGCAACGGCGGTAGTTGCAGGGTGAAGGCATTGAGACGGTAGTAAAGATCTTCGCGCAACCGCTTAGCCGCCAACGCCTGCGGTATGTCGATGTTGGTGGCTGCCAGAATGCGGACGTCCACCTTGATCACCGAGCGGCTCCCAAGGCGTGAGAACTGCTGATCCTGCAACACGTGCAGCAGCTTGGCCTGCAGCGCGGGTGGCATCTCGCCGATTTCGTCGAGCAGAATCGTTCCCTTGTTGCACAGTTCGAACTTGCCCGGCTTGGCATGTGTCGCGCCGGTAAATGCTCCCGGTTCGTAACCGAACAGCTCGCTTTCCAGCAGGTCCGCCGGGACGGCCGCGCAATTCACCTTCAGGAAAGTGCGGTGAGCCCGCGGGGAGAGTTTGTGAATCAGGCGCGCCAGGACTTCCTTGCCGGTGCCGCTCTCGCCCAACAGCAAAACAGGAATGTCTACATTGGCCACCAGCGCGGCTTGCGATCGAATCTTCCGCATGGCCGGGCTCGCGGCAATGAAGAAGATGTCGTCGCCGACATCCTCGACTTCGCCGCCAACGGGCGTTTTGCCCTGACCCAGGCATTGGTCGATCACCGCATCCAGTTCCGCTTTCTGAAAAGGCTTGGTCAGGTAGTCGTGTGCTCCCAGGCGCATGGCCTGTACAACTTTCTTCGTGTCGTTGACGCAGGAGAGCATCACGACTTTTACTCCCGGCCGCTTCTGCCGAAGTTGTTCCAGAGTTTCCAGCCCGTCGATTCCCGGCATCAGCACATCGAGCAGCACCAAGTCGGGTTCCATGCCTTTGTCCACGCGCAGCAGAGCTTCTTCGCCGGTCGATGCAGTCTCGACCTTGTAGTCGTCGACCTCCAGTAGCGTGCGGATATAACGCAGCATTGCCGGTTCGTCATCGACCAGAAGAATCTTGGCAGTTTCGCTCATCGATTCTTTCCTTTGCCCGCTGGATTCACCGCGGGTTTGAACGGTATCAAGAAGGAGAATTTGCAGCCCGCGCCAGGATCGCTTTCCACCCAGACCTTTCCGCCCATACCCTGCACCAGGCGGCGCACAATCGCGAGGCCCAAACCCATTCCTTCCTGGTTCTCATTGCCCGGCAGGCGGAAGAAATCATCGAAGACCTCCTGATGAAACTCCGCCGGAATTCCCGGCCCCGTATCGGACACGCTGACCTTCACGGAATTAGGCTGCGCAGTTTCCTGCCTGCGCCGCTCGCCCGACGAGGCTGGTTGTGCGGCCGCGCGCCGCTCCCACATGTAGGGCTCTGCGTGCAACCAGATGGTTCCACCCTGAGGAACAAACTTAAAAGAATTTTCCAGCAAGTTTGAAATCACCCGCTCCAGCTTGGGAGAGTCAAAGGGGAAGACCGGTAGCTTGTCGTTCGCCAGAAAGTAAAGCGCCAATCCCTTTTCCTGAAAGCGCGTCGACCACAGGCGGCAAACCTCGGAGAGGCATTGGTTGAGATTGCCCGACTCGAATTGCATCTTCAGCGCGCCGGTTTCAAGAGCGCTGTAGGTTAAAAAATCCTGAATGAATTGCTGTAGCCGCTTGCCGCTGGATTTCATGTCGCCGAGCACCTCGCGCTGGCGCCCGTTCAGCGGTCCGAGCTTTTCGCTTTGCAGCAATTCGACATAGCCGTTCAAAATCGACAGCGGAGTCTTCAGGTCGTGCGCGGCTGAGCCCAGTGCGTTGGTAGTGCGCTGGAATCGCTCCTGCAATTCGGTGTAGGCCTGCAGCACCTCAGCGGGGCTGGGTGTTCCTTCGCCCGCTCCCGGTGAAACGGAAGCGCCATTCTTTCCCGCGCTCGGCCCGGAAGCACACATATTCTTTTGCACGGTAGCCATAAGGGGTGCGACGGCTTAACAAGAGGGAGGACGCACTCGACTGGTTTAAGGAAGAATGCTGTACAAAAATCGTATGCCAGCCCGCTTTTCCTTGTCAACGAAAAATGCAAGCCGATTACCCAAGTGTGGCAAAACCTTGCACTTATCAATCGCGCGGGAATGATGGGGGTCTTGCCGCGTGGTCAAGGCTATGCCCCGCCAGACTCACGGAAGAAGCCGCCCCTTTACGGCTTTAGGGCTCCCTGCGCCTTAAGTTACCGGTTCAATTGCAGGTGTGATCCAGTTTCGTCCGAAGATTTGCCCCGTCGGTTCGGATTTGGCCCCTAAGGTGCTTGGAATGCCAGCGGCAGAGCGTCGGCGTTTCCCACGCTTGCCTCTGGCCATTCCAGTTTTTGTCCGGAGCCGGGCGGAGACTGACAAGGAATTCCTGGAATTCGCCACCGCCCTCAACGTTTCCGCCGGTGGAATGCTGGTGGCGGTTCGCCGCTCCATTCCCTCCGCCGCCCAGATTCTCCTCGAGATTCCGAGCGCGCCGTTGGCCGCCTTGGCGGCCCTGCCGCACGTCACGCGAAGCCTGCGCGCCAGGGTGTTGCGCATGCAACATGGTGAGGGCTACAACCTGGTCGGCCTGAAATTCTCACGTCCCTTAGTCAGTCCGGGCAAAGTCAGTCCCGACAAGGCCAGTCCCGACAAAGTCAGTTCCGGCAGCTCCGCCAAACCCCTACGGCGGAAAGTCACTTCTTCCGTGTGAAAGTTTTTTCTTCCACACATGACCGTTTCCCGGTTGCCCTCCTGTCCGGCCAATTACCCGCTTTCGTACCCCACAATCTTTAGTAAGTTGCTTTTCATCAATCAGATAGGCTAGCCTGATAGGGTACGCATACTCTCCCCTTGCGTTTGGCTCTCCGGGTGCACATCCCACTGCAAGCCTGTGCTGCGGGAAGCCAGGAACACTGAATGACGACTTCCAACCCAGTTAGCGCGCTAATACAACCGCTCGGCGAGATGCCACCCGAGTCGGTCATCTTCGGAGCCACGGAGGCCATGCGGTCTCTTCGCGAGCGGCTGGCAAAAATCGCGGGCGCCAACGTTCCCGTGTTGATCCACGGCGAGAGTGGCACCGGCAAAGACATTATCGCGCGCATGATCCACACCGGTTCACCATGGAGAACCGGTCCATGGGTGAAGGTCAATTGTCCCGCGATTCCGGGTACCCTGCTCGAAAGCGAACTGTTCGGTTACGAGAAAGGCGCTTTCACCGGCGCATATGGCACGAAGCCGGGCCGCGTGGAAATGGCGCATCGCGGCACTCTATTTCTGGACGAGATTTCAGAACTCGACATGGGCTTGCAGTCGAAGTTGCTGCAGCTTCTTCAGGACGGCCAGTTCTGCCGCATTGGAGCGCAAGAGGACAAGAAAGTAGAAGTCCGCGTGGTCTGCGCCACCAATCGAAAACTGGAAGAAGAAATTGCCGCCGGCAACTTTCGTGCCGACCTGTTCTACCGCATCAACGTCGTGAACCTCCACATGCCGTCGCTGCGCGAGCGCGCAGTCGACATTCCGAACCTCGTGGACTATTTCCTCGAGTATTACAACCGGAAATTCAACTGCCGCGCCAACCCGCCTTCTGCCGAATTAATGACCGCGCTCAAGAAATACCACTGGCCGGGCAATGTGCGCGAGTTGGAAAATTTGATGAAGCGCTACGTAATTCTCGGGACCGAGGAGTCCATCTCGGGCGATCTGCGCCAGCAGGCGCCGGACTTTTTCAGCGCAGACATTTCCGTCGACGGACCAATCTCGCTGAAGAAAATCACCCGCCAGGCGGTGCGTGAATTGGAACGTAAGATCATTCTCAAAGTGCTCCAGCACCATCACTGGAACCGCAAACAAGCGGCCCGCGCGCTGAACATCAGCTATCGCGCTCTGCTCTATAAAATCCGCGACGCCGGACTACCTTCCAACCGCACGCCCCGCCGTCCCCAGCCCGATGAAATAAGCGAAACCGTAGCCGCCGACTAATCCCGCTGGATTGTAGTTACAGATTTTCCCGTAGCCGCTTTCTGCTATCCCCGCAGCTCCGATAGCGCCTTGCGCGCGTCATCCGCTTCGCCGAAGTTGGGGCTGATCTTCAACGCTCGTTCCAGTTGCTGGCGGGCCTGTGCGGGCTGGTTGGCTTTCTGGTACGCGAGGCCGAGGTGATAGTGAACGTCGGCGTCGTCAGCGCCGCCATTCTTCTCGCTGAGCCGGAGCGACTCTTGAAACATATCGATCGCCGATTGATACACGCCTTTTTGATAATATGCCCATCCCAGTGTGTCGGCCGCATTCGGGGAGTCTGGCATGCCGCGGCGTGCGGTTTGTGCCATGGCCAGAGCCACGTCCACGTTGCCCCCGTGCTGCAGCATCAGGTAGGCGAGATTATTTGAGGCCAGAGAATTATCGGGCTGAATATTCAGCGCCTCCTGATACAAAATCTTGGCTTCGTCCCAGTTCCTTTGCGATTCGTACATCATTCCGGCAAGAATGTAGAACGAGATCTCGCGCGGGTGGTCTTTAATGGATTGCTGATACGTGGCAAGAGCCTGGCTCACTGATCCTTCCGCCGCCTGGGCTTGAGCCAGCTTTAGCAGCGCATCGGAATTATTTTTGTCGAGGTCGATCGCCTTGCGAAAGGCCGCGTCGGCGCCACTGAAATCCTTCTTTTGAAACAGAGCCGTGCCCAGCAGATCATAGAACCCGCTGTTGTTGGGCGATTTGGCGATCTGCGCCTTCGCCGCGGCAACAGCCTGGTCGAGCTGTTTCTCGGCGATGTACATATTCATGATTCCCTGCAAGCCGTCGGTTGAGCCCGCATCCAGGTCGAGCGCGTGCTGATAAAACTTGATGGCCTCGGCATATTGCTTCTGTAGTTGATGGAGATTACCCATCTGCACGTACGGTGCGGGATTTCCCGGAGCGACCTCGGCCGCCTTGCGCATGTCCTGCTCGGCTTCAGCGAATTTCTGCCGGTTCATCTGTGCCAAAGCCCGCAAAAGGTAACCATCGGGTGCATTAGGAGCGCCCTGGATGATCTGTTGCGCGGTTTGGACAAGTGCATCGACCTCGCCCCGCTGTATCTCCAGCTTGGCGAGCGCCCGCTGCGCATCGGTGAGGTCGGGACGCACTCCCACCGCTTCGCGCAACTCCGATTCAGCCTGGCCCTCGTCGTGCTGCAGGTCAAAGGCAAGACCAAGGTGGTAATGGGCCACGGCGTTGTTGGGATCTTCCTTGAGAGCCTTCTGCAGCGAATCCACAGCGCCGGCGCCGTTGCCTTGCCGCAACTGGATCTGGCCGCGATAGTCCAGGACGTCGGCATCATGGGGACTCGATTTCAGAAGTTCATTGGTTAACTTCGTGGCTTCGTCCAGACTGTTCTTCAAGATCAACAACTGCACATAGTTTTTCTTGACCTGAACATCCTTGGGATGCTCGCTGTACAGCGAAGAATATTCCGCCATGGCCTGATCGAGGTCGCCGTTTGCGAAATAGAAATCGCCCAGCATGCGGTAGCCCTCGGAGTTGTTCGGAAAATCGCTCTTGGTCTGCTTCAGAAAGGCTTCGGCGTCTTGCTTCTTGCCTTCGACCATCAACAGGCGAACATAGGATGCGCGCGGCGCAGGGTCTTTGGGATTGACCTCAATCGCGTGCTTGAATTGCTGTTCAGCCTGCGGCAAGCGATTTTGCGACTGGTAGAAAGCTCCCAGAGCCAGTTGGGCGTTCATGGATTTGGGAGCAAGCTCAACCGCTTTCTTAAAGCTCATTTCGGCTTGATCCGGCAGCTTGGCCCGGACCTGGAGCAGAGCCATGCCCAAATATGAGTCGGAACGGGTGGGGTCGGCGGCGACCGCCTTTTGCATCTCCTGGAGAGCCGAGCTCAAATTATCCTGGGCAGCGTAGTAGTTAGCCCAAACCAGGTGAGTATCGGCGCTGTCGGGCTGTTTTTCGCGAAGGATGTCCAGTTGGATCCGTGCCTGCTTTAGATAATCCTGGTTGGGCGAACCATCCGGATTGCGCACCGAAACCAACATGTCGGCCAACTCGGTCCGGGCGCGGTAGTTGTCTGGCGCAAGGTCAACGGTTCGGGAGAACTCGGCGAACGCGTGGTTCGCGTCCCGCAGCTTCAGATAAGTTTCACCCAGCTGAAAGTGAGCCTCCGCAAACCGGGGATCCACCTGAATGGCATTGGCATATTGAATAGCGGCTTCCCGGAGCTTCCCCTGATCGCGGTAACGGTTGCCACTCTCCAGAAACTTCTGTTTGCGTACGTTGGGATCGCGCGTGCAGCCGGTGAGCAGGGTGCTGACAAGGAACCCAATCGCGAACAAACGTATGACAACCGAACGGCTCATGTCTTCTCCAAGAAAAAGCGCGAATGCGCGATGGACGCACTCGTGGTCACTACACCAAGGTACTGCAACACAGGTGTATAAGAAAAGTTACTGCCGTCATACGGGCGAGGACCGCTTTTATTTTTGATCGTGGAGTGGAAACGAAGACACGCGAGAAAGGCAAGAATCAAAGACTGAACAGTTCTTTCCCTGCGAATATTTCCGAACCGCGCTGTGGAATTGGAACTCCGAACCCCGGGCTAGGGTGTCAGCTCGAACACCGTCCCGCAAACACAGCCGCCGTCGGTGCCGCCGTTGACGGTGGTTCCGTAGAGGTTGCCGGAGGCGTCGGAGACTAAATTGCTGGCAGGCCAGTACCCGTCCAGGTAGTCGGCGAAACTATACACTGTCTCCGTCCAGGTCCCACCCGCTGCGGGCGTTAACTCGAATACCGTGCCGCAACCTTCGCGGCACGTCCCGGTGCCACCGTCGAACGTGGTACCGAAGAGATTACCCTTGGCATCGAAGATCAGGCTGCCTAACGGTTCATATCCATCAATGCCGTTTTTCTCGAAACTATGCAGCACGGTCTCTGGCCATTCTCCGCCTACGGCCGGCGTCAACTCGAAGACCGTGCCTTCGTGACCCGTTCCGCCACTTGGCGTGGTGCCGTAGAGATTGCCGGCGGCATCGAAGATGAGGCTGGCCCGCGGAAACGCATTGATGGCGAAGTTGTGCAAAATTATCTCAGCCCAGCCTCCGCCCGCTCTGGGCTTCAACTCGAACGCCGTGCCGACATGATAGAGGCCGCCGTTCTCGGTGGTGCCGTAGAGATTGCCGGCGGAATCGAGGGTCAGGCTGCCGTTGGGAAAAGACCCGTCCACCAACGCATCCTGGAAACTATGCAGCACCTTCTCAGAGTAGTCTCCCTGGGGTCCGGGCGATAGCTCGAAGACCGTGCCTGAACCGTAGGCGCCCCCGTTCGTGGTGGTGCCGTAGAGATTGCCGGCGGAATCGAAGATAAGGGCGCCCGAGGGGTTGTTCCCGTCCCTCCCGTTGGAGATAAAGAAATATAGGATCTTCTCGGACCAGCCCCCGCCCGTTCTGGGCGACAGCTCGAACACCGTGCCGCATCCGACCACAGAGGTGACGCCCTCACACGCCCCGGTGCCCCCGTACTCGGTCGTTCCGTAAAGATTGCCGGCGCCATCGAAGATCAAGCTGCCGTTAGGTTGGTACCCATCTTTGCCGTTGTAGTCGAAGTCATGCAAAATCGTCTCAGTCCAGCCCCCGCCCTCGGCCGGCGACAGCTTGAACGCCGTGCCGCAGCCGCCTCCGTTGTCACAGTTGTGATGCGTGCCCCCTAAGACCGTGGTCCCGTAGAGATTACCGGACCCATCGATGATCAGGCCGGAGTAGCTGGCGTTTCCGTCCGTGCCATTGTTGCTGAAGTTATGCAGCACGGTTTCTGTCTGGGCTGCGGCGGGAATGGCGAACAAGCTCACGGCGAGAATCAGCGACAGCGCAATCGATCCGATGGAAAGTTTGTTAGCTCGCATGAGTTGTGCTCCTCGGGTGCAGGGTTTCACGGACGGGCCCAGAATCTGTCAAAACGAGAGAAACAAACACTCCCACGGGCGGCGTGCTGTGTCAAGATGCAAGATCTGGCATCTTTGATGTGCGAGGCGGAAAAGGTGGGCGAAGGCGGACAGTCCTCAGTGGGACCTCGGCGGGAGCGGGCAGAATCGTAGCTACGTGATGTCCGAATACGAGGACAAAAAGAAATCCGGACGCTCCCAAAATTTCGCGTAGCATTCCGTGCACAGCCAGTCATGGCCGTTGGTATGGCCGATACCGTGGTCTGCGTCCTGCGACTCGAATAATTCCCAATGGCAGATAAAGCAGTGATCTTTCTTCCAACCCTCTTTGACCAGATTGAAATCCGGGTCGGCGGCCAGACCCAGATCAAACGAGACGCAGCCGCTTTTTCGGTGGATCACCACGTCGCGCGGCTTCCACGCTGCTTTGCGCCAATGCCAGTTGTAAGCGCGGCAAATCTGCACCGCATCGCGCACGTAGTCGACATTCCACGCGGAGCCGTGGATCTCAACCGTCTCTGCCGAGAGCGAACGGAATCCCAAGTCGCGATACGAAGCGCGTTGAAATGACCATGGCTTTGGAGGGTTGGAGCCTGCATAATACATGCGCAACTCTCCAGCATCGGCTCCTCCCTCGCGCAAAAGCGCCGCTGCGAGGCAGTCTTCTTCGTCAAGCAATCCCAAGAGTAAGTGTTCGGTTCCGATGTGTTTGTCGGCAAGTCTGTCGGCTTCGTTGGCGGCGTTCTTCAATACGCGCTTCGCGGCCCCGCTGAGCGGCAGATCGACGCTGGTTGGGATCGACGGGCGCTTCGATGATTGATCATCGATTCGCTTGCGTATCGCTTCGGGAGTTGCTTTCGGCATCCAACGGTACAGGTCCTTGCTCTCCCGCAAGAGACCGAGCAGAAGATGCTCTGTGTCAATTACCGGCGAGCCGTACTGACTGGCTTCATAGCGCGCGAAGAATATCGCGCGCCGCGCCTTCTCGGTGTATCGCTCGAACATCTTCTACTCCACTGCTGCCGCCTTCCGGTTGCTGCGCTTCCAATATAAATATCCCGGCACGCCGACCAGCACAATCGCCGTGCCCCAGAAGGCTTCGCTGGGGCGCGTGATGATGGTGTTCAGCGTCCACGCCGCTCCGACCAGCACGTAAATCGCCGGCAGCCACGGATATCCTGTGCAGCGGTACGGGCGAGGAATCTCGGGACGCTTCCAGCGCAGCAAAAACATTCCGATCACCGTGAGCGTATAGGAGAGCACCATGCCGTAGATGACGTAGGTGTAAAGCTGATCGTAGCGGCCGCTCAGCGTAAGCAAAGCGGCCCAAACCCCTTGTCCAACCAGGCTGAACGCCGGCGTCCGCCACTTGGGATGGATCACCGCCATGCGCTTGAAGAAGACGCCGTCCTGCGCCATGGCGAGATAGACGCGCGCTCCCGACAGCGTGCACGTGGCCGCGGCGCTGAAGCACGAAATTGCAATCATCAGCGAGAGCCACACCGCGGCCTTGGGAGAGAAGAGCGCGGCCGCCGCGGCATGAGCGATGGTTTCGTGCCGGGCAATTTCGCCGAGCGGCAGAGCGTACAGATACGTCACGTTCATCGCCATGTAGATGGCGCCGACCACCAGCACTCCCAGCACCATGGCCAGCGGCACGTTACGGCGAGGTTCTTTCACCTCGCCCGCGACCCATGTGATGTAGACCCATCCGTCATAAGCCCAGAACACCGCAATCAACGCGATGCCCATGGCGGAGATCAATTGCGCCGGATGAAGTCCCGCCGACAGGCCAACGCCGTGGGAGCGGAAGTGCGACCAGTCGCCCTTGCCGATGGCGAATCCTAACACCACGAATGCGGCCATGGCTGCGAACTTGGTCCAGGTGGAAAGATTCTGCAGCAGCGTGCCCCAGCGCAAGCCAACGACATTCACATAAGTGAGGATTGCGATCAACAGCAGACCGAACAAGTGCGCGCGCGTGATCGTGATTCCAATGACTTGAAGCACGATATGATCCTGCGAGATCACCGGGAAGACTTGTCCGGTATACGCCGCAGCTGCCACCGAGAGGGCGGCGATAGAGCCGCCATTCGCAACGCTGAACAGCATCCAGCCGTAGAGAAAGGCCACCAGGTCGCCGTAAGCTTCGCGGAGATAAACGTATTGCCCGCCGGACTCCGGGAACATGGAGCCAAGCTCTGCAAAAGCCACGCAGCCGAAGAGCGAAATCACTCCGCCTATCACCCACACACCCAGAAACAGCATGGGTTGCGGCAGCGGGCCCGCAATATCTTTGGCAGTCAGAAAAATCGAGGAGCCGATGATGCCGCTGACCAGCAGCAGGACAGAGTCGAGCAAGCTGAGTCCGCGAACCAGAGTGGGGTGCGAGTCAGATACGGGCTTTTCGACGACAGGCGCTGCGACGGGAGAATCCATTATCCGATTCCGAGTTCGTCGGGAGATTCCAGCGGCGTTCCGCAGCGGCGGCAGATCACGGCAGAGCAGTCGCCACAGGTCAGCGGATCATCCACTTCTTTGGCGCAGTTCGGGCAGTAAAGCGATCCGGGGCTAGGCTGCGGGACATTCTCTGGGCGTGTCGCCATGCGGTGAAGAACTGTAGCACAGTAAGGTTTATCGTGGAAAAAGCGGCTACCTCGCTTTGTCTTCCGGTTCCGGCGCGACGTTGGGCGCGTTGCGCAGAAATTTCATAAGGCCACCTCCAGTTGCGGCACCGGCACGCTCCTTGAAGAACTCTGCTGCAGTTTCGGCGACACCAACTTTTTGGGCCACGGCGGAAGCAATCCATTGATTGAGCGACACGCCATCCTCTTTGGCTAGGCGCTCTGCCGCTCGTTTGATCGAAAGGGGAAGTTTCAAAGGGTAGGTTGCTTTGCTCATGGTTTCATCTCCTTCAGCAGGCCCGCCGGAGTAACAACTTCAATTCCAAAACGCTTGCCGCTCGGCGCAAAGTCAGAAATGTTGTAAGTGATCAAGGCATCCGCTCTTCCGTTGATCGCTGCCTCCAGGACCATTTCGTCATTTGGATCGTGCGTCTGAGGCCTCCACAGGAAGCGCGTCTTAACCGGTTCGATCAGCGCGGCAAGTTCTGCTAAGAATTCATCAACCTGCTGCAGATCAAGTTTATGCGCTAGACGCTGTTCCGCACGCTTGAGAACATCTTCATATTCAAGGAATAACGGCGGTGTCGCGATCAGGGTAACAGCGCGCTGCGCAACCAGTCGCAGCACAGCATTCGCCGCTCCATTCCGACTGCGGAGCCCTGCAACAACCACCGAGGTGTCCAGAACAACCCGGTCGAATAACATCACCTATAAGGTATCACATCCCATAGGATGTTATGAAAAGCGAGGAATTTAGACTTAAGCTATCGAGTGGAGCAGTCATGCCAGAAAAATCCCTCACTCCCGAGGAAAAACTCCAACAGGAATTCAACCGCTGGGCCGCCGCCGGCGAAGGCCCGAAGATGGAGAACCATCATCTCGATATCACGGCGAAGACGATTCGCCGGATGGAGCTGCGTCCCGGCGAGCGCGTGCTCGATCTCGGTTGTGGCTCGGGCTGGGCCACGCGGCTGCTGGCGCGACTGGTGGGCGAAGGACCGGATGGATTCGGCCAGGTGGTAGGCCTCGACGTTGCCGACGAAATGATTCGCGAGGCCCGATCCGCCTCAAAAGATTTCGACAACGTGCTCTATGTCTGGGGATCGGCGCAGCAGATTCCCTGGGAGGAAAATTTCTTTGACAAAGTGTTGTCGGTCGAGTCGTTCTACTACTACGCCGACCAGGACCGCGCGCTGATGGAGCTGTTTCGCGTGATGGCGCCGCGGGGAAAGCTATTCATCCTCATCAATCTCTATAAAGACAATCAGTACTCACTGCAATGGGTGGACAAGCTGAAAGTGCCGGTGCACGTGCGCTCGGAGGCAGAATACGTCGACCTGCTGAAAAAGCATGCCTTCGAAAATGTTGAGGCCTGCCGCATTCCCGATGACACGCCCACGCCGGACGACTACAAAACCAAGTCGTTCCACAGCCTGAACGATCTGCGGGCGTTCAAGCGCGAAGGAGCGCTGTTGCTGATGGCGTCGAAGCCCGATCTGCGGACACCGGCACCGGGATACACAATCTACTGAGGTCAGCTTTTCTCTGACCCATCTCATCGCATCAGCACATTTTTCTGTAACCAATCTTGCAAAGTATCGAAATAAATGGGAACAAAGCGATTTAGATAAGGCAGCTCTCGCGGTCCGCCAGTTTTTGCCTGGCGCATGGTGTGCTCAGCCCCTGGGATAATCGCGATGGTGTAGTGAGCGTTTCCGGCTTTCTTCATAGCTTCCTTCAGAAGAGTAATGTCAGAACTGGGCTTGCTGTAGGTTTCAAACTCACCGTAGAAAACGAGCACGGGGTTTCTGAATTTCTCCCAGTAGTCTCCGGGCGAGAGACTGCCTGCTCCCTTGCGCCACTCTTCAAACCCGGGATCATCCTTCGAGGAGGGCGGACCAATATAAGGATCGGGAAACCATTCCCTGTCTTTATATTTGTTGTAAGCGGCCGTGTACTCTTCCCAGCCCTTGCCTGTGCGAGCGTAGTCGAACTTCAGGCGCTGGAACGCGACTGCCTCGCGAATCTGGTCTTCAGGAAACCCATCCGCACGTAATTGCAACTCCACCCGGTCGATCTCTTGTTGATCTCCGCGCACAACGTCGCCCGATACATTAACGATGAATGCGATGTTCGTCTGCGCCGCGACCTGGGGAGCGATCATGCCGCCCTGACTGATTCCCCAGAGGCCGATACGCTTTGCGTCGATATCCTTGCGCTGGCGCAGCATCTCGATTCCTGCAAGCGCATCGCCATCCAGTCCAATGTCTTCGCGCTCGCCTGTGGACTTGCCAGTGCCACGCTTATCGTACGAGAGCACAGCGAACCCAAGCCGCGCGAGAAAGTCGGCATTGAAACCAAGAATGCAGTCCTGCCCATATCTGCTCTGTGCATTCGATCCGGCCAGCATGACTACCGCGGGATAAGGACCGGGCGTGAGCGGGATCTTCAGCTGTCCGGAAAGCTTTACGGTGCCATTTTGAAAGGTGACGTCGTCTTCAACGCTGTAGAGCTTCACCTTCCTGGAGGAGACGGCGGGCCCGCCTCTAAGACTGAAGGTCAGCGTCGAGATCGCTCCCTCGCGGTCTTTCTCGAAGTTCACTTTGACGTTGACCGGATATGACACACCGTTTGAAGGTCCGCTAAAAAACTCTGTTTCAGAGGTTGCCAGCAGGGGGCCGGTGCGACGCGAGACCTCGTCGAAATAGTAGAGCGATCCGAGCGTTCGCCCGATAATAATGAAACGACCTTGGTCGGTCTTATAGTCTCCAACGTAGTTGTTGAAAAGGTTCGGATCGATGTGAGCCAGATGTATCAGCTCAAAGGTTCCGATCAAGTTCTCCCGTGTCACCTTTCCCCTGATCCGACCGCTTTCGATGTCGCCTTCAAAGATCGTCGATATGTTTGACTGCTGCGTTTGGAAGCGGAGGTGGCTGCGGTCAAAGCTGATCAAGGTAAATGGTTGGCGCTCGGCGTTGTCTTCCAACGGAGCCGTCATTTCCCCGCTGACGTTTTCTTTTTCAACTTTGAAGTTTACTGAAGTGTAAGTAGTTCGTCCGTCGATGCGATATTCGCCCACCCAACGACCAGCGAGAGGTTGTGACGTCTGAGGGGACGCAGGGGCCGAGATCGCACAGCACGCCGAGAGACGCCCCAGACCTAAGCCTTTCGCGTCAGCCTTCACCTGCCCAAAAAGGGGTATGGCGCAGATCGTTACTACTAGAGAGAAGGTGGCAAGCTGGGCTGAAACCTTGTCCATTCATTCTTTCTTCTACTGGTACCGGCACGGGATAATGCCGGAACACTTCCGCAACGAACCGTATCTCAGATATCGTCATCATCGCCCTTATCGCGATGGCTCAAGTCCTTCACCGGGCTCAGCGCGCGACCATCCGAGGCGTGCCGAATCTCAATGCGTCCATTCACATTCGCCAGTTTGATGCGTGGGCCGCCGGTGCCCAACTCGCCGCGCAAATCACGTCCGACGTAGCGATGATGATTCACGTGCAGACCAAAGTCGTTCTCAATTCCGCCGGAGACCGTTTCGGCTTCGATCTCCGCCTTCGAATCCGAAGGGATCGTCAACTCCAACGAGCCATTCACAGAATTCAGGTCGATCGAAGATCCGGGAAGCCGGTCAAAATTTGCGTCCAGGTGACCGTTGATCGTCGACAGCTCAGCGCGGCCGGCCAGATTGTGCGCTTCCAGCCGTCCATTGATGCAAGAGGCCCGCACTTCGCCTGTGACCCCAGTGACATCGAGCGAGCCGTTGATCAGCTTGATTTCATCGAGCCGCACGGTGCGCGGCACGGTCAGTGTGTACTCGACGCTGGCCGGATTATTATGCGATCCCCAATGCGAATTGTGATCGTGGTCGGGATACTTGGTGCGAATCGAAAGATAGTCGTTGCCGGAGTTGACCTCAATGCGCGCTTCGTCCAACTGTTCCTTCGAATCGGCAGACTTCACGGCATCGACCTTGACTTGATTCTGGTCCCAGGTAGAAATGTGAACCGCGCCGTTGATGTTCTCGAGTTCAATGCGGCCATCGGGAGTGAGGCTGTAGGTCTGGTGAAATTCTTCAGTGAACGCGGCACGATCGTCGGAAGCGTGGGCTACGAGGGCAAGAGCGAACAGGGCGCATACGGTGCCCAGGAAGGCGCCGAGCCAGGAAGGGAATTGCCGTTCGCGGTTCATAGGTTTCCTCCGTTTCAACGGGTTAGACGTAGAGGTTTGGAATTGGTGAGGCCCGGAACTCGAAAAAGCTGCTCGTTCTCAATACGACCTCCACCTCAAGCAACAAACCTCCTTCAGTCGAGGCGCGCCGCGGATGTGTCCGCCGCCTGTTTGTTTCCTCGCGCTTCGGTTAGCAGGTAGACTCCCAGAATCGTTATCTCGGGCTCGATTGGATGCCGGTAGCGCTGGCCGGGAAAGACCACGTAGTAAATCGCCGGATACAACAGAATCAACCAAAACAGCAGCCAGGCGCCCGGTCTGCCTTGGCGCAGAGCGCGTCCCAAACCCCAGAACATGAGCACAGAAGATGCTAGAAACAGCGAGTTCCTTAACTCCGCCAGCCACCAAATCTCCGAAACTTTAGGCGGTCCGTTCCAGTAGTAGATAAAGCGTTTGAGACAGAGAATGGCAAACCGTGGGTAATCAGCCTTGATGTAATCGAGCGCCTGCCGCTTGCGCATCTCAACGTACGCCAACTCGCCCATCGCCGCGTACTGGCGCATGGCGTAGAGGTCCTGTGTAGGATGCAAGTACTGCATCCAGGTGCCATCGGCGTCGCGTCCGTTGCCTAGCCGCAATTCCGCGCCGAAGTTATCGCGAACGAAAATAAACTTGCCGAAGGTTCGATAATTACGAGCCGTCCAGGGTGCGACGCAGGCTATAAAAACCAATGATGCCAGCACCACGCCTGCCAGCGACGTCTTGTGCCGCCGCGCGCGATGGTACCAGGCCCACAGTCCTGAGGCCGGCAGAAACGAGAGCAGCACCGTGCTATTCAGCGCCGCAATGCCCCAGAGCAGCCCGAACTCCAGCCAGGGTTTCATACCGTCGCGGTCTTCCATGGTGAGTGCAAGCCAGAAGATTACGGCCATTAGCAGCGCGGATAAACTCGTCTCCCAGACCCAGCGCGTACACCAGAACATGACATAAGGAAGAAGAGCCCAAGTCCAGGCCGCGCCCACTGCCACTTTCTCAGAAAATATTCGCCGAGCGATGAGAAAAATCGGAACGCAAGTTAGCGCCGAGAAAACACTGTTAATCGAGAGCAGCACGAAAGCCGAGGCCCGCGAGTAGATCCCAAAGATCTGGAAAACGCCCGCGGTCAGGTACGGATAAAGCGGCGACTCCCAGGCAGTGGGCCCGGTGGGCGTAACAAACGGATCGCTGAAGCCATGCCCGGACGCGATGGCCGCACCGATGCGCCCCATCTCCCAGCCGAAGCTGAAGTTGTTGTCCGCAGTTTTGAACTTGTAAGTATGGCCCACGATGATCCAGCCCACGCGCAGAGAAAGGGCGATGGTCACCATCCAGAACTGCGATGTGCGGATGTGAGTCCAGGCCTTGCGGGAAACAGCAGGGGCGCGGTCAACGATCGGGGCGGGTTTTGAATCCATGAATGCTCTATTTGTAGCTGAGGGACGGCCCTCTAGCAACTCAACCGACCCTCGATTGACACCGCTCCGCCGCGTGCCTAGACTGAGTTGCTTCCCACTGATAAAAGTGACGATGATCAAAGCGACTATGATCAACGCGACGGATTGTTTGCTCCCGCGGTTCAATATTGACAGGAGTCAATGCTCTTGATGTCGAACCGCGCTCGCAGGGTTTCCCTAGACCGTGTTCTTGCCTTTGCGACGCTCGCTCTCGGAGTTTTCCATACATGGTTGGGACGTTACGCCATGGATCCGGACGGGATCTCCCATCTGGACGTAGGTCAATCCTTCTTTCGTCACGATTGGGCAAATGCCATCAATGCCTGGTGGAGTCCTTTGTATCCGTGGACGCTGGGACTCGTTGTGGGAATTGCCAACCCATCTCCGCGGTGGGAATTTCCCGTGGCCCAGTTGGTCAACTACGGAGTTTTTATCCTGACCCTGCTGGCGTTTCGTTTTCTGTTGCGTGCGTTGATCGATTACGCGCGCAATGAAAATGAAAGTTCCGACGCGAATCTAATTGACAGCGCGCCCCTGCCCGAGTGGATGATGCTCCTCTTCGGCTACGCAACATTCCTCTGGGTCGCCTTAGAAGTGGAGACGCCGTGGGATATGACGCCGGATCTCGCCGTCATGGCCTGCGTTTGTTTGAGCGCGGGAATGCTTTTACGGCTCGCGACGGACGGCAAACCCTGGAGGTTCGCCCTATTCGGCGTGATTCTCGGCGTAGGGTATTGGACGAAGGCGATCCTGTTTCCGCTGGGCTTCGTGACTCTTGCTGCCGGCTATTGGTGGAAACGATCAAGCGCGGGTTGGGGACGCCACATGTTCGTGGCAGCCCTATTTTTTCTTTGCACGGCAGCGCCCTTCATCTTCTTGCTGTCTCATCAGAAAGATCGATTCACGTTCGGCGACACGGGGAAGCTGAATTATGCATGGTATGTCTCTCCACGCACGTTCTGGAGAAACTGGCAGGGTGAGGTTCCCGGCAGTGGGATTCCTGCGCATCCCACGCGCCAGTTGTTGAAGCATCCACCGCTCTTCGAGTTCGATGGTCCGGTCGTGGGCACGTATCCTCCGTGGACCGACCCCTCTTATTGGAATGAGGGATTGCAATGGCACTTCAAGCTGAAGCCGCAGTTAGAAGTGCTTGCCGTCAGCATTCCAAGTGAGGTGCGATTGTTGTTGCGTGCGCGGCCGGATTTGGTTGTGGCTGTGATCGTCCTCGCGCTTCTGAGCGAACGAAGGTGGCTTGTCGGTTTGCGTGAGTTGTGGCCGCTTATTGTGATTGCCGCCGTGGGAATGGGACTCTACCTGCCTCTCGTCGAAAACGATCGCTACATGGGCGGGTTCGTTCTGGTCTTGTTTCTTACTCTACTGGCGGCGGTGCAGCTTCGTCCGGATACTCAAAAAAGCGCAGCGTACGTCACTGTTGCGGTGTTCTTCACCATGATGCTCGCGACCGCGGATTACACAGTCCGCCTCGCGACGCATCATCTTGCCATTCCCGGCGGCGGTCCGAACTCGACGGCGCAGGACATAACGGCCGCCGAACAACTCTGGAAAATGGGTCTGCAACCGGGCGATAAAGTGGCCGTCATCATGAACGGAACCAGCGCATATTGGGCACACCTGGCAAAGCTGCGAATCGTGGCCGAGATCATGGAGACCGGCCACGGCAGCGCGGAATTTTGGAGCGCTCCCGCAGACGTACAACGGCACGTATATGATCTGTTTGCCGGCGCGCATGCCAAGCTGGTAGTGACGTCTTGCCCGTCCGCTCCAGAAACACCCGCCGGCTGGGAGCAGATTGCCGGGACGCCGTACTGCGCGCATCATCTATAATCCATAACTGAGGATTTCTATGGGCTGGCTCCAGAACAAGTTTGAAAAGAATTTCATGATCAGCACGGTCGACTACGTCTTCAACTGGGCGCGCAAGTCTGCCGTGTGGCCGATGACCTTCGGTCTGGCTTGCTGCGCCATCGAGATGATCGCGTCGTCGACAGCGCGCTTCGACATTGCACGCTTCGGTTCGGAGGTATTTCGTCCCAGCCCACGCCAGAGCGACCTGATGATCGTCGCCGGCACCGTGACTTTGAAGATGGCGCCAGTGGTGAAGCGCATCTACGACCAGATGCCCGACCCGAAGTGGGTGATCTCGATGGGCGCCTGCTCGTCGGTAGGCGGCCCGTTTAACACCTATGCCGTGCTCCAAGGCGTCGACAAAATCGTCCCCACAGACGTTTACGTCACCGGCTGCCCGCCGCGTCCCGAGAATCTTTTTTACGCGCTGCTCAAGCTGCAGGACAAGATCGATACTATGACGCTGGCCAGGAAGCCCACTGAAGTGCGCCTCGATCCGAATATGATGGAGAACTTCAAACGCCAGGTGATGATCGCGCAGACGTTGCAGCCGAAATGAGCAATTAGCAGTTGGCAATTAGCATTCGGCGAATCGGTCTAAGCTAACTGCCAATTGCTAACTGCTGGATTCCCATGCCGACTTTCATCAAGCTCACTATCGAATCCGAACTCCCTCCGGCCGACGAAGCCAAAGAATTTCCCTGCGGCGACAAAACGATCTGCGTCGCCAACGTGAATGGCGTCTACAGCGCCATGGACAATGTCTGCCTGCATCGCGGCGGCCCGCTGGGGCAGGGAATGATCGAAGGTGGCAAAGTTGTGTGCCCCTGGCACGGTTGGGCCTGGGATCCAAAGACGGGTGTGGCCGAGCAGAATCCCAACGCGAAGGTTGCCGTGTATCCGATGAAGATCGAAAACGGCGATGTGCTCGTGGAGGTCTAGGCAATCAATCAGAAATCGATCGTCGTTTTTCAAGTCTTCGCGGTTGCAGGGATAGTGCTCGCGATCGTGGGAGCTTTTTGGTGGGCAATCAGACGGGTACGGATAGCCGAGCAGTGGCCAATGACTGAGGCTACGATTGAAGGGGGTACGTTCCAGAGCGTGCCCAGCACTGGCGACAAGCGGGACCCACTCAACGCTCCCGTGCTTTATTTCTCGTACCAGGTCGGCGGGGAATATTTTAGTGGCAGGGTCGCTCTTCTGGATTTTTTCGACGACTCCGGTGAGGAGATAATCCGGCGAATGACCTTGAAGAAACTGCAGATCCACTATGATCCGCAGGACAGCACAAGGTGGTTCATCGACGACAAGATAGCGGGCTACAAGATTGGGCAGGAAGGGCTGGAGTCCGAGGCCAATCGCCGCTTGTGAATCACGGTTGATTCCATAGGGAATTAACCGTCGAGCTTCGCTCGACCGGAAGCCGAGGGCGGTTGTCCCTACTCGCAGGTGGCGGTATTTCTATCCAAGGAACCTCAAGAATTTCCCCGGCTCATTCTCATACCCCGGAAACACTTCATTCAACTTCTTGTTCCCCATATGCCGCGCCACACCTTCTCCAAGCACTTGCCGAAAATCCGTAGTCAACGCCAGATCGCGTCCCTCATAAAGCTGCGACTGATCGAGCCCCGGCCAGCGGCCGTACACTTTGCCGCCTTTCACCGGTCCGCCCAGAACGAACATAACGTTGGCGTGGCCGTGATCGGTGCCGCGGTTGCCGTTTTCGCGCGCGGTGCGCCCGAACTCCGACATGGTCACGACTACCGTGTCTTCGCCGAGATCTCCGAGATCGGTCCAGAACGCGGCAATCGACTGCGAGAAGTCGCGTAACACGTTGGCAATCTGACCCTCGGTTGAACCTTCGTTGACGTGATGGTCCCAGCCGCCGATATCGGCGAATGCCACCTGCACGCCGAGATCAGCCTTGATGAGTTGCGCAAGCTGGCGGAGGCTGTCGCCAAAGCGTCCCTTGGGATAATCGGCGCCGGGAGCGGGTTTGTACTTCGACGGATCGGCTGACTTCAGCATCTTGACCGCGTCAAAAGTTTCTTCCCCGGTGCCATGAAGCACGCTGTCGGTGGAGTGGTCGTACATGGCTTCGAACGCGCTCGCCACCGGTGAAGGTTTCGGATTACGGCCGCCGACGGAGAAGTCGTTGATGTTATTCATCGCGATCGCGGGCTCCGTGCCACTCAAAATTCGCGGGATCGATGGGCCCATGGCTATCGCTTCAAAGGGAGACTTTTGCGTTAGCTGCGGCAAGTCCCGCAGCGAGCGGTTGAGCCACCCGTCTTCTGTCGACTTCACCCCCGGAGTGCCCGATTCCATGAAGTCCTGCGCGTCGAAGTGCGAGCGGTTGGGGTCAGGCGATCCGGCGGCGTGCACAATCGCCAGTTGACGCTGCTGCCAGAGGGGTTGGAAAGATGCGAGCGAAGGGTGCAGGCCGAAAAAGCCGTCGAGATTGAGCACCGCATTGCGCGGAATATTAATGCTGGGCCGCATTGCGTAATACTGCGGCTCGGCGAAAGGCACGACAATGTTCAAGCCGTCGGCGGCGCCGCGCTGGAAAATTACGACCAGGCGCTTGTTGCGCGTGCCCGGCTGCGCCGTGCCCCATGCGGCGCGAGCGAGAAAACTCGGCACAGCCGCCGTTCCAACCACGGCAAGCGCGCTATTGCGAAGAAAAACGCGACGCGTAATAGACATAGAAACTGCTCCTGGCTTTTAGCCTTTAGCTCTTAGCTCAAAACCAAATTATGAAGACAGTCTCCCAGGCGAAGCCATGGGATCTAAGCTAAGAGCTAAATGCTAATGGCTTAGAGCTATCTCCTCTGAAACTCCGGCGAACCCAGCAGCAGCCCTGCGATCACGCTCGCATCCGGCGGCCGCGCAGCGTTGTCGGCCTTTCGCGGTGAAGCGTCCATCTCCGGCTTCTGCTGCGTGCCACCTTTGGAGGCAGCCACTGCATCCATCTGCGCCGCGATAGAATCGTGGGTTTGCTTCGAGACGCCGCTTGCGATCAAGGTTGACTCCAGCGTGGAAAGCGTCAGCCCCACATCCGTCGGCGACGGGCTGTTACCCGCCAATTGGGCCGGATTTACAGTGACGCCCCTGATCTTGCCACCGGTCAATGCTAACGCAAAATTCATGCGGTTCAGCAGCGCGGAAGAACTCACCCAGGTTTCCGCCTTCATGGAATAGCCCGTGGGCGGCTGAGCCCCGTAAAGCGGCATACCCATGCGATTGAGTTGCTGAGTCAGCGATCGCGCGTCCTCAACCTCGGCTCCGGTTGCGCGCACCGCTGAGGCCACGAATTCGAGAGGTGTCTTCACTTTTGCCCGATAAGATTCGTCATTCCAAAACTCAGGCGAATGGAACATCGTGTTCAACACTTCGCGGATGTCGCCCTTTTTCTTTAAGAACGTCTTCGCCATGCGATCGACCAGGTCCGAAGGCGGATCATCAGACACGAATCGCTCCGCCAGCTTCAGCGAAATAAAGTGCGCTGTCTGCGGACTCGTGGCCAGCCGGTGCAACACTTCCAGGCCCTCATCTTCGCCCTTGGGCTTAATGCGATGTCCGAGCACGAACTTCGGACCCGGTTCGTGCATCCGCGGATCGAATTTAAATGCGCCGCCTTGAGCTGGGGTCTCGATCGTCCATCCGGTAAAGACTTTGGCAACCTCGGTCACATCGCGTTGCGAGTAACCGCCATTCACACTCAGCGTGTGCAGCTCCAGCAACTCGCGGCCATAATTTTCGTTGAGGCCGCTATTGCCCTTCGCCTTGTTCCGCTGGGGGAAGTTCCGCGGCGGGTAGCGGTTGCCATACAGTCCCGGATGCGGCGGAATTCCCAGCGCCCTCGCCGAGTTCGGCCCCACGCTCAGCCAATTGTCCAGGTAAAACAACATGGCAGGACTCTTCGCCGTGGCCACGAGCAGATCCTCAAATTTTCCCAGCGCATGCGGACGAATCACATCGCGTTCGTAGCTGGTCACCATCACGCGGTCCAGTCCCTTGTCCACGAACACATTGAAGTGGTTAAACCAGAAGTCGGTCATCACCTCTTGAAACTGGCGCTGGCTGTAGATAGCGCGCAGAAGTTTTCCCTCCGCCAGTTCCCCCGTGACCACGCCACCGGGATTATTCATCGCGAGCAGCACTTCCTTCTGCCTCGGTGCTAAACCAACAAGAGCTTCCTGCCCTTTGCCTCCGCGCAATGAGTTGGCAAACGCAATCTGGTCCTCGGGTGACATACCGAGAATCTTCTTGAACCGTTGATCGGGAGGCAGGCTCGGCAGTTGCTGAATTTCGAGGTCAGCATAGAGTTGCTCTTGGCGGAGGCGCGCTTGCTCCTGGTCCTCGGGCGACGGTTTCGGCGCTATTGCGGCTGCCATCGTGTTCTCGCCGCCCGCGGCATCAGAGCTCATCTCCCGGTTTTCGCTCGTCATGGTTCCGTTCATGGCGGAGCCTTCTGCGGTGGGGTTTACGCCGTCTGAGCCAGTCGCTGCCATCGTGGAACCTTCCCCTGTCGAGACGCTGGCTTTTTGCGGTGCAACCGCGGGAGCGCCCGCATTCTTGGCGTCTTCCTCCTTGCGCTCTTTTTTTTCCTCGAGGCGTGCGATCTGCACCTGAAACACCGCGCGTCGCGCCGGATCGGATGGCATGGGCCTTTTGCCGTTCATCACTTGGACGATCTCCTGCCCATCCGGAAAGTCTTCCGCAATCTCTTTGTTGCTCATGCGGAGCGTGCGCAGCGGCTCCAGGCGGGCGTCGAGTGCGCTGTCGTCGATTTTCTCAGGATGCAGTTGCAGGTCGATCCAGCGGTCTACTCCAATCGCGATAACCTGCTGCACGTCGCCGGGTCGCGGACCGAAGGTCAATCGATTCAATGCGTGCAAAGCCCGCCGCTGATCATCTGCGCTGGAAGATGCTTTGTCCTTCTTCTTCGCCAGTATTTGCGGGACGGCACACGCCAGGCTAAAGGAGAGAAAGAAAATGCCAAACTTCGTGCGGCCCAGACGCATGAGGACTCCCAGGGAAGACGGCGAACCCTTCCTATTATCAACCCAAAGGGAAGCAAAAAGTTGCCGGCTCGCGGTTACGAAAGAGAGGGTAGGACAGTCTGGAGCCGAGGCCATAACCAAGCGCCAGACGAACCTACGTCAGATACATTTTGCCGTGCGAGACTTTGTGTTGCAGGGTCGCGGCCAGCTGATCGACGTCTCCAGGCGCAATGTTTACCGCCATATGGTCGGCCAGGAGCGGAGCTCGATTGCTGCCCACGGCATCGCGCCGCACTTGGATGAGCAATGCCTGCACTACGTTGGGATCATATTTTTGCGGAGACATGCGCACCAGGTCGCTCAGCGCGCTGCCCAGAGAAAGCGACTCACGATAAGGCCGTGTGCTGGTCATGGCGTCGAAGGTATCGGCGAGCGCCATGATGCGCACCGGCATCGGCAGTTCTTCTCCGGCGAGCGCGTCGGGATAGCCCGAGCCGTCGCTGCGTTCGTGGTGCCAGCGCACCGATTCATGAATCTTCGGCCAGGGGAACTCGACGCTGCTGACAATCTGATGACCGACCACGGTGTGGTCCGCCATCTCGCGAAATTCCTCGGGATTCAGCGCCTCCGGCTTGCTGAACAGGCGCCGGTCGACAGCCACCTTGCCGATGTCGTGCAGATAGCCGGCGCTGCGCAGAGCTGCCACCTCGCTGGCATCGACTCCTATCGCTTCGCCGATAGCGGCGGCATAGCGCCCCACGCGCAGAGAATGGCCGTGAATGTTCACGTGCTTCACGTCAATGGCAGTCGCAAATGCCTCCAGGGCGGTGTCATAGAAACCGTGAAGGGAGGCCATCAGGCGCAGATTTTCCGTCACGCGCTGCGCCAGCGTTTGCGTCAGCGCGTGATTCTGCACCGCGAGCCCGATGTAGCTGCAGAGCAATTCCATGGCATTGAGTTCGGCGTCTTCGTAGGGTGTGTCGCCGGGACGCCGTCCAAGAGCCACAACACCGGCCAACCTGCCCGCTGCTTTAAGCGGGGCCAGGCACTTGAAGAGCTCTGGAGCTACGTTGCCATTGGAACTCAAAAAGATGGAGTAGGTGGAAGCATTCAGCACAATCGGTGCGCGCGCCGCGGTGAGCGCGTGGGCGTGCTTGGGCAAAAGAGGGATAAACGCGGGCTCGGGCAACATCGCGAAGCCCTGCGCCGCGACCGAGGTCAGCATGGTGGGCTTCTCGTGGAAGACGAAAAGAGCGCCCTCGGCCGCGCCCGCCGCCTCCCTCACGGCCGACAGCATGCGGCGCGACGTCTCCGTGAAGTCGCGCTCCGCCGTCAGCTCCGGCCCCAGTTCGGAGAGAGCTTCAACCGTGCGCAACAGCCGCCGGAAATTGTTGGTCTCCACGGCCAAGAAGTGTGGTGCGAGAACGCTGAGCAGAATGAGCGTAGCACGCTGGAACCAAGCGCGGCGAGGACGGATTGTTGGTTAGTTTGGTGCTGCCGGAGAAAGAAACCCGCCGGGTCAAAAACGTGACGTTGAAAATACCGTGGAAGAGCGGCGCTTCAGTGCCGCATAGAGCGTCTTTCCTCGATGGGGCTTCAAGCCCCTGAGGGAACGCTCAGAAATGCTCGCGCAATTCCGCGAAGCACCCTACGATCAGCAACCTCTGCCGCGGCGGCGCGGCATCCAGTTCTTCGTGTTCCAGAATCCAGGTATCGCCGTGAGGCACGAAAACCGCATGCAATCCCGCCGCCAGCGCCGGATTTATGTCAGACTTCGGACTGTTGCCGACCATCCAGGTCGAGTCACGCACGAGCAAATGTTTTTCCACGAGCGCCTGATAGACCGCGGAATCCTTCTCTGCAACGATCTCCGTCGCTGCGAAATATCCGTTCAGTCCTGAACGCTCGATTTTTCCCGATTGCTCCGCCAGCGCGCCCTTGGTCACTAGAATGAGCCGATGCCGGGCAGAAAGGTATTCCAGTGTCTCAGGAACTTCCGGCAAGAATTCAATCGGATGATTTTCGATCGTATGCGCAAAGCTCGTGATCTGGGCGTGCAATTCAGGCGTGACCGGCTGAACGCTGAGCCGCTCAAACGTGTTCACCAGCGCATGCGAAAAGCTGTGGAGCCCGTAACCGTGCGTCACAATGCATTCCCGCTCCACATCGTTCAGAACTCCGCGTACTTGCTCGGCGGAAAACTCGTGGTGATTCAGGAACGAAATAAAGCGCGCAATGGCCCGCTCAAAATAAACGTTGTTCTCCCAGAGCGTATCGTCGGCGTCAATGAGAAGGGTTTGTACACGCAAGCTTCTAGCTCCTGGCTTCTAGCGAACCAAGGTGTTCTCGTACGTAGGTTGTGCGAAGGCTGGGCATGTTCAAGAAGGAAAAGATTTGCCTGGCTAGAAGCTAGGATCCGGAAGCTAGAAGCTGTCTCAGACCCAATCGACCCTAGCCGCAGGCCCAATGATCCCGGCGTTATGTCCCATATCGAGCAGGCGCGTCACAGCCTCGCGTCCCTCCGGACCGTAGTCAAGCGTGCGCTCGTTCACATACATGCCGACGAACCGGTCGGCGGTTTGGGTGTCGAGATCGCGGGCGAACTGCATGGCGTAGGACAAAGCCTCTTCGCGGTGATCGAGAGCGTACTGAATGCTGTGGCGCAACGCGCCGCTGACCGTTGCACTGAGCTCCGGCCCAAGCGCACGGCGGATTGCGTTTCCTCCGAGCGGCAGAGGCAGGCCTGTCATCTTCTGCCACCAGCGCCCGAGATCGACTATGCGGTGCAGTCCGGCCTTGTCGTACGTCAACTGGCCTTCGTGAATGATGAGTCCGGCTTCGTACTTGCCCTCAAGCACCTGCGGGATGATCTGGTCGAACGGCACAACTTCCGTTTCCACCCCGGGGGCAAAAAGCTGGAGCGCCAAATACGCGGTAGTGAGCCTGCCGGGAATGGCGATGCGTTTTTCCTTGACCTCGCTTTGCGTGAACGGGCGGGGAGAAACGACCATCGGACCATAACCTTCGCCCACGCTTCCCCCACAGGACATCAGCGCGTACAAGTCCTGAACGTACGGATAAGCATGAAACGAAATAGCGGTTACATCGTAAACGCCATCCCGCGCCTTCTGGTTCAAAGTCTCGATGTCGCAGAGAGTGTGAGTAAAATGCAATCCCGGCACGCGAACCTTATTGGTCGCCAGGCCGTAAAACATGAAGGCATCGTCGGAATCGGGGCTGTGAGCGATTGTGATCTCACGCACTTGTGAGGGAGGATTGCTGGCGGAATGCTTCGCTTCCTGTTCGGAAATTACTGACATTGTGTGAACTCCAAATCGCTCACCGCGATTCCTTAGTGCTCTCGTCCGAACGGCGTTGCCAGCGCGCCGCAATCGCGGCAGCCATCATCACCTTAATCACCTCGGCGAAAAGAAACCAGTAGAGGCCCCAGCGGAATGCCTGCGCTACCGAATGCGTCAGAACTGCGAGCCATGCGAGGCCACTGGTGAAAAGCGCAACTTCGGCCAGCAGTCCGGCCGTCGCTGCGCGGGCAAAGGTCCCGCGTCCCCGCTCCACGACGTATCCGGCCAGCCACGCGACTAGCGGGTAAGCCAGCAAGAATCCGCCAGTGGCGCCGAACAACTGCGCGACTCCTCCGGGACCAATCGGGCTAAACACCGGCATGCCCATCGCGCCCTCAGCTAAATAGAGCGTGAGCGCCGCGAAGCCGCGGCGGCTGCCCAGCAGCAGCCCGACCAACAGCACGCCAAAGTTCTGAACCGTCAGCGGAACGGGTGTGCCGGGCAATGGAATCGTGATGTGCGCGCACAATGCGACGAACAAGCTCGCGCCCACCACCAATGCGACCTGCCGAGCGGCTTCGAATCCGCGTTCCCGCCGACCGCCTAATGTTTCAATTGCCGGCCTTGCCATCGAGAAGTCTCCTAACCTTCAACGTGGAGCAATCAGTGCTCAATGGTTCCCGACTGATGCTCGCGTTCCACTTCGCTGGAACTTCCGTCCTGTGAGGCGTGCGCAGCCTGCAAGTGCCGCCGCAACCGCATGTACAAGGCAATCGCGACGCACACCACAACCAGCGTACTCACACCCAGGATCAGGAACCACCAGATCATCCGCACAGCCGTTTAGGATAACAGATGATCCGGCAGTGGAACCTCGTTATGTAGCGGATTCGATTGTTGGATGGACGGCGCTTTCGGCAAAGACGCAGACTACGTGTGCCCGAAGCTTCTAGCTAGCCTTCGCCATGGCCCGCTTCTCGCGCATCGTCTGCACTCGCTTCAGCGTGAGCTTCAGCCGATCGCGTCCGAACTTGGAACCCGTGATCACCTTCTCAATATTCCCGAACATGTGCGGATCGCCCATCTTTTCCCGCAGCTCTTTAAGGAAGGGATGGATCTTTGCGAATATAAGGAACATTTCCCCGCTTACCGCGGGCTGAATGAACAACTCCTCGTTGAGCGCACCCTGCAGCACGAAAGCCGCCGCCATGCTCCAGTATCCCCCGACCTGGCGCAGCCAGTTATTTTCCTGCGTTCCCATGGCCGAAGAAATTTTCATAACATCGTCGGCGCTCTCCGGCCAAAAGCCAGTCACCCACCAGTTGCGCGCCTTGCGCATTTCCGTTTCGCGGCGCAGATCGTAGAGTTGCATGATGAGTTGTGCATCGGCAGCGGTCGCCTTCTTAGACATGAGGACTCCTCAGTCAGGATTGAGTGATTGAGCCATTGAGTGATTTAGCGATTGTAAAGTGCGGACCTATCAGAGTCGAGTGCGCACGTCGAAATCAATGACTCATTGACTCAATCGCTAAATCACGCAATGTTAGGCGCTTGTCGTAGCCGCAGCCAACTGTGGCGCCGCACGCTCGTAGTCGCACTCTTTATTCGGGCAGGCGATGACTGGTCCAGCCTTCAAAAACTTCTCCACCAGATACTCGCTGCCGCAACTCGGACATTTCTCCGCAATTGGCTTGTGCGCCGAAGTGAACTTGCACTTCGGATAATTTCCGCAGCCATAAAAGGTGTTTCCCTTACGGGCGCGCTTTTCCACCAGTTCGCCGTCTTTGCACTCCGGACACTTCACGCCAATGAAGTTCTGCTTCACGTACTTGCATTCGGGGTATCCGCTGCAAGCCGTAAACTCGCCGAACCGGCCGTGCCGGATCATCATATTTCGTCCGCATTTGGGGCAGGGCTCATCGAGCGGAATGTCAGGAACTTTCTTGCCCTGGTCAAGCCGCCTCGTCGTCTTGCAATCCGGATAACCCGTGCAGGCCATGAACTGCCCGAAGCGTCCGCGCTTCAGCACCATCACCCGCCCGCAATTCTCGCAATACTCTTCCTGTGTAGTCTCCTGCACGTCGGCCGAATCGAGGTCAGGCAGGTTGATGGGATTTTCTTTGGTGAACGTGCAGGTGTTCGGGTCTTCTTTATCGTAGGTGCTGCACGCGTAGAACGATCCGTGCTTGCCCCACTTGATCACCAGCGGCGCGCCACAGCGCTCGCACTTCTCGTCCGTGGGCTTCTCCATCCGCTTGATGTTCTCCATATGCTTTTCGGCATATTTGAGATCCTTCGTAAACTTCTTGTAAAACTCGGCGAGCGTATCGGTCCACTTCTCCTTGCCCTCTTCGATCTCGTCGAGCTTTTCTTCCAGGCCGGCGGTGTAGGCCACGTCGAAAATGTCGCGGAAGTTTTCTACGAGCAGATCGGTGACCACCAGCCCGATCTCGGTCGGAGTGAATTTGCCTCCCAACTTCTGCACGTACTGCCGCTCCTGAATCGTCGACAGAATCGCCGAATAGGTCGACGGACGCCCAATGCCGCGCTCTTCCAGTTCCTTCACCAGCGACGCTTCGTTGTAGCGCGGCGGCGGCTCGGTGAAATGCTGTTCCGGTTTCAACTCCTTGAGCGTGAGTTTCTGTCCCGCTTCGAGTGCCGGCAGCTTATGCTTCAGTTCTTCGTCATCTACGTCCTCGCCTTCCGTGGACTCTTTGTAGACCTTCAGGAAGCCGTCGAACTTCATCACCGATCCCGTCACGCGGAACCAGAACGTCTCGCTCTTACTCTTGGCGTCGATGTCCACGGTCGTCTGGTCGAAGACCGCCGGCATAATCTGCGACGCGACGAAGCGCTGCCAGATCAGCTTGTAAACCTTGAATTCGTCTTCTTTCAAATACTGCTTGACCTGGTCGGGATGCCGCATGGCCGAGGTCGGACGGATGGCTTCGTGCGCGCCCTGCGAATCCTTCTTCTCCTTATATGTATTGGGAGTCTCTGGCAGGTAAGCCGCACCGTATTCCTTGCCGACATATTCGCGCACTTCCTGAATGGCCTCGGGCGCGACCCGAGTCGAATCCGTACGCATGTAGGTAATCAGGCCGACCTGGCCTTCTTCGCCCAGTTCCACGCCTTCGTACAACCGCTGCGCGATCATCATGGTGCGCTTCACGCTGAAGCGCAGTTTGCGCGAGGAATCCTGCTGCAGTTTGCTCGTGGTGAACGGCGGCGCAGCGTTGCGGCGGCGCTCTTTCTTATCGACCGAGCGCACCAGCCAGTCAGCTTGCTCTAGCGCAGCGCGGATCTTTTCCGCGTCCTCGCCGTTCGTAACCTCGATCTTCTCTTCGCCTTTGCCCACAAACCGCGCGTCGAACGCCGGTGGCTTGCTGGCTGCCAAATGCGCGTCGATGGTCCAGTATTCTTTTTTCTCGAACGCTTTGATCTCGCGTTCGCGCTCCACAATCAAACGCAAGGCGACGGTCTGAACGCGTCCGGCAGAAAGCCCGCGGCGAACCTTATCCCAGAGCAGCGGAGAAACTTGATAACCAACCAGCCGATCGAGCACGCGCCGGGCCTGCTGTGCATCCACCAGATTCTGGTCGATGGCGCGCGGATGTTCGAACGCCGCCTGCACCGCGCGCTTGGTGATTTCGTTGAACGTCACACGCTGAATGCGCGGCGGAGCGTCGGCTTCTCCTTTTTTCTTCTTTTTCGCCTTCTTTCCGTGGCCGTTGCCATCGAGTTCGCCCGCAAGATGCGCGGCAATGGCTTCGCCTTCGCGATCCGGGTCAGGCGCAAGATAGATCGCATCCATCGGCCCCGCCAGCTTCTTAAGCCTGGCCAGAACCTTTTCCTTCCCGGGAATGACAACGTATTCCGTTTCGAACTTGTCGTCAGTATCCACACCCAAAGTGCTCTTGGGCAGATCTTTCACGTGGCCGAGCGAGGCCTCGACCGTAAATCCCTTTCCCAGATATTTCTGGATGGTCTTCGCCTTAGCCGGCGATTCGACGATGACTAAACTCTTTACCAATGGACCCTCAGTTCTTTAGAATTCGTTTCGAAGCTAGCACGAATGGGACGGCGGCAACAAGTTACTGTCCGGAAAGCTTCGAGCTTCGAGCCGCGAGCCGCGGGCTAGAACCGGCTGCATTGGCACGTTCCGCACAAGGTATGAGCTTAACCTTCGAAACGGGCCGAACGCTCTGAATCAGAGAAGTCAACATGCGTTGCACTTCATCCACTTGCCGCTCCATTAGTTGAAATTTTCCGTCCTCTAACATCTGCAAATCACGGGCGAGCAACAAATGGTATTCAAGTTCAGTTGCGGAGCCGTAAGCGATTTGCAGAAAACGGCACATTTCTCCATCTGAGCGCCGGCCGCAACCTTCGGCGATGTTTGCTCCGACAGAGGCCGCCGAACGCCGGACCTGACTAGTCAATCCGTATAGTTCTTCTTTTGGAAACTGACGTGTCAGTTGGTAAACGGCTAACGTCAACGCATGAGCTTTGCTCCATACCTTGAGATCTTTAAAATCTTTCATCCCTTACCTCTCTAATCGTCTCTCGGTTTGTCGTAGCTCGAAGCTCGTAGCACGCAGCTAGAAGCTCTTCACAAAATTCTTCCCCGCCATTTGCCTCACCTTGCCGGTCAGCTCCAGCTCAAACAGCGCCGCGAAAATCTCAGACGAAGATAATTCGTGCTCAAGCTTCTCCACCAATTCGTCGATGTGGGTAGCCTCGTCAGCCTTCAGCAAACTCAGAATTCGTTTTTCGTGCGGTGGAAGCCCGTCGTCCGGGAATAGAGATGCCGAAGACGCGCTCCCGGATTCAGGCGAGGCCGGCGGCATCAAGGCAAGCTTAACTTCCGGTGGCAGATCTTCCCACACGTCTTCCCATGTGGCGACCAACTTTGCTCCTTGTTTAATCAGCGTGTTCGGCCCCCACGAATTTTTGTTCGTGACATTGCCCGGCACTGCGAAAACATCGCGATTTTGTTCCAGCGCACAGCGCGCCGTAATGCGCGTCCCTGAGTACTCCGCCGCTTCCACCACCAGCACGCCCGCAGACATACCGCTCAGAATTCGATTGCGAATGGGAAAATTTTGCGGCGCAGCAAACGTCCCCAGCCGAAACTCGGAAATGAGTGCGCCGCCGAGCGCAACAATCTGCTCCGAAAGCCGCGAATTTTCCTTCGGATAAATTACGTCAACACCCGTGCCCAACACCGCGATCGTCTTGCCTTTTGCGGAAATTGCACCGCGATGGCTGGCGGTATCGATGCCGCGGGCCATTCCGCTAATGATCACCAACCCTTGCGCTGCGAGATCGCAGGCCAGGCGCTCGGCCATCCCCGAGCCGTAAGGCGTGGGATGGCGTGTTCCCACCATGGCAATGCCCGGCTGCGTGAGTACATCGGGGTCCCCACGAACATAAAGCACCAGCGGGGGATCGTAAATTTCTTTTAACCTTGGCGGGTAACAAGGATCTTCCTCAGAAATCAAGTTCACTCCCGCCGCGGCGGCCTGAGCAATTTCTTCGCGCGCCAATTCCGCCGATTTCCCCGTGGCAATCGATTGCGCCGAGACCGCCTGAATCCCCGTGCCTTCCAGTTCGGTGAGCGAAGCGTGAAACACGGCTTCGGCGCTGCCGAAATGCTCTACGAGTTTTCTCGCCCTGGTCGGCCCCAGGCCGGGCGTGAGCGAAATGGCGAGCCATTCCAGAATATGAGTCGCGGGTGTGGCAACGGCGTTCGGCACGTAAACTCCAATCTTTATCCTGACTTGCGGGACTGTAGCCACTCGCGGAAAGCAGTGTCAAGGGAAGCCATCACAAAGGCTTGTCAAAATAAGTCTGCTAAAATCAAATCAGGAATGAGACGTCTGCGCATCTCTGCGATTTCCTACCTCAACACTGCTCCCCTCATGTGGGATTTCGAACACGGCGAGGCTGGGCGCGACTTCGATATCTCCTACACGCTGCCGTCGGTTTGCGCGCGGGCGCTCGAGACCGGAAGTGCCGACATCGGAATAATCCCGGCTGCCGCCTACGCACAGGTTCCCGGTCTGATGGTGTTGCCGGGGGTGGCGATTGCCTCGCGGCGGCCGGTGCGTTCGATTCTGCTGATCAGCCGCGTGCCAGTAGAAAAAATCCGCACCGTGGCCCTCGATACCTCGTCGATGACCTCAGTGGCTCTGGTCAAAGTCCTGTTCGAAAAATGGCTGGGCGGCGGCAGGACGTTCACCCCCATGTCGCCAGATGTCGAGAAAATGCTAGAGCAAAACGACGCTGGCTTAGTGATTGGAGATCCCGCACTACAGATCGACCGTTCGCGCTATCACACGCTCGACCTCGCCGAGGAGTGGATTCGCTACACTGGCAAGCCCTTCGTCTTCGCTTTCTGGGCCGTCCGTCAGGACGCGCTACAGGAAGAAGCCCTGCAGGAAAATGCCCTGTGTGGGGCCAGGTTGTGTGGGGACGGGCGCCCTCGCCCGTCCGCGTCGCGAAGCGACGCTTGCGTACCGCCGCCGGACCTAGCCAATATTTTTCAGCAATCTCGCGACCACGGACTCGAACCCGAGAGCCTCGACCAGATCAGCCGTGAATGGGCGCCTCGTCTGGGCCTTACCCAATCCGATGTGCGCTCCTACCTGAGCCAAAATATTTACTACCACCTGGACGCGCCCTGCCAGGAAGGACTGCAATTGTTCTATCGTTACGCGGCTGAGATCGGTGCGCTGCCCGCCGCGCCGGAACTGTGCTTTCTGAATCCTGCAAATGCCGCGATCGTTTCCACCTAGCGTAATCCACCGCCTGCTCCTGTAAACTCTTCAAACACGAATGCTGCTCCATCTCCATCCCGTGCTGGCAGTTCCTCTCTGGCACCGGCTCCGGCACTTGGGCGGAATCGGTTTAATCCTCCTGGGACTGGTGGACAACTCCGTGATCCCGGTAACCGGCAGCATGGACGTCCTCACCATCTGGCTGGCCGCGCGGCATCGCGAACCCTGGCTCTACTACGGCCTGATGGCCACACTCGGCGCGGTCATCGGCGGCTACATCACTTATGCTCTGGCCCGCAAGGGCGGCCAGGAAACCATGGAGCGCAAGCTCTCGAAGAAAAGAGCGGCACAGGTTACCAACGCATTCGAGCGCTGGGGATTTGCCGCGGTCGTGATTCCCGCCCTGCTGCCTCCGCCGTTTCCATTTCTTCCATTTCTAGCAGCCGCAGGCGCCATGCAGTACTCGCGAAAAAAGTTCCTGGCTGCCTTGGTGCTCGGCCGCGGCCTGCGCTATTTTATCGAGGCATACTTGGGATTCCACTATGGCCGGCATATTCTGCGTTTCTTCTCCCAATATTACAAACCGGCTCTGGCAATTCTGATTGGATTGGCGGTCTTGGGCACGGTGCTGACGCTCATCGAATACCTGCGATATAAGAAGAAGGAAGCCAGTGCCGCCGGGCGGCCGTAGTCGCTTCCAGTCATATCGAATTTGGAGCTAGGCGTTTCCTCCGTTAGAATTTAAATGTCACCATGTCCCTGACCAAGCAGCAAGCTCTGGAGATGTTCGAGTCCGACGACCTGATCGGCATCGGCATGGAAGCCGACGCGGTTCGCCGCAAGCTGCATCCCGAGGGCACGGTCACCTACATCATCGACCGCAACATCAATTACACGAATTTCTGCACCGAGTACTGCACCTTCTGCGCCTTCTACCGCCCGCTGAAAGGCCCCGCCGCGAAAGAAGGCTACATCCTCGATTTCGATACCATCTACGAAAAGATTCGCGAGACCGTCGAACTCGGCGGCACCGGCGTGCTGATGCAAGGCGGCCTGCATCCCGACCTCAAAATCGACTGGCACGAAAAAATGCTGCGCGGCATTAAAGAGCGTTTTCCGCAGATTCATTTGCACTGCTATTCTGCGTCCGAGATCATCGCCATCGCCGAGTACAGCAGCCTCAGCATCCGCGACACGATGCTGCGCCTGCGCGATGCCGGCCTCGATTCCATCCCCGGCGGCGGCGCCGAAATTCTCGACGACGAAGTCCGCTACAAAATCGCCCGCCTGAAGTGCCTCACCAACGACTGGATCAACGTCCACCGCACCGCCCACCAGATCGGCATGCGCACCACTGCGACCATGATGTTCGGCGTCGGCGAAAACTACGAACACCGCGTCAACCACCTGCAAGCCCTCTACGACCTGCAAGAAGAAACCGGAGGCTTCACCGCCTTCATCCCCTGGAGCTTTCAGCCGCAAAACACCGCCCTGGGCGGCCGCCACTGGGACGAAGCCACCGCCGTCGAATACCTGAAAGTCCTCGCCATCTCGCGCCTCTATCTCTCAAACTTCCTCAACGTGCAATCCAGCTGGGTGACGCAAGGCCTGAAAGTCTGCCAAATGGGCCTCCGCTTCGGCGGCAACGACGTCGGCTCGGTAATGTTAGAGGAAAATGTAGTAAGAGCCGCCGGCGTCACCAACTGCACCACCGAAGAAGAACTCCGCCGCATAATCCGCGACGCGGGATTCAGGCCTGCGCAGAGGGATACGTTGTATCGGCAGTACTTCCTGAACTAGCGCGGATTAATCGACATCCTAGAAACTCTGTCATGCTGAGCGAGGATTGAGCTTCGCGAATGCGAAGCTCAACCGCAGTCGAAGCATCCCTATTCGGGTCCCGTAAAGGAGAAAGGGTAGGGCAGACTCCCGTGCCGCAGGCTGCCCTACGTTTCTGTGGGTCGCTATCCAAACTAGGTGCTGGGTACGTCGCGCCTACAACCGAATATCGTCGCCACTGCCGAAATTGCGCGTTTCGCGTTAGACTAACCCCACAATCGGAGCGCTTTAACCGCAAAAAGCTCTAGGAGGCGCCGTGGCAGAGCCAGAAGAAGTGGAAGATCTGGTCACAGAGGACGACGAATCAAGCGAGGACGACGCCGTGGCCGTGTCGTACGACATCGCTACTTATCCGTCCGACTTCACGCTCTCTGGGATAGCAGAAATGTGGAAAAACGAGGACATTCTGATCCCGGAGTTTCAGAGGGAGTTCGTCTGGACCATAAAGCAGTCGTCTCTTCTCATAGACTCATTTCTGTGTGGACTCCCCGTCCCACCGGTTTTCTTCTATATCGATGAAGAAAACAAGAATCTTGTGATCGATGGCCAGCAGCGAATTCTCACTATTGTCTTTTTCATGGAAGGGTATTTTGGTCGAGAGAGCACGCACGGGAAGCGCTCCGTCTTCCGGCTCCGGGGTATCGGAGAAAAGAATCCGTACATAAATAAGCGGTTCGCTGATCTCAACGAATCCGACCAACGGAAGCTCAAGCAGACGGTCCTGAGGGCCGTAAACATTCGCCAATTAAAGCCCGAGGGAGAAGGCACAAGCGCCTACCACATCTTCGAGCGTCTAAACACAGGTGGAACACCCCTGCGTCCGCAAGAGATCCGAAACTGTGTTTTTCGAGGGGCGTTCCGGAAAATTCTCAAGGAACTCAATACAGACAAGAACTGGCGCAATATTTTGGGAAGAAAATCGATTGATCGACGGCAGAGAGATGTTGAGTTTCTTCTTCGTGTGTTCTCGCTAGTCGGTTCGGCGGGCAAGTACGAGAAGCCGATGAAGGAATTCCTAAACAAGGCCATGAGCGCGAACAGGAGTGGACGTACGACCAAAGTTACGGAGTTTCGAAATACTTTTCCTAAGGTTACGAAACTTATTGTGGAGCAGTTGGGTGAACGCCCCTTCCACATACGGGGACCGATAAACGTCGCAGCCCTTGATTCGATCATGTCTGTGCTGATCGAGAACTACAGAAAATTGCCGAAGGATGGGCTGAAACGCAAAATGGACAAGCTTCTGAAGTCGGAAAAGTTTCAGGCCTGGACTCAGCCGGGATCAAGTGACGCAAAGGTACTTCAGGACCGCGTAGCACTGGTCCAAGAGGTATTCTTGGAGAAGTGAAGTGCCTTATCAGTCCAATTTTTTGCACGCGGACGAAATTATTGCACACCTCGGAGGGCTTCGAGGGCCAGCTCTGGATCCCCTCCTTGAGGCAAAGTATGTCGGCTTTGTCGCTGTGGCCTGCGTAACCGTTTTCGAAATGGCGATTAAGGACATCTTGATTTCTTTCGCAGCGAAGAAGCATAAAGTGCTAGGAACCCTTGTGCGAAGTCGCTGCGAGAGGATGAATGGAAGAATCCAGCTAGACAGTCTCAAGTCGGACTATGTCTCTCCCCTCGGCGTCAAATATAAAGAGCGATTCGACCGGAAAGTTAAAGAGCGGGCGAATGCCATGTTGCAAGCGAATCATAGGGACATCCGAGCATCTTACAAAAACATCATCTTATGGCGAAATGATTTCGCGCACGCTGCGGCTATCGGAAATGCCACATGGGCCGAAGTTGTCCAGGCTTACGGAGACGGTAAAGAGATATTAGATTGCCTCCACCAGTCCCTCGTGCGCTAGGGTGTCCGACGGGCGGCTCATTACCCTTCTCAAGAAATGCAAACGGCCCCGGAAATCTCCGAGGCCGTCGCGACAGCCAATAATTCGTTCCCTGCCAAGGTAACGTTGTTATTATCGAAACAACCTGGCTGTAAATCAAGTTACTTTAAGGAGAGTCGCACCCCATCAGCGTACCGCTGTCACGCAGGCAGGCCAAAATGCAAACGGCCCCGGAAATCCCCGAGGCCGTTCGCGAGAACCAATGATCAGCACCCCGCCATGGTCACAAGATCATTATCGGAAGAAACCAGTGACAAATCAAGTTACTTTAAGGAAGGGTCGCTCCTCGTCTCGCGAACCCTCCACTTGTCCCTGAGAGACAATCCTTCTGCAAGAAGGAATGGACCTGGAGGGATTCGAACCTTCACCTGCGACCATGGCGAGGTGCTATGCTGCCGTTACACCACAGGCCCACGAACCAAAGCTTAATTCAGTTACAGGGAGACCTCGCGGCCGTCGCGTGCATTTATTGAACGACGGTTTCGTTTTGGAACAGACCTCGCGCCAGTGGAGTGTATTCCTGCAATCCGCGCTAAAATAGGCGCAGCGAGGTGTTCATGTCGCAAATGACGCCGAAAGTCTCCGAAGTGCTCGAAAAAGCGCTGGCGCTCTCCACCCAAGAGCGCGGTCTGATCATCGACCGCCTCATCAAAAGCCTCGACGACGAGCCGACCGAAGAAGGTGTGGAGGCGGCTTGGTCGGAAGAGATCAAGCGCCGCGTCGAAGAGATTCAATCCGGCAAGATTGAGATGATACCGGGTGAGGATGTCCTCAAGGAACTCGCTGAAGAATTTCCCGATGAGTCCTAAGCCGTTCCGGTTTCATCCTGAGGCCCGAAAGGAATTTAGGGAAGCCATTCTCTGGTATCGCGCCAGAAATCCGAACGCTGCGATTGAATTCCGTATAGCAGTTTCCAGCTCTGTCAGCCAGGTTGCAGAAGCTCCGCGCCGTTGGCCCAATTACCTTCACGGAACTCGCCGCTTCGTCCTTGACCGGTTTCCATTTTCAATCATCTATCTCGACAGCGCAGAATTCGTAAGCATCGTGGCCGTGGCCCACAGCAAGCGAAAACCTGGGTACTGGAAGCATCGGCTCTGAAATCGCCTCAGTTTCTTTCTTTACGTCGCTCGATTGTAAATAGATTGTTACACTCCTGTAATTCGCTTCTTTTACCGATAGGGATAGTGGTAGTTTCTCTTAATTCCTAAAGCCCGCGAATTTATGGACGCCAACGAATACGACCTCGTCGTGATTGGGAGTGGCCCGGCCGGACAGAAGTCGGCCATCGGCGCTGCCAAGCTGCGCAAGAAGGTCGCCATCATCGACCGGAAGAAAGCCATAGGCGGCGTTTGCGTTCACACCGGAACGATTCCCAGCAAGACTTTGCGCGAGGCGGTGCTGTACCTGAGCGGCTTCCGGCAGCGCACGTTTTACGGGCGCGGCTATGCGCTCAAGGACCGCATCGCCATGTCTGATCTGACTTTTCGCGCGCAGTCGGTGATGCTGCGCGAGGTCGAGGTCATCAAGGCCCAGCTACGCCGCAACTATGTAACAACGTTCGAGGGCGACGCGCGCTTTCTCGATCCCCACAGCATCGAAGTCAAGAACGATGACGGATCGCAACTGGTGCGTGGCCATCACATTATGATCGCCTGCGGCACGCGTCCCGCACACAGTGACGATATCCCCATCGACGGCAAACGAATTTTCGATTCTGATCAGGTTCACTGCCTGGAAGAAGTGCCGCGAGATCTGGTGGTTGTAGGCGCGGGAATCATCGGCCTTGAATATGCATCGATGTTTGCCGCGCTTGGAGTGAAAGTTACTCTGCTCGATCAGCGCCCCATCCTGCTCGACTTCGTGGATCGCGAGATCATTGAGAGCCTCTGCTTTCAGTTGCGGCAGCTGGGAACGGTTTTCCGGCTGGGAGAAAAAGTGGTTTCGGTCGGGCTGGACGAGGCTCGCGATCGCGTGTTCGCCAAGCTTGAAAGCGGAAAAAACGTCCACGGCCAGGGGTTGCTTTACACCATCGGCCGCCAGGCCAACAGCGATCTGCTCAATCTCGAGGCCGCAGGACTAACGGCGGACGGGCGGGGCAAACTCGTGGTCAACGAAAATTTTCAAACCGCGGTGCCTCACATTTATGCGGCGGGAGACGTGATTGGATTCCCCGCCCTGGCCAGCACCTCCATGGAGCAGGGCCGCCTCGCCAGTTGCCACATGTTTGGAACTCCCGGCAAGATGCCTGCCAACCTCATCCCTTACGGCATTTACACCATTCCTGAGATCTCCATGGTGGGGCGCACGGAAGAGCAACTAACGCAGGAGAAGATTCCGTACGAGATTGGACTGGCACGCTACGCCGAGCTGGCCAAGGGACAAATGCTGGGTGACGATCAGGGGATGCTGAAACTGATCTTCGATCCGGACTCACTCAAACTGCTGGGAGTCCACGTGATCGGCGACCGCGCAGCGGAAATTGTCCACATCGGCCAGGCCGTGATCTCGCTGGGCGCGACCATCGAATATTTTCGCGATGCCGTGTTCAACTATCCCACGCTGGCCGAAGCCTACAAAGTTGCCGCGCTGGATGGGCTGAACAAGCTTTAGGCGAGCGCTTAGTCGATGGGCGTGAACCCGTCGCCTAAGCCGCCTTTATTGCCTGCACCTGGCCGGAAGCCTTGCGCAGCGCCATCGACGCCATTACCCGCGCCACTCCGCTCATGATCATGCTTATGCCCACCAGCGTGCCGATTGCCCAGGCCGAGCTTGACGGCCATTGCAGGTAAATCAGCAGCCCAAGCAGCAGGGTGACGATTCCATCAAACAGCACCCAGCTCGATCCTTGCATGTGGCGCGTCTTGAAAAACAGCACGATGTTCAGCAGTCCTTCGATCAGGAAAAGCGAGGCCAGCACCACAGTGAGCGCCACCACACCTGCCACCGGACGCATGATCAGGTAGACGCCGAAGGCCAGATAGGCGAGGCCTACCAGCGCCCTCCAGATCACCCCGCCTGCTCCATGAGCGTGAAAGGCGAGCATGATGTGGACCGCGCCTGCAAGAATGATGAGCCAGGCAATGACCAGATTAATCGCCACGGCGGCGACAAACGGCGCGCCGACTGCCAGCACGCCGAAGACGATCAGGAAAAGGCCCCAAATGATGGAGCGCGTCGAAACACGCTGTGCGATTGCTGCGGGAGTTTCGTCTGCCACGGGGAATCCTCCTATTCGAGTAATTCGACCGATATGGTACAACCCGCCCTTGGACCCGACAATGCACAGCAGCATACCATGGACGGCGGCTTGTCGATAAGAAGCTTGGCGCCAAAAAGGCGTGAGGTTCACGCCCCGGCTGGGCTAGAATAGTGAGGAGCGGTAAACCGGTCGATCCTCACGACCGATGCGTGGAAAGGGACGTTTCATACGTTCCTGATTCCTGTCGAAGATCTCATCGAATCAAAAAAGAAGATCGAATCAAGAGAAGATCAAGTCAGAAGATCGAAACTGAAATGAATGCGGCTGGCGCTTGTCTGTTAACCATCCTATTGTGCTTGAGTTCGCTCCACGCGCAGAATCCGGCCGCGGACATGAATTCTTCCTTTTCCCCCGCGATGCCAGCAGGCCATCCCGCGACGGCCATCGTGGCGGGGATGGTGACTAAGGAGTCCGGCAGTGAGCCGGTCAGGAAGGCTCTGATCGAATTAATTGCCGAGAGCCAGACCGAGGGCTCGAACTACACCGCCCTCACCGGCGTGGATGGCAGCTTCCGCATAGAGAACGTCGCACCCGGCCGCTATCACCTGTTTGTCGAACGTACCGGCTTCCAGGAGATCGACCAACATCGGCACCGTACCGAAGGACGGGTGCTTACGTTGAGCGCAGGCCAGGAGACGAAGGATCTCGTGATTCGTTTGCAGGCTGCGGCGGTCATCGACGGCCGGGTCACCGACGAAGACGGCGATCCCTTGCCCGAGGCGCAAGTTGCCGTTCTGCGGCAAACTTTCGTGGCGGGACGTGGTCATTGGGAGCAGGTTGGGGCCGAGCGCACGAATGATCTCGGCGAGTACCGCATCGCGGGCCTTGCCCCCGGCAACTATTTTGTCTCTGTGACGCCGCCGCCGAACTTCAAGAGTCTGATCGAAAGCAACGGCAACACCGCGGCTCGCAACGAAGGCGCTGCCACCGACAAGCCCGCTCCAACCGCTTACCAAACCACTTATTATCCCGGCACCAGAGACCGCGCGCAGGCTGCGCCAATTCAGTTGCGTGCAGGCGATGATTTCCCGGTTAGCTTCTCGCTTAACCCGAGCCCCAGCGTGACCATTCGAGGCTCCGTCGTAAACCTTCCGCCGGGCTCGACCGCGGCGATTATGCTGCAGTCGAAAGACTTTGGCCTGGTGCTGAACGGGGCGGAGATGCACAAGGACGGCAGCTTCGAGATTCGCGATGTTTCTCCGGGCGCTTACACGATTGTGGCGACGGTAGATAGCGCCTCCGCACCCATGACGGCGCGGCAGGCGCTGCAGGTCGCTTCAGAAAATGTGGACGGTTTGCAACTTACGCCGCTGCCCGGAGGTACGATTCGCGGCCGCGTGCGAATGGAGGCCAGCGGCACCGCCAGACACGATCCCAGCCAGGTTTTTCTCCAGTTGCGTCCTACCGACGCCGACGACGCGGGCGAAGCTTTCTCTACTCTCGCGCATGTGAACCCCGATGGCAGCTTCGAATGGAAGGATGTTCCTGCCGGACGTTATTTCGTACAGATTTCCGAGGCGAGTGCGATGCCGGATTGTTTTCTGAAGTCCGCGGCGGCAGGCGGACGCGATGTGTCAGATTCTGGATTCGGCGTGAGCGGCGGCATTGCTGCGATTGATCTCATCGCAAGTGCGAACGGAGCCACAGTCGAGGGTTTGGCCGCGAATCAAAAAGACGATCTAGTCGCCGATGCTGTGGTGGTTGCGGTGCCCGAGGCGCGCTTCCGTGATCGTCCCGACCGCTTTCGAAAAGCGGTCACCGATCAGAGCGGGCGCTTCACTCTGCGCGGCCTGCCTCCCGGCGACTACACGCTCCTCGCCTGGGAAAGCGTCGATGGCGAAGCCTACTACAATCCTGAGTTTCTAAAGGCGTACGTGGGCCGGGGCAAGGCACTGCACGTGAACGAAGGAGATCGCGTGAGCGTGCAGCTCAAAGCGATTCCGGCTCCTGAAGATCAGCCATAGCTAAGACCAGCCATAGCTGTTCTGTCTTCCGCGCGGCGTTTCGCTGCGATAAAGTATCCGTTATGAAAGCCCTACTGACATCTTTCACTCTACTCGCGGCGATGCTTGCCGGCGGTGTTGTTCATGCCGAGAACACTCCCGCGAACGCGTTGCTCGTGCTCGCCAAGCGCGATGGCATGCTGTTAATCGTCGATCCTTCCAGCCTGCAAGTCATCGCGCGCATACCAGTCGGGAATGATCCCCACGAGGTCATCGCCTCCACCGACGGCAAGACAGCGTATGTCTCCAATTATGGATTCGGAGCCTACAACACGCTTGCCGTCGTCGATCTAACTGAACAAAAAGCGTTGCCTTCGATCGACCTCGGGCCTTTGCGCGGGCCGCATGGATTGACTTTCGTGGCTGGCAAGGTTTGGTTCACCGCCGAAGGCGCCAAAGCGATCGGCCGGTACGATCCGTCGACAAAGAGCGTTGACTGGATACTGGGCACAGGCCAGAACCGAACGCACATGATTTACGTCTCTCCGGACATGAGCCTTATTGTCACAACGAACGTCAGCTCCGGCACGGTGAGCGTGATCGAGAAAACAGGCGGCGGCCCTCCCAGTCAGGGCGGTCCGATGCGCGGTCCGGGAGGCGATTGGAACGAGACGGTCGTCCGCGTCGGCAACGGTTCCGAAGGGTTTGATGTTTCTCCTGACGCCAAAGAAATCTGGGTAGCCAACGCCGGAGACGGAACCATCTCCATTATCGACGTTGCGACGAAGCAGGTAACACAAACGCTCGCGGCCGATGTGGGCGGAGCGAATCGGCTCAAGTTTACGCCCGACGGCAAACTTGCGCTCATTTCTACTCTGCGTGGTTCAGACGTAACCGTGATCGACGTCGCGACCAGAAAGGTCGTCAAGCGGATCGCGGTCGGCCATGGCGCCGCCGGCATTCTTATGCAGCCAGACGGGGCCCGCGCTTTTGTAGCGTGTTCGCCAGACGGCTACGTTGCCGTCATCGATCTGCATTCGCTGGAAGTGGTTGGCCGCATCGAGGCTGGTCACGATCCGGATGGTTTGGCCTGGGCTACGCGGCGCTAGGAACCAAAAAGGCGAATACTCGAATATGACATTATGCTATGATTGTGTCATTAAAGTGTGAGTGTGCCATGCTAGCAGAAACCCGAACACGCGTAAACGAGAACGGACGTGTCGTGATTCCGTCGTCCTTTCGCAAGGCCCTCGGCATCCAGGTTGGGGATGAGGTCGTGCTGCGGATCGAAGATGACGAATTGCGCATCACGACCCAGCAGCGACGAATCCAGCGGGCGCAGCGCCGTGCGCGGCAGTATGTAAAGCGGGGTACGTCGCTGGTTGATGAATTGCTCGCGGAGAGACGCGAGGCCGCGAAGCGTGAATAGGGTGGTGCTCGACGCGTCCGCCATACTGGCCGTGATTAGCGGCGAGCCTGGATCGGAGAAGCTGACTCCCGATTTGCTCGCCCGGGCAGTCAGCAGCACGGTTAATCTCGCCGAGGTGCAAGGCAAGCTGGTGAGCCGTGGCTGGGCCTCCGAGCAAGCGTGGGAAGATGCCACCAGCCCGGTTCGAGAGATTATGTCTTTCGACGAAGAACATGCCAGGATCGCTGGCGACCTTGTGATTCAGACGCAGCATCTCGGACTGTCTTTGGCAGACCGGGCGTGCCTGGCGTTGGGGCTGTCGCTGAGGGCTCCCGTGTACACCGCCGACAAGGCGTGGAAGAAGCTCAAAGTGAGCGTGAAAATTCATGCAATCCGATAGCGCCGTTGCCGGATCGCGAGAAAGTCAGCCAAGGACCCAAACCTGCCAATCCGGTAGAATAAAGGTTTTCACCGGACCCCTTGCTCTGTCCTGACTCCATCCTGTCTTCCGCGCTGGCTGTGTGGGCCGCCCCTAAGGGCATTGGGCCCTATCTTCGCCAGCATCTGTTGGATAAGACTTTTCAGGGTCTCTACCACACCGACGCTTTTGATCGCGCGCTGCTGATTCCGTATTTCGTTGTGCTGATCCTGCTGGCCGGCTACGGGATGCATCGCTACGTCCTGGTTTATCTCTATTACAAGCACAAGAAAAACCGAACCACCGAACCTGCCGCCTACTTTGAGGATTTGCCGCGCGTCACCGTGCAACTTCCGATCTTCAATGAGCAATATGTAGTTGAGCGGCTGCTGGATTCGATCTGCCGGCTGAAATATCCGCGGGAGAAACTCGACATCCAGGTTCTCGACGATTCGACCGACGAAACCGTCGAAGTGGCTCGCAACCTGGTCGAGCGCTATGCCGCGCTGGGCAATCCCATCGGCTACCATCACCGTGCCAACCGCGAAGGCTTTAAAGCAGGCGCGCTGGCCGAGGGATTGAAAACGGCAAAGGGCGAGTTCGTCGCTATTTTCGACGCAGACTTCACTCCGCCGGAAGATTTTCTGCTACGGACGATCCATCACTTCACCGATCCGAAGATCGGCATGGTGCAGACGCGCTGGACGCACATCAATCGCAATTATTCTTTCCTCACCCAGGTGGAAGCCATCCTGCTCGACGGCCACTTTGTGCTCGAACACTCCGGCCGCGCCCGCAGCGGCGTCTTCTTTAACTTCAACGGCACCGCCGGAGTGTGGCGGCGTGCCGCGATCGACGAAGCCGGCGGCTGGCAGCATGACACGCTCACCGAAGACACCGATCTTTCTTATCGCGCCCAGCTCAAGGGATGGAAGTTTATTTATTTGCAGGATGTCGAGTGCCCCGCCGAATTGCCGGTCGAGATGACCGCTTTCAAAACGCAGCAGGCGCGCTGGGCAAAGGGATTGATCCAGACCGGAAAGAAAATCCTGCCGCGCGTGCTGCGCAGCGATGCTCCGCTGCATACCAAGATCGAAGCCTGGTATCACTTAACTGCCAACCTGAGTTATCCGCTCATGATCGTTCTTTCGGTGCTGATGTTGCCCGCCATGATCATCCGCTTCTATCAGGGATGGTTCCAGATGCTCTTCATCGATCTGCCGCTCTTCATGGCGTCGACCTTTTCCATTTCGAGTTTCTACCTGGTTTCGCAGCGCGAACTTTTCCCCAAGACCTGGTTGCGTGCGCTCTTGTATTTGCCCTTCCTCATGGCCCTCGGTATTGGATTGACCATCACCAATACCAAAGCCGTGATTGAAGCGCTCATCGGCAAACAGAGCGCCTTCGCGCGGACTCCCAAATACCACGTCGAGTCGAAGAGAGATAAAGTGGGCGCCACCAAATACCGTAAGCGCCTGGGCTGGGTGCCGTGGCTGGAATTGCTGATCGGCACTTATTTCGCGCTCACGGTGTACTATGCCGTCGAAAACGAGAACTACGTTACGATTCCGTTTCTTCTCTTGTTCGTGGTTGGTTATTGGTACACAGGATTGATGTCGCTGCTGCAGGGCCGATTCTCGGGAGTGGCGCTCGGCGCCGAATCCCATACCAAGCCGTTCCCGGTGGGAGTGTGAGCCGCAGATCTTCTGTGCGAACGACTGCTTCGAGCAATGTTCATTCCTACGAAATGTACTCCTTTATATATTCGTCCTGCGTGTGCGCCAGTTCGTGCAGGTCGCCGTCGAAAATCACTTTGCCGTCGCGCAGCAGCAGAAAGCTCATCGGAACCTCGCATTGTTGTCCAGGGGGCAGCGGCACCATGCGGTTCGTTTTTTGGTCGAACTGATGCGTGGCCATGGTGAAGGCATCCTGTAGACGATGAGTCACCAGAAGAGCGCTGGTCTTGGACACGTCGCGCTGCTTCATGATTAATTCAATGATGGTGTTCGAAGTTACGGGGTCGAGGCCGCCGGTGGGCGAATCATAAAGCAGCAGTTCCGGCTGCGTAATCACGGCCCGAGCGATGGCCACGCGTCGCCGCATGCCTCCGGAGAGTTCCGCGGGATCGAGGTCGAGCGTGTGTTCCAATTCTACGAAGCGCAAAGCCTCGCGCACTTTGCGGTCGATATCGTCGTCATAAATTCCATGCTCTTCTGTCAGCCGGTAAGCGACGTTCTCCCGCACGGTAAGAGAATCGAATAGCGCACTCTCCTGGAAAACCATGCCGATCTTCCCGCGCAAGCGAAACAGATCCTGTTCCTGCATCTGGGTTACATCCTGACCCAACACTAAAATGCGTCCAGAATCTGGCCGTACAAGTCCCATTGCCAATTTCAGGATGAGGCTCTTACCCGAGCCCGCTACGCCAAACAGCGCTTTGGTTTCGCCGCGAGCCAGACGGAAAGAAACCCCGCGTAGCACGTTGTTATCGTCAAAGGAGAGCGCGACGTCTTCGAACACAATGGCGGGGGTGGGAGCTTCCATCGTCGTCACGGCGGCGGAATCGAGGGGTAAGGTCGGCGCGGACATAACATTAATGGAAGGAGAGCACGGCCATCAGGAATCGCGTCAGGAACAAATCGAATGCCAGGATCATTACCGAAGCCGCGACCACGGCTTGCGTGGTGGCACGGCCTACGCCCTGCGTTCCTCCGCGCGCGTTCATGCCGTAGAAGCAGCCGATCGTCGCAATCACGAAGCCGAATAGAACCGGCTTCATCAATCCCATGAAGACATCCTGGAACACCAGCGTCTCCCACGCATTCGACCAATACTGCCGCGCGTCCAGACGCAGCAACACCTTCGCGATGAATAACCCTCCGGTCAGGCCCACGAGATCGGAAATGATGGTCAGAAAGAACAGCATGAATACCGTGGCCGCTACCCGCGGTGTGACCAGCTTCTTCATGGGGTCCGTGCCCAGCGCACGCATGGCATCGATTTGTTCGGTCACGACCATCGATCCCAACTCGCTGGCCATGCCGGAGGAGTTTCGCCCCGCCACCATCAGGCTGGTCAGCACTGGGCCCAGTTCGCGCACCATCGAAGTCGAGACCAGCTGTCCTACCAGAGTGATCGAGCCAAAACGCTCCAGCGTGTTCGAGGCCTGCAGCGCCAGCACCGCCCCTGTAAAGAAGCCAGTGAGTACGACGATTGGCAAACTCCCCACGCCGATCGTGTCGGCCTGCCGCACCATGTCTGCGAAGTAAAAAGGCTTGCGGAACAGATTGCCCACCGCCTGCACGCAAAACAAAACGTAATCCTGTACTGTTTGGACCTTTTCCTTGGCGAAATACGTGGGCGAAGTTAGTTCCATGCGGATCGTGAGGTGTGGTGAGCGACCACTGCTCTCCCGAACTATAACAGAGAAAGGCGGCAGCCTTCAGTCCCCCTTCGAGCAGGCAGGCCGCTGCCGAATCTTACAGCGCTGGCCCTTTGCGTGGCGAAAACGGATTGGCGAGCTTCGCGGCAGCCAGTTTTCTGAGCCGGCTATTGTGCTCGCGGAGCGCCGATTTGAGATCCTCAATCAGCGGCTCCAGGTCGTTTTCATCTGCCGAGACAACCTTGCTACACAGTTCGCGGATGCGATCGTCGAGGCGGCGGGAAGGCACGCCCCAGCTTACCTCGGTCTCATACAGCGTTCCATACAGTATTGGGATTAGAGCAAGCCTTCCGGAAGAAACTTACAGATCGATCCGACGAGTTGGGGAAAACTCTTCTATCCCCGTGTCTTTTTCTTGATCTCGATATTCAATCGCCGGATTTTCTGATTCAGCGTGGAGAGGGGTACCTTGAAATGTTCCGCCGCTTCCGTCTGGTTCCAGTTGCACCGCTCCAGCATGTCGATGATGACGCGCCGCTCCACATCTTCCACGATTTCGAACAACGAGGCATCCGAGGGCGGATCGTGCAGTGTGAAAGCCGAACCGCGGCCCAGAAGATTGTCGGGAAGCAGATCGATCCCGATTTCAGTTCCCGACGAAAGCACCACGGCGCGCTCGACTACGTTCTCCAGTTCGCGCACGTTACCGGGCCACGAATAGGAAATAAGAGGACGCAGCGCTTCGGGAGTAATGCGACGCGCGGGTCGGTCATTCTCCTCGGCATACTTTTTCAGGAAGAAATCGACCAGCAGGGGAATATCTTCTTTGCGCTGGCGCAGAGGCGGCAGTTCAATGGTGATGACGTTGAGCCGGTAAAACAGATCTTCGCGAAAGCGCCCTTCGCGCACAGCCTGGCGCAGATCCACGTTGGTGGCGGCGATGATGCGCACGTCCACCTGAACCTCCTGTACCCCGCCCAGGTGCATGAAGCGCCGATCTTGCAGGACGCGGAGAATCTTGGCTTGCGTATCCAGGCCCATGGTGGCGATTTCGTCGAGAAATAAAGTGCCCCGGTCGGCCATCTCGAACAAGCCCTTTTTCGAAGCGATGGCGCTCGTAAACGCGCCTTTTACGTGCCCGAAAAGCGTGGATTCCAGCAGATCGGTCGGCATGGAACCCGTATTGACCGGAACAAACGGCCGGTCGTGGCGCGGCGAGTTCAGGTGCAGCGCCTTGGCAATGACTTCCTTGCCCGTCCCGCTCTCACCCTGCAAGAGCACCGTGGATCGACTGTTGGCGACTTGCGCGACCAGGTCGAAAATCTTCAGCATCGGCTCGCTCTTGCCGACGATATTTTCGAAGTTGTAACGCTGTTTGAGGGCGCGCTTGAGTTGTACGTTTTCTTCTTCGGCGCGGCGCCATCCCACCGCCGCGCGCACATCGGCCAGAAGTTTTTCGTTGTCCCAGGGCTTTTTTACAAAGTTGGCGGCGCCGGCTTGCATGGCGCGCACCGCGTTCTCCACCGTGCCGTAGGCTGTGATCATGATCACCGGCAGGCGCGTTTCGTGAGTGCGAATCTCAGCCAGAATTTCCAGTCCGTCGCGGCCGGGCAAAGCGAGATCGAGCAGGACCAGGTCGAAAGGATGCTCGCCGATGCGCTGCAGTCCCAGTTCGCCGGTGGCTGCGGTCTCTACGGCGAAGCCTTCCATTTCCAACAGCGTCTGTAGAGATTCGCGAATCTCGGCCTCATCGTCAATGATGAGCACGGCTCCCGCCAGTCCCGGAGTTCCGTTCAGCAAGCTGCGCGAGATCACGGCGGCGTCAGACATGAAGAGCCTTCCTGCTCAAAGGAAAATCGAGGATGAAGGTCGTTCCCGCACCGGGCTGGCTCTCCACGCGAATCTTGCCCGCATGTTCCTGGATGATGCCGTAGGTGACCGACAGGCCCAAGCCAGTCCCACGGGGCTGGCCTTCGCGAGGCGAAGTCTTAGTGGTGAAGAAGGGATCGTAGATGCGCTGAATGTGCTCGGGGGCAATGCCCGTTCCTGTGTCGGACACGCTGACGCTGACGCTCTCGCCATTCAGCGTGGCCACGCGCAGCGTCCCGCCCCCCGGCATTGCATCTTTAGCGTTCAAAAACAGATTCAGAAACACCTGCTGCAATCTTCCCGTATTGCCCTGAATGGCGGGCAGCGCCGGCGCGAGCGCGTTCTGCACTTCGATCTTTGCCACCTTCAACTGGTGTTCGAGCAGCGCCAGAGTGTCGGCGATCACCTTGTTCACATCCACGTCGCTGATTTCGCTGCCGCTGGTGCGCGAGAAATTCAGCAGGTTGTTGACGATCTCCGAGGCGCGGAAGGTCTGCCGCGTGATCTTCTCCAGCAATCCGGATTTCTGCGGATCGCCCTGCAGTTGCTTGCCGAGCATCTGCGTGTACGACGAGATGACCGCCAGCGGAGTATTGACCTCGTGAGCCACGCCAGCTGCCAGCAACCCGATCGATGAAAGTTTGTCAGCCTGCGAAAGCTGGGCTTCCAGATCGACGCGCTCAGTGATGTCGTCCATGATGATCAGGCGCCCGATGACCTGAAACTTGCGCGTTACCAGAGGTGCAATCGCCACATTCACGGTGCGAACTTCTCCGGCAGGAGTCTTCAAGCGGAATTTGTAGAGGTTCCGAATGCCGGTTTCGTGCCGGATGCGATCGAACTCCTCCACGAACTCAGCCGGGAAAATAGCTTTCAAGGGCTGAGTCAGCGTCTGCCAGCGCGGTACTGCATACATCACTTCCATCTGCGCATTCCAGCTCTCGATGCGGTCTTCCATGTCGAGCGCCATCACGCCCACGTTGATGGATTCCACAATGTTCTCGTTGAAGTCCTTCAGGCGCTCGTACTCCGCCGCTTTCTGCTGCAACGAGGCATAGAGTTGTCCGTTCTGGATCGCGATGCCGAGGTAGCCGCCCAGGGTTTCCAGCAACTCCATGTCTTCGCTTGATAGGAAGTCGCCTTTCGTGGTCTTGCCCAGGCCAAGCACGGCGATGGTTTTCTGCTGGGCGTGGCATGGAATGTAGTAATTCAGGTCCAGCCGCGCGATAGCTTGCTGTGCGCTCGGCGTCTCGCGCGGTACCAGGTGCGTGTTCTCAAAGAAGAGATGTCCACCCTGCTCCGGCCGCGGCGCACTCAAGAACGTTAAGTCGATGTTCCCTGGCACCGAGAGCCCGAAGGATTTAGCCAGCGCAAACTGTCCCGCCTCTTCGCCGGCCAGAAAAATTGCCATGTGATCGACGGCCAGGGTGCGGGAGAGCCTGTCGATCAACGAAGACAACATGGTGTTCAGATTGGTCTCTGAACCCAGCTCGCGCCCGAACTCGAGCAGCGTTCGGCGGTAGTCATAGCGCGTGCGGTAAAAGAATTGGTCGATGCGATCCTGAATCCACTTGCGGACCGGATCGAACAACAGCGCGGTCACCACCACTGCCAGAATCAAGCCCATTGGACCTGAGTTGGGCTGCCAGTTGTGCACCAGCAGAGCCACCCCCGCCACCAGCGCGAAATACAACCCCACCACGATCGCGGCTGCCAGGGTGTACACCACGCCGCGCTTGAAGATGAGATCCACATCCATCAGGCGGTAGCGGAAGATGGCGTATCCGAAGGTGAGCGGTAGCAGTGCCAGCGACAACGCGGACACCTTCATGGTTGGGCCGGGCAACGAACCCATGAGGTACGGAACGACGTAAAAGATCGTGTAGGGAACGATCGCCAGAACGGTTCCGCGCGTTACCCACTTCAACTGCTGTCGAAGAATCGTCGTACTGGCGCGGCGGTAGCTGTACCAGAGCAACACCGCGGCGGCCAAAAAGAAGATCGATCCGTAGGACATTTCCATGCGGTCGAGGTTCCAGCGCAGCCGCTCGCTGGCCTGCAGCCAGCGCATCGCCGTGACATGCGCCGCAAGCAATAACCCTCCCGGCACGTAGACCAGCGCCAGTAGCCACGGGTGTTTGCGCACCAGTTCGCGCTTTTCAGGGAAGGTGAGAACAAAGTGGAGGAATAATGCCGGTTGCAAAACTCCCGCAGCGATGTTGCCCCAATAAATTGTCCAGTCGAAATCGTTCAGCTTGCCGGTGTACTTGAAGGAATACGCGATGAAAGAGACCAGGCAAAAAATATAGAAGTGCGTGGATCCGGGAGCCGTCCAGCGGCGCAGCAACACATAGAGGCCGATGCCAAGATAAATGAGCGCGATCAGCCGTAGCCAGTTGTTGAGCGACCTCTCCGCGGGAACCAGAATCACGCTGGAATCGAGCGGCACCGAATGCCGAACCAGGGAATAGGTAGCTTTGGACCACACGCCAGTCCGGTAGAGCTGGCGTTCCAGTCCGGACATGTTCCCGACTTCCTGTCCGTTAATGGACACCAGTTGATCGCCCGGTTTGATGCCGCTCTTGTCACCAGGCCCGTTAGGTTCGACCCGGTCAGCGGTCAGCCGGCCGCCGTTTTCCACCCACCACACGCCGTCGTCGGGAACCAGGAATTTCCACTCGGCGTTGAGATTGAAGCCGGCAAAAACAACCGCAGCCACGGTTAGAAGGAACAACAGGACGGCGACAAAGCGAACTTGGCTTTCCCGGTTCATGGCTTTCGGAGGCGACCCCCCGGGGCTGACAGGCCGCACATCAACTGGCGTCGGAATCTGGATAAGCACTTTCGCTGCCACGTTCGTTGCCGATTCGGTGCTCGCTAAATGCAGTATCTAAAGCACTTCCAAGATTATAGATGGGATTCTGGAAAGCGGGTACGCTTTTTTGGAGGGTTGTGTGGAATCTTGTATCTGACTGGGACGGAATATCTTAGCTTATCTTAGGGTCCGTAGGCGGTCCGCCAGACCGCAAGTAACCGGAGCGCGCGGAAGCTGCCGAGGTTTAGAAGTTCTTCCCTCGGCGCACCCGGCACCCTCTCTGTGATCGAAGCTCTCCCCCCGCGGACTGGCTACGAAGGCCAAGGCGCGCGCGGGGCTTGCCCTGGCCCCAGGCTAACCCGAATCACATTCATCAGTTCGTCGTTGTCCGCCGGTTTTTGAAAGAATGCTGCCGCCCCCGCCTTCAAGGCGCGCTCTTCGTTGCTTTGGGGATCGCGCGCGCTCAACACAATGACCGGAACGCCAGCCAGCGAGTCGCTGCTTTGCAGCCGATCGAGAACCACGAAGCCATCGCCCACAGGCAGCCCCAAGTCCAGAATAATCAGCGCTGGGCGCTCTCTCTGAGCCGTGGCAATGGCAGCGTAGCCATCGGAGGCGGTGGTAACTTCGTAGTTGTTGGCTTTCAGGCGCAGCCGCAGTGCTCTCACCAGATCGGGATCGTCATCCACAACTAGAATCTTCGGTTTTGACATTTCAGTTCTCCTTGGTTATTTTTTTGGCTTTAATTCGCTTTTCCATGGGCGACTGTTTCCGCTCCATGCTGCTTACAATCATTTGGCTTACTGAATCGGCCACGCTCTGAACCTGCTGCTCCAGTGATTCATCGGCTCCCGCGGGCGGTAACTCAACCGGTGCCGCGATGATGGTGAATCCGCATTTGGGTCTTAGGTCAGGCATGCGTTCCAGTTGCTCACGGATGCGTGCGGTCATCACTCCGGATTGCTGCAAGTCGGTCGAGGCTACGACAAAGAAAGTTTCGGACACTCCAGACGTTCCAATCGGCGGCAGCACCAGGTCTTTATCGAGGTAGACGCACCGTCGCAGGATCTCCAAAGCCTGTCGCCAAATTTCTTTCCAATTGCCGCGTGGAGGATTGGTCAGCGACGTGAGTTCCACGCGCACCAGCACGAAGTCGGAACGCAGTCGTCCTTCCTTGATAACGATAGGCGTCAGCAGTTTCGCCAGCGAGTAAACCGGAAGAGTAAAGGTGAAAGTGCTGCCCTGGCCGGGTTCGCTCGAAACCCATATACGCCCCTCATGAAGCCGGACGATTTCCCGGCAGATAAACAGGCCCAATCCCAATCCCGAACGATTGTTGTCGACCGAATCCGCATCCTGATAGAGGCGGTCGAAGATCAATGCCTTGGCCTCCGGACCTATGCCGCGACCGCTATCGCTGACGGAAATGTAGACGGAGCCATGATCGGCATCCACCATGCAGGCCTGAACCATGATGGCGCCATCTTGCGGCGTGAACTTGATCGCATTGTCCACTAGATTGATCAGCACTTCGAGCACGCGATCGGGATCGGCATACACCAGCGGCAGCCTTTGGTCGAGTCCAATTTCCAGGCCAATCCTTTTTTCGTCGGCGGTGGGTTTTAGCATGGCGACGGCCTGCCGCACCAGGTCGCCGAGCGCGATGCAGCGCCGCTCGATGCGCATCTTTCCGCTTTCCGCACGCGTGGCTTCGAGCAGGTCGCGGATCATGGCATGCAACTGGTTCACGCTTTTCAGAATGGTCTTCAGGTGGTCAGACTGGTCGGGCCCGACCGGGCCGGCCAGCCCATCCAGGATCAGAGTCACGTACTGGTGAATGCAGGTCAGCGGCGTGCGCAATTCGTGCGACACGTGCGAGAGGAACTGGTTCTTGAACTCAAGTTGCTGCTTCTGGGTGATTTCAAGGGAACGCAGAAGCGCCTGCCTCTCCACCGCGTAGCGAATGGCGCGTTCGAGATGTTTGCTCGATATATCGCCTTTGAGCAGATAATCCTGTACCCCCTGATGGACCGCCTTCATGGCCAGGGCTTCATCATCCTGACCGGAGAGCACAACCACGGGCACATTCGGCGAGTGCTCCATGACGCGACGAAAGGTTTCCGCACCGTGGCTGTCGGGCAGATTCAAATCCAACAGGATTACCGAGGGCGTTTCGATAGTCAGGGAAGCGAGCCCATCGGACAGCCGGTTGACGCAGTTCACGTTGACCGGCGACTTGCCTTCGACCAGTCTCAGGCGCACCAGGTCCGCATCGCCGGGGTTGTCTTCAATCAGCAGCACTTGCGTGGTGTGTGGATCCATATTGCCTATTTACTCTCCTCGTGGTGGCAGGTTTACGACGCCGAACCAAAATGCTTCGATCAATTTCATCGCGGCAAACAAGTCAGTCAGATTTCCCGGCTTGCTGATGTAACAATTCGCGCCCAGGTCGTAACTGCGGACAATGTCTTTGCTCAACTGGGAAGTGCTGAAGATCACGACCGGGATGCGGCGCAACTGGGGGTCTGCCTTCATCCCAGCCAATACCGCCAGACCGTCTTTCTTGGGCAGATTCAAGTCCAGGATCACCAGGTCGGGCCGCAGCGCCTTGGCATACTTCTCTCTACGGTTTAGAAAAGCCATCGCCTCCACGCCGTCACCCGCGCTGTTGATCTGTCCGCTATACGCGATTCTGGTCAGAGCTTCGCGGGCCAGACCGACATCGGCCGGGTTGTCATCCACGATAAGGAGTTGGCTTACTGGTTTCATCGCTCCGGACCTTCCTTCCCATCGGGACTATGCATGGGCACGGTGAACTTGAAACTTGAGCCGGAACCAAGTTGCGATTCAACCCAAATCTTCCCGCCATAGCGCTCGACGATTTTCTTGCAGATCGCCAGGCCGATGCCGTTGCCGGCGTATTCCGTGCGAGCGTGCAGTCGCTGGAAGACCACAAAGACGTTCTCGGCGTACTCCGGCGCAATGCCGATTCCGTTGTCGCTCACGCTGAACAGCCAATGCTGATCGGCTTTTTCCGCCTGTATCGTAACCACCGGCGGCTCTTTCCCGCGGAACTTGATGGCATTCCCGATCAGATTCTGAAAGACCTGCGCCATCTGCGAGCGGTCAGTCCACACCGACGGCAGGTTCGCGGAGTTGACCACGGCGCCACTCTCCTGGATCGTCGAAGTCAGGATTTGCCGGACCTCCGCCATCACGACATTGCAGTCGACGCTGGTGGAAGCTCCTTCTTTTCGCCCGACTCGCGAAAATGCCAGCAGATCCTGAATCAGGACCTGCATGCGCGTGGCCCCCTCGCTGGCATAGCCGATGAATTTGTCGGCATTTTCATCGAGCCTGCCCTTATACTTTTCGCCAAGCAACTGGGTATAAGCCGTCACCATGCGCAACGGCTCCTGCAAATCATGCGACGCAACGTAGGCGAATTGCTCCAGGTCGGCGTTGGAGCGCGCCAGTTCATCCACTTTCCTGGCCAGGTCTTCTTCCACCTGATGACGCAACATACGCTCGTGTTTTTCCCGCAAGGCGCGTCTCACCACGTCCGGCAAGCGCGTCAGACCATCTTTGAGAACGTAATCCGTGACCCCTTGCTTGATGCACTCGACTGCATTCACATCCCCCAGCGCGCCCGTAACCAGAATCATCGGTATATCCAGACCCTCCTGCCGAAGCACGGCCAGCGCTTCCATCCCCTTCCAGTTCGGCAGGTTGTAATCGGCCAGCACCACCTCCGGCGGATTCTTGCAGAGTGAACTCCTGAATGCGGCTTCGTCCTGCACCACGTCGGCGGCGACATCGAAGCCCTCTTTGTACAGCGCACGCAGCACCAGCGTGGCGTCGAGCGGGTTGTCTTCCACCAGCAAGGCGCGCAGTCGAGTTTTGGGCTCGGCGTTTATTTTTTCGAGCTGGGTCCCGGTACTGTTCATTGGCCCTGCTTTGCCGCTTGCGGATTGCTGTTGATCGTTGGAGGCCGGTTTGTGACCAGCCAGTACAGCCCTAATGACCTCACCGCTTTCCGGAACTCGCCGAAGTCAACCGGCTTCTGGACATAACTGTTGACGCCCAGTTCGTAGCCGCTAAGCATGTCCCGTTCTTCCCTCGAAGAAGTCATCAGCACAACCGGCATGGTTTTGGTTCGCGGATCGCCCTTGACCTGCCTGAGTACCTGCATCCCATCGACCTTGGGCATTTTCAGATCCAGCAGAAGCAGCTTCGGCGGACGATCAAGGGACCGCCCGGCATAGACACCGGTACAGAACAGGAACTCCAACGCTTCCTCCCCATCGCACACGACAAAGACGTGGTTGGCGAGATTCTCCGCGCGCAAGGCGTGCAGAGTCAGGTCTATGTCGTCTTGACTATCATCGGCCAAAAGAATGTCGACTTCATTTAGGTTCATACGTGCGCTCCCGCGGCCACCAGCGTGTTCATAGCTTCGTTCTCTTGCGCCAGATTTGCCTGAGTCAGGATTGGCGCGGCCGCGGCCAGAGTGAAATAAAAAGTCGCGCCCTTATCCACTTCCGCTTCCGCCCAGATCCGGCCCCCGTGCTTGCGAACGATGCGTTGCACAGTCGCCAGGCCTATGCCCGTGCCTTCAAAATCCTCGGCCCGGTGCAGGCGCTGAAAAACTCCAAACAGCTTGTCTTTGTATTTCATGTTGAAGCCGACCCCGTTGTCGCCAACCGCGATGACCGTCTCTCCGTTTTCTTGCCGTTGGCTGATCTCGATGACCGCCCGCTCCCGGGTTCGGGTGAATTTGAGCGCATTGGCGACGAGGTTCTGAAAGACCTGCGTGATCAGGACGCGATCGCACACCGCCGGGGAGAGGTCGGCGATCTTCCAGGTGACGGCGCGGCCGTTGCTTTCCGGCTGCAGCAGGCAGATAACCTCCTCGACCATCGGCTTCAGCGGCGTGGGCTGGAGCTTGAGAGGGTGGCGGCCAACCCGGGCCAGATTCAGCAACTTATCCACCAGCAGGCCCATGCGGCGCGCGCCGTCTTCGATGCGTTGCAAATGAGCCTGCGCTTCGGCAGGCATGCTGGGCCCAAAATCTTCCATCAGAATCTTGGAAAAACCTCCAATGTGCCGCAGCGGTGCTCGCAGATCGTGAGACACGGAGTAAGTAAAAGCTTCCAGCTCGTGGTTGACAGCCTCTAATTGGGCGGTGCGCTGTTCCACTCTCTGTTCCAGTTCCTCATTGAGTTTGCGGATTTCCCGCTCGTTGATTTTCCTTTGCGTGATGTCGCGGAAAGCCGCCACGCCGCCACGCAGCGCCCCGTTCCGGTCTCTCAAGGGGCCGCCGCTGATTTCAATCCAGACTCCGCTCTCGAGTTCCGGGTTGCGCAGATATATTTCGGCGCTGCTAGCCTCTCTGCGAATAGCCCGCACCAGCGGATTCTGCTCGTCCGGGAGGGGGGTGATGGTGTCGGGCAGGTAAACGCCGTAGTGTGCATTCCATTCGTCGGGGGAAACATCCGCCGCGGCAATGCCGACGATCCTCGTGGCGGCCGGATCCCAGATGATGAATTTGCCCTGCTCATCGGCCGCGACCAACCCCTCCGTCATACTGTCCAGCACCGACTGCAGCATGAGCGTCTGGGCTTCCAGGGCTTCGCGCGAGCGCGCCAGTTCTTCCGCCTGCCTCGAGAGCTGCCCCGCGAGCCGCTCCTCGGCTTGTTTGCGCTCGGTAATGTCGCGCGCAATTTTTGAAGCGCCAACAATCGCGCCATTGCTGTCGTTAATCCGTGAAATCGTCGCGGAGCCCGGAGCCACAGGGATCGTGATCCCAATCTTGGAGACGCGAGATGCCGTAGCACGCTTCACCGGCGAATGACTCCTGACTATGCTTTCCTGGGAAGGGGATGGACGAGATCCTGCCGTTTCCGCGCGGCGACGCAGCCTCGTCAAATAGGCTATCGGCGGGGGTGGGAGCAATCTTTAGACGTGGATTTGGGCCTTCCCGATAAGAATTTCCAAATATGCGAAGGTCGCGAATCCGCTTGAAAGGGCACGGCTTCAGCCTCGCCGAAAAACCGCCGCCCAGAAACTAACAGCCGCTTCAGCTGCTGGGTTAGGCTCTCTTAACCTGCCTTGCGTTCATTTTCAGCTTCCGGGGCGTCTTCGTCCCAATCAAACGAAAGCGCCCGCGCCGTAGTTTCAATGGGTGCGAGTTCCGGAATGTCCTCGGCGACGGAGGCGCCCAGCTCGGAAAACTTGCGCGCCGAAACCAGCACCCGGCTCTCGAGCGATCCCACCGCTTTGTTATAGGACTCGACGGCGCGGTCGAGCCCGGTGCCGACCGCCGTGATGTGCGTCGCCAGCAGGCGCAAGCGGTCGTGCAGCTCTTTGCCGAGAGCGCTAATCTGCTGTGCGTTGCGCGCCAGTTTTTCCTGATTCCATCCATACGCCACCGCTTTGAGCAAAGCGATCAGCGTGGTCGGCGACGCCGGAATCACGCGCTGCAAAACTCCTTGCTCGATTAACCCGGGGTCTTGCTCGAGCGCGGCACTGAAAAATGTTTCGCCGGGCAGAAACATGACAACGAACTCCGGCGTGGCTTCAAACTGCTCCCAGTAATTTTTGCCGCTGAGAGTTTTCATGTGGTCGCGAACTTGCCGCGCGTGATTGGCCAGACACACCCGTCGAGCTTCTTCGTCGTTGGTCTCGAACGCATCAAGAAAGGCCTGTAGTGGCGTCTTCGCATCTACCACAACGTGCTTGCCGCCGGGCAGCTTCACCACAAGGTCAGGACGCAACCTGCCGGTCTCAGTATTCACCGTTTCCTGCTCGGCAAAATCGCAGTAGGAAAGCATGCCGGCAATCTCGACCACGCGGCGCAACTGAATTTCTCCCCAGCGTCCGCGCACGTTGGGAGTGCGAAGCGCCCGCACCAGATTGCCAGTCTCCGATTGCAATTCCTTCTGCGTGGTGATCAAAGATTGCACCTGGGTATGAAGTGCCGAGTAGGCCTTGCCTCGCTCGACCTCGAGTTGCTGAATCTGCGCATCCACTTTGTTCAGCGAATCGCGCACCGGAGCGACCATGTCAGCCACAGCCTTCTGCCGGCTCTCCAGGTCGCCCCGGGCCTCGGTTTGAAAGCGCTCCAGCCGCTCCTTGGCCAGCACGAGAAAAGACGAGCTGTTGCTATTCAGCGCGTCGGAAGCTATGGCTTTGAAGGCGTTACGCAATTCTTCGCTGGTGCGAGTGACAAACTCATCCTTTTCGTCGCTGGCCTTCCGTTCCGCTTCCAGAGCGAATTCCAATCTGGCTTTGCCCGCTACTACGTCAGTGTGGGCCTGCTGAAGCCGCGCCAGATCGACGTTTTGGGCGACTAATTGCTTTTCCATCAACGATAAGCGGGCGCTTAGCGCGGCCGTTCGCGAACGCAGCGCCAGCCAAGCAATCAAGCTTCCAAACAACAGGCCGATGACCCCTATGACACCAGGTTCCATAGCGAAAGTAACTTCTCTGGCTGGATTCCAGCTTCTAGCGTAGCACCAGCAGCAAGTTTGAGCCGGAAGCACATTTGAAACAGATTTGAGCCGGAACTGATTTGAGCGAGAAGAAGATCCTTCCCAGGGTCGAGTCGAGTAGGGCACAAGCGATGTTAAGGGCCCCTAAAGTCGTAATTGCGTTTCTGTTGGTGTTGGGCGCAGCCTCGGTTCGGTCATGGCCTCCTCCCGTGATGGCCGCTTCCGAGGGCAATGACGGCGCAGCCGTGCCCGCCCAGCGAGCGACCCTCAAGCCAGCCGCCGCCACCGCGGCCGACATCCCTTTCAGCGATTACGACACCGACGCCGAGCAAGTGCTTCTCGATCTCGCAAACCAGGCGAGAACACAAGCCGGCGCGCCGCGTCTGACGCTCGATGCCGGACTTTGCCAGGCCGCCCGCGCGCACGCGGAGGCAATGTTTGCCGCGCGGCAACTTTCGCACCAGTTTGACGGCGAGCCCTCCCTGCCGCAACGCCTCGCGGCCGCGACCCATACGCAACTCGACCAGGAAGGCGAGAACGTCGCGCTCGATTTCGACGCCGAGAAGGGACATCAACACCTCATGCTTTCCCCTCCGCATCGCGCCAACCTGCTCAACCCGGCTTATAACGTGGTCGGACTGGGCGTCGTTCGCAGCGGAGACCGGCTGTACATCGTGCAGGACTTCGGCCATGCCCTCCCCAATTACTCCGCCGCAGAAGTGAAGGCGCAGGTGGCCGCGACGGTCGCGCAAGCTCGTCGCCAAGCCAGGCAGCCCGATCTCGCGCGCCAGGATCTGCCTACAGCGGACGACGTGGCCTGCTCCATGGCGCAAGCGGATAAGCTCGGCACCTCCCCCGTTCGTCAACTTGCGCAGCGCTATACCGTGCTGACTTATACCAGCCTGCATCCCGAAACACTTCCCGCATCTGCCAGCCAGATGCTCGCCAGCCACAACCTGCGCAGCTTCTCGATAGGCGCCTGCTACGCGCGCACCCAGACCTACCCTACCGGCGTGTATTGGGTGGTATTGTCGCTGGACTGAAGCGCTAGAAGTTGCTGGATCCCGATGAAGTGCGTTCAAGACTTAACGAACTGAAAGCGAACACGGCTCGGCAAATGGCAGGAACGAGCTGTATAGGTTACGCGTCACGCCTGAACCTGTTCCAGGCGCTTCAGTGTGGGCAATAACTTAAATAGACTTGCCAGCCTCTGCTGAGCGATCCGGATCTCGTACAAGGGGGCTGGCTGTGATCTTTCAACACGTTGTTCCCGAGAAGTGAATAGTCCATTCAAGCAACACCGGAGAAGCTGATGGTGCTGACCAATCTGCTTCGAAGGAGTCGAATGAAT